>NZ_QKVL01000060.1 GCF_003231275.1 Pseudomonas huaxiensis
TCGTTATTTCTGAAACACCACACTAGCCACACAGGAACCTTTCATGACCTGGCAACCCCATATCACCGTCGCCACCATCGTCGAAGACCAGGGCCGCTTCCTGCTGGTCGAAGAATTCAAGGCCGGCAAGCACGTGTTCAACCAGCCCGCCGGCCACCTCGAAGCCAACGAAACCTTGCTCGAAGCCGCCCTGCGCGAAACCCTCGAAGAGACCGCGTGGGACGTCGAACTGACCGGACTGGTCGGCATCTACCTCTATACCGCTCCCAGCAACGGCGTGACCTACCAGCGAATCTGCTTCGCCGCCCGCCCTGTCAAGCACCATGCCGATCGCGCCCTGGACAGCGATATCGTCCGCGCGGTGTGGATGACCCCGGAAGAACTGGCCGCCGACCCCGAGCGCTGGCGCAGCGAGCTGGTCCCGCGCTGCATCGAGGATTACCTGGCCGGGCCGCTGCACAGCCTGGCACTGATCCGCAACTGAGCAGGTTTTCGCCTTGAAGGACGCAGCCTGATAGAATCGTCGTCTTTTTCCAGATACGCACCCATACCTATGTCCGAACCAGCTCTCCAAAAGGCACGCGTCATCGTCGGCATGTCCGGCGGCGTGGACTCTTCCGTTTCCGCCCTCCTGCTGATGGAGCAGGGCTACCAGGTGGAAGGCCTGTTCATGAAGAACTGGGAAGAGGACGATGGCACCGAGTACTGCACCGCCCGCGAAGACCTGGCCGACGCCCAGGCCGTGTGCGACCGCATCGGCATCAAGCTGCACACCGCCAACTTCGCTGCAGAGTACTGGGACAACGTCTTCGAGCACTTCCTTGAGGAATACAAGGCCGGCCGCACGCCGAACCCGGACATCCTCTGCAACCGCGAAATCAAGTTCAAAGCCTTCCTGGACTACGCCCTGGCCCTCGGCGCCGACCTGATCGCCACCGGCCACTACGTGCGCCGCCGCGACATCGACGGACGCACCGAACTGCTCAAGGGCCTGGACCCGAACAAGGACCAGAGCTACTTCCTCCACGCCGTCGGCGGCGAGCAGATCGCCCGTACCCTGTTCCCGGTCGGCGAACTGGAAAAACCCGAAGTCCGTGCGATTGCCGAAAAACACGGCCTGGCCACGGCCAAAAAGAAAGATTCCACCGGTATCTGCTTCATCGGCGAACGTCGCTTCAGCGATTTTCTCAAGCAGTACCTGCCGGCCCAGCCCGGCGAGATCCAGACCACCGACGGAGAAGTCATCGGCCAGCACCACGGACTGATGTACCACACCATCGGCCAGCGCCAGGGTCTTGGCATCGGCGGCCTGAAAGACGCCGGCGACGAGCCTTGGTACGTGCTGGAAAAAGATCTCGGCCGCAACGTGCTGGTGGTCGGCCAGGGCAATGAACACCCATGGCTGTTCTCCCGCGCCCTGCTCGCTTCGGAAATCTTCTGGGTCAATCCGATCGATCTGTCCGCGCCACGCCGCCTGACCGCCAAGGTCCGTTACCGCCAGAGCGATCAGGACTGCACCCTGGAACGCACCGAAAACGGCTACCGCGCCGTGTTTGAAGAACCTCAGCGCGCCGTGACGCCCGGCCAGTCCGTGGTGTTCTACGATGGCGAAATCTGCCTCGGCGGCGGCGTGATCGAAACCGCCGAGCCCTGGAGCGCCCGCGGATGAGCCCGACCCAGGAGCAACTGATCGCCCTTGGCGGAGTTTTCCAGGCTGCAGTGCTGGTTGACCGCATCGCCCGCACCGGCTCGGCCAGCGAGGCCAATATCGGCTGCATGCTCGGCAGCCTGCTGGTGCGCGACCCCAAGGACACCCTGGAGGTGTTCGGCGGCGATGACATCAATCTGCGCGATGGCTACCGCGCCCTCGCCAGCGCCCTGGAACGCGATCCCGGCAGCCTGCAGCGCGAACCGCTGCGCTATGCCCTGTCGATGCTCGGCCTGGAGCGACAACTGGCCAAGCGCGGCGACATGCTGGAAACCATCGGCAACCGCCTGCCACAGATCCAGTCCCAGGCCGAGCATTTCGGCCTGGTTCACGAAAACGTCATCGCCTCCAGCGGCGCGCTGTATCAGGATACGTTGAGTACCCTGCGCCAACGCATCCAGGTGCATGGCGACATGCGCCACCTGCAACAACCGAACAACGCGTCGAAAATTCGCGCCCTGCTGCTCGCCGGCATTCGCGCCGCGCGCCTCTGGCGTCAGCTCGGCGGCCATCGCTGGCAGCTGGTTTTCAGCCGGCGCAAGCTGCTCAGCGAGCTGTATCCAATGCTGCGCGGCTAAGACGTAAAAGGTCGGTGCGAAGCCCACGCCGACCCAGCGAAATACACGATCCGGCCGGCAATACCTTTTGTCAGCCACCCGACCCGGGGGCATTTTTCATGTATGATATGCGCCCTTTTCAAAGCCTGACTGTCCGAGAACACCCCATGCAGCTCTCCTCGCTCACTGCGGTTTCCCCTGTAGACGGCCGCTACGCCGGCAAAACCCAGGCCCTGCGCCCCATTTTCAGCGAATACGGCCTGGTCCGTTTCCGCGCCCTGGTCGAAGTTCGCTGGTTGCAGCGTCTGGCCGCCCACCCGCAAATCGCCGAGGTTCCAGCGTTCTCCGCCGAAGCCAACGCCGTACTCAATGGCCTGGCCGATGAGTTCGCCCTTGAGCACGCCGAGCGCGTCAAAGAGATCGAGCGCACCACCAACCACGACGTCAAGGCCATCGAATACCTGCTCAAAGAGCAGGCGGCCAAGCTGCCGGAACTGGCCAAGGTCAGCGAGTTCATCCACTTCGCCTGCACCAGCGAGGACATCAACAACCTGTCCCACGCCCTGATGCTGCGCGAAGGCCGCGATACCGTGCTGCTGCCGCTGATGCGCCAGATCGCCGAATCCCTGCGTGAACTGGCCCACCGCTTCGCCGACGTGCCGATGCTGTCGCGCACCCACGGCCAACCGGCCTCGCCGACCACCCTGGGCAAAGAGCTGGCCAACGTCGTCTACCGCCTTGAGCGGCAGATCGCGCAAGTTGCCGCCGTCCCGCTGATGGGCAAGATCAACGGCGCCGTGGGCAACTACAACGCCCACCTGTCGGCCTACCCGCAGATCGACTGGGAAGCCAACGCTCGCGCCTTCATCGAAGACGAGCTGGGCCTGGTGTTCAACCCTTACACCACCCAGATCGAGCCGCACGACTACATCGCCGAGCTGTTCGACGCCATCGCGCGCTTCAACACCATCCTGATCGACTTCGACCGTGACATCTGGGGCTACATCTCGCTGGGCTACTTCAAACAGAAGACCATCGCAGGTGAAATCGGCTCCTCGACCATGCCGCACAAGGTCAACCCGATCGACTTCGAAAACTCCGAAGGCAACCTGGGCATCGCCAACGCGCTGTTCCAGCACTTGGCCAGCAAACTGCCAATCTCCCGCTGGCAGCGCGACCTGACCGACTCCACCGTACTGCGCAACCTCGGTGTCGGCTTTGCCCACAGCGTGATCGCCTACGAAGCCAGCCTCAAAGGCATCAGCAAGCTGGAGATCAACACCGCACGCATCGCCGAAGACCTGGACGCCTGCTGGGAAGTCCTGGCCGAGCCGATCCAGACCGTGATGCGCCGCTACAACATCGAGAACCCCTACGAGAAGCTCAAAGAGCTGACCCGTGGCAAAGGCATCAGCCCAGAGGCGCTGCTGACCTTCATCGATGGTCTGGACATGCCAGCCGAAGCTCGCGAAGAGCTGAAGAAGCTGACCCCTGCCAACTACATCGGCAACGCTGCGGCGCAAGCCAAACGCATCTGATCCATTTCCCGCGTTTTAACGCCCGGCCGAGCCGGGCGTTTTTATTGCTGAAAGAAATTTACTTTTTTTCAATAGGTTAACCATGAATTCTGATACTCCACTGCAACTGTTGGGCGGTTTGACTGCTCGCGAATTCATGCGCGATTACTGGCAGAAGAAACCGCTGCTGGTGCGCAAGGCGTTCACCGACTTCGAAAGCCCGATCGACGCTGACGAACTGGCCGGCCTCGCACTGGAAGAAGAAGTCGAATCGCGCATTGTCATCGAGCATGGCGAGACCCCATGGGAACTGCGCCGCGGTCCGTTTACCGAAGAAACCTTCGGCACCCTGCCCGAGCGTGACTGGACCCTGCTCGTGCAATCCGTCGACCAGTTCGTCCCGGAAGTCGCCGAATTGCTGGAACACTTCCGCTTCCTGCCGAGCTGGCGCATCGACGATGTGATGATCAGCTTCGCCACGCCTGGCGGCAGCGTCGGCCCACACTTCGACAACTACGACGTGTTCCTGCTGCAAGGGCACGGCAAGCGCAACTGGAAAATCGGACAGATGTGCAACAGCGACAGCCCGCTGCTGGAGCACCCCGACCTGCGCATCCTCGCCGATTTCGAGCAAAGCGACGAATGGAGCCTTGAGCCGGGCGACATGCTCTACCTGCCGCCGCGCCTGGCCCACTACGGCGTCGCCGAAGACAACTGCCTGACGTACTCGGTAGGCTTCCGCGCGCCGAGCGCCGCTGAAGTGCTGACCCACTTCACCGACTTCCTCAGCCAGTTCCTGACCGACGAAGAACGCTACAGCGACGCCGACGCCCAGCCGGTCAGCGACCCGCATCAGATCCAGCACGATGCACTCGGCCGCCTGAAAAGCCTGCTCAACGAGCACATGGGCGACGAGCGCCTGCTGCTGACCTGGTTCGGCCAGTTCATGACCGAGCCACGCTACCCGGAAATGGTCGCCGGCGAAGCACTGAGCGAAGAAGAACTGATCGACAGCCTGGAACAAGGCGCGATCATTATCCGCAACCCAAGCGCGCGTATGGCCTGGTCGGAAGTCGATGACAACCTGCTGCTGTTCGCCAGCGGCCAGAGCCGCCTGCTGCCGGGCGAATTGCGCGAACTGCTGAAGCTGATCTGCTCGGCCGACGCCCTGCACGCCGAGAACCTGGCGCAATGGATCGGTGACGAACTCAGCGTGGAACTGATCTGCGAGCTGATCAAGCAAGGAAGCCTGGGGTTTGCCAATGAATAAGATCAAGGTGCGGCTCGCCGACTGGAACAGGGACAACGCTGATATCCGCAGGATTCGCGAAGCCGTATTCATTGCCGAGCAGAGCGTTCCGCCAGAGCTGGAATGGGATTCGGATGACAACGATGCCATCCACTTCCTCGCCGTCGAAGACGACTACGCCATCGGCACCGCCCGCCTGTTGCTGGACGGGCAGATCGGTCGCGTGTCGGTGCTCAAGGACTGGCGCGGCCTGAAAGTCGGCGACGCGCTGATGCAAGCCGCCATCGTCGAAGCACAGGACCGCGACCTGAGCCAGCAGATGCTGACCGCCCAGGTACACGCCACGGCGTTCTACGAGCGCCTGGGTTTCCGCGTGGTCAGTGAAGAATTCCTGGAAGCGGGGATTCCTCACGTCGACATGGTTCGCGATTCGAAAGCGCTGTAATTCGCGAGCCAATCGCGACGGCTCTACGCCCCAACAAGCCCGCCCCTGCGACGAATTGCAGGCGCGGGCCTGCCGGCACGCCGAGCTGTCTTGACGGCCCCGCACACAATCCCTGGAAACTTTGCCATCATGTCCACTCCACCCGCGGAGATCATGGACATGCCGCTACGCCCCCTGCTCGCCTCCCTGCTTCTGTCACTCAGCCTGAATGCGCTGGCCGCCACTGAAGTCCTGCCCCTGAACCACCGCACCAGCGCGGAAATGCTGCCTGCCGCGCAAGCCTTTCTCGGCAAGGACGGCACCGTCAGCGGTTTCGAGAACAAACTGATCGTCAAAGCCGAACCCGGCAAAATCGACGAACTTCGCACCCTTCTTCGTGATCTGGACACCGCGCCGAAGCGCCTGCTGATCAGCGTCGACAACAACGACAGCAATTTCCAGGACAACCGCGGCAATGCCCGGATCATCCGCTATGGCACCGCCAACCGCGAAGGTGGACTGCAACAGATCCAGGCCAGCGAAGGCTCTCCCGCACTGATACAGGTCGGCCAAAGCATCCCCATCACCAGCACCCAGACCGACAATTACGGCCGCGTGCAAAGCCAGACCGAGTACCGCAACGTCACGCAAGGCTTCTACGTCACCGCCAGCGTCTCCGGCGACACCGTTCACCTGAACATCAGCACCAACAATGACCGGATGAGCCAGGAGCGGCCGGATGTAGTGAAAGTACAAAGTACCGACACGAAGGTCACCGGCAAGCTGGGTGAATGGATCACTTTGGCGGGTGTAAATGCTCAAAGTCAGGCCGACCGCTCTGCCTCGGCCATCAGCTACTCGACGCAACGGGGTGAAAACATGACTTTGCGGGTAAAAGTCGACGCATTGGACTGAAGCCACGGAAATCAAGGCCTCGACCAACGGCCTTGAAACTGACTGATGAGTCGTATTAGACCAAAGATGTAGTGGAGTGAAAAAACCACTACAAAACATTTGACGACCTCAAATCGCAGAGGCATGATGGCCCCGCTCCCGCTAATCAGGGGCCCTGGCAAGGGCCTTCGGATCGCGCTCTAACCTACCCACCTGAGCCGAGTCCGTGTCTGTACAGCCCACAAGGCGGTTTGACGAGATTGCGACTGGAACGAAGTTGTCCCGAGGGACGGAAGCGCATCAACGGTACATGGCAAAACCTGATCGACGTAGCACGGCAACCACGAGCCAACCTGCCCGACAGTCCGCCAGCACCTGCTCACTTCCCCTTTTCGAGCACCATCGTTCAACGTCGTAACTTCGCCAGACTAGACTGAGTCGCCAGCGTCCTCTGACCAGCGAGCATTCGGTGCTGCCCCTGTATCAACAGCGCAGCCGACAGAGCGAACATTTTTCACAAGACCTATGCGACGAGGCTTATTTCCATGGCACTGACACGCGAACAGCAAATTGCAGCCCTCGAAAAAGACTGGGCCGAGAACCCGCGCTGGAAAGGCGTGACCCGTACCTACACCGCTGCCGATGTCGTCCGTCTGCGTGGTTCCGTTCAGCCAGAGCACACCCTGGCCCGCATGGGTGCGGAAAAACTGTGGAACCTGGTCACCAAGGGCGCTCACCCGTCCTTCCGCCCTGAAAAAGATTTCGTCAACTGCATGGGCGCCCTGACCGGCGGCCAGGCTGTTCAACAGGTCAAGGCCGGCATCCAGGCTATCTACCTGTCCGGCTGGCAAGTGGCTGCCGATAACAACTCGGCCGAGTCCATGTACCCAGACCAGTCGCTGTACCCGGTGGATTCGGTTCCAACCGTGGTCAAGCGCATCAACAACTCGTTCCGTCGCGCCGACCAGATCCAGTGGAAAGCCGGCAAGAACCCAGGCGATGACGGCTACATCGATTACTTCGCACCAATCGTGGCTGACGCTGAAGCCGGTTTCGGCGGCGTACTGAACGCCTACGAGCTGATGAAGAACATGATCGAAGCAGGCGCTGCCGGCGTTCACTTCGAAGACCAACTGGCTTCCGTGAAGAAATGCGGCCACATGGGCGGCAAGGTTCTGGTTCCGACCCAGGAAGCCGTTCAAAAGCTGAGCGCTGCCCGTCTGGCGGCCGACGTTGCCGGCGTACCGACCATCATTCTGGCCCGTACCGACGCCAACGCCGCTGACCTGCTGACCAGCGACTGCGACCCGTACGACCAACCGTTCGTGATCGGCGAGCGCACCCAGGAAGGCTTCTACAAAGTACGTGCCGGCCTGGACCAAGCCATCGCTCGCGGCCTCGCCTATGCGCCTTACGCCGACCTGATCTGGTGCGAAACCGCCAAGCCAGACCTGGACGAAGCTCGTCGCTTCGCCGAAGCGATCAAGAAGGAATACCCGGACCAGATCCTGTCCTACAACTGCTCGCCTTCCTTCAACTGGAAGAAGAACCTGGACGACGCAACCATCGCCAAGTTCCAGCGTGAACTGTCGGCAATGGGCTACAAGCACCAGTTCATCACCCTGGCCGGCATCCACAACATGTGGCACGGCATGTTCAACCTGGCGCACGACTACGCCCGCAACGACATGACCGCCTACGTGAAGCTGCAAGAGCAGGAATTCGCTGACGCATCGAAAGGCTACACCTTCGTTGCGCACCAGCAGGAAGTGGGCACCGGCTACTTCGACGACATGACCACCGTGATCCAGGGTGGCAAGTCTTCGGTTACCGCGCTGACCGGTTCCACCGAAGAAGAGCAGTTCCACTGATCTGATCGGTTGTTGATATTCGGGTAACACGCAAGGCCCGGAACCTGTGATGGGGTTCCGGGCCTTGTTCTTTGCGCCCCCGGATGCCCGGCGATCCTTCGACTATGCTTGGGTGCACGCCAACAACAAGGACCGGCCATGCCCCGCTCCGCGACCCTTTGCGCCCTCGCGCTGTTCAGCGGCGCCTTCTATTTATATGCAGTGTCCAGCGCCGACCTCTGGCTCGCCCTGGCGGCCAAGCCGATTCCGGTACTGATACTGCTGCTCTGGTTGACCACCGCGCCAGCCACACCCTATCGCCAGCGAATCATGCTCGGCCTGGGCTTCTCGATCATCGGTGACATAGCCCTGGCGTGGCCGGGCGACCTGTTCGTTGCAGGCCTGGCAGCGTTTCTCTGCGCGCACCTGGCCTACCTCTGGGCCTATCTCGATAGAACCCGCGCACCTGCTTTCGGCGCCTTGCTGCTGGCTGCTCTCTGCGGCGCAGGTTTGTTCGGCCTGCTGGCCTACCACGGCCTGGGCGAGTTGCTCATCCCGGTAGCGCTCTACGCTCTGACCATCAGTGCCATGCTTTGGCGATCGCTGGCCTGTGGCGGCGTCGCGGCGTTCGGCGCAGCGAGTTTCGTGCTGTCGGACAGCCTGATAGGCATCGATCGCTTCGTCAGCGCCTTCGCGGCCGCGCCGTACCTGATCATCCTGCTCTACTGGCTTGGCCAGTGGGCGATCGCCTTGTCGGCGCAACACGCGCAATCAGGACAATCCGGCGAAGCCTTGACCCAAGCCCCGACCCCGGTGGGAAAAAGCGTCTAGAACAAGGAATACCAATAACTTGCAGGCAAATAATCGATGAACTTTGTAGTTGACTTGAACAGTAGGAATAACAGCAGACCGCCAAATGATATTAATTATCATTTCGAAACTTGCGATTCATTACGCCGTGAAAGAAACATAATTAACGAAACAAGGGACAATCCCCGTGTTACGGGGCCTGTAGCGAGTCAGGAAAGATTTTTGTTCTTAATGCTACGAATAAATTTGCAGCAGAAATTTTACTTGCACCAGGTTTACCCATAAAATCAGCGCGATAGATTTCGCTGCGACATATCGTCACTGCTCTACTTCTTTTCAAGCTCAGAGACTACGTGCTCTGTTAAGGATTTTCAGCATGCCCGATTCGACTGGACTCATCGCCCACAACTGGGGCTTTGCCATTTTCCTTTTGGGTGTCGTCGGCCTCTGCGCCTTCATGCTCGGTCTGTCCAGCCTGCTCGGTAGCAAGGCGTGGGGCCGTAGCAAGAACGAACCCTTCGAGTCCGGCATGCTGCCCACTGGCGGTGCCCGCCTGCGCCTTTCGGCAAAATTCTATCTGGTCGCGATGCTGTTCGTGATCTTCGATATCGAAGCCCTCTTTCTCTTTGCATGGTCTGTGTCGATTCGCGAAAGCGGCTGGACCGGATTCGTCGAAGCTCTCGTTTTCATAGCAATTCTGTTGGCAGGTCTTGTCTACCTTTGGCGGGTCGGGGCGCTCGATTGGGCTCCCGTGGGTCGTCGCAAGCGGCAAGCGAAGCTGAAACAATGAGGCTTTGGCAATGCAATACAATCTCACCAGAATCGATCCGGATGCGCCCAACGAGCAGTATCCAATCGGAGACCGGGAAACCGTCTCCGATTCGCTGCTAGAGGACCAGGTCCACAAGAACATCTTCATGGGCAAGCTCGAAGATGTGCTCAGTGGTGCGGTCAACTGGGGTCGCAAGAACTCCCTGTGGCCCTACAACTTCGGCCTGTCCTGCTGCTACGTGGAGATGACCACGGCGTTCACCGCGCCGCACGACATCGCCCGTTTCGGCGCTGAAGTTATCCGGGCATCACCGCGCCAGGCAGACTTCATGGTCATCGCTGGCACCTGCTTCATCAAGATGGCACCCATCATCCAGCGTCTGTACGAGCAGATGCTCGAGCCGAAATGGGTCATTTCCATGGGTTCGTGTGCCAACTCCGGTGGCATGTACGACATTTACTCGGTCGTTCAGGGGGTCGACAAGTTCCTCCCCGTGGATGTCTACGTGCCTGGCTGCCCGCCTCGCCCTGAAGCATTCCTGCAAGGTTTGATGCTGTTGCAGGAATCGATTGGCAAGGAGCGTCGCCCTCTTTCCTGGGTCGTTGGCGACCAAGGCGTGTATCGCGCCGAAATGCCAGCGCAGAAAGAGCTGCGTCGTGAACAGCGCATGCAGGTCACCAACCTGCGCAGCCCCGACGAAGTCTGATCCAGCGAACCGCTGCCTGCTCACACGACCAGGCGGCCTGGCTTCATTCTCTACGTTGACCGAAAGCGACCGAGACCATGACCGCGGACACCGCTATTTATATTCCGCCTTACAAGGCTGACGACCAGGATGTGGTCGTCGAACTGAACAATCGTTTTGGCCCCGAGGCGTTCACCGCCCAGGAGACCCGTACCGGCATGCCGGTGCTGTGGGTTGCCCGCGCCAAACTGATCGAAGTACTTACCTTCCTGCGCAACGTGCCCAAGCCGTACAGCATGCTGTACGACCTGCACGGCGTGGACGAGCGCCTGCGCACCCAGCGTCGCGGCCTGCCTGGCGCCGACTTCAGCGTTTTCTACCACCTGCTCTCGGTAGAACGAAACAGCGACGTGATGATCAAGGTCGCGCTGAACGAAAATGACCTGAACGTACCGACCGTTACCGGTATCTGGCCGAACGCCAACTGGTACGAGCGTGAAGTCTGGGACATGTTCGGCATCGACTTCGCCGGCCACCCGCACCTGACCCGCATCATGATGCCGCCGACCTGGGAAGGTCACCCGCTGCGCAAGGACTTCCCGGCGCGCGCTACCGAGTTCGACCCGTTCACCCTGAACCTCGCCAAGCAACAGCTCGAGGAAGAAGCCGCGCGCTTCAACCCGGAAGCCTGGGGCATGAAGCGTCAGGGCGCGAACGAGGACTACATGTTCCTCAACCTCGGCCCCAACCACCCGTCCGCCCACGGTGCGTTCCGTATCGTCCTGCAACTGGACGGTGAAGAGATCGTCGACTGCGTCCCGGACATCGGCTACCACCACCGTGGTGCCGAGAAGATGGCCGAGCGCCAGTCCTGGCACAGCTTCATTCCCTACACCGACCGTATCGACTACCTCGGCGGGGTGATGAACAACCTGCCGTACGTACTGGCCGTCGAGAAGCTGGCGGGCATCCAGGTGCCGCAAAAGGTCGACACCATCCGCATCATGCTGGCCGAGTTCTTCCGGATCACCAGCCACCTGCTGTTCCTGGGTACCTATATCCAGGACGTCGGTGCCATGACCCCGGTGTTCTTCACCTTCACTGACCGCCAGCGCGCCTACACCGTGATCGAAGCCATCACCGGCTTCCGTCTGCACCCGGCCTGGTACCGCATCGGTGGCGTCGCCCATGACCTGCCGCGCGGCTGGGACAAACTGGTGAAAGACTTCGTCGAATGGCTGCCAAAGCGCCTCGACGAGTACACCAAGGCTGCCCTGCAGAACAGCATCCTCAAAGGCCGTACCATCGGTGTTGCCCAGTACAACACCAAGGAAGCGCTGGAATGGGGCGTCACCGGCGCCGGCCTGCGTTCCACCGGCCTGGACTTCGACCTGCGCAAGGCCCGCCCTTACTCCGGCTACGAGAACTTCGAGTTCGAAGTACCGCTGGCCCACAACGGCGATGCCTACGATCGCTGCATGGTCCGTGTCGAAGAGATGCGCCAGAGTATCCGCATCATCGACCAGTGCATGCGCAACATGCCGGAAGGCCCGTACAAGGCGGATCACCCGCTGACCACGCCGCCGCCGAAAGAGCGCACCCTGCAGCATATCGAAACCCTGATCACCCACTTCCTGCAGGTTTCGTGGGGCCCGGTCATGCCGGCCAACGAGTCCTTCCAGATGATCGAGGCGACCAAGGGCATCAACAGTTATTACCTGACGAGCGATGGCGGCACCATGAGCTACCGCACCCGGATTCGTACCCCGAGCTATCCGCACCTGCAGCAGATCCCGTCGGTGATCCGCGGCAGCATGGTCGCGGACCTGATCGCGTACCTGGGCAGTATCGACTTCGTTATGGCTGACGTGGACCGCTAAGCATGAACAGCACGCTTATCCAGACTGACCGTTTCGCCCTGAGCGAAACCGAGCGCTCGGCCATCGAGCACGAAATGCATCACTACGAGGACCCGCGCGCGGCGTCCATCGAAGCCCTGAAGATCGTCCAGAAACAACGTGGCTGGGTGCCAGACGGCGCCATTTATGCCATCGGCGAAATCCTCGGCATCCCGGCCAGCGACGTCGAAGGCGTGGCCACCTTCTACAGCCAGATCTTCCGCCAGCCGGTCGGACGCCACATCATCCGCGTCTGCGACAGCATGGTCTGCTACATCGGTGGCCACGAGTCCGTGGTCGGCCAGATTCAGAGCGAACTGGGCATCGGCCTCGGCCAGACTACCCCGGACGGTCGTTTCACCCTGCTGCCGGTGTGCTGCCTGGGCAACTGCGACAAGGCCCCGGCCCTGATGATCGATGACGACACCTTCGGCGACGTTCAGCCGGCCGGTGTAGCCAAACTGCTGGAGGGTTACGCATGACCATCACTTCCTTCGGCCCGGCCAACCGCATCGCGCGCAGCGCCGAGACCCACCCGCTGACCTGGCGCCTGCGTGACGATGGCGAGCCGGTCTGGCTCGACGAGTACCAGGCCAAGAACGGCTATGCCGCTGCCCGCAAGGCACTGGCGCAGATGTCCCAGGACGATATCGTCCAGACCGTGAAAGATGCCGGCCTGAAAGGCCGTGGCGGTGCGGGCTTCCCCACCGGCGTCAAATGGGGCCTGATGCCCAAAGACGAATCCATGAACATCCGCTACCTGCTGTGCAACGCGGATGAAATGGAGCCGAACACCTGGAAGGACCGCATGCTGATGGAGCAACAGCCCCATCTGCTGGTCGAGGGCATGCTGATCAGCGCCCGCGCCCTCAAGGCCTACCGTGGCTACATCTTCCTGCGCGGCGAATACACCACCGCCGCACGCAACCTGAACCGCGCCATCGATGAAGCCAAGGCCGCCGGCCTGCTGGGCAAGAACATCCTCGGCAGCGGCTTCGATTTCGAGCTGTTCGTCCACACCGGCGCCGGTCGCTACATCTGTGGCGAAGAGACCGCACTGATCAACTCGCTGGAAGGCCGTCGCGCCAACCCGCGCTCCAAGCCGCCCTTCCCTGCCGCCGTTGGCGTCTGGGGCAAGCCGACTTGCGTGAACAACGTCGAAACCCTGTGCAACGTGCCGGCCATCGTTGGCAACGGCGTTGACTGGTACAAGTCGCTGGCACGCGAAGGCAGCGAAGACCACGGCACCAAGCTGATGGGCTTCTCCGGCAAAGTGAAGAACCCGGGCCTGTGGGAACTGCCATTCGGCGTCACCGCCCGCGAGCTGTTCGAAGACTACGCCGGCGGCATGCGTGATGGCTTCAAGCTCAAGTGCTGGCAGCCAGGTGGCGCCGGTACCGGCTTCCTGCTCCCCGAGCACCTGGACGCACAGATGTATGCCGGCGGCATCGCCAAGGTGGGCACCCGGATGGGTACTGGCCTGGCCATGGCGGTGGATGACAGCGTCAACATGGTCTCGCTGCTGCGCAACATGGAAGAGTTCTTCGCCCGCGAATCCTGCGGCTGGTGCACTCCGTGCCGCGACGGTCTGCCATGGAGCGTGAAGATGCTGCGCGCCCTCGAGAAGGGCCAGGGCCAGCAGAGCGACATCGAGACCCTGCTGGGCCTGGTCAACTTCCTCGGCCCTGGCCGCACCTTCTGCGCCCACGCACCGGGCGCCGTCGAGCCGCTGGGCAGTGCCATCAAATACTTCCGCCACGAGTTCGAGGCCGGTGTCGCCGCCCCTGGCAGCGCCGCCCTGAGCCCGAACCTGGCCAAGCCAATCCCGGCCCCGATCGTGGTTGGCGCATAACAAGATGAAACGCGGATGGTCCGTGCCATCCGCCAGCCGCGCAGGCTCGCCCGACCCTTGTCGCGCGAGCCGCGGGCACACCGATTTCCATTAGCCACGCCCGCACACGCGGGCCAACGAAGAACTTTGAACCATGGCCACTATCCACGTAGACGGCAAAGCGCTCGAAGTCAACGGTGCGGACAACCTGTTACAGGCTTGTCTGTCGCTAGGCCTCGACATCCCCTATTTCTGCTGGCACCCGGCGCTCGGCAGCGTCGGCGCCTGCCGGCAATGTGCGGTCAAGCAGTACAACGACGAGAACGACACCCGTGGTCGTATCGTCATGTCCTGCATGACCCCCGCCACCGACGGCACCTGGATTTCCATCGAAGACGATGAGTCCAAGGCGTTTCGCGCGAGCGTCGTCGAATGGCTGATGACCAACCACCCGCACGACTGCCCGGTCTGTGAGGAAGGCGGTCACTGCCACCTGCAAGACATGACGGTAATGACCGGCCACAACGAGCGCCGTTACCGCTTCACCAAGCGTACCCACCAGAACCAGGAGCTCGGCCCGTTCATCGCTCACGAGATGAACCGCTGCATCGCCTGCTATCGCTGCGTGCGTTACTACAAGGACTACGCCGGCGGCACCGACCTGGGCGTCTACGGCGCGCACGACAACGTGTACTTCGGCCGTGTCGAAGACGGTGTGCTGGAGAGCGAATTCTCCGGCAACCTGACCGAGGTCTGCCCGACCGGTGTATTCACCGACAAGACCCACTCCGAGCGCTACAACCGCAAATGGGACATGCAGTTCGCCCCGAGCATCTGCCATGGCTGCTCCAGCGGTTGCAACATCAGCCCGGGTGAGCGTTACGGCGAGCTGCGCCGGATCGAAAACCGCTTCAACGGTTCGGTCAACCAGTACTTCCTCTGCGACCGTGGCCGCTTCGGCTATGGCTACGTCAACCGCACCGACCGCCCACGCCAGCCACTGCTGGCCGACGGCTCCAAGCTGAGCGTGGACGCTGCCCTCGACCAGGCCGCCGATCTGCTGCGCGGCCGCACCATCGTCGGTATCGGCTCGCCACGCGCCAGCCTGGAAAGCAACTACGGCCTGCGCGAGCTGGTCGGTGCCGAGTACTTCTATTCGGGTATGGAAGCCGCTGAACTGGAGCGCGTGCGCCTGGTTCTGCAGGTGCTCAACGACAGCCCGCTACCAGTACCGACCCTGCGCGAGATCGAAGATCACGACGCCGTGTTCGTGCTTGGCGAAGACCTGACCCAGACCGCTGCCCGCGTCGCCCTGGCCGTACGCCAGTCCACCAAGGGCAAGGCCGAGGCCATGGCCGAGTCGATGAAAGTCCAGCCGTGGCTCGACGCCGCGGTGAAGAACATCGGCCAGCACGCCCTGTACCCGCTGTTCATCGCCAGCCTGGCCGAAACCAAGCTGGATGACGTTGCCGAAGAATGCGTTCACGCCGCGCCCGCCGACCTGGCGCGCCTCGGCTTCGCCGTGGCCCACGCCATTGATCCAAGCGCCCCGGCCGTCGAAGGCCTGGACGCCGACGCACTGGAACTGGCCAAGCGCATCGCCGATGCCCTGGTCGCCGCCAAGCGTCCGCTGATCGTTTCCGGTGGTTCGCTGGGTTCCAAGGCGCTGATCGAAGCTGCCGCCAACATCGCCAAGGCCCTCAAGCTGCGCGACAAAGCCGGCTCCCTGAGCCTGGTGGTGCCGGAAGCCAACAGCATCGGCATGGCCATGTTCGGTGGTGACTCGGTGGATGCCGCGCTGGACGCCGTGATCTCGGGCAAGGCCGACGCCATCGTCGTGCTGGAAAACGACCTGTACAGCCGCGTCCCGGCGGCCAAGGTCGACGCCGCGTTCGCCGCTGCCAAAGTGATCATCGTTGCCGATCACTCCAAGACCCCGACCACCGACCGCGCCCACCTGGTGCTGCCAGCCGCCTCCTTCGCCGAAGGCGACGGTACTCTGGTCAGCCAGGAAGGCCGTGCCCAGCGCTTCTTCCAGGTCTTCGATCCGACCTACCTGGACAGCAGCATCCTGGTTCACGAAGGCTGGCGCTGGATGCACGCCCTGCGTGCGACCCTGCTGAACAAGCCGGTGGACTGGACCCAACTGGACCACGTCACCAGCGCCTGCGCCAGCGTCACCCCGCAACTCGCCGGTATCGTCAACGCCGCGCCGTCTGCGTCGTTCCGCATCAAGGGCATGAAGCTGGCCCGCGAACCGCTGCGCTACTCCGGCCGTACCGCCATGCGCGCCAACATCAGCGTGCACGAACCACGTACCCCGCAGGACAAGGACACCGCCTTCGCCTTCTCCATGGAAGGTTACTCGGGCTCCGCCGAACCGCGCTCGCAAGTGCCGTTCGCCTGGTCGCCGGGCTGGAACTCGCCGCAAGCCTGGAACAAGTTCCAGGACGAAGTCGGTGGCCACCTGCGTGCCGGTGACCCGGGCACTCGCCTGATCGAGTCCCAGGGTGATCGCCTGAACTGGTTCGCCAGCGTTCCGGGCGCCTTCGCCCCTGCCCGTGGCACCTGGCAGGTCGTGCCGTTCTACCACCTGTTCGGCAGCGAGGAGAGTTCGTCCCGCGCGGCCCCGGTGCAAGAGCGCATCCCGCAAGCGTACGTCGCACTGGCCAAGGCCGAAGCCGACCGCCTGGGTGTCAACGAAGGCGCCCTGCTCAGCCTGAACGTCGCGGGTCAGACCCTGCGTCTGCCGCTGCGCATCAATGAAGAACTGGGCGTTGGCCTGGTTGCGCTGCCGAAAGGCCTGGCCGGTATCCCGCCAGCCATCTTCGGTGCATCCGTCGAAGGCCTGCAGGAGGCAGCACAATGAGCTGGTTCACCCCCGAAGTGATCGATGTGATCATTACCGTCCTCAAGGCCGTCGTGGTCCTGCTGGCGGTGGTGGTCTGCGGTGCGCTGCTCAGCTTCGTCGAGCGACGCCTGCTGGGCTGGTGGCAGGACCGCTACGGTCCGAACCGCGTCGGCCCGTTCGGCATGTTCCAGATCGCTGCCGACATGCTGAAGATGTTCTTCAAGGAAGACTGGAACCCGCCCTTCGTCGACCGGATGATCTTCACCCTGGCGCCGGTCGTGGCCATGAGCGCGCTGCTGATTGCCTTCGCGATCATCCCGATCACCCCGACCTGGGGTGTCGCGGACCTGAACATCGGCCTGCTGTTCTTCTTCGCCATGGCCGGTCTGTCGGTGTACGCCGTACTGTTCGCCGGCTGGTCGTCGAACAACAAGTACGCCTTGCTCGGCAGCCTGCGTGCCTCGGCCCAGACCGTGTCCTATGAAGTGTTCATGGGCCTGGCGCTGATGGGCATCGTGGCCCAGGTCGGCTCGTTCAACATGCGCGACATCGTCGACTATCAGGCGCAGAACCTGTGGTTCATCATTCCGCAGTTCTTCGGCTTCTGTACCTTCTTCATCGCTGGCGTCGCCGTGACTCACCGTCACCCGTTCGACCAGCCGGAAGCGGAACAGGAACTGGCCGACGGTTACCACATTGAATATGCCGGCATGAAATGGGGCATGTTCTTCGTGGGTGAGTACATCGGCATCATCCTGATCTCGGCGCTGCTGGTAACCCTGTTCTTCGGTGGCTGGCACGGTCCGTTCGGCATCCTGCCGCAGATCCCGTTCATCTGGTTCGCCCTGAAAACCGGCTTCTTCATCATGCTGTTCATCCTGCTGCGCGCCTCGATCCCGCGCCCACGCTATGACCAGGTGATGGACTTCAGCTGGAAGTTCTGCCTGCCGCTGACCTTGATCAATTTGCTGGTGACCGCTGCGCTCGTGTTGCTCAACACGCCAGCTGTTGCGGCCCAGTGAGGATTTGACCCATGTTCAAATATATTGGCGACATCGTTAAGGGCACCGGCACCCAGCTGCGCAGCCTGGTAATGGTGTTCTCCCACGGGTTCCGCAAACGCGACACCCTGCAATACCCGGAAGAAGCGGTCTACCTGCCGCCACGCTACCGTGGCCGTATCGTGCTGACCCGCGACCCCGATGGCGAAGAGCGCTGCGTAGCGTGCAACCTGTGTGCCGTGGCCTGCCCGGTCGGTTGCATCTCGCTGCAGAAAGCCGAAACGGAAGACGGACGCTGGTATCCGGAGTTCTTCCGCATCAACTTCTCGCGCTGCATTTTCTGCGGCCTCTGCGAGGAAGCCTGCCCGACCACCGCGATCCAGCTCACGCCGGATTTCGAAATGGCCGAGTTCAAACGTCAGGACCTGGTGTACGAGAAGGAAGATCTGCTGATCGCCGGACCAGGCAAGAACCCTGATTACAACTTCTACCGTGTTGCAGGTATGGCGGTTGCCGGCAAGCCGAAAGGCTCCGCGCAGAACGAAGCCGAGCCGATCAACGTGAAGAGCTTGCTCCCTTAAGGAAGAAAGATGGAATTCGCTTTCTATTTCGCATCCGGTGTCGCTGTGGTGTCCACCCTTCGGGTGATCACCAACACCAACCCCGTGCACGCCCTGCTCTACCTGATCATTTCGCTGATCTCCGTGGCGATGACCTTCTTCGCCCTCGGCGCTCCGTTCGCCGGCGCGCTGGAAGTGATCGCCTACGCTGGCGCCATCATGGTGCTGTTCGTCTTCGTGGTGATGATGCTCAACCTGGGGCCGGCTTCGGTCGCCCAGGAGCGCGGCTGGCTCAAGCCCGGCATCTGGACCGGTCCCGTGGTGCTCGGCACGCTGCTGTTGCTCGAACTGCTGTATGTGCTGTTCAGCCACCAGAGCGGTGCTGCCATTGGTCATACCACCGTCGACGCCAAGGCGGTCGGCATCAGCCTGTTTGGTCCTTACCTGCTGGTAGTGGAACTGGCCTCCATGCTGCTGCTCGCCGCGGCGGTAACGGCTTTCCATCTCGGCCGCAACGAGGCGAAGGAGTAATCACATGCCTGCTATCCCACTCGAACACGGCCTGGCCGTCGCCGGCATTCTGTTCTGCCTCGGTCTGGTCGGCCTGATGGTCCGCCGCAACATTCTCTTCGTGCTGATGAGTCTGGAAATCATGATGAACGCCTCGGCACTGGCCTTCATCGTCGCTGGCGCCCGCTGGGCGCAGCCGGATGGACAGATCATGTTCATCCTGGTGATCAGCCTGGCAGCCGCCGAGGCCAGTATCGGCCTGGCGATCCTGCTGCAGCTGTATCGCCGCTTCCACACTCTCGATATCGATGCAGCCAGTGAGATGCGCGGATGAATCTTCTCTTTCTGACTTTCGTATTCCCCCTGATCGGCTTCCTGCTGCTGTCGTTCTCCCGCGGTCGTTTCTCGGAGAACCTGTCGGCGCTGATCGGTGTCGGTTCGGTCGGTCTGTCGGCGATCGTCGCAGCCTGGGTGATCTGGCAATTCAACGTCGCGCCACCGGAAGGCGGCGTGTACAGCCAACTGTTGTGGCAGTGGATGTCGGTTGACGGCTTCGCACCTACCTTCACCCTGCACCTGGATGGCCTGTCGGTCACCATGCTGGGCGTGGTGGTCGGCGTCGGCTTCCTGATCCACCTGTTCGCGTCCTGGTACATGCGCGGTGAAGCCGGTTACTCGCGCTTCTTCTCCTACACCAACCTGTTCATTGCCAGCATGTTGTTCCTGATCCTGGGCGACAACCTGCTGTTCATCTACTTCGGTTGGGAAGGTGTGGGCCTGTGCTCGTACCTGTTGATCGGTTTCTACTACAGCAACCGCAACAACGGTAACGCAGCGCTCAAGGCATTCATCGTCACCCGTATCGGCGACGTGTTCATGGCCATCGGCCTGTTCATCCTGTTCCAGCAACTCGGCACCCTGAACGTGCAGGAACTGCTGGTGCTCGCTCCGCAGAAGTTCCAGGCGGGCGACACCTGGATGGTCCTGGCGACCCTGATGCTGCTCGGTGGTGCCGTCGGTAAATCCGCGCAACTGCCGCTGCAGACCTGGCTGGCGGACGCGATGGCCGGTCCTACCCCGGTTTCGGCACTGATCCACGCCGCGACCATGGTGACCGCAGGCGTCTACCTGATCGCCCGTACCCACGGCCTGTTCGCCCTGGCGCCGGATGTCCTGCACCTGGTCGGCGTGGTCGGCGGTGTGACCCTGGTCCTGGCCGGCTTCGCCGCGCTGGTCCAGACCGACATCAAACGTATCCTCGCCTACTCCACCATGAGCCAGATCGGCTACATGTTCCTGGCCCTGGGCGTCGGTGCCTGGGACGCGGCGATCTTCCACCTGATGACCCACGCCTTCTTCAAGGCCCTGCTGTTCCTCGCGTCCGGTGCGGTGATCGTTGCCTGCCACCACGAGCAGAACATCTTCAAGATGGGCGGCCTGTGGAAGAAACTGCCTCTGGCCTACACCAGCTTCGTGGTCGGTGGCGCTGCGCTGGCCGCCTTGCCGCTGATCACCGTTGGTTTCTACTCCAAGGACGAGATCCTCTGGGAAGCCTTCGCCAGCGGTAACACCGGCCTGCTGTACGCCGGCCTGGTGGGTGCGTTCATGACCTCGCTGTACACCTTCCGCCTGATCTTCATCGCCTTCCACGGCGAAGCCAAGACCGAAGCCCATGCCGGCCACGGCATTTCGCACTGGCTGCCGTTGAGCGTACTGATCGTCCTGTCGACCTTCGTCGGTGCCTGGATCCATCCACCGCTGGCCGGCGTTCTGCCGGAAAGCGCTGGCCATGCCGGCGGCGAAGCCAAGCACAGCCTGGAAATTGCCTCGGGCGCCATCGCCATCGCCGGTATCCTGCTGGCTGCGGTGCTGTTCCTGGGCAAGCGTCGCCTGGTCACAGCCATCGCCAACAGCGGCATCGGCCGCGTCCTCTCGGCCTGGTGGTTCGCCGCCTGGGGCTTCGACTGGATCTACGACAAGCTGTTCGTCAAACCTTACCTGTTGATCAGCCACATCCTGCGCAAGGATCCGGTTGACCGCGGCATTGGCCTGATTCCGCGTTTGACTCGGGGCGGTCACGCCGCCATGAGCAAAACCGAAACCGGTCAGCTGCGCTGGTACACCGCTTCGATCGCCGTGGGTGCCGTCCTTGTACTCGGCGCCGTTTTGATGGCTGCGGTCTGATATGAACCTTGCGACTTTGCGAAAGGAATTGAGCCCGTCATGATTTTGCCTTGGCTGATCCTGATCCCCTTTATCGGCGGCCTGCTGTGCTGGCTGGGTGAGCGCTTCGGCGCCACCCTGCCGCGCTGGATCGCGCTGCTGACCATGTCCCTCCTGCTTGGTATCGGCCTCTGGCTGTGGGCCAACGGGGACTACACCCTCGCCCCCGCTCCCGGCGCCGCGCCGCAGTGGGCCGTTGAATTCAAAGTGCTGTGGATCGAGCGCTTCGGCATCAGCCTGCACCTGGCCCTCGACGGCCTGTCGCTGCTGATGATCCTGCTCACCGGCCTGCTCGGTGTGCTCTCGGTACTCTGCTCGTGGAAAGAGATCCAGCGCCACGTCGGCTTCTTCCACCTCAACCTGATGTGGATCCTCGGCGGCGTGGTCGGGGTGTTCCTGGCCCTGGACCTGTTCCTGTTCTTCTTCTTCTGGGAAATGATGCTGGTGCCGATGTATTTCCTCATCGCGCTCTGGGGTCACAGCTCCTCCGACGGCAAGAAGACCCGGATCTACGCAGCAACCAAGTTCTTCATCTTCACCCAGGCCAGCGGCCTGATCATGCTGGTGGCGATCCTCGGTCTGGTACTGGTCAACTTCAACAACACCGGGGTGATCACCTTCGATTACACCCAGTTGCTGAAAGCCGACCTGCCGGCCGGCACCGAATACCTGCTGATGCTCGGCTTCTTCATCGCCTTCGCGGTCAAGCTGCCGGTGGTACCGTTCCACTCCTGGCTGCCTGACGCTCACGCCCAGGCACCAACCGCCGGTTCCGTGGACCTGGCCGGTATCCTGCTGAAGACCGCGGCCTACGGCCTGCTGCGTTTCGCCCTGCCGCTGTTCCCGAACGCCTCGGCCGAGTTCGCGCCGATCGCCATGACCCTGGGTCTGATCGGGATCTTCTACGGTGCGTTCCTGGCGTTCGCCCAGACCGACATCAAGCGTCTGATCGCCTTCTCCAGCGTTTCGCACATGGGCTTCGTGCTGATCGGTATCTACTCCGGCAGCCAGCAGGCCCTGCAAGGCGCGGTGATCCAGATGCTGGCTCACGGTGTTTCGGCTGCTGCGCTGTTTATCCTCAGCGGTCAACTGTACGAGCGCCTGCACACCCGTGACATGCGTCAGATGGGTGGCCTGTGGCACCGCATCGCCTACCTGCCGGCCATCAGCCTGTTCTTTGCGGCGGCGTCGCTGGGTCTGCCGGGTACCGGTAACTTCGTCGGCGAATTCCTGATCCTGATCGGCAGCTTCGTCAGTGCCCCGTGGGTCACCGTCATCGCCACCTCCGGCCTGGTGTTCGGCTCGGTCTACTCGCTGATCATGATCCACCGCGCCTACTTCGGCCCGTCGAAATCCGACGAGGTCCTGGCCGGCATGGACAACCGCGAACTGATCATGGTGCTGGGCCTGGCTGGCCTGCTGATCCTGCTGGGCGTGTACCCGCAACCGTTCCTCGACACTTCTGCCGCCACCATGAGCGGTGTGCAGCAGTGGCTCGGTACCGCTTTCACTCAACTCGCTTCGGCCCGGTAAGAGCGCTATGGACCTGACGATTCAACACTTTATCGCGCTTGCGCCGCTGCTGATTACCACCATCACCGTTGTCGTGGTGATGCTGGCAATCGCCTGGCGCCGCAATCACTCGCAAACCTTCCTGCTGTCGACCGTGGGCCTGAACCTGGCCCTGCTGTCGATCCTGCCGGTCTTGAAGATCGTTCCTCTGGCGGTCACCCCGCTGCTGACCATCGACAAGTTCGCTTGCCTGTACATGGCGCTGATCCTGGTCGCCACCCTGGCCTGTGTGACCCTCGCCCATGCCTATCTTGGCGAAGGCGGCAAAGGCTATCCGGGCAACCGCGAAGAGCTTTACCTGCTGATCCTCATGGCAGCGCTCGGCGGTCTGGTTCTGGTCAGCGCGCAACACCTGGCGGGGCTGTTCATCGGCCTGGAACTGCTGTCGGTGCCGGTCTACGGGCTGGTCGCCTATGCCTTCTTCAACAAGCGTTCGCTCGAAGCCGGCATCAAGTACATGGTGCTCTCGGCCGCAGGTTCCGCGTTCCTGCTGTTCGGCATGGCGCTGCTGTACAGCGATGCCGGCAGCCTGAGCTTCGACGGCATTGGCAAGGCGCTGGCCGCCACCAACATGCCGAGCCTGCTGGCGCAACTGGGTCTGGGCATGATGCTGGTCGGCCTGGCATTCAAGTTGTCGCTGGTTCCGTTCCACCTGTGGACCCCGGACGTCTACGAAGGTGCTCCGGCACCGGTCGCGGCCTTCCTGGCCACCGCGTCGAAGGTTGCTGTGTTCGCTGTCGTGGTGCGTCTGTTCATGCTCTCCCCTGCTGCCAGCAGCGGCGTGCTGACCACCGTACTGTCGGTGATCGCGGTCGCCTCGATCCTGGTCGGTAACCTGCTGGCCCTGACCCAGAGCAACCTCAAGCGCCTGCTCGGTTACTCGTCGATCGCCCACTTCGGTTATCTGCTGATCGCCCTGGTGGCCAGCAAGGGCCT
This sequence comes from Pseudomonas huaxiensis, assembly GCF_003231275.1. Lineage (GTDB taxonomy): Bacteria > Pseudomonadota > Gammaproteobacteria > Pseudomonadales > Pseudomonadaceae > Aquipseudomonas > Aquipseudomonas huaxiensis. Next base: position 23,849 of record NZ_QKVL01000060.1, read on the forward strand.
GGCAGTGGAAGCCATCGGCGTCTACCTGGTCACCTACGTGATCACCAGCCTCGGCGCCTTCGGCGTGATCACCCTGATGTCCTCGCCGTACAACGGCCGTGACGCGGACGCCCTGTACGAGTACCGCGGCCTTTTCTGGCGCCGTCCGTACCTGACCGCCGTACTGACCGTGATGATGCTGTCGCTGGCCGGTATCCCGCTGACCGCCGGCTTCATCGGCAAGTTCTACATCATCGCTACCGGCGTCGAGTCGCAACTGTGGTGGCTGGTGGGTGCCCTGGTAATCGGTAGTGCCATCGGCGTGTTCTATTACCTGCGCGTCATGGTCACTCTGTTCCTGATCGAGCCGAACCTGCGTCGTCACGATGCACCGCTGAACTGGGAACAGCGCACTGGCGGCGTCATGCTGCTGGCCATCGCGATCCTGGCCTTCGTCCTCGGCGTCTACCCGCAGCCGCTGCTGGACCTGGTGCAGCACGCCGGCCTGCAACTGGTCGGCTGATAGCCTCGGAAAGACAAACACCCCGCTTCGGCGGGGTGTTTTTTTTCCAGAGCATTGCAATTGCCTCCTTCCCTGGCAACTTCACGCCAGATCCTGCTTCAGCCAGACACCGGCTGACAGGGACCGCGAGCCCCTTCGACGAAGATCCCTTCCCCGTCAATCAACCTGCATCATAGGCTCATGCCCTCCTGGCCCGTCCCTTCCGGCATGGGTGCAGGCAAAGCAGCGCGTCGCAACTCACTATCGGCACGCGGCAGATGCACCTCCGGGTTGGGCATGCCGCTGGGGGACAACTCGTGCGTCATTTCGAATTCGGCCCGTACCGACCAGCCGCAGGCTTCCGTGGTGCACTGTAAGTAGGCTACCCGCAGGAAAATGTGCCGGCCCTCACTGGTGCGGATACGCATGCGGCTTTTGCAATGCGGGCATACGAGCTTGTAAGTACTCACAGCAGCCCCCTTGATGTGAGGCAGCACACTCCGCTGTTCTGACGGTAATTCATTCCTATTCCAATCTCCTGTAAGCTCAAAACGCCCAAGCAGAGAAATTTCCTATTCTCATGATGGAAACTTCTGACATTTAATTTCCCCAAACGAGTAGTGCTCGATGTTGCAAAGAGAGAGAATGCGATTTGCATATTTTTTTGCCGGACATTATATCAGCACCCCACGGGATTACTCGTTATGAGTATTAACGGGTTTGCTGCGGTTCTTGCCAGAATGAAGCTTGTGACCCAGTCAACCACCGACTCAGGCCTGTCATCCGCACTTGGCGTAAGTCCTCAAACCGTCAGCAGTTGGAAAGGCCGGGACAGCATCCCATACGCAATATGCGTAGAGCTTGCTGAAAAACACGGCATTTGCCTCGACTGGCTGCTGGTCGGCGAAGGTCCGAAATTTCGCACTGCCGCTCAGCACGCGATAAACGCCTCGCTCGACCCGGAATGGGAGACACAGTTGATCACCCAGTTACGCCTGCTCGACCCGAGCGACCTGCACGCCATCACCCTGGCAATCCAGGAGAAGCAGCGCCTGCGCGAGCTGGAACGGCAGATGGAAAAAATCGCCGGCCTGGTACCGCAACGCAACACCTAGCCGCCGCGTTCAACTCCCACCCCGCAAGCGCTGGATAATTTCGCGGAGGTCCGCGCCGTCGATCCAGATCATCACCTTGATGACGATCGGGATCACCACCACCGCGCCAATGAACGCCGCCTCACCACCAGACAGAAACGGGGCGATCGAACGCATCAGCGGGGTGAAGAGATAGCCAACCCCCGCCGACAGGAACAGCGACCCCATGCGCTGCCAGGCCTTCAGCAGGCCGCGGGTGCTGGCGACCAGCCAGGCGCCGAGCAGCGCGCCGAACACTATGTCGCCGTCCACCGTTGGCAGCGCCGAGGCCAGCCCGAGCCCAACGAAAAGACTGGAAAGATTGGCCGAGGTCGGATCACTCATGGCGCGCCCCTTTTGCTGCCTTGGGCCGGCGGCGCGGGCATTCGATGACCGTAACGTGCCTGCCCAGCTCGAATCGGGTCGCTTCCGCCACCGCGCGCCAATAAAGCTGCGCCAAGGTGGGCCGCTTGCCATCACCCGGCAAGTCGAGCAGCGTCTTGTAGCCACGCCCGCGCAGGGCCTGACGCCACGACAGAAACTCCTTCACCACGCTCGACGCGGCCACCCGTGCCGCCACTTCGAGTCGGGCGTGACCGATGTCCGCAGGCAGTTGCAACTGCTCGCGGATCAAGCGCAGATCGATGGTCGGCCAGAATGGATCGCTGGCCACCAGATAAAGATGATTGTCCGCGTGGGCCGCGAGACAGGAATCATTGGATTGCATGTCCACTCCCTGGCTCACGAAAGGTCCGACTGATGATTGAGGATGCCGTAGCGCAGCGCCTTGATCACTGCCGCCACCCGCGAATGCACGGATAGCTTGCGCAGCACGTTGCCGACGTGAAAGTTCACGGTCGATTCCTTGCATTCAAGAATTTTGGAAATTTCCCACGAGGTTTTCCCGTAGGAACACCAGAACAGCACTTCCCCTTCTCGCTTGGTCAACGACGGTGGATCGGCGGCCGCCAGGGCCGGGGTTACAGGGTCGGATGGCATGTCTCTCTCCGTGCTCGTGGCCCTGATCTCGCGGGCCGATTGACGATGCCCGAACGATACGAAGGTGACGCCGTGTCGGACCAGTCGCACAACCTGTAGCCAACGCGACTACATATCAGCGAGGGAAAGTCCTGCCTCGAAAGCGGAAGATTGTGGTGATTTCACAGGGCTTTCGTTCGTCTGATCTCACATTGCCTGCCAGACCAAATTCGTTGGAGCTGTAAGATGCCTTCCCCCTTGTCCCTGCATTCCTCCCTGTACCTGCTTGGCCTGAGCCTCGCCGGCGGCGCTGCCGCCCAGGCCGCCGATACCGTTGAACTGGGCCAGGTGGTGATCCAGGAAAAACAACAGGATGAGTTGCACGCCGCGCAAGAACGTTTGCGTGAAGTACCGGGCGGAACCAATCTGGTGGACATGAGCCGAGTCGAGCAAGGCCGAGTCGCCAGCAACCAGGATGTGCTGGCCTACCAGCCCGGTGTGTTCGCCCAATCCGCCGGCAACGATGGTGTCAAGCTGTCGATCCGCGGTTCGGGGATCAACCGCGCGCCGGGCGCCCACGGCTCCGGCACCTATGTGATGTTCGACGGCCTGCCACTCACCGGGCCAGGCGGCACACCCTACGAGCTGTTCGAACCGCTCTGGCTGAGCCGCGCCGAAGTGTTGCGCGGGGCCAACGGCTTCGACCGCGGCGCTCTGGCCCTAGGCGGCGCGATCAACTACGTGACCCACACCGGCCATGACGCTGCGCCGCTGCAACTGCGCTACGAAGCCGGCAGCCGCGGTTACATGAAACGTCAGATCAGTTCCGGCCAGGTGCTGGGCGACCTCGATTACTACGTCGCCCTCACCGACTCGGAGTACGACGGTTACCAGAATCACAGCAGCGGCAGCAGCAAAGGTATCGCTGCGAATGTCGGCTATCGCTTCAACCCCAATCTGGAAACGCGTTTCTACCTGCGCTACCGGGAGACCGAGAACGAACTGGCCGGACGTGTAACCCAGGACCAGATCAAGCACCACCCGCGTGCCGCCAACCCGGCGTACCTGACCCGCGACGACAACCGTCCGCAGCCGGGCAGCACCTGGCTGGGCAACAAGACCACCTTCTATCTCGATGACGATTCGCAACTGGAGGCAGGCCTTGTCTATCACGACTATCCGATGGATCTGCGTGAAGGCCCGATGCGTCTGAAGGTCGCCTACACCGATGTCAGCGGCACGCTGAATTATCAGCGCCGCCACACCCTGTTCGGGCACGAGAGCAAAACCACCATCGGCTGGCGCACGACCAAGCACCTGCCCAATAGCGGCGCGTCGCAATACTCGCGGGTGAATGGCGTATTCGGGGCAAAAACCCGCGATTTCAGCTACCAGGGCTCGGACACCGTCCTGCATATCGGCAACGAACTGGAACTGATCCCCGACCTGTGGCTGACCAGCGGTCTGGCGGCGATCTACACCCGCCGCGAGAGCGACGTCACCTACCCGGTTTCTGGCGGCAAGGTCAGCCAGCATGACTGGGACTACGCGCCGCGTCTCGGCCTGCGCTACGACCTGAACCCGGCGCTGCAGGTGTACGGCAACCTGAGCCGCTCGGTAGAACCGCCGCACCCGTGGTCGCTGATCTGGAGCGCACCGACCCAGACCCAGCCGATCGAAATGCAGAATCAGACCGCGACCACCCTGGAGTTGGGTGCCCGTGGCGATTCGGATCTGGGGCGTTGGGATCTGGCGTGGTACTACGCCAAAGTCCGCCACGAGTTGCTGGCCGTGGAAACCCAGGCGGCAACCCAGACCACCGCGGCAATCGTCGGCGAATTCAACGCCAGCCCGACCACCCACCAAGGCGTCGAAGCCGCCCTCGACAGCCTGCTCTGGGAACGCGCCGCAGTCGGCAAACTCTCGCTGCGCCAGGCCTACACCTTCAGCGACTTCCACTACCGCGACGACAAAGTCTTCGGCGACAACCGCCTGCCCGGCCTGCCGATGCACTATTACCAGGCGGAGCTGCGCTTTGACCTGCCGAGCGGCTTCTATGCCGGGCTGAATACCCAGATGGCGTCGAAGGTCCAGGTTGACTACGCCAACAGCTACAACGCCAATGCCTACGCCTTGCTCGGTGCCACCCTCGGCTACAACGCGCCGAAACAGGACTGGCAGACCTGGCTGGACCTGCGCAACCTGACCAACAAGCGCTACGCCGCTATCGTTGTTCCGGGCTACAACGACAGAGGCGCCGATGTGGCGCGCTCTGTTCCGGGCGAAGGCTTCGGGGTCTACGCTGGTGTTTCCTACAGCTTCCGTTAACGGAACCCGGGGATTCTTTTTGGGCTTGTGGGTGTCGGCGCTGTGGGCTTATCCATTCTATGTGGCA
>NZ_QKVL01000061.1 GCF_003231275.1 Pseudomonas huaxiensis
AGTGCCGGGGCCGGCGGATTTGCTGGCAATCGACGCGACGATTTCGGCGTAGTGAACCTTGGCGACACGGGACACGGCCGCGACCATCGGAATGGTCGCCTGGCCGCCACAAGTGACCATATTGACGTTGAGCTGAGCGAGGTTCTGTTCCAGGTTCACCACCGGCACACAGTACGGACCGATGGCGGCGGGCGTCAGGTCAATCAGGCGAATGCCGGGCTTGATCGAGCGCAGGAAGGCGTCGTTCTTGACGTGGGCGCCGGCGCTGGTGGCATCGAAGACGAAATCAATGTGCTGGAACTCCGCCATACGGGTCAGGCCTTGCACGCCTTCGTGGGTCGTGGCCACGCCCATGCGAGCGGCTCGCGCCAGCCCATCGGAGTTCGGGTCGATGCCGACCATCACCGACATTTCCAGGTGCTGCGCGTTACGCAGGATCTTGATCATCAAATCGGTGCCGATGTTGCCGGAACCGATGATGGCAACTTTGAGTTTTTTCATTGTGTTCATCTCTTGTGCACGCAGGTCGCAATCACTCGACCGTGAATTCCACGGCCACTTGGCCGATACCGTCGATCTCGGCTTCGAAGCGATCACCGGCGGCGACCGCGACCATCGGCCCGAGGGCGCCGGTGAGGATCACGTCGCCAACCCGTAACGGTTCGCCCAACCGGGCCATGGTCCGCGCCAGCCACACCGCAGCATTGAGCGGATGGCCCAGGCACTGGGCGCCGCTGCCGCTGGAGACTTCTTCGCCGTTGCGGGTCATGCGCATGGCCGCGTTGCGCAGGTCGACGCCATCAATGCGCCGCACTGGCCCGCCGAGCACGAAGCAGCCGCTGGAGGCGTTGTCGGCGACGGTGTCAACAAAACGGATGTTCCAGCCCGCCACCCGGCTGCCGACGATCTCCAGCGCCGGCATCACCCAACCGGTCGCCGCGAGAACCTCGGCAAAAGTGGTGTCCACGGCCGGAAGGTCGCGCTTGAGCACCAGGGCGATTTCCGCCTCGATCTTCGCTTGCTGCACACGGCCAAACGGCACGGTTTCGTTGTCGCCGTAGCACATGTCGGCGAACAGCGTGCCGAAGTCGGGCTGGTCGACACCCAGCTGGGCCTGCACCTTGGGATTGGTCAGGCCGATCTTGCGCCCCACCACGCGCCGCCCGCCGGCCACCGCATGGGCGATGTTCAGGCGCTGGATGGCGTAGGCCGCGTCGCCGTTGTCTTCGCCGATGCGCTCGCGCAACGGGGCGATGGCTTCACCGCTGGCTTCGGCCTGGCGCAGTTCGGCGGCCAGTTGATCCAGGATTTGTTGGGAAATTGTCATGCTCGACTCCAGGTCAGTGGCTGAGGAAATCCAGGACCATGCGGTTGAAAGCGTCGGCGTGTTCCCACTGCGCCCAGTGGCCGCAACGGTTGAACACATGCAGTTGCGCGTTGGGCAGACCCGCGAGCAGACGCAGGCCGGCGTCCATGGGCACGAAGCGGTCTTCGCGGCCCCAGATCACCAGGGTCTGGGCGCTGATTTCGTGCAGCCGTGGGCCGAAGTCGGGGAACTGCTTCGGATTGGCGGCCAGGCTGGAGACGAAGTTTTCCAGGTGGTCGCGGCGCGCCAGCATGTTGTCGAGGCGGGTCTGGAACAGTTCTTCGGTGAGGCTGCTGGCATCGAAGACGAAGACATTCATCATCTTCTTCAGGTTGTCGATGGTCGGCTCGCGGTACAGGCCGTTCAGCAACTTGATGCCCTCGGTGGGCATCGGCACGAATGGGCTTGCGCCGCCGGTCCCGCCGCCCATCAGCACCAGCTTGCCGACCCGCTGCGGGTTGGCGAGGGCAAAGGCGACGGCGCTGTGGCCGCCCATGGAGTTGCCGAGAATGTGCACGCGGTCGAGTTCGAGGGCGTCGAGCAGGCCCTTCAGGGCGCGAGCGTTGAGGTCCGAGCGCGAGCCGCGGCAGACGATCGGATCGCTTTTGCTCCAGCCCAGGCAGTCCATCAGGATCACCCGGTAACCGGCGGCGGTCAGTGGTTCGATGTTGCGGTTGAAGTTGGCCCAGCCGCTGGCGCCAGGGCCGGAACCATGCAGCATGACCACGGTTTCATCACCCTGGCCAACGTCGTTGTAATGCAGTTGCAGATCGAGATCGCCTTCCTGGATTCGAACCAGACGGCTGCTGGAGGCTTCGGTTGCGGTAGTCATGTTCAGGCTTCCTTCGATGCGGTGGATACGGGACGCGCCGCAAGGGCGCCGAAGCCGGCGATCCATTCCGGGATCGGCCGGTAATAGCGGTCGCTGGCCGCATAAGGACCGAACGCCGACATTGCGGCGAACGCGGCGACCCAGGTCTTCACTTCGTGGGTGGACTTGCCGGCCAGGGCGGACAGTTCGGCGTTGCTCAAGCCGTCCAGCTCGGCCAGCCGGCCTTCGCTGAGGGCGTCGAGGAACTGCTGGTCCCAGACCGGATTGAGCGGGTGCAGCGAATGCTGGTCCTCGACGAAGCGCCGAGCGGCCTGAATGACCCGCTGCTGGCGTGCTTCGCGTTCATCGGCCGGCAGGTTGCGGCCGCTGCCCATGAGGCGGTCGGCCATACGCGCATCCACCTTGGCCAACTCCGGCACCGGCGGCTGGTGCGACAGGCCACCGGAGCCGATGAACAGCACGCGTTTGTTCAGCGTCCGGGAGTACCGGCCAATCGCCTCGCCGAACAGGCGAGCGCGCTGGAAACCCGGCAACGGCACCGCGACCGAATTGATGAACACCGGGATCACCGGACAACGGTCAATGCCGCCGAGCAGCAGTTCCAAAGGCTGGGCGAAACCGTGATCGACCTGCATGCAGTAGGACACCGCGGCGTCCACGCCCGCCTCCAGCACCGCATCGGCGCAGGCCTCGGCGAGGTCTTTCGGTACGTTCAGCGGACCGGCGGCGGTGTCGAAATCGCCGATGGCCTGCGCCGACATGCCGATGCAGAACGACGGCATGACGTCATAGAAAAAGCCGTTGTAGTGGTCCGGCGCGAACAGGAACACCAGCTCCGGGTCGAAGGCCTCAACCTGGGCCCGGGCGTTGGCGATCACAGCGTCCACTTCATCCAGCACTGCCTGCGCGGGATCGACAAACCCCACCAACGGCGTGTGCGACAGGCATTGCACCAGGGCGGCCATCTCAAGCTACCTTGCTGGCGACAGGCTGGTTGACCAGCGGCGAGGTGGCATGAACCGCCTGCGCCAGTGCATCGCAAGCCTTGTCCAGCGTCTGTGGAATGGCCAGCGCCGCGAGGAAGCGGTCCGGGCGCACCACAGCGACGGAGGCTGGATAACGTCCAAACCACTCCTTCAAACTTCCGCTGCAATCGCCGACCCGGATCACGCCGTCGATGGCCTCGCGCCCAGCCTCCAGTTGCACGGCCGGCAGCACCTGAATGAAGCGGGTGCCGAGGCGTTGCCAGAACGCCACCTGTGCCGCGCTCAGGCCCCAGACCGGATTGGTGCCCCAGGCGATAATCGCGAAGTTGTCGCCGATCACGTCGTCCAGCAGTACCTGGCGGCCATCTTCGGTCTGCACCTTGGGCTGGATGAACATGCGGCCCACCGGCGAGTTCGCCAGTTGCGGCGTGCTGGCCACCAGGGCACCGGCGCTGTACTGCGGCATCGGCTTGAAGCGCATTTCCAGGAAGTAGCGTTTGACCGGCGGCAGGTAGTTGAGCAACCAGGAAATCCCGTCGCGCAGCGCGCCCTGCCAGCGCTTTGGCGGCGCCAGCACGTGGCCCGCCAGCACCGACAGATTGATCATCGCCCGGGCATGGTCGCGGCGCTCCAGTTCGTAGGTGTCCAACAGCCCTTCGCCGGCCAGGCCCTTGACCACCATCGCCAGTTTCCAGCCGAGGTTGCTGGCATCGCGCATGCCGCTGTTGTAACCCTGCCCCTGCCAGACCGGCATGATGTGCGCGGCATCGCCGGCAAGCAGGACCCGCTTGCTGCGGAACTGCCCGGCGAGACGCGCGTTGTGGGTGTAGACGCGGCTGCGGATAAGTTCGATGCGGTCCGGGTCCGGCAGCACCTTGGCCAGCAGGCGGCGCATGTTTTCCGGCTTGCTCAGTTCCGCCTCGGTTTCACCGGGCATCACCATGAATTCGAAGCGGCGCACGCCGTGGGGCAATGCGGCGGACACGTAGGGGCGCACCGGGTCACAGCACAGGTACACGTTCGGCGTGCCCAGCGGATCGTTGGCGATATCGACGACGATCCACTGGTTCGGCGCGGTCTTGCCGTCGAACGAAATGCCGAGGGTGCGACGCACGTAGCTGTTGCCGCCATCGCAAGCCACCAGATAGTCGCCGCGCACGGTTTCCTGGACTGCGCCGGGACCTTCCATACGCAGGCTCACACCGCTGTCATCCTGGGTGAACTCGGTGACGTCACGGCTGAACAGGATGCGCACATTAGCGAAGCGCTTCAGGCCGTTAAGCAACACGGCATCCACCTGCGGCTGGATAAAGGCATTGCGCCGCGACCAGCCAAATTCCTCCGTCAGCGGCTGAATATCGGCGAAGCAACGCCCTTTGGGCGTGAGGAAACGCATGGCGTGCCACGGCGTGGTGTGCGGCAGCACTTGGTCCACCAGACCGATGGCCTGCACGGTGCGTAGCGACTCATCATCGATGCCGATGGCGCGCGGGTAGTCGATCAGCTTATCGAGCTTCTCCACCACCAGCACGTCAATGCCGGACTGGCCGAGGTAGTTGGCGATCGCCAGGCCCACCGGGCCGGCACCTAGAACCACGACCTGGGCCTTGTGATCAGTCTGCGAGGAAAAGGTATGGGTTGTTTTCATTGTTTTTCACCGTATCGGACAGCGTCACGGCGGCCGGCTGGACAAACATCAGGCAAGCCGGGGCCAGCCCCCGAACCTGGAAAAGTTCGTGGGTGTGAAGGTTGCAAAAGGGTTCGGTGGGCGACCTTGCTCAGAGGTGGCAGGGCCGGGCCGTCAGAGCGTCAAGACGGCGCGTCGGGCAGAGAGGGGGCGCGGGCAGGCAGCATGGTGGTTTCCCTTGTAAGGGTGTTCGTTCTTGTTGGCGCTAGTATAAGAACGCCATTTCTTGCCCTACAATCAAAAACCGCCGCGCCGTGCACCTAGTGCACAGCACTGATTTACAACGAATTTCTGGTGAATTCATGGCATCTGAAGGCGAATCCGACTACAAGACCGTTCGCGGACTGACCCGCGGTCTGCTGCTGCTCAACACCCTCAACCACCTCGGCGGTGGCGCCAGCCCGACCCGTCTGGCCGAGCTGACGGGCCTGCACCGCACCACCGTGCGACGCCTGTTGGAGACCTTGCAGGAAGAAGGCTACGTACGTCGCAGCGAATCGGACGACAGCTTCCGCCTGTGCCTGAAAGTACGCGAACTGAGCGAAGGCTTCCGCGACGACCAATGGATCTCCGCCCTCGCCGCTCCGCTGCTGGCCGAGCTGCTACAGGAGGTGGTGTGGCCGACCGACCTCTGTACCCTGGACGTCGATGCCATGGTGGTGCGTGAATCGACCCACCGCTTCAGCCGACTGTCGTTTCACCGCTCCATCGTCGGCCGACGCCTGCCCATCCTGCTCACCGCCACGGGCCTGGCCTACCTCGCCTTCTGCCCGGATGCCGAACGCGAACGCATCATCGAGTTGCTGGCCAGCCGCGACGACGAAGACAGCCGTCTGGCACGCAATCCCGAAGCACTGGACAACCTGCTGCGCAAAACCCGCCACCGGGGTTACGGGGAAAACTTCATGACCTGGGACCAGGAAGAAAAGATCGCCTCCATCGCCGTACCCATCCGCGGCAAGCAGCAACTGCTGGGGTGCCTGAATCTGGTGTATGTGGCGAAGGCGATGAGTATCGAGCAGGCGGTTGTGCGTTATTTGCCTGCGTTGCAGAGGACGGCGTTGCGGATTGAGCAGGAGGCGAGCAGCACGATGAGCGCGTGAGCACTGAGTATCAACCTTCGGATTGATACTTGATCCAGAAATTTCCCTTACCCATATATCGGAGTGAGTAAGAACCATCGCGTAGCACACCCTCCTTTCCTGACAACTCATATTCGTCAGATAGAAACTGCTCACGCGATACACCTTTGGCCTCCCTGAAAAGCTTCACTCCAACTGAAGACAGAAAAACGCCAAGACTAAATACATAGCCTGGATAAAGTTGAATGTATTGAAAAAAGGTCGGACCAGATACGACACTTACCATGACGCTGTCAGGACCAAACAACATCATCAGCAATCCGGTCACTGCAATTACCCCACCAACCAACGTCAACAATAGATCGGGCACCTTATTGAGCGGACGACAGGAGGGATTTTCATCAATAAATTTTTCATATGCTTCGACAAAGCCTTTAACCTGAAACTTTTCGTCAACGCCAGATAGACTGACTGGAACCTTACTTTTCTTCGTGTGTTCTTCCCCACAAGCAACCTGTCGACCTGAATTCTCCATATGACCGGCATCTATATTGTCTGCATCTTCGCCTGAAAAATCTTTGCTCGCGTAGTTCTGCACCGAAGGTGAGAAGACTAATTTTTGTTTTTCCGACTCAACCAACTGTTCTTTCATGCGCATCTCCCGAAAGAGGCCAATACTACCTCGCATGATCCTCCGATAACGCCACGAACCCGCCAGACTATAAAAATCAGAATACGCCTACAGCGGGAACTACTAGGTACTACAGAAAGCAAGCCAGAAGACGAAAGAGTTCAACTGAATTGATCTAATCCAGCAACCAGTAAACTCGAACTAAAAATTCGACAGTTTGTCCAGCCAGCATTAGCCAGACTCATCACGCGCCCAGATATATTGGCCCTGGAGCATTGCCATTGCGCTGATCAATATCTTTAGACGGCAGAAACGAAGAACCCCCGCATGGCGGGGGTTCAGTGAGGCAACTCTACAAAGAGTTTCTACAGCTGATATCAGAACGGAATATCGTCATCAAAGCTGTCGAAATCAGGAGCCGGCTGCGGCGCTGGCTGCTGAGGAGCCGGACGCTGAGGAGCCTGCTGCGGACGAGGCGCCTGCTGGCGTGGAGCCTGCGGTGCCTGGTTGTAGTTGCCTTGCGGCGCACCGCCACCATCCTGGTTCTGCGGACGACCGCCCAGCAACTGCATGGTGCCTTGCATGTCGACGATGATTTCGGTGGTGTAGCGCTTGATGCCGTCTTTTTCCCACTCGCGGGTCTGCAGCTTGCCTTCGATGTACACCTGAGAACCCTTGCGCAGGTACTCACCAGCAATCTCGGCGACCTTGCCGAACATCGAGACGCGGTGCCACTCGGTGCGCTCGACCTTCTGGCCAGTCTGCTTGTCGGTCCACTGCTCGCTGGTGGCCAGGCTCAGGTTAGTCACGGCGTTGCCGTTCGGCAGGTAGCGTACTTCAGGATCCTGGCCACAGGTGCCGACCAATATGACTTTGTTAACCCCACGGGCCATAACGTTCTCCTAGGCTTCGCACGCCGCGGACGCCGGATTGACCAGGCGTTCCAGGGTCGAACGATCCAAAATTTGTGTATCCAGTTTGATATAGATGGCGGCTTCATCTGCCACCACCACTGCGTCGGTCACACCCGGCACGGCCTTCAGGCGCTCGGTCAAGCCCGCTTCGCGTAGCGCTTCGGGCGACAACGGCATGCGCAGGCTTGTCACATAAGGTGGTTCGCGCATGGTAACAGCTACGGCAAGCCAGAGCCCGCACAAACCCGCGCAGCCGAGGAACACCGTGGTCAGGCCACCATGCTGGAACATCCATCCACCCAATATCCCGCCCAGCGCCGCTCCGAGGAACTGGCTGGTGGAATAGACCCCCATCGCCGTGCCCTTGCCGCCGGCAGGCGACACCTTGCTGATCAACGACGGCAACGACGCTTCCAGCAGGTTGAAGGCGGTGAAGAAGATCACGGTCCCGATCACCAGGGCCGACAGGCTGTTCCCCCACTCCCAGAAGAATAGCTCCGTCAGCAGCAAGACACTGACCGCGCCCAGAAGGACACGTTTCATCTTGCGCTTTTTCTCACCATAGATAATGAAGGGAATCATTGCGAAGAATGAAATCAGCAGAGCGGTCAGGTACACCCACCAGTGCTCTTCCTTGGGCAGCCCGCCGCGCTCAACGAACGCCAGTGGCAAGGCAACGAAGCTGGCCATGAGGATGGCATGCAGGACGAAAATACCAACGTCCAGTCGCAGCAGGTCAGGGTGTCGCAAGGTCGGGCCCAGCGCTTGCTTCGCCACCCCGGACTCGCGGTGGTGCAACGGTCCGCTGGAAGCAGGCACGACGAACGCGATCAGAGCGATACCCACCAGTGCCATCGCCGCCGTCGCCAGAAACAGCCCGGACAGACCGAAGCTGCGGGTCAGCAAAGGCCCGACGACCATCGCCACGGCAAACGACAAACCGATGCTCATGCCAATCATGGCCATGGCCTTGGTCCGGTGCTGCTCGCGGGTCAGGTCCGACAGTAACGCCATTACCGCTGCCGAAATCGCCCCGGCACCTTGCAGGATCCGTCCGGCAATCACGCCCCAGATCGAGTCGGCCTGAGCCGCCAGCACACTCCCCAGCGCAAAGATCACCAACCCCAGGTAGATAACCGGACGCCGGCCGATGCGGTCGGATATGACGCCGAAGGGAATCTGCAATACCGCCTGGGTCAGTCCATAGGCGCCAATAGCCAGACCAATGAGTGCCGGCGTCGCGCCCGCCAGGTCCATGCCATAGGTAGCCAGTACCGGCAGGACCATGAACATGCCCAGCATACGGAAGGCGAACACCAGGGCCAGGCCGCCTGCGGCTCGGGTTTCGCTGCCGCTCATGCGTTCGCTGTGGGGATCGTGCATGGATAAACCTCGTGTGAACCGGCGGCGATTCTACCAGTCCCATCGTTTAACAGCATCTACGCGACGCTTTGCCGCGCACCGGCGGCGAGCCGTATACTGCTCCGTTTAAGCCCGCCAAGCGAGGCCGTAGTGGACAAGATCCTGATTCGTGGGGCGCGTACCCACAACCTGAAGAACATCGACCTGACTCTGCCCCGCGACAAGCTGATCGTCATCACCGGTCTGTCCGGCTCCGGCAAGTCTTCCCTGGCATTCGACACGCTCTATGCCGAGGGCCAGCGTCGCTACGTCGAGTCGCTGTCGGCCTATGCGCGGCAGTTCCTGTCGATGATGGAAAAGCCGGACGTCGATACCATCGAAGGCCTCTCGCCAGCGATTTCCATCGAGCAGAAGTCCACCTCGCACAACCCTCGCTCCACTGTCGGCACCATCACCGAAATCTACGACTACCTGCGCCTGCTGTATGCCCGCGTCGGTACGCCGCGCTGCCCGGACCACGACATTCCGCTGGAGGCCCAGACCGTCAGCCAGATGGTCGACCTGGTCCTGGCGCAGCCAGAAGGCAGCAAGCTGATGCTGCTGGCCCCGGTGATCCGTGAGCGCAAGGGCGAACACCTGGCGGTATTCGAGGAGCTGCGCGCTCAGGGCTTCGTCCGTGCCCGTATCAACGGCAAGCTCTGCGAGCTGGACGAATTGCCCAAGCTCGACAAACAGAAGAAGCACAGCATCGATGTGGTAGTGGACCGCTTCAAAGTCCGCGAAGACCTGCAGCAGCGTCTGGCCGAGTCTTTCGAAACCGCGCTGAAACTGGCCGACGGCATTGCACTCGTCGCACCGATGGATGATGAAGGCGGTGAAGAGATGATCTTCTCCGCACGTTTCGCCTGCCCGATCTGCGGCCACGCCATCAGCGAGTTGGAGCCGAAGCTGTTCTCCTTCAACAACCCCGCCGGCGCCTGCCCGACCTGCGACGGCCTGGGGGTCAAACAGTTCTTCGACGCCAAGCGCCTGGTCAATGGCGAGCTGACCTTGGCCGAGGGCGCGATCCGCGGCTGGGACCGACGTAACGTCTATTACTTCCAGATGCTCGGTTCGCTGGCGGCACACTTCGGCTTCAGCTTGGAAGTGCCGTTCAACGAACTCCCCGCTGACCGCCAAAAGATCATTCTCAGCGGCAGCGGTAACCAGAACGTCGACTTCAAGTACCTCAACGACCGTGGCGATATCGTCAAACGCTCGCACCCGTTCGAGGGCATCGTGCCGAACCTGGAGCGCCGCTATCGGGAAACGGAGTCGGCTACAGTCCGCGAGGAGCTGGCCAAGTTCCTCAGCACCCAGCCTTGCCCGGACTGCCGCGGTACCCGCCTGCGCCGCGAGGCGCGTCACGTGTGGGTTGGCGAAAAGACCTTGCCCGCAGTGACCGGCCTGCCCATCGGCGATGCAAGCCAGTATTTCGGTGGCCTGAAGCTGACCGGACGCCGTGGCGAAATCGCCGACAAGATTCTCAAGGAAATCTGCGAGCGCCTTCAGTTCCTGGTGAACGTCGGCCTCGATTACCTGACCCTTGATCGCAGTGCCGACACACTGTCCGGCGGCGAGGCCCAGCGCATCCGCCTCGCCAGCCAGATCGGCGCCGGCCTGGTCGGGGTGATGTATATCCTCGACGAGCCATCCATTGGATTGCACCAGCGCGATAACGACCGTCTGCTG
This sequence comes from Pseudomonas huaxiensis, assembly GCF_003231275.1. Lineage (GTDB taxonomy): Bacteria > Pseudomonadota > Gammaproteobacteria > Pseudomonadales > Pseudomonadaceae > Aquipseudomonas > Aquipseudomonas huaxiensis. The sequence continues at coordinate 10,592 of NZ_QKVL01000061.1, forward strand.
GCCACCCTCAATCACCTGCGCGACATCGGCAACACGGTGATTGTGGTGGAACACGACGAGGACGCCATCCGCCTCGCAGACTACGTGGTCGACATCGGCCCCGGCGCGGGAGTACACGGCGGCCAGATCGTTGCCGAAGGAACACCCGCAGAAGTGATGGCGCACCCCGATTCACTGACCGGGAAATACCTCTCCGGGCGGATCAAGATCGCAGTCCCGGCCAAGCGCACACCACGCAACAAGAAGCTGTCGATCAAGCTCAAGGGCGCGCGGGGCAACAACCTGCAGAGCGTCGACCTGGAGATTCCAATCGGCCTGCTGACCTGCGTGACTGGTGTGTCCGGCTCCGGCAAGTCGACGCTGATCAACAATACCTTGTTCCCCCTCGCGGCCACCGCTCTCAACGGCGCCACAACCCAGGAAGCCGCCGCGCACGATAGTTGCGATGGTCTGCAGCACCTGGACAAGGTGGTGGATATCGACCAGAGCCCGATCGGCCGTACACCACGCTCCAACCCGGCGACCTATACCGGTCTGTTCACACCGATCCGCGAACTGTTCTCCGGTGTCCCGGAATCGCGCTCGAGGGGCTACGGCCCCGGCCGCTTCTCGTTCAACGTCAAGGGCGGGCGTTGCGAAGCCTGCCAGGGCGACGGGCTGATCAAGGTAGAGATGCACTTCCTGCCAGACATCTACGTCCCTTGCGACGTCTGCAAGAGCAAGCGTTACAACCGCGAGACACTGGAGATCAAGTACAAGGGCAAGAACATCCACGAGGTGCTGGAAATGACCATCGAGGAAGCCCGCGAGTTCTTCGATGCGGTGCCAGCGCTGGCTCGCAAGCTGCAGACGTTGATGGATGTGGGTTTGTCCTACATCAAGCTCGGGCAGTCGGCTACAACGCTGTCGGGCGGCGAGGCACAACGGGTCAAACTGTCCCGCGAGCTGTCCAAGCGCGATACCGGCAAGACCCTGTACATCCTCGATGAACCCACCACAGGCCTTCACTTCGCGGATATCCAGCAGTTGCTCGATGTACTGCACCGACTGCGCGACCACGGCAATACCGTGGTGGTGATCGAGCACAACCTGGATGTGATCAAGACCGCAGATTGGCTGGTCGATCTTGGCCCGGAAGGTGGTTCCAAGGGCGGTCAGATCATCGCCTGCGGCACACCAGAAGAAGTGGCGAACATGAAACAGTCCCACACCGGGCACTACCTCAAGCCGCTGCTGGAACGGGACAAAGCCTGATCCACTCCTGAAATGAAAAAGCCCCTGTCGCTCACACGACAGGGGCTTTTTTGTAGCTGGGCTGATTACATCTGCGATTGCAGGTAGTTCTCCAGCCCCAGCGACTTGATCAAGCCTTTCTGCTTCTCCAGCCAGTAGGTGTGATCTTCTTCGGTGTCAGCCAGTTGCAGACGGAGGATGTCGCGACTGATGTAGTCCTTGTGCAGCTCGCACAGCTCGATGCCTTTGCACAGTGCCGCACGGACTTTGTATTCCAGGCGCAGATCGGCGGCGATCATGTCTGGCACGGTCGCACCGATATCCAGATCGTCCGGACGCATGCGCGGTGTACCTTCCAGCATCAGGATGCGGCGGATCAAGGCATCAGCGTGTTGAGCTTCTTCTTCCATCTCGTGATTGATGCGTTCGTAGAGCTTGCTGAAGCCCCAGTCTTCGTACATCCGCGAGTGAATGAAGTACTGATCACGTGCCGCCAGTTCGCCCGTCAGCAACGTGTTGAGATAGTCGATTACGTCCGGGTGACCTTGCATCGTCCCGCTTCTCCCTGTGTGAAAGCCATAGTTTGAACCAGGATGACTGGGAGGTCACTGTGATTTACTCATAAATGTCGAAAAAAGCGGGCGAACAGTAGTGATTTTCATTGAAAAGCGTCCAAATGAGGGAGTTTCTTCTTATCACTTCGAGTTAAGCGCAATGTTTCTTCAAAACTGTGCAACAGCAGACTGCACATCGACTGGGCGATAAAGAAAACCAATCCACAGAAAACAAAAAACCGGGCACTAGGCCCGGTTTCTTGTTCAAGACTGTTCGTCTTACTCAGCAGCTTCTACCGAGCCACCGACAGGACGATCAACCAGCTCGACGTACGCCATAGGCGCGTTGTCGCCAGCGCGGAAACCGCACTTGAGGATACGCAGGTAGCCGCCCTGACGGGTGGCGTAGCGCTTGCCCAGATCGTTGAACAGCTTGCCGACGATTTCTTTCGAACGAGTACGGTCGAAAGCAAGGCGACGGTTAGCTACGCTGTCTTCCTTGGCCAGGGTGATCAGCGGCTCGGCAACGCGGCGCAGTTCCTTGGCTTTTGGCAGGGTAGTTTTGATCAGCTCGTGCTCGAACAGCGACACCGCCATGTTCTGGAACATGGCCTTGCGGTGAGAGCTGGTACGGCTCAGGTGACGTCCACTTTTACGATGACGCATGATTCATTCCTTACCAAACACTACGTTCGGTGATTACGACGATCAGGCAGTCGCCTTGTCGTCTTTCTTAAGACTTGCAGGCGGCCAGTTGTCGAGGCGCATGCCGAGGGACAGACCACGGGAAGCCAGAACGTCCTTGATTTCAGTCAGGGACTTCTTGCCGAGGTTCGGAGTTTTCAACAGCTCTACTTCGGTGCGCTGAATCAGATCGCCGATGTAGTAGATGTTCTCCGCCTTCAGGCAGTTGGCCGAACGCACGGTCAATTCCAGATCGTCAACTGGACGAAGCAGGATCGGATCGATCTCGTCTTCCTGCTCGACTACCACGGGTTCGCTGTCACCTTTGAGGTCGACGAACGCAGCCAACTGCTGTTGCAGGATGGTTGCAGCACGACGGATAGCCTCTTCAGGATCCAGGGTACCGTTGGTTTCCAGATCAATAACCAGCTTGTCCAGGTTGGTACGCTGCTCGACACGGGCGTTTTCCACCACGTATGCGATACGGCGAACCGGGCTGAACGAAGAGTCAAGCTGCAAGCGACCAATGCTGCGGCTTTCGTCTTCATCGCTCTGACGCGAATCGGCCGGCTCATAACCACGACCACGAGCTACGGTGAGCTTCATGTTCAAAGCGCCGTTGGACGCCAGGTTAGCGATTACGTGATCGGGGTTAACGATCTCGACATCATGATCCAGCTGAATATCGGCAGCGGTAACCACCCCCGAACCCTTCTTCGACAAGGTCAGCGTAACTTCGTCACGACCATGCAGTTTGATAGCCAGGCCTTTAAGGTTCAACAGGATTTCAATGACGTCTTCCTGTACACCTTCGATCGCGGAGTACTCATGGAGTACACCGTCAATCTCGGCCTCGACTACTGCACAGCCAGGCATAGAGGACAACAGGATGCGGCGCAGCGCGTTGCCCAGGGTATGGCCGAAACCACGCTCGAGAGGCTCGAGCGTGATCTTAGCGCGGGTTGGACTGACGACCTGCACATCGATGTGGCGGGGCGTCAGGAACTCATTTACCGAAATCTGCATGGATGCACCTATTTTCTAGCCCTTACTTGGAGTAGAGCTCGACAATCAGGTTTTCGTTGATGTCGGCAGACAGGTCGCTGCGAGCAGGAACGTTCTTGAAAACGCCCGACTTCTTGGCAGCGTCCACTTCTACCCACTCAACGCGGCCACGCTGAGCGCACAGTTCAAGGGCTTGAACAATGCGCAGCTGGTTCAGCGATTTCTCGCGAACTGCGACCACGTCACCCGGACGAACTTGGTAGGACGGAACGTTTACAGTCTTGCCGTTTACGCTGATCGCTTTGTGCGAAACCAGCTGACGGGATTCGGCACGGGTAGCGCCAAAGCCCATACGATAAACGACGTTATCCAGACGGCATTCGAGCAGTTGCAGCAGGTTCTCACCAGTAGCGCCTTTCTTGGAAGCCGCTTGCTTGTAGTAACCGCTGAACTGACGCTCGAGCACGCCGTAGATACGACGGACTTTTTGTTTCTCACGCAGCTGGGTGCCGTAGTCGGACTGACGGCCACGGCGCTGACCGTGGATACCTGGGGCTGCTTCGATGTTGCACTTCGATTCCAGAGCGCGAACGCCACTCTTCAGGAACAGATCGGTGCCTTCACGACGAGACAGTTTGCATTTTGGACCAATGTAACGTGCCATTTATCTGTCTCCTGATTACACGCGACGCTTCTTCGGCGGACGGCACCCGTTATGCGGGATTGGCGTCACGTCGGTGATGCTGGCGATCTTATAGCCGCAGCCGTTCAGTGCACGAACAGCGGACTCACGACCTGGACCTGGACCCTTGACGTTGACGTCGAGGTTCTTCAGGCCGTATTCCAGCGCAGCTTGACCAGCACGTTCTGCAGCTACCTGAGCGGCGAACGGGGTCGATTTGCGGGAACCACGGAAACCCGAACCGCCGGAGGTAGCCCAGGACAGAGCGTTACCTTGACGATCGGTGATGGTCACGATGGTGTTGTTGAAAGACGCGTGGATGTGGGCGATGCCATCAACCACTGTCTTTTTGACTTTTTTACGAGGACGAGCAGCAGGTTTTGCCATGTCTAAATTCCTGTCGATTCGCTGGTGCGATTACTTGCGGATCGGCTTGCGCGGACCTTTACGGGTACGGGCATTGGTCTTGGTACGCTGACCGCGTACTGGCAGACCCCGACGATGACGCAGACCGCGGTAGCAGCCCAGGTCCATCAACCGCTTGATTTTCATGTTGATGTCGCGACGCAGGTCACCTTCGGTGGTGAACTTCGCAACTTCGCTACGCAGCTGTTCAATCTGCTCGTCGCTCAGATCCTTGATCTTTGCGGCTGGGTTTACCCCAGTGTCTGCACAGATTTTCTGTGCAGTGGTGCGACCAACACCGTAGATGTAGGTCAGCGAGATAACAGTATGCTTGTTATCTGGAATGTTAACGCCTGCAATACGGGCCATTCAGTGGGACTCCAATTGACAGCTACCTACGCCCCGGAAGCCAAGAAATAGGGCGCGAGATAATATCGCTGTAGAAACAATTAATCAACCCAGCAGCACACTAGCTGCTGGGCTTGAAGCACAAATCACACTCAGCCTTGGCGCTGTTTGTGACGTGGTTCCGCGCTGCAAATTACTCGAACGACACCTTCGCGGCGAATAATTTTGCAGTTACGGCACAGTTTTTTCACCGATGCACGAACTTTCATCACCAACTCCTCGAACCTTAGGGGTTTCAGCGCAGCAGACCGCTGCCACCGTAGCCTTTCAGGTTGGCTTTCTTCATCAGGGATTCGTACTGGTGCGAAACGAGGTGCGATTGTACTTGGGACATAAAGTCCATCACAACCACTACCACAATCAGCAACGAGGTCCCGCCAAGGTAGAACGGAACGTTTGCTGCGACCACCAGGAACTGGGGAAGCAGGCACACGGCCGTCATATAAAGAGCACCGAACATGGTCAAACGGGTCAGAACGCCATCAATGTAGCGCGCCGACTGCTCGCCAGGACGGATACCCGGAATAAAGGCACCGGACTTCTTCAGGTTTTCCGCTACGTCTTTCGGATTGAACATCAACGCCGTATAGAAGAAGCAGAAGAAAATGATCCCTGCACTAAACAGCAGAATATTCAACGGCTGACCAGGAGCGATCGACTGCGAGATGTCCTGCAACCAGCCCATACCTTCAGACTGACCGAACCAGGCACCCAACGAAGCCGGAAACAGCAGAATGCTGCTTGCGAAAATAGCCGGAATAACACCGGCCATGTTCACTTTAAGCGGCAAGTGGCTCGTCTGCGCAGCGAAGACCTTGCGGCCCTGCTGACGCTTGGCGTAGTGAACAGCAATACGACGCTGACCACGCTCGATGAAGACCACAAAACCGATAATCGCTACTGCCAGCAAACCGATAGCGACCAGGGCGAAGATGTTGATATCGCCTGTACGCGCAGACTCGAAAGACTGCCCGATTGCTCTCGGAAGACCGGCAACGATACCCGCGAAAATAAGCATCGAGATACCGTTGCCCACACCGCGCTCGGTAATCTGCTCGCCCAGCCACATCATGAACATTGCGCCGGCCACAAACGTGGAAACCGCAACGAAATGGAAGCCGAAACCAGCAGCAAACGCCACACCCTGACCAGCCAGACCAATGGACATGCCAATGGCCTGGACCAGCGCCAGGGTAACGGTGAGGTAGCGGGTGTACTGGCTGATCTTGCGACGGCCAGCTTCACCTTCCTTCTTCAACTGCTCCAGCTGTGGGCTGACAGCGGTCATGAGCTGCATGATGATCGATGCCGAAATGTACGGCATGATCCCCAGTGCAAATACGCTCATACGCTCCAGCGCACCGCCGGAAAACATGTTGAACAAGCTAAGAATGGTCCCCTCATTCTGTCGAAACAGTTCCGCCAGCCGCTCAGGGTTAACGCCTGGTACCGGGATGTGTGCGCCTATTCGATAGACGATGATCGCCAGGAACAGAAAACGCAGACGAGCCCAGAGTTCAGACATTCCGCCTTTGCCGAGCGAAGAGAGAGCACCTTGCTTAGCCATTTATTCCTCGAACTTGCCGCCAGCTGCTTCGATAGCCGCACGTGCACCTTTGGTGACGGCGATACCCTTGATGGTGACCGCGCGAGTAACTTCGCCCGACAGCATGATTTTCACACGCTGTACGTTCTGGTTAATCACGTTGGCGTCCTTCAGGGACTGAACGGTAACAACGTCGCCTTCCACTTTGGCCAGCTCGGACAGACGCACTTCTGCGCGGTCCATGGCTTTCAGGGAAACGAAGCCGAACTTCGGCAGACGACGGTGCAGCGGCTGTTGACCGCCTTCAAAGCCAGGAGCGATGGTGCCACCGGAGCGGGAGGTTTGACCTTTGTGGCCGCGGCCACCAGTCTTACCCAAACCACTACCGATACCACGACCCGGACGATGCTTCTCGCGACGGGAACCCGGCGCTGGACTCAGATCATTGAGTTTCATCGATTAACCCTCGACGCGCAGCATGTAGTAAGCCTTGTTGATCATCCCGCGATTCTCGGGAGTATCCAGGACTTCTACAGTGTGACCGATGCGGCGCAGACCCAGGCCTTTAACACACAGTTTGTGGTTAGGCAGACGGCCGGCGGTGCTTTTGATCAGCGTTACTTTAACGGTAGCCATGATCAGAGAATCTCCTCAACGCTCTTGCCACGCTTGGCAGCAATGGACTCAGGAGATTGCATAGCCTTCAGACCCTTGAAAGTGGCGTGAACCACGTTTACAGGGTTAGTCGAGCCGTAGCACTTGGCCAGGACGTTCTGAACGCCAGCAACTTCCAGGACGGCACGCATGGCGCCACCGGCGATGATACCGGTACCTTCGGAGGCAGGCTGCATGTAAACCTTCGACGCGCCATGGGCGGACTTGGTTGCGTACTGCAGAGTGGTGCCATCCAGGTCAACCTGAATCATGTTGCGGCGAGCAGCTTCCATAGCCTTCTGGATCGCAGCAGGTACTTCACGCGACTTACCACGGCCGAAACCAACGCGACCCTTGCCATCACCTACCACGGTCAACGCGGTGAAGGTGAAGATACGGCCGCCTTTTACGGTCTTGGCAACGCGGTTAACCTGAACCAGCTTCTCGATGTAGCCTTCGTCGCGCTTTTGATCGTTATTTGCCATAACTTAGAACTCCAGCCCGCCTTCACGAGCAGCATCAGCCAGCGCTTTGACGCGGCCGTGATACTTGAAGCCGGAACGGTCAAAGGCAACTTGAGATACACCGGCGGCTTTCGCGCGCTCAGCTACCAGCTTGCCAACCTTAGTGGCCGCGTCGATGTTGCCGGTGGCGCCATCACGCAGTTCTTTGTCCAAAGTCGAGGCACTGGCCAAGACTTTGCTGCCGTCGGCCGAGATGACCTGGGCGTAGATATGCTGCGAGGAGCGGAACACGCAGAGACGCACGACTTCGAGTTCGTGCATTTTCAGGCGTGCTTTGCGAGCGCGACGCAGACGAGTAACTTTTTTGTCGGTCATTTGCTATGCCCTACTTCTTCTTGGCTTCTTTACGACGGACTACTTCGTCCGCGTAACGCACACCCTTGCCTTTATAAGGCTCTGGTGGACGGAAGTCGCGGATTTCAGCGGCCACCTGACCTACCAGCTGCTTATCGATACCCTTGATCAGGATGTCGGTCTGGCTTGGAGTTTCAGCGGTGATACCGGCTGGCAGTTCGTAGTCCACTGGATGCGAGAAGCCGAGCGCCAGGTTGAGCACGTCGCCTTTGGCTTGTGCTTTGTAACCAACACCGACCAGCTGGAGCTTGCGCTCGAAGCCTTGGCTTACGCCTTGGACCATGTTGTTTACCAGGGCACGGGTAGTACCGGCCATAGCGCGGGTCTGTTGATCGCCGTTGCGAGCAGCGAAACGCAGCTCACCAGCTTCTTCGATCACTTCTACAGACGAGTGAACATTCAGTTCGAGAGTGCCCTTGGCACCCTTCACCGAAAGCTGTTGGCCGGCGAATTTTACTTCGACGCCAGCGGGCAGCTTAACGGGGTTCTTAGCGACGCGAGACATGCTTATCCCCCCTTAGAACACTGTGCAGAGAACTTCGCCGCCAACACCGGCAGCGCGCGCAGCACGATCCGTCATCACACCTTTGTTGGTGGAGACGATAGACACGCCCAGACCGCCACGTACTTTCGGCAGTTCATCGACGGACTTGTACTGACGCAGACCTGGACGACTTACGCGCTTGACTTCCTCGATGACCGGACGGCCTTCGAAGTATTTCAGCTCGATGGAGAGCGATGGCTTTACTTCGCTGCTTACTTGGTAGCCAGCAATGTAACCTTCGTCTTTCAGAACTTTGGCGACCGCAACCTTCAGAGTGGACGAAGGCATGCTTACGACGGACTTTTCAGCCATCTGGGCATTACGGATGCGAGTTAGCATGTCCGCTAACGGGTCCTGCATACTCATGGGCTAGACGCTCCTGATGCAAAAAAAATTAGCCTTTCGGCTACTACTGTCGCCCGAAGCCGCACGGAAAAACCCGGGCTCAGGCGAGCCGGTCATTCTAGACACATACCAAAAACGAAACAAGCCCCAAAAGGGGCTTGTTTCGATGCCGTGTCACCGGTGGTCGGAAGATCGCTCTTCCATCACCGGGACACTGCAGGTGCGTCTTACCAGCTGGCTTTGACCAGACCTGGAACGTCACCGCGCATTGCTGCTTCACGCAGCTTGTTACGGCCGAGGCCGAACTTGCGGTAAACGCCATGTGGACGACCGGTGATGCGGCAGCGGTTACGCAGGCGCGAAGCGCTGGCGTCACGTGGCTGCTTCTGCAGAGCTACAACCGCAGCGAAACGCTCTTCTGGAGTTACTTCCAGATTAACGATGATCGCTTTGAGCTCAGCACGCTTCTTGGCGAACTTAGCAACCGTCAGCTGACGCTTCAGCTCGCGGTTTTTCATGCTCTTCTTGGCCATTTTCCTACTCCAATCAGTTGCGGAACGGGAATTTGAAAGCACGCAGCAGGGCGCGACCTTCGTCATCCGTACGAGCAGTGGTGGTCAGGGTAATGTCCAGACCGCGCAGAGCATCGATCTTGTCGTAGTCGATTTCCGGGAAAATGATCTGCTCTTTCACGCCCATGCTGTAGTTGCCACGACCATCGAAGGACTTGGCATTCAGGCCGCGGAAGTCGCGAACCCGAGGCAGGGAGATCGCCAGCAGGCGGTCCAGGAACTCGTACATACGATCACGGCGCAGAGTGACTTTGACGCCAATCGGCCAACCTTCACGGACTTTGAAGCCTGCGATGGATTTCCGAGCGAAAGTCACAACGGCTTTTTGACCGGTGATCTTTTCCAGGTCAGCAACAGCGTGCTCGATGACTTTCTTGTCGCCGATCGCTTCGCCCAGACCCATGTTCAGGGTGATCTTGGTAACGCGCGGAACTTCCATCACGTTCGCCAGCTTAAGTTCTTCCTTAAGCTTCGGAGCGATTTCCTTCCGATAAATCTCTTTCAGTCGTGCCATGGTCTTCTACCTAGCAGTGTTCAAGCATCAACCGCTTTTTGGGTCGACTTGAAGACACGAATTTTTTTGCCTTCTTCTACTTTGAAACCAACGCGGTCAGCCTTGTTGGTTTCGCCGTTGAAAATGGCGACGTTGGAAGCGTGCAGAGGCGCTTCTTTCTCGACGATACCGCCTTGTACGCCCGACATCGGGTTAGGCTTGGTATGACGCTTCACCAGGTTGATCCCACCAACGACCAGACGGTCGTCAGCGAGCACCTTCAGCACCTTACCGCGCTTACCTTTGTCTTTGCCGGCGATCACGATGATCTCGTCGTCACGACGAATCTTTTGCATGTCGGATCTCCTTACAGCACTTCTGGGGCGAGCGAGACGATCTTCATGAACTTCTCAGTACGAAGTTCACGGGTCACTGGCCCAAAGATACGGGTGCCGATCGGCTCTTGCTTGTTGTTCAACAGAACAGCAGCGTTGCCATCAAAGCGAATGATGGAGCCGTCAGCGCGACGAACACCGTGGCGAGTGCGGACTACAACAGCAGTCATCACTTGGCCTTTTTTCACTTTACCGCGCGGAATTGCTTCCTTGACGGTTACTTTGATGATGTCACCGATACCGGCGTAACGGCGGTGCGAACCGCCGAGAACCTTGATGCACATGACGCGACGAGCGCCGCTGTTATCGGCCACATCGAGCATGGATTGAGTCTGAATCATAAAATTTCTCCGACCCTTAGCCCTTAGACTTCAACAGCGCGTTCGAGAACTTCAACCAGCGCCCAGGACTTGGTCTTGGCCAGCGGACGGGTTTCACGGATGGAAACCTTGTCGCCGATATGGCATTGGTTGTTTTCGTCGTGCGCGTGCAGCTTAGTCGAACGCTTAACGTATTTACCGTAGATCGGGTGCTTTACGCGACGCTCGATCAGAACGGTGATGGTCTTGTCCATCTTGTCGCTGACGACACGGCCAGTCAGCGTACGGACGGTTTTTTCAGCTTCAGCCATGATCACTTACCTGCCTGCTGGTTGAGCACAGTTTTCACGCGAGCAATGTCACGCTTAACTTGCGAGAGCAGGTGCGACTGCCCCAACTGGCCAGTTGCTTTCTGCATACGCAGATTGAACTGGTCGCGCAGCAGGCCGAGCAGTTGCTCGTTCAGCTGCTGTGCTGATTTTTCACGAAGTTCATTCGCTTTCATCACATCACCGTCCGCTTAACAAAGGAGGTGGCGAGAGGCAGCTTTGCAGCAGCCAGGGCGAAAGCCTCACGCGCCAGCTCTTCAGAAACACCCTCGATCTCGTACAGGACTTTGCCTGGCTGAATCTGGGCAACCCAGTACTCAACGGAACCTTTACCTTTACCCATCCGCACTTCGAGAGGCTTCTTGGTAACCGGCTTGTCCGGGAATACACGGATCCAGATCTTGCCGCCACGTTTTACGTGACGAGTCAGAGCACGACGTGCCGACTCGATCTGGCGAGCGGTGAGACGACCGCGAGCAACAGCTTTCAGGGCGAACTCGCCGAAGCTGACCTTGCTACCGCGCAGTGCCAGACCACGGTTGTGGCCAGTCATCTGCTTGCGGAATTTTGTACGCTTTGGTTGCAACATTTGGCGTACCCCTTACTTAGCAGCTTTTTTACGAGGCGCTGGTGCTTGTGGTTTCAGTTCTTCTTGGCGACCACCAATAACTTCGCCTTTGAAGATCCAAACCTTGACACCGATCACACCGTAAGTGGTGTGAGCTTCGTAAGTGGCATAGTCGATATCGGCACGCAGGGTGTGCAGTGGCACACGACCTTCGCGATACCATTCAGTACGTGCGATTTCAGCACCGCCGAGACGACCGCTCACTTGGATCTTGATGCCCTTGGCACCAATACGCATGGCGTTCTGTACGGCGCGCTTCATAGCACGGCGGAACATGACACGACGCTCCAGCTGCTGAGCTACGCTCTGAGCAACCAGCATACCGTCGAGCTCCGGCTTGCGGATCTCTTCGATATTGATGTGCACAGGCACACCCATTTGCTTGGTCAGGTCCTGACGCAGTTTCTCAACATCTTCACCTTTCTTCCCGATAACGATACCTGGACGAGCGGTGTGGATGGTGATGCGTGCAGTTTGGGCCGGACGATGAATATCGATACGGCTCACGGACGCGCTTTTTAGTTTGTCTTGGAGGTACTCACGGGTTTGCAGATCCTTCAACAGGTAATCTGCGTAAGTCCTACCGTCGGCGTACCAGACGGAGGTGTGCTCCTTGACGATTCCCAGGCGAATGCCAGTGGGATGTACTTTCTGACCCATCTGTATCGACTCCGTTACTTGTCCGCAACCTTGACAGTGATATGGCAAGACCGCTTGACGATGCGATCAGCGCGGCCTTTGGCACGCGGCATGATGCGCTTCAGCGAACGCCCTTCGTTGACGAAAACGGTGGAGACCTTCAGGTCATCAACGTCTGCGCCTTCGTTATGTTCGGCGTTGGCTACGGCCGACTCGAGGACTTTCTTCATGATTTCAGCAGCTTTCTTGCTGCTGAAGGCCAACAGGTTGAGCGCTTCGCCCACCTTCTTCCCGCGGATCTGGTCGGCGACCAAGCGGGCTTTCTGGGCGGAGATTCGAGCGCCCGACAACTTAGCGGCTACTTCCATTTCCTAACCCCTTAACGCTTGGCTTTCTTGTCAGCCACGTGCCCGCGGTAGGTGCGGGTACCGGCAAACTCGCCCAGTTTATGGCCGACCATGTCTTCGTTCACGAGAACTGGGACATGTTGACGACCGTTGTGTACCGCGATGGTCAGACCGACCATTTGTGGCAGGATCATCGAACGACGCGACCAGGTTTTAACTGGTTTGCGATCGTTCTTTTCCGCCGCCACTTCGATCTTCTTCAGTAGGTGAAGATCGATAAAAGGACCTTTTTTCAGAGAACGTGGCACTGTCGTATCCCTCTATTTACTTGCGACGACGGACGATCATTTTGTCGGTACGCTTATTACCACGAGTCTTCGCACCCTTGGTCGGGAAGCCCCATGGCGATACCGGATGACGACCACCGGAGGTACGACCTTCACCACCACCATGTGGGTGGTCAACCGGGTTCATGGCAACACCACGAACGGTTGGGCGAACGCCACGCCAGCGTTTGGCACCAGCTTTACCCAGCGAACGCAGGCTGTGCTCGGAGTTCGAGACTTCGCCCAGAGTCGCACGGCACTCAGCCAGTACTTTACGCATTTCGCCAGAGCGCAGACGCAGGGTCACGTAGACACCTTCGCGAGCGATCAGCTGAGCCGAAGCACCAGCGGAACGAGCGATTTGCGCACCTTTACCCGGCTTCAGTTCGATGCCGTGAATGGTGCTACCGACTGGGATGTTACGCAGCTGCAGCGAGTTGCCCGGCTTGATAGGAGCCAGAGCACCTGCGATCAGCTGGTCACCAGCGCTCACGCCTTTAGGGGCGATGATGTAGCGACGTTCGCCGTCCGCATAGCACAGCAGAGCGATGTGAGCAGTACGGTTTGGATCGTATTCGATACGCTCGACAGTGGCGGCGATGCCGTCCTTGTCATTGCGACGGAAGTCGACCAGACGGTAATGCTGCTTATGACCACCACCAACGTGACGAGTGGTAATACGGCCATTGTTGTTACGACCACCAGACTTCGATTTTTTCTCGAGCAGCGGTGCGTGAGGAGCGCCTTTATGCAGCTCCTTGTTGACCACCTTGACCACAAAACGGCGGCCAGGGGAAGTCGGTTTGCATTTAACGATTGCCATGATGCACCCCTTCCTTACTCAGCACTGCTGCTGAAATCGAGATCTTGGCCTGGTTGAAGGGAGATGATCGCCTTCTTCCAGTCATTACGCTTGCCCAGGCCGCGAGCGGTGCGCTTGGTCTTACCCAGAACGTTCAGGGTAGTTACGCTTTCCACTTTCACGCTGAACAGGCTTTCGACGGCCTTCTTGATTTCCAGCTTGGTTGCGTCAGTAGCAACCTTGAAAACGAACTGGCCTTTCTTGTCAGCCAGAACCGTGGCCTTCTCGGAAACGTGCGGGCCAAGTAGAACTTTAAATACGCGTTCCTGGTTCATCCCAGCAGCTCCTCGAATTTCTTCACGGCCGACACAGTGATCAACACTTTGTCGTATGCGATCAGACTGACCGGGTCGGAGGCCTGTACATCGCGCACATCAACGTGCGGCAGGTTACGGGCAGCCAGGTACAGATTCTGATCAACAGCATCAGAAACGATCAGTACGTCGCTCAGACCCATGCCATTCAGCTTGTTCAGCAGGTCTTTGGTTTTCGGTGCTTCAACAGCGAAGTCTTGAACCACGACCAGACGGTCGGTACGCACCAGCTCAGCGAGGATGGAACGCATTGCTGCGCGGTACATCTTCTTGTTGAGCTTCTGCGAGTGATCCTGAGGACGAGCTGCGAAAGTGGTACCACCGCCACGCCAGATTGGGCTACGGATAGTACCGGCACGAGCGCGACCAGTACCCTTCTGACGCCATGGGCGCTTACCGCCACCAGATACGTCGGAACGGGTTTTCTGTTGCTTGGTGCCTTGACGGCCGCCGGCCATGTAGGCCACGACTGCTTGGTGAACCAGCGTCTCGTTGAATTCGCCACCGAAAGTCAGTTCGGAAACTTCGATCGCTTGAGCGTCATTTACATTTAGTTGCATGTCAGCTTCCCCTTAACCGCGAGCCTTGGCAGCCGGACGCACAACCAGATTGCCACCAGTGGCGCCTGGAACGGCACCCTTGACCAGCAACAGATTGCGTTCAGCGTCGACGCGCACTACTTCCAGGGACTGAACGGTCACGCGCTCGGCGCCCATGTGACCGGACATTTTCTTGCCCTTGAATACACGACCAGGAGTCTGGCACTGGCCGATAGAGCCCGGGACGCGGTGGGAAACGGAGTTACCGTGGGTGTTGTCTTGACCGCGGAAGTTCCAGCGCTTGATGGTACCGGCAAAGCCTTTACCCTTGGACTGACCGGTAACATCTACCAGTTGGCCTGCAGCGAAGAGTTCAGCGTTGATCAAGTCGCCAGCCTGGTATTCGCCGTCTTCAAGACGGAATTCCCAGACACCACGACCAGCGGCAACGTTTGCTTTAGCGAAGTGACCTGCTTGAGCAGCAGTCACGCGCGAAGCACGACGCTCACCGACAGTGACTTGCACTGCACGATAGCCATCGGTTTCTTCAGTTTTGAACTGGGTGACGCGATTCGGCTCGATCTCAATGACCGTGACCGGAATGGAGACACCTTCTTCGGTGAAAATGCGGGTCATACCGCACTTACGACCGACTACACCAATAGTCATGTTGTAAACCTCATGAGTGTACGGGGCTTTCACCCGCTATGGCCGCCCATTTCAGAGCGTTACACGACTAAGACCCAAGTCTTAGCCGAGGCTGATCTGCACTTCCACACCTGCTGCAAGATCAAGCTTCATAAGTGCATCAACGGTTTTATCCGTTGGCTGGACGATATCCAGAACGCGCTTATGAGTACGGATCTCGTACTGGTCGCGCGCGTCTTTGTTGACGTGCGGGGAGACCAGAACGGTGAACCGCTCTTTACGGGTAGGCAGTGGAATTGGACCACGTACCTGAGCACCAGTACGTTTCGCGGTTTCCACGATTTCCTGGGTGGATTGGTCGATCAGGCGATGGTCAAAAGCCTTCAACCTGATACGGATTTGCTGATTTTGCATTGGATTTCAGACTCCAGGCTGCTATTCCCACCGGGCGCACTACGCCCGTTAAAAGGAGGCGTGATTCTATAGACGCCCCCATTAGGTGTCAACCCAATAAAAAAACCCCCGCTAAGCGGGGGTTTTTTCATCGATCGAAATTACTCGATGATTTTG
>NZ_QKVL01000062.1 GCF_003231275.1 Pseudomonas huaxiensis
TTCAAGAGCGCTGAAAATCCATCGACATGCACATGGCAGCCGTAACCTGGCCTCCCGGCGAGCGCTTTGCGGCCCCCGTGCAGCGATAAGGCCCTCAAACTCAACTATTCACCCACGCCAGAACGCTGCTCAAACGCATAAGCCGCTCGATAAATCTCCCTCTCGCCAAAGTACCGCCCTACCAGTTGCAGGCCGATCGGCAAGCCGTCGCTTTCTGCGCACGGTATCGACATCGCCGGGTG
Source organism: Pseudomonas huaxiensis (assembly GCF_003231275.1). Lineage (GTDB taxonomy): Bacteria > Pseudomonadota > Gammaproteobacteria > Pseudomonadales > Pseudomonadaceae > Aquipseudomonas > Aquipseudomonas huaxiensis. Next base: position 243 of record NZ_QKVL01000062.1, read on the forward strand.
CCCGGTGGCATCGAAGCCGCAGGTGTTGCCGAGCATCTCGAACGCCCGCCCCAGCGTGTCTTCCAGCCCGGCATCCGGCCCCGGCAGGGGCGTGGCGCGCAAGGGCAGCGTCGGCATCAGCAGCAGGTCGAAATCCTCGAACAGTTCGTCATAGGCCGCGCGCAGTGCACGGGCCAGGTTCTGCGCCTTGCCGTACATACGGCCCTGGTACTGGCGGTTGATGTACTCGCCGAGGATCATCGTGGTTTTCACCGTGTCCGGCAGTTCATCGGCGCGCTCGCGCCAACTGGCGTGGTGCCCGATCATGCCGCTGAGGTACAGCCCGCGCCAGTTGAAGCCATGGCTGTTGCCTTTCATCATTTGCTGCGTGGCGCCCTCGGCGGCGATCGCCAGCCAGATCGCCGGCCCCTGGGCATGCATCGGCAATGACACTTGCGCAACGCTGGCGCCCAGCCCGCTCAGCACCTGCGCCGCCTCCCGCACCGCCTCGTCCACCACCGCCTCCGAATTGGCCTGGCCGAAACCTTCGCGCAGCACGCCGATACGCAGGCCCGCCACACCAAGGCTCAGCGCCTGAACATAACCGCCCGTAGCGCCAACGAACGCCTGTCGCGGGTCCAGGCCATCGACGCCCGCCAGCGCGTCGAGCATCAGGGCGTTGTCACGCACGGTGGCGGTGATCGGTCCGAGGTGGTCAAGGGTCGTTTCAATCGGCATGGCACCGGTATAGGGCACCAGCCCGTGGGTCGGTTTCATGCCGTAGACGCCGCAGTACGCGGCGGGAATCCGCACCGAACCGCCCTGGTCGCTGCCCACCGCCATATCGACCTCGCCCGCCGCCACCAGCGCAGCGGAACCGGAAGACGAACCGCCCGCCGAATAGCCGTGGCGGCGCGGGTTGTGCACCGGGCCGCTGGCCGAGGTGTGCGAGCCGCCCGAGAAACACAGCGCTTCACAGACCGCCTTGCCGGTGATGGTGGCCCCGGCGTCGAGCAGACGGGTGACCACCGTGGCGTCCACTTCCGGCGTGTAGCCATCGAGGGTGAAAGTGCCGTTGAGCATCGGCAGGCCGGCGACAGCGATGTTGTCCTTGATCGCCACGCGCTTGCCCGCCAGCGGCCCGGCGGCCTGGCCGCGGATCAGCGCCTTGCATTGCCAGGCCCCCAGCGGGTTGTCGCCGGCTGCGGGGTGATGAACGTCCTGACGCGGATAACGTACAGAGGGAAGATAGTCAGGCAGCGCATCGAGTTGGTCGTAGGCGTCGAAGTTGGCCTGCAACGCGGCGTGGTAGCCCGCCAGTTGCGCGGGCGTGAGGGAGATGCCGAAGTCGGCGGCAATGTCGTCGAGTTCGGTCGGATCGGGTCTGCGAATGGCCATGAGGGTATCTCGCTGAAAAGAAGAAAAACGGTGTGGCGAGGGGTTGATCGTCCGTGCGGGGACTCGCCACACCAACGCTGTTCGTCAAGCCTGGAGCAGGGCTTTGCACGAGAAGTGCCTGCGCGGCGATCAGGCTGCGTTGAAAACAGGCTCGGAATGCTCATTGACAACCAGTCAACTCCGCTTCCTCGCCTGTTTTCGCCTTGCCTGATCACCACTCGGCGACTTCTCGCACAAAGCCAGATAGCCGCCGAACAGATCGACCACCACCGTGCCGTCATCGGCGGCATCGCCCCACAGCTCCCGGGTGGTGAACAAAACGTGATAAGTCGGCTCGATCGGGCTCTGCTGGCCGTGGCCCACCGCATCGGGGAACGGCCAGGCGTGGGTAGTGCGGTGCAGCACCACGCCGCGCTTGCCGCGCACATAGGCGGGCATGCGGATATGGCCGCAGACGAATTCGTCGCGCACCCGCACCTCGTCGCCCACCTCGAAAGGCTCGCGCGGCGGCTGTGCTTCGCGCCCCGGCCCGAGCGGCAGGGCCAGCGGATAACGGCCGCCCGCCAGTTGCTCCAGGCGCTGCTGCTGCAACGCGCCCTTCTCGACGAACAACGAGGCGGTGCCGACCACGATCCGGTCGTAGTAACTGGACGTCAGGTACTGCCGGGGCTCCATGCGCTCGATGGCGTGGCGCAGTTCATCGACGTTAAACAACCCCAGCTCGCCCGCCCCGAGGAACAGCAGGCTGTAGCCGAGGTGTTCCCAGTCTTCGTGGAACACCGGTTTGTAGCTCAGGGAATTGGCGGTGTGCGCCACCGGGCCGAAGCCCTGCACGCCGCCCAGGTCATGAATGCCGTCCATTTCAGTGCCCTCCCTTGCCGTGATCGGCATGCACACCGACCTCGGGCCGGGCGATGCCGATCAACACGTCCTTGGTCACCAGACTGGCGAGCTGTTCTTCACTCCAGCCCTCGGTGCCTTCAGGACGAAACGGCAGGACCATGTAGCGGGTTTCGGCGGTGGTGTCCCAGACCCGGATCGCCACCTCGTGCGGCAGGTCCAGGCCCATTTCCCGCAGCACACTTCGCGACTCGCGCACTACCCGGGCGCGGTATTCGAAGCTCTTGTACCAGTCCGGCGGCAGACCGAGCACCGGCCAGGCGGTGCACGAGCACAGGGTGCAGACGATGACGTTCTGCAGCGTCGGGGTGTTTTCCAGGGCGACGATGTACTCGCCCTGCACTCCGGTGTAGCCGAACTGCGCGCACGCGGCAGTGCCGTCGCGCAGCAGCAGTTCGCGGTAGGCCGGATCGACCCAGGCGCGGGCCACCACGCGGGCGCCGTTGGCCGGGTCGAAATCGTTTTCCATCACCTCGGTGAATTGCTCGACGTAGCTTTCGGGCAGCAGGCCCTGTTCCTCCAGGGCCCGCTTCAGGGCGAAGGCGCGATCCGCCGCGGACGCTGCCACGGCGCTATTGTGCTTGCTCATGCGATTCTCCTTCGCTGCGCTCAGACGCCGCGCAACAGGCCGGTGCCTGGGTGGCAGTTGATGTATTCGTAATGCTGGTCGGCGGCGCGTAGCACGCTCACCTCGTGATAGCCCTTCCATTTCAGCTCGCCCTGCAGGCGCTGAACCATGCGCATGAAGGTGCCGAAGATCTCGATATGGGTCGGGTGCGATTCGGACCAGCGCTCCAGGTGCGACATCGAACGCCAGTGGCTGACGGAAAAACTCTTTTCCTCACGCTGGCCGCGGGCGTCGATGTGCTGCATGTAGCGGTTGCTGTAGCAGCCCACCGGCAAGCCGTCGTCACGCAGAAAGTCCATGCCGGCGCGCAGCACCGGCTCCATCTCGCCGAGGTAGAGGTCGCGTTCCTCCTCGACGGTTTCGCTCCAGTCCTGGCCTGAACGGATGATCACCAGGTTTTCATGCCCGCCAACCTTGACCCGCGCCGGTTCGCGGCTGGCCTTGAGGTCGCCGCTGGGCTGCATCGCATCGGTCTGCGACAGCGGCACACGGTCACGCATCGAACCCCAGTAGCCATGCTCCTGGATTTCGCCACTGCGGGTGCCCATCGCCAGACCGACGCCTTCCATACCGACAGGCATGGCATACAGGGTTTCGAAGCGCTCGACGCCGGGGCTGGCGATTTCGCGGAAGTAGCCCAGGCCGTCCTGCTCGCGCTGCGCGGCGTTCCACCAGCCAGCGACGCGCTCGTCCGCCTCCCAGCGCTGGAAGATCGCCGGGTCGTCCCAATAGGCGATGGCGATCATGTTGTCGTAGCCGGCGGCATCAACGTAGTGGGCCATGTCGTAGTGCCGTGGGGCGTTGTCCAGCCCGAGGTGCTGGACGATCTGGCGCAGCGCGGCGCACACCGCGCCCAACTGGCTTTCGCCCTTGCCCTGCACGCCGAAGTAGGCCATCACGTATTGGCTGACCTCGGCGTCGGCCCGGCCGACCCAGGCCGGGAATGGCGGGGTGTAGTCATCGTCGATGCGGCGCGGACGCAGGCGCGGACACATCAGGTGCTTGTCGATTGCGGATTCCATCAGGCTGACCTCATTTTTAGTTGTCGGTGTGTGGCAGCGGAAATCGGGCGCTCTAGAAAATGTGGGCGTAGCGCAGGTTCAAGCGGAAGTCCTCGCGCGGCCCGTTCTCCACCACGAGGTCGCGGCCCAATTGCAGTTGCAACTGGTCCTTGGGCGTGAAGAAACGGGTCGCGGTGAAGCGCAGGTTGGTGGTGCGCTGACGGTTGTCCTGGTCGATGTCATCGACGCGGGTTTCGCCGCCCCAGAGCTGGCCGACGCCCACCGCCAGCGCGGTGGCCGGGTCGGGCATGTAGCGGCCCATCAGTTGCGCGGCGTAGGAAACCTTCTGCTTGAGGGTGGCGGAGGTCGGGCCATAGGCGTCGTTATCGCCGTACCAGATGGCGTCGCCGATCAGGTCCAGCGCCCACTTGTCGCCAAAGTGCTTGATGTAGGCGCCCTGGAAATCCACCTTCCAGCGGTTTTCACCGAGGTTGAGCGCGTCGTTCTTGTCGTAGCTGCCGCTGGGGACGTAGAGGTAGGCGTTGGCGCTGAGGGTGTCGCGGGCGCTGTTGAGCAACAGTTTGATCGGCGCCGTGAGGATCAGGTCGCCGACGCCGCTGGTGCTGCCCAGGGCCGAAGCGTCGGCACTGCCGGCGACATGGCCGAAGGGCAACAGAAACTGCGGATCGATGGTGACCTTGTCGTTGACCTGGATGACGTGAAGCAGACGCAGGATGCCGATATCAGAGGTGAGGTTGAAGTCGGAGCTGGCCGAATGGCCGTCGGCGCGCAAGGCGTCGGTGGTCGCGTGCTGGTAATAGATCGCGCCGATGGTGGCGCCCGCGGGGTACTGCTCGTAATCGCCGGGCGCCACCTCAACCGCCATGCTGGAAAACGACACGCCAATCAGTACCAGACCACAGATCACGGAGTGCTTCAGTTCGCAAAACGAAAGGCTTGTTCTTTTCATGTTGTTTGCCTTGAGTCAGGGGCCCTCTTTGGGGCATTCGAATGACCGGCTGTCCTGGCCAGATTCCTGCACGGAGACAGGCCCGGCGAACCTCCCCGCCGCCGGTGACTCAAGGATGAGAGCCCGGGCGCCGTGATTCTTGGCTGAAACGGAACAAAAACTGTGCTTGGTCGGCCCTTGCGTCCGATGCACTGGCGGGTGGGGATTTGCGGGTGTATGAATGAGCGTGCAGCTTCTTCGCGACTGCTCGGTATACGAAGAGTCGGGCCGTCGCGATGAGCGCCACCGAGGACCGGACCACGGCGGGCTGAGGATTCATCCTGAGAACAAATTCGATAACTGGGGTGCATCGACGATGGTCAACGATTTCTGCGCGGGCATACCGTCGCCCGCCAACTGGACGAGCGACAGCATCGAGCTGGCGACGCTGAGCAACAGCTTCAACGACCGGGTGGACTACTGGCGCGAGATGATCCTGCGGCTGTTCGCCGACGTAGAGATCGGCGCCCTGCCCAATCCGGCCTTCTACGGCAAGGTGCGCTCGCAGAAGTGCGAGCTGCTGCGGGTCAGCGACGTCGGCGCCGCCGCGCAGGCCGTCAACCGCCGCCACCTGCAACCGCGCTGCCGCGACGAGGACAAATACTTCGCCGTGCTCATGCTCGAAGGCCACGAATGCCTGGAGCAAGGCGGCAGCCGCGCGCGGATCGGCCCCGGCGAATTCTCCATCTACGACGCCACCCGCCCCCACCACCTGACGTTCGACAGCGACTGGCGGCAGATCATCATCAGCGTGCCACGGGCCAGCCTCAACCAGATGGTGGTGGACATGGAGTCGCGCACCGCCACGCGGGTCTCGCTGGACACACCCATGGGCCGGGTGCTGCGGGCCTTTCTGGAAACCCTGTCGGCCCAGATCGGCCAGTTCACCCCCACCGAAATGGCGCGGCTGTCGGAGTCGGCCACCCATCTGATCGCCCTGACCCTGGGCAACCTGCAGGTCATGGACCCGGAGCACTCGCGCTCACAGGCGCTGACGCTGACGCGGGTCAAGCTCTACATCAACGACCACCTGCGCGACCCTGGCCTCAACGCCCAGCAGGTTGCCCAGGCCAACGGCCTGTCGAGCCGCTACATCGGCAAGCTGTTCGAGCGCGAAGGCAGCTCGTTGATGCGCTACGTGTTGCGGCGTCGGCTGGAACGCTGCGGCGCCGAATTGACCCACCCGCTCAATGCCGGTGCACGGATTTCCGAACTGGCCTTCAGTTGGGGCTTCAACGACCTGTCGCATTTCAGCCGGGTGTTTCGTGAGTTCCACGGGGTGTCACCGAAGGAATGGCGAGAAGCAAGTCTTGTGCGCTAACCCTGTGCAGACATTACAAAATATGTATGATTGCCGCGCCCTTCACTTTCTGCCCTGAGCGCCACTGCCGCAATGACCCTGGCCCGCCCACATAAATCGCTTATCGCCTGGGCGCTGTATTTCAGCGTGCTGCTCAGCTCCGTGCTGTGCGCGATCGGCCACGGGCAGATGGCCGGATTGCAGCTCAGTGGTCTCGATGGTGCGTTCTGCTCGGTCAGCAATGACCACGGCGTGCACACCAACCTCGATGATGCCGGCGGCATGCCCATGAGCATGACCGGCGACACCGGCTGTGCCGTGACCAGCCTGTTCAGCGCCATCATTCTCGCGGCGTTTTTCGGCCTGCTCGGGCTGCTCGCCGGCGAAGCGGTCAGGCCGCTGCCGGTGCTGGATGTCTCGCGCTCTCCGCGCTATCGCTGGCCGCTGATAAACCCCCGCGCCTCCCCCGCCCTGCTTCCTTCGCACTGACATCGCCGCGTACGGCAGGCCTTTCTGTGCCCGGCCGCTGCGGCTTATCGAAGACAAGCCAGGAAGCACCCCATGTTTCGCCTGACCACCTTGGCGCTGCTGATCAGCAGCGCAACCTGCGCGTGGGCGCAGGATGACAGCCTGACGCTGCCCGCCAGCACCATCACCGCCGCGGCCGACGAACCCCGCGAAGGCACCCGCCTCGATCTGGACACGCCCATCGCCAGCGGCTCGCGCCTGAACCTGAGCGCTCGCGAAAACCCCGCCTCGGTCAGCGTCGCCGACCGCAAGACCATGGAACGCATCGGCGCGCGCACCTTCCAGGACGCGGCCAACGCCCTGCCCGGCGTCAACGCCTCGGCGCCACCCGGCTGGGGCGGATTCGTGTCCTATCGGGGTTTCAACGGCGCGCAGATCGGCCAGTTGTTCAACGGCATCAACCTGCAATACGGCGCCGCCGGCAGGCCGGTGGGCGCCTGGATCTACGACCGCGTCGAGCTGCTGGGCGGCCCGTCGTCCTTCCTCAACGGCAGCGGCGCGGTGGGCGGCAGCCTGAACTTCATCACCCGCCTGGCCAGCCGCGATGAAGACAGCTTCGAAGGCCGGGTCAGCTATGGCCGCTACGACACCATGGAAACCGCCATCGGCGTGAACAAGGCGCTGAACGATGGCGACGGCCCGCGTCATTACGCGCGCCTCGACTACAGCCGCACCGCCACCAACGGCTACATCGACCGCCAGGAAAACGGGGCCGGCAACCTGGCCTTCTCGCTGCTCAGCGACATCAACGACCAGCTCTCCCACACCCTGGCGATCGAGTACCTGGAAGAACAGGAAGACAGCCCGTACTGGGGCGCACCGGTGCTGCGGCCACTGGGCGGCACGTTGCATATCGACAAACACGAGCGCTTCGCCAACTACAACGTCGAGGACGGCCGCTACGAGCAGCGCACCCGCTGGCTGCGCTCGATCACCGACTACCGCTTCAACGACGCCACCCAGTTGCGCAACACCTTCTACCACTACAACGGCCAGCGCGATTACCGCAACCTGGAGACCTACCGCTACAGCGACGACAACCGCCAGGTCCTGCGTTCCGGCGGCTACCGGCAGCGCCACGACCAGCAAGTCAACGGCGACCGCATCGAGTTGACCCACGCCAGCGAACTGTTCGGTCAGGCCAGCGACTGGGCCTTCGGCCTGGACTACAACCGCAACCAGCAGACCAACTACCCGCTGTCCAAGGGTGCCTTCGACACGGTGACGCCGGGCAACTTCGCCCCCGACCACTTCCTCGACATCCCCGGCATGGATGCCCCGCGCAGCAAGGGCCGCAGCACCTGGACCGACACCTCGTCAGCCTTCGTCGAGAACCGCACGCGCCTGACCGAGCGGCTGTCGCTGGTGTCCGCACTGCGCTACGACCATATCGACTTCGAGGTGGTGGACCACGCGGCGCGGACCAGCCTCGACCGCCGCTGGGATGCGGTGACCGGCCGCCTCGGCCTGGTTTACGACATCAACGAAGACATCAGCCTCTACAGCCAATACAGCACCTCCGCCGAGCCACCGGGCGGCAGCCTGACCGGCGCGTCCATCGCCCAGGTCGGCGACCTCGACCTGAGCACTGGCCGGCAAGTGGAAGTGGGCAGCAAGTTCGACTTTGCCGACGGTCGCGGCAGCGCCACGGCGGCGGCGTATCGCATCGTGCGCAAGAACATTTCGGTGCCCTCATCCAGCGTGCCCAACACCACCGACCAGGCCGGCCAGCAGACCTCCACCGGTATCGAACTGGCGGCATCGTTCAAGGTCACCCCGACCCTGCTGGCGGCGGGCAACTTCGCCTGGGTGCGGGCCGAGTACGACGAGTTCAACGAAACCATCGGCGGCGTGCTGTATTCACGCAAAGGCAAAAACCCGGTCAACATCCCCGACCGCGTCGCCAACCTGTGGCTGACCTGGGACGTCGCACCGGGCTGGCAAACCGGGGCGGATGCGCGCTACGTATCGTCGGTGTACGCCAACACCGCGAACACGATGTGGGTGCCGTCCTATACGATGTACGGCCTGTTCGTCAGCCACGACCTGGACCAACACACCCAAATCAGCGCCCGGGTGCGCAACCTCACCGACGAGGTCTACGCCCGCTTCATCCACCAGAGCAACACCCAATACTACTTGGGTGAACCGCGTAGCGTGGAAGTGGCGGTGAGCTGGAAGTACTGAGGCCGCTCACTCTCCACGAAAGTACCTGCGCCCGTTGTCCCGAAGCAGCGCCACCATCGCTTCGGCGGCGGGCGGCAGGTAGGCCCCGGCCCGCACCGAGACCGCCACGGTGCGGCGCATGGTGGTTTCCGCCAGCGGCACTTCCCGCAGCCAGGCGGTGCCGTGGCCATGCTCCAGGGTTTCCCGCGCAGCGAAACTGAGCAGCCGGGTCTGGGCGATCAGGCGCGGCATCAGGGAGATGGAGTTGGTCTCCACCTGCACCACCGGTGGCGGTAGCTGATTGGAGGTGAAGGCGTTGTCGATCCAGCGCCGTGCGGTCACCGTCGGCCCGGCGAGGACCCAACGGTACTGGCACAGGTCTTTGAGGGTGATGGGGCCGGAGAACACCGGGTGATCGACGCTGGCCACCACCACCGCCTCGTCTTCAAGAATGGGCCATGTCTCGAAGTCCGGATCGTTGACGATCAACGGGCGGATGATTGCGTCCAGTTGCCCGGCCCGCAGTGACGCCTTGAGCACATCGTCCTGGGCGATTGACAGGGTCAGGGTCAGTTCCGGCGCGCGCTCCAGCAACGAGGCGGTGAGTTGCGGCAGCAGGTGCTCGGCCATGCTGGCAGCGCAGCCCAGGCGCAGAGTGCCCACCAGGCCGCTGGCAAAATCGCGCACCTCGCGCTCGGTCTCGGCGATGCTGCGTTGCAGCTCCCGGCCACGGACCAGCAGCAGTTCACCAACGTCCGTCAGCTTGATTCGCCGGCCGTCACGCTGAAACAGCTTGGTGCCGAGGGATTCTTCGAGGCGCTGGATGCTCTTGGTCAACGCTGGCTGACTGCGATTGAGCTTTTCCGCAGCCCGGCCGAGATGGCCCAAGTCGGCGATGGTTTCAAAGTAAGTAAGATCGCGTAGGTCCATGATTCATCAATTTTAGTTATGGATTCATCAAAAGTAGAAAATAGACTTGATGAATCGTGGCGTCGATAATTTTCTCCGCCAGCCGCACGTTCCTTCGCGCGGCCCCTCTGTCTCGGAGGATTCAGACGTTGCAAACCCCTCTCGCTGTTCGCCCTTCCCGCTTCCCTGTCTTTCAATGGCTTGCGCTTGTCATCTGCGCGGGCGCTGCCGGCCAGTCGCTGCACGCGTTCTCGGTGCCGGCCGGTCTGTTTCTCGGCCCGATGCTGATGGCGATTGTCTTCGCCGTCTGCGGTGCCCGCCTGCAATTGCACCGCCAGGTGTTTCGCTTCGGCCAGGGCTGCGTCGGCTTGCTGGTGGCCCATTCGGTAAGCTGGTCGGTGCTGGCCGCCCTCGGCCAGTCGTGGCAGGTCATGCTGTTCGCGACGTTCCTGACGGTGGCGCTCAGCGCGCTGGTCGGGCTCGGCACCGTGCGCTTTGGCGGCATCCCCGGCAGCACCGCAGCCTGGGGCACCGCGCCGGGCGCGGCGTCGGCGATGGTGTCGATGGCCGAGGACAACGGTGCCGACGCCCGGGTGGTGGCGACCATGCAATACGTGCGGGTGGTGTGCGTAGTGATGATTGGCTCGCTGGTCAGCCATCTGCTCGGTGCCGACGAAGTCGCCGGCGCCGCCGCCAGCGCGCCGGAAGTGGTCGACGCCACCCAGTGGGGTGACCTGCTGCTCAGCCTGGCGGTCATCCTGCTCGGGGTGACCGTGGGCGCGAAGATGCCGGCGGGGGCATTGCTGATGCCGCTGCTGCTGGGCGCCGCGCTGCAACTGGGCGGTGTGCTGACCATCACCCTGCCGAGCGGCGTGCTGGCGTTCGCCTACGGCGCCATCGGTTGCTACATCGGCCTGCGCTTTGATCGCCAGACCGTGCGCTACGTGTGGAAGCGCCTGCCGACCATGATCGCCGGCGCGGTGGCGCTGATCCTGCTGTGCGCCGCGGGTGCCTGGCTGCTGGCCAAGGCGGTGGGCAGCGACTTCCTGTCGATGTATCTGGCTACGAGCCCCGGCGGACTGGACGCCATGGCCATTATCGCGGTGGAAACCCACGCCGACGTCGGCATGGTTCTGGCCATGCAGACCCTGCGCCTGTTCGGGGTCATCCTGACCGGTGCCTGGTGTGCGCGGCAGATCATTCGACTGACGCGGGCCTGAGGAGGCTGGTTTTGCAGGTTCTTGACCAGGGGCCCGGGGTGGATCTTGAGCAATTGCAACGCCTGAGTGACCGTTTCTACAGCGCCAACAACCCGGGTGGCGCTGGTGGGGGAACAGTTGGGGGGACGGTTGCAGTTTTTCAATCGGGATGCGGGGTAGTACATGGCTTCAGAGGTCTAGTGTTCTTGAGATCGAGCGCCGCTTGCGCGGCGCATCGCGAGCAAGCTCGCTCCTACGGAGGTATCACCAGGGCGATCAACCTTGGCATGACAGACAAGAGCACGCCGGAATACCTGTAGGAGCGAGCTCGCTCGCGATGCGCCGCAAGCGGCGCTCGATTTCACCAACACAGAAAATGCACCGGCATGCACCTGACTGCCCTGACCGAATCCCACGCCCCACCCACCCAAAAGGTGTCGCATATAGCAACGAAATCCCGGCTATTTCCGGCTTTCTTGTAGGCAATTCCCCAAGCATACTCCCGCGCCGTATCAGCCGTTGCGCTCTTGGGAAACGCTGCCTAGTCTTCGCCCGTCGTTGCACATCAACGACCGGCTTTGACAGGCTGGACCGATCCAAGACGCTGGTTGTCCTTTATGGCGGCTGTGCGTGTGGGCGCCTTCGGGCGCGCCGGGTCCTTGGTCCCTGGTCTGTCAACCCGCGCACAGTTGCCACCCTCTCGTTTGACAGCGCGCTCGTGGTGACTCCTTTCAACTGACCAAGGATTCACTGATGAAAAAGCTTGTTCCCGACCCACCTCAAACCTCCTCCCTCTACACCACCCATACCCCATTCGGCTCCTCCGCCGGCCACCCACCCCTCTTCGCCGTCTGCGCAGGCGCCGAATTCCGCGATGCGCTCACGCACCTGTCGGCATCACTGACCTCGGCCGCCGAAACCAATCTCCAGCTCAGCGAACTGGTCGACCAGCAATTCAGTGATCTGGCCTGGGCCACCCAGCAGTCGCTGGAAATGAGCCAGGCGCTGGTGATGTCGATGTTGAACACGGTTATTGAGCAGGGGCGACGGCAGAGCACCTGACGGGGGAGCGTGTCAGGGCTGCCAGGTGCATGTCGGTGGATCTTCAGCGCCCTGAAGATCGGGCGCCGCTCACGCGGCGCTCGATCTTGAGAGCGCTAGAAAACCATCGCCATGCACCTCGCAGCCCTCACTCCCCCTCCCGCAACGCCAACACCAAAACCGCCACCACCGAAGCCACCCCACTAAACACCCACGTCCACTGCCACCCGCCCGCAAACGCGGTCATCTTCGCCAATAACGGCGGCAGCGAAAACATCCCCATGGACGTCAATTGCTGCACCCGCCCAACCGTTGACGCGATCCGCTGCGGGGTCGGCGCGGCCTTGACCGCCAGCAGAAACAAACTGCCAGGAATCAACCCGCCCAACGCCGAGAACATCAGCAAGGCCACAAACTGCATCACCGGCAACCCGCTGCTCCAGGATGAAAAAGCGATGACGCTCATGACCGTCATGCCGAGATACCCCACCCGCAACAACAGACTCACCCCGACACCCCGGTGCAACAGCACCGCCGCCGAAAGACTGCCGACAATATTGGCCAGCGCCGCACTGGCGCAGAGCACGCCGATCAGCACCGGGCCGGCGCCCATGCCGGCGAAGATGGTCGGCAAAAATCCAATCACCGCCAGCCATTGCCCGGCGTACAGGGCAAAACCGATCCCCACCAGCCAGGCATCCCGGCCCTGAAGCAGTTGCCGCAAGGTCTGCCGCAACCCGTCGCCCGACCGTTCAGGCCGCGCCGGGTCTGCGGGAACCCAGCGCAGCACGCAGAGGATCATCAGCGCCGAGCCCAGCGCCGGCAGGGTCCACCACAGGCGCCAGCCAAACCATTCGATCGCCAGCGGCCCACCGAGAAACGCCGCAGCAGTGCCGAGCGCCACGTAGCAACCCCACAACCCCATGCTGAAAGACAACCGGTCCTCGGGCACCACCCGCCGCAGCAAACCGGGGGTCGGCAGCGTCACCATCAACAGGCCAAGACTCTCCACCGCGCGCAACGCCAGCAGCGTTTCGGCGTTGTGGGCCGTGGCCCCGGCCAGGCTGGCGGCGGTCAGCAGCGCCTGGCCGAGGACGATGCTGTTGCGTGCGCCGAGCCGGTCGCAATAAAAGCCCATCAGCAAGCCCAGCAGCATGCCCGCGCCCTGCATCAGCGACAGCAGAAAGCCCGCCGCCACCAGTGATAACTGCAGTTCATCCTGCAATGCGGTGATCGCCGGCGACACTTTGCCCAGGTGGCCAGCCGCGATGACGCCCGACAGCATGGCGATGCCAGCGGCACGGGGAAGGGTTCGGATCATGGAGGGGCCTGTGCCAGAGCGGTTGGAAGGCGCTCAGTGTGACGTTCGGCGCAGAAAAGGTCTGATCAAATTCCCAGGCATCAGGGCATACTCTGAAGCCCGGATTTCATCAGACGCCCTTTCATGGAAAATTCGAATCAACTGGATTCTCTCGACCGCCGTATCCTCCGCGCCTTGCAGGCGGATGCCAGCCTCAACGGCACGGCGCTGGCCGAAGCCGTGGACAGCTCGCCAGCCTCGTGCTGGCGGCGGGTGCGCTCGCTGGAAGAGCGCGGCATCCTCCAGGGCACGGTGCGCCTGGTGGACCGCCGCGCGGTGAACCGGGATGTCGATGTGATGTGTTCGCTGCGCCTGAAAAGCCACGGCGAGCAGGACGCCGAAGCCTTCGAGCGCTTCGTCGCCCTGCAGGACAACATCCTCGAGTGCTACACCGTATCCGGCGAGTGGGACTACCTGTTGCGCATCGTCGCGGCGGATATCCGCGACTACGAAGCCTTTCTGATGCGCACGCTGCTGCGCCATCCTTCAGTGGCGACCGCCAGCTCGCAGTTCGCCCTGTCGCGGGTCAAGTACTCGACGGCGGTGCCGGTGTAGAAACCGGCACCGCCCTTGCCTCAGAAGCGCGTGCGCACGGTGAACATCAGGTTGCGCGGGTTGCCGAAGTAGGTGCTGTTTTCGACGGTGCCGGTCTGCGAGTAGTAGGTACGGTCGAAGAGGTTTTCCAGGTTCAGCGACAGGTTGACGTTCTGGCTCAGGTCATAGCCGACCCGGGCGTTGTAGACGGCGTAGCCGCCGGTTTCGTTTTTCACGCCCTTGCCGGGGGTGCTGTCGATGTAGCGGCCATAGACGCCACTCTGGATATTGCCGCCCGCGCCGATCTGCCACTTGGAGAATTCGCCCGGCAACTGGTAATTGGCCCACAGGCGCAGCATGTGTTCCGGCATCGAGGTCAGGAACGAGGTGCCTTCCAGGGCGACGTTGTCGGGGTTGCGCACATAGTTGCTGCGGTTGTAGGTGTAGCCGGCGCTCAGTTCCAGGCCGGGCAGGACCTTGCCCGAGACTTCCGCCTCGAAGCCTTGCGAACGCACCTTGCCGCCCGCGATGTAGCAGCGGCAGGTGGCCGGCTGGCTCTGGTCGGTCTGGGCGCGGCCCGAGTAGTTGGTGCGGAAGATGGCGAAAGCGGTGTTCAGTGCGCCGTCATACAGCTCGCCCTTGAGACCCAGTTCGTAGCTCTCGCCGGAACGCGGCGCCAGCGGGTTGCCGGCCGCCGTTTCGTAGCTGAGCTGCGGGGTGAAGATTTCCGAGTAGCTGGTGTACGCCGACCATTCCGGCGTCAGCGCGTAGACCAGGCCATAGAACGGCACCACCTTGGCGTTGGTCTGCTGGCCGGTGAGGGTGTGGCGGCCATTGAGTTCGTTGAGCTGGTCCTGGGCGTAGTCCCACCAACTGGCGCGGGCGCCGACGATGACGTCCAGCGGATCGATCACATTGACCCGCAACGAGCCATATACACCCTGCTGGTCGAGGGTCGCGGTGGTGGTGCGGTATTTGTCGGTGGTGTCGTACTTCGGCGGGTGGAATTGAGTGATGTCGGGAATGAAGTCGTAGGCGCCGTCGTACCAGGTCACGTCATAGCGCCCCGCCACCCGTTTGCTGTGGGAGACGTTGCCGCCGAGGATGACTTCGCTGCGCCGACCCAGCAGGTCGAAGTTGCCGGTGACGAACAGGTCGGTGTTGTACTGGTAGTTGTTCTCGCCCCGCCCTTCGGCCCAGTTGTAGGCGCCGGAGTTGTCCGCCGGGTCGATCAGGCCGCCGGTGTTGCTGTACAGCGCGTCCAGGTTGAGCCGGGTGTAGTTGCTGGCAAGGGTGATTTTCCAGTCGTCATTGAGTTGATGCTTGGCTTCGACGAAGAACTGCGTCGACTCGACGTCGTTGTAGTCCGACGGCGAGCTGAGGTTGGTGGAGCGCTTGAAATCGATCTTCGAGCCGTTGCTGTAGCTCGGCAGACCCCAGTCCATGGTCGCGTGGTTGTTGGCGTTCTGGTAGTTGAAGCCGACGCTGAGCAGCGTGTCCGGCGTCAGGTCGAACTCGAGCACGCCGTAGGTGGACGCCCGCTCGCTCTTGCCCTCGTCGTAGAAGTAGTGGCGCGAGCCATAGGCGGTAGCCAGGCGTCCGCGCACGGTCTTGGCGTCGTTCAGCGCGCCCTGCACGTCCACCTCCTGGCGGTAGTTGTCCCAGGTGCCGGCCTGGGTGGTGGTGTTGAACTGGAAGTCGGCGCCGGCGCGCTTGCGCACCAGGTTGATCGCGCCACCGGGCGAGCCCGCACCCTGGAACAGACCGGCCGAGCCCTTGAGCACTTCTACCCGCTCGTAGGCGATCAGGTCCGTCCAGTTCAGCGAGGTGATGCCGGTGCTGGTGCCGGCGGGGATCGGGATACTGTTGATCTGGAAGTTGTCGATTTCGAAGCCGCGGGCATAGGGCTGGTTGTCGCCGTTCAGCGCGCCGTAGGCGACCACGCCCTGGACGTTGTTGTAGACGTCGTTGAGGGTGGTGATGTTCTGGTCCTTGAGGCGCTGGGCGGTGAGCACCGTCACCGTCTGCGGGATTTCCTTGAGGCTGCGCTCGCTCTTGCCGATGGTCACCGCGCCGGTGGTATAGGAACGGGTGTATTCGGTGTTAACCCCGAGGTTCTCGCCGTTGATGCTGGTGGGCGCCAGTTGCAGGGCGTCGCTTTTGTCGGCGGCGGGCACCAGCAGGTAATTGCCCTGAGCGTTCTTCACCACGCTCAGACCGGTGCCGGCGAGGATCCGCGCGAAACCCTGTTCCACGCTGTACTGGCCTTGCAGGCCGGCGCTGGTCTTGCCGGTGGTCAGGCGCGCGTCGGTGGACAGCGGGATTGCCGCCTGCCGGCCGAACTGGCTGAGTGCCTGGTCCAGCGGCCCGGCGGCAACGCTGAACGCGCGCACCGCGCTGGCCGCCTGCACCGTGCTCTCGGCCTGCGCGGTCAGGTTGAAGCCGAGCAGCAGGCTGCCCGCGAGGGTGAGGTGCAAGGCCGAGGTGCGGGTGTCGTGAATGGCACGGGCCAGTGGGTGGAGGCGATACGTCATGAGCAACTTCCGAGAGGGTCGAGGGGCCGCGTCAGCAGCGGGATTACCCCTAAGCCAATCGAGCGTGAAAAATCTGCCGGCCAGGCGAAAAAATAATTATCCGACCCGGCGCGGCGTCACCGTGACCCAGTAGCGGGTGCGGCGCTGGACGCTCACCGGCAGGCTGTCCTGGAGCAGCGAGAAGATCCGTTCAGGGTCGTCCAGCGGGTAGGAGCCGGTCAGTCGCAGCTCGGCCACCGCCGGGTCGCAGCGCAAAATGCCGCGGCGATAACGCGCCAGTTGCGCGACGAAATCCCCCAGGCGCATGCGCTCGGCAACGATGAACCCGTCGATCCACGCGGTGCTGCCAGGGTCCGCCGGGCGCACCCGTGACACGCCTTGGGCGTCGATAAACGCCTGGGTCCCCGCCTCGACCACCTGCTGTGCCGGGCGGCCCGGCACCGACACCGCCACCCGCCCGCTGCTCACCGAAAGCCGCGTGCCGCTGCCGGCCTCGTCGCAGCGCACGCAGAAACGCGTGCCCAGCGGCCGCAACAGCGCGTCGTGGGTCTGAACCCGAAGTGGCCGGTGCGCGGGGTCGTTGCCGGTGAGGATGTCCACTTCGCCAAAGCGCAACACGATCAGGCGCTCATTGGCACTGAAGCGGATGTCTACCGCGCTGCCGGTGTTCAGCCACACCTGGGTGCCGTCCGCCAGGGTCTGGTGCAGGCGTTCGCCGGTGGTGGTGCTGAGGTCGGCCAGTTCACTCTGGACCCAGTGACTGTCCTTGCCGTGCCAGGCCGCAGCGCCGAGCACGCCGACGCCGAACAGCAGTTTCAACACCTGGCGACGGTCGCCACTGACGTAACGGGTGTGCTGCAACGCGCTGCGGGCCACCGGGTTGTCCAGCACCTGCGCGTGGTTGTGCAGCATTCCCGGCAGCCGGGCCATGCGCTGCCAGGCACGCTCGTGCTCGCTGTCGCTCTGGCGCCAGCGCTGCAATTGCTGCAACTCGGCCTCGCTGATATCGCCGGACTGCGTCAGGCTCAGCCAGGCCAGTGCCTGGTCGCGGACTCGGGCGCTGATGGGGGGTTCGGCGTGTTTGGCGGAGGGCATGGCGATCACTCGAACAGGCTGGCGTAGCAGCGGCTGAAGGCCTTGAGCATGGCCTTCTGTACCTGATTGACGCTCAAGCCCAACTGGACAGCGATCTGTTTGTAGGTCAGGCCATCGAGCTGCGAGAGCAGGAAAATCTCCCGCACCCGCGGCGACAGGCCGTGCAGCAGCGCATCGATTTCGGTCAGGGTTTCAATCAGCAGGTAACGCGCCTCGGCAGATAGCTCGACGTGCTCCGGCTGCGCCGCCAGGGCCTCGGCGTAGGCCCGCTCCACCGCAAGGCGGCGCCAGCGGTTGATCAGCAGGCTGTTGGCGATGGTGGCGAGGTACGCCAGGGGCTGCTTGAGCTCATTGACCGGGCTGCGGGCGCGGATGATTCGCACGAAGGTGTCGTGGGCCAGGTCATCGGCGTCCGCCGCCTCGCCGAGGCGCCGCTGCAACCAGCCTTTGAGCCAACTGTGATGCTGCAGATAAAGGACTTCGACATCCTGCTCGAATGAGTTGTGGGTGCCCATGGGACAGAATGCCTGAGTAGATGATAACGATTCGCAATCTTAGCGATTCGCCCAAGCGCGGCGCAACTCCCTTAATTCCTGGCCGCGTCGATCCCCCGACGAATGCAGTCGGCAAACACCGGTTCTTGTAAATACGCCACATTCAACCGCGTCCACGGCGTCACGCCTTTCTGGTTGGTCTGGAAGATCGCCCCCGGCGCGAGCATCACGCCCTTGCCTTGCACCTCGCGGGTGAACGATGCCGTGTCGTCGATCCCCGGAAAACGCGCCCACAGGTACAGGCTCTGCTCGGGCCGGCAGAACACCTCGGCGCCTAGCTCATCGAGCACCTCCAGGCCACGGAACGTCGCTTCGCGGGCCCGGTCCTGCAGGCGCATCAGGTGCCGCAGGAAATGCCCCTCTCCGAGAATCACGTCCACGGTGCGCTCGCAAAGTTCGGAGCAACTGGTGTGCAGCATCATTTTCAGGTCGGCCAGCTCATCGATCATGTCCTTGCTGCCGGCGATGTAACCGACCCGAAGCGCCGCCGACACCGACTTGGAGAAGCTGCCGATGTACAGCGAGCGGCGCAGCTGATCGAGCGCCGCGACCTTGAGTGCGGAGCTGGGCTTGAAGTCGGCCAGGGCGTCGTCTTCCACCAGGATCAGGTCGTGGCGCTCGGCCAATTGCAGCAATTGGTGGGCCTTGGCCGGGGAAATGTCGGAGCCGGTGGGGTTGTGGCTGATGGACTGGATGAAAAACAGCCTGGGCCGTTCGCTGCGCAACAACGCTTCGAGGGTGACCATGTCCGGGCCGTCGGCCAGGCGCGGCACGCTGAGCAGGCGCGCGCCCTGCAATTGCAGCTTGCCGAACAGCGGGTAATAACCGGGGTTTTCCACCAGCACCGCGTCACCGGGAACGACGAAGCGGCGAATGATCAGGTCCAGCGCGTGGTTGGCGCCATGGGTGGTGACGATCTGTCGCGGCGTGGCGCTGATCGCATAGCTGGCCAGCTTGCGCACCAGGCTCTGGCGCAGCGCCGGGTTGCCCAGGCGATTGCCGTAGCGAAACAGATTGCCGGCGCCGCTGCGCATCACTTGCCGGGTGAATTTGTCGAGGCGCATGTCCTGCAGCCACGACACCGGCGCAAAGCCTTCGCCCAGCGGCGCCAGGCCAGGCTCGCGGACGAACTGCTGGCGCATCATCCAGATGGTGTCCATGGCTCGGGTGTAAGGCGGGGTTTCATCCACTTCCGCCGCCTGGAGCAAGGCGCCGACAAAAAAGCCCTGGCCGTGACGCGCTTCCACCAGGCCCTTGGAGGCGAGGATTTCGTAGGCGGTGATCACCGTGTTTTTCGAATGCCCGTGCAGGCGCATGTACTCGCGCAGCGACGGCAAACGCTCGCCGGCCTTGAGCACGCCGGCGCGGATCTGCTGTTCCACCGCGTCGGCGACCTGCTGGGCAAGGGTGATACGGGCCATCGTCGCGCTCCTGTCTTGGGTACAGTCTGGGTACTGTTGGGCGAAACTGTACCTTTATTCAAGGGCACAGTGGTTGCACATTTAGCACCACGCCGGCGACGCGCTCAAGCCGCCGCCCTAACAACAATGACTCCAACGGAGCCCCCCATGAGCCTCGACTCGCGCCTGCCCGATTTCCGCAACCTGTCCCCTGAAGCCCGCCTGGACCATATCGGCAAACTGTTGAACCTGAGCAGCGACGACGTGCGCCTGCTCGCCGAAACCGGTGCCCTGCCGATGGACATCGCCAACGGCATGATTGAAAACGTCATCGGCAAATTCGAACTGCCCTATGCCGTGGCCAGCAATTTCCAGCTCAACGGCCGCGACGTGCTGGTGCCGCTGGTGGTGGAAGAACCCTCGATCGTCGCCGCCGCCTCGTACATGGCCAAGCTGGCCCGCGCCAACGGCGGCTTCATCACCTCCAGCAGTGCTCCGCTGATGCGCGCCCAGGTGCAGATCGTCGGCGTGCAGGACCCGCTCAATGCGCGCCTGAGCCTGCTGCGTCGCAAAGACGAAATCATCGAACTGGCCAACCGCAAGGACCAGGTGCTGAACAAGCTCGGCGGCGGCTGCCGCGATATTGAAGTGCACACCTTCGCCGACACCCCGCGCGGCCCAATGCTGGTGGCCCACCTGATCGTCGACGTGCGCGACGCAATGGGCGCCAACACCGTCAACACCATGGCCGAAGCCGTGGCGCCGCTGATGGAAGAGATCACCGGCGGCAAGGTGCGCCTGCGCATTCTCTCCAACCTCGCCGACCTGCGTCTGGCCCGTGCCCAGGTGCGGATTACCCCGGAGCAGTTGAAATCCGCCGCGTTCAGCGGTGAAGAGGTGATCGAAGGCATCCTCGACGCCTACTCCTTCGCCGCCATCGACCCCTACCGCGCCGCCACCCACAACAAAGGGATCATGAACGGCATCGACCCGCTGATCGTCGCCACCGGCAACGACTGGCGCGCCGTGGAAGCCGGCGCCCACGCCTATGCCTGCCGCAGCGGTCATTACGGCTCGCTGACCACCTGGGAAAAAGACGGCAACGGCCATCTGGTCGGCACCCTGGAAATGCCGATGCCGGTGGGTCTGGTTGGCGGCGCCACCAAGACTCACCCGCTGGCCCAACTGTCGCTGCGCATCCTCGGGGTCAAGACCGCCCAGGAACTGGCGGAAATTGCCGTGGCCGTGGGCCTGGCGCAGAACCTCGGGGCCATGCGCGCGCTGGCGACCGAAGGCATCCAGCGCGGCCACATGGCGCTGCACGCCCGCAACATCGCCCTGGTGGCCGGCGCGCGCGGTGACGAAGTGGACTGGGTTGCCCAGCGCCTGGTGCAGGCCCATGACGTGCGCACCGACCGCGCCGTCGAGCTGCTCAAAGAAAAGCGCGGCGAGTGATCATGGCCGTGTCCGAGAAGGTGAAAATCGTCGAAATGGCGGCCCGCGACGGTCTGCAGAACGAGCCCCGGCACCTGTCGGTGGCGGCTCGCCTGAGCCTGATTCTCGACCTGGCGGCCACCGGTCTGCGGCACATCGAGGGCGGCGCCTTCGTGTCGCCGCGCTGGGTGCCGCAGATGGCCGGCGCCGAGGAGTTGTTCCGGCAGTTGCCAAGCGACGATGGCGTCACCTATTCCGCCCTGGTGCCCAACCTCCAGGGCCTGGAAGCCGCGCTGCGGGCGGGCTGTCGCGAGGTGGCAGTGTTCGCCGCCGCCTCCGAGGCGTTCTCGCGCAGCAACATCAATTGCTCCATCGATGAGAGTTTCGAGCGCTTCGCCCCGGTGCTGCACACCGCGCGTGAAGCGGGCGTGCCGGTGCGCGGCTATGTATCCTGCGTGCTCGGCTGCCCGTTCAGCGGCCCGGTCGCCACGGACGCCGTGGTGCGGGTCGCCAGCCGCCTGTACCAGATGGGCTGCCATGAAATCAGCCTGGGCGACACCATCGGTGCGGGCCGGCCAGACGAGACGGCGCGACTGATCGAACACTGCGCCAGGGCGCTGCCGATAACCGCGCTGGCCGGCCATTTCCATGACACCTACGGCATGGCCATCGCCAATATCCACGCGGCCTTGAGCCTGGGCATGCGCACCTTCGACAGCTCGGTAGCGGGCCTCGGCGGTTGCCCTTACTCACCCGGCGCCAGCGGCAACGTGGCCACCGAAGACGTGCTGTACCTGCTGCACGGCATGGGCTTCGAAACGGGTATCGACCTGGATGCCGTAGCCCGGGTCGGCGCGCGGATCAGCGCCGAACTGGGCCAGCCGTCGCGCTCCCGTGTCGGCCTGGCCCTGGCCGCGAGGAGCGCTCGCCAGCCCTGAACCGACGTTGCTCCCGAACAAAAACAACAAGCCCGCAAGGGCAGGAGAATTCCAATGAAACCTGAATGCCGCCTGCACCGCCTCCGCCCGGAGGCCAACCATGGCTGACGACAACCTCTATGAAGTCTGGGGCGACACCGTGGACAGTCGCCACCTGATGGCGTCCATCGCCGTCGGCGCCGCGTGCAGCCTGGGTACGTTCTTTCTGGCTGAGCACCTGCTGACCGGCTGGGTCGAGTCCGACCAGATGGCCCGCGCCTACGCCATGTTGCTGGGCATCCTCGGCTCGCTCGTCGGCGGCGCCGTCAGCGCCTGCCTGTTCAAGCCCAAGCGCAATGTGGTGGAACACGTCACCGACCCGGCGTGGCGCCTGCAGGTCATCGAAGAACTGCGCGCCGAATACGGTGGCCTCGGCCAGATGTCCGACCTGCCCCCGGAAGTACTCGCCGAGTTGCGTGAACTGGGCCTGGATCGCCTCTTCGCAGACGCCGAAACCCCTGCGCCGCAGCAACCCCAACCGCGCCCGCACGGCGCGGCCCTGAAGGGAGGTGTCGCCTGATGGACGCCCTGTTCGACCAGATCCTGATTGCCGCCCTGATGGGCGTGATTGGCGCCGTGGTGTTCTCCGCCATCGGCCTGATTTCCGGCAGCGACGAAACCACCACCCTGGCACCGCTGACCCTGCTGGTGGTGCTGCTGGGCGTGCCCGCTGCCGGGGTGTTCACCTTCTTCCTCGCCGGCGCGGTGGCCAAGCACATGACCCACGCGGTGCCGACGGCGTTGCTGGGGATTCCCGGCGACACCATGGCTACGCCGCTGATGCGCGAGGCGAACTTCCTGCGCAACCTGGGTGTGCCGCACATTGCCCTGCGCAAGATGATTTCCGGCGCGGTGATCGCGGCACTGGTCGCGGTGCCGCTGGCGGTGCTGTTCGCCGTGCTGCTGGCGCCGTTCGGCAGCGCGATCAAACAGGCGGCGCCCTGGGTGTTCCTCGCTGCCGCCACCACCATCGCCTACTTCTCGGCGGGCCGCTGGGCCTCGGTGCTGGCGCTGCTGCCGTTCGTGCTGGTGATCATCGCCCTGCAGACCCTCACCGGTCAGCACGGGGTCAAACTTAGCGTCAGCTACTTCCTCGGCATCGCCATCGGCCCGCTGATCGCCGCGCTGTTCGCCATGCTTGCCCCGGCGGAGCGGGCGCGGATGAAGCGCAACGAACCACGGACCTTCTCGCTGTCGCCAGACGTGAAAGGCTGGGGCGGCTGGTTCCCCAACCCGCTGAAAGTCCTCGACCGCCGCCAGGCCGGCTGGACCCTGGCCACCGCCACCGTGTCGAGCGCCACCTTCGTGTTCAGCCCGGTGGCGATGACGGTGATCCTCGGTGAAGTGGTCGGTGCGCGCATCAAGCACGCCTACCACCGCCTGACCTCGGTAATCACCGTGCGCAACGGCGTCACCGAATCCACCTACATTGCCGAGGCGCTGATCCCGCTGATCGCCTTCGGCCTGCCGCTGAGCCCGGTGGCCGCCGGCCCCGCGGCGCCGCTGTTCAACGCACCGCCGCGGTTCACCGTGGACACCGCCACCGGCCAGGTGAACAACCTGCACAACCTGCTCAGCGCGGGCGAATTCCTCGCCTTCGGCATGCTCGCGGTGGTCATCGCCATCCTCATCGCCTACCCGTTCTCGATGAACTTCGCCCACCGCGCCGCCTCGTTCGTGTCGCGGCGCATCAGCCACGAGGCGGTGATCGCCACCTTCGTCGGGCTGATCCTGGTGATCGGTTTGTGGGAAGGCGGCCTGCTGGGCTTGCTGGTGATCCTCACCATCGGCCTGCTGGGCGGATTCCTCTACCGCTTCATCGGTTTCAACATCGGTGTGCAGTTCATGGGCTACTACACCGCCGTGCTCAGCGTGCCGGCCATCGTCGCACTGTTCGCCTGACCTGATTTCTCCTCGTTACCCCACGCAGCCCGGGCCGGCTGCGTGGTTTCACTCGCCCGCAAAAAAGGAACAACAACAATGAATATCCTTTGCACCCCTCGCCGCGTGCCGGCTGCCTGCGCCTGCCTGCTGCTGACTACCGGCGCCGTCCAGGCTCAGGGCTTCGTCGAAGACGCCAAGGCCGGACTCACCCTGCGCAACTTCTACATCAACCGTAACTTCGTCGACCCGGCGTTCCCGCAAGGCAAGGCCGAGGAATGGACCCAGAGCTTCATCCTCGACGCCAAGTCCGGCTTCACCCAGGGCACCGTCGGCTTCGGCGTGGACGTGCTGGGGCTGTATTCGGTCAAGCTGGACGGCGGCCGCGGCACGGCCAATACGCAACTGCTGCCGGTGCATGACGATGGCCGCCCGGCCGATGACTTCGGCCGCCTGGGCGTGGCGCTCAAGGCCAAGGTGTCCGCGACTGAACTGAAGGTCGGCGAATGGTCGCCGATGCTGCCGGTGCTGCGCTCCGACGACGGTCGCTCGCTGCCGCAGACCTTCCAGGGCGCGCAAATCACCTCCCGCGAGATCACCGACCTGACGCTGTACGGCGCGCGTTTCCGTGGCAACAGCCCGCGCAACGACGCGAGCATGGACGACATGTTCATGGGCGGGCGGCCGGGCGCGACCTCGGACCAGTTGGACATTGTCGGTGCGGAATACCTGTTCAACGACAAGGCGACCCAGGTCGGGGTCTGGCACTCGGACCTTGAAGACATCTACCGCCAGCAGTACTACAACCTGATTCACCGCCAGGCCGTGGGCAACTGGACCCTGGGCGCCAACCTCGGCTGGTTCGTCGGCAAGGACAGCGGCCGCTCACTGGCCGGAGAGATGGACAACCGTACCGGCTCGCTGATGTTGTCGGCGCGGACCGGCGCGCACACCTTTTATGTCGGCCTGCAACGGGTCAGCGGCGATACCGGCTGGATGCGGGTCAACGGCACGGCGGGCACCAGCCTGGCCAACGACAGCTTCAACTCAAGCTATGACAACGCCCGCGAGCGCTCCTGGCAACTGCGCTACGACCACGACTTCGCCGCCGAGGGCTTGCCGGGGCTGCAACTGATGACCCGCTACATCAGCGGCGACAACGTGCATATCGGCGCAGTGCGCGACGGCAAGGAATGGGGCCGCGAAACCGAGCTGGCCTACACCCTCCAGAGCGGGTCCCTGCGCGACCTGACCATCAAATGGCGCAGCTCGACCTTGCGCCGGGACTTCAGCAGCAATGAGTTCGATGAGCATCGAGTGATTGTGAGTTATCCGCTTTCGGTGTTGTGATTCAGCGTTGGTGATCGGTTCAAGGGCCTAAATCGCTAGCCGAAAGGTT
>NZ_QKVL01000063.1 GCF_003231275.1 Pseudomonas huaxiensis
TACTACTGTTGTCGCCAGTCGCGACCTCACGGTCAGTATGGCCGAACTGGCGAACCAGGGCGGCACCCTGAGTGCCGGGCGCGATGCGCAAATCGATGCGATTCAGTTGGATAACCAGAACCGTGGCCGGGTGCTGGCCGGTGGCAATCTTGGCAGCAACAGCCAGACCTTGCTCAATGGCCAGGGCGGCCTGTTCAGCAGCGGTGGTGCGCTGGCGCTGAACAGTAGCCGCTTGATCAACCGCAATGGCGAACTGTCCGGCCTCGGCCAGGTGACCTTGCGCGTGGCGAGTCTGGACAACGTCGCCGGACTGGTCAGCGCCGGGCAGGGCCTCGATGCCTACGTCGCCGACCTGCTGGATAACAGCAGCGGCGGTCAGGTCAGCAGCCGTCAGCAATTGACTGTCAGCGTCGGCAGCCTTGATCAGCACCAGGGCGGTCGCCTGCACAGCGACGCCGGGCTGAGCCTCGACCTGCGCCACGGCACGCTAGACAATCGCGCCGGGGTCATCAATGCCAGCGGCCAGTTGACCCTGGACAATCTCACCGAGGTGGATAACCGCCAAGGCGAGATATCCAGTCAGCGTACCTTCACCCTTGCCGCCAGCAACTTCGACAACGTCGCGGGCAAGCTGCTCAGCGACCAGGCCCTGACCCTGGAAATTGCTCGCACCCTGACCAACAACGCCGGACTCATCGCCGCACAGGGCCTGCGGATCGACGCCGCCAGCCTGAGCAATGGCGAGCAGGGCATGCTTTCCAGCCGTGCCGGCCTTACCGCCCGCATCGGTGGCGCGCTTGACAACCACGACGGTAATCTCAGCGCACAGGGTGATTTGCAGCTTGCCGTGGGCAGTCTGGACAACAGTGCTGGTCGCCTGCACGGCCAGTCGGGCATCCGCCTGGACCTCAACCGTGGTCATTGGAACAACCAGAGCGGCCTGTTGACCGCGCCCGGCCCGTTGCAATTGGATAACCTCGCCAGTGTCGACAACCGAAACGGCGAGATCTCTAGCACCCGTGGCTTCGAGGTGCGTGGCGACCAGTTGGACAACCGTGGCGGCATGCTGAAAAGCGAAGGCAGCCTCGGACTGACCGCTGTCGCTGGCCTGGACAATCGTGCCGGCCAGGTCCTGGGTGGCGAACTGCGCCTCGACGTCGGTCCGCTTGATAACCAGAATGGCCGCATCCAGGCCAGCAATGAGCTGCGCTTGACGGCCGGCAGCGTCGACAATCGCGATGGCACTCTCGCCAGCGGCGCGCAACTGACGTTGCATGCCGGCACAGTGGACAACCGCGTCGGCAAGCTCACCAGCAGCGCCGGTTTGACCGCCACCCTGGCGGGCAATCTGCTCAACCAGAGCGGTCTGTTCACGGCGGGCGGTGACCTGCAACTGAGCAGCAGCGACCTGATCAACCAGCGCGGCGAGCTGGCCGCAGGCGGCACCCTGCAACTGCGCAGCGGGCACTTGGACAACAGCCAGGCCGGGCGCATCCACGGCTATAACGTCAGTGCCGATATTGCCAGCCTGGAGCAACTGGCTGGCGGCCAGCTCTACAGCCAGAACGACCTGGCGCTGACCCTTAATCAGGGCCACCTGGGCAACCAGGGTGGCTTGATCAATGCCCCCGGCCAACTGCTGCTTAACGCCTTGAGCACGGTGGACAACCGTGGCGGAGAAATCTCCGGCAGCCGGGCCTTCCTGTTTAATGCCGCCAGCCTCGACAACCGTGGTGGCAAGCTGCTCAGTGACCACTTGTTGACACTGCGCATCGCCCGCGCCCTGGACAATGCCGCCGGCCTGGTCTCCGCCGCGCGCCTGGACGGTCGTATCGGCAGCCTTGGTAACGCTGCCGGCAAATTCACCATCGGCAACGACCTGAGCTTGAGCGTCGGTGGCTTGCTCGACAACGGTGGCGGTGAACTGCTGGCCCGTGAGCTGACCCTGGATGCGGCTGAAGTGGACAACCGCCATGGGCGTATTCAGGGCGACCAGCGCGTCGCCCTCGACAGCCGTGGCGCCGTTCTCAATGGCGCGGGCAGTCTGGTCGCCGACACCGCCTTCAGCCTCAAGGCGGCCAGCCTGGACAACAGCGCTGGCATCTGGAGCAGCAATGGCAGCCTGGACGCGACGATTGTCGGGCAACTGCTCAACCAGAACGGAACCCTGGCCACGACGGGAGACCTGGGCCTTGCCGTTGGCAGCCTGCTCAACCTGCACGGCAGCATAAGCAGCAAGACCCATCTGCGCCTGAGCGGCGCGAACCTGGACAACCGCCAAGGAGACCTGTTCGCCCGCGAACAGCTTGAAGTCATGGGCAGTGGTCTGCTGGACAACCGTCAGGGCAGCCTGCGCAGTGATCAACGCCTCGATCTACGCGCCATCCTGTTGAACAACGGTAGCGCTGGGCGCATCGGTGCCGGCACCCAACTGAACGCCAGCGTCGCCGGGCTGGAGCAACTGGACGACGGCCAGCTGCACAGTCAGGGCAGCCTGACCCTCGACTTGAACGACGGCCTCCTGAACAACCAGGGCGGACGGCTCAACGCCGCCGGGCAACTGTTGCTGAAACAGGTTGGCACGGTGGACAACCGCAGCGGCGAGATCGCTAGCAACCTGGCCTTCCTGCTAGCTGCCGACTCGCTGGACAACACCGCTGGCAAGTTGCTGAGCGAACAGGGCCTGACCCTGCACATCGCCCGCCTGCTGGACAACAGCAAGGGACTGGTGTCTGCGCCGACGCTGGACCTTCGCGCCGGCAGCCTGCTCAACGCCTCCGGTCGCCTCAGCGCAGGCGGCAGCCTTGACCTGAACGTCGATGACGCGCTGGATAACCGTGACGGCAAGGTTCTCGCCAATAATGCGTTGGTCGTGGTCGGTTCCCTGGATAACCGGCAAGGCTTGGTGCAGGCCGACAACCGTCTCGAACTCACTGGCCGGACTGCCCTCGACAACCGCCAGGGCACTCTATACGCCGGGCAGGCGCTTGACCTGCGCACTGCTAGCCTCGACAACGGCAGCGGCCAGCTCTACGGCAAGTCCGACGTCAGCCTCGACCTGGTCCATGGCCACCTGGACAACCAGAACGGCCTGATCAATGCCCCGGGCCAGTTGCTGCTGCACAACCTCGGCAGCGTCGATAACCGCGGCGGGGAGATTTCCAGCCAGCTGGCCTTCGAACTGGCCGCCACCCGCCTGGACAACCGCAGCGGCAAGCTGCTGGGAGAACAGGCGCTGACCCTGCGTATCGCCCAGGCCATGGACAATGCTGCCGGCCTGGTGTCGGCGCTGCGGGTCGAAGGCCGGATCGGCAGTCTTGGTAACGTCAAGGGCAAGCTGGAGGCACGGGCCGGTCTGCAACTGGTAGTCGACGAAGCACTCGACAACAGCGATGGTGAACTGCTGGCCCGCGATCTGGGTTTGACCACCGGCACCCTCGACAACCGCAGTGGCCGGCTCCAGGGCGATGACAGCCTGACGCTCGACAGCTTCGGACAGATCCTCAACGCCGCTGGTAACCTGGGTGCCCGGCAACTGACCCTGAATGCCGCCAGCCTGGACAACGCCCAAGGCACCCTGTTCGCCAGCGAGCGGCTGGCGCTGGTGCTCAGCGGCGTGCTGGACAATGCCAAAGGCATCCTGCGCAGCGACCGCGCGCTCGAATTGCAGGCAGGGCAGGTCAATAACGGTAACGGTGGGCGCATCAGCAGCGCCGAACGGTTGAGCGCCAAGGTCACCGGCCTCGACCTGCGGGATGATGGGCAGCTGCTCAGCCAGGGTAGCCTCACGCTCGATCTCGGCAATGGCCATCTCGACAACCAGGGCGGGCGGGTAAACAGTCCGGGCCAGTTGCTGCTGAACAATGTCGGCTCGGTGGACAACCGCAGCGGCGAGATCTCCAGCCATCTGGCCTTCCTCCTGGCGGCGGCGACGCTGGACAACGGCAGTGGCAAGCTGCTCAGCGAACAGGGCCTGACCCTGCGCATCGCCAGCCTGCTCGACAATAGCAAGGGGTTGGTGTCGGCACCGACGCTTGATCTGCGTGCTGGCCGCCTGCTCAACCTGTCCGGCAGCCTCAGCGCCGGCGGTGCCCTGGCACTGGATGTCGATGAGTTGATGGACAACCGCGAAGGCAAGGTGCTCGCCGACAACGCGGTGATTACGGTCGGTTCCCTGGATAACCGGCAAGGCCTGGTGCAGGCCGACAGCCGGCTCGATCTCGGCGGCCGGGCAGACTTGGATAACCGTCAGGGCACTCTGTACGCCGGGCAAGCGCTCGAGTTGCGCGGTGCCAGCCTCGATAACGGCGGCGGCAAGCTCTACGGCAAGGCCGATATCACCCTCGACCTCAATCACGGCCAACTGGACAACCAGGCCGGCCTGATCAGCGCTCCGGGTCAGTTGCTGCTGCGCCACCTTGGAAACGTCGATAACCGTAGGGGCGAGATATCCAGCCAGCAGGCCTTCGTCCTCGCCGCAGACAGTTTGGATAACCGAAACGGCAAGCTGCTCGGCGAACAGGATCTGGGCTTGCGCATCGCTCGAGCCTTGCTCAACGGCAATGGCCAGCTCGGTGCGGCGGCACTGGATCTGCGCGCTGGCAGCCTGGATAACCGCGACGGCCTGATCGAAGCCCGTGAGGGGTTGACCCTGAACGTCGAGGCGGTGGTGGGCAATCAGCAGGGCAAGCTGCTCGGGGCGAACACCTCGGTCACCAGCCAGTCGCTGGACAACAGCGGCGGTTTGATCCAAGGCGACACTTCGCTGACCCTGGTCCAGTCGGCTGATGTGCTTAACGTCAATGGTCAACTGCTCGCCGGGCAGCAACTCGCCCTGAGTGCAGCTAGCCTGGACAACCAAGGCGGCGGCCGGCTCAACGGTCAGACCCGTCTCATCCTCGACCTCGCCGGTGGGCTGCTGGATAACCGTGGCGGCTGGGTCACCACCCCCGGCACGCTGTTGCTGAACCGCCTGGGGCGTGTCGACAACCGCGCTGGCGAAGTTTCCAGCCAGCAGGCTTTCGTGCTGGCGGCAACGGCGCTGGACAACGGCAGCGGCAGGCTGCTCAGCGAGCAGGGCCTGACCCTGCGCATCGCGCAGTTGCTGGACAACAGCAAGGGCCTGGTTTCCGCTCCGTGGCTGGACCTGCGTGCTGGCAGCCTGACCAACCTGTCCGGCAGCCTGAACAGCGCCGGGGCGATCACCCTGGCGGTCGACGAGGCCTTCGACAACCAGAGCGGCAAACTACTGGCTGACAGCGCGGTGCTCCGTGTTGGCTCGCTGGACAACCGCCTTGGCCTGCTGCAAGGCGATACCTCGTTTGCTCTGACCAGCCTCGGCGCCGTCGACAACCGCCGTGGCACCCTGTTCGCCGGACAGCAGCTCGACCTCAGCGCCGCCAGCCTCGACCAGCGCAATGGTGGCCGACTCTCTAGTCTGGCCGGGGTTACCCTCGACCTCAACGGCGGTGCGTTGAACAACCAGGGCGGTCTGATCAATGCGCCCGGCCAGTTGTTGCTGAAGAACCTAGGCAGCGTCGCCAACCAGGACGGTGAAATTTCCAGCGCCCAGGCTTTCGAACTGGCTGCGAACCGTCTCGACAACGGCGGCAAGTTGCTCAGCGAAAAGGCCCTGACCCTGCGTATCGCCCAGGCCCTGGATAACACCAAGGGGCTGATCAAGGCCGCGGCACTGGATATCCGCGCCGGCAGCCTGGTCAACCAGCTGGGCACCGTCGAAGCGCGCAACGGCCTGACCCTGCTGGCTGACGGTACCCTGGACAACCGCCAGGGCAGCTTGCTCGGCAATCGCACCACGCTGAACAGCGTTGCGCTGCGCAATGACGTGGGCCTGATCCAGGGTGACCGACAACTGACCCTGACCGCCTCCGACGCCATCAGCAACGGCAAGGGCCGTCTGCTGGCCGGAGAGATCCTGGCACTGAATGCCGCCAGCCTTGACAACAGTCTGGGTCGGGTTGCCAGCGATGGCACCCTCGACCTTGTTATCAGCGGGCATCTGCTTAACCAGGGCGGGGTGCTTGGTTCTCTCGGCCTGCTGCAATTGAAGTCTGCCAGCCTGGACAACCAGTTCGATGGGCTGATCTCCGGCAAGGGCAACCTGACCCTCGAAGCCACCCGCCTCGACAACCGCGGCGGTAGCGTGATCGCCAGCGGCCAGTTGCAGGTCCGCGGTAACGAGCTGGACAACCGCCAGGCCGGTCTGCTCAATTCTGGCGGCGCCATGACCCTCGACGTCGCCAGCTTGGACAATCGTGCAGGCGAAATCGCCAGCGTCGCCAGCCTTACCGCCACAGGCACCCGTCTGGACAACAGCGCTGGCGGTCGCCTGGTCGCCAACGGCGCCCTGCAACTGACTTTGGCACGCCTCGATAACCAAGCCAGGGGCATAGTCTCCGGGCAGCAGTCGGTCGCCATCGTCGCCGGCCAAGTGGACAACAGCGCCCAAGGCAGCCTGTATGGCAAGACCGGGCTTTCGCTGCGACTGCGTGCAGGCAGCAGCGTCAACGGCCAGTTGAATAATACCCAGGGTGTGCTGCGCAGCGATGCCGGCCTTGGCCTTGACCTCGCCAGCCTGGTCAACGACGGCGGCCGCGTCACCAGCACGTCCAACCTGCTACTTACGGCGGGACAGGGCGTCGGCAACCTCGGCGGGAATATCCTCGCCGGCGGCGTGCTGACCTTCACCAGCCTCGCGCTGGACAACAGCCGAGGCCGTATCGCCGCCGACGGTCGGGTGCAGCTCACTACCGGCGCCTTCGCCAACCAGGCCGGGCGCCTGACCAGCGTCGATCGTCTCGACCTGACAGCCGGCTTGGTAGACAACCAGGGTGGCCTGATCGCCAGCGCCAAGGCGTTGGTGGCCAGCGTCAGCGGGTTTGACCAGCGCGGCGGCGGCGAGCTGTACAGCAACAGCGCGTTGACCCTCGACCTCAACAACGGACTGCTCAACAACAGCGGCGGCCTGATCAATGCGCCGGGTCCGCTGCTGCTGCGCAACCTGGCCACGGTACTCAACCGTGGCGGCGAGATCTCCAGCGAACAAGGCTTCGCACTGAATGCCGAGAGCCTCGACAACAGCGGCGGCGACCTGCTCAGCGACGCCGCCATCGGACTGCTGATACGCCAGGCGTTGCTCAACGTCGGTGGGCAAATCGCGGCCGAGGGACTGACTGCCGAAGCCGGTAGCTTCGACAACCGCAAAGGTCTGTTCAGCAGCTCCGCCGCCCTCGACCTGAAGGTTGTCGGGGCGCTGGGCAACGACGGCGGTGAAGTCTCCGCCGCCGGCAGCAACCTGATCCGCGCCGCCAGCCTGAGTAACGTTGCCGGTCAGGTGATGGGCGATAGCACCCTTGACCTGACGGTGACCGATGCACTGGGCAACCAGGGCGGCACCCTGGGCGCTGCGCAGCGCCTGCAGGTCACGGCTGGCAGCCTCGACAACAGCCACGACGGCAGCCTAGTCAGCGATGGCCGCCTGGGCGTGAACGTCAGTAGCTTGCTGGACAACCAGAGCGGTGGCAGCGTGCTGGCCAAGGGCGCGATGGAGCTACTGGTCGGCAGCCTCGACAACCGTGGCGGCCACCTGTTCGGGCAGAACACCCTGACCTTGCGCGGTACCAGCCTGGACAACCGCGCCGGCGTGGTTCGCGCCAACCAGGACCTGCTCCTGCGCCTGGCCCTGCTGGACAACCGCGAAGGTGCGGTCAATGGTGTGCGGGCGCTGGATCTGGGCGCCACCGAACTGCGCAACCAGGCGGGCCTGATCAGTGCCACTGGCCTGCTCAGTCTGAACGCTGATACGGCCAGCAACGCCAAGGGCCGTATCGCCAGTCAGAGCGACCTGCGTGCCAGCGTCGGCGTGCTTGAACAGCAGGGCGGCGAGTTGGTCGCCCAAGGCGAACTGAGCCTGAGTGGTGAGCGTCTGGACAACACCGCCGGCGGTCTGGTGGGGAGCACAAAAGCGCTGAAGATCGACGTGGCGTCCATCGACAACCGCAGCGGCGACCTTTCCAGCCAGCAGCAGGTCAACGTCGGTGGTGCGCTCCTGGACAACAGCAGCGGCAAGCTGCTGGCGGGCACCGCACTGGAGGTGACCGTCACCCGGGTGATCAACCAAGCCCGTGGTCTGCTGTTCGCCCAGGACATCAATCTGGCCGGGACCCGTCTGGACAATGGCGGCGGCACTATCGCCGCCCAGCGCGATCTGGGCGTGCGCCTGGTGGGTGATCTCGGCAACGGCCAAGGCAGTATCAGCAGCGAAGGCAACCTTACGCTTGCCGGCAGCCAGTTGGACAACCGCGCCGGCAGCCTGTCGAGCGCCGGCCTGCTCAAACTTGAGGCTAGCGCTGCGCTGCTCAATCAGGGTGGCACCGTGGAAAGCGCCCAGGCCCTCGACTTGCGCAGCGCAAGCCTGGACAACAGTGCCCAGGGCCTTATCAAGAGCCAGGGCAACGCCACTTTGGTCACCGGCAGTTTCGCCAACGACCTCGGCGGCCGGCTGATCAGCACCGAGAAGCTCGACCTGACCGCCGGCCTGGTCAGTAACGGCGGCCGTATCGCCAGTAGCGGCGCACTGACCGCCAGCCTCGGCGGGCTGCTCCAGCAGCAGGGCGAGCTATTCAGCAACAACCAGTTGAACCTCGACCTCAACCACGGTGACCTAAGCAATCTGGGGCTGATCAATGCGCCGAACCTGACCCTGAAAAACCTTGGCGCGGTCAGCAATGCCGGCGAAATCTCCAGCCAGAACGCCTTCAGCCTGGCGGCGCGTAGCTTCGACAATGGCAACGGCAAGTTGGTCAGCAACCAGGGCCTGACCCTGCGCATCGAGCAACTGCTGGGCAACGCCAACGGTCGGATCAGCGCCATCAGCCTTGACCTCGGTAGCCTGCGTCTGGACAACAGCGACGGCCTGATCAGCAGCCGGGGTGCCCTGACCGTGAATAGCGGCGAGTGGCTGCGCAACCAGCGCGGTACGCTGATCGCCGATGGCGTAATGAGCATTGGCAGCGCCAGTCTCGACAACCGCCTGGGCGAGATTGCCGGCAAGGCGCTGGTCGAGCTGAATGCCACGGCCATCGACAACCAGGATGGTCAGTTGATCGGCACCGACCGGATCAATCTCACCGCCACCCGTCTGGACAACCGCAGTGGCCTGCTGGGCGCCACAAAAGCGCTGAAACTCGAGATCGGCAGTATCGACAACCGTGGCGGCGAGCTGACCAGCAACAGCGATATCAGCTTGACCGGGCAAAGCCTGGACAACAGCGACGCCGGCCTGATGTTCGCCGCCGGCAACCTGACCTTGACCGTGCAGAGCGTGATCAACCGCGCGCGGGGGCAGCTCAATGGACAGGGTGTGAGCCTGGGCGGCGCGAGCCTGGACAACAGTGGCGGCGCTATCTTCGCCCGGTTGCCGCTGGTACTCAATCTCAGTGGCGAACTGGCCAACCGGCAGGGCACGCTCAGCAGCGAGTCGGCGTTGAGCGTCACCGCATCCAGCCTCGACAACAGTGGCGGCAGTCTGAACAGCGCCGCCGACCTGAGCCTGACCGTCGACAACGGGGTGAACAACAGCGACGGCGAACTGCTCACCGATGGCAGCCTGGTGCTGCGCAGCGCCAGCCTGGACAACAGCCGTGGCGGCCTCAGCGCCAAGGGCGCGGTCAGCGTCATCACCGGTTTGCTGAGCAACACCGGCGGCCGCCTGAACAGTGCGCAAACCCTCGATCTCACTGCCAGCCAACTGAACAACGGCGGCACCATCGGTAGCCTCAAGGCGCTGACCGCCAGCGTCGGCGGCCTTGACCAGCAGGGCGGCAAGCTGACCAGCAACACCCGCCTAAGCCTGGATCTCAACGGAGGTACTCTGAACAACCAGGGCGGCCTGATCAACACCGCCGGCCTGCTGTTGCTGAGCAACCTAGCCGACGTCAGCAACCGCAGCGGCGAGATATCCAGCGCCCAAACGTTCACCCTCGACGCCCGCAGCTTGGTCAACGACAACGGCCGCCTGCTGAGTAGCCAGAATCTGGAATTGCGGATCGCCCAGGCTCTGAGCAATGGCAAGGGCCTGGTCGGCGCCGCCGGCCTTGATATAAGCGCCGGTTCGCTGGACAACCGCGAGGGCATTCTCAACAGCCGTGGCGACCTGCAACTGAGCAGCCGCGGTCTGCTCGACAACCGTCAGCAGGGCCTGATCAGCGCCGCTGGTGTGCTCGACCTGAACAGCGGCGACCTGCACAACCAGGGCGGCAGCCTGCTCGGCGCCAGTGCCGCGACTCTGGTGGTGCACGCGCTGAACAACAGCGCCGCGGGTCTGATCAACAGCCAGGGTGGCCTGACCCTCACGGCCAGCAGCCTTGACAGCAGCGACGGCGAAGTCTCCGCGCGCAGCAACCTCAAGCTGGACCTCGGAGCACTGCTGCTGGCCAACGGGCGTATCGTCGGCGACCAGGGCGTGACCCTCGACCTCAACGGCAACGACCTGGCCAACGGCGGCGGTCTGATTCTGGCCAAGGGCGCGCTGACCCTCGACCGTGTCGGCGCCTTCGACAACGCTGGCGGCGAGCTGTCCAGCCTGCAGAACCTCACCGTCACCGCCAACAGCCTGGACAACCGCAACGGCAAGCTGATCGGCAACCAGCGTCTGGTTCTCAACGTCAGTAGTGTCAACAACCAACAGGGGCTACTTTCCGGCTGGCAGGGCCTGACCCTTTACGGCAGCAGCCTCGACAACCGCAACCTCGGCACGCTGTCCAGCCGCAATGGCGCGCTGGACGTGCAACTGAGCGGCGCCTTGCTCAACGGCGGTGATGGCGCCTTGGTCAGCCAGGGGCGCATGGACATCGGTGCGGTCAGCCTCGACAACGGCGGTGGCGTGCTGTCCACCGGTGCGGCGCTGCAACTGGTGGTCGCCAGCCTCGGCAACCGTGGCGGCAGCATCGACGCTCAGCAACTGCTGACGGTCAAGGGCACCGACCTTGACAACAGCAATGGCCGCATCGCCGGCAACGGCAGCCTGGTCCTCGACCTGCGCGGCAGCCTGACCAACGAGGCCGGCACCCTGACCAGCGCCGGCAGCCTGCAGCTGACGCAGGCCATGCAACTGCTCAACCGTGGCGGCAAGATCGTCAGCCGCGCGGGCCTGGAACTCAACGCGGGCACTCTCGACAACAGCCAGCTCGGCACCGTGGCGGCCAGGAACCAGGTCAAGCTGATCGCCAGCTCGCTGCTGTACAACGATGCCGGGGGCCTGATTTACAGCGAAAGCGCTGATGTGCGTCTGCAAGCCGCCGGGCTGAGCAACCAGCAGGGCCTGATACAGGGGCAGGGTGGCCTGGTACTGGACGTGCTCGGCGCCGTCGACAACCGTAACGGTACCCTACTTGCGCAAGACGGCAACCTGGTGGTCCAGCGGGCCGCCAGCCTGGGCAACCAGGGCGGCACAGTCGCCAGCATTGCCGGGCTGCTCGACCTCAAGGTCGGCGGCTTGCTCGACAACGGTCGCGACCTCGCCGGCAAGGGCGGCGTGGTACAGGGCCAGCAACTGCAAGTGCAGGCGGGCGTCATCGACAACAGCGGTGGGCGCATGGCTGCGCAGACCGGGGATGCACGAATCGCCGGCGGCAACTTCACCAATGCCGGGGGCGGTCTCTACGCCAAGGGCCTGGTACGGGTCGACGGCCTCGGCTTCGACAACTCCAGCGGACAACTGGCTGGCAACCACGTAGAGCTGGCCCTTGGTAATGCGCTGGTCAACCGTTCCGGGGTGATCGAAAGCGACAACCACTTGCTCGTCTCGGCCGGCGAAGTGGACAACCAGAGTGGCGTCCTGCGGGCGCTGGGCGGTGCGGGCAAGACTGATTTCCAGGTACGCGGCGGCTTCGACAACCGCTACGGCAAGCTGGAGGTGAGCAGTGCCGACCTGACCTTGAATACGTCGGGACTGAGCAACCTCAACGGTTCGGTGCTGCATGGGGGGAGCGGCACGTTTGATATCTCCACGGACAACCTGACCAACGCGGGCGGCAATCTGGTCACCCGTGGCGGCCTGACCGTCACCGCCAGCAGTTGGACTAACAGCAGCGTGGTCCAGGCCGGGCGGCTGACGGTGAATGTCGGCGAACTGATCCAGGTCTCGGGTGGCCAACTGCTCGCTTCGGAAAGCTTCAGCGGCAGCGGCAACAACTGGAGCACCGGTGGACTGATCGCCAGTGACGGCCGCCTCGACCTGAACCTGAGCGGCACGCTGAATGCCGGAGCGCGCATCACCAGCCTTGGGGCTATGACCCTCGGGGTGGGGCAATTATTGGTGGGTAGTGCGGCCAGCATTGCCGGTGGTGGTCCTACAGCGATCAACGTCGGTGGGCAACTGAACAACGTTGGGCGGGTGACCTCGGCGTCCAGCCTGACGCTGTCGGCCGGCAGCATCGTCAACCAGGGCTCGCTGGGCGGCGGACAGGGGCTGACCGCGACTACCGCCAATCTGGTGAACCAGGGCGGGTTTGTCTTCAGCGGCGCGGACATGGCGCTGTATGCAGACAGTCTTTCCAACCAGCAAGGGGATATCTACGGGCTGGGGGGGATTCGGGTTGCGAAGGATGCCCAAGGGAGTCGGTCGACGTTATTGGAGAATATTTCCGGAACGATTGAGAGTGGGGGGGATTTTTCGATTGATTCGGGAGAGGTTGTAAACAAGCGGCGAGACTTTGAAATACAGTCAAGTCTTGAGTCTGGATATATCGGAGTCAGGTGCGTTTCCTGTAATGGTCTTAATGAAGTGTGGGATCCTTATATTCCAGGCGGCTCGCACCTTGTCTGGGCTCAAAAGTACAGCGCTTCCTCTGCTTCGGAAGGAAGTGCTAAACAGGCTAGTTTGGTTTCGGGTGGTGATTTTTCTATTCGAGGAGCCAGTGTTCTTAACAGTAATTCATTGATTTCCTCCGTAGGTGAGCTAGATGTGAGAGGCGAGAGTTTTTCCAATGTTGGTACATCTCTCGGGGGGTACACTGTTCTTAAGTACCTTGATGTTACTTCGCCAAGCTTTGGGCTCTTGGCAGATGTTCTTAAATACAACTCTGAAAATGATAAAGGCTACAATGGGGGTATTCATTTTTGGAATACGACAGGTGTTGAAGCAGTCGCAACTATCAGGATAGATGGGGTCACCGCCGGAACTGATTCGACGTGGTTATGGTATCAGGTGTTTGGAAGTATGTGGGTTCCTATGGATAAGTGGGTCCCCAAGTATGGGATTCCAATTCCGGCGGGTAATTACCAGTCTGGCGGGGGAGTTGAAGCCCCGCTAGAGATTCAAAAAGCCGGACTCATATTGGAGAAGATAGCCAGTGATGTTGGGGCGAGCTTCATCCCATCGGTAGTCCAGGCCGGTGGTGCAGTATCCATCACTGCCACCAAAAGAATCACCAATGGTGTTGAGCGTTCTTATGCTACTGGCGTAATTGGCGCACCTCGTATGTTGAATACCACCGCTACGGGTGCTGGTGTATCCAATATTGTTCTCCAAAATAAACAACTACCTCCAAATTTGGCCCAGCAACAGATCAACCCGCTGGACCTCCCAGGTTTTACCTTACCGACCAGCCAGAACGGCCTGTTCCGACTCAGCAGCCATG
This sequence comes from Pseudomonas huaxiensis, assembly GCF_003231275.1. Classification (GTDB taxonomy): domain Bacteria; phylum Pseudomonadota; class Gammaproteobacteria; order Pseudomonadales; family Pseudomonadaceae; genus Aquipseudomonas; species Aquipseudomonas huaxiensis. The sequence continues at coordinate 13,662 of NZ_QKVL01000063.1, forward strand.
TCGCCAGCAGTAGTCAGGTGGCCCACGGCGACAATGCTCCCCGCAACTGGACCCTGGGGGGCGCCAGTATCGATGTAGCCCAACGGGAGCAATCCGTCCCGGGCACTACCGGCCGCACCTTGCAACTGGATGCCGTCACCCAGTTGTCCGCCAGCACCCAGCAGGTCTCGGTGACGGCTCGCGAGGCCAGTACTGTCAGCGCCGCCATCAACGCGATCAACGTCGCCGCCGTTGGCAGTGTCAACAACGGTGCCTGGCAATCTACTCGCAGCGACGGTGCCGATATTACCCGCAACGACGGCATCGGCAGCCAGGCGCCGGCTGGCGACACCTCGGGCTCGATCAGCGCCTCGGGCCAGAATGTCGACCTGTCCGGTATCTCCGGCAGCCGCGATACTCAGATCGGTATCACCGATCCCGTTGGACCGGGCCTGCCCGGCGGCGATCGCGGTACCACGGTCGGCTCCGGCCCGGCAGCAAGCAGCCGTGACACCCAGACCGGTGTGACCATCAACCTGCCGGGCCTGCCGTCCGCCAGCCGTGACACCAGCGTGGCCGGCCAGACGGGTAATGACCGTCCTGATCTCGGCCTGCAGGAGCGTGGCAACCAGGCCGCGCCGAGCACCCCAGGTATGAGCCAGAATGTGCCCGGCATCTCCACCGTCGGTCGCGACACCAGCGTGAACCGCGACACAACTGGCGCCCGTCCCGACCAGGCGCTGCCGGGGCTGACACTGCCAGCCCGTGACCAGCAGCAGGAGGTCGGCGCGGCGCAATCGGCACAGGTGACCACCGTCGATCCGCTGGCGCGTGAAGTGGTAGTACCAGCGTTGGAGCGCTCAGGCACTCCGGTGATTGACGCCGGCAGCATGGCGGTGACCGCACCGGCTACCACCGCGCCAACTACGGCCACCAGCCAGACCATCGACCGCGTGCAAGGTCTGCCGGACCACTCGGCCGCCTCGCAACCGCACAAATACCTGATCGAAACCAACCCATTGCTCACCGACCTCAAGTCGTTCATGAGCTCCGACTACCTGCTCTCCGGCCTCGGTTACAACCCGGACGACAGCGCCAAGCGCCTGGGCGACGGTTTCTACGAGCAGCGGCTGATCCAGCAAGCCATCGTGGCGGGCACCGGCCAGCGTTTCATCGCCGGGCTCACCAGCGACGAAGCGATGTTCAAGCACCTGATGGACAACGCCATCGCTAGCAAGCAGCAGCTCAACCTGGCGATTGGTGTCAGCCTCACGGCGCAGCAAGTTGCGGCACTGACCCACGATATCGTCTGGCTGGAAGAGGTCGAGGTGAATGGCGAGAAGGTGCTGGTGCCGGTCCTGTATATGGCCAATGCGGCCGGTCGTCTGGCGCCCAATGGTGCGCTGATTGCCGGTAACGACGTGAGCTTGATCGCCGGTCAGGACCTGACAAACGCCGGCACACTGCGTGCAAGCAACAACCTGTCGGCCAAGGCCGGCAACGATATCGTCAACAGCGGTCTGATCGAGGCGGGTAACCGCCTCGATCTGCTGGCGGGCAACAACATCGTCAACAAAGCGGGAGGGATCATCAGCGGTCGTGACGTCAACCTGACCACGATCAACGGCGATGTGATCAACGAGCGGACGGTGACCAGCTATGTCACCAATACCGCCCATCTTTACGAGCGCACCGACTACGTCGACAGTGCCGCACGAATCGAGGCGGCCAACACCCTGAGCATCAATGCCGGTCGTGACCTGGTCAATGTTGGGGGCGTGCTGCAAAGCGGTGGCGATATCGGCCTGCAGGCCGGTCGGGATGTGCAGTTGCTCTCCGCGCAGGCCAGCAATGGCCTGGCCTATGGTCGGGTGAGTACCCAGTCCACGACCCAGAACGGCTCGCAGGTCACGGCTGGGCGTGATGTCAGTGTCGTTGCCGGCCGTGATTTCACCGCCATCGCCAGTCAGATCGACGCCCTGCGTGATATCGACATCACAGCGGGCGGCGACATGACTATCGCCTCGGCGGCCAATGAGGATCACTACAGCTACACCTCGAAGAAGGTGACGGTCCGGCAGGACAACGTCACCCAGGTGTCCAGCACCCTCAAGGCCGGTGGCGACATTGCCCTGAATGCCGGCCAGGACCTGCTGGTCAGTGCCAGCCGGATCGAAGGTGGCGGCAACGTCGACCTCGATGCCGCCCGCGATCTGCTGATCACCTCCGACCAGGACGAAAGTGCCTCCTTCTACCAGAAGAAAAGCAAGGGCTCGTTCGGGCGCAGCAAGCTCACCCAGCAGGAGAGCTACCACAGCACCAACATCGAGTCGGTGGTCACCGCCGGCAACGACCTGACCATCAATGCCAGCAAGGGAGAAAACGGCGGCATTAACCTCGACGGTGGTCGCGATGTAACGGTCATCGGCAGCGAGCTCCGCGCCGGCAACGATCTGCTAATCGGTGCCACCGGCGATGTCGCGGTGCTCTCCGGCATTGAAGAGCACGGCGAGTACAGCAAGAAAACCAAGTCCGGCTTCCTCGGCTTGTCCAAGAGCGGCAAGAGCCAGCTCCAGACCAGCGCGACCCAGGTCGGCAGCGAGCTGGAGGCCGGCAACGACATCGTTCTGGTAGCGGGCAGCGATCTGCGCCTGCGGGCCAGCGAGGCCAGTGCCGGCAAGGATATCGAGTTGCGTGCGGGGCTGGTGGACAAGGACGGCGATATCGACCTGCTGGCAGCCAATGACACTGCTTACAGCCGTACCGAGGAGTACAAGAAGAAGATCGGCCTGTCGCTGTCGCCGGACTTCATCCTGCCGCCGTCGGTCTCCATCGCATCGGCAAAGGCTGCCGGGAAGGAGGCGCAGAGCAGCACCAGCGTCGGTAGCCAGGTTGTAGCCGAGCAGGATGCCACGCTCAAGGCTGAGCGTGACGTCAACCTGGTGGGCAGCGGTGTCAGTGCCGGGCGCAACGTCAGCATCAACGCCGGCCGCGACGTCAATGTGGCCGCCGCTGAAAGCCAGCGCGACGAGCGCCAATGGTCCAGCAGTTCCAACACTGGGCTGCGCTTCGACAGCGACGACAATGGCGTCAGCTTCTTTGCCGGGGTCGAGAAGGAAAAGGCCAAGGATCGTGTGCTCGAACAACTGGCCAGTGGCAGTCAGGTCCAGGCCGGACAGGACCTGAACGTCAACGCCGGGCGTGATATCAACCAGAGCGGCTCCGACCTGAAGGCGGGGCACGATATCAACCTTGCTGCCGGACGCGATATCAACATCGATGCCGCCGGCGAAACCCGTGTCGAGGAACATGAGCGCGAGTTCGCCAGCCAAGGGGCGGGCGGTTCGATCAACCATAACTTAGGTCGCACCAAGGATGCGGTCAGCAACGCCGGCAACGGGGAGAACAACGTCAGCAAGGGCTCGAGTACCTTGCAGGCAGTGGATGCGGTCAGCCAGTTCTTCGCTGGCCCCACCGGCGACGGCAAGCTGGGCAATACCACCCAAAGCAGCAGCCAGCAGACGGTCGAACAGGGCAACCGGGCGTCGACCCTCGACGCAGGCAACGACATCACCTTCACCGCAGGCAACGATGTCAACGTCGCGGGCAGCCAGCTCCAGGCCGGGCGCGATATCACCATCAAAGGCCGCGATATCAATATCGGCGTGGCTCACGGCGGCACCAGCCAGCAGACCAGCGAATCGCAAAGCTGGGGCGGCATCCACGGCGGCAGCAGTGGTGGCTTCAAGGTTGGCATCGGCGGCAGCCATGGTACCGCCAGCACCGATGGCAACCAGGGCAACTCGACTGCCAGCCAGCTCGACGCCGGACGTGACATCAAGCTCGAGGCCAGCAACGACCTCAACGTCATTGGCAGCCAGGTACAGGCTGGGCGCGACATCGACCTCGCAGCGGGCAAGGACATCAATATCCGCGCCGCGCAGAACGATTCCGAGCACGAGCAGAACCGCGCCAGTGGTGGTGGCGAGGTCGGCCTGGCCTTCGGTTCGGAAGGCGTGGGCATCTACGCCAGCGTCAACCTGGGCAGGGGCCACCTGGAACGCGAAGCACAGCGGCATCAGGAGGCCTACCTCTACGCCGGCGACCAACTGAAATTCACCAGCGGCAAGGACACCACCATCAGCGGCGCACAGGTGCGCGGCGATGAAGTGATCGGCCGCGTGGGTGGCGATCTGAAGGTGTCGTCAGCGATCGATACCGGCGAAGTCAAAGGCAAAGAGTTCGACGTCAGCGTCACCGTGACCATCGGCCCGGGTTCTGGCGTCAGCGGCTCGGTGGGTTACGGCCAGACCACCGGCAAAACCGAATGGGTGGAAAACCAGACCCGGGTGACCGGCGCCAGCAAGGTCGACATCCGTACCCAGGACCACACCCAGTTAGACGGCGCGCTGATTGCCGCCGACAACGGCAATCTCAAGCTCGATACCGCCACGCTGGGCTACAGCGATATCGCCGGCTCGGACAAGGAGCACGGCTACTACCTCAATGTCGGCGGGAGCTGGAAGAAGGACGGCGGCAGCACCCAGCAGGACCCGAGCCAGGAAGGCAAGGGCAAGAAGGGTGAGAACGGCTGGAGCGTGAGCGGCTGGGAGTATGAAAAAGAGCGCGAGCAGATAGTCCGCGCCACGGTGGGCGAGGGCGAGATCGTTGTGCGCGAGGATGCCGCGACGGGGCAGGACTCGACGGCAGGGCTGAACCGGGATCTGGACAAGGCCTACGAGATCACTCGGGACCATGAGGAACGGACGGATCTTTACGTCACCGACAGTTCGTTGGATGACGTAATGAATCCTGGGGAGACACTGAAAGAGTGGGCGACCGGGTTCGTCAACTATTCCAAGACGGCGCAGCAGAACTACGAGCAGGCCGGCAACGTGGTCAACACTCTAGTGAATCGCTATGAGCGCATGACGGGCCGCCCCATGGACAGCGGCGCTGAGGCAATCGCTGGGAAGCAATTGGCTGAGGAGACTCAGGAGGCGCTGATTCTCGCTGGCGTGTCGCGAGAAAAAGCGAAGGCGTTGATGGGGGATGAGCAGTTCCAGCAACAGGTGCTGTTGCAACTCAAGAACCTGGAAGGAATTTTCCAGCAGTCTCAGAAAATAGCCGGTGAACTGGAGGGGGCCGGCGGTATATACCAACTGCCTGTTACACCTGTAGAGGGTGAACGAAATCTGTTGCAGTGGACGGGTACGTACGCATCGAATATTGCAGGTTACATAGACCAACATCCGAATGAAGGTGAGGCTGTGGCTCTGGCCTTGGCGATGATCCAAGGGCCGAAGGCGATCATTCAGTTGGCCGTAGGTTCGGTAATCAGCGAAACACAAGCGGGCCAGGAGGTTGGTAAATACGTCGACGTTGCAAGAACCTTTTTGGGCAAGACCGTTGCTGAGCACCTTGAAGGAAATTCTCTGAACGGTGGTGAGTCAGATGGCAGTGATTTTCTGATTGGTGGCGGCAAGCTGATTGTCGATGTGCTTCTGGGAGCTGTTCCAACCTCTAGGGGCGGAAAGACAAAAACCGCTCCAACTGTCGATACGGGTAAAGCGCCTTCGGAACATATCGCACAGAACTCAAAAGGCCCTGATCTACCGAATAAGCAGCCAGATAAACCTGCTAGCGGCCGTGATCCGTGCTGCTTCGCTGCTGGCACGATGGTCGCTACGCCCGAAGGCGATCGAGCGATCGAAACCCTGACGGTTGGCGATATCGTCTGGACGAAGCCTGAGCATGGTGGAAAGCCATTTGCGGCGGCAATTCTCAAGACTTATCAGCGCAACGACCAGCCCATCTACAAGCTGACTCTCGAAAGCACCCGGACTGATGGAGAGGTAAAGCAGGAAACTCTGTTCGTTACCCCAAGCCACCCATTCTATGTGCCGGCACGGCGTGACTTCGTACCGATGATCCAGCTCAAGATGGGGGAACTGCTGCAATCGCTGGACGATGGGGCGGGCGAGGGGACCTCAAGTCGGGTGGCTTCGGTTGAGCTCTACAAGCCGGTTGGGGAGACGTTCAACCTGACGGTGGATATTGGGCACACGTTCTATGTTGGTGAGTTGAAGACGTGGGTGCACAATGAAGGGCCTTGTGATATTAACGGCGGCCCTAAGAAGCAGGATGCTTCACCGGGAGCGGAGAATGAGGGTGGCACTGTCGGTAATGATGCAAAAGGTGGAGATGCTAGCTCAGGCGCAGAAAATGCGGCATTGTATCCAAAGCTGAAGGATCAACTCATACAAGAAAACCTGAGCAATATTGCCGCCAAGGACCCAAGATTGGCTGCTGCTGTGAACGGCAGTGGGACGAAAAATCCGAACTTCTCTATAGGTCGAGGCACATCTTCCGAAGCTGATCAGCTGGGTAATGCCTGGGTTGGAGATGGCGCGACAAAAACAAGTGATGGGCTTGGTTTGATTAGTGCGGACGGTACTCGCGTATATAGGCCGCCAACACCCAAAGATTCATCTTTTGCAACGACAGGCGTGCAGGCTAATTTTGAAATGTACCAAATCAACCCTGTGACAGGTCAGCGCGTAAAGGTAAGTAACGGCCATCTGAATATAGCTGATTAGGAGGAATAATGCGTGCAGTTATAAAAGGTATTTCTAATGATGTTTTTGATGTTGAGACCTACTGCCCAGAGAGCGTAGGCAATTTTTCTTTGAGTCTCCGTATTCGAATTGGGCTTGATTGCACGCAAGGGGCAGATGATTTTGAGCTTTTCGTCTGTACTCCAAAGTGGCTAGAAGAGACCGTATGGGAAGCTCGTTGGGGGCGAGGTCTATTAATTGTTCCGAAGTATAATTTCTCGACTATTAAAGGGTTGATTCATGAATATGTGAGTCGCTGCGAGGGAGATAACTGGGAAACAATCGTGGTGCAGCTAGGAAAGGTGTTTTCTTGGGAGTTTGATGATTACCAAGCCTAGCTGCGTTAAATCGATCATCAGTTTTATCAGGCGGGACGAGGAGGATAATCGGGGAAGGGGGCAGATTTATTTTTAAGTGGGCGAGAGTAAAACCGTCTCGTTTTTTTGTATGTGCCGTGAAAGTGAGGGACCGAAAAGGGGACAGATTTATTTTTCTAAGTGGCCGCAAATAAGGCCGCAAATAAATCTGTCCCCTTTTTTCTTTCTTTTTTCTTTTTTTTCGTTCTTATGTGGTGAGGAATGATCGTACTGGAGCAATTGTGCAAGCTTCTAATAAAAATGATCCGGGGTGGGTTGCGATATGGGACTGAATGCAGTTGAAGTGAATATACAGGATTTGCCAGTTACTCCTACATTGGTGTGGAATGGCACTCCTTTATTTGGTGTTGATGATGGAGTTAAGTTGCTTGATTACTGTAAGGTTAATGGTATTGCAGTTCTTGGCATCGAGGGGTTTAATATTCAGGGTTGCAAGAGGGTTCCAGATATGGATTGTATTGTTGATTTTTCTGCGTCATTAAATGAGGTGGGTTTTGCCGCGAAGTCTATAGGGGCGAGTCGGGTAGTTATTGATGGCATGGCCGGCAGTGACGTTATGATGGAGTTTTTGCTCGTTAGGGCTTTGAGAAAAAGGGGACAGAAAAAGGACAGAAAAAGGGGACCAGAAAAAGGGGACAGCAGAAAAAGAGAAAAAGGCGAGAAAAAGGGGACAGATTTATTTTCTAAGTGACCGAAAATAAATCTGTCCCCTTTTTTTCAGATTAGAACTGCGGGGACAGGGTCGGCCAAGGTCGGTTTAAAGAAAATAAATCCGTCCCCTTTTTCCCTTGATGATGGAGGCGATGTTCTAAGGTCTGCTGAAAGATTAGAAGAGCGTTACTCAACGAAGTTTCCGGAAAAGGGGGCAGATTTATTTTTATAAGTGGACAGAAAATAAATCTGTCCCCTTTTTTTGTCCCCTTTTTTTCATTTTTCCAGTCCCCTTTTTTCCATTTTTTGATGGGCCGAGCTATTGGTACTTTGGGGGAAACGAGTATTAAAATTATTGTTCGGCCTGGGACCAATCAGGTCATTACCGCCTATCCTGTTAAATAGAGAAGTTTTATATGCTATGTCCAAGGTGTGAGCAGGGAGATGTTGTCAAGGCTAGAGTTTTAGCTAACGACACTTGCTTGTTCGTATGTCAAGAGTGCGAGGCCTCATGGTTTTTATACGAAAACATTGGGGTTAAGGCCTTTGTCGACTATGGGACTTATATGGAAAGTCTAGGGCTGAAACCACTATGGAGTGAGTTGCAAATCATTCCTGAGTAGGGGCAAAAGGACCTGCGACAGGTTAACGACGAAAAAGGGGACCGAAAAAGGGGACGGATTTATTTTTCTAGGGCGAAAAGGGGACAGATTTATTTTCTTTCGCTTTGCTAAGCTGAAAACCTCAATGGAATGAGGTTGCTATGCCAAGAATAGGACGAGTCGTATTACCCAACTATCCCCATCACGTTGTTCAGCGTGGTCACAATCGGCAGGTGGTATTCGCTGCTGCGGAGGACTACCAGCGCTACGTCAATGATCTACAGGAACTGAAGGACGCATTTGGTATAAAGATTTATGCTTACTGCTTGATGACAAATCATGTCCACCTGTTGTTGGAGCCTGGAGAGGCAGTCGCAGGCCTTGGTCAGATGATGAAGGCGTTGGCAGCCCGGGCGACGCGATATCGGAATAAGTTGGAAGGGCGATCAGGAACGTTATGGGAAAGCCGATATAAGTCCAGTGTGGTGCAGTCAGAGAGCTATCTGCTTGCCTGTTGCCGATACATTGAGCTAAATCCCGTGAGGGCTTGCATGGTGGATGATGCTGAAGACTATACATGGTCGAGCTACAGAGCCAGAGTTCAACTTCAACCAGGTTTTGATTGGCTGGATATTTCTGCCTGCTATTCCGCTTTGGGAGAAACTCCTGAAATACGAAAAGATCGGTATATATCGTTTTTAAGGCAGGCTGCTTCGAAGGACGAGTTAAATCTCATTAGGTCAGCCTTGCAGCGAGGGCAGTTGACCGGCGCTGATCGCTTTGTTGATGAGGTGGAGAAAATATCAGGTGTCAGATTAGAACTGCGGGGACAGGGTCGGCCAAGGTCGGTTTAAAGAAAATAAATCCGTCCCCTTTTTCGTCCTTTTTCCCTTTTTCCGTCCTGCAAAACAGTAGCAACCACGGATGCGATGGCTGCGCGGTTGCGATCAATGGGGACACGATCACAGTGGTAGTGATGGATGCGAAGTCTTCGGTGAACGGCGTGGGTGGGGCACGCACGCCGCATGGGGATCCGGCGGCAAGATTGAGAGGCTAGTTGGCCAATGAGTCAATAAGTCAATCCGATCCGGTCTTGGCTGGAGCCTTGGCATCTGCGCTGCGAAGTGATGCAGTCAAAGTCCAAGGCGTTACCGTTAAAGTCGGTTTGCCAGCACCCGGTAAAACAGGTCAAGCAGTAATCAAGGTGGAACCATGGCTGAAGAAATAAATCAATTTGAACGCCCGGGTGTAAACCCAAAATGGCCTTCCTACAAGAGCGTGTGTGTTCGCGTCGCTAGAGGGCCGCATGTTGAGGACTCGTTTTATGTCAACGCGATACGCGAATACATCACTAGGGAGGATGCAAGGTCCACTGGTCCAATGATGGTTCCAAATAAAAACAATGCGACAGATACCACCCCGGAAAGAATGGTGAGGGGTAAACTTCATAGGGTACTTGCCACTGCACCAAGCAACCCGCTATGGTTGCAAGAATTGGCTCACTGGATGCGTTACTACCAAGTAGGTGTTTGGCAATTGTACTTTTGGGCACATCAGTACGATCAACGCCCCGGGAACTATATCCGCCAACAAAACTACAGTATCCAAACCGCAACCAATATGATGGGTGCAATGGCGATTTTGGGCTGGAAGGATGCCGTCATCCATCAGGGCTATCTCACTCATGCTGTGCTTAATCGTGGACATCAGTTGGTAATCGAGTACGAAGAGCAGCACCGCCGCGCCCAAGCTTTTATGCTGCGTGTGTTTTCCGATTGGGTGGGCGATGTATCGCACCTTTGGCCGGCCTATGCGTATGACGAACCCATCTACGAAGCTCTATTGGGCAACTGGCGCACCCCCAACCCCGAAGACTTGTTGCCCTGCCTGCTGGCCGCATGTGACCGCCACACCTGGCAAACCGGAAAAGACAGCCAGAAGAATTCCTATGATTTCAATCAGGTTTGTCACATGGAGCGCGTGCCGGTGGAAATTCTCTATATCCTGCGCCTGCGCCAGTGGGAAGGTTTAGCCAATCCGCAGAAGATTGATCATCCGCTGATGGCCGCGCCCTTTGACCAATTGCCGCCCGAGCAGCCAGTGCCTGAGTTGGACGAGTTGATGCAAGGTGTGCTAAAGCGCGCAAGGGAAGACTGGCCACAGTACGATGAAGTGCTGTCTTTGCCAGCATTGAAGAGTTGAATAGGTGACGTGCAGATGCTTCGAAGCTACCTTTCCAAGATGGGGCGCTAGGTGAAGTAATTGCTGCAAATCCATATATGGGCCTGGCGGGAAGAATCTAGTCGAGCGGCAGTCCAAGCTGAGTCTTTGTTTAAATCCAATCCAGCGTTGAGAGAAGCTAGTATTAAGGTTGATGGCTATCACTTCCAAGTGACACGGAATAGCAAGACTGGTGAAATAACAAACACCTTTATCACTATGCCTCCGAGGACAAACTGATGGCTAGCTTGGCTTGGCTTGAGAGACTCAAAGACTCATTTGCTTCATCTGGTCTGGATTATGAAGACCTTTACGAATTG
>NZ_QKVL01000064.1 GCF_003231275.1 Pseudomonas huaxiensis
TGTCACATTACCCAAGCTATTCCAACGCAAATCCGCTTCAGCGCCCCATGGGATCAGGCACCCGATTCGCGCACTTGAAATGCGTGGCTACCGGCGGATTTCCGCAGTTTTCAGCGGAAACGAAAAAAGGCCCCGAAGGGCCTTTTCTCTTTGGCTACAAAGTCCTTTTCAGAACTCTGTAGCGCCATATTTGGAGCGGGAAACGAGACTCACACCCGGTGTCCTACCCGTTGAAAAATAAGGTTTTATTCAACTCCCTCAGCGAGGGATAGCCTCAATTGTGTACTTGTTCACGTGTGGCATCAACGTTCAGTGGTGATTTGGTGTTTTACAATCCGTTGCTGGTCCGGGCCCGTTGACATGGTGCAAGCGGATGGACCTGCACCGCCCCTCCCCCCCGTAATCCGCTACACGGGTAACCGCCAAACTGAGGCAACCACTCCTCCTCAGAAGCTGGGCCGGAACTGCTAGCTGAGCACCCGACCGGCTCTTATCGTGACCTCCTTTCCATGGTCATCGAGGAACGATGACTGGAATGATCATGGGCGTCGGTGGCGCAGGTGGCATCATCATCCCTTCACTTTTCACCACGCTTACTCCTCGCTTCCTGATGGTTTCGTACACCCGCTCAGTCGCTGCCGAGTCGTTGTAACCGCCCTCATCGATCACCACGGTCAACGCGCTCTGGCGGCGCGGCTCGATCAGTTGTACCTGGTTGGTGCGAAAAAACGAATCGATGGCGACCTTGCTCAAGGTCGAGAAATCAACCCTCAACAATTCGGTGTACTTCAACGCCTTGGCGTCCCACGTCTGAACATAAAGCTCATCTTGAGTTAGCGCGAAAGTGCAGAAATGGTAAGCCCCGGTGGTGGAGCCCGGCGTTGAAATCAGCAATGAGCATCGACCATGCTGCACGATCGGCCCTTTGATATCCGGAAAGTCGCTACGGACCTGAGACGGAAACTGCGTCCGATCGTAGTAGATGGTGGCCCTGTCACGGGGTGTAGTGTTGCAGCCAACCAATAATAATAGACATGCAGCCAACATTATTTTCTTCATGAGACATCCTGTACTCGAAAACTATTCTCAAACTCCTGAACGCTCAGTAGAACTGGCACCCATTAACTTTCTAGTGTTACAGGGCATATATATGCCCGCATCTTCTCTACCAAAATCGGCAAGCGCTCCGTAGAACATACGGCCGCGATGGTATACAAAGAACGTTATTCCCGTCCAGACACCCCCCCTTTCAAACGCTACGGCTATCGATGGAAGCCCAAACACCGACTCAGAAATGTAAGAAATAGGTAATACCGATTTAACACGCTGAGAATGTAGAGAACAATCCCCCAGCTCGGCTCTACCATGCCATTCCAAAAAACGCCGCCCATCTAGCCTGGGAGCGCGTACAGGAAGGCATGCCATCCCAGGCGGGTAGCTAGGCTCTGAGTTCTCATGGCTTGCTTTTAAGGGCGCGTAAAGCGTAAATCTCGGTTGGGATAGTACTATGCTTGGACTTCCCCCATGCCCTCAGCATACTCCTCGCGATGTTAGTGTTAAGTGAAATTGGGTTGTGCTCAAAAATAGTCAGCGTTGGTGTCGTATCACATGATGTTTTTCCGGCGGCCTTAGCGCATTTATTGCTTATGATCGCCGCACCGACTACTTTACGATCCTGATAAATAACAGCCGCTTTTTCGGTGCATGAGTGTGGTCTGCATCCCTGAAGAAGCTTTAGCGTGCCCACGTCAGAAAAAGTTGGCACGGGAGCGTCCCCGGGGTTGCCTGGATGACGCAGGGATTCGTATACCTGTCGGGATAACAGCCACCCTGGGACAATATAATCGCCCTTTTCATCCCCAAAGTACTGTTTGATCCCATTTTCGAGCCGCGGCAGTGCATTGGGGTCATATCCCTCTGAAGCAGAAACAGGACCAACGGTCATTAAGGCGGTTAAAGCAAGGATGAAAGAGCGCATATTTATCCTTTAACAAGGGTTGTCTGGAGTTGAAAGTAACTGATTTAGATCATTCTCTAACAGCCCAGCCTCCCTAAGCCTTCGGGTGATAGAGGGCCCACTGAAATTCTGCAAGTTCACCTATTCAGCGTTCCAGTCTCCAATAGTAATTTATTGCCAAAAGATTAGGCGTTCTTGCTCTTAGATTCGATCCATACTGATAAGCCATGCCAGTGATCAGTGCCGGCATAAAAAAGGGACGAAAAAAAATGAAAAGGGGGTAGATGTATTTTCAGACCTCAGAAAAATAAATCTGTCCCCTTTTCATTCAGAAAAATAAATCTGTCCCCTTTTCATTCTCTTTTCATTCTCTCTTTTTGAAGTCAATTCGCCTTCACCTCACCACTAAAAATAAATCTGCCCCTTTCTGTGCTTCTTCCTGTGCTTCCTGTTCTTTCTGTTTTATCTCAGAAAAAGAAAACCCATTTCCCAGCCTGCCCCTTTACTATTACTTTTCACCCAGGCGATTACCGACTTCCCTTAAAAAATCCTCGACCGCCTGAACATCCTGATCAGCCCTCGCGCACTTCAACAATGCAGGAGTCAAATAATAAATCAACAACTCAAGATCCAGCTTATTGTCTGGAAGATATTTATAAACCTCTACAAGCAAAACTCTCGCCGGCATGATCGAAGCGAGCGACTCATAAGACCGTCCGCCTGCAAACGGGATTTTCCTGAGATAATAATTCGCCAGCTTTCGTTGTTCGCTCCGACTCCATGACCTATGAGGTATTAGTATGAATGCCTCGCCATAATCGGAAGAATGCAGAGGGTATCTATTCATGATCCACTCAGCAGCCTGCTCAGATGACATATCTGAAATCTGCGAGCACTCCAACCTTTGCTTTTCATTCATGGCTGCCCCCGAACCGAGTTGAATAAGCCTTGTGGCAACCCGGCATTGCCGCTCAGGCCACTAGGAGGCTTATAGTGAAAAGGCGGTCAGATGTATTTTTCAGATCTTCAGAAAAATACATCTGACCCCATTTCATGTCCCCTTTTCAAATACGGCCTGTCATTCCTTACCGCGCCATGAAGTGGAAACCGAAGCCTAGTTTGCTGTGGCTATTCGACAACTTCAAGTACCGGGAGCACAATGTCATCGAACGACTGTTTGGCTGACTGAAGGAGCGTCGCCGCCAGTTAACTCATTACTGCAAGTGCACAACACGTTTATGCGGCGATGGTCACAGTGGCCTGCCGAGGGCAGCTTTTACGGCATTACTTTACGCCCAGCACCTAACAATAGACTTTATTAACAAGGTCAGAAAAAACAAGATACCGTCTCACCAACAGCACTTTTCTTCAGATCTTCAAACTTTAAAGCCCACATAAAATTATAAGCAGTCCCGAACAGACGACTAGCACACGCCGACTGCCTACCAGCGACAATAACATTCAAAAAATATCCAGCACCTGTGCCTGAGGGCGAAAAAACCGAATATTCCGTTTGATTGAAACTACGCTCTTTTCTAACTCGGTACTCCATGGTAAATCTTGTCCCGTTCCCCACACTCACCTGAGAGTATCCAAAGCATGATGCCAAATAGCGTTCAATTCGTTGTTCCACAAGCTCACGCTCTTGATTCAAGCAGTATTCAGGGCTTTTCTTCCCAGAACCCAAAAGCGATTCTTTGGTCTCCGGAAAAATCGAACAACTGGCCAGACAAAACACCAAAATCAAAAGAAACAGCCTGACTGCTTCTGGCATATCGCATCCTTGAATAAACTCAGAATCACACCCACAAAGACAAATCGAAAAGAGGAAGCATTTATTTTAATTTTTTCACCAGCCTCCTTCCCTAACCCCCTTGGCTATCACGCTATAAATAATCCAGCCAGTCGCCAGAATCACTAACTCGCCTCCCCTCAAGGAACTTTTCGTACCGAGCCTTGCACCTCTCTACATCACACCCTTCAACGTCTATATCAACAAAATCTCCACCCCGCTCCTCCACAAGCAATTTTACCAACTTAACCTTAATAGGGAAAATCTCTACCAAATAAGCAGAAATCTTAGCCCTATGAAAAATAAAGCTCCCTCCCCCTGCTAGGGGTAGAATTTTATCCGTTACAGAAAACATGATTTCGGAGTTAACCACCTCGATTTTTTCACCACTCTCATAATCATCTGAATAATCTTCAGGTATTACAAAAAGCTTATAGTCAATAATAACCAACCAACCTTCCAGCTCAATAAATTCCCCAACTTTCATTATCACCTCCCAATCACAATGGCATTAACCCCCCAAGAGATTGCCCCATCTAGCAGTCCTTGCTGAACTCCTCTTGGCCCTGCAAGTGGATCTCGCGTCATATAGTAACTTACACCATCAATAGCTTTAATCCCATCAACAATAATGAAGTGCTTATCCTTACCAGCAGGAACTTGCACGATAACACTCACCCCTTCTTGCAGTGCCTTATTGAGTTGCTCAGGCAGCATTGTTAGGTTTACGGTATTCTTCACACCTGCTTTTGATATCACATCAGACAGCTCCAAAGTATTAACACCTGTCGGCCTAATACCATTCACAAAACTCCCGATCGCTTTATCAAGACTAATAGATACCCCGGTATTGTCCGTAATTGTCATTGCTGCGCAAGCTGGACCACAAACGGGAGCGTCACCTTGTAAAACAACCGAGCCTTTAGGCTCGTACGGAATAGTTTTAGCCGCGGTAGTAATGCCGCCTGCGCCATCAACGGCCGCATTAACTGTTCCTTTTTCAGCATTGACAGCAAGCCTAGCAGAGATCCATTTTGCAAGATTCCTCGTTGCCTCTACGCCAAGCTTCCCGCCTCCGGCCAGGCTCAGCGCAATGTCCAAATCCCAAGTGACTGGAAGCAATCCGCCGTGAGCAACCGTCGCCATCCTCTCGAAAGCGGTATTCAAATCCTCGGGACTGCTCCCCGCCGCTTTAGCGATTTCCCGCACATATTGCCCAGCCTGGGCTGAGCCGAACTGTTCCCTCCACGCCTTAGGTAGCAGCTCCGTGTAGGACGCGTGGTAATTGGTCGCTTGAGCTTTGCTCAGATCGGTATTGAACAGATTGGAGTCAGCCCATTGCTTCTCCGTCGCTTGGAATGCATAAACAGGCTCTCCATGGGCCACAACGGTTGAACCATCATCCCATGTGAGCACAAGCCCCTGATTGGCGAGCTTGCCAATGACAGCAAAAGCTTGCTCCATGTCATGATTGAACCAATCCGAGCCCGGGTCACTGCTCCCATAGATATTGAGAATGCCCTTCAACCTGGCAGTGCCTTGCGCGTCCAGTTCAGCGCCAGACGCAATAAGCAGCAGGTCTTCCCAAAGCATGCCCGACTTCGATTGGCCTTGAGCCGTCAGCTTGGCAGCTTCCTTGGCGATCTGCTTCGCCTCGAAATTATGTAGCTGCCGGTTGTAAGCGTTGGAGCTTCTGGCAAGCTCCGCGGCCTTGGCCATATCGCCGCCGGTAAATGCGGCTGCCGCTACACCAATGATCTGAGACGCCAGGGACTCCATGTCCTTATTCATCGTCAGCTCATTTGAAAGCGCTTCAACCATGGCTTCAGTCGCACCTGCCGCCAGTGCTCCTGTTTTGAAGTCTCCCCCGGTTGCTTCACTTAGCAAGCCGCCCACTAAGGCATGCGCGACGACCTTTTGCAGGCTGCCATCGGCGTATTTCCCTTCCGCCCAGGTGCCTACAGCGTTGAAGCTCGTAGCCATGACTACGTTGCTTGCTTGAGATGCCAACGCTCCGGCTAGGTTGTCGCCAAAGCTTCCGCCATTGATGGCGGTACTGATCGCTCCATTTGTTACGCCGATAACACCGGCTCGAACGCTGTAGCCGGTAAACCCTTCCAGGGTTCCCAAGTCAAAGCCCGCTGTATTTTCAAAGGCTGCATTTGTGCCACTGAACTTCGGATCTATAAGGCCTTTGGTGACACCCGCTGTTACCCCAGCGACCACATATCCCTTTATCGCATCCGAGGAAGTGACGTCTTTGAGTACTGCTCCAAGGTTACCTCGGTTGTTGATCGTGCTGACCGTGGCGGTAGTTGCAGCGCTGGCAGCGACTGCACCGACTGCCGCAGCCGTTGCGCCTCCGCCAGCAACCATCCCCGCAGCAGCAGGCCCTACGAGCACAGACATAAGGATCGCAATAATGATCTGCGCCGCCGGCCCCAACCCCGAGTTCGAATACTTGAAGCTGGTATGAATCTCCTGCACCTGCCGCCAGTCGACTCCGCCCTGCGCCTCCAGCTCTTTCAGCCACGCCAGTTTCGGATCGGCCTTGACCATGGCGTCGATGGATTCGTGCACGGTCTGTTGGTTGACCTGCAACACATCTGCGTGGATGGTGCCAACCGCTTTGATGACCAGTTCACCCTGAGCCACCAGTTCGCTCTGGCGCACGGTTTCATCGGTGCTGCCCTTGCCCTTCATGCTGAACCAGCCGACATCGGAGCTGCTCTTCTCGTGACTTTCCTGATGCAGGTCTTTGACTGCTTCGAATGTCAGATCGCCGCCGCTGTCTATGGTCAGGTCGCCACCGCTGGTGAGCTTGGCGGCCTGATACAACTGGTCGTTACCACTCTTCAGAACCAGATCACCAACCGTGGTGATCTCGCTGCCGATATTGGTGATCTGAGTAACTTCATCACGCTTGGTCTTTTTGCTGCCGAAGCTCCCCTTTTTCTTCATGTCGTACAGCGAATAGTCGCTGTCTTCGGCCGCGAGCAGGGCAAGATTCCCGCCCGCTACCAGGTAGGCTTCATCACCCGCCGTGACCCGGCTAGCGCTCAGGATGAGATCCTGACCAGCACTCAGGGCGATGTCGCTACCCGCTTTGAGGGTGCTGGAGACCTGACTGATCTGGTCTTCCTGTTTCTTGATGGTTTTAGAGGTGTAGGCGTAGTGATCTTCATTGGCCGCCGAGGCAATGGTCATGTCGCCGGTCGCCGTGATGTCGATATCACGCTGTGCATCGATTTGGCTGGCAATGGCGGTGAAGTCGCGACCGGCAACGGCGCTGAAGTCACGACCAGCTAAAACCGTCGAGCCGTTCTGGGTTATGACCTGGGTAGTGGTGCGCCCATAGCTGGTGGAGCTGGTGGCTTCGGCAGAAATGAGTTGCACATCGCGACCAGCCTGCAGGCCCATGTCACGACCGCTTTGCAGCACACCACCGACGTTGAGGATGTCGCGACCCGCGTTGATGCTCATGTCGTTGGCCGCTTCGATTCGCGCGGCGTTGCCGACGTAGTCGGTGCGCTGGTTCCCCAGGTTGGTATTGCGATCGACGCTGGTGATCGAACGCTCGTTGATCACATCGCCCAGCACTGTGGTCAGGTTGACGTCGCGCCCACTGATGATGCCCCCGGCCTTGTTGACGATATTGTTGCCGGCCAGCAGGTCGAGACGATTACCTGCTTCGATCAGGCCACTGTTGATGATGTCGTTGCCAGCCATCGCCGAGAGGTTGTTGGTCGCGCGCAAAGTGCCTGCGTTGAGCAGGTCCTGGCCTGCGATCAGGGTGACGTCATTGCCGGCGATGAGTGCACCATTGGGTGCCAGACGGTTGTTGGCGTTGGCCAGGTACAGCACCGGCACCAGCACCTTTTCGCCGTTCACCTCCATTTCTTCCAGCCAGACGATGTCGTGGGTCAGCGCCGCAACCTGCTCTGCCGTCAGGCCCACACCGACGGCCAGGTTGAGTTGCTGCTTGCTGGCGATGGCGTTGTCCATCAGGTACTTGAACATCGTGTCGTCGGTTTTCAGGCCGCCAATGAAGCGCTCGCCGGTCCTTGCCACGATCGCCTGCTGGATCAGTCGCTGCTCGTAGAGGCCGTCGCCCAAGCGTTTGGCGCTGTCATCTGGGTTGTAGCCGAGGCCGGAGAGCAGGTAGTCGGAGCTCATGAACTGTTTGAGTTCGGTGAGTACCGGGTTGGTTTCGATCAGGTATTTATGCGGCTGCGATACGCCACTACGGTCCGGCAGACCCTGTACACGCTCGATGGTCTGGGCAGTGGCCGGTTGAGTAGTGGCATGGCTATCGACTGCCGGGACAGCGGGCTGCTGCACGTTCGCGGTAGCCGCCAGAGGCTCGCGCACCAGCGACGCAACGGTGGCAGCGTTGGCGACTTTTGGCGCAGTCACACTGACCTGTGCTGCCTGCGGCGTCAGTTCAGGCAACGTCATGCCAGGCAGATTGGTGCCGGAAGCCTCGGGGGTGGTCACAGCCACTTGAGTATTACGCTCGCCCGGGCTCAGCCCCGGCAGTTGCAGGTCTGGGCGAGTGCCTGAAGGCTGGCCGGAGATGACTGAAGTATCGCGGCTACCAGAGAAGAGGCCGGGCACATTCAAGCCTGGTTGCCCGGCACCACCCGGAGTGGTGAGTGTGATCTGCGTATCGCGGCTACCCGGCGTCAGACCGGGCGTCTGCGGATCTGCAGGATTGCCTCCAACCTGACCCACCGTTGTGCTGCGGTCCCCAGTCGACAGGCCTGGAACACTCAGCTGGGGGCCGCCGTTGCCCGACTGCCCACCTGGGGTCGTCAGGGTGATTCGGGTGTCACGGTCGGTCGTCGCCAGGCCGGCGTTTACGTTCGGGCCCGAAGCGCTGACCGCGCCGCCAGCAGCACCAGTGGCGCCCTGACTGCCGATGCCGTCGCTGCGAGTGATGTCGCCACCATTACTACGACCAGACTGCCAAGTGCCGTTGTCCACGGCACCAACATTGGAAACACTGATGGAGGTGGCGGTGGCGCCAATGGTTTCGGCTGTACGTGCTGCGATGGAGAGCTGTCGGGTGTTGGCAGACAGCTGATCGATGTCATCGAGCTGGAGGTTGCGGCCCTGGCTTTCCGGCAGTGCTCGCTCACGCTGGGTCAGATCGATGGTGGCTCCGCTCAGCGTCCAGTTTTGCGAGCCGCTATCGGCCTGCGTGATCTGGCCGACGGTATTGGCCTGCTGGCTCAGGCGGAACAGCCCATTCTTGCCCTCAGGCAGGCTGAAGCCTGGAAGGGTCAGCGGATTGATCTGTTGCTGGGCGAGATCAGGTGGAAGTTGAGTGCCTGGTATGTTTATGGAGGATGTAGCTGCGCCTACTGAAGTTGTCTGTACCCGGTTTGCGCCCCTTACTGTCTGTGCAAAAGGCGTGACCACCCCATTACTGATGGAGTTGCTGGCGGTGATAGAAACAGCGCCGCCTGCCTGGATGGCGGACATGTAATTAGAAAAATCACCAACCACCTCACTCTTTATCAATGGAAGGGAGGTAATTAGAGCAGGTGCAGCAACCAAATTAGCAGGATCAAATTTTGAAATCAGCGCGTTGGCGCCCAAATAATACTCATCTGGTGCGGATGAGGAAGAGAACAGATAACCTCCCGGCCGATCCTGCTCTATCTCGAAACCTTCTGGATACCAATAAACAACAACACGACTACTAGCACCATCACCCAGAACATCCTTGGCATAAGGCACAAGTCTGTATTTCTTGTCCTCACCACGAACCGAGCCCTGCCAGTCACCACGCGCCGTGTACTCCAAAACAGGAAATTCAGGATTATTTCTAGAGTTGTAAATGTAGAACTCGGTGGTGGCTATGGCTTCAAGCTGATCAGCATATACCCCATAGCGGTGCTCCGGCTCATAATACTTGGTGACGCTATAGTTACCAATCTGTGCACCTTGGTTTTCGAAATTAGAAACATCGACACCGACACTTCCGGCAGCGGAGACCGTACTGTAAAGGTTCGAAAACCGGCCACCAGAGACCTGAAAACTTCCACCAGTTAAAATAGAGGAGCTTGCACTGTCTGCTGTAGCAATAGACTCAAAATTTTCTTTTAGAACGTATTGACCCCAACCTTGATAATAACCATTGTCCTCTATAAAACAATCATCCAGGCAAATAGCACTCAACTTTCCGGAAAGAAGCTTCGACTCTAGAGTGAATTGATCTTTCGCATTCTCCACCACATCCGCCGCAATCCGCAGATTACCGACAGACTCAATGGTCGCCGACCGATTCAAAACCGAAAGCGCCCGACCACCGGCAGCATCCTTGCCAATGCTCAACGCGCCCAGACTGTAAACATCCGCATACCGGTTGGTGAAAGCGCCCGCATACAACGCCATATCACCACCGCTGAAGATCAGGCCTTGCTCGTTGAGCAGGTTCGACGCGCTCAAGGTCAGGCGCTGGGTGCTCCCCAAGGTACCGTGATTGTTCAAGGTCGCGGCATTCAGGGTCAGATCGCCAGCGGCGGTGAGGCGACCGCTGTTGGTCAGTTGCCCGCCAAGGGTCAAGACACCGGTTCCACCTGCCATGAGACGACCTGCCGCGGACAGTGACAAGCTGGCCGCAGCGAGGCTCAGGTTACCCACGCTGCTCAGCCGGCCAGTGCTGTTGAAGCTGCCGCTCAGGTCCAGGGAAAGGGTGCCATCGCTCTCGATCCGTCCCGCGCTGCTCCAGTTGCCACCGCTGCCGGTGAAACTCTCGACCGCGAGCAGTTTCCCGCTTTCCGTCTGGGTCAATTCGCCCACATTGACGGTCAACCGCCCCGCCTGAATCTCACTGCTGTTGATCCAGCTATCTGCGGTCAGCGTGAGCCCGCCACGCGTGACCAACGTGCCGCCGCTGTTGGTGACATTGGCGGTGGAGATGTCGAACGTCCCAAGCCCAGCGTGCAGAACACTGCCACCCAGGTTGCGCAGCCCTGCGGCCTTCAGGATCAGATCGGCGCTGCTGACCTCCAGCCTGCCATTCTGGTTGTTGAACACCCCAGCGACCTGGAAGTCGCTCTTCCCTGCCCCGCCAAGCGCGCGCAGCACACCGCTCTGGTTATCCACGCCGGTCGCCGTTACCAGCAAATGACTGTCGCTCTCGATCACGCCTGATCGGTTGCTCAGGTCATCCCGCAGCGCCAGTTCGACACGATTGCCTGCGACTTGACCGCTGCCATTGTCCAAGGCCAATCCGTCCACCCGCACCAGCCCCTTGGCGTACAACCCACCTCGGGTGTTGGTGAGATTGCCGCCGCTGACGCGTGCATCACCGGTCTGGGCGGCCATGCGACCGTCGCTGTTATCGATGGAGCCGCCGAACAGGGTGAGTTGCTGGCCCTGGATCACGCCACCGTTGTTGTGCAGTTCGTTGGTGACATTGCCGTCCACCGCACCCGCAAGGCTCGCCAGGGTACCGCCAGCGTTATCGAAACTGCCCGCGTCGAGCAGCAGGTTGCCTGTACGCGACAGTACTCCGCCGCTGCGATTGTTCAGGGTTCCCGATGCACGAAGGGTCAGGCTGCCCTGCCCTTGCACCTTGCCCTGTTCGTTGAGCAGTTGAACGGCGCCAAGGCTGACATCGGCGTCCTGGCTGTAGATCCGGCCATCCGCACTGTTGTCGATGACGCTGGCGGCGTTGACCTGCAGATTGCCCCTGGCGGCAACAGTGCCTGCTCCGCTGTTGTCCAGTGTGCCCAGCGACAGATTCATCCCGCTTTGGCTGACGATCTGCCCGCCGCTGTTATGCACTTGCAGCGCGCGCTTGAGCCACAGAGCGCCGGCGCTGAGCAGCGTACCGTTCTGGTTGTAAAGCACACCGGCAAGGTCGAGAGTCAGTTGGGCACTGCCGGTGACAAGGCCACTGCGGTTGTCGAGGTT
The DNA here is from genome assembly GCF_003231275.1 of Pseudomonas huaxiensis. Classification (GTDB taxonomy): domain Bacteria; phylum Pseudomonadota; class Gammaproteobacteria; order Pseudomonadales; family Pseudomonadaceae; genus Aquipseudomonas; species Aquipseudomonas huaxiensis. The sequence goes on from NZ_QKVL01000064.1 coordinate 11,679, forward strand.
GCCGACCGTCAGCTCGAGCCCAGCGCCGCTGTCGATCTGTCCGCCAACGCTGTTGTCGAGCAGGCCACTGATCGTCAGGGTCTGCGCAGCACTGCTGGAGACGATGCCACCGGTGTTGTCGAAGCTGGCGGCACTGACGTCCATCCGGCCCTGACTGACCAGGGCGCCGTCGTTACCATTGAGCACGGCACCGCTGAGGGCGAGGGTCAGTGCACCGTTGCGGCTGGACAAGGTGCCCTTGCTACGGTTATCGAGGCTGCCACCGGTGAGGGCCAAACCCTGCCAGCCGGACAGCAGGCCGTTCTGGTTGATCAGTGTCCCGACGTTCAACGTCAGTACCTGACTGGTAATCAACCGGCCATTGCTGTTGTCGAGACGATTGGCGTCGACACTGATGTTCTGTTGGCTGGAGAACTCCCCAGCCTGATTGGTGAAGGTGCCAACCCGCAAGAAGCTCAAGGCACCTTTGGCCGCGATCAGACCACCGCTGTTATCGAGGTTGCCGTTGTTGAGATCGAAGCGGACGGCCTGATCGCCAACGATACGACCGTTGCCGAGCAGCAACGAACTTAGGGTCAGACCCAGGTCGCCTCTGGCCGAGATTTCGCCGCCATTACCGCTGGCGAGATCGCTAACAGCCAAGGTCAGGCCACTGCGGCTGTTGATCAAACCGCCATCGCTGTTGTTCAGTACGCCGCTGCCAAGGGTCACGCCAGTGACGCCGAGCAGGTTGCCGCCCTGGTTGTGCAGGCTGCCGCTGTTGACATTCAAGATGCCAGCGGCGCTGATCAGGCCGCTCTGACGGTTGTCCAACAGGCCGTTGCTAGTGAGCCCGAGGTTGCCACGGCTGCTCAGGACACCGTCGAGATTGCTCAACGAGCCAACCCCCATATCCAGGCTGGCAGCGCCGATCAGGCCCTTGTCGTTGCCCAAGGCCTGGGCGATCACCAACCCAAGGGCCTGGCTGCTCAGCAGCTTCCCGCCGCCGTTATCCAGACTACGCGCCGCAAGAGTAAAGGCCTGGTTGCTGGAGACCTCGCCACCACGATTGAGCACGCCATCGAGGTTACGCAGCAGCAGTGTGCCAGGGGTGTTGATCAGGCCGCCGTCGTTGTTCAGCAAGCCGCCGTTGAGGTCGAGGGTCAGATGGGTGTTGCTGGACAGCCTGCCGCCCTGCTGATCGAGGCCGCCAATGCTGGCAGTCAAGACATCGACGCTGCCAATACGGCCGCCGGCATTGCTGACCTGATTGGCACTCAGATCGAGTGTGGCGCCACTGTTGAGCTGGCCCTTGAGGTTGCTCAAGGTGCCGGTGGTCAGGCTGACTGCGCCCTTGGCGCTGAGCTTGCCCTCTTCGTTGTTGAAAGTGCCACTGCCCAGTACCAGCGCGCCATCGGTGAGCAGTTCGCCCTTGAGGTTGCTGACAGCCTCGCTCACCTCCAGGGTCAGACCATTAGCGCTGTTCAGGGAACCATGGCTGTTGTCGAGGTTGCGCGCCTTGACCTTGAGGTTGGATTCGCTGCTGAGCAGACCGCGAAGGTTGTTGAGGCCACCACTGAGGCCCAACTCCAACGATTGCTGGGCAAGGATGGCGCCACCGGTGTTGTCCAGGCCGACACCGGTCAGAGAGATACGTTGGCCGCTAAGCTGCCCGCCTGTCTGGTTGATCAGTTGCTGGATCAGCAGGGTCAGGCTGGCTCCGGAGAAGACTACGCCGTTGTCGCTGTTTTTCAGGGCCTGGCCGCTGACGCTGACGTCACCATTGCCGGTCAGTTCGCCACCCCGGTTATCTATTTCGCCGATCTCGAGTTTCAGCGCTTTTGTGGCACCGAGCAGGCCGCTACGGTTGTCCATGCTGGTCGCACCCACACGCACGGTCTGGGTACCGATCAGTTGGCCGGCACGGTTATCGATGCGACCAACATCCAGCTCAAGCGCGGCCTTGGCAGCAATCTCGCCGGACTGGTTGTCCAGACTGGCAGCGCTGACCAGCAGTTTGCCGTCGGCGACCAGGGTACCGCGCTGGTTGCTCAGAGCACCGCCCACCGCCAGGGTCAGGATGTCGCGGCTGCTGAGCAGACCGTCGGTATTGGTCAGGCCGAGGCTGGCGATATCCAGGCTGGCGGCGCTGATACGGCCACTAACGTTGCCCAGCAGTTGCTCCAGACGCAGGGTCAGGCCGAGGTTGCTGACCAATTTGCCGTTGCTGTTGTCAAGGCTGCGGGCAGCCAGGGTGAAGGCGTTCTGGCTGGAAATTTCGCCCCCCCGATTGCTCACCTCGCCAAGGTTGTTCAAGAGCAGCACTGGCGCGTTGATCAGGCCGGCGTTACTCAGGTTGCCGTGGTTGAGGTCGAGGGTCAGCTGGGTGTTGCTGAACAACTCCCCGCCCTGCTGCATCAGCCCACTCAGGCTGGCATTGAGAATGCCGCCGCTGGCAATGCGCCCGTCGTTGTTGACCTGCCCGGCCGTCAGATGGAGTCCAGCGCTGCTGATCAGGCGTCCACCTTGGCTGTTGTCGAACGCACCGGTGGTGACGGTGGCGGCGCCCTGGCTCTTGATCAGGCCTTGCTCGCTGTTATTCAGACTCCCGCTGACAAGGCTGAGCGTCTGCGCGCTTTCGACGGTGCCACTTTGATTGAGCAGCGCGGTGCCGCTGCGTACCTCCAGCGCGCCGGCACTGGACAAGCTACCGGTCGCGTTATCCAGTTGCGCCGCACTGAGACTCAGGCTGCCCTCGCTGGTAATACGACCTTCGCGGTTGCTCAGTGCACCGTCGAGCAATGGCGCGGCCGTGGCGCTCAGTTGCACAGTCACCGAGTCCTGCGCCGCCAGAGTGCCTTGACCATTGTCTAGCCGGTTGCCCGTCAGGCTCAGGTGTTGAGCAAACAGCAAGCCGCGGGCCTGGTTGACGACCCGGGCGACCGTCAGCTCCAGACGGGTCCCGGCCAGCACTTTGCCGGCGCTGTTGTCGAGTAGCTGGCCGCTGAGGACAAGTTCGCGCTGACTGGAGAGTTCCCCGGCGCCGTTGGCGATGGAGGCGACCTCAAGTCTCAGCGCTTTTGTGCTGCCGACCAGACCGCCATTGCGGTTGTCCAGTTCGTTGCCGGTCAGCCTCAAGTCGCCTTGGGCCACCAGTTCACCGCCCTGCTGCTCCAGCACACCCACCGTGGCCTCCAGATCACTCTGGCTGGCGATACGGCCCTTGGCGTTGGTCACGTTGTCGGCGCTCAGCCGCAACAGGCCGGTGGCGCTGATCAGGCCGCTCTGGTTATCCAGCTGACGCGCATTGAGTTCCAGCACCTGGGCGCTGCCCAGCAGGCCGTCGCGGTTGTTCAACTGGGCCAGACCCACAGTGGTGGCCTGACTCGCGCGGATCACACCGCCGCGATTGTCCGCCGAGGTACCACGCAGGGTCAGGGTACTCTGGCCGGACACGCGACCGCCCCGGTTGTCCAGCGTCGTGGTCAGCAACTGCATGGCGCCCTTGGCCAGCAGGTTGCCGCCCGCCTGGTTGTCCAGCAGGCCATTGACTGTCAGATCCAGGCTGCCGTCGCTGACCAGACTGCCGTTGTTGCGGTTGTCCAGGCTGGCGGCAGTTACCTGCAGAGCGCGACCGGCGCCAAGGGTTCCGGCTTGGTTGAACAGCACCCCGCTCAGGTTAAGGTCGAGGCGATTGTCGCTCATGACCTGACCATTGCCGTTACCCAGCGCTGCAGCGGTGACCACTGCCAGCGTGGCGGCAGAGACTTCACCGCCGGCGTTGAGCAGGTTGCCGGTGAGGTTGAGTGTCAGGCCGGCGGTGCTGCTGAAGAGGCCGTTACGGTTATCCAGCGAGGCGGCGCGGGTCGTCAGGCCGGTAGCGGAAATCTCGCCGCCTACGTTAGTCAGGGCCTGTTCGATCAGCAGCTCCAATGCCGCGTCACCGAGCAACGCGCCGCCGCTGTTGTCGAAGCTGCGCGCTGCCAGGATGAAGCTGTGCTCACTAGAGATTTCACCGCGCTGATTAAGCACGCTGGCCAGGTTGCGGAACACCAGCGGGCCCGGCGCATTGATCACGCCACCATTGTTGTTGAGCAGGCCACCGTGCATGTCCAGAGTCAGGGCGCTGTTGCTGAACAGTTCACCGCCGTTGCTCTGGTCGAGACCAGTGAAGCTGGCACTCAGGGCCTTCGCGCTGGCGATACGACCGGCGCGGTTGTCAGTCTGTTCAGCGGTCAGTTCCAGGCGGTCGGCGCTGGTCAGGCGACCCTGCTGGTTGATCAGAGTGCCGGTTGTAACCCGCAGCAGACCGTCGGCGGCAAGGCGACCTCGGCTGTTGTCGAGACTGGCGCCGGACAGGGTCAGGTTGCTGCTGCCGAGCAATTCACCGCCAAGGTTACTGATGGCATCCCCTACGGCCAGCGTCAAGGCACCAGCAGCGCTGGCACGACCGCCGTCGTTGCTCAGGGTGACGCTTTCAACACTCAGTGCAGCATCGCTACGCAGGATGCCGACGCGGTTCTTCAGCAGACCGCTTGTGCCGTTGTCTGCGCGCAAGATCAGACCCACGCCGGTCTTGGCGTAGAGACTGCCCTGATCGCTGTTGTCCAGTTCGCCGCCGCTGAAGCTGAGGGTCTTCTGTGCGGAAATCACGCCTTTGGACTGGTTACCCAGGTACGCCAGGTTCAGTTGCAGATCACCGTTGGCGATCAGCCGACCGGCGCCGCTGTTGTCAAACCGGCTGCCACTGACGGTGAGGTTGCCGACGCTGGCGACCTCGCCCGCACGGTTGTCCAATGCGCCCACCCGCAGGGTCATGGCCTTGCCGGAGTTGAGCAAACCAGCCTGACGGTTATCCAGACTGAGGCTGTCGATCGCCAACTGCTCCACCGCCACCACATGACCACCACGGTTATCGAAGCGATTTGTGGTCAGTGTCAGGTTGCTCTTGCCGGAGATCTGCCCAGCGAGTTGATTGTCGAGGCTGCTAGCGGTCAGTTGCAGTTCGCCGGCCGCGGTCAGCACACCGCCCTGATTGAGCGCGCTGCTGCTCAGTGTCAGCGCCAGGCGGTCATCACTGGCGAAGCGTCCCTGGCCGTTATCGAGGCGATCAGCGCTCACGGTGAGGTTCTGCCCGGCCAACACGCGACCGCCACGGTTGCTGATGGCGTCGGTCTGGGTAAGAGTCAGGTCCTTGTCGCCTTGAATCAGTCCGGCATCGTTGTTCAGGCTCGCACTCGCGAGGTGAGTGCTGATCCCAAGCAGCTTGCCCTGACGATTGTCCAGCGCGCCGGCGACCTGCAGGGCCAAGCCATTGCGAGCCTCGAGGCTGCCCGCCAGGTTGTTGAACAGCCCCGCGCGAACATCCACGGCATCGGCGGAAATCGTGCCCTTGCCGTTTTCCAGCAGTTGAGCAATGCGCAACGTCAAGGCCTGCTGGCTGAGCAGCTTGCCGTTCTGGTTGTCGAGACTGGTCGCCGCCAGCTCGAAGGCTTGGGCACTGGAAATCTCACCGCCCCGGTTATCGACGCTGGCGAGGTTGCGCAGCAACAGCACGCCCGGTGCGTTGATCAGGCCACCCTTGTTGTTCAGGTGACCGTTTCTCAGGTCGAGAGTAACGCCGGCGAGGCTATAGAGACGGCCATCGTCGTGCTGATCCAGTGCAGCGACGGAAACATCCAACTGGCCGTCGCTGTTGATGCGCCCACCGTTGCCGTTGTCCGTTTCACCCGCTGCCACGATCAGGGTGCCGTCGCTGTCGATGCTGCCTTGTGCGTTGTTCAGCGCACCGTCAACCTGCAGGACCAATTGCTGACCGGCATGCACGGTGCCCTTGCCTCTGTTGTCCAAGGTGCTGGCGGTCAGGCGCAGTTCGCTCGCGCTGAACAGGCCGGACTGGTTGAGCAGGAGGCCCGCGATTTGGGCGGTAAGGCGTGTATCGCTGCTCAGTCTGCCGCCGCCGTTGTTGGCACTGCCGGCGTTCAGGTCGAAGCCCTGCGCGGCGAACACGGTGCCCTGACGATTGTCGAGAACGCCGGTGCTGGTCAGGTTCAGGGTTGTGTCGCTTTGCAGCAGACCCTGACGGTTATCCAGCAAACCAGTGGTCACTGTCGCGCTGTGGGCCAGGAGCTTACCGCCCTGGTTGTCCAGTGAACTGCCCACGTTGAGAACGAGCGCACCGGCGGTGCTGAGGCTACCGAACTGGTTGCCCAGGCTGCCGGCGCTGATATCCAGCGTCGACGCGGAAATCAGGCCCTTGGTGTTTTCCAGAATACGGGCGATGCGCAGGGTCAGGGCCTGCTCGCTGAGCAACTTGCCGCCACCGTTGTCCAGGGTGCCGGCAGACAGAGTAAAGGCCTGGTTGCTGGAAATTTCACCGTCCCGATTATCGACGCTGCCGAGGTTGTTCAGCAGCAGTTGGCCCGGTGCATTGATACGCCCGCCCTGGTTGTTCAGGTGACCGTCGTTGAGATCTAGCGTGATCGCCGACTGGCTGAGTACTTGACCGGCGCCATGCTGATCGAGACCACTGACACGGGCGGTCAGTTGCCCAACACTGCTGATGCGACCGCCGCCGCTGTTGTCCAGCGCACCGCCGTCGACAAGCAAATTGGCCTTGCTGTCGATCCGCCCCTGCTGGCCGTTGTTCAGGCTGCCCAGCGATAAGCTCAGATTGCTCCCTGAGGCCAGCACCCCGCCAAGGTTGAGCAACTGTCCAACAAGCGTCACATTCAGGACGCCATCACTGGAGAAGCTGCCCTGGCTATTTTCGAAGGCGGCGGCCCTCAGGGTCAGGCTCTGACCACTCACCAGTCGCCCTTCCCGGTTGACCACAGCGCCCTGCTGACGCAACTCCAGCGATGCATCGCCCTGGATCAGTCCTTTGTCGTTGTTCAACGAGGCGCTAGCGAGCACGGCGCTGGCAGCCAGGATGCGACCTTCACGGTTGTCCAGTTCGCCACTGACTTGGCCGCGCAGACTGTCGCGAGCCTCAAGAGTGCCGAGCCGATTGCTCAACGTGCCGGCGCTCAGGCTCAGCTTCGCCGCTGATACCTGACCGTTGCCGTTGTCCAGCAGTTGGCCAATGCCAAAAGTCAGCGTCTGCTGGCTGAGTATCTTGCCGGCGCGGTTGTCCAGGCTCGCGGCCAGCAACTCGAAAGTCTGGCTGCTGGATATTTCGCCGCCCTGGTTGTCGACACTGGCAAGGTTACGCAATAGCAGCGCGCCGGGTGCGTTGATCAGGCCGCGCTGGTTGTTCAGATGACCGTTGTTCAGGTCGAGGGTAACGCCGGCCAGACTGTACAGACGGCCATCGGCATGTTGGTCCAGTGCGGAGACCGAGACGTCCAGTTGGCCGACGCTGTTGATACGTCCGCCATCGCTATTGTTCACCGCGCCAGCGGCGAGGCTCAGGGTCCCGGCACTGCTGAACAGGCCGGTCTGGTTGAGCAACTGCCCAGCAATCCGCGCGGTCAGAAGGGTGTCGCTGCTCAGTTTGCCGCCGCTGTTGTCGGCACTGCCGGCCTTCAGGTCGAAACCCAGCACCGCGAATAACGTGCCCTGACGGTTGTCGAGGCCATCGAGGCTGCTCAGGTCGAGGGTGGTATCGCTTTGCACCAGGCCCTGACGGTTATCCATTGAGCGGCTGGTAACAGTCGCGCTGCGGGCCAGAAGCTTGCCGCCCTGATTGTCCAGCGCACCGTCCACCACCAGGCTGATCGCACCACTGGTGCTGAAGCTGCCGGATTGGTTGCCCAGACTGCCCGCGCGAATATCCAGCACGGGGGCGGAAATCATACCCACCGCGTTGTCCAGAGCATGCGCGATCCGCAGCGTCAGGCCTTGTTCGCTCAGAAGCTTGCCGCTGCTGTTGCCCAGCTTTTCGGCAGCCAAGGTAAAGGCCAGGTTGCTGGAAATCTCACCGCTACGGTTGTCGACGCTGCCCAGGTTATTCAGCAGCAGTTGGCCAGGAGCATTGAGGCGTCCGCCCTGGTTGTTCAGATGGCCATTGTTGAGATCGAGCGTGATGGCCGACTGGCTGAGCAACTGTCCGTCACTGTGCTGGTCGAGCCCACTGAGGCTGGCGGTCAGTTGACCGGCGCTGCTGATGCGGCCGCCGCCGCTGTTATCCACCTGCCCAGCTTTCAGGTCAAAGGTGCCGTCGCTGCGCAAGGTGCCTTTGGCGTTGTTCAGTTCGCCGTGTGCTCGCAGGTCGAGTTGCTTTCGGGCGTAAAGGTCGCCCTGGCGGTTGTCGAAGCTGCTGGCGGTCAGGTGTACGTCCGCGTCGGCGGCGAGGTAGCCGCTGCGGTTATCCAGCACTCCGCCCTCGATCAGCAGGTTGGCCTTGCTGGTGATGCGGCCTTGCTGTTGGTTATCCAGGCTACCCAGGCCGAGCACCAGATTGCCATTGGCGACCAGCAGACCATTATGGTTGAGCAGTTGCGCGGCGACCCGGCCTTCCAGGTAGCCATTACTGGTCAAGGTGCCGCCACTGTTGTCCAGGCTGGCGGCAGCCAGGCTCAGGCGGCTGCCGGCAATCAGTTGCCCGGCGTTGTTGAGCACTGCCCCGCCGCTGCTCAGCGTCAGGTTGCGATCGACCTGGGTGCGGCCATGACGGTTGTCCAGCGAGCCGAGGGTCAGCGTCATGTCCTCGGCCAGCAGTTCGCCGAAGCTGTTGTCGAACAAGCCATCGACAACCAGTGCCAGGTCCTTGCTGACGCTCAGGGTGCCGCGCAGATTGCCGAGGGTGCCCGTATGGGCATCCAGCCGCGCGGCAGATATCAGTCCCAAGCCGTTGTCCAGCGCGCGGGCGATACGCAGTGTCAACAACTGCTGGCTGAGCAGCTTGCCGCCTCGGTTGTCCAACGAAGCAGTCACCAGGGCAAAACCCAGGCTGCTGGAGAGCTCGCCGTTGCGATTGTCCATCGAGCCAATATTGGCGAGCAGCAGTTGACCCGGCGCATTGACCAGGCCGGTCTGGTTGTTCAGGTGACCACCGTTCAGGTCGAGACTGACACCCGCCTGGCTGTACAGGCGACCGCTTTCGCTATTGTCCAGCGCGGTGGCATTCAGGCTCAGGTCGCCCGTGCTATTCAACAGGCCAGCCTGGTTGAGCAGTTGGCTGGCCGTGATCTGTGTCCGGCCATCCGCTGTCAGGTTGCCGTTGCGGTTATCAAGGTCGCCGCTGTGGATCAGTAGATTGGCCTGGCTGGCGATCCGGCCCTGCTGCCGGTTGTCCAAGCTGCCGAGCGTCAGGTCGAGGTCACCACTGGTCGCCACCAGCCCGGCCTGGTTGGACAAGTGCCCGGCGATCACGGCCGTGAGGCTGCCCTTGCTGGACCAGTTACCGCCGCTGTTGTCCAGGCTGCCGGTAGCAAGGGTCAGTTGATCCCCTGCGCTCAGGCTGCCAGCGCTATTGAACAGTGCCCCGCCATTGGTGATCGCCAGGGTCTGGTCGCCCTGGATCTTGCCGCTACGGTTGTCCAGCGAAGCGGCGCTCAGTTCAAGATTGCGTGCCAACAGCACGCCGGTGTGGTTATCGAGCAGGCCATCGACCCGCAGAATGGCGTTCTGGGTCGCACCAATGCTGCCGCGGCCATTGGCCAGGCCTCCAGCCTGGGCATCGAGCCGCAATGCAGAAATTTGCCCAGCGGCGTTGTCCAGCGCTTGGGCGATGCGCAGCGTCAGTGCCTGTTCGCTGAGCAGCTTGCCGCTGCGGTTGTCGAGGGTGCTGGCCCGGAGCAGGAACGACTGGTTGCTGGACAGCTCGCCAAGTCGATTGTCCACCTGTGCAAGGTTGTTCAGCAGCAGTTGGCCAGGTGCATTGATCAGGCCGCCCTGGTTGTTCAGATAACCATGATTGAGGTCGAGGCTCAGGCTGCCTCGGCTGTAAAGACGACCGTCATTGCGCTGGTCCAGACTGGTGACACTGACATTAAGATTCTGCCCATGAACGCGCCCCGCGGAGCTGTTATCGAGCAGGCCAGCACGTAATTCCAGAGCGTTGCCGGCCAGCAGTCGGCCTTGCTGATTGTTCAGGTCGCCACTGACCAGGCGCAGATCGCCACCGGCGCTGAAAAGACCACTCTGGTTCAGCAACTGGCCGGCCAGCGTAGCCGTCAGCCCCGCATTGCTGGTCAGTTCGCCGGTGCGGTTGTCCAGGCTCGTTACGCTCAGTTCCAGATCGCGTTGACTGGCTAGGGTGCCGCTACGGTTATCGATCGCGCCGCCGGAAATCTTCAGCAGACTGTCGGCCTGAACACGACCGCCGCCGTTGTCCAGCGAGCCGAGCACCAGGTCAATATTGCCAGCGAGCAGCTCGCCACTGCGGTTGTCCAGATCGCTGGTGACCGTCAGCCCCAGACCCTCCCGCGCCGTGATCCGGCCGCCGCCATTGACGAAGGTGCCAGCGCGCATCAACAAGGAAGCGCCGTCGATACGGCCCCTGCCGTTATCGATCAGGCCCGCGATGGCAAGGGCAAGGGCTTGTTGGCTGAGCAGCTTGCCGTCGCGGTTGTCGAGGCTGTCGCTGCGTAGCTCGAAGCCCAGCGTGCTGGAGATTTCCCCCGCGCGGTTGTCGACGCTGGAAAGGTTGCTCAGCAACAGGCGGCCCGGCGCGTTGATCAAACCGCCCTGGTTATCCAGATGGCCGCGATTGAGGTCGAGACTCACGGCCGCCTGACCGAGCAGGCGCCCGGCGTTGTTGTTCAGGCTGCCAACCGCCAGCCGGCTGTCGCCTTGCGCGGTGATAGTGCCGCTGGCATTGACCAGCGCCCCGCCCACCTGCGCACCCAGCTCGCCACGACTGGACAGCACGCCTTGGGTGTTGTCGAACAGGCTGGCGACGTCGATTTGCACGCCGTTGGCGGCGATCATCCCGGCGCCATTGTTCAGCGCACCGGCGATACGCAGGGTCAGCCCCTGATCGCTCAACAACTTGCCGGCGCCGTTGTCGAGGCTGTTCGCGGCAACGGTGAAGGCGCGGTTGCTGGAAATTTCGCCCTGGCGGTTATCGACGGTGTTCAGGTTGTTGAGGGTCAACTGGCCGCTGGCGTTGAGCACTGCGTTGCGGTTGTTCAGGTGGCCACGGTTGAGGTCCAGGCTGAGGTCGCCGTCGCTGTGCAGGCGGCCGCCATCGTGCTGGTCGAGGCTGCCCACCCGCGCACTCAGGCTGCGGGCCGCGCCGATCTGGCCGGCGCTGTTGTTCACCGCGCCGCTCACGTCCAGGCTCAGGGAGCGGCCTGCAGTCACCAGGCCGGTGATGTTGTCCAGCGTCGCCAGCCGCAGAATCACATCGCCCTGCCCCGACACTTCGCCGTTGCGGTTGACCAGATGCCCGGCGCTGAGGGTCAGTGCGTCGTTGCCGAGCAACAGGCCACCCTGACTGTTGAACACCTGATCGGCGTTGACCACCACGCTGCCCGCCACGACCCGGCCACGCTTCTGGTTGTCCAGCTGCGTAGCGTCGATCTGTGCGAGGCGCCCGGCATTCAGGGTGCCGCCCTGGTTCGCCAGTTCGGCCGTACTGACCGTGAGGTCGCGACTGGCAACTACGGTGGTG
>NZ_QKVL01000065.1 GCF_003231275.1 Pseudomonas huaxiensis
CCGTTCCTCGGCTGTTTTCGCCTTGCCTGACCTTCGTCTCAAAGCTTTTCATACAGACCCTAACAAAAAAAATCCTTCAAAGCTTTGGATCCAATGCCGATAATGTCTCATGGCCATCTTCAGATGGATAAATGACTGGAGTGAAGGAGAAGAGGGATGTCGGAAGGATCTTGGTACTACGCACTGAATGGTTCACGTCAGGGGCCTTTCACGATGGATCAGATGAAAGAGTTCGCCGCATCGAACGCCATTCATGCTGAGACGAAGGTATGGCCAGGTGCGGGGGAATGGGTATCTCTGAAAGATACTGATCTGAACAATAGTATCCACCGTCCTGCAGGGCCGCCTCCACTTGCCGCCAGTGAAATAGATAACCGCTTTGTTTGGGGGCTGGTGGGAATTCAGCTGGTAGGTGGGGTCATTGAGTTCATTTCTGGCGTCAGCCTGTGGTGGATGTTCCTTATCCTCAACGTGGGTCTGTGCGTTGCTGATGAAAAACGGCTGAAGGCCGCCGGTCATGCCGCTCCCACGGCCTGGTGGGTGATCCTCATCCCTGTGTACTTGTGGAAGCGGGCAAATCTTCTAGGGCAGAACAAAAACTATTTTTATGCGTGGGTGGCAGCCTTTGTGGTGTCGTTGAGCCTGGCGGCAGCGAGCGGTAAATCGGCGTTAGAGGAGGCGGCTTGCCCCCTCGTCACCGATATCATTCACAAACAGTTCTACCAGTCATCGTCCTGTTTAGCAGTGACCATCGATGATGAGCCGAAATCAGGCTTCTATCGGGCAACGGCTCTGCTGGATAACGGCAATGAGATCGACATCACCATTGAACAGAAAGGTGAGACGATCTACGTGCGAGTTCCTCAGCAATAAGCTCATCGTCGGTTAAAAGCCCGGCGCCGCGACCGTAATGCTGTTCGCTTAAGCATTTGAGTCCAAGCCGGGTGTCTAGAAAATCCGATGTCAGACCCTGGGCATCGGACTTTTATGCACATCCAATAGCAGTTGCTCGACTTGGCTGACTTGTTCAATTTCTCCGATCTGAGCACCGTCACTCAAAACATCCCCGTCGAACGGGTGGTCAGCGCACTCAATCTCTCTGTCCAAGCCACGATACGTCGTCGCCGCCGACCCAGTGATCAGGTCCTGTGCTGGTACTCGGCATCGCGCTGTTTCGCGACGAACCTGTCCACGAAGTCGCCAGGCGCTTGAACATCTGTGCGCGAGGATTGGCCTCCGATCAATTGCTGACGCCATCGCTGCAGCAACTTCGTCGTGCATTCACGCGCATGGGTTGGATTACAGATGAAACGGAAACAGATTCTGGCTCTGCATTCCGGCAAACCGAAAACTGCAACTCAAGCCATCGAAGACGAAGGCTTGGCTCTTGGGGACCAAGACACACCGGACTCAGATCGAGAGACCGTTTTTGAGCTGGAATGGCAGCTTCGAGATTTCATTCCCCCTGAATTCACACGACAGACGCCGAACAATCAGCAGAAAACCGTCGCATAAAGCCACGAAACTTCCCCAATCTCCGACTTTCTTGTAGGCAACTTCCCAAGCATACTCCCCAGCCCTGCCAGCCTGTTGCGCTCTGTGCAATCGGTGCCTAGTCTCCCCGGGTCGTTGCCAAATCAACGACCGGATTAGCAGTCCGAACGGCTAGTGCACACCAGCGAACCTCTCAATGGCGGCTGTGCGTGTGGGCACCTTCTGGTGCGCCGGGTCACCTAGTCCTCGGTCTGCTAACCCGCGTACAGCTGCCACCCATTCGTTTAGCGGCGAAAAAGTGGCAGCTCCATTGACTAGGAGTTCCACCATGAAAAAAATCGTCCCCGATCCCCCACCCATTGTCTCCATCCTCCCCGGTGTCACCCATGAAGAGGCGGTTCGCCAGGCGGCGGAGTTCGTTCACAACGCCCACAAGAAAACCTCTCTCCTGCCCCGGCAACTCATCCCCGAACATCAGACGCTCCTGAGCGCATCGATCGTGGAGATGGAGATTTGCCGCGCGTATCTGAAGATCGCGATGGCTAGGTCGACCACAGCAATGCCTATCTGAGCCCACGCGGCTGAGGGAAATGCGGCTCAAGGCATCCGTCCTGAATGCCTCGGGCTCGCTCCCGTTATGCCGTGATCGCTGGCGCTTCCCGATCAGAACGAATACTTCACCCCCATCACCACATTCCTCGGCTCGCCATACACACCGTTCTCGGTGATCGAGGCGTAGTACTTACGGTCGAAGAGGTTGTTCACGTGCAGGGTGGTTTCGATCTGCGGGGTGAGTTGGTAGCGGGCCATGGCGCTGGCAATCACGACGTTTTCCTGCACCGGGTAGCCCTCGCCTTCGTAGCCGTAGCGGCTCTTCCAGTTGAAGCCGCCACCGACGGTCAGTTTGTCCAGCGCGCCGGTCAGGCGATAGGTGGTGAATGCCTTGACGTTGTGACGCGGAACCCGGCTCATGGCGCGCCGGCCGTCGGCGTCTTCGCTGAGGCTGTAGGCGTAACCGCCTGCGATGTTCCAGCCTTCGGCGAGTTCGCCGTTGAGCTCCAGTTCCAGACCACGGGTGGTGATGCCCTGCAACTGGCGATAGGCGCTGATGGTGCCGTCGTATTCGGCGACGTTGTCTTGCTCGACACGGAACAGCGCCAGCGATGCGATCAGCCGGCCGTCACGCAAGCCCGCCTTGATCCCTGCCTCGTACGCCGAGCCCTCCTCTGGGTCCAGTGACTGGTTGTTGATGTCACGCGCCGAGCCGTTCTGCGGGTTGAAGATCTGGGTGTAGCTGCCGTACAGCGACCAGATGTCGTTGAGGTCGTAGACCAGCCCGCCGAACGGCACCACTACGCCGCTCTCTTTCTGGCTTTGCTTGCTGCGCCCACCCGCGTTGGTGGTGGTCACGGCATCGCTTTTCCAGTCCACCACACGCGAGCCGAGGATCAGGTGCGTGGCGTCGGTGAGGTTGAAGCGGGAGGTGAGGTAGGCGCTGTACTGCTTCACGTCGGTGAGGGTTTTGCCGGAGCGTTTGAAGTCCGGGCGGTTGGCGCCGCTGCCGTCCCAGTCCCAGACGTTGCCCAGGGTGCCGTTGTAGTTGCTGTTCCAGCTCCACAGCCAGCCGTAGTTGTCGGCGTGGCTGTGCAGGCTGGACCAGGCCCCGCCGACCACCAGTTCATGCTCGCGGCCGAACAGTGAGAACGGGCCACTGAGGTACGCGTCGAGGCTGTCCTGGCGGTCGGTCTGCACCCATTTGGCCGGGGCGATGGCGCTGCCCAGGCCCGTGGCGGGATTGATGCTGCCGTATTGGTAATAGGAAATGGCGTCCTGGTCGTACAGCGCGTGGCTGATTTCCAGTTTGCCGGTCCAGCCGTTATCGAACTGTTGATCGATGCCGGCGAAGACGGTGGTCTCGCGGGTGTCGTAAAAGGTCCAGTCCGGCGCGTTGTTGTAGGAACGCGGCAGGTTGATGCGCTGGCCGTTGACGAAGTTGCCCTGGTAGAACAGCGGCACACCGCTGCGCAGGGGCTGTTCGTTGTCGTTGCGCTGGTGGGTGAAGCCGACGCTTAGCAGGGTCTGCTCGCCGAGGTCGAATTCGGTGACGTTGTAGACCAGCGCCGAACGGCTCTGGTAGCGGTCGAGCCAACTGTTCTGGTCGTCGACATCGAGCACCAGCCGGCTGCGGATGTTGCCGGCGTCGGTCAGCGAGCCAGACAGGTCTGCGCCGAGGCCGTAGTGATCCCAACTGCCCGCTTCGGCGCTGAGGGTGGCCTGCGGCATGGCGGTCGGGCGCTTGCGCACCAGGTTGATGGCGGCGCCGGGGCTGCCCATTCCGCTCATCAGACCAGTGGCGCCACGGACCACTTCAACGCGGTCGTACATCGCGGTCGAGGCGTTGAGGCTGTACATCTTCGAGGCCGAGCGCGGCAGGCCGTCGACCTGGTAATTGGAGATCAGAAAGCCTCGGGAATACGGCTGGTCGAGGTCGGTGCCGATGCCCTGGTTGAAGCTGCTCACGCCGACGGTGGCTTCGAGCACTTCGTTGAGACTGCCGAGTTTCTGGTCGTCCATGCGCTGGCGGGTGATCACCGTGATCGACTGCGGTGTTTCCTGCACGCTCAGGCCGAGTTTGGTGGCAGTGCGGGTTGGCTGGTTCGCCAGGTAGGTGCCAGTGGTTTCGCTGCCGCTGCCAAGGCCGCTGCTTTGAATGGTGGTGGCGCCCAGTTCGACCTCTTCGCCCTCGGCAGCCTTGACCAGCACGTAGCGCTTTTCGCCAACCTGGCGCACCTGCAGACCGGCCCCGGCAAGCAGACGGGCGAAGCCTTGTTCTACCGAGAAATCACCGTGCAGGCCCGGCGAACTGAGGCCGCCGGTATCGCCCGCGCTGAAGCTGATCATCACGCCACTGGCAGCAGCGAACTGGCTGAGAGCGGCGCCCAGGTCTCCGGCCGCGATGGCGTAGTTCTGCGCCCAGGCAAACGCCGGGGCCAGTGAGCCGGCCAGGCCCAGGGCAAGGACGGCGCGGCGAACGCCACGGGCGAGACGGTGGTGCTGAGGTGACATGAAGGGCTCCTGTTGGATGGCGGCGCGGACGTCGTATGCGTCCGTCCGGGATGGAGCCGGATCAGCAGCGAAAATCTGTTACCCCCACGGCAAAGTTTTTTTCGGTCAGGCGTCTACGCGCTCGACCCGCACCCAGTAGCGGCTGAACTGACGCAGGCGCACGGGCAGCGACAAGGTCAGGTTGGCGAGCACGGCATCGGTGTCATCCAACGTGAACGCTCCCGATAGCCGCAGCGCGCCAACGTCCGGTGCCCAGCCAAGATGGCCAGGACGGTAGCGACCGAGTTCGCCGAGGAAGTCATCCAGGCGCCAGTTCACCGCGACCAGCATGCCGCGGGTCCAGGCCGAGCCATTGGGTGGTGATCCCTGCGGCTGGCCGAGGCGATCGGCGCTGAACAGCAGCGACTGGCCGGCCTCGACGCGGACCGTTTCGGGCAACAGCCGAGGTCGCACCTGCACCGCGTGGGCTTCGACGTTGACGCGGGTCTGGTGCTCGTCCAGGCGCACGCTGAAACGGGTACCGAGCGGCTCGACGCTGCCATCGGAGGTCCAGACTCGGAGCGGGCGTGGGTCCTTGCCGGTCTCCAGGCAGATTTCACCGCGACGCAGGCTGATCGCCCGCTGCTCGCTGTCGAAGTGCACATCCACCTGGGTGTCGGTGTTGAGGTCGAGGCGGGTGCCGTCGGCCAGGGTGACCTGACGGCGCTCGCCGACGCGGGTGGCGTAGTCGGCGCTCAGCGGCGAACGACGGTAGCCCTGCCAGCTCACTACGCCGGCGCCCAGCAGCAACGCCAGCAATTTCACCGCGCGGCGGCGCTGCTCGCGGGCCGATTCGAAGGTGCGCCCCATGCCGGCGGGCACCCGACCGAGCTGGCTCTGCAGTTGCTCGACCCGCGCCCACGCCTGCGCATGCCGTGGATCCGCCGCCAGCCACGCCTGCCAGCCGGCCTGGGTGGTAGCGTTGGCGCTGCTGTCGTTGAGCTTGACGTACCAGTCCACTGCCTGGACGAGCACCGCTTTCATGCCGGTTCCAGCAGCAGGCAATGCAGCATCGCCTTGGCCAGGTGCTTACGCACCGTGCTGACCGAAACGCCAACCCGCTCGGCTGCTTTCTCGTAGCTCAAGCCATCGATCTGGACCGCGAGAAAGACTGCCCGGGTGCGAGCGCCGAGGCCGTCGAGCAGGCGGTCCACTGCCAGCAGGCACTCGATCACCATGGCCCGGGTTTCCGCCGAGGGTGCGTATTGCTCGGGCTGCGCGGCCAGGGCCTGCAACCACGCCTGCTCCAGCGAGCGACGGCGATAGAGGTCGATCAACATTCCACGGGCGACGGTCGCCAGGTAGTGACGCGGCTCACGCAGCGACTCGGCACTGCGCGCCAGCATTACCCGGATGAACGTGTCATGGGCCAGGTCAGCCGCGTCGGCCTGGTTGTTCAGGCGCTGCCGCAGCCAGCCACGCAGCCAGCCGTGATGCTCCCGGTACAAGGTCTCCACACCCGGGTGGGTCGGCGGTCCACCGGCCAGCGTCGACATAGGTTCTCCAAGAAAAAGCGAATAGGAATTCTTCTCAATTCTAGTAGGAAGAATTCCGCTTGGGAATCCGCCTGTTTCAAGGTCGGGGCATAACTCATCGTCGGCGATGGCATC
This sequence comes from Pseudomonas huaxiensis, assembly GCF_003231275.1. GTDB lineage: Bacteria > Pseudomonadota > Gammaproteobacteria > Pseudomonadales > Pseudomonadaceae > Aquipseudomonas > Aquipseudomonas huaxiensis. The sequence continues at coordinate 6,210 of NZ_QKVL01000065.1, forward strand.
GACGGGAGGATCGAGTGGAACACATCCAGAAACACCCAGCCCTTTGCCATCACCCGACCGGTCTGTTTGCATGCCCCGGCCAACACAGGAGTGATGCGATGAAAACCATGGTAGTGGGCGCCAGCAAGGGCCTGGGCAAGGCGTTGATGGAAGGGCTTGGCGAGCACGGCGATAGCCTGATCGGTGTGTCGCGTAGTCGCCCTTCGGCGCTGCAACTGCGCGAGGGCGTGGACGTGCAGTGGATCGAGGCGGACCTGGGTGATCCGCTCACTGCGGTCGGGAAGATCGCGCAACAGGCGGCGGAAACCGGGCTGGACACGCTGATCTACAACTTGGGCATTTGGGAAGACCGCGCGTTCGATGACAGCTACGATTTTCTCGCCGACGACGAAGACCAGTTGCAGGCCATCGTCAGTTGCAACGTCACCGCGCCGATCCTGTTGATCAAGCGTCTGTTGCCGGTGCTGCTGCGCAGCGACAGGCCGCGGATCATCCTCACCGGTTCGACCTCGGGCCTGACCCAGAGCGGGCGTCCGGAGGTGACCTTCGGCGCCAGCAAGTTCGCGTTGCGGGGCATGGCCGATGCGCTGCGTGAGGGGTATCGCGAGCAGCGCCTCGGGGTGACCTGCCTGAACCTCGGTTACCTCAACACCGCCGACCCGCTGAGCACTCCGCGCGAGCACGCCGCGCAAAACGGCGGCGGCGAGCAGATCCCGGTGCATGACGTGGTGCAGGTGGTGCGGATGGCGTTGAGCCTGTCAGCCGCGAGCTTCGTCAAGGAAATCACCCTGCCGGCCATCCTCGACCCGCACTTCTGAGTCGCGCATCTCGCGCAACTGGCGCTTGAGCTCATGCACCGGGGGCGCGTAGAGAAAGCCGAACGACACGCTGTTGCGCCGCCCTTTCACCGCGTGGTGCATCAAGTGCGCCTGGTACAGCCGCCGCAGGTACGGGTGGCGCGGCTTGGGCCTGGACGGCCAGTGGCGGTGGACGACACCGTCGTGGATCACCACATAGAGAATGCCGAACGCGGCCACGCCGGCGCCGATCCACTGCAACGGGTCGTGGCCGGCGTTGCCCAGCACGATCAGGGTGATCGCCACCAGTGCCAGCACCAGCAGGTAGACGTCGTTGGTTTCCACCACGCCCAGGTGCGGCTCGTGGTGCGAACGGTGCAGAAACCAGCCCCAGCCGTGCATCACGTACTTGTGGGCCAGAAAGCCGACACCCTCCATGGCGACCAGGGTGCAGAGGAAGATGACGAAGTGGACGATCATGAAGAGCCGACGTCGGGAAAAAAGGTGGGCGCCAGATTAGGGGAAGTGGCGGTGGGAATCCATGGTGGAGTGCTCGGACTGACGGGCGCGCAACGACCACTTGACCTCCACTTAAGTCGAGGTTCGATACTCGCCCGCACTTTTCCCAAGGAGTGTTCGCCATGACTGGTGTTTTCCAGCTTTCCAACCCCGAAGGCCTGTACGACCCGAGCGCCAATGCCTATTCCCATGTGGCCGAGGTTCAGGGCGGTTCGCGGTTGTTGTTTATCGCTGGGCAAGGGGGCGAGGACCGCGACGGTGGGTTGTCGCCGTTGTTCGCCGAGCAGGCGCGGCAGGCGCTGGAGAATGTGAAGACGGCGCTGGCGTCGAGGGGCGCGGGGATCGAGAACGTGTTCAAGCTGACGCTGTTGATTGTCGATCACTCGGAGGCGCGGTTGCGGGAGTGGGTGGCGGAGGCGGACCGGGCGTGGGGTGGGCATATGAAGCCGACGTGTACGCTGATTCCGGTGCCGAGGTTGGCGTTGGAGGGGATGTTGGTGGAGGTTGAGGCGGTGGCGGCGGTTTAGAGACGGATCAAAGCCTCAAGATCTAGCGCCGCTCGCGCGGCGCATCGCTGCGGTTCGGCGCCCCGACAAGCCAGCTCCCACAGGGGACCGGGGCATGCCTAAGATCCTTGTGGGAGCTGGCTTGTCGGGGCGCCGAACCGCAGCGATATGCCGCGTAGAGCGGCACCGAAAATAGGGCTGCGACCAGCCCACCAGAAACACCCTCACGTCTGCGGCAATTTCTCCAGCTCATCCGCCCGCTGCCGGGTCATGTCGAGTTCACAGCCGGCGCCATTGAGCAGGTCGATGGTGCCGCCGGTGAGGGTGTAATACACGGCGCAGTTGGCGTCGCGGTATTTCACCCATTGGCGCTGGGCGTCGCGCAGTTTTTCTTGCTGGGGTTGTTCAAGGCTGGCCATGGCCGCTTTGTAGGCGGCGTTCAGGCGGGTGTCCTGGCGTTTGTATTCGGCGCCGCTGCAGTCGTTCATGTCGGCCGTGGTGTTGGCGGTTTTCATGCACTGGCTGTAGGTATCGGCCTGGGCCATCTGGCTGCCCAGCAGCAGGGCCAGGGCAGCAAGGTGAATTCTAGGGTTCATCGGCAAACTCCATGTCGTGGTGAACGGGCTGGCTATCTTACGCGGTGTCGGGTTCAAGCTGACACGCTTGCATCACCCTGCCCCGCAACCAGCGGTGCGCGGCATCGCCTTCGCGGCGCTCGTGCCAGGCTTGCTGGAAGTTGAACGCGCGGATCGGTAGCGGCGGTTCGAAGCAGCGCAAGCCGCGCAATGACAAGCGGCCCGCCAGACTACGGCGGGCGACGGTCAGCAGCAGGTCGGTGCCGGCGATGACTTCGGTGGCGGCGGTCCAGTGGGGCAACGCCAGGGCAACGCGGCGTTGTTCGCCAAGGGCAGCCAGGGCCAGGTCGATTTCGTTGTCGGCACCGGGCCGCACCGCCACCAGAACGTGGGGCCGCGCCAGCCATTGCGCCAAGGTCAGGCCGCCACGCGCCGGGAGGCTGTCGCGGTCGGCCAGGCAGGCGAAACGCTCTTCGAACAAGGTCTCGGCCCGCAACGGCGCAGCCAGTGTGGGGAACACCCCCAACGCCAGGTCGATCTCACCGTCGAACAGTTGACTGAGCATCGCTTCGCGGCTGCCTTGGGTGACCACCAGATCGACTTCCGGCGCGTCTTCGCGCAGGCCGCGCATCAGTCGCGGCAAGACGACCCGCGCACCGTAATCCGACATCGCCAGACGAAAGCTGCGCCGCGCTCGCGCGGGGTCGAAGCCGGGGCTGTTGAGCAGGGCGTCGAGCTGCTGCAGGGCGTCTTGCAGCGGCTGGGCCAGTTCCAGGGCGCGGGCGGTGGGTTGCAGGCGGCCGCCACGGCGCACCAGCAGTGGGTCGGCAAAGATTTCCCGCAACTGCGCCAGCGCGTGACTCACCGCCGGCTGGCTGCGGTGCAGGCGCAAGGCAGCGCGGGAGACGTGCTGTTCGGCCAGCAGGGCGTGCAGGGTCAGCAGCAGGTTGAGGTCGATGCGGCGCAGATCATCCATCAGGCGAATAGTCCCTGTGCGGAATTCGAATTTCCATCCAGTGAATGGATAACCAAGACTGCCTTATGCCTACCGCGTGTATCAAGGAGTCCACCATGAACCCGAGCTTTTCTCCCATTGTGATCCTGCTGCCATTGATCGCCCTGCTGGCGGGCGCCGCCGTGCCGTTCCAGGCCGGCAGCAATGCTGCGTTGGGTCGGCTGTTGGGGCATCCGTTGTGGGCGACGCTGGTGTCGTTGTCGGTGAGTGTGCTGATGGTGCTGCCGGCGTTGTGGCTGATGCGCGCGCCCGCACCGCAATTCGCCGGGTTGGGACAGGCGCCGTGGTGGACATGGTTCGGTGGCGTGGCCGGGGTGGCCTATATCACTGCGGCGCTGATCCTGACGCCACGCCTCGGCGCGGCGGGGTTCATCGTGTGTGTGGTGGCCGGCCAGGTGCTGTCGTCGCTGGCGATCGATCAGTGGGGGTTGATGGGGCTGCCGGAGCGGCCGGTGAATCTGCTGCGGTTGCTGGGGGTGGGGCTGATCGTGGCGGGGATGTTGGTGGTGCAGTGGGGGACGGCGTCGAGCCGATAGGCGTGAGTGCCGGGTTTTGCGGTGCTGCTGATGCCCTCATCGCCGGCAAGACCGGCTCCCACAGGTTGAAGTGGGAACCGGTCTGCCCGGTGGTTTAGAAGCCCATGCTGAAGCTCACGGTCACCGCGTGATCGCGGCTCTCGCTTGCCAGTTGCCCGGAATAGCCGACGCCCAGCTTGCCCGCCGCACCAACGCTCATGTCCAGCCCGGCCTCGACCACCGCGGCATCCCGGGCAATCGCTACGCCCTGGGTGCTGAAGGCGGCGCCGCCGTCGACGAAGCGCAGGTCGGCGTCCGGGCGGCTGTCGCCGAACGCATGCCGCCAGCCGAGGCTGCCGCGCGGGGTCAGGGTGGTGCCGTTGTCGAGGACGAACTGTTTGCCCGCACGCAGGCCAACGGTGCTGAAGGTGACGTCCTGTTTCGCGCTGGTTTCCAGGCGCCCCGCTCCGCCTTTCTCGCGGCCGTTGTCGCTGTCGTAGTTGACGTAGGCGATGCCGGCGAACGGTTCCAGCGCCACGCCGCCGGCTTCGACGGTGTAACCCACTTCGCCGAAGACCTGTGCGGTCCCGGCCTTGTATTTGGACTTGAGCCGGTCGTTATAGCTGCCCACGGTGAGGTCGCGCTTGGTGTCGATGTTGTGCCAGCTATAACCCGCACCCATGCGTGCGGCGAAGGCGTCGAGCTGGTAACTCAGGTAGCTGGTCAGGTGGACGCTGTCCACCGAAGCGCTGGAGTTGCGTTCGCTGGCCTTGACGCTGGTGTTGGTGTAGCCCGCGGCGATACCGGCACGCCATTGCTCGTTGAGGTGGTTGTCGAAGCCGAGCATGAAGCCGGACAGTTCGCGATCAACACTCGCCACGCCATGGCCGCTGTCGTAGTCGCCCCAGCCGCCGATGGCGCGGATCCAGCCCACGCCTTCGCCCTGGCAACCGGCGCTGCTCTGTTGCAGGTTGCCGCTCGGTGCCAGCACGCTGCGCGGGTCGCCGCCCGCGCTGCAGCCGGACTGGCGCATGCGATCGTTGACGGTCTCGCGCAGGTAGCGTGAATCCTCCAGCAGCACGCTGACGGTGCTGGCGTGGATCTCGCCGGACAGGCTGTCGAAGGCGGCCTGCGCCGAAGGGCGGTCCATGCTGGTGATCGCGCTGTTCAGGCTCGCCGGTGCGGCCGCCGAATCCAGTGCCACGGCCACGCCGCGCTGGTTGTCGCTCAGGGCGACATCGGCGAAGGCGGTGCTGTTGCGGCTCACCGACAGGCTTACGTCATTGGCGCCGTACATCAGCGTGGTGTCGATGAAGGCGAGGTTGGGGCCCAGGCCGAGGCTGTCGACGTTGTCCTTGTCGAACTTGCCGGTGATACCACCATCGGCGGTCAGCAGGGTGTAGGTGGTGTCGCCGGTGTAAGGCTCGACCGCGAACACGTTCAGCGTACCGGCCAGGTTGGCGGTGCCGCCCACGGCGAGGAAGCTGGTGGGCAGCGGGGTCAGGGCGATGCTCAGGGTGCCGTCGCTGGCGTTGGTGAAGTCGCCGGTGACGGTCAGGTTGCCGTTCGGCCCGGGCGACACGACCCCGTGGTTGAGCACGCTGCCAACGCTGCCGGTGCCGGTCAGGCCAGCGCCGGATTTGACCTCGACATTCGCCGCCAGCGCATCGGCCGGCGCCGCCACGGCGAACAGTGCCATGCGCGCGAACGCTGCGACCGGGGCCGCTGCCACGTCGTCGCTGTCATCGGTCTCGCCCACCTGCAACACGCCTTGCTCGACGGTGAAGGTGCCGCTGAAGTCGTGATTGCCCTTGAGCAGCAAGGTGCCGACACCGCGCTTGAACACCGCGCCGGTGCCGCTGAGCAGGCCGTTGAATTCACCGGCGCCTGCTTGCTGGAACACCAGATTGGCGTTGTTGAGGATGTTGCCTTGCAGGCTGAACGTGCTGCCTTCCAGGGTGCCGCCGCTGACGGTGGTGCCGCCGCTGTAGGTGTTGTTACCGGCGAGGATCAGGGTGCCGGCGTCGCGTTTCTCGATGCCGCCGGTGCCGCTCATTAGCGCGCCGATCAGCGCGCTGCCCGACGTCACCCGGACCACCGCGAGGCTGCCATCGGTGCCGTTGACCGGCTCCAGGCCCTCGCCTGCCGCAGCGAGAATCTGGTAACCATCGCTGAGGAACTGCATGCCGGAGAAGCCCTGCACACCCTCCACGGTGACGGTGCCGCTCTTGCCGCCGAACACCGCGAACTGGCGTCCCCAGTTGGCGGCGTTGGTGCCTGCGGAGTTGGTCCAGTTGCTGGCTGCCCCGCCCCAGATGCCGCTGCCGCCGTTGACCGAACCGGTGGCGCTGGTCTTGTCGCCGTTCCAGAACAGCAGGTCGCCGTCGAAGTTCTCCACCACCAGGTTGATCTGGTTGGCGATGCTGGTTTGCAGCTTGAGCTGCGAGGCGTAGGTGTCGATCGGCAGGCTGCCGAAGTCCAGGCCGTTGTTGGTCAGCGTGCCGCCGTAGCTGAACAGTTGGTAGACACCGATGCCGAAACCGCCGGCATCGCTGATGTTGAGGGTGCCGTCGAGGGTCAGGTCACCGGTGACTTTCACCAGGGTGGTGGAAGCGTCCGGCTGGCCGAGCGCCGCGTTCAGGTTGCTGCCCGAGGCGAGGTTCAGGTTGCCCACGGTCAGCGGCGCACTGGCGCTGCCGACCAGCAGGCTGGCGCCGTCGGCCAGGCTGACCCGACCCGACAAGGTGCCGCTGCCGCCCAGGCTCGCACCGCTGGCGACCTGCACGTTGGCGCTGGCGAAGCTGCCGTTGACGGTGAGGTTGCCGGCGTTGACCGCGGTGTTGCCGGTGTAGGTGTTGGCGCCGCTGAGCAGCAGTTGGCCGCTGCCATTCTTGATCAGGTTGCCGCTGCCGCTGAGCACGCCGCTCAGGGTCAGGTCGTGGCTGCCAGCCACGGTCAGTTGCGAGGACACGGCGACCGCGTTGCCCACCTTCAGGTTGGCGCTGCTGTCGAGCGTGGCCTGGCCGGCGATCACCAGCATGCCGCTGCCCAACGCGGCGTTGTGGCCGAGGGTCAGGCTGCCGGAGGTGAGTTGCGTACCGCCCGTATAGGTGTTGTTGCCACCAAGGGTGAGGTTGGCGCTGCCGTTTTTCACCAGCACGCCGCTGCCGCTGATCACGCCGTTCAGGCCGAGGTCGTGGCTGCCGGCGATCTGCAATGTGTTGTCCAGCACCACGGCGTTGCCGAGGCTGACCGCGGTGTTGCTGTCCAGCGTCAACGGACCGCTCGGCGGCAGGCTGGCGTTGGCGACGGTCAGCGCGCCGCTGCCTAGTGCAGAGTCGCTGCCAACCACCAGGGTGCCGCCGTTGAACGTGGTGCCGCCGCTGTAGCTGTTGTTGCCGTTGAGCACCAGGGTGCCGTTTTCCATTTTCGACAGGGTGCCGCTGCCGCCGAGGTCCACGTTCAGCGTGGCGGTGCTGCCGTCGGAGACGCGCACCGTGGCGACGCCGCCAGCGCCGTTGACCAGGTTCACCTGGCCGGCCGTTCCGCCCGTCAGCGTGTAGCCATCGCTGGTGAACTGCAGCCCGGTGACGCTTTGCGCGCCGTGCACGCTGACCGTGCCGGCCGCACCCTGGAACACCGCATAGCCGCTGTTCCAGGTCTGGTTGAAGTTGCCGGTGGCGTTGCTCCAGGTGGTCGCGCTGTTGCTCCAGGTGCCGCTGCCGCCGTCGATGGCGCCGTTGCCCACACTCTGGCCGTCCCAGAACAGGATGTTGCCGGTCGCGCCGCCGACCACCAGGTTGACCTGCTTGTCGACGCTGGTCTGCACTTGCAGGTCGCCCGCCACCACCCCGCCCGGCAGGCTGCCGATGGCCAGGCCGCTGTCGGTGAGGGCGCCCGTGTAGTCGATCAGGCGGTACACGCCCAGGCCGAAGCCGCCGATGTCGGTGACGTTGAGTTTGCCGTCCAGCACAAGGTTGCCGTTGACCTTGAGCAGGCCCGGATCAGCCGGCAACGCGGCGCCAAGCGCGACGTCGAGGTTGGCGTCGTTGCCGAGGGTCAGGGAGCCGGTGGTCAGCACGCTGCCGCTGGCGAGGCTCAGGTGGCCGCCGTCAGCGATATCTACGGTCGCGTTGATGATGCCGTCACCGCCCAGCCGCCCGCCATTTGCCACCGACACCGCAGTGGTGTTGAGCACACCGGGGCCGTTGACGTACAGGTCGCCCTGATTGACGTTCACCGCACCGCCAATATGGTTGGTGCCGTTCAGTACCAGCGAGCCGCTGCCGACTTTGTTGAGGTTGCCGCCGCCGCTCAGGCTGCCGGAGTAAGCGCCTTGGGCGACACTCAGGCTGGAGCTGCCCAGTTCCACACCGCCCTGCCCGTTCAGACGGTTGATGCTGCTATTCACACCCAGTTGCAGGACCGCCGACGCGGCGATATCGACATTTGGCGAACCCAGGCTGTTGCTGCCCTGCCAGACCAGACGGCCGTCGTTGAGGTTGAGCTGGCCGAGGAAGCTGTTGTTGCCGCTCAGGGTCAGGGTGCCGCTGCCGCCTTTGTTCAGGGTGCCGCTGCCGGTAAGCGCGCCGCTGAGGGTCAGCGCATCGCTACTGGTGAAGGCCAGAATGCCAGCAACCTCCAGGGCATTGCCCAGCGCGCTCACCCCGAAGGTGGAAAGTGCGACGGTGCCACTGGTTTTCAACGCGCCGCTGCCCAGGGCGTTGTCGTGACTCAGCAGCAGGCTGCCGCTGTTGAGCAGGGTGTCGCCGTGGTAGGTGTTGTTGCCGGACAGGGTCAACTGACCGCTGCCAGACTTGCTCAGGCCGCCATTGCCGCTGACAGTCCCGGCCAGGGCCAGGTCATGGCTGCCATCCAGACTCAGGTCGCCATCGAGGACCACATCGTTGCCGAGGCTCAAGGTGTCGGCGTTCACCAGTGTGGTGCCAGCGCTGGCCCGTAGAGCGCCACTGCCCAGAGCCGCGTTGTTGCCCAGTACCAGCGTGCCGCCCTGGAGTCGGGTGCCACCGCTGTAGGTGTTGACTCCGCTGAGCACCAAGGTGCCGCCTTCGCGTTTACTCAGGGCGGAGTTGCCGCTGATGGTCACGTCCAGTTCCGCGCTAACGCCATTGCCGACGCGCACGATGGTTTCGCCGTTGCCGCCCGCGGCCTCCAGCTCACCGGCCGTACCGCCCACCAGGCGATAGCCGTTGGCAAGGAACTGCAGACCGGTGATGCGCTGGGTGCCGTCCACCGTGACGGTGCCACTGCTGCCCGCGAACACCGCGAAGGTGCTGTTCCAGGCTTCGTTGAAGCCGGCGTTGGTGGTGGTCCAGTTGGTACTGGCGCTGTTCCACACGCCGCTGCCGCCTTCGATGATGCTGTTGCTGGTGAGGCTGGCGCCGTCCCAGAAGCGCAGGTCCGGTGCGCCACCCACCACCAGGTTGATCTGGTTGGCGACGCTGGTCTGCACTTCCAGTTCGTTGGCCGGGATGCCGACTGGCAGGGTGCCGAGCGCCAGGCCGTTGTCGCTCAGCAGTCCGCCATAGTCGAACAGGCGATAGACGCCGATGCCGAAGCCGCCGGTGTCGCTGACATTGAGCGTGCCGCCGAGGGTCAGGTTGCCAGCGATATTGGCCACGCCCGCAGCGCCGGGAATCGGCGCGCCGAGCGCGACGTCGAGGTTGGCGTTGTTGTTCAACAGCAGCGCGCCGAGATTCAGTACCGAACCGGCGGCCAGCTTCAGGTGGCCGCCGTCAGCCACCTCGACCGCACCGGCCAGCGAGCCGCTGCCAGCCAGGGTCGCGCCGCTGGCAACGGTCACGTTGCCGCCGGCGAGGCTGCCATCGACCCGCAGCGTGCCGCCGCTGACGCGGGTGCTGCCGGTGTAGCTGTTGTTGCCGTTGAGCACCAGGGTGCCAGCTTCGAGTTTGTCGAGGTCGCCGCTGCCGCCAAGCTCGACGTCCAGAGTCGCGATTAGGCCGTTGCCGACCCGCATCCCGGCAGTGCCATTCAGCAGCAATTGCCCGGCCACGCCGCCTTCAATGCGGTAGCCATCGGTGAGGAACTGCAGGCCGGTAATGTTCTGGCTGCCGTCCACGGTGACCACGCCCGCCGTGTTCTGGAATACCGCGAAGGTGCTGTTCCACGCCATGTTGAAGCCGGCGTTGGCGGTGGTCCAGTTGGTGGTGGCGCTGTTCCATACACCGTTGCCGCCCTGGACGACGCCGTTGGCGACAAGGCCGGCGCCGTCCCAGAAGCGGACGTTGGCGTCACCGCCGACCACCACGTTGACCTGATTGGCGACGCTGGTCTGCACGGCCAGTTCGTTGGCCGGGAAGCCGACGGGCAAGGTGCCGACGGCCAGTTGGTTGTCGGTGAGCACACCGCCGTAGTCGAACAGGCGGTAGACGCCGATGCCGAAGCCGCCGGTGTCGGTGACATTGAGCTGGCCGTCGAGGATCAGGTTGCCGGTGATGTTGGCGAGGCCCGCCGCGCCCGGAACAGCCGCACCCAACGACACATCGATCTGGGAGGCATCGTTGAGCACCAGCGCTCCTAGATTCAGTACCGAGCCGGCCGCCAGGCTCAGGTGGCCGCCATCGGCAACGCTCACCACGCCGCCCAACGTGCCGCTGCCAGTGAGGGTGCCGATACTGCCCACCGCGACGCTGCCGTTGCCGAGGCTGCCGTCCACGCGCAGGGTGCCGCCACTGACGACGGTATTGCCGAAGAGGCTGCCGTTACCGGTCAACAGCAAGGTGCCGGTGCCGAACTTGGTCAGGTTGGCGTTGCCGCTGAAGGCGCCCGCGAAGGTGCCGCTGGCAACGTTGAAGGTGCCGCCGACCAGTTCGATATCGCCGGAGCCCTGGAGTTGGCTGATGACACCGCCAGCACGCAGTTCCAGCGCCGCGCCGGAGGCGACATCGACCAGTGCCGGAACGCCCATCGCGGTGCCGACGGTGCTGATCAGGCGACCACCGTTGATGTTGACGCTGCCGTTGAAGGTGCTGCCGCCGCTCAGGGTCAGGCTGCCGGTCCCGGTCTTGGTCAGGGTGCCGCCGCCATTGATGCCGCCGCTCAGGGTCAGGTCGTTGCTGCCGGAAACAGTCAGCGTACTGCTCAGGTCCACCACGTTGCTCAAGGTCACCGCGCTACTGGTTTCCAGCGTGGCGTTACCCGCTACGTTGAGCAGGCCGCTGCCGAGCGCGCCGGAGCGGCCCACGATCAACTTGCCGGCATTGAGCCGGGTATCGCCCTGGTACAGGTTGGCGCCGTTCAGGGTCAGAGTGCCCGCGCCATCCTTGACCATCCCGTCGGCGCCCGACACCACGCCATTGAGGGTCAGGTCGTGATTGCCGGGCAACAGCAGTTGCTGATCGAGGATGACGGCGTTGCTCAGGGTGCGCGCGGCATTGCTGTCGAGGGTGGAAACGCCGGCGATCTTCAGCGTGCCCTGGCCCAGGGCACTGTCATTGCTCAGGCTCAGGGTGCCGCTGTCGAGCCTGAGGGTACCGGTCAGCAGGTTACTGCCGAACAGGCTCAGAGTACCGTTGCCCTGTTTGATCAGCGTGCCGGCGCCGGAGATCACGCCGGACAGGCCCAGGTCGTTATTGCTCGGCAACGTCAGGTTGCCATTGACCGTCACCGCGTTGCCCAGGGTGAGTGCGCTGGTGGTGCTCAGGCTGGTGTTGTTGTTGGCGATCAGCGCGGCGGTGCCGAGCGCGAACGTGCGAGTCAGCACCAGCGCGCCATCGTTGAGGGTGAGGGCGCCGGAGAAGCTGGAGCCGCCGCTGGTGAGCGTCAGGGTACCGGCACCGGTCTTGGTCACTGATCCGAGCCCGCTGAGGGTACCGGTAAGCGAGAGGTTCTGGCTGACGTCAAGGGTGCTGGCGCCGCTGAAGCTGATGCTGTTGCTCAGGCTCAGCGCGGTTGTCGTGCCCAGTGTGGTGCCGGTGAGCACCTCTACCAGGCCGGAACCCATTGCATTGGTATGGCCGACCCGCAAGGTCCCGCCCGCCAGCCGTGTACCGGCGTAGTAACCATTGTTCCCCGTCAGGACCAGGGTGCCGTTGCCGACCTTGTCCAGCCGCGAACCGCCCTGGACGGAAAGACCCAGGGTAGCGGTCACGCCAGCATCCACGCGCACTTCGGTGCTGCCGGTCACCCCCGGGTTCAGGCTCAGGCTGCCATTGCTGCCGCTGACCACGTTGTAGCCGTCGGTCATGAACTGGAGGAAGGACACCGACTGTGCGGCGTCCACCGTCACGGTGCCGGCAGCGCCCTGGAACACCGCGCCTTGCGAAGCCCAGGCCCAGTTGTTCGAGCCCAGAGCATTGGTCCAGTTGACGAGGCTACCGTTCCAGGTGCCGCTGCCGCCTTCGACCGTGCCCGAGGCGGTGAAGTTGCCGCCATCCCAGAACTGCATGGGCAACGAAGGCGAGCTGACCAGCAGGTTGACCTGGCCGGCCCCGAGGGTCAGGAGCAGTTGATTCGAGGCCACGCCGGTGGGCAGCGAGCCCAGGATATGACCGTTGTAGGTCAGGGTGCCGCTGTAGTTCATCAGCCGGTGCACGCCGTTGCTGATATCGCCGGCATCCAGGAGGTTCAGGATGATGCCGTCCAGCGTCAGATTGCCCTGGACATTGATGATCGGCGTGGTGGAAATCTGGCCCAGGCCAACGGTGAGAATGCCGCCGTTGCTGATGAACAGTTCGCCGGTGGTCACGGGCGCACCGCCATTGACCAGCAGGCTGCCGCCGGTTTGCACCTGCACGGCGCCGGCAGTGCCGCCCGCCAGGGCCAGGGCGCCGCCGCCTCTCACGATGACGCCGCCGTCCAGTTGTCCGGTGCTGCGCAACGTGCCGCCACTGTTGACGGTGACCGTACTGCTGCTGAACCTGCCCGACAGGTTCAGCGTGCCGCCGTTGACCTGAGTGCTACCGGAATTAAAGCTGGTGTTGCTGAGGTTCAACGTGCCCGAGCCCGTCTTGACCAGCCCTCCCCCACCGGAAAACGCGCCGTTGAACGTGGAGGATTGGTTATTGCCGCCCACGGTCAAGGTGGCAGCGCTGTTGATGGCAACCGAACCCGACCCGGTCAACGCACCCACCGTGCCCGAGGCAGACACGTTGAGCACGGAGACGCCGGCGAGGTTGACGCTCGGCGAAACACCCATCGCGTTGACCGCGTTGTTGGTGAGGAAGCCCTGCTGGATGTCGTACGTGCCGTTGAACGTGCTGTCGGTATTGTCCAGCCGCAGGGTCGAGATGCCGGTCTTGGTGATGGTGCCGCTGCCACTGAGGATGCCGGCCAGCACCATGTTGGACGCCTGAACGAGCGACAGGTTGGCGTCGACCGCCACGGGGGCGACATAGATCAGGGTGGTGCGGACGTCGAGGGTACTGGCACCACTGACTTTGAGTCCGCCCGGGCCCAGGCCAGCAGCGTCCAGCCGCAGTGTCCCGCCTTGCAATTCGACACCGCCGGTATGGGTGTTCACGGCGTTGAGGATGAGCGTGCCAGTGCCGGCCTTGATCAGCTTGCCGCTGCCGCTGACCACGCCATTGAGCTGCAGGTCATTGCTGCCGGTCACCGTCAGGTTGCTGTTAAGGAAAACGGAGTTGTCGAGGGTTTCCGACTGCAGGCTGGCCAGGCTGGAGGCGCCGCTGACGGTGATGAAGCCACTGCCCAGTGCCGAGCCGCTGCCCACCGTCAAGGTGCCGCCCTTGAGGTCGGCACCGCCGGAGAAAATGGTGCTGCTGCTCAGGGTCAGGTTCGACGTGCCTTGCTTGACCAGCTTCGCGCCAATGTTGACCAGCCCGGTGAGGGTGATGTCGTTGCTGCCGCCGACGGTCATCGCGGGCGCCGTCACGTTGATGCCATTACCGACGGTGATCGCCGTGCTGGCCTCAAGGGTGCCGCCTCCGACAATCAGCGTGCTGTTACCCAGCGCGCTGTTGTGCCCCAGGATCAGGGTCCCCGCATTCAGGTTGGTCATGCCGCTGTAGGAGTTGAGGCGATTGAGGGTCAGGCTGCCGGCGCCGTTCTTGGTCAGGGTGCCGCTGGCACCGGAAATCACGCCGCTGAGCGTCAGGTCATCGCCGCCCGTTACGGTCAGCCCGCTGGAGTTCATGGTGATGGCGTTGGCCAGGTTTACATTGGTCCCGCTGGATTGCAGGGTCCCGCCGTTGGCCTGAACCGAACCGTTACCGAAGACCAGCGAGTTGTCCACGATGGCGATACCGGCCGCCAGCGTTGTGCTGGTGCTGGCCGCGCTCAGCAGCGGGCCATTGATGGTCCAGGTGCCGCCGTTGATCTCCAAATAATTGAAGTTGACGTATTGGCTGGCGCTGATCGTGACGGCGCCGGTGGTGCCCGAACTGCCGGGGTTACGCAGTTTCAGGGTGTTGACCCCGCCCGCGCCGCCATCGACCTGCCCGGTGGGGGCGAACGTCAGGTTGTAGCCCAGCGAGTTGCCCAGGCTGCCCGTCGTGCTGCCATCGCCAGTCAGGCTGCCAAGGGTGACCGCGGTGAATTCGTTGACGCCGCCCGCGCCCATCGACACGCTGCCCTTGATGGAGCCGGCATTGAGGAACGTGTTACCCACCCCCGACGACCGCTCGAATGCAACCCGGCCGATGATACGGCCGGCCGACACGTTGCTCATGATGACCTGGCCACCGCCGCGGATGGCCATGAGCGCGTTGTCGGCAGCAACGGTCGGCGTGCTGAGGCCGGCGATATCGCGGGTTGCGATCAGGCCAGCGTTGTTGACACGCGTCTGCCCGCCCACGGCGTTCCACACTTCCACCGCCATACCGGCAAACGTGGTCAGGAAAGCGCTCGGCGAACGCGCGGTGCCCCTGATAATCCCGTTGTTATCGCTCTGGATGATGATGCTGGAAGCGGAGCCGTTACCGGCGATCACCCCGCTGGTCAGTACCGGCATCGCCACGAGCCCCGACGGATCGATGGTCCCGGAGATGGTCAAGAGCAGGTGGCCGCCGTTGGCCAGCATCGCTGCCCCGCCGCCGCCCGAGGTTTGTATGATCGTTGAAGTGGCGTTGACGGTGATCGTGAGGTTGGCGGAACTGCTCGCGAAACCGAGCCAGTACGCCGAACTGCAGGTCACGGTGTCGTTATTGAGTGGCGGATAGGGGGTACACGCCAGCGCCTCGGTGCTGCCCAGGCTGGCGAACACGCCCAGCGCGGCCATGCTGACGGCGACAGAAAGGGACGAACGAGGGGTACGAAGCGGTCGGGCTGCGCGGCTATCCACAATGAAACTCCAGAATGTGGATCAGGCGATTCAATCCCTTGAATGCGGGCCCCTACGACGGTGACAGCGGTGAGAGGCTCACGCTGCCAGTCAAAAAGCCTGACCTTGGCGGTAAATGAAGCGGAAAGTGGCCTTTTTACATCAAATGGCCATGAACTTGGTAGGAAATATCCCACAAAACTGTACAGAAAATGACCACTAGTCGGTCGGGTTCCGGGGTGGTAACAAATCGCGAGCAAGCTCGCTCCTACAGGACCCGGGTGCAACACCGACCACTGTAGGAGCGAGCTCGCTCGCGATGAGGCCCTTAGAAGCCCATGCTAAAGCTCACAGTCACCGCATGATCCCGGTTATCACTGGCCAACTGACCCGAATAACCG
>NZ_QKVL01000066.1 GCF_003231275.1 Pseudomonas huaxiensis
AGTCGGGTTGTTGCGGATGTCCTGCGGCTTGCCTTCGGCGATCACGTTGCCGTGGTCGAGGACCACGATATGGTCGGAGATGCTCATGACCATGCCCATATCGTGCTCGATCAGCACCACGGTGATGTCGTGCTCGTCGCGCAGCACGCGGATCATCCGGCTCAGGGCTTCGGTCTCTTGCGGGTTGAGGCCCGCAGCCGGTTCGTCGAGGCAGATGATCTTGGGCCGCGTGCACATGGCCCGGGCGATTTCCAGGCGGCGCTGCTGGCCGTAGGAAAGCTCGCCGGCGAGGCGGTTGGCGCAGTCCACCAGGTCCACCACTTCCAGCCAGTAGAAGGCGTGGTCCAGCGCGTCGCTTTCGGACTTGCGGTAACCCTTGGTGTTGAGCACCCCGGCCAGCAGATTGCGGTTGACCCACATGTGCTGGGCCACCAGCAGGTTCTCCACCACGGACATTTCCTTGAACAGGCGAATGTTCTGGAAGGTCCGGGCGAGCCCGGCGCGGTTCACCAGGTGGGTGCCGCCGAACATCTTGTAATGCACACGATTGATGAAGCGCTTGGGCGAAACGAAATCGCCCGGCTCGAAGCGCTCGCCGAGCAACTGGATCACGTTGGTCTTCGAGCCGCGCACATTCAATTCGATCTTGCCACCGCTGGCCTTGTAGAAGCCGGTGAGGCAGTTGAACACGGTGGTCTTGCCCGCGCCGTTGGGGCCGATCAGGGCGAAGATTTCGTTGCGCTTGACCTTCAGGCTGACATCGCTCAGCGCCTTGATCCCGCCGAACTGCATCATCAGGTTGTCGACCGAGAGGATTACTTCGTCGCTCATGGCGCCACTCCTTTACGCGGGACTACACCGGTACGGCTGATACGAATCAGGCCGCGCGGTCGCCAGATCATCATCAACACCATCAACACGCCGAACAGCAGGACCCGGTATTCGGAGAAGCTGCGCAGCAGCTCCGGGGCCACGGTCAGGACGAACGCGGCGATCACCACGCCGACGGTCGAACCCATGCCGCCGAGCACGACGATTGCGAGAATGAGCGCCGACTCGAAGAAGGTGAACGAGGACGGGTTGACGAACCCCTGGTAGGTGGCGAAGAACACCCCGGCCAGGCCCGCGGTGGAAGCACCGAGGGTGAACGCCGAGAGTTTGACCAGTACATGGTTCAGGCCCATGGAGCGGCAAGCGATTTCATCTTCGCGCAGCGCTTCCCAAGCGCGGCCAACAGGCATGCGGGTCAGCCGGTGCTTGATGTAAAGCACCGCCAGCACGACGAGGAACAGCACGATGTAGATGAACAGGAATTTCAGGTTGGGGTTGTACTCGATGCCGAAGAACTCGTGAAACGGTACGCCGCCGTCTTTGGCGCGACGACCGAATTCCAGGCCAAAGAAGGTCGGCGACGGTGCCGGCATGCCGTTCGGGCCGCCGGTGAAGGACAGCCAGTTGTTCAACACCAGG
The DNA here is from genome assembly GCF_003231275.1 of Pseudomonas huaxiensis. Taxonomy (GTDB): domain Bacteria; phylum Pseudomonadota; class Gammaproteobacteria; order Pseudomonadales; family Pseudomonadaceae; genus Aquipseudomonas; species Aquipseudomonas huaxiensis. The sequence continues at coordinate 1,471 of NZ_QKVL01000066.1, forward strand.
CGGATGATTTCACCGAAGCCCAGGGTCACGATCGCCAGGTAGTCGCCATGCATGCGCAACACCGGGAAGCCGAGTATGCACCCCGCCAACGCCGCAGCGATGGCCGCCAGCGGCAGTACACTCCAGAACCCGAGGCCCAGGTATTGGTAACCCAGCGCCAGGCCATAGGCACCAATGGCGTAGAACGCCACGTAACCAAGGTCGAGCAGGCCGGCCAGGCCGACCACGATGTTCAGGCCCAGGCCCAGCAACACGTAGATCAGGCCGAGGATGACCACAGTCAACAGGTACTTGTTGGCGAAGATCGGGAAGACGATGGCGATGACGATCAGCGCCGGGATGATGTAGCGCAGCCGCGACTTGTAGTTCGGCGCCAGTACATGCACGCCCGAGCCACCGCTGTCGAAGCCCTCGAGCATGCGCTTGCCCGTGCTGCTCTGGAAGAACACGCTGAGCACGAAGCGCCCCACCATCACCCCACCGACCAGCCAGGCCACCCGGGCCGGTTGGGCGTTGAAGCTGTAGCCATCAAGGACCACGCCGACCACCGGACCGAACACGATCAGGGCCAGCAGGCCGGCGACGATGGTTTCCAGCAGGCTGCGTTTGATATCGAAACCGGAAGAAGCAGTTTTGGCAGTGGACATGTTCACACCTTAGCCACGAGCGGGCGACCCAACAGGCCTTGCGGACGGAAGATGAGGATCAGTACCAGCAGCGAGAAGCTGAACACGTCCTTGTAGTCGGAGTTGATCAGGCCGGCGAACAGCGACTCGGAAATACCGAGGATGATCCCGCCGAGCATCGCGCCAGGAAGCGAGCCAATGCCGCCGAGCACCGCAGCGGTGAACGCCTTGATGCCGATGATGAAGCCGGCATAGAAGTCGAAGGTGCCGTAGTTCATGGTGATCAGCACGCCGGCCAGAGCAGCCATCACCGCGCCGATGATGAACACGTAGGAAATCACCCGGTCGGTGTTGATCCCCAGGATCGAGGCCATCTTGCGGTCTTGCTGGGTAGCGCGGCACATACGGCCGAGCTTGGTGTACTTGATCACGTAGGTGAGCAGGCCCATGCCGGCGAACGCGGCGATCAGGATGAAGATCTTGGTGTAGGTCAGTTGTACGAAGCCCGTACCGATGTCGACGCGCCAGGCGCCTTCGAGCAGGGTTGGCACGCCTTGCTGGCGGGCGCCCTGGCTGATCTGGGCATAGTTCTGCAGGATCAGGGAAATACCGATGGCACTGATCAGCGGTGCCAGACGGGTGGAGTTACGCAGGGGTTTGTAGGCGATGCGTTCGATGGTGAAGCCATAGACGCCGGTGACGACAACCGTGAACAACAAGGTTCCCAACATCAGCAGCGGAAAGGACTCGACGCCGAAATAGGCCAGCAATGCCAGGCTGATTGCCGCCAGGTAAGCGGAAATCATATACACCTCGCCGTGCGCGAAGTTGATCATGCCGATGATGCCATAGACCATTGTGTAGCCGATGGCGATCAGACCATAGACAGACCCGAGAGTCAGTCCATTGATCAGTTGCTGCAGGAAAATTCCATCCATAACGCAATCTCACGTATTTGAGATTGCACAAGCGCCGACTACGGCGGGCCCCGGATGAAGAGGCCCTCGCAGCGCAGGGTTGTGCAGATCTACGAGAAAAGACAGGTACGGCAACCGGGCAACGGCCCGGGACACGAACGCCCCGGGCCGAATGCCGTTGTTATTTTTGTTTTTCGAGCTGGTGGTATTTGCCGCTGGCGTCCCACTGGTAGACCACGTAGTCGGAGACGGTCAGGTCGCCCTTGCTGTCCCACTTCTTCTCGCCCATGACGGTTTTCACCGGATTGGCCTTGAGCCACTTGGCGGCGTCCTCGCCTTTGTTCGACTTGGAGCCGTTGAACGCGGCAGCCAGCGCCTGGACCGAAGCGTAGGCGTACAGGGTGTAGCCTTCAGGCTCGGTGCCGCCCTTGCGGAACTCTTCCACCACGGCCTTGCTGTCTGGCAGCAGGCGCGGGTCGGCGCCAAAGGTCATGTACACGCCGTCGACGAACTGCGCACCGCCCGCGGTGGCCACCAGTTCGTCGGTGACGATGCCGTCGTCGGACATGAACTTCACATCTTTCAGGCCGGCTTCACGCAGTTGGCGAACCAGTGGGCCGGCTTCCGGGTGCAGGCCACCGAAGTAGACGACGTCGGCGCCCGCGCCGCGAATCTTGGTCACCACGGCGCTGAAGTCTTTCTCGCCACGGGTCAAGCCTTCGTACAGCACCGGCTTCACGCCGCGTTTCTCCAGTTGTGCCTTGGTCGCGTCGGCCAGGCCCTGACCGTACGTGTCCTTGTCGTGCAGGACGACGACTTTCTTGCCCTTGAGCACGTCGACGATGTAGTCGCCGGCGACGATGCCTTGCTGGTCGTCACGGCCGCACATGCGGAACATGGCGCCCAGGCCGCGTTCGGTGACCTGCGGGTTGGTGGAGCCCGGGGTGATGGCGATCACGCCGGCTTCGTCGTAGACCTCGGAGGCAGGGATGGTGTTGGAGGAGCAGAAGTGACCTACCACACCGGCCACCTTGTCCTGGTCGACCAGACGGTTGGCCACGGCCACGGCCTGCTTGGGCTCGCAGGCGTCATCGCCTTTGACCAGAACGATCTTCTCGCCGTTGATCCCGCCTTCGGCGTTGATCTTGTCGGCCGCCGCCTGAGCACCTTTCATGTATTGCTCGCCAAACGCTGCGTTGGCACCCGTCATGGGGCCCGCGACGCCGATTTTTACATCGGCCTGTACATACGAAGAAATGCCCAGCGCCGTTGCCACGGCCAAGGCAAGAAAGCCTTTCTTGTAAAACGTCTGCGACATGTGTTGGTGCTCCTGATGTTTTTTTGGGTTGGCACTACAACTTTCAGCAACTTGTATCTGCGTCTTGCTCAGAGCAAGCGCCGTGCCATCGATTTTTTATTCGAAAGAAACTCGTGCTCAGGTTCACCGGCAAGCGGTCGCGGGCTTTCTTTATGGGTCGTGCAACCCTCTGCAACACAGAAAGTTACACCCGAGGCCATAAATAGGCGCAACCACTCAACGCCATCATTGCAACCCTCGCGCGTGTTTACGTGCAACCGTCCTGTAACAGCCTGCGTAACGGAAGTGCACATCCGTGGTGCGCGACTGCTACAGCAAGCACCATAAGAGGCTAGTCTGGGTTGGAGAAATCGCCGCTAAAGGTAGGCTGCTACCGAATGACCCGGCAGACGCCGGCTTCGCCCAACGGCAAAGACTGGCACAATGAGCAGCTCTGATGGCACACGCCTGGACTGGAGCCTTATATGAGCGAAAGCGCCTTCGCCGATCGCATCGTGCAGAGCCTGCTGGACACCGATTTCTACAAGCTGACGATGATGCAGGCGGTGCTGCACAACTACCCCAACGTCGACGTCGAGTGGGAGTTCCGCTGCCGCAATGGTGAGGACCTGCGCCCCTGGCTGGGGCAGATCGGCGAACAGATCGAGCGCCTGAGCGAGATGTGCATCAGCAACGAGCAACTGGCCTTCCTTGAGCAGATCAGCTTCATGAAGCCGGATTTCCTGCGCTTCCTCGGTCTGTTCCGCTTCAACCTGCGCTACCTGAAACTGGGCATCGAGAACGACCAGCTTTTCCTTCGCCTGCGCGGCCCGTGGCTGCACGTGATCCTCTTCGAGGTCCCGCTGCTGGCGATCATCAGCGAGGTGCGCAACCGCAACCGTTATCCACAGGTGCGCCTGGAACAGGCCCGCGAACAACTGCACCGCAAGTTCGACTGGCTGCGCGCCAACGCCAGCGATGAGGAACTGTCCGAGTTGCAAGTCGCCGATTTCGGCACCCGCCGGCGCTTCTCCTACGGCGTCCAGGAAGAAGTGGTGAAGGTGCTCAAAGCCGACTTCCCCGCGCGCTTCGTCGGCACCAGCAACGTGCACCTGGCATGGAAACTGGATATCAAGCCACTGGGCACCATGGCCCACGAATGGATCATGGCCCACCAGCAGCTCGGCCCGCGGCTGATCGACAGCCAGATTGCCGCCCTCGACTGCTGGGTGCGCGAGTACCGCGGCCTGCTGGGCATCGCCCTGACCGACTGCATCACCATGGATGCCTTCCTGCAGGACTTCGACCTGTACTTCGCCAAGCTTTTCGATGGCCTGCGGCATGACTCGGGCGACCCGGTGATCTGGGCGGAGAAAGCCATCGAGCATTACCGCAAGCTCGGCATCGACCCGATGACCAAGACCCTGGTGTTTTCCGATGGCTTGAACCTGACCCGTTCGCTGGAAATCTTCCGGGCCCTGCGCGGACGGATCAATGTCAGCTTCGGCATCGGCACCAACCTCACCTGTGACATTCCCGGAGTGGCGCCGATGAGCATCGTGCTTAAAATGACCGACTGTAATGGCCAGCCCGTGGCCAAGATTTCCGATGAGGCCGCCAAGACCCAGTGTCGCGACCCCAACTTCGTTTCCTACCTGCGTCACGTTTTCAAAGTTCCCAGCGAGGAGTAACCCATGCAAGCCGTCCAGCGAGAGATCGCGCAGCAGCTCAAGGTCCAGCCGCCGTTCGCCGACCAGGCCGCGCTCGAAGCCGAAGTGGCCCGGCGCGTCGCCTTCATCCAGCAATGCCTGAAAAACGCCGGGCTCAAGACCCTGGTGCTGGGCATCAGCGGCGGCGTCGATTCGCTGACTGCGGCGCTGCTGGCCCAACGCGCGATCAACGACCTGCGCCAGCAGAGCGGTGACGAGCACTACCGTTTCATCGCCGTGCGCCTGCCGTACCACGTGCAGCACGACGAACACGATGCCCAGGCCTGCATCGACTTCATCCAGCCAGACGAACTGCACACGGTGAACATCGCCCCGGCAGTGCGCGCCCTGGCCACCGAGGTCAAGGCCCTGGAAGGCGGTCAGCCGAGTCTGGTGGATTTCGTGGTCGGCAACACCAAGGCGCGCATGCGCATGGTGGCCCAGTACACCATCGCCGGAGCCCGCGCAGGCCTGGTGATCGGCACCGACCACGCGGCGGAAGCGGTGATGGGGTTCTTCACCAAGTTCGGTGATGGTGCCTGCGACCTGGCACCGCTGAGTGGGCTGGTGAAAAACCAGGTGCGTTCGATCGCACGCAACTTTGGCGCGCCGGAATCGCTGGTAGAGAAAGTGCCGACCGCCGACCTGGAAGACCTTGCGCCGGGCAAGCCGGACGAAGCGTCACACGGCGTGACCTACGCGCAGATCGACGCCTTCCTGCACGGCGAGCCGGTGAGCGAGGAAGCGTTCGAGATCATCAAGCGGACGTATCAGAAGACGCATCACAAACGGGAAATGCCGTTCGCGCCTTAGAAGGGCATCGCGAGCAAGCTCGCTCCTACAGAGCACGACATACGCCAAACCTGTAGGAGCGAGCTTGCTCGCGAAGGGGATTTTTACTTCAGAACGATGGTGCCTTTCATCATCGAGATGTGGCCCGGGAAGGAGCAGAAGAAGCCGTAGCTTTCGCCAGCGGCCAGCTTCGAAACGTCGAAGGTAACGGCGTCTTTCTCGCCAGCGCCGATCACTTTGGTGTGCGCGATCACGCGGGCATCACCCTCTTTCAGGTAATCCTTGTCGATACCGGCACTCAGACCGTCGGTAGCGATTGGCTGCATGTCAGCGGCTTTGCTGATCACCAGGTTGTGGCCCATGACGTTCTTCGGCAGGTTGCCGGAGTGGGTCAGTTCGACGGTGAACTGCTTGCAGCTCTTGTCGATGGCGATTTCCTTGGTGTTGAAGGACATCTGGTCGGTGGAGTCGACGGTGACCTTGCAATCAGCAGCCATTACCTGGGCACTGGCAACGGTCAGCAGGGACACGGCAACGAACTTGGCAAACATTGTGAATCTCCATGGCAGGTTTTTTATCGAAATCAGACTGCCCTATCCAGCGCTCTGCGCTGCTGATATGGGTCAAACGTGGGACCATATCCGGGCGGTGAAATTCTTCTATGGTGTCCATCAAGACAATCAACGTGCCCATCATGCCCGTATGACGGACGATGCGACAACCTCTCAATTAGGAGTAGTCCCACATGTCCATCAGCACTTTCATGCAAAGCATGCTCGCCGCCTACGCCTGCGCCAACGCCGGCAACGTGTACGAGTTCTCCCGCCCGGAATAACACAACGCTTGGAAGAGCTGCCCATGGCCCTTACTCTGTGGCGATTTTCGACCCGGAGAAAACCATGTCTCTACGTTCCGTCTGTGTATTCTGCGGCGCCAGCACTGGCGCCAATCCGGCTTACCGCGAAGCCGCGGTGGCGCTCGGCGAGGCCATCGCCCGTCGCGGTCTGACCTTGGTCTACGGCGGTGGCGCCGTGGGCCTGATGGGCATCGTCGCCGACGCGGCCATGGCGGCCGGCGGTGAGGTGATCGGCATCATCCCGGTCAGCCTGCAACGCGCTGAAATCGCCCACCCCGGCCTTACCCGTCTTGAAGTGGTGGACGGCATGCACGCGCGCAAGGCGCGCATGGCCGAACTGAGCGATGCCTTCATCGCCCTGCCCGGTGGCCTTGGCACCCTGGAAGAACTGTTCGAAGTCTGGACCTGGGGGCAACTCGGCTACCACGGCAAGCCACTGGGGCTGCTGGAGGTCAACGGCTTCTACGAGAAACTCAGCGGCTTCCTCGATCATGTGGTCGAGGAAGGCTTCGTCCGCCCGCAACACCGCTCGATGCTGCAACTCAACCCCGCGCCCGACGCCCTGCTCGACGCACTGGACGCCTGGAAGCCGGTAGTCGCGCCGAAGTGGGTCGATCAACCGCCCGCGTGAGCCGGCCAGTCCTCCAGTGGCAACACCGTCACCCGCACATCCGGGTCGTGGCTGCCACCGCCGAGAATGACCCCGCGCAGCGGTGACACATCGGAAAAGTCCCGCCCCCAACCGAGGGTGATGTGTTCCAGCGCCGGCAGCAGGTTGTTGGTGGGATCGAAATCCACCCAACCCTGCTGCGGGCAGAACACCGAGACCCAGGCATGCGAGGCATCCGCACCGATCAGCCGCGCCTGCCCGGGCGGCGGTCGGGTCAGCAGGTAGCCGCTGACATAGCGCGCCGCCAGACCACGAGAGCGCAGGCAGGCGAGCATCAGGTGGGCGAAGTCCTGGCAGACCCCGCGACGTCGTGCCAGCACCTCCACCAAAGGTGTAGCGACCTGGGTCGCACCGGCATCGAAGGTGAATTCGCGAAAGATCTTCTCCATCAGCGCCCGCACCGCCACCAGCAGCGGCACGCCGGCACCGAAGCACGGCTCGGCAAACTCCACGAAGCGCTTTTTCAGGCGGACATACGGCGACTCGAAACGGTAACGGCAGGCATCCAGGACCTCCGCCGACAGCGCCTGTCGCGAATAACCGAGGGCGTTGCGCGCCAGTTCCCAGGGCGGTGATTCCGTCAGGCAGGGCGCAGGCCGGGGCAGCACCTCGACACGCACCCGAGTGCTGACCCGCAACTCATCGTGCTGGTACTCCAGGGCCAACCGGGTCAACGGGTTGCCGAACACATCCAGCGCGTCGCGCCGCCGCGTCGGCGTTGGTGTTACGTCCAGGTGCCGCTCCTCGCAGCGCTGCCACGGGCAATCCCGCGGCCACAGGTGCACCAGTTGCTGGGCCAGCGACACCGGGCTGGCGTAGCGGTAATGGGTGTCGTGAAGAATCTGGTAACGAACACTCATCACGCGGACACCGTCTGCTGGCTGATATCGACATGGGCGAAGTGACGCAGGGCCAGGCGATCGGATACCGCTTCGCTGGCCTCGGCGATTTCCGTGAGCAGCGCCGCCAGCCCATCGAGCACCGCCCGTACGCTGGATTCGCCAAACAGCGGGTTTTCCAGACTGTGCAGATCGAAATGCTGCAAGCGTACGGCAAGCTGCGCCAGATCCGCTTCCGGCGGGGTGCCAAAGGACGCTTGCAGACGCCCCAGCGAACGCAGCAGCGCCTTGAGCTGGAACAGCACCGCATGGGGGTTCTGCTCGTCCAGCAGAAGCAAGTCCAGCACCGGCACCCGTTGCGCCACCGCCAAATAACGCGAGCGATAGGTGATGCTGCTGTTGGCCAGTTCCAGCAGCCACTCCAGCCCCACCTGATCGGCGTCTCCCGGCCCGCGCAGGAAGCTCGCCAGGCTGCTGCTCAAGGCGTAGACGCGCTCGATGCGCCGCCCCGTCATCAGGAAGCGCCAGCCTTCGTCGCGGGTCATGTCATCCAGGGCGAAACCGGACAGCGCCGCCAACGCGAGAATCAGGCGGTTGAGGAAGTCCAGCAACTCGGCGAAATCTGCCGACAGATCATCGAGGCGCTGGGCTTCCCGTTGCAGTTCCACCAGCGCTTGCCAGTTCTCCCGTGAAAGCTTGCCGCGTACTTGCCCCGCAGCCCATTGCAGACGCTGCAAATTGGCCCGCAGGCTGAAACCCCACGCCGGGTCGAGCAGTGCGGTGCGCAAACGCGCGTCCAGCGTACCCTCGGCGGGCAACAGCGAAAGCTCTTCGGCCAGGGTCACGGCGGCGTCCAGCGCTTGCGGCGAGTCGCCGTCGAGATAACCACTCAGGAGAATCCGCAGCAGCCGCGCGCTGGCATCGCAGCGTTCGCAGTAGCGGCCGAACCAGAACAGGTTCTCCACCACCCGCGAAGGCAGGTACGGGTCCTGGCGGATCAGATCGGCCACGCCGAGGCTGCGACTGGCTTGCCATTGCTCGCCCTGGGCCGCGACCTCGCCGAGCACCCAGGTGTCCTTGCTGGCCCCGCCACGCTGCATCGACACCACCTCGGCATCCGCCTGCGCCGCCACCCGGGTCAATCCACCCGGCAGCACCCGGTAGCCATCGGCGCTGGCCACGGCATAGACGCGCATGCCCACCGGGCGGGCCTGCAAGTGATCGGCCTGCCACACCGGCGCCTGGGAAAGCTGCGCCAGTTCCTGGGCGACGTAAGCGTACGGGCGCGCCCGCAGGCGCTCGACCAGGGCCTGACGCTGAGCGTCATCCAGATCTCGCCCCAGCAGCGGCTGGAAGCTCTGCGAAGGAAAGGCCGGCTTGAACAGCAGTTCCGGCAATTTTTCCACCGCCTGCTCCAGCGCCGCCGGCTCACCGCACCACCAGGTGGCGATGGACGGCAGGCTCAGTTCTTCGCCGAACAGGCGCTGACTGATGGCCGGCAGGAAGCCGAGCAAACCTGGCGACTCCAGCACTCCGCTGCCCAAGGCATTGGCTACCAGCACCCGTCCCTGGCGCACGGCGTCCAGCAGGCCCGGCACACCAAGCGCCGAATCGGTGCGCAGTTCCAGTGGGTCGCAGAAGTCATCATCGAGCCGGCGCATGATCGCGTGGACTCGCCGCAGACCGCTCAGGGTCTTGAGGAAGACCGTACCGTCGCGCACGGTCAGATCACTGCCTTCCACCAGTGGGTAGCCAAGCTGGCGGGCCAGATAAAGGTGTTCGAAATAGCTTTCGTTGAAGCGCCCCGGCGTCAGCAGTACCACCAGCGGCGTTTCCCATTCGCTGGGCGCCAGTCGCGCCAGGCTCTGCTGCAACGTGCGGAAAAAGCCGGCGAGGTGCTGTACATGAAGGTCGCGGTACAGCTCGGGAAAGGCGCGGGACACCACGGTGCGGTTTTCCAGCGCATAGCCGGCACCGGACGGCGCCTGGGTGCGGTCGGCAGTAACCCACCAGCGGCCATCGGGACCGCGCGCCAGATCCGCAGCATAGACATGCAGGAACGTCTGCTCCGGCACCGAAATGCCCTGGCACGGCCAGAGAAAATTATTGTGCCCATGCACCAGTTCGGCCGGCAGCAGGCCTTCGCCAATCAATTGTTGTGGGCCATAGATATCCGCGAGCACCGCGTTGAGCAGGCGAGCACGCTGCGCCACGCCCTGCCCAATCGCCTGCCACTCGGCGGCGGGAATGACCTGCGGCAACAGGTCCAGCTCCCACGGCCGGTCGGCGCCGTCGGGGTCAGCGTAGATGTTGTAGGTGACGCCGTTTTCCCGCAGTTGCCGGTTCAGCAGCGCCTGGCGCTGGGCCAGTTGCGCCGGGCTGCTGCGCTGCACATGGGCGTACAGCGCCTGCCAGTGCGGACGCACCGCGCCATCGGCGGCAAGCATCTCGTGATAGGTCGCGGCGCTCAGCGAAGAACGATCCGACAGGTCAGCCATGGCAGTGCTCATTTACGGGCAGGGTGTCTCGGCGTCGTGCGCCAAGCGTTTTTGCACAGAAACGCGGCAAGAGTTATGCCACCGGGGCTTTCGCCGAGCATTCATTGAACATGAACAAAGGCCGGCGCACCAGGCGCCGGCCTTATGGAAGACGATGCACTGAACCAGTGCTTTGCAACGCCTCATGGCGGGGCATGTCATCAACACACCCCACCATGGACATCAGCGCGGCACAGCCGGCTGGCGAGGCTTGCGCGGGCCTTTGCCTTTGGCGGCGTCCTTGCGCGCCTTGGCGGCTTCCTGGTTGCGGGCGAATGCGGCGGCCTTGGCCTCTTCGCGCTTGTCCCACGGCTTGCCGCCGTCACTGGCCCGCGGTGGCAGGCCGGTGTGCTGGGTCAGGATCTTCTGTTCCTTGCCCACCTTGTGGCTGCCCGCCGGGGTGGAGTTCTTGCGTCGGGCGCTCTGGTAGCTGTCGGTCGCCGGCTGGTGGGCCGGGATCAACTGGTTCTTGCCCGAGCCGATCAGGTCGGCGCGGCCCATGCGCTCCAGCGCTTCGCGCAGCATCGGCCAGCCCTTCGGATCGTGGTAACGCAGGAACGCCTTGTGCAGACGGCGCTGCTCATCGCTCTTGACGATGGTCACGCCTTCGCTCTTGTACGTGACCTTGCGCAACGGGTTCTTGCCCGAGTGGTACATGGCGGTGGCCGAGGCCATCGGCGACGGGTAGAACGCCTGCACCTGATCGGCGCGGAAGCCGTTGCCCTTGAGCCACAGGGCCAGGTTCATCATGTCTTCGTCGGTGGTGCCCGGGTGGGCGGCGATGAAGTACGGGATCAGGTACTGCTCCTTGCCCGCCTCTTTCGAGAATTTCTCGAACATGCGCTTGAAGCGGTCGTAGCTGCCGATACCAGGTTTCATCATCTGGTTCAGCGGACCTTCCTCGGTGTGCTCCGGAGCGATCTTCAGGTAGCCGCCGACGTGGTGCGTCACCAGCTCGCGCACGTACTCCGGCGATTCCACCGCCAGGTCGTAGCGCAGGCCCGAGGCGATCAGGATCTTCTTCACGCCCGGCAAGGCACGGGCGCTGCGGTAGAGCTTGATCAGCGCCGAGTGGTCGGTGTTCAGGTTCGGGCAGATACCCGGGAACACGCAGGACGGCTTGCGGCAGTGGGTCTCGATCTCGGTGCTCTTGCAGGCGATGCGATACATGTTCGCGGTCGGTCCCCCGAGGTCGGAGATGACGCCGGTAAAGCCGGGCACCTTGTCACGAATCTCTTCGATTTCGCGGATGATCGACTCGTGGGAGCGGTTCTGGATGATTCGGCCTTCGTGTTCGGTGATCGAGCAGAAGGTACAGCCGCCGAAGCAGCCGCGCATGATGTTCACCGAGAAGCGGATCATTTCGTACGCGGGAATGCGCTCCTTGCCGTAGGCCGGGTGCGGGATTCGCGCGTAAGGCATTCCGAAGACGTAGTCCATTTCTTCGGTGGTCATCGGAATGGGCGGCGGGTTGAACCAGACGTCCACTTCACCATGCTTCTGCACCATCGCCCGGGCGTTGCCGGGGTTGGTTTCCAGGTGCAGCACGCGGTTGGCGTGGGCATAAAGGACGGCGTCGTTGCGCACTTTCTCGAAGGACGGCAGACGGATCACGGTCTTGTCCCGGGTCATCCGCGGGCTGTCCAGCAACTGGACCACCTTCGCTTCGTTCGGGTCTTCGACCTCGCCCTTTTCCTGCTCGATGGCGCAGGCCTGGGTGTCCTGGGTGTTGACGTACGGGTTGATGATCTTGTCGACCTTGCCCGGACGGTCAATGCGCGTCGAGTCGAACTCGTACCAGCCCTTCGGCGTGTCACGACGAATGAACGCGGTGCCGCGCACGTCGGTGATGGTCTCGATCGACTCGCCAAACGACAGGCGCTGGGCCACTTCGACGATGGCTCGCTCGGCGTTGCCGTAGAGCAGGATGTCGGCGCTGGCGTCGATCAGGATCGAATGACGAACCTTGTCCTGCCAGTAGTCGTAGTGAGCGATGCGGCGCAGCGACGCCTCGATGCCACCCAGAACGATCGGCACGTTCTTGTAGGCTTCCTTGCAGCGCTGGCTGTAAACCAGGCTGGCACGGTCAGGACGCTTGCCGGCCATGCCGCCTGGGGTGTAGGCGTCGTCCGAACGAATTTTCTTGTCGGCGGTGTAGCGGTTGATCATCGAGTCCATGTTGCCGGCGGCGACGCCGAAGAACAGGTTCGGCTCGCCGAGCTTCATGAAGTCGTCTTTCGACTGCCAGTTCGGCTGGGCGATGATCCCGACGCGGAAGCCCTGGGCCTCCAGCAGCCGGCCGATGATCGCCATGCCGAACGACGGATGGTCGACGTAAGCGTCGCCGGTCACGATGATGATGTCGCAGGAGTCCCAGCCGAGCTGATCCATCTCCTCCCTGCTCATCGGCAGGAATGGCGCTGGTCCGAAGCATTCGGCCCAGTACTTGGGATAGTCGAAGAGTGGTTTGGCTGCTTGCATGTCAGTGACCGGTTTTTTTGGATGCAGGAAAATCGCGGGCGCGGAATATAGCACAAAAATTGACCAATTCCGACGCTGCAGGTCGGAATTGATCAGGGGACGATTTTATTCGTCGTCGTCGAAGTTGTAGCTGCCCGGCGCGAGGTTCTCGAAGCGGGTGTACTTGCCGATGAACGCGAGGCGGATAAAGCCGATCGGGCCGTTCCGCTGCTTGCCGATGATGATCTCGGCAATGCCCTTGTGCTCGGTTTCCGGGTGATAGACCTCGTCCCGGTAGACGAACATGATCACGTCGGCGTCCTGCTCGATCGCTCCGGATTCCCGCAAGTCGGAGTTCACCGGGCGCTTGTTCGGGCGTTGCTCCAGGGAGCGGTTGAGCTGCGACAGGGCAATGACCGGGCAGTTGAACTCCTTGGCCAGGGCCTTGAGCGAGCGGGAGATTTCGGAGATCTCGTTGGTCCGGTTGTCGCCACTGGAGCCCGGGATCTGCATCAACTGTAGGTAGTCGATCATGATCATGCCGACTTCGCCGTGCTCACGGACCAGACGCCGGGTCCGCGCGCGCATCTCCGACGGGCTGATACCGGCGGTATCGTCGATGAACAGCTTGCGGTCGTTGAGCAGGTTGACCGCCGAAGTCAGTCGCGGCCAGTCGTCGTCATCCAGTTGGCCGGAACGCACCTTGGTCTGGTCGATGCGGCCAAGGGACGAGAGCATACGCATGATCAGCGATTCGCCTGGCATCTCCAGCGAGTACACCAGCACCGCCTTGTCGCTGCGCAACACGGCGTTTTCCACCAGGTTCATGGCGAAGGTGGTCTTACCCATCGATGGACGACCGGCGACGATGATCAAGTCGGCCGGCTGCAGGCCGCTGGTCTTCTCGTCCAGGTCGGTGTAGCCGGTGGACAGGCCGGTGATGTCGCTGTCGGAGTTGAACAGCGTGTCGATGCGGTCGATGGCCTTGGTCAACAGGTCGTTGACGCCCACCGGGCCACCGGTCTTGGGCCGTGCCTCGGCGATCTGGAAGATCTGCCGCTCGGCTTCATCGAGGATTTCTGCGGCGTTGCGCCCTTGCGGGTTGAAGGCGCTGTCGGCGATGTCGTTGCTGATGCTGATCAGTTGGCGCAGCGTCGAGCGCTCGCGAATGATCTGCGCGTAGGCCTTGATGTTGGCCACCGACGGGGTGTTCTTCGCCAGCTCGCCGAGATAGCCCAGGCCGCCGATTTGCGAGCTGAGGCCCTCTTTGTCGAGCTGCTCGTGCAGCGTCACGACGTCGAAGGGGACGTTCTGGTCGACCAGCTTGTGGATCGCCCGGAAGATCAGGCGGTGGTCATGGCGGTAGAAGTCGCCATCGGAGACTTGATCGAGCACTCGCTCCCAGGAGTTGTTGTCCAGCATCAGGCCACCGAGCACGGCCTGTTCGGCCTCGATGGAATGCGGCGGAACCTTCAGGGCGGAGGTTTGCAGATCATATTGCTCTGGGGCGGTTATCTCGTTCATGGCCACCTGGAAATCTGGGTGTTGAAAAAGACAAAGGGCACGACCTGCAATGCAGGATCGTGCCCGATGTTAACCGGCTGACCCCGAGGGAGCCAGCAGGTCGATACAGCTTAGGCTGCGACGACGACCACGCGAACGGTGGCTTCAACGTCGCTGTGCAGGTGCACGGCAACGTCGTATTCGCCGACGTTACGGATGGTGCCGTTTGGCAGACGAACTTCAGCTTTGGCCACTTCAACGCCGGAGGCGGTCAGGGCGTCAGCGATGTCGTGGGTGCCGATCGAACCGAACAGCTTGCCTTCGTCGCCAGCGGTGGCAGTGATGGTCACTTCCAGCTCGGCCAGTTGGGCAGCGCGGGTTTCAGCCGAAGCTTTCTTGTCAGCAGCAGCTTTTTCCAGCTCAGCGCGACGTTCTTCGAACGCGGCCAGGTTGGTAGCGGTAGCGGCGACAGCCTTGCCGAATGGCAGCAGGAAGTTACGGCCGTAACCCGACTTAACTTTAACTTTGTCGCCCAGGTTGCCCAGGTTGGCGACTTTTTCCAGCAGGATCAGTTCCATTTGGTAATAACCTCTTAACTTTTAACCTTCACCGTTCGCGGAGCCGTTGTCGGCGTCATTTGAGGACGCCCCGCGTCCGCGAAAATCAATCAGGCTGTCGACAATGGCCAGGACCACGAGCAACGGATAAATCAGCTGCATGAACAGCAGCAGTGTCACGTACAACCCGACCAGCCAGAACTTCGCCAGTCGTTTCTGCGCCACCAGGCCGTGAATCACGGCCAGTCCGGCGAAGAGCAGCGGGATGGTGCAAAGCGGTGTCAACATCGCCAGTTCGGTACCGAAATTCGGCCCCACCAGAATGATCACCAGCAGCCCCAACGCCACCGCCAGCGGCAGTCTCACGGCGCGAAACTCGCGACCGAAGCCTCCCGGGTTATACAACGCTGCTTGCCAGTAGCGACCCAACATCAGGGCCAGCACACTGACAGCTTGCAACAATGCCGCAATCAGGCCGGTAAGCACTGGTGCGATCAGCCCCTCCAGACGGGCCCGTTCTTCTACCTTCAACTGCTGGTAGATCCCGTCGAGCATCTGCGGGAGGATCTTGGCGATCCCCTGCGCAAGCGACTCGATCGGTTCACGGAACACCGAACCCAGAGCGACGCCATACACCAGGCCCAGGGCGATGCTGAACAACAGCACCCGATTCCAGGACTGCCCGGCGCGCAACAGCGCAGCCAGACCCAGCGTGCCAAGCAACACCATCAAGGTGCGCGGCTCGCCGAAAAACCACCAGGCCAACGCCGGCAGCAATGCCCAGGCAAGGACACCGGAGGCATCCTTGAAACCGCGCCGCAGGAAGATCAGGCTCCCGGCGGCGGCACTCAACCAGAACAACAGCGGCAATGCCGCACAACCGACCACTACGAGAGTGGCCTGCACGCGACCGCGCATGATGAAATCAGCCAGGGCACGCATGCAATTTATCCTTTGCTACCTGTCGACGACCCGGTCTCAGCGGCCGTGGCTGTCGGTGTAGGCCAGCAGGGCCAGGAAGCGGGCACGCTTGATAGCGGTAGCCAGCTGACGCTGATAACGAGCTTTGGTACCAGTGATACGGCTTGGAACGATCTTGCCGGTTTCAGATACATAAGCTTTCAGGGTGTTGAGATCTTTGTAATCGATCTCTTTCACTTCTTCAGCAGTGAAGCGGCAGAATTTACGACGACGGAAGAAACGTGCCATGTAATAGGCTCCTCAAAAGGTCCGTGGATTACTCGTCAGCGTTATCGCTGTTGTCGCTGTCATTGCTGTCATCGCCTTCGGCGCTGTCAGAATGCTCAGGACGATCGCGACGCTCACGGCGCTCACTGCGGTTTTCTTCAGCCTTGAGCATCTCGGACTGGCCGGTAACGGCTTCGTCGCGACGGATGACCAGGTTACGGATCACGGCATCGTTGTAGCGGAAGTTGTCTTCCAGCTCGGCCAGGGCCTTGCCAGTGCACTCAACGTTCAGCATCACGTAGTGAGCTTTGTGAACATTGTTGATTGCGTAGGCCAGTTGACGACGGCCCCAGTCTTCCAGACGGTGGATCTTGCCGCCGTCTTCTTCGATCAGCTTGGTGTAACGCTCAACCATGCCGCCGACTTGCTCGCTCTGGTCCGGGTGGACCAGAAAGATGATTTCGTAATGACGCATGAATGCTCCTTACGGGTTGTAGTCTGCCGACAAATGGCGGTCAGACAAGGAGTGAATGACACTTGTATGTCTTGCCTTGGAAAGAGGCACATGCGCGCCTGCCAACACGGCAAGGGGCGCAATTGTAGAGAAGCGCCGAGGGACAAGCAAGGTGATTGGTGAAATATTGAGCAGTGCCGATAGCCGGCAATCTCAAAAACAACTGTAGGAGCGAGCTTGCTCGCGATAAGCCGTTTCAGGGGCCTTCGCGAGCGAGCTCGCTCCTACAAGAGGGATCGCGAATTATTTGCCGGCTTTACGCTGACGTACAGCCTCGAACAGGCAGACGCCAGTAGCGACCGATACGTTCAGGCTGCTGACGCTGCCTGCCATCGGCAGCTTGACCAGGAAATCGCAGTGTTCGCGGGTCAGGCGGCGCATGCCCTTGCCTTCTGCACCCATGACCAGCACGGTCGGCCCGGTCATGTCCTGCTGATACAGTTCCTGCTCGGCTTCGCCAGCAGTGCCGACCACCCACAGGCCACGTTGCTGGAGTTTCTCCAGGGTTCGCGCCAGGTTGGTCACGGCCACCAGCGGCATCACTTCAGCAGCGCCACAGGCAACTTTACGCACGGCCGCAGTGAGCGTTGCCGATTTGTCCTTCGGCACGATGACCGCCAGCGCACCGGCAGCATCGGCGGTACGCAGGCAGGCACCGAGGTTGTGCGGGTCAGTGACACCATCGAGAACCAGCAGCAGCGGAACCGTCTCGGTACGCTCCAGCAACTCTTCGAGCATCGCCTCGCCCCAGACCTGGCTCGGGCTGACCTCAGCGACCACGCCCTGGTGAACACCTTCGACCCAGGCATCCAGCTCGCGGCGTTCGGCCTGACCGACCGCAACGCGATTGTCAGCGGCCAGCGCCAGCAGCGCCTGGATCCGAGGCTCGCTACGACC
Source organism: Pseudomonas huaxiensis (assembly GCF_003231275.1). Lineage (GTDB taxonomy): Bacteria > Pseudomonadota > Gammaproteobacteria > Pseudomonadales > Pseudomonadaceae > Aquipseudomonas > Aquipseudomonas huaxiensis. The sequence continues at coordinate 18,833 of NZ_QKVL01000066.1, forward strand.
CTCGGACAGCCAGATTTGCTTGACCCGCTTGGGGTGGTGCCGCAACAGCGCTTCTACGGCATGCACGCCGTAGATCTTTTCCAACTGACTCATGACTTGCCTTTGGGTTTACGCGAGGTGGAACCGGCTTTGGGCGGCCCCTTGCGGTGTTTGGTCGGTTTCTCGGTCTTGCCGGATTTGCCCGCCGGCTTGCCGCTGGCGTGCGCCTGCTTGGCGTCGGCCAGCAGTGCCTTCTTCATTTCCCGGCTCTTGCGCACTTCAGCGTTTTTCGCTGCGGCATGGGAAGGGAAATAGGCTTCGGCGGTTTCGTTCTTGGCTTTCTTGGCGCGAGGTGCCGGCTGCTCTTTGGCAGCGGCTGGAGCCTTGCCAGCAGCTTCGGGCGCGGTCTGACGCTGTTTGCGGCCGATCGGCGCATTCAGGGTGTTCTCGGCCATTTCGAAGTCGATCTTGCGTTGTTCCAGATCGACGCGCATCACCCGCACTTCGACGGTATCGCCGAGACGGAAGGTGCGACCGGTACGTTCGCCGGTGAGGCGGTGATGGACCGGATCGAAGTGGTAGTAATCACCCGGCAGCGCGCTGACATGCACCATGCCTTCGACATAGATGTCGGTCAGCTCGACGAACAGGCCGAAACCGGTCACCGCGGTGATCACACCCGGGAACGACTCGCCCACGCGGTCTTTCATGTACTCGCACTTGAGCCAGTTGACCACGTCACGGGTCGCCTCGTCGGCGCGCCGCTCGCTCATCGAGCACTGTTCGCCCAGTTGCTCGAGGGTGTTTTCGTCGTACGGGTAGATCCGCGCCTTGGGAATGCTCATCGCACCGGCGCGCTTGACGTGCGGGGTGTCCTGGCGGGAACGGATCACGCTGCGGATGGCCCGGTGGGTCAGCAGGTCGGGGTAGCGGCGAATTGGCGAGGTGAAGTGGGTGTACGCCTCGTAATTCAGGCCGAAGTGGCCGTTGTTGTCGGCGCTGTACACCGCCTGGCTCAGCGAACGCAGCATGACGGTCTGGATCAGGTGGAAGTCCGGGCGACCGGCGATGCTGGCCAGCAGTGCCTGGTAGTCCTTCGGCGACGGACCGTCCTTGCCCTTGTGCAGGGAGAGGCCCAGCTCACCGAGGAAGGCGCGCAGTTTTTCCAGGCGCTCCGGCGGCGGACCGTCGTGGACCCGATAAAGGGCCGGGATCTCGTGCTTCTTGAGGAACTCGGCGGTGGCGACGTTGGCCGCCAGCATGCATTCCTCGATCAACTTGTGGGCGTCGTTGCGCACGGTCGGGCGGATTTCCGCGATCTTGCGCTCGGAGCCGAAGATGATCCGGGTTTCCTGGGTTTCGAAGTCGATCGCACCGCGGGCATGGCGGGCATCCAGCAACACCTTGTACAGCGCATAAAGCTGTTTCAGGTGCGGCACCACGCCACTGTATTCCTCGCGCAGGGCACGGCCTTCGCGGGTGCGGGCGTGTTCCAGCATGCTGCTGACCTTGTTGTAGGTCAGGCGGGCATGGGAGTGGATCACCGCTTCGTAGAACTGGTAATCGACCATCTGCCCGGATTTGTTGATGGTCATTTCACAGACCATGGCCAGGCGATCGACGTGCGGGTTCAGCGAGCAGAGGCCGTTGGAAAGCTCTTCGGGGAGCATCGGCACAACGCGCTCGGGGAAGTACACCGAGTTGCCACGCACCTGGGCTTCGGCATCCAGCGCCGAACCGAGGCGGACGTAGCTGGACACGTCGGCGATGGCGACGTACAGGCGCCAGCCACCGGAGAACAGCCGCAGCTTGCCGAGGCTTTCGCAATAAACGGCGTCATCGAAGTCGCGGGCGTCTTCACCGTCGATGGTGACGAACGGCAGGTGGCGCAGGTCGATGCGCTTTTCCTTGTCCTTCTCTTCGACTTCAGGCTTGAGCTTGCGCGCTTCTTTAACGACCGCTTCGGGCCAGACGTGCGGAATATCGTAGCTGCGCAGGGCAACGTCGATTTCCATGCCGGGAGCCATATAGTTGCCGATGACTTCGACAACGTCGCCCTGAGGCTGGAAGCGCGGGGTTGGCCAGTGGGTGATCTTCACCTCGACGAACTGACCGACACGCGCGCCGCCACTGCGACCCGGGGTGACCAGCACTTCCTGCTGGACCTTCGGGTTGTCGGGGGTGACGAAGCCGATGCCGCCTTCTTCGAAGTAGCGGCCAACAATGCTTTCGTGGGCGCGGGAAATGACCTCGACAACCACGCCTTCGCGGCGGCCACGGCGGTCGACACCGGAAACACGGGCCAGGGCGCGGTCGCCGTCGAACACCAGGCGCATCTGCGCGGGGCTGAGGAACAGGTCTTCGGAGCCGTCATCGGGAATCAGGAAACCGAAACCGTCGCGATGTCCGGAAATACGGCCGAGGATCAGGTCGAGCTTGTCCACCGGGGCATAGGTGCCGCGCCGGGTGTAGATAAGCTGGCCGTCACGCTCCATCGCCCGAAGACGACGGCGCAGGGCCTCGATCTGTTCCTCGGTATGCAAGCCGAGTTCCTCGACCAGCTGCTCGCGCGCAGCGGGCGAGCCTCGTTCGGCGAGGTGCTGGAGGATCAGCTCACGGCTAGGGATGGGGTTTTCGTATTTTTCCGCTTCACGAGCGGCCTCGGGATCGAGGGACTGCCAATCGGCCATTAGGAGGGGTTCACCTTGTCTATATAAGGGTTAGTTTGGCATAGCCGTATTGAAACCGGAAATTTCAACCTTGGACAGCCCCGTCGGGACCGTCCCCAGAATGCGCTGTTCGCTGTGGAAGACCAACGGCTTGAATCTTTTAAGATTTTTTTCAAACCGGGGCTTTACAGCCGTTTGGGCCATCCGTATAGTGCGCACCACAGCGACGGAGACCGTCGTTATAGTTGAGAAGCCGCACGATGTGAAGCATCGAAGCGAAATCAACGAAA
>NZ_QKVL01000067.1 GCF_003231275.1 Pseudomonas huaxiensis
GTAAGTTCGCTGAGCGGAATTCTTTCCGTCCTTTCTTCCTGCGTTTCAATAGCGGCGTGTATTTCTATAATTTGTACTAAACAACGTAATAAAAACTAGCCTCAAAGTATCCTGTCTTCGCGATGGTTTTTGCTTTCTTTGCCTGTTCGCGGGTTTCAGAGAAGTTAGCTAAAGTACGACGAGACGGGCCTTTTCATTTAGCGTAGTGACGGGCCTCGATCGCTTGTGCCTGCTGCCAGCTTTCAAGCGCTTTGAGATTCTGCAGGTATTTCTTGATGTGTGGGTATTCGCCTTTGCTGTCGAAGCGTTGAATGATTTCGGCCACAAAGAACATCATGAAATCGGCGCCACTGAGCTTGCTGCCCACCAGGTAGTCTTTGTTTTCCAGCTGGTCATTCAGGTAGGTGAAGACCTTTTTGCTTTCGGCTTTGGCGTAGCCCGGGAGGAAAACGAGCTCGGCGGTCTCTCGCTGCATGAAGACTTGAAGTAGGGGTGGCAGCATGGCCGAGCTCTCGGAGAAATGCAGCCACTGCAGGTACTCTACGTATTCATCGCTGTCTTTCGGCGGCGCTAAATGCGGGGCAAAGCGTTCGATCAGAATCTCCGTGATCGCACCCGACTCCGCTACTACCTTTCCGTTGAGCTCAATCACCGGCGACTTGCCCAGTGGATGGATGGCTTTCAAGGATTCAGGGGCAAAATGGGTCGCCCGATCGCGGGTGTAAAACTCCGTTTTGTAAGGCACCCCCATCTCTTCAAGCAGCCAAAGCGTGCGAATGGAGCGCGATTCGTTCAAGTGGTGCAAGGTGATCATGCAGGTGTTCCTTCGGTCGGAAGTGGTGAAAGTGGGTCTACATCCGTGATGGTTGCGATGTAGACCCCTTCAAATGTGTCACTGAGCCAGTTTGAGAAGGGCCTTGGCGGCCTCTTCCGAGCTAGCAGGGTTCTGGCCAGTCACAAGCTTGCCGTCGACCAGGACGAAAGGCGCCCAATTCTCGATCTTCTCGTACAGCGCGCCCTGACGTTTGAATTCGTCCTCAATAAGGAACGGAACCACGTTGGTCAGTTGCACATCTTCCTCTTCGCCATTGGTGAAGCCCGTTACGCGTCGGCCTTTAACCAGAGGCTCACCATCAGCAGTCTTTACATGTCGCAGAACACCCGGCGCGTGGCACACGAAGCCGATTGGCTTGTTGGCTCGCTCGAAGCTTTCAATCAGATCGATCGACTTGCGAGACTCCGCGAGATCCCAAAGTGGGCCGTGGCCACCTGGGTAGAAGACAGTGTCGAACTCTTCATGGGATACGGTATCCAGCTTCACGGTAGAGGCGAGGACACGCTGGGCATCAGGGTCGGCTTTGAAGCGGTGAGTCAGCTCAGTTTGAAATTCCGGCAGATCGCTTTTGGGATCAAGCGGAGGTTGTCCGCCTGCAGGCGAGGCTACTACAACATCGGCGCCCGCATCTTTGAACACGTAGTAGGGGGCCGCGAACTCTTCAAGCCAGAAGCCTGTTTTCAGCCCGGTGTCGCCGAGCTGATCGTGGGAAGTCAACACCATCAATACTTTCATCTGGATTTCCATACTCTTGAATTAAAGTTTTCCGGGCGTTTGAGCACGCTGTCCGGAGCTCGGTCTCTGGAGGCTCAGCCTGCAAAAAAAGCCTGAATCGTTTGCAAGTTACTGCTGTAGGGTGCCCGCAGTCTCAGGTTTGAAGCGCCGTCCTGGCTTTGCACTACTACTGGCTTGGCATGGGTGAAACGGCGGAAACCATGCACGCCGTGATAGGCGCCGATGCCCGACGCGCCTACGCCACCAAACGGCAGTGAATCGATCGAGGCGTGAGTCATGACGTCGTTGATCACCAAGGCCCCTGAGGTGGTGTGGCGTGTGAACAGCTCTTGCTGAGCCTTGTCATCTCCGAAGTAATACGCAGCGAGAGGGCGCGGATTGCTGTTGATGTATTGAAGAGGCTCGGAAGCATCGGTGTACGTTTTCACCGGCAGCAGCGGCCCAAAGATCTCCTCCTGCATGATGGCCATCTCGTCGGTCACATCGAGCACCAGGTGCGGGGCGATTTTTCGGGTTTTTGCATCGAACGCTGGCTCACTGCCCGGCGCCAGATTGATCAGCGTGGCTCCCTTCTGCTCTGCGTCCGCCAGAAGGCCAACCAGCCGGTCGAAATGGCGGTCACTGATGATCGAGGTGTATTCCGGGTTGCTGAGCAGGGTGGGGAAGCTGTTGGCGATGAATTCCTTGCTGAACATCACCAACGATTCCTGCTGCTCCGGCGTCACCATCATGTAATCCGGCGACAGGCAAATCTGACCCGCATTGAACGTCTTGATGGTCAGCGTCCGCGCGGTGGCAACCGCGATATCGAAACCTTCCGCCACCACCACTGGGGACTTGCCGCCAAGCTCTAACGTGACAGGTACCAGGTTCTCAGCCGCTGCGCGCATCACATGCCGTCCGACGCCAGTGCTTCCGGTGAAAACGAGGTGGTCGAAGGGCAGGGAGCTGAACGTTGCCCCTACACTCGCATCACCCAGCACCACCGAAAGCTCGGAGGGTTCGAAGTAGGCGGGCACTAACTCCGCCAGGAGCTGCGAAGTGGCCGGCGTCAGCTCTGATGGCTTCAGCATCGCGGTGTTGCCTGCGGCGAAGACGCCTGCCAGAGGGCCAAAAGCGAGGTTGATCGGGAAGTTCCAAGGGCTTATGACGCCAACAACCCCGAGTGGCTGTTGCTCGATCCAGGCCTCCATTCCAGGCCCAGGGCTTTCTACTTTCTCTGCCTTCATCCAGGTTTCCAGATGATCAGCAGAGTGCTCCAGCATTTTCACGGTGGTCGCCAGGTCAGCAACCAGCGACTGATAAATACTGCGGTTGCCAAAGTCAGAGTTAATCGCTTCGCTGATAGCCTGGTGATTGTCTCGGATCAGCTTGACGCTGCGTTTGAGCCTGTCGCGGCGCAGTTCTGCGCTGGCTGGCCCCGATGCGATATGGGCTCGCTTCATGCTGCGCAAAATGGCGAAAAGATCTTGAGTGTCTTGGTTGCCAGTCATTGGATTTCCTCAGATCGAAGGGCTGTCAGTGCGCCCGTGATAAGTGCGTTCAAATCGTGGAAGCAATGCTAGGACAGTGGCGTGACGACGAGTAGACAGCGTATTTTAGCGCTCATATAAATTTAATTATGGGTGCGTCATGTCGCTGGTCAGATTGAGAACCTTCATTGAGGTCTATCGTCAGCGGTCAATCAGCGGCGCCGCGCGGTCTCTGAACTTGACCCAGCCAGCCGTGTCGCAGCACATCGCAGGGTTGGAGTCAGCCATCGGCAGAACACTGTTCGATCGACAGGCTCGGGGGGTGGAGCCAACAGCAGCCGCTCGTGAGTTGGCATCCGACTTGGGGGACAAACTGGACATGGCCGAATCCGCTTTGGCCACCGCAAGAGCACGGTCAGTGGAGCTAGCCGGGGCGCTGCAGATCATCGGGCATGCTGACTTCCTGGCCGAGGTCGTTTCCAAGCAGCTTCGACCTTTACTTGAGGATGGCATTCGCCTGCGCATGCGCAGTGGCAACCATGAGCTGATCACACGGATGCTCATCGAGGGAGAATGTGACCTGGGCATATCCGCCTCTCCACCTGATACACCCCGACTGCGTAATGAGCTGATGTTCACAGAGCAAATAGTGGCTGTAGCCGCGCCGGCGGTTGCACAGAGAATCGCTGCGGCTGAAACCCTTGAAAAGGGGCTCGGTGCAGAGGCGTTGCTGGCCTACAGCCTGGAATTGCCCTTGGTGGACGCCTGGCTTGAAAAGAATGAAATCGAGCTTGAATCTTCGGTTCCAGCGATGACCGGCCAGGATTTGCGTACGTTGCGAACGCTCATGATTGACGGGTTCGGGTGGAGCACGTTGCCGGCCTATCTCTGTGAACCTCACATCGCAAGGGGCGAGCTTCAAGAGATACCCAGCCCGGTTGGACGCATCACGCGTGATTACCATTTGCTTTGGGCGCCTGCCGCTCTGAGGCAGCCTCGCGTTGCTCATGCTCGGCAGACGTTGCTCTGGCATATGCGCAATGGAGAGCGAAACCATACTGATACCGGGGGGCACCCAGCTTCCTGATAGGTATGTCCGGGCGCTCCCGATGATATCCATACCTGTCCCGAAGATTCTGTTTGCAGGCGCCTACTCATGAACAGGAGTGTTTCATACGCCGGCCGGGCCGACTCCGCCACCCCTCCTGCGCCAGCGTCATCACCACCGTAAGTCCCATAAACACCACCGACGCCCAGAAAATCCCCTCCGGCAACCCTCGGTCGAGCAGCCAGCCAAACCCCACCGGGCCCAGTGCGCCGCCGATGTTGAACCCGCTGGAGACGATACCGAAGGTCCGTCCTTCGGCGCCTTTGGGCGAGGCGGCGCGGACCAGCATGTCGCGGGACGGGGCGATCACGCCGGTGAGGAATCCGATCAAGCCGAGCACGATAACCAGTGCCTGGCCGCTGAGTCCTGCCGTGGCGACGAGTGCCGTGAGCAGCGCGGCCAGGCTGAAGGCCGCGGCGGCCACCAGGCCGTGGCGCCGGGTGCGGTCGGCGAGAACACCGCCGGACAGCACGCCGAAGGCGCTGGCGAACAGGAAGGCGCTGAGCGCCGCGTTGGCCCACGGCAGGGCGATGCCCTGGCCCTGCATCAGCGCGGGCAGCGAGAATTTTTCGATGGCGCTGGTGCTGAGGTTAAGCAGCACGAACAGCAGCGTCAGGGTCAGGATCATCGGTGACAACAACTGGCGGCGGTCGTTGTCGGACTTGCCCGCAGTGGCTTCGGCGGCACGGGCCGGGGCGATCCGGGTGATGCCCGATCCCGGCACCAGCAGCAAGGCGAGGGCGGCAAAGCCGGCCAGCGCCACCGCGACGAAGGCCAGGCGCGGATCGCTGGCTGCGGCGATGGCCGGCAGCACCAGCGGCGCGACGGCGGCGCCGAGAAAGCCGGCGAAGGTGTGCACGGAAAAGGCTTTGCCCATCCGCGCCGGATCAATGCCCTGGGCCAGCAAGGCGTAGTCGGCCGGGTGGTAGACGGCGTTGGCGACACCGGCCAGGGCCATGGCGACCAGCAGCCAGGTGTAGGTGGGAAACAGGGCGACCAGCAGGAAACTGCAACTGCCCAGCGCAAGCCCCGCGATCAGCACGCGGCGGGCGCCGTAGTGGTCGACGGCAAAGCCCATGGGTGCCTGCAACAACGCGCTGACGATATTGAACAGGCTCAGCGCCAACCCCAGTTCGACATAGCCGACGTCAAACCAGGCGGGCAGCAATGGAAACAGGGCGGCGAGGGCCATGATGTGCAAGTGGCTGATGCTGTGGGCGGTGGCGATCTGGGGCAGCAGCCCGATACGGCTCGGCATTCGGCGGGGATTCCTTTATCGGCGTGATCCCGGCAGCGCTGGCGTGCCGGGTATTTCGCCGCCGATTCTAGGGGTAAGGTGGTCTAGCAAAGCCATCCATTCCAGGCACCTGAACCAGACCACTTTTAGCGCTTCAGCACCTTGGCCAGCCGCCGCATCGCCGCCTCGATTTCATGTTCGGTCAGCGAGGCATAGCCCAGCAGCCAACCCGGGCGGCTGGCCGTTCCCGCGTACAACGGGCTCAGTCCCAGCAGTTGAATGCCGGCTCTGGCGGCCTGGCGCAGGGTGCGTTCTTCCGACCAGCCATCGGCGAGGAAGCAAGGGATCTGCAGCCCACCCGGTGGCGGCAAAGCGCTGGCGATGCCCGGCAGATGGCGCGAGACGGCGTCGAGCAGCACCGTGCGTCGCGCCCGGTAGAGCTTGCGCATGGCGCGGATATGGGCGTTGTAGTGGCCGTCTTCCATGAACCGGGCCACGGTCAGTTGCAGCAACTGCGGCGTGTGGCCGTCCATGATGCTGCGGGCGCGGGTAAAGACCTCGACCAATTCCGGCGGCAGCACCATGTAGCCCATGCGCAGGCCGGGAAACAGGGTTTTGCTGAAAGTGCCCAGGTAGACCGTGCGCCGATAAGGATCCAGCCCCTGCACGCAGGCGGTGGGCAGGCCGTCGTAGTGGAACTCGCTGTCGTAGTCGTCCTCGATGATCCAGCGGTGGTGTTCCGCGGCCCAATTGATCAGTTCCAGTCGGCGCTCCAGCGGCAGGGTCGCGCCGGTGGGGTATTGGTGCGAGGGCGTCACGTAGAGACAGGTGGCGCCGCTGGTGTCGGCGCGCAGCAGGTCGGTGCGCAGGCCGTGGTGGTCGACATCGATCGGGATCACCCGGGTTTCCGCAGCCTCGAAGGCCCGGCGCGCGCCGATGTAGCCGGGGTTCTCCATCAACACCGGCTTGCCGGCATCGGCGAGCAACTGGGCGCAGAGCAGCAAGGCCTGGCGGGTGCTGCTCAGCACCAGGATCTGCTCGGGTGAGCACTTGGCGCCACGCTCCAGGTTCAGGTAGGTGGCGATGGCCTTGCGCAGCGGTTCGGCGCCCTGCGGATCGCCGTGCAGCAGCACGCTGTCGCGGTGGTCTTTCATCACCTGGCGGTGCAGGCGCTCCCAGACGGCGAGGGGAAAGGCGCGGGTTTCCGGCAGGCCGGGGGCGAAGGCGCGGATCTCCTGTTGGTCGCTGACGCCGCCGTGTTCGAGGATGGACTGGCCGCGACGGCTCAGAGCTGGCGCGGGCGCTGGGCTTGCCTCACGCCGCCGACCCGGGGTGCCTGGACGCCGTCGGGCGCTGCCCCGCAGCTCGGGACCGAGGGTGTTCGAAACGTAGCTGCCGGAGCCTTCGCGGCGCGTGATGAAACCGTCGCGGTGCAAGTGCACATAGGCGTTCTCCACCGTATCCCGGGCAACGCCGAGGGATGCGGCGAGGACGCGGCTGGCCGGAAGCTTCAGGCCCGGCGCCAGGGCACCTTCGAGAATCAGCGCGCGCAAGGCCCGCTGAATGCGCTGGTGCAGGTCGAGCGGCTGCAGATCGGCGGCGCTCATGCGCATGTTCAAGGTTTCGAGTTCGAAGGTGCTGGCCATCGGATCGGCGCTCCCTGCGCGAGAAAGTGGTCTGCTGATCGGTCGTAAAGTGTAGGGGCAAGGCAGGCCATTGCGAAGCTATAAATGCTCCCCGTTCGGGCCCGTCAGCCCGTCCTGTCAGGAGCCAGATACCATGTCAGCTACACCTTCCCATTCCCGCCCGGGTCCGGGCGACCTCCTTCACCCGATCATCGCCGGGCTGATTTCAGTCATCGTCAACTATGGCGGCACCTTCATCCTGGTGTTCCAGGCCGCGCGGGTGGCGGGTTTGAGCCCGGAGCTGACGGCGTCATGGGTGTGGTCGGTGTCGATCGGCGTGGGGGTGACCGGGCTGCTGCTCAGTTGGGTCACGCGAGAACCGATCATCACCGCCTGGTCGACGCCGGCCGCAGCGTTTCTGGTGGTCGCGCTGGCGACCACGCCCTATGCCGAGGCGGTGGGGGCATACCTGATTTCCGCGGCAGCCTTTGTGGTGCTGGGCCTGTCCGGCTGTTTCGAAAAGGTCATTCGCCTGGTGCCGCCCGGCGTGGCGGCGGGCTTGCTGGCGGGAATCCTGCTGCCGTTCGGTATTGGCGCCTTTGCCAGCGTCAGCGTCGATCCGCTGCTGGCGGGCGTGCTGATTGCGGTCTATGTGGCGTTCAAGCGCTTTACCGCGCGCTACGCGGTGGTGGCAATTCTCGCGTTGGGCATGGTCCTGTTGCTGGCCCAGGGCCGGCTGGATTTCACCGGGCTGCAGTTGCAGTTCGCCGCCCCGGTCTACACCGCCCCCGAGTTTTCCCTCAACGCGCTGCTCAGCGTGGCCATGCCGTTGTTTCTGATCACGCTGACCGGCCAGTACATGCCCGGCATGCTGGTACTGCGCAATGACGGCTTCCGCACCAGCGCCAACCCGATCGTCTCGGTGACGGGGCTGGGCTCGCTGCTGATGGCGCCGTTCGGCTCCCATGCGTTCAATATCGCGGCGATCACCGCGGCGATTTGCACCGGCAAGGAGGCCCACGAGCAACCCTCCCGGCGCTGGATCGCCGGTATTGCTGCCGGGCTGTTCTATATCGTGGTCGGTATCTTCGGCGTGACCCTGGCGGCGGTGTTCATGGCGTTTCCGGCGAGCTTTATCACCACCCTGGCCGGGCTGGCGTTGCTGGGCACTATTGGTGGCAGCCTGGCCAGTGCCCTGGCCGACGCCCGCACCCGTGAATCCGCGTTGATCACCTTCCTGGCTGCAGCCGCCAATATCACCCTGTTCGGGATTGGCGGCGCGTTCTGGGGATTGCTTATCGGCCTTGGCGCACACGCCGTGCTCAATGGCCGTCTGCCGCGCCGCTCAGCGTCTGTGCCGGAGCGCGAGGCGGTCAACTGAGCCACGTTCCGGGGTGCGCTCGCGGGCGCACTCCGGGGACATCCTCGGCACGATGGTTCAGAAATTCCTGAACTGATTATTTGTCATCAGCGATTTTTCCCACGCAGGTGCCTCGCCAGAATCCCTCACGACAACTACAAAAATCGTGAGTACCGCCTCCGTGACCCAGATTCCCTCGCGCGAACATCAGGTATTGCAGGCCGCCGCCGCCCTGGTCGATGCCTTCGCCAGCAATGACACCGCCCGCTACTTCGCCTGCTTCAGCGAAGACGCGACCTTCCTGTTCCACACCCTTGCCCAGCCGCTGACCTCGCGCCACGCCTATGAACAGGTCTGGCAGCAATGGCAGGCCGAAGGCTTCGCCGTGCTCGGCTGCCAGTCCAGCAATGGCCAGGTCAGCCTGCAAGGCGAGGTGGCGATCTTCATGCATGACGTCGCCACCCACATCCGCCTCGGCGGTGAAGAACACCAGTTGCAGGAACGGGAAACCATCGTCTTCCGCCATCACGGCGAGCGCTGGCTGGCCTGTCACGAGCACCTGTCGGTCCTCAGCGACGCTTGATTCGATTTTGGCGGCCTTGCCGCTACTGCCAACGCACTCACCCGCGGAGCGATCCGCAGGGCAGACAAGAGGGCGGCGCCTGCGCGCCAGCCTTATAACAATCAAGACAGGCGCTGGAGCATCACCATGAGCCAATCGACGCGGATCGAAACCAACGGGGTCGAACAGATTCCCGATCATCAACGCAGTGCCAGCCCGCTGGACCTGTTCCGCCTGATCTTCGGCGGCGCCAACACCTTCGCCACCGCGGTACTGGGCAGTTTCCCGGTGCTGTTCGGGTTGTCGTTCCAGGCCGGGGTCTGGGCGATCCTGCTGGGCGTCGGCGTCGGTGCGCTGATCCTTTCACCCATGGGCCTGTTCGGCGCGCTCAATGGCACCAACAACGCGGTGTCGTCCGGCGCGCATTTCGGCGTGCACGGTCGCATCGTCGGCTCGTTCCTGTCGCTGCTGACCGCCGTGGCGTTCTTCTCGCTGTCGGTGTGGAGTTCCGGTGACGCCCTGGTTGGCGGCGCCAAGCGCCTGGCCGGATTGCCGGAAACCGACCTGACCCTGGGCCTGGCCTACGGCCTGTTCGCGGTGCTGGTACTGGTGGTGTGCATCTACGGTTTCCGCTTCATGCTGTGGGTCAACAAGATCGCCGTGTGGGCATCGAGCCTGATGTTCCTGCTGGGCATCGTCGCCTTCGCGGGCCCGTTCGACGCGGGCTTTGCCGGCAGCGTCAACCTCGGTCAGCCGGGCTTCTGGGCGGCGTTCATCGGCTCGGCGCTGCTGGCGATGAGCAACCCGGTGTCGTTTGGCGCCTTCCTCGGTGACTGGTCGCGCTACATTCCGCGTGCCACGCCGAAGTCGCGGATCATGCTGGCGGTGATCGCCTCGCAGATCGGCACGCTGATTCCGTTCTTCTTTGGCCTGTGCACCGCGACCCTGGTGGCCAGCCACGCGCCGCAGTACATCGAGGCGAACAACTACGTCGGCGGACTGCTGGCGATTTCGCCGAGCTGGTTCTTCCTGCCGGTGTGCCTGATCGCGGTGATCGGCGGCATGTCCACCGGCACCACCGCGCTGTATGGCACCGGCCTGGACATGTCCAGCGTGTTCCCGCGCCTGCTCAGCCGCGCCGGCGCGACTCTGCTGATCGGCGTCGCCGCCATCGCCTTCATCTTCATCGGCCGCTTCGCCTTCAACCTGGTGCAGAGCGTGTCCACCTTCGCGGTGCTGATCATCACCTGCACCAGCCCGTGGATGATCATCATGATCCTCGGCCTGATCACCCGCCGTGGCTTCTACCACGCCGACGACCTGCAGGTATTCACCCGCGGCGAGCGCGGTGGCCATTACTGGTTCACCCACGGCTGGAACTGGCGCGGCATGGGTGCATGGATCCCCAGCGCGCTGGTCGGCCTGTGCTTCGTCAACCTGCCGGGGCAGTTCGTTGGCGCCCTCGGCGAGCTGGCCGGCGGCATCGACATCAGCCTGCCGATCACCCTCGGCATGGCTGCCGTGCTGTACCTGGCCCTGATCAACCTCTTTCCCGAGCCCGCCGCGGTGTTTGGCCCCAAGGGCCCTCGCTGGGTATTCCGAAAACCAGTGGCGCAGGCGCCGCTGACCCGTGCCGAAACGGCCTGACTGGAGCTGCACATGACTCATTACATCGATGGCCGCTGGGTAGACGGCGCCACTGCCGACTGCATCAAGGTATTCGACCCGTCCCTGGGCGAGCCTTTCGCTGAGCTGCTGGCCGCCAGCGCCGCCCAGGTCGATGACGCCGTGGCCGCCGCGCGCAAGGCGCTGCCGGCCTGGAAAGCACTGGACGTGGCAAAGCGCGCCGGTTACCTGCGTGGCTTCGCCGAGCAACTGGGCCTGCGCCGCGAAGAACTGATCACCCTGCAGATGCGCAACAACGGCAAGCCGCGCTTTGAAGCCGAGGTGGACCTGGACGACGCCGTCGCCACCTTCGGCTACTACGCCGACCTGATCGAGCAACAAGCGCAGAAAGACCCGAGTGTCGCCCTGGCCGCGCCGGGCTTCAGCGCCCGCACCCGACTGGAACCGGTCGGTGTGGTCGGGTTGATCGTGCCGTGGAACTTCCCGCTGGTGACCAGCGCCTGGAAACTTGCCCCGGCCCTGGCTGCCGGTTGTACCGTGGTCCTCAAACCCTCGGAAATCACACCGCTGATCGAACAGAGCTACGGCCAGATCGCCGAGGTCCTGGGGCTGCCGGCCGGTGTGCTGAATATCGTCGTCGGCAAGGCCGAAACCGGCATCGCCCTGAGCAACCACAACGGCCTCGACAAACTGTCGTTCACCGGCAGCAACACGGTGGGCAGCCAGGTGATGCGCAGTGCTTCGGCGCAGTGCCGCCCGGTCACTCTGGAGCTGGGTGGCAAGTCGGCGATCGTGGTGTTCGATGACTGCGACCTGGACCAGGCGGTGGAGTGGATCGTCGCGGGTATCTGCTGGAACGCCGGCCAGATGTGTTCGGCCACCTCGCGCCTGCTGATTCAGGACGGCATCGCCGATGCGCTGCTGGCCAAGCTGCAGGTGGCGCTGGCGCAATTGCGGGTCGGCAATCCGCTGACCGAGGAAGTCGACATGGGCCCGCTGACCAGCCAGGGCCAATGGCTCAAAGTCGCGGCGTATTTCGCCGTGGCCAAGGAAGAAGGTTTGCAGTGCCTGACCGGCGGCAAGCCGTTGGACCGCGCCGGCTGGTTTGTCAGCCCGACGTTGTACGCCGATGTGCCGGCGGACAGCCGCCTGTGGACCGAGGAAATCTTCGGGCCGGTGCTGTGCAGCCAGCGTTTCAACACGGAAGCCGAGGCAATCGCCCTGGCCAATGACAGCCGCTTTGGGTTGGTCGCGACCGTGGTCAGTGCGGATCTGCAGCGCGCCGAGCGGGTTGCCGATGCACTGGAAGTGGGGCATGTGTGGATCAACTCGATCCAGGCGGTGTTCGTCGAAACCTCATGGGGCGGGACCAAAGGCAGCGGCATTGGTCGCGAGCTGGGGCCTTGGGGGTTGTCGGCGTATCAGTCGGTCAAGCATGTGACTCGTTGCCTGGGGTGACTTTTTTTGGGGTCGCTTTTGCGGCCCTTCGCGAGCAAGCTCGCTCCTACAGGATTAACGCAGAGCCCCGTAGGAGCGAGCTTGCTCGCGATGGCCACCACTCAGTTCCGATCCAGCCACACCGTCTGCGCATTGCAGAACTCGCGCACACCAAAGTGCGACAGCTCGCGCCCGAAACCGCTCTTCTTCACGCCACCAAACGTCACCCGCGGATCGCTCGCGCAGTAACCGTTGATGAACACACCACCGGTATCCAACTCGTCGGCCAGTTGCTCGGCCAGCGCCGGGTTGGCGGTGTAGATGGTCGAGGCCAGGCCGAACTCGCTGTCGTTCGCCAGTTCCAGCGCATGCCGCGCATCGCGGGCGGTGATGATCGAGGCCACCGGGCCGAACAGTTCCTGTTTGAACGAGGTCATCTGGTCGGTCACGTCAGCCAGCACGGTCGGCTGGTAGAAGTTGCCAGTGCCTTCGGCCTTGCCACCACCGAGCAGCAGGCTGGCGCCTTCGGCCAAGGTCGCCTGGACCTGGCCGTCAAGCTCGTCGCGCAGGTCGAAGCGGGCCATCGGGCCGATGTAGGTCTGGTCCTGGGTCGGATCACCCACCACCAGGGCGCGGGTGGCTTCGACGAATTTCGCGGTGAAAGCCTCCACCACGCCTTGTTCGACGATCAGGCGCTTGGCCGCGGCGCAGACCTGGCCGGTGTTCTGGTAGCGACCGATGACCGCAGCTTTCACCGCTTCGTCCAGGTCGGCATCGTTGAGTACGATGAACGGGTCGGAGCCGCCCAGTTCCAGCACGCATTTTTTCAACGCGGCACCGGCCTGTGAGCCGATGGCGATACCGGCGCGCACGCTGCCGGTCAGGGTGACGGCGGCGATGCGTGGGTCGGCGATTGCGGCGGACACGCCGTCAGGGGTGACGTTGAGCACTTCGAACACGCCTTCCGGGAAGCCGGCGCGCTTGATCGCGTCAAGCAGCAGGTAGGCGCTGCCCATCACGTTCGGCGCGTGCTTGAGCACGTAGACGTTGCCGGCCAGCAGCGTCGGCACCGCGCCGCGCAGCACTTGCCAGATCGGGAAGTTCCATGGCATCACGGCGAGAATCGGGCCCAGCGGACGGTACTCGATGCGCGCCTTGCCTACCGCTACGGGCGCCGCTTCGGGGGCGATCATGGCGGGGCCGGCGTCGGCGTACCACTCGCAGAGCTGGGCGCATTTCTCGATTTCGCCACGGGCCTGGGCAATTGGTTTGCCCATTTCGGCGGTGATCATCCGCGCCATGGCTTCGGCGTTGTCGCGCAGCGCGCCGGCCAGCGCCAGCAGGCGTTCGACCCGGGCTTCGACCGGGGTGCGGCGCCAGGCCGCGTAACCGGCGGCAGCGCGAGCGAGGGTGGCGTCCTGCACAGCGGCGCTTTCGTAGGGATAGTGGCCAATCTGCTCGCCGGTGGCGGGATTGATCGACAAGGCATGGGTCTGGTGGCTGATCACGGTCATTTTGGAGTTCTCATGGACGGTGTATGGATCAAAGCCTACTGCGTTGTGTCTTTCCCTTGAACTGAATAATACTGAGCGAAACGTTCACGCAGAGAGAATGACTCTATGGATCTGGTGCAGCTGGAGATGTTCAAGGCCGTGGCAGAGCAGGGCAGCATCAGTGCCGCGGCTCAGCACATTCATCGGGTGCCGTCGAACCTGACCACAAGAATCCGACAACTGGAGCAGGAACTGGGCGCGGATTTGTTCATTCGCGAGAAAAGCCGCCTGCGTTTGTCGCCGGCCGGATGGAATTTCCTCGACTACGCGCGGCGCATTCTCGACCTGGTGGCCGAGGCGCGGCAGACCGTGGCCGGCGACGAACCCCAGGGCGCCTTCGCCCTCGGTTCGCTGGAAAGCACTGCGGCGGTGCGCATCCCGGCGTTGCTGGCGGCCTATAACCAGCGTTATGCCAAGGTCGAACTGGACCTGAGCACCGGGCCTTCCGGGGCGATGATCGATGGGGTGCTGGCCGGGCGCCTGAGCGCGGCCTTTGTCGACGGCCCGGTGCTGCACCCGGCGCTGGAAGGGGTGCCGGTGTTCACCGAGGAAATGGTCCTGATCGCGCCGCTGAACCACGGGCCCATTCGCCGCGCTGCCGAGGTCAATGGCTCGACCATCTACGCCTTCCGCGCCAACTGTTCGTACCGCCATCACTTCGAAAGCTGGTTCGCCCAGGACGAAGCGGTGCCGGGCAAGATCCTCGAAATGGAGTCCTACCACGGCATGCTCGCCTGCGTCAGCGCCGGTGCCGGGCTGGCGCTGATGCCGCGCAGCATGCTCGACAGCATGCCGGGTTGCAGCACGGTCAGTGTCTGGCCGTTGTCCGAGCGCTTCCGTTATCTGCGCACCTGGCTGGTGTGGCGCAAGGGCATGATGTCGCGCTGCTTGAGCACCTTTGTCGAGTTGCTGCGCGAGCGCGGTGATGTGCTGGATGCCGACGACGCGGTGGCGCCGCCGGATAGCCGTCAGCGCTGATTACGCCGAGGGAGAGCGCTCGGGCACAAACACCGCCCCTTCAAACAACAACCGCGCCGTGCGCACCAGCCCGCAACTGACGATACGCCCGCCTTCCTGGCGAATCTCCACGCTGAATTCGCCACTCGGGTGCTCCACCGACACCCGATGCAGCGGCCCCGGCTGCAGGTGCGCGAGCGGCCGGGCCACGGTGTCTTCGATCAGGCAGGCGGTGGCCACGCTGACTGCGCCGAATACGCCGATGGAGGCATGGCAGCGATGAGGGATGAACGAGCGGGTGGCGATGCTGCCGCCCGCGCGCGGTGCAGCCACCAGGCACATTTTCGGCACGTTGCGCTGGCTGACATCGCCCAGGTTCATGCGCGGGCCGGCCTGCAGGCGGATCGACTCCAGCCGTGCTTTCAGTTCACTGTCAGCGTCCAGTTGCTCGCGGCTTTCGTACCCGCTGCAGCCCAGGTCTTCGGCGCGCACCAGCACCACCGGCATGCCGTTGTCGATGCAGGTCACTTCGACGCCGTCGAAGCGGTCGCGTGCCGCGCCGGTGGGCAGCAGGCTGCCGCAACTGGAGCCGGCGACGTCCTCGAAGGCGATGACGATCGCCGCGCCGCTGCCCGGTACGCCGTCGATGCGGGTGTTGCCGGTGTAGCTGACCGCGCCGTCGGGCGTGGCAATGTGGGCGACGGCGACCTGCCCGGTGTTTTCCATGAAGATCCGCACCGGCGTGCTGCCACCGCGCACCGGCACCAGGCCGCGCTCGACGGCGAACGGGCCGACGGCGGCAAGCATGTTGCCGCAGTTCTGGCCCAGGTCCACCCGCGCTTCGTCCACCAGCACCTGGGCGAACAGGTAGTCGACATCGGCGTCGGCGCGGCTGCTGGGACGGATGATCGCGACCTTGCTGGTCAGCGGATCGGCGCCGCCGATGCCGTCGATCTGCCGCGCATCCGGCGAGCCCATCACCGCCAGCAGCACAGCATCACGCTGGAGGGGATCGGCGGGCAGGTCGTCGGCGAGGAAGAAGGCGCCCTTGGAGGTGCCGCCGCGCATCAGCAGGCAGGGGATGCGGCGCTGGCTCATAGGCGATTTTCCAGATCGTCGAGGCTGTCGACGTAGACCAGGCCTTTCGCTTCCAGGCGCGGGCGCATGCTGTAGATGTCCAGGCCCAGCTCGCCATTGGCCAGGCGCAGGCGTTTCTGTTCTTCCAGCTCGGCGCGGGCCAGCGCGGCTTGTGCGACGTCGCGGGCTTCAGTACGACGGACCACCACCACGCCATCGTCGTCGGCAATCACCACGTCGCCGGCATTGATCATCTGGCCGGCGCAGAGCAGCGGCAGGTTCACCGAGCCGAGCACTTCCTTGACCGTGCCCTGGGCATTGATCGCCCGCGACCACACGGCAAAGCCCATTTCCCGCAGGGTCTGGCTGTCGCGCACGCCCGCGTCGATCACCAGCCCGCGCACGCCGCGAGCCTGGAGCGAGGTGGCGAGCAGGTCGCCGAAATAACCGTCGGTGCATGGCGAACTGGGCGCCACCACCAGCAGATCGCCCGGTTGGCACTGCTCGACGGCGACGTGGAACATCCAGTTGTCACCCGGCGCCACCAGCACCGTCACCGCCGAGCCCGCGACCGCGCGGCCTTGCTGGATCGGCCGCAGGTGCGAGGCAAGCAGGCCCTTGCGGCCCTGGGCTTCATGGACGGTGGCAACGCCGAGGCGGCCGAGGGTTTCGATGACATCCGGTTCGGCACGGCGAATGTTGCGCACCACGTAGCCGGTCTTGCCGATCAGTTCGCTCATGCCAGGTTCTCCGTAACTCGCGGGAAGATGCTCTGGTAGCCCTCGGCGTAGACGATATCGCGGCTGGTGGCGATGCCGACGTTGCGCTTGGCCTGCACGCCGCGCTGCAGGGCGACGCGGGTGTAGTACTCCCAGAGGTGTTCCTGGCCGGCCATGCACTGGATGGCGGCGTATTTGCGGTCCCACACCTCGGTGATGTCGAGCAGCACGTCCGGGCGCCATTCGCATTGCTCGGGCTGGTGCGGCTCGAAGCTGTACACAGGCGGTGCGCCGACGATCTTCTCGCCCGGCCGGTAGCCCTCGGCCTGGGCGATGATCCGCGCTTCCTGGGCCAGGTGCATGGCCAGCGGGTGGTCGTAGTTGTACGGGTCTTTCAGCGAGTGGCTGAGGACGAACTCCGGCTGCACGCGGCGGAACACATCGGCGAGGCGGAACAGCGTGTCCTTGTCGGCGCGCATCGGGTAGTCGCCGATATCGAAGAACTCGACGCTGGCGCCGAGCACCTCGGCGGCGGCTTCGGCTTCGTGGCGGCGGGCGGCCTTGACCTTGTCTTCGGTCATCTCGCCCTTGCGCCACAGCTTGGCCGATTCGCCGCGTTCGCCGAACGACAGGCAGACGATATGCACCGCGTAACCCTGCTGCGCATGCAAGGCGATGGCGCCGCCGGCGCGCCAGACGAAATCGGCGGAGTGAGCGCTGACAACCAGCGCGGTTTTCTGGACCTGGGACATTGCAAGGCTCCTTGTGCGTTTTGTCCAAGGATGTCAGTCGGGTTGAAAACGGAGTAATGCGTAGGACTGAGCCGGGTATGCGTTTTGCTTATTGCTCTGGCGGGTGCTTGGGCGCATAGTCCCGCGCTTGCTGGATACTGGGTGCCGGTGGACCTATGGCGGCCCCACCAACTCAGACCCGCAGTCCAACCTGTGGGAGCCGGCTTGCCGGCGATTGGCGGCCTGCCAGACAGCATCGCTGCCCCATCGCTGGCAAGCTAGCTCCCACAGGATGGAATCCAGCGACGCACAGCCAGAGGACCAGGAAAATGCCGACCGACGAACTGATCAACCTGATGCAGGTCCGTGCGTTCGTTCGGGTGGCGGACCTGGGCAGTGTTTCGCGGGCCTGCGAGACATTGTTCCGCGCCCAGTCGGTGGTGACCCGGGCCATCTCCGAACTGGAGGCGCGCCTCGCGGTGCCGCTGTTCGAGCGCCACGCCAACGGCATGCGCCTGACCACCCAGGGTGCGCACATTCTGCCGCGGGCGCGGCGGGTGCTGGTGGAGCTGGACACGGTGCCGCGCCTGCTGGGCAGCGCCGAGAACGTGGAGCCGCTGTACCTGTTCCAGGCGCGGCGCCTGCAGGTGTTCGCCAAGCTCTGTGAAAGTCGCCATATGCAGACCGTCGCCAGCCATTTCGGCCTGAGCCAGCCGGCCGTGAGCGCGGCGCTCAAGGTGCTCGAAGGCGGCGCCGGGCGCTCGCTGTTCGAGCGCACGCCACGGGGTTTGCAGCCGACCCGGGCGAGCCTGGAAATCGTCTTTCCGATCCGCCGCGCGCTGAACGAGCTGCGCCATATCGACACCGACCTCAGCGCCTTGCGCGGCAGCCTGCAAGGCGTGGTGCAGGTCGGCGCGCTGCCGCTGGGGCGCACGCGGATCCTGCCCGAGGCCATCGTCCGCCTGACCGCCGAGCACCCCGGCATCCATGTCATCACCAACGAAAGCCCGTTCGACCTGCTGGCCACCGAGCTGCGCGCGGGCGATGTGGATTTCATCTTCGGCGCCCTGCGCGGCAGCAGTTATGCCAGCGATCTGAGTGGCGAGGCGCTGTGGTCGGAAGACATGGTGGTGCTGGCGCGGCGCGAGCATCCGCTGCGCGGACAGCCGTTGAGCGACGAGACCCTGGCGGGCGCGGGATGGGTGCTGCCGCGGGCGGGCTCGCCGGCACGGCAACTGGTGGACGACAGCTTCAGCGCGCAAGGGCTGGCGCCGCCGCGACCACGGGTGGAAAGCGCGGACCTGGCGATCATCCGCGGGCTGTTGCTGCGTTCGGACATGCTGGCGATCGTTTCGGCGCATCAATTGGAGTACGAAATCGAACGCGGCGAGCTGTGCATCCTGCCGTTGTCGCTGGCCCGCACCACCCGCGCCATTGGCCTGACCTGCCGCACGGCGAGCTTGCACTCGCCGCTGGCGCAGGCACTGATGGCGACGATTCGCCAGGTGGTCGCCGAGCTACCGGCTCAGAGCAGCTTGACCGGGTAGTTGAAGATCAGCCGGTTCTCGTCGAAGCGGGTGCCGCTGCCCCAGTCGCGACGCTGGCTGGAGTTACGCCATTTGACGTTGAGGTTCTTCAGCGCGCCGGACTGCACGGTGTAGGCCACTTCGGTTTCGCGGCCCCATTCGTGACCGTCATTGGTGACTGCGTTGTGCACGTCGTGACCTTGCAGGTAGCGGTTCATCAGGGTCAGGCCGGGGACACCGAGAGCGGCGAAGTCGTAGTCATGGCGAACCTGCCAGGAGCGCTCTTTCGCGTTCTCGTAGCTGGAGTTGAAGGTGTCGTTGGCCAGCACGCCGCCGCTGGTGCCGTTGACCCGGAACCACTCGTCATCGCCCATGACTTTCTGCAGACCGAGGTAGAAGGTGCTGCCGCCATGGCGTGCCGACAACAGCCCGCTGGCGGTGCGGTTGTCCAGTTCACCGGCGCGGGCGGCACCGTCATCCTTGCCGAGGAAGTAGCCGAGGTTGGCGCCCAGTACCCAGTCGCCCACCGGCTGGCTGTGCTGCAGCGTCAGGTACTGCTGGCGGTAGATGTCTTTCAGTTCCGCGCTCCACAGACCGACCAGGGTGCGCTCCTGGTTGAAGCGCAGTTCGCCGCCGGCGAAGTTGAAGCGGTCCGAGGTGAAGCCTGGGCGGGTGAACAGCGACATGTCTTCGCGGCTGGCATCGTTGCGCGGGCTGTTCTGGCGCATCTGCCCGCCGTACAGGGTCAGGCCGTCGATTTCCTTCGAGGTGACCTGCGCGCCCTGGAAGGTCTGCGGTAGCGAGCGGGCGTCGTCGGAACGCAGGATCGGCAACACCGGTGACCATTCGCCGACTTTCAGTTCGGTCTTCGACAGCCGCACCTTGCCGGCCACCGCCAGGCGTCCGTAATCGTCGGCGGGATGGCCGCCGTCATGCACCGGCAGCAATTGCGTGTTGGTGGTGCCCTGGCCACCGTCCAGCTTGACGCTGTACAGGCCGAGCACATCGAGGCCGAAGCCGACGGTGCCCTGGGTGAAGCCGGACTTAGCGTCAAGGAGGAAACTCTGGGTCCATTCCTCGGCCTTGCCCTGGCTTGCGGTGTCGACGAAGTTGCGGTTGAGGTAGAAGTTGCGCAGGGTCAGGGTGCTGCTGGCGTCGTCGATAAAGCCGGCAGCCATGGCCGGGGCGGGCAGGGCGCAGGTCAGGGCCAGGGTGAGCAGCGGGAAGTCGCGGGTGGTCTTCATTGTTGTTGTTATTCCATTCGTTGGACACGGCGCTGCCGCCCGGCGCAAGTGCGCAGGCAGGCAACGTCAGGGGTTATCGCCCCGGTGGCCGGGGCGAGGGGTGAATCAGTCGGCCTTGCCGGCGACCGAGTAGAGCACTTGCTGGTTGCGGGTCTTCATGAAATCTTCGAGGCTCTGTCCGCGCATGGCGGCGTAGATGTCCAGATTGGAAATGCCCAGCACCGCGCCGAGTTTTTCCAGCACGAAGAAGATCGCGCCGTACTGGATCAGCCCGCGCCAGTCGCGACGGCGCAGCAGGTCGCGTTCCTCTTCGCTGAGCGCGGCTTCGGTGTACATCGCCTCGGGCTCGGCCAGGAAGCGCGCGCGCCAGGCCGGCTCGATCATGCGGTGCAGAAATTTGTTCAGGCGGTAGCCGCGGGCGCTGCGCTCAAGGGTGAAAGGGTAGGTGCCTTCGAGCTTTTCGGCGCCCGCCAACTGATGCCCCATATGTGCCAGGTGACGGGCGTTGACCTCGGCCGGCACCGGGCGATCACGGTTTTCCAGAAGCAGGGTGGCGATGCCGGTCATCGACGGCAGGTAGTAGTCGTAGTGCAGTTGTTCGACGGTGGCCGACAGCGCGCCGCGCATGATCAGCCAGGTGATCACCTCGGCGCCTTCCATGCCGCCGAGGGTGGCGTATTCGGCCTGGGTCAGGCGGGTCAGTTGCACCGGGTCGTTGACGAACAGGTCGATGAACTGCGCGTCCCACTCCGGGTTGTTGAAGCCGCAGCGCTCGCCGTGGACCTGGTGCGACACGCCGCCAGTGGCGACGATGGCGACCTTGAGGTCTTGCGGGAAGCTCTCGATGGCCCGGCGCAGCGCCTGACCGAGCTTGAAGCAGCGCGCCGCGCTGGGGATCGGGAACTGCAACACGCCCACCTGCAACGGCACGATCTGCACCGGCCAGCCGTTGTCGCAGGGCAGCAGCGCCGACATCGGCGAGAAGAAGCCGTGGTCCAGCGGCTTGTCGCGGAAGAAACTCATGTCGAACTCGTCGGCCATCAGGCTCTCGCCGATGTGTCGCGACAGCGCCGCGTGGCCGCCGATGGCCGGCAGCTCGCGCGGATTGCCGCCTTCGTCGGCGACGCCATACTGCTCGTCGACACCGAGGGCGAAGGCGCTGTAGTGGTCGAAGAAGAATGAGGTCACGTGGTCGTTGAAGATGTAGAACAGCACATCCGGCTGGCGCGCCTGCAGCCAGGCCTTGACCGGCTTGAAGCTCTCGAAGATCGGCGCCCAGGCGGCTTCGTCCTGTTTATCGTGATCGACCGCGAAACCGATGGTCGGGGTGTGCGAGACGGCGAGGCCGCCGATGATTCGTGCCATGACGAGTTCCTTGAAAATGAAAAG
>NZ_QKVL01000068.1 GCF_003231275.1 Pseudomonas huaxiensis
CATGAACTTGCCGAACCGGTAGAACAGCCACAGTGGCCCCCAGGCCGGTACGGTGAGGATCTTGAGAATCAGCCAAAGAGTTTTCATGTGATCTCCTTTTCTCGCACGCGAGAATTAGTCTTTTTTCCAACGGAAGAACTGTTCGTTCTGCGACGTTGCTTGGTTTTCCTGATTGGCCAGGTTCGCCTGCAGGTTCATGTTCAATGCCTGCAGCTTTGACTGGGCAGACGTGAGCATGCCGTTCTCAGTGGCAATCCGGTTTTGCAGGTCGGCAGCATCCTTGGAGTTCGTGGTGCTATCCACTTGCATGGAGAGCGTGGTCAGGTTGTTCAAGTGAACCTGTACCTCGCTGTACAGCGCCTCACCGGCAGACATTGCAGCAACAACAGAGTTGGAACTGAGCTGGTAGCCACGTGCGCGGTTGCTGTCAGGATTAGCAAACAGCTCTTGTGGCAGGGTGTTGACCAGCTCCTCGTAATACGACTGCTTACTGCCGTAGGCACCAGAGTTCTGACGGGAAACAACTTCTTGCCAGGAACCGGGCACCACCGATGCAGAGTTGATCGAATCGCTCAGACCGATAGCACCACGGCCATAAGAACCGCGCATGTTGTTCATAATGTCGGTCTGCGTTTCGTACTGCTGTTTGAGAACCTTGTATTCCTCTTGCAGCTGACGAAGGTTTTGAGCCAATGCAGTCCATGTGCCCGCATCACCAGTTGGCACGCCTGTTGCGCCTGCCTGACCGGAAATCGCCATGGTTACGGCAATGGCCAAACTGAGTTTTTTGATAGTCATCATCGAATCGCCTTCAAGTTGTGGGTGTTATTGGCCTTGGCCTCTGCCATGAAAACTGGCACCCAGACCTCGGGGTCATTGGTGCCCAGGCGCTCGATGATCGAGTACATCAAGGCCACACCAACATCGTTTGAAGACAGGACCGGAATGAAATCGGACAGGTCTTCGTCAGGGTTATCGGAGGACAGGTCGAAGCACGCTCGAATAGATTCCTGACCGCGACGAATGAGGAATTTGCGGTCCTTTGGATTCAGCTCGCGCAACCACTTCTTTTCTTCTTCCGTCAGGTTCTTATGGTCTTCGTCTTTCACCGAGTCGCTGGCCAGGTAGATCTTGGTTACGGTCTGCTTATCGATGGAGTCGGTTTCACTGTGGAAGTATTTAGCGTCAGGAGTGATGAAGATCAAAATCCCGTTTTTACGGCGGATCTGCATGATGAAATTGTCAATTCGATTGCGCCAAAAATCGTTTTTGACCAGGTTCTGCCCTTCATCCAAAACCAGAATGAAGGGGCTGCCATTCATGGCCTGCTCAATGCAGTGCAATGGGTAGCTCATCACTACAGGCAGTTCCGGGCGTGCTTCGCCGCCTTTCATCAGCTCCGACATTTCAAAGCAGTAGTGCCGGGACTTACTGAGATCGAAAGTATCTGTTTCGTTATCAAATACGCCGGCGTTTGCACCTTCGATGCCTTTGGCCCCGTGCCAGATGGCCATGATGTCGGCTAATGCACCGTGCCCATAGGTCCACACGACATTGCGCAACCGGCGATTCTCGTAAGGCAGCTCGTAGTTCTCGTTTACTGCATCCTTGAACCGCTTGATATCGTCGGCCTCAGTGGGAGTGCTTGCGTAGCATTCACGCATCTGGATCTGCAGATCGATGAGGTAAGCACGATTCTCAGGAGTGTCAGGCAATTTGAAGGGGTTCCAACCCATGCTGTTATGTGGGGAAAGGATGGAATGGACCCCACCCATGGCCATCATGAAAACGGTTGCCCCGTAGCGCATATCGAACCAGTACACCACCGGCAAAGCTTTATCCGCTTCGCTGACGGCTTCAGTGATCAATGCCGTTTTACCGGCACCGGTGCCTGCAGCCACGCCAGTGTGGCCAGCGACCATCCCTTCTAATTCACGGTGGAAGTTGAAGTTGTATTGAGTGCCACTTTCCGTTTCGAAAGCAGTGATCGCAGGCCCCCACAGGTTGCCGTCACGACGTCCGCGAGCAAAGTTGTGCAACGATGCGAAGCCCGCAAAGTTGGTTGACTTGATCTTTCCCCGGCGTCCGATAAGAGCTTCTTGTTGACCAGGTAGCTGCGACCAGAAGAACGTCTCAAGGGCCAACCACTCACGGACCGACTTGACGTTCAGGTCGACAAAGCAGCCTTCGATCAAACCAACTGCATCATCCAGTCGCTTCACATTCGCTTTGCGACTCTCAGGACTGGTGTTTGCGTCTGATGGAACGTGGATAAAAATGGTCAGGTGATGTTTGCCGTTGACCGTATCGCCACGGCGTAAAGCACGGATACCCTCGGCCAGTTCCTTTGCATCGTCTTCCGAGATCTTATGTGGATCCGCAACCTTGAGTCGCCGAGTTTCATCCATCATTGCCGACTCAGCTTCAATACGGTTTTCGAAGAAAAACGATTGAGTGATGATGAATTCAACTGGTTGTTGAAGGAATTTGTTCATCATGCGCGACGGTGTACGACGCGGCCATTCGGCCATGCTCAACATGGAGCCGATGCGTGCTGACGTACTGCCTCGAATCTCGCACATGTTTGCCAGGATCCGGAAATTCAGCCGGGCATAGGGCAAAACCTCCTTGATTTTCAGCTCAGTGACCGGGATTTTCCGGAACTCAAGATTGATCAAGTAGTTGAAGAAGCTGCTCAGCTCGCAGTATTCCTCGCCCAGGTAATCGTAAACGGCTTCTGCGTCATATTCAGCGTGATCGCCGAGCTGGACTTTGAAGTCCTCCCATTTCCACTGAAAGCGGCCCACCGCTTGGTACGCAGCTTCGCGATCAATCGTACCGTTGGTTGCAGACGGATGACGCTGAATGCGCAGACGGGTCGCGCCGTAGTCGGACAACCCCCGCAGTACAAGGTTTGCGGCCTTGTAGAGCGAGTCGGCCATCGCTTCGTGTGTCTCACCTGCTTCATCCGCAGCTGAATTACCCGTGACCAGCGCAATTGCCCGATCCATGAGGCCTGGCACGCCGGAGCGAAAGCGATTCCGAACCAACGAGATATAGATCTCGTTGACGTAGAAACCTCTGTTTTCATAGCGCTTGCGCAACCGGGCATTGAAATACTTGGAGAACCAAGTACCGCCCTGCCCTTCGGGAAAGTCGATCACCTTACGGCGGATGACATGAACGTAAATGGCAAAATCACTGCTTGCCACTGTGCGCAGCACGGTATTGCGGCGTTCTTCGAACAGCTTGATTTGCGTGCTAGTGAGCGAGTTGAACATCAGACCATCAATTTTGATGACCTGCACAAGCGAATCCTCGCCGGTGATGACGGTTTGATCGTCATAATGCACGTCATACGGCACCATCTCGCTGACCACCAACTCATCAAGATCCTGATCGGATCCTTCTGGATGTTGGACACCAAGCGAAAGATCCATATTTCGCACTAGCTTGTTAAAAGCTTTATCAACGAGGCGCATAACTTCTGTATCCCCACAATTTGCGTAGCCGTGACGCTCTCAACTTGAATGCCGCTCTAAGCACACCAAATAAGTAAACGTCTTTGCTACATATCCAGTAAGCAGCGGCAAAAAGTAGTGGCATGATTGCCAGCACGTAAAGAGAACGAAGTAGCAGTGCTGCCAACACTGGGGTAATAAGGCTGATCAAAATACTCGATAAGGTAAACGGCCCCACCATTGATGGCCGGGCCATCGCCACAACGAGCACTTCACCTTCATCAGGATCTTGCTCGGCCATGGTTTACCTCAAGCTTGATTGAGCGCCTTCTTTGATCGTGTCGACAAAGTTCGGTGCGAAGAACACAAGGAAGATACCGAATACCGCCCAGCCGAATTGGCCCCACGACATACGCCCGGACTTGGCCTGGAACCCGCAGAACGCGATAGCAGCGATGCCCAGGTAGTAGCCTACGTCGAAGATAAGAAAGGACACAAAGTCCTTGGCCATGCTCTTCAACCCACTGAAATCTAATGCCGCGTTGGCGAATTCAGGGATCAGGGCAAGGGAGACAATCGACCCCAGCGTAGCGAGCTTGGTGGCTTTGGCCACCCAATCATTACGCATCATCACTTTATGCGAAGGGGTCTTTTGCGAGAGAACGCTTTGGAGGGTCTTTGAAGCCTTGGCCTTTAGCCAAGTACGCCATGTGTCTTTGTTCAGTCCTTCTATGTTGCGTCCAACTTTGGAAGTTTGGGTTTGCATACCATTGCCTCTTTAATCATGACGGGGGACCCCCGTACATTACTGTTATTACTCTAAAAGGATTGTTAGGGCAGGTTTCCTTTATGAAGTCGATAGCAGTATCGGCATTCTTGAATAACCTGGTTTTCCCTAACGCGGTTACAACGTTGTAAACCTGTCCCGTCGAAGGACTTTCAATAATTAATACCCACTTTCGTCCGTCGCTTTCGATTCGTTCCTCAAGAACGACTCGGTAATCCGGCTGTGCGACGGCGAAAACCGCCAGCTCTCTTTTGTCTAGGCTCTGCATCATTTCCCCTGGGCAACCGTTGACTAGATACAGGGGCGATACTGGAGTCCCACAAGGTTTTGATCTAGATCCCACCTCTCATTTCTTCCCTCTTTGGAGTTTTATTCAATGAAATTCTTGTTTAGTTACACAAAATAGGACTTTCATTACACGAAATCAAGATTTCATTGTGAAAAACTTGGATCCATGTCGCAAAAAAACGAAAGGTCTAGCCCCAGGCATCCGCCCGGAAACGGTTCAGCAACTATAAGTGTTTGATAGGTAGACGAATTTCCATATCACGTCATCGGCTGGAGCAGGGCGCACGGCCCTGCAATGAGCGGTAGTGGCACCAAGACAGTGCTTCACGCGCTAATGACAACGTAAAAAAGATTTTGTTACAGCGGGGGGACGAACGGTCGTAAGGCGCGGGCTAGAGGGGTCGGGCAACGGACAGGAGCCGCCCTGATCCGCCACCCTTGGTCAGCGGCAATAGAAACGCAAGGAAACAGCCCCGCTCTATAGACCTTCTGACCTAGCGCCGATTTTAGCAGGCCGCCGTTTTCTCGCATGCGAGAAAATTTATAGTAAACCCCATTTTGATGTTGACCGTAGTGTTTACCCATGCAACGATGTACCTACACAAATCAGCGCTCACCGGAGAACAATCATGGCGATGAAGGTCACTACCGTGGCGAACCAAAAAGGCGGGGTCGGCAAAACGACTATCGAAGTTCATCTTGTCAGCCTAGCTGCCGAGCAAGGTAAACGCGTGCTTGTCGTAGACCTCGATGAAGGCGATCTCTCGCAGTTCTACCCCCCTGCAGAAGACGGCGACGATACAACCTATCTCGAATCCAGCATGTTGTTCACCGATGGATACAAGGGCTTATATCCTCGCCAGGTCGCTCCGAACATCTGGCTTATTCAGGCCGACGTTCCGTTGCTCGATGTTGACGACATGGATCTCAGCATCGTGACTAATCTGAAAGGGGCGCTGGATCATTTCGCCGCTGACTTTGACCTTTGCATGATCGATACCCCGCCAAACCTGCAGCGCCGAATGATTGCCGCTCTTGCAGCCTCTGATGCAGTCGTAGCACCGTTCAATATCAGCGCCTTCACCCTCGCTCGGATGCCCAAGCTTCTGTCCACAATCGAAGCTGTCCGTGAGCAATACAACCCCGACTTACAGTTCCTCGGGTTTCTCCCCAACCAGATCAACAGCCGGTCAAGCGAAGAACTTGAGCTGCTGCCCAGCCTTCGTGACGACTACGGCGATGCCATGTTTCCGGTGCATATCGTTCACCGGCCATGCATCAACAAAGCGCTCGCAAACGGAAATCCTGTCTGGTGGAAAGCCAAGTCAGGCAGCCAGCGTGCAGCAGGCCAAGAAATGAAATCTGCCTGTGCCGCTGTTCTCGAAAAGGTCTGGTCAAACTGAGGTATATGCCATGACAAAGACTAATTCATTTGGCAGGGTCGCCGCCGCGACTGCCAAGAAGCTTTCGGACTTTCAGAAGAAACCGGCACTCAACGATGGTGAAGTCATCATCGGGGTAAGCACCGGCGAAATACAGTGCATCAAGCAGATCAGAAACCGTAATAACCCAGGCTTCACCAAGGAATCGCTTGAGGAACTGGGCGACGACATTCAGCAAAATGGCCAGATCGAGCCTGCAATTCTCAGGCCTCACCCTAACCCCGAATCGGGGTTCAAGTACCTGATGGTCGCTGGAGAGCGCCGGTATTTGGCATGTGAAATGAAGGGCATTCTGCTCAAGGCGGTCGTGCGTGAACTCACCGACGCACAGGCCAAGCGGATCCAGCGTTCGGAGAACGTACACAGCGAAAACCTTACGCAGCTAGATATTGCACTCGCTCTCAAGGCTGACAAGGAAGAACTGGGCACGCTGCAGGCCGTGGCTGACGAATGGAATAAAAGCTTGAACTGGGTAGCCGAGCGCATCGCTTACCTGGAGAACGTCACCAGTGACGGCGCAAGCCGTGACGCTGTAACGAAGGGCATCACCGCGGACATATCAACCGTCAATGACCTGGCCCGCCTTGACCGTTTAAATAATGAGGTTGCTGCTGACCTGCTACAGCGCGCAGACGCCAATCCAGATATGAACCTGCGCACCGAAGTGCGAACAGCACTACGCACAACCAAAGCCCTACGCGTTCACGGCGGAGCTAAGCCAAAGCCAAAACCTGCAGGCCCTGCCCTTCTCGATGATGAACTCGACAAGCTGCGTGAAGCCAATACTGTGTTGGCCGCTCAGCTTGAGACGCTGCAGTCCGAAGTCGACTATCTGAAAGCCGAACTGGATAAAGCCCGCGCTGCGCAGGCTGACAACTGGAAAGCGCCAGAATGAGTGGCCG
Organism: Pseudomonas huaxiensis; assembly: GCF_003231275.1. Lineage (GTDB taxonomy): Bacteria > Pseudomonadota > Gammaproteobacteria > Pseudomonadales > Pseudomonadaceae > Aquipseudomonas > Aquipseudomonas huaxiensis. Next base: position 6,881 of record NZ_QKVL01000068.1, read on the forward strand.
AATGTCTGACCAGGACCTGCGGATTCCGCCCGATGAATTTGAGCGGATCCGCTCATCATCAAAGATGCACACCCGTAACCTCGACGTAGCCTATGAGCTGCTAGTCGAGGGAAAAGGGCTTGTAGCCGTTGCCAATGCCCATGGGCTCACCAAACAACGGGCACTCGCCATCCGCGACAAAATTTACTCGGCCTATCTCCTCAAAACGCCAGATGGATGGAAGTGCGCGCAGATCTGCGCACCCACTGACATGATCGATCGCTTCGTCAAGGAAGCCGATGCGGAGCGATTGCGCTATTGGCAAACGCACTCAATCACCACCAAGGATCTTGACCAATGAACAATGAAAAACCAGTCACCATGAAAGAACTGACAGCCATTCTTGAGCCTCTGAACGAGGCTGTAAGTCGTATCGACCGATCACTATGGCTGATGGCACAGCTTCAACTTGCTGCCGAATTCGAACCCGACCAAAGCCAGCGGCAGAAACATTATCAAAAGCTGACTGACGCGGAACTCGCACACAAGAAAGCCCGCGAGGCTCTGACCGAGGCACAGCAGAACAAACCATTACCATTGCCTGATGTTGGCCACACCGAGCTGGTGAAGCAGTTTGGCCAGGAAAAGGCCGACCAGCAGTATCAACCCGTAGTGGATGCAATGGATCTGTTGAGGGCTGCATCGGATCAACGCACAGCAGTAGAGAAGGTCGCACCAGTGCTGACGAGACTTCGAGAAGCATGGATGCGTTGAACACAAACTGAGTAGATAGGGAGTACAAATATGGACACAGGGAAATTGCACGACAACAGCGACACGTACTTGCAGCGCAACATGGCCTGGCTCAGACCACTGTTAGCTACAGTGATCCTTTCAATGACGCCCGGCATCCTCAAACCATTCGGCATGGACGCCTTTTGGTGGTGGACTCCAATAACTGCAGCCATTGGCTGTTGCTTGACCGGATTCTTCGCCGTGACCACTGACACTCTTTCGGCCAAGGTTGTCCGGGTTGCCGCTCAGGTTGCGGCTTTAGCAGTCGGCATTTGGTTCGTTCTAAGTCTCTTCAATGCCTGACTGACCTGCCCCCTGTGTCGTACGTACAGGGGGCAAGCCCCTAAGCTGGTCGTTACCCTCCCCAACTACCCCAGTGTCTGGTTGAAAAAGCGAGTAATCAATGTGATTGGGTCGCCCGACAATGGGTGATCAGCCTGTCATATTTGGGTATATCTCAAGTAAGACGCGGCGGCACTCTCGATCTGCACGAACGATTCAATTTAAGTGACAGCCTTTCTGATACACTTCGATGAACACACCCAAAATGATACAGAGAGGTTTCCATGTTCGTGCGTGCTTACCTCCGAGCCTCTACCGAGGATCAGGACGCCAATCGTGCCCGTGATCAACTGGAAGAATTTGTTGCAAGCCACGGAAAGGTTATCGCTGCCAGTTACATGGAGAACATCAGCGGCACGCTCGCTGATCGTCCAGAGCTTCAACGCCTTCTGAATGATGCGCGCCGGGGTGACGTAATTCTGGTTGAGGCTATTGACCGGCTGTCTCGTATGAATGACCAGGACTGGCGCGCACTGAGAACCGCGATTGACAGCAGAGGGCTGCGAATCGTAGCCGTCGACCTGCCGACTAGTTACCAGGGCCTCACTTTGCCATCTGGTGACGAGTTCACTGATCGAATGTTGGCCGCGATCAATTCAATGATGACGGATATGATGGCGGCAATCGCCCGGAAGGATTATCTGCAGCGTCGGCACCGGCAGTCGCAAGGCATCACCAAAGCCAAAGCCGCAGGGGTCTACAAGGGCAGACCGGCAGATCTGGAACTACGAAAGCGTGTTAGTGAGCTTTTGGCCGCTGGCCTTGGAATCCGAGCGATCGCCCGGCATGCTGCTTGTTCAACAACGACCGTGATGCGTATCCGTGACGAACTGGGCGAAGGTTTATCCAGTTGAGCCGGTTGGGAATGAATGACTAGCGAAGGCGTAGCCGTAGTCTGTCATTTGTTCACGACTGGCCGCCGCCGGCAGGCGACCTTGGGTCCCTAACAGCCACTGCATGAGTTGGAGTGGTTAGAGATCATAAGAACCAGGAGATAGAAGCCCTTGAATTACGGGGCTTCCAGAGCATTATCTAGCTCACTACTTGAGCGAACCTCAGTTCACCTACTTTGCACCACCATCGCTCATTATCCATGAGCTAACCCCCGCTCACTATCTGTGAGCTACGTTAGCTCACCAGATGAGCTAACCCCCCATGAGCTACCCCTCGCTCATCCTTGAACGATATCCCTCATTTTGTGAGAGATAACGTGCATGGATGCACTACCTATCGCTCACGCCATGAGCTAAGATAGACCAACCTTGTTCGATATCTTCCAAATTTGCACGATATCTAACACGCTAACACAGCTTGCCGGAGGCACGATGATTGATGACGAAGGGGAAGTCCGCGCACTGGTCCAACCGACACAACGCGGCACATGGGTTCAGACCGAACGAGCTGGGCACGAAGCATGGGCGGCTCTCATCGCTCAAGCGCCGAGGGCCGGGCAATTGATGCACATCATTGTTCAGCATATGGATAAGTCCGGTGCATTGATCGTCAGCCAGTCGACTTTGGCCAAGATGATGGACACGTCCATTGCGACCACGAAGCGGGCTATCAGCGTCCTGGCCAAGCACAACTGGATTCAGACCATCAGTGTAGGTGGCCAACGCGGCGGAACACTTGCCTATGTGGTGAATAGCCGGATCGCATGGGCAGACAAGCGCGAAAATCTGCAGTACGCCCGTTTCAATGCGCGAGTGCTTATATCGTCAGAGGACCAGGCAGATCTTGGCAGCGACAATCTCAAGCAACTGCCGACCATGAACGATGGGGAAATCCAATTGCCATCCGGCCCAGGTATGGCACCACCGGCGCAGGACTCATTAGACGGTGTAGATCTGCCTGATATGCCTTCGATTCCGCACAGCAGCGAAAAGAAGGAACCCTGAAATGACGAAACCCGCAGCACGGCAATGCTTGCGGGTTTCTAGGTTTTTGCGAAGGAGCAAAAATCCACGCGCCAATCATACACCGTGGCCGTGGGTTTTTACAGAGCGCGCCGATCTGGCGTCAGCAACCACACGGAGATCCAACCAATGTCTTCAAGCTATGTACGGGCTCAGATCCGGCACGTGGAAGAAGTTATACAAAGCGACGGGCCTGATGACTATTTCACAGGCCCTGACCATGACGTATATGAGGTTCTGGTCGAACACGGCCCAGCGGCCGCATTTCTGGATTGGTTTCAGCAGGAAGATCCCTACGACCTTTGCCGGATCGGCGACACCGCGCAGTTTATCGATTTGGGAAGCGCCAAATCCCCGCACGATGGTGCTGTCATTGACTTCACATTCGACGAGTTTTTCCCTCGCTGGCTGGAAGCTGTCGCGGACGTGGCTAAAGCGCATTTAGCGCGCATGGCCAGCACCGCTATCGACGCGCTCCACGACGATCCGTAGGAGTCATCTTATGTCTGATCAACGATACGCCGTGACCATCGTTCACGGCGATTCAGTCAAGCACTACAGCGAACAGTTCCAGACTCAGGCCAGCTTTGCAGCACCATGGAAAGCGGTGCTGCAGAAAGCGCACAAGCAAGCCACTGTCAGTTGTCAGTGCCCAGGCACCGGTTGTCGTTTGCTTGCTGTACGGCATATGTCGGACAGCGATTCATTCCACCTCTCACGTTATCCCCGCACCGGCGCCGAACACGCCTTGGATTGCATCTACTACTCACCAGATCCTGATAAGTCTGGTCTTGGTTCGTACAGTAAAGGCGTTGTTGAGGAAACGTCCGAGGGGGATCTTAAGATCAAGCTCACGCTCTCGCTGCGCAAGAAAGAGCCTGCAGACACTGGGCAGCCTCCCGAAGCCACCGGCAGCAGCTCGGCCAGCAGCAAAGCGACCAAACCAGCAATGACCCTGCTCGGCCTGTTACATCTGCTCTGGAACGAAGCCGGGCTCAACACTTGGTCGCCTGGTATGGCTGGAAAGCGCGGGTTGGGCCTCGTACATAGCAGATTGCAAGACGCTGCAGATCGAATGCTCGCGTCCAGAATGCGGATCGGCGATGCGCTTGTCATTGCGGCTGGCTCGAAGGGTTTTCAATCCGAGGCCAACGAGCGGAAGGTCAAGAGCGCAATCAAGAACAACCGTCGCTTATTGGTGATCGCACCGCTTGCAGCTCATACCGAGGACCGGGAAAAAACCGCAGCTCGCTACCTGACCATAACCGGGTTCAATGGCGTACCTCGTATGTTCCTCGATGACGAGATCTGGTCGACCGTTGCTCGCCGATTCAAGCGTGAGCTGTCGGCCTGGAGGCAAGGACGGCGGGTTATAGCGATTGTTCAGTCCGATCAACCCACGGAACCGGGTAAAGCACAGGCGCTCAATGTCGCGTTGATGGTGGTCAGTGACGAGTGGATCCCGGTGGAATCCTCGTATGAAGCTGTGATCGAGGCCAGGTTGCGGGAGGAATCGCGCAGGTTCGTCAAACCCTTGCGATTCGACTCAAGCGAGGACCAGGTATTCCCCGACTTCTGGCTGATGGACGCGAGTGCCGGCACTGAGTATCCGATGGAGGTATATGGCCGTGCTGATCCCAAGTATCTGGCACGAAAAGAGGTAAAGGCTGATTACTACCGGGCGCACTACGGTTCCAGGTGGTGGGCTTGGGACGCAAGCTCGGACCCACAAGGCAAAGCAATTCCACCGTTCCCATCGGTTCGGACGTGATACTCATTTCTCGCACGCGAGAATTCTGGTGTGCCTAAACGAAAAAACCGCCCTAGCGAGCTAGGGCGGCTGTTCGTCACCAGACTATCCCTTACAGCAGATCGTCGTGATGATCACGAATGAACTCCCAAGCGGATTTGAGCATGCTCAAAGTACGCAAGGTTGCCCAAACGTGGCTCAAAATATTTAGCGTGCGCTTCATATTTCATGGCCTCCGTGTTGGCTGGCCATCCTTCCAACGCCTGTGCTGGCACTCAGCGTTTTAGGTACGAGTGACTGTATCTAGTGGAAGTACGACCGAGGGTTGGCCCTCCCATAACATCCACCAGCACGGCTTTCTCAGGGCCGTGTAGGGAGGGGTGGTACAGCGAAATCTTTACGTCCAGCCCCTTCCACTTGATACTAATCGCACGTAAGCGCGGGCATCATACCGCATCTTTTCAGCTTTGGAATGGCATCATGCCAGCGTGATCGACAGTGACGTAGGATGAGACGTAGTGATTGACATACATGTCAACTCTTTCTACTATCGTCCTCAGTGACTGTATCTAGTGGAACCGCTGGCCAGGTCTCTCAACCAGACCAGCAAAAAAGACCGCCCCTCTCAGGCGGTTTTTTTTTGCCTGCGATTCAGCACTTCACTGTCCACATCTGATCCCAACTGGTCATGTAGCTAGGGCTCAGCAGTGCCCTACGCATGCCCCAGTCCGGCGACAGGGGCATGGCTGCAGTGCGTAAGCGGGGAGCCTACAGAATTCGGAAAAAATCGTACGTTAAGGTTTTCTGATCAGTCGTAGGCTCGCAGTTTTCCTGACCCAGCCAAAACCTATCGGTCTTCGCGGGTGTGCCACAGGCGCAGCAGGTAGATAGTGGAATCAACTAGCTCGTAACGCATCTCGTATTGGCCGATCTGAATTCGGCGTACATCCCTTGGCTCGAACTCTTCCAGCCGTTCGCCAATACGCGGGTTGGTCAGCAGCGTGGTAGGTGCGGCTGTGAGTTGCTGCACTGCACGTACATCTTTCAAGTCGCCCTTTGGTTTCTCTAGACCTTTACGTCGAGTTGCTGTAGCAACTCGATTAGCAGTTTTGTCATTGTGATCGAACAGCCGGCGCTCCTACAGATCCTAATACCGTGAGTTAGCACCAAAGGCTTTCTAGATTTTTGAATCCCCACTTTGCTGGGTCTTCCCGGCTGACAATACGATCTGTTGTCGAAGGTTGTGATAGATCTATCACTTGCGGAAAAATACTAGTGTTTGACTGAAGTGAAAAGAAAACGCGCACAATAGGCTTGCTGAGGCGATCCGGGTTTTTCCCGATCACCACACCCAAATTACCGGAATTTAATCTGACCAAACTACCAAGCGGATAAATTCCGACAGTTTTGACGAAGGCATTAAAAATTTCTTTGTCGAAATGTCCCGTCCACTTCGCCATGCGCGCAAGAGAGCTAGCGGCATCCCAGGCTTCCTTGTACGGACGATTTGAGGTAATAGCATCGTAAACATCACAGATTGCCGCCATGCGCGCGAATACACTAATTTGCTGGCCTTGGAGGCGGTGCGGGTAGCCGGTACCATCGACTTTCTCATGGTGGTGGAGGCAGACATCTAGCGCGCACTGGGGAATCATTTCGCTCTTTAGAAGCATGGCATGGCCAAGTTCTGGATGGGCGCGCATTGTCGAAAATTCATCATCAGTTAGCTTACCGGGTTTGTTCAGCACCACTCGCGGAATTACTATCTTACCAATATCGTGCAACAATCCAGCAATACCCGCTTCGCGAGTCTGCTCCTCATCCAAACCTAATTGCTTGGACAAGGCGACCATCAGCGCGCATACTGAAACGGAATGCATATAGGTGTATTCATCCTTGGTTTTCAGTCTCGCCAAGCCAATTAGAGCGGATGAGTTTCTCGCCACCGATGTGGTGATTGCTTCTACGGTAGGTAGGCATTGTCCTATATCGATCGCTTTTCCGAGCCGGGCATCATTGAATAATTGCATCACAGCATGTTTGGAATGGTTGAGAATCTGCGATGCACGATGTAGTTCTTCAGCAACTGTTGTAGAAGCGTGCGTTGGCTTTTGCAATAGTTTTTCCGTATAAGAAAGCGCTTGTTTTCGTTCCTGACCCAGATTTTCAACTATTTCTGTGACATCAATTCCTTTTGAGCAATCGATCCACACGGCCGAAACTTTGCTGCTTTGCAAAGCCTCAAGGTCAGCCTGATCGTACAAGACAAATTTTGCTTTCCAAAACGGATGCGAGAACCAATTACCTTCAAGGGATTGGATATACATCCCAAGTCTTACTTGCGATGTGGATATTTTTTTCAGCTTCAGATCTGCTCGAAATAATTGGTTAACGATCAGACTTTTTCGGGTCAGCATCAACCGGCTTTAAAGGCAGTGGTAGACGCCTAAGTGAGCGTAGCTGTCCTGCTTCAGCAGGATTTTGGTTAATTACGTCGCGCGCCCAGGTATCAGCAAGGTTTTCTAAGAAACTAGCTAGGGTTGACGGTTCAGGCAGGTTCGCGCCCCCAAGCAAGAGCCATCCCTCCAGAGTGTAGAACGTTGCTGGGCGAAGCTTGACAGCTACCGTGACTTTTTTCTTTTGGGTTTCTGGCTTGGCATTTAACATATGATTCCTGGGACGCCGATATCAGCTCGTTAGCTGCGCATCAGTTTGATCGATAATGCCTCAATTTTGACCAAAGTATGGAGGCCCGTGATGCAGAGTATGACGAAGTCAGGAGCGAAAATATTGATGTTGAGCAGTAAATTGGCAGAAAAGCACTGTCGCCAAGTTTATTTCAGTGATGACCAAGTTAGTGATGATAAGTTTTATCATCAAAACAAGAGCGAAGAGGCTCGTACTTACTGCACTTCAACACTCCGGATGTCAACTTATCTATAAACGCTCTGTATCTTAATTGGCTTATTGACTTCAGTCTTTTAAATCTATTCGGAACTCATGGATAGATGAATTGGTACAAACTGTTCAGCCCAGCCGATAACATCTTCCACCGGCATAGGTTTCGCAAAACTATAGCCCTGTGCGGAGTCGCAACCTAGCCGCATCAAAAGTTTAGCTTGCTCCACCGACTCCACGCCTTCGGCAATAACTTCTCTATTAAATGACTTAGCTAAGCCAATAATAGCTATCGTCAATAATAGACTGTTTTTGTCGACAAGTATTCCACGAATAAATGATTGATCAATCTTGATTGATTGCGTCTCGAGCTTTTTGAGATAACTCAGCGAGGAGTACCCAGTCCCAAAATCATCCAGTGAAAATGTAACGCCAAGTTTTTTGCAGTCGTTAATATTTTTAACAACAAGCGGAATATTTTCCAACATTACTGATTCGACAATCTCTATATCTAACAACTGCGGTGCGGAATTTGGAAAACGGGATAATAAATCTTTCAAGTTCTCGACAAAATCTTCTCGTTGAAAATGTAAGGCTGCAATATTCACGGCCACACCCCAAGTCTGACCAACCTCCGCCCAGCGACTGATTTGAGTTAATGCCTGCTCAATAACCCAGTTGCCAATATCTACAATCAGATTAGTTTGTTCAACAAACGGGATGAAGTTTTGCGGATAGATTATACCCTCTTGCGGATGCTGCCAGCGCAGCAAGGCTTCATAACCAGTAACTGTCCCGCTGCTCAGATTTATTTTTGGCTGGTAATGCAAGCATAACTCTTCATTACGTAAAGCTTTGCTAACAAGTACCACGGTCTCGAAAGCTGTTCTGGCTTCATTATCCAGCAGCATATTGAACAAATGAAAGCAGTTACGACCTCTCAGTTTAGCTCTATACATAGCCTGATCTGCATGACGTAGGAGCGAGTCTATATCGGCGTTATCTTTTGGGTAGAGGGTGACGCCGATACTTGCAGAAATATTAAGCTCTATACCGTCGATTGTATATGCAAGGGAAATAGACGTTAAAATCCTCTCCATCGCCATTTCTAATTCATTCGTATTCAATAAGCCCAAAAGAATTACGAACTCATCTCCACCTAACCGTGCGACGGTATCTTCACCCCGAATGTTTTTTTTCAGACGTTCGCTCACCTCTACCAACAAACGATCACCTATCGCGTGGCCGTATCGATCATTGATCAATTTAAAGCCATCGAGGTCGAGGATACACACAGCAAGCGAACTGTGATTCCTATGTGTTGCGGCGACAGACTGTTTAAACCGGTCGTTTAGCAAAGAACGATTAGGCAAACCGGTTAATACATCATGATCTGCGCGCCACTGCAATACTTCCATCAGCTTTCGCTTTTCTGTTACGTCGAAGCGGATAGAAACGTATTTACGTACGTTGGCTTTGCCATCGTAAGTGGCCACGATGGTGCTTTCTACCCAATACAGAGTACCGTCCTTACGAATATTACAAATTTCACCTTTCCAAACTTTTCCGCACGATATTGTTTTCCACAATTCCGCAAAGAACTCAGGTGGATGCAGAGATGAATTCAGGATACGATGATTTTGCCCGATCAACTCGTGCGCGCTATATCCAGAAATAGCACAGAATTGTTCGTTGACATAAGTAATGTTTCCCGCCATGTCTGTTTCTGAAAAAATAGCAGCCGCATCTACTGCCGCACGGTATCCTTGACTCATTTCTGAACCTCACTCACACCACAAGACACTATCTGTTGAAGCGCTCGACCAATGCGTGCAGCCCACGGGATGTGTTTTCAAGTTCACCGCCTCGAATCACTGCGGAGTGGGCATTGTTCGCTGTTCTCTCAACCGTCCCGGCGACATTGTTTATCTGGCGAGCAATATCCTCGGCGACATGGGCTTGTTCTTCTGCGGCCGCTGCCATTTGCTGGCTCATTCCAGTGATCCGTTCAACAGCCTCACGAATCCCTTGAAGAGCACTTTGGGCTTCAATAACTTGTCGTACGCCGTGGTCTGCCTCGCGAATACCCAATTTTGCAATATCAACAGCTTCATCTGCACCTTTTTTGAGGCTTTCGATGACGCTTTGGATTTGCTGAGTTGACACGCGGGTTTTACTGGCCAAGGCTCGAACTTCGTCGGCAACCACCGCGAAACCGCGCCCCTGCTCACCAGCTCTAGCAGCTTCAATGGCTGCGTTGAGTGCAAGTAAGTTCGTTTGATCTGCGATCGATTGAATCACCTCTGCGGCAGACATAATTTGCTGCGTTTCGCTGGCAAGGTTATCTACGGCAGTACTGATATTCGTTACTGTAGTCGCAAGAAGCTGTATCGCCTCACGGGAAGTCCCCGCGACTCTATCCCCTTGTTCAGCCAGTTCATTTGCGGTTTGCGCTTCATTGGCCGTTTGTTGCACATGTCCGGCTACTTCGTTGATTGATGCTGACATCTCTGTCATGGCAGCTGCCGTCATGTCCGTTTCAGCTCGCTGTTCCAGTAAGGCATGTTCAGTTTGGTTAGAGAGCAAGGACGAGTCAGCAGCGGCTTCGGCCACCTGGTTAGCTAGATCACCTAATCGAGTGAGGGCAGTTTTAAGGCGCGCATCCTCGCTTAGCAATATCATTTCTAATCTTGCTGAAGCGCCGTATCTGTCACTATATGTAAGAGCGCTTACCGGATCTGAAAATGCATTAGGGACACTTTGAATAATCTGGTTAATTAAGTTGCCCTCTCTCTTATACAACCACCATCCCATACCAAGAAAAAGCCCGGCTGTTACTGCTTGATCTAGCGCGCCTGGGAGTAGTGTTGATGCGCAAACCGAAAGTGTTGCCGCAATAATCGGTAAAGCCAGTTTTGCGAGGAACACTGCGCAGTGATGGTTCAGTGGGACGGCGTCTTTACCTGTTCGCAAGCGAGCATAAATCGTTTGTGCGCGCTCTATTTGTTCTCGACTTGGCTTGACTCGAACAGACTCATAACCCGTTAATGAGCCGTTTTCGATGATTGGCGTGACATAAGCGCTGACCCAATAATAGTCACCATTTTTGCAGCGATTTTTTACAATACCCATCCAGCTTTTGCCAGCCTTCAGATAACTCCACATAAGCCCAAAAACAGCGGGAGGCATATCGGGATGTCGAACCAAATTATGCGGGCTGCCCACCAACTCTTCACGGGTGTAGCCACTTATGCTTGCAAATTCATCATTGCAGTAAATGATTTTCCCACTCGGATCAGTCGCTGAAATCAAACGTTCTGAAGCGGGGAATACCTGTTCAACAGATGTGACCGACCGACTGACCGACCGACTGACTGACCGACTGACCGACTTCATTAATTAAATTCTCTAGGTGCGCATGATGGCTTAATAACATCATGCAGCAGGTTGCAGTCTACGCCAAAATCCCTATTGACAATTATGTTTATGTATGGTTAATGCTTTTAATTCGAGGCGCTCATACCCCCCCAGGACTAGCGTTGTTACCAAGCTGATCCATGACTTCCTGATCCATGGCTTCATAAATCTGTTCAATCACGAGCATAAGCTTGTCAAATTCCAACAAAATCGAATTGGCCAGATCGTTGTATCCGCAGTTTTCGAGTAGAGTGGCTTGCTCCCTCATTTGATTAGCTACGCCTAGAAGCCTAGAAGCCTCGCGATTGAGAACCGCCTGACTGAAGCTATAGATCAACGTCATCACCCTCTGCAATTCCCGCATTTTTAGCTCATCCTGGATGACGGCATCGCCGTACCAAGATGCGGACGGTTCATCACTGATGACTCGAAGCTACCAGTGATTTTAAGTATATCGTCCTACAATTGTAATTCTTGAGACATGAAATGCTGGGGATATGGTATCCGCGCCATAGGGCTCACCCTTCATTCATCGGCATCCGGGTGCGGGAGTTCGCGCCCGGCCTGTTCCCGCTGCTTCCCAGCAGCCTGAACCACTGTGGCCGATGCGCTATGGCAGTGGCCGAGAGTGATTCATCTAGCCAAGCTCACTCCCTATAAAGTGGAGTCGGTACTGGCCGACGATACCTACGACGACTGCCCGGCTGGTGCGCTCGACTTTGGGTTGGGATGAAGGCGAACGCGTGCCCGTGCTTAACTCGGAGGGTCGTCGTGATTCCAAGAGGTTCGGCTAAACCACTGCGCAGTGCGATCTGGCGATGCCTTCCAACGCACGCAGCGCGTGCCTTGTCAGCACCCGCACATCATCGGTTGGATAGTCTGGAATGATTGTGGCCGCATTGGCGTACTTTGGGCCGTCCCCATGAAACGATGTCTGAATGCCAATGCGCAGCCCACCGCATAGCGAGCGCTGCTTGCGAAGCTTCTCAGCGGCCTTGTGAATGTAGGTAGCCAGCGCTTGGCCAAGTCCCTCGATGGTGTGGACACGCTGACCAAACATCTTGCTTGAGCAAATGGTTTGCTTGTCCGGTGGACATTGTTCCAGCTCGATGCAGGATTCGCCACGCAACTCCCTGATCGTCCGTTCCAGGACGACTGAATATTTGCGGCCCATCGTCCGAGGCTCCGCATGGGAAAGCTGCCAAGCGGTTGTGATTCCCTCGCTGGCCAGGTTATCGCGCATACGTCTGCCAATACCCCAAACTTCCTCGACCGGCATACGGCGCAATAACCACTCGACAGCCTCTGGCCGTCGCAGATCGACTACGCCTCCGGTCTTGTCTCGCCATATCTTTGATGCGTGTTGCGCAGCTTTGGCCAGCGTTTTTGTGTGACCGATCCCCACACCAACCGGCAGCGCTACCCACTGCAGCACACGGGCCTGAATTGCTCGGCCCACGTCGACCAATGGCTCGCGCTGGTCTTCTAGTCGTATGAAGGATTCGTCGAATACTGCTCCACTGAACTGACCAAAGACGCTGTAGCCATGGCCATTCTGTGCGACAACTCGCCATAAAGCGTGTAGTTGCTGCTGAACACGGCAACACCGTTCTGCTCCAAGAATTTGCGAATCTTGAAATAGGGTTCGCCCATTTTTATACCCAAAGCCTTGGCCTCGTTTGTGCGCGCAACAATCGCACCGTCGCTGTTCGAAAGGACGACGACAGGCCGCTGCCTCAGCTCAGGCCGAAAAATTCGTTCGCAACTGCAGTAGAACGAGTTTGCGTCGACCAGGCCGAAGACAGGACGCCGCTTTTCAAAGCTCATGAGGCGACAAACTCAAGGTCACAACGCCGAATACTTCCACTGTGCTGTATTCGTCGGGGGTGACGGACTTGTATGCCGGGTTTGCTGATTCGAGTGTCCAGCCTGCAGGTGACTTGGCGAGGCGCTTTACCAGCGGTTGGTTGTCGACATACGCCATCACAATGTGTCCGGAACACGCCGTCACTGTTCGGTCGATGATCAACCTCGTTCCGGTGAAAATTCCAGCGTCGCGCATGCTCTCGCCTTCGACTTTCACGATCCAGATATGCGGTGCTCGAATGTTCAACAGTTCGTCAAGCGATATGGGTGGTTCGTAATAATCAGCCGCTGGGCTGGGAAATCCACCGGCAGCGGAGCAGGACAACAGTTGAAGCGGGATGCCATATCCCAAGAGTGGCTGGATTGCTACGACTTTCATAAATCACCGGAATACTGTTTGCATGTACAGTAATCCAGCCTTTACGCGACAGCCAGCGGGAATTGATGGAAGGAACGACAACTTGCAG
>NZ_QKVL01000069.1 GCF_003231275.1 Pseudomonas huaxiensis
CGCCATATCGAATGGATAAGCTCCCAGCTCCCAGCTCCCAGCGCCAAAGCCCAAACCCCAAACCCCAAACCCCCAAAGAGGCGGTCCGGCGCCCGGTGAATCCGCTCCGACAGGATGCGCAAGTGACTGACGGTTTGCGAAACCCATGCAGCGATCAGGGCCCTGAATGCCATACAAGATGATCAGGGCGTCTCCCGCTTCATCTGCATCACCAGGGTAAAGCGGTCATCCGGGTGCACCGTCTCGGAAACCACCACCAGCTTGCCCTGTTCATCCCGGTAGTGGCGGGTGATCTTCAGTCCCGGCTCACCTGCCGGGGCATTGAGCTTCTCGGCCATCTGCGCCGTCAGCAACACCGCCCGGACCTGCTGGTCCACCACATTGATGCGCCGGCCATAGTGCTGCTCGATCAAGGCCGCCACCAGGGCGTCCGGATGTTCACGGGCGAGGTCGATCACGTCGGTGTAGGCCGCGTCCGCATAGACATCGGTCCAGCACATCGGCGCCCGCTCGCGATCCTCGTCCACGCGAATGCTGGAAATGCAGAAGTAATGTACGCCCGGCTGCAGGCCCAGACGCTCGGCCTCGGCGATGTCGGCGACGAAGTGCCGGACCTCCTGAATACTGCGCACCTGGGTTTCCGCCAGATGCACCAGATCCTCCACCGACGCCAGCGAATGCCGGTATCCGCCACTGGGCGCTGACGCTTCCACCCGCGTTCCTACCCGTTTGCGTCGCGACACCATGCCCAGGTTCTGCAACTGGGTAATGGCCGCGCGCACGGTATGCCGGCTCACTTCATACAGGTCACAGAGCTCAAGCTCGGTGGGTAGCAGTGAACCCACCGGGTATCCGCCATTGGCAATCTTGTCCTTCAAATCCCTGGCTACCAGCGCGTAGCGAGCCTCGTTCATGCCGTTGGTCAGTCCTGAAACATCGAATGGATTGACAGTGTAACAGTCTCGGCGTATTCATATGTCCGTACATTTGAATATGTACGTACATAACAATCAATTCAGGACCACGCCATGTCTACCACTGTCTTTGACTCAGCCCTTTTCCGCGATATGTTCGGCACCGCCGAGATGCGCGCGGTGTTCTCCGATCAGGCGCTGATCGAGCGCTACATCGAAGTCGAAATCGCCCTGGCCAAAGCCGAAGCCCGCTGTGGCGTGATCCCTGCTGAAGCGGCTGTACAGATCGCCGAACTGTCGCGTTTCGAATCCCTAGATCTGGCCCACATGCAGCACGAGACCGAGATCGTCGGTTACCCGATCCTGCCGTTGGTGGAGCAGCTGTCGAAGCTGTGTGGTGAAGCCGGACGCTATGTGCACTGGGGCGCGACCACCCAGGACATCATGGACACCGCCGTGGTCCTGCAGGTCCGCGCCGCTCTGGCCATCGTCGAGCGCGACATCCAGGCCGTGCGCGGCCTGCTCGCCGGTCTGGCGCTGCGTTACCGCGACACGCCGATGGCCGGCCGTACCCACCTGCAGCACGCGTTGCCGATCACGTTCGGCTACAAGGTCGCGGTGTGGCTGAGCATGTTCGACCGCCACGCCGAGCGCTTGGTGGAGCTGCGTCCACGGGTCGAGATCGGCCAGTTCGCAGGCGCCGCCGGCACCCTGGCATCGCTGGGCGACAAGGGCCTGGAAGTGCAGGAAGCGCTGATGGCCGAACTCGGTCTGGGCGTGCCGCAGGCCACCTGGCACGTGGCCCGTGATGGTCTGGCGGAAACCCTGAACTTCCTTGGCCTAGTCACCGGGTCACTGGGCAAGGTCGCCCTCGACGTGATGATGATGATGACCAGCGAGCTGGGCGAAGTGTACGAGCCCTTCGTCAAGGGGCGCGGCGCCAGCAGCACCATGCCGCAGAAGCGCAACCCGATTTCCTGCGAGCTGATGTACGCCGCCGCCAAGGGCGTACGTCAGCAGGCCGGTTTGATGCTTGACGCAATGATCCAGGACTTCGAGCGCTCCACCGGCCCATGGCAGGCCGAGTGGATCGCCATTCCGGAAGCCTTCGCGCTGTCGGCGGCGTCCCTCGGCCAGGCGAAATTCATGCTCGCCGGCCTGGAAGTGCGCACCGAGCGCATGCGCCAGAACCTCGACATGACCCGCGGCCTGATCGTCGCCGAGGCGGTGATGATGGGCCTGGCCCCGGCCCTGGGCCGCCAGGTCGCCCACGACGTGGTGTATGCCGCCTGCCGCGTGGCCAACGACGACGGCGTCAGCCTGCTCGATGCCCTGCTGGCCCGCCCGGACGTGACCGATCGCCTGGACCGCGCCGAACTCGAGCGTCTTACCGACCCGGCCAATTACCTCGGTCTGGCCCCGCAGATGGTCGATCGCGCCCTGGCCCGCGAAGGCGCGGTCAAACGCTGAATTCGTTCGCAGGGGGCGTCGCGCCGACGCGCCCTGTCTGTCTCGCCGTACCCATAAAGACAATAAGAGATCGCGAACATGACTGCTTCCACGAAAAAACCGCTGTACCGCGACCTGACCTTTCAGGTCGTCGCTGCCATGCTCCTCGGCATTGCGTTCGGCTTCATCGCCCCGGAGCTGGCTGCCAGCTTCAAGATCCTCGGCGACATCTTTCTCAAGCTGATCAAGACCGCCGTCGCGCCGCTGGTGTTCTTCACCGTGGTCCACGGCATTGCCTCGGCCGGTGACATCAAGCGGGTCGGCAAGGTCGGCTGGCGTGCTCTGGTGTACTTCGAAGTGGTGTCCACCATCGCTCTGGCGATCGGTCTGATCTGGGGCAACCTGCTGGAAATCGGTTCCGGCATGCACGACGCCCACCCCAACAGCGCTACCGCCAGTGCCGCGGCCGCTGCCCTGGCCAAGGGGCATGCGCCGGGTTCGACCATGGAGTTCATCTACGGCATCTTCCCGGACAACTTCGTCGGTGCCTTCGCCGGCGGGCAGTTGTTGCAGGTGCTGGTGATCGCGGTACTGTTCGGCTTCGCCCTGCTGGCGCTGAAGCACGAGCGTCGTGAGGTGATCGAGGACGGCTTGAACCGGGTTTCGGAATGCTTCTTCGAATTCATCAACCTGATCATGAAGTTCGCGCCGCTCGGCGCCTTCGGTTCGGTGGCCTACGCGGTGGGCAGCAACGGCACCGCGGTGCTGATGTCGCTGGCCAACCTGGTGCTGATGTTCTATCTCGTGGTGTTCCTGTTCGTCACCGTGGTATTGGGCGCGGTGTGCCGGTTGTCCGGCTTCAGCCTGTGGCGCTTCCTCAAGTACATCAAGGATGAGGTGTTTATCGTCATCGGCACCGCCTCGTCGGAAAGCGCGCTGCCGCGGCTGTTGCTCAAGCTGGAGAAGTTCGGTTGCTCGAAGCAGAGCGTCGGCCTGGTCTTGCCGACCGGCTATGCGTTCAACCTCGACGGCACCTCGATCTACATGTCGCTGTGCGTACTGTTCATCGCCAACGCCTATGGCGTGCCGCTGACCTGGGAACAGCAACTGGGCATGGTGGCGATCATGCTGGTGACCTCCAAAGGTGCGGCAGCGGTATCAGGCGGCAGCTTCGTGGTGTTCGCCGCGACCGTCACCGCCATCGGTGTGTTGCCGGTGGAAGGGCTGGCGTTGCTGTTCGGTGTGTACCGCTTCATGTCGATGGCGATCGCCACCTGCAACACCATCGGCAACAGTGTCGCGACCGTGGTGGTGGCGAAGTGGGCCGGAGAGTTTTCCGAGCAGACGGCAAAGGAGGAGTATGAGCGCGTGCTGGGCCGCAGGCCGGCGGCCGCGCTCTGAGGTTTCTCCGTGGGGACTTCCTCGCTGGCATGCGGGGCGCCACCTGACCAGCTTCCATAGAGTGCTGAGCTGAACCCGATTTCAGTGCCCGGCGCGGAATGAGCCCTGTGGGAGCCGGACTTGCCGGCGATGAGGCCGGCCGGAGCAACGGTGTTGCGGGGGCGGTACCTATCGCTGGCAAGCCAGCTCCCACAGGTATTTGGTGGGGGCTGGCGATGAGGTTGTGGCGATTTACCAAAGCGCCACGGTGTAACTCACAATCAGCCGGTTCTCATCCAGGTCATTGCCGAAGTTGGTCGAGCGCACGGTCGCATTGCGCCATTTCACCCCCAGGTTTTTCAGCGGTCCGCTCTGGATCACATAGCCGATATCCATATCCCGTTCCCATTCCTTGCCGTTCGGCCGTGATGCGCCGAGGTCGACGTTGTCGCCGCTCAGGTAGCGGGTCATGAAGGTCAGACCGGGAATGCCGACGCTGGCGAAGTTGAAGTCATAACGCGCCTGCCACGAACGCTCGTCCTTGTTGGCGAAGTCGCCGATCTGCACGAAGTTCACCAGGTACGCGTCGGCACCGTTGATGTAGGCGAAGCCGGTGTCGCCGCTCATGCGCTGGTAGCCCAGGCCAAAGGCATGGCCCTTGAGGCTGTAGGTGAACATCGCACCCAGTGCCTTGTTGTCAATATTGCTGCTGCCGTCGTCCAGCGAGCGGGCGAAGCGCAGATCGCTTTTCAGCGTCTGGCCGTCGCCCAGCGCCCACGTGTGGGTGAGCCCGAGCATGTGCTGGCGATAGAGGTTTTCCAGGCCGCCGTAGCTGTAGCTGGTGCTCAGGCTGTCGTTCCACTTGTACAGCGCGTGGCCGAAGTCGAAGCGGTCGGTGGTGGTCTGGCGCACGACGATGTTCTTCGCCGCGCCAGTGGTGACGCTCATGTCCTCGTAGTCCTGGGAATCACGCTGGTTGACCTGGCGCAGCCGACCCAGGTCCAGGCTGAGGTTGCTGATTTCCTGCACGCTCACCTGGCCGCCCTGGAAAACCTGCGGCAGCAGGCGCGAGTCGTTGGGCATCAAGACCGGCAGTTTGGGAATCAACGTGCCGAGCTTGAGCACGCTGTTGGACGCACGGACCTTGGCGGTCAGGCCGAGGTCGCTGGAGCTGTCCTGGGCGCGCTTCGGTGCTTCGCGGTCGCGTTGCAGCAGGCCGCTACCGGCGCGGTCGGGGCTGGAGTCGAGCTTGAGGCCGAGCAGGCCGATGGCATCGACGCCGAAGCCAAGGGTGCCTTCGGTGAAGCCGGACTCGTAGCGCAGGATGAAACCTTGCGCCCATTCCTCGGCTTTTGACTGGGCCGCGCCGTCCTGGCGGAAGTCGCGGTTGAAGTAGAAGTTGCGGGCTTCGACGCTGGCCTTGCTGTCGTCGAGGAAGGCGGCGTTGGCGTTGCAGCAGAGGATGGCGAGGGCCAGTGGGGTCAGGGTGCGGAGCATTTGCGATTCTCTTGTTGTTATTGGTGGGGGCGGGGCCTGCCTGGGGCAGGCCTTCGCGAGCAAGCTCGCTCCTACGGGTGGGGAGTGATGGGGATCAGTGGTTGGATGCGGCGGCGGCGCCGAGGCCGGTCTGGGCGCGGACGAACTGGTCGTCGAAGGCGTCGCGTTCACGGGCGGCGCGGGCGCTGGTGTCCAGCAGCGACACCACCACGGTGACCAGGAACGCCAGCGGCATCGAGAACAGCGCCGGGTGGTCGTAGGGGTAGATCGCCTTGGCATTGCCCAGCACGGTTACCCACACCGCCGGCGACAGGATCACCAGCACCAGCGCCGAAATCAGACCGGCGAAGCCGCCCGCCAGGGCGCCGCGGGTGGTCAGGTTCTTCCAGTACATCGCCATGATCAGCACCGGGAAGTTGGTCGACGCGGCGATGCCGAAGGTCAGGCCAACCAGGAAAGCGATGTTCTGGTTCTCGAAGAGGAAGCCCAGCAGGATGGCGATCACGCCCAGGCCCACAGTGGCGAAACGGGTGACGCGCATTTCCTGCGCTTCGCTGGCGGTGCCTTTCTTCAGCACGGTGGCGTAGAGGTCGTGGGAAATTGCCGAAGCGCCGGCCAGCGCCAACCCAGAAACCACGGCGAGAATGGTGGCGAAGGCCACCGCCGAGAGGAAGCCGAGGAACAGGTTGCCGCCCACGGCCTTGGCCAGGTGCATGGCGACCATGTTGCCGCCGCCGATCAGTGCGCCCTTGAGGTCGCCGCCAACATAGAACTGCGGGTCGGTGCCGACGATGACGATGGCGGCGTAGCCCAGCACCATCACCACAAGGAAGAAGAAACCGATGAAGCCGGTGGCGTAGAACACCGATTTACGCGCTTCCCTGGCGTTCGGCACGGTGAAGAAGCGCATGAGGATATGCGGCAGGCCGGCGATGCCGAACACCAGGCCGAGGGACAGCGAGGCCGCGTTGATCGGGTCGGCGAGCATCGAGCCCGGGCCCATGATGTTCCAGCCGATGGCGTGGGCTTCGACCGCGCGGGTGGCGAGGGTTTCGAAGCTGAAGCCGAACTCGGCCATGGCCAGCATCGCCAGGGTGGTGCCACCGGCGAGCAGCAGAACCGCCTTGATGATCTGCACCCAGGTGGTGGCGATCATGCCGCCGAAGATCACGTACACCAGCATCAGCGCGCCGACCACGATCACTGCGGTGCGGTAGTCGAGACCGAACAGCAGCTTGATGAGTTGCCCGGCGCCGACCATCTGCACCACCAGATAGCAGCACACCACGGTCAGCGAACCGAAGGCGGCGAAGGTGCGCATGCGGGTTTGGTCGAGGCGGTAGGAAACGATGTCGGCGAAGGTAAAGCGGCCAAGGTTGCGCAGCCGCTCGGCCATCAGGAAGGTGATGATCGGCCAGCCGACGAAGAACGCCACGGTGTAGATGAAACCATCGTAGCCTTTGGCGAACACCAGGCTGGAGAGGCCCAGCAGGGTGGCGGCGGACATGTAGTCACCGGCGATCGCCAGGCCATTCTGGAAACCGCTGATACCGCCGCCGGCAGTATAGAAGTCGGAGGTGGACTGGGTCTGGCGAGCGGCCCACCAGGTGATCGCCAGGGTGCCGAGAACGAAGACGAAGAACATGCCGATGGCGTGCAGGTTGACTGGTTGTTTCTCGGCGACGATGGGCGCGGCGAAGACCAGGGCCGGGGCCAGCAGCAGGGCGCCGAGGGCGAGCAGGCGTGGATTCATTTCAGTTCCTCCAGCAGGTCGGCGCTCATCGCGTCGAAGCGAGTGTTGGCGCTGCGCACATACCAGCCGGTGAGCAGCCAGGACAGTACGATCAGCAATGCCGCTACGGGAATCCCGAGGGTCAGTTGGCGGCCTTCGGCCAGCGGGGTGTGCAGCCATTGCGGCTGGAAGGCGACCACCAGCATGAACAGGTAATAGGCCGTCAGTACCGCAGCGCTGAGTGACCAGGACAGCCGCGAACGGCTGCGCACCAGTTGCTGGAATTTCGGGTTGGCGCGGATCTGCGCACATCGCTGGCTATGGGACAGCTCTGCTGAACTCATGGGAGGGCTCCTTGGATTGTTCTTGTGGTTTTTTCGGGGTGCACGGCACCGTGGCGGCGGGCGGGCCCGTCACCGGTGGAACTGAAAGCGGAAAGCGCGCGCGGCTATTCGCGGCGAGGCGGATCGTCGGGGATCGGTGGGATAAGACGAGGGCAGCGAACGGCAGGGGCGAGGCCCTGTACGGCAAGTATCGACATGTGTGGCACCCGGCGGCTGATTGTTAGCTCTTGATGTCTGCCACTTCCGTGTCGAGAGGAAGCGGCGCAGATGGCTCCGGGGGCTTTATATAACAGTAGCGTGATGCTATGGAAGTATTACTTGTTTGATATGGTATTTATACTATATGCAAATGTTGGTTTTTCTGATTTTTACCGGGTTTCCAGGGTGCTTAATGGATTAGTTACCAGATTGGGGTGGTGAACGGAGGGAGCGAGCAAGCTCGCTCCCTCGCGATCGCACAGCGCGAGCTGAACCGTCAGAACTGATACCTGGCCGAAACCATCACGTTGCGCGGGTCCCCGTAGTAACCGCTGTAGAACGTGGTATCCAGCGCGCTCAGGTATTTCTTGTCGAACAGGTTGTTGACGTTGAGGGTGGTCGACAGGTTCTTGGTCACCTGATATCGCGCCATCAGGTCGAACACCGCGAACTGCTCCTGCTTCGCCTTGACCGTGCCCGGCACTCCCGCCGGGGCGGCGCTGAAGTGGATGCCGCTCTGCCAGTTCATGCCGCCGCCCACCGTCAGGTCATTCAGCTCGCCAGGCAGGCGATAGGTGGTGAACAGCTTGGCCATGTTGGCCGGGGCCACGGTGTTGACGCGGTCACCCTCGGCGTTCTTGGTGATGCTGTGGTTGAAGCTGGCGCCAAGGTTCCAGTCCGGGGCCAGTTCACCACTGATCTCGGCTTCGAAACCACGGGTCTTGGCGCCCTTGATCGCGCGGTAGGCGGCGGTGGTGGTGCCAGGCACCTGCTGGCCGGGATCGGCTTCGGCGAGGTTGTCCTGGCGGATCTCATAAACCGCCACGCTGGTGTTCAGGCGGCCATCGAAGAATTCGCTCTTCAGGCCCAGCTCGTAGTTGTCGCCTTCCCGTGGTTGCAGGGTGACGCCATCGCGGTCGCGCACGGTCTGCGGCTTGAAGATGCTGGTGTAGCTGGCATACAGCGAATGGGTGTCGTTGAGGTCGTAGACCACCCCGGCGTAGGGCGTGACCACGCCGGTCTCGGTGTAACTCGGGTTGCTGTTGAGCCGCGGGGTGAGCAGGTAGCGCAGGTCGTATTCGTATTCATAGTCGCTGACCCGCGCACCGAGGATGACCGAGAGCTGGTCGGTGGGGCGCAGGCGGGTGGCGAGGTAGAAGGCGCGCTGGTAGGTGGTGGTGTCGCCGTCATAGAGCTGGCCGAGGCTGGTGTTCGGCTCCGCGGTGTAGTTGTTCCAGGTGTAGAAGTTGACGGAGGTGCCTTCGATGGCGGTGCCGCGCAGCGGGTCGTGGTGATTGTCGTACTTGGCGAAGTTGTAGCCGACGATCAGGTCGTGCTCGCGCCCGAGCAACTGGAACGGGCCCTGCGCCTGCACATCGATCCCGGTCTGTTTCTGCCACGTGCTGCCGGCGCCACCGTACAGGCGTACGCCCGCGCCGGTGTCGACGTTGGGGAAACCCCAACTGGCGGTCGCCAGCGAATACTCGCGGTCGATGTACATCTGGTTGACCGTGGCCTTGAGGGTCCAGTCATACGCCAGCTTCTGCTCCAGGCTGAGGAAGCTGTTGAGGATGTTCTGCTGGTTCGAACTCCAGCGGCTGGCGCTGTTGGTGGAGCGAGAGAAGTCGGTCTGCTGGCCATTGCTGTAGAACAGCGGGAACGCCACCGACGAGGAGCCCTCGGGATGGTGCTTCTGGTAATCGATACCGGCGGTGAGCAGCGTGCTGTCGCTCAGGTCAGCTTCGATCACCCCGTAGAACACCTGCTTTTCCTGGTGGTAGTGGTCGACGAAGCTGTCGTTCTGCTGGTAAGCCACCACGCTGCGGCCACGCACATTGCCGCTCGGGGTCAGCGGACCGGACAGGTCGACTTCGGTGCGGTACTTGTTCCACGAGCCGAGGCCGGCGCTGACATGACCCTGGAACTGCGCGGTCGGGCGCTTGCGCACCAGGTTGATGGTGGCCGACGGATCGCCCGCGCCAGTCATCAGGCCGGTGGCGCCGCGCAGCACTTCAACGCGGTCGTAGATGGCCATATCGGCTAGGCTCTGCGCCGAGACCTGGCTGACGATGTCGAGGGTGGTCGGGATGCCGTCGAACTGGAAGTTGTCCACCGAATAGCCGCGGGCATAGATGTTGAAACGCTCGCTGCCCAGGCTCTGCACGGAAATGCCCGGGGTTTGTTGCAGTACCTCGGTCAGGTCGTTGAGGCCCTGGTCGTCCATGCGCTGGCGGGTCATGACGCTGATCGATTGCGGGGTTTCCCGCAGCGACAGGTTCATCCGCGTGGCGGTGCGGCTGGCTCCGACGGTCCAGGTTCCGGTGCTGTCGGCATCCGGGCCCGGCAGGTGACTGGAGATGGTGGTTGCGTCGAGGTTCAGCGCGCCGCTGCTGTCCTGGCTCGGCAACAACTGGTAGCGCCCGCTGTCACGGCGCACTGCCTGCAAACCGGTGCCGCTGAGCATCTGCAACAGGGCCTGCTCGGCACTGAAACGGCCACTTACCGCATGACTCTGACGCTCACGGGTCAGGCTGGCGTCGGCGGCCAGGTACAGGCCGGTCTGCGCCGCCAGGCGGTTGAGCTGCGCGGCCAGCGGGCCGGCGGGAATGTCGAACTGCTGCTGTTCGCTCTGCTCGGCGGCCAGGGCCATGGGCACGCTGGCGAGCAGGCTGCCGCTGCCTATGGCCATGGCCAGCAGCAGAGGGCGGAAAGAGAAAGCGGGGCGCGGGGAATGTGGGTACATCGTGGTTCCTTGTTGGCGCGGTGATCATCGGTGTCATCTGGTAATCCGAAGCACCGACCAAAACCGGAACCGCTCGGTAGAATTTTTTTCGTGGATGTTCGCGCCCCTCAGCGCGGCTCCACCGTGGCCCACCAACTGAAGCGCCGCACCACCCGCACCGGCAACACTTCTTCCAGTTGCGCCAGGGTTTGCGCGGTGTCGCGCAGCGAGAAGCTGCCCATCACCCGCAATTGGGCGACCTGCGGCGAAACGCCGAGATGGCCGCGACACCAGGGCGCCAGTTCCTCGATGAACTGGCCCAGCGGCATGTCTTCGGCCAGCAGCAGGCCCTTGCTCCAGGCTTCCCGTTGCGCCTGCGCAGGCGCAACGGCGCTGATGGCACGGGCATCGAAACTCAGGCCCTGACCGGCCTCGGCGGTAACCCGCGCGCCGCTCTCGGCGCAACTGGCCTGTACCGCGCCCTGATAGACGTTGAGCAGGGTCCGCTCGCCCAGGGTGCGGACGCTGAAGCGGGTGCCCAGCGGGCGCAACTGGCCGGCGCGGGTGTGCACGCGCAGTGGGCGAGGGTCCTTGGCGGTTTCGATCAGCACTTCGCCGGCGTACAGCTGCAGCAGGCGCTGGCCGCTGTCGAAGCTGATATCCAGCGCGGTATCAGCGTTGAGCCACAGCTGCGTGCCGTCGGCCAGCACCTCGCGGCGCAGTTCGCCAGCGCTGGTGCGGTAGCGAGCGCCGAGGGCGGCCAGTTGCTCACGCGTTGCCGGCAGCCAGCCAATCCAGCCGAGCAAGGCGCCGCCGCAGAGCAGGCCTAGGCTGCCCAGCACCTGACGGCGGCTGCGTTTGTCGCGGCGTTGACCGGACAGCACCTGATGCGCCACCGGACCCTGTTCGTGCAACCCGGCAAAACGCTGGCTGACCCGCTCGATGTAGTGCCACGCCTGGCGGTTGACCTCGCTGGCCTCGAACCACTGGCGCCAGTTGGCTTCCACCTGTGGGTCACCGGCGGCGCCCTGGCGACGGGCGAACCAATCGGCGGCCTGCTCCAGGTGCGAGTGCTGCAAGCGCGTGTTGCCGGCGCTCATTGCAGTGCCCCGTCCAGTTCGGCCTCCAGCAGTGCGCACTGGAACATGGCCTGGGCCATGTACTTGGTGACGGTGCGTTCACTGACCCCCAAACGTTCGGCGATCGCTTGGTAACCAAGGCCCTCCAGCAACGACAGGCTGAACGCCTCGGCAACCTTCGCCGGCAGTTTTTCCAGCATCTGCTGCAACTGGCGCAGGGTCTCGAGAATGATCGCCTGGTGCTCCTCCGAGGCCACGCACAGCTCCGGGCGCTGGGCCAGGGCGTCGAGCCAGGCCGACTCCAGTTGCTTGCGCCGCCAGAAGTCCACGCACAGGTGCCGCGACACCCGGCTCAGGTAGGCGCGGGCGTGCAGGTCGCTGTCGAACTCCCTTGGCTGGGCCAGCAGGCGTACGAACACGTCATGGGCCAACTCGGCGCCGTCGCTGGTATTGCCCAGGCGGCGGGTAATCCACTGCTTGATCCAGCCATGGTTTTCCAGATACAGGGTTGCCACTTTGGCGCTGTGAGCGCTGGCGGGAGGGGAGGTCATGCGGGGCCTGTGTTTTCGGGAATGATTCGCAAATGATAACGATTGGCTACATTAGCTCAGCCGCCGGGGCGCAGGCAACCACCGCGAGGCAACTGGCCATCGTTTCAGTCGAGTTGTGCCAGTCGTGCCATCAGGCTCGCAGCCTCGTCGTGCAAGGCCTGGCAGAACGCTTCGACGAACACCGATGACGGGCGAAAATCCGGGCGGATCAGCATCACCCGGTAGGGGATCGACACCGTCAGACGTCGCACCGCCAGGCCGCGGCCGGCTTCCTGCAAGGCGCTCAGCGGGTTGATGATCGCCACGCCGAGACCCTCGCGAACCATGGCGCAGACCGACGCGGCGTTAGTGGTTTCGATCACTGTGTGGCGTTCCACTGCGGCAGTGCGAAAGTGCTCGTCGAGGCGCTGGCGGTAGATGTCGCGACCGGCGAGGTTGATGAAATCGACCCCGTGAAAATCGCTCATCGCCAGTTGCTCCCTCGCCAACAATGGATGCTCCTCGGGTAGCACACAGAGCATGTCGGCGCTGAACAGCGACTCGCCGTGGGTGCCGCGCGGCACCTGCTCGCCCTCGGTCAGACCGAGGTCATGGCGCTGGGCGCTGAGGGATTCGTCCAGCAGCGGCGATTCCTGGGCGCTGATGCACAGGCTGATGCCGGACTGCTGGCGCTGGAACTGCTTGCACACCCGCGGCAGCAGGGTCTGCGAGAACAGCGGCAGGCAGGTCAGGTGCAACTGGCCGTGCTCGAAGCGGCGGATCGACTGCGCCAGGCTGTTGATCCGCTCCAGCCCGACGTAGGAACGCTCGACTTCCTCCAGCAGCATCAACGCCTGGGCCGTCGGCAGCAGGCGACCGCCCTGGCGGTCGAACAGTTTCAGCCCGCTGAGGCTTTCCAGGCGCGCCAGTTCCCGGCTCAGGGTCGGCTGCGAGGTGAACAGCAAGCGCGCCGCGCCGGTGACGCTGCCGGCCAGCATGATGGCGCGGAACACTTCGATGTGGCGGACGGAGATGCTCACGGCGATGGCCTGTTGTGGAAAAGTAGGCATATCAAAACTGAATCGACTTACAAAGAATAGATATTTTTCTGAATGGAAGGCGTTGGGCATGATCGCGTCATTCTCATCGCCCGCAGGATTCCCGCGTCATGACCCTTCCTTTCGCCCAGCAGACCCTGGTTGCCGCCGCGCAGCAATTCCCCACACCGTTCTGGGCCTACGACGCCGCCATCATCCGTGACCGCATCGAGCAACTGCGCTGTTTCGACGTGGTTCGTTTCGCCCAGAAAGCCAGCTCCAACCTGCACATCCTGCGGTTGATGCGCGAGCACGGCGTGCGCGTCGACGCGGTGTCCGTTGGTGAACTGGAGCGGGCACTGCTGGCGGGCTACAGCCCGGAAGGCGACCCGGCGGGCGTGGTCCTGACCTGCGACCTGCTGGATAAACCGACCCTGCGCCGGGTGGTGGAACTCAAGGTTGAAGTCAACTGCGGCTCCATCGACATGCTGCGTCAACTGGGCGAGCAGTCGCCGGGCCACCGCGTCTGGCTGCGTATCAACCCCGGCTTCGGCTACGGTCACAGCCGCAAGACCAACACCGGCGGCGAGAACAGCAAGCACGGTATCTGGCACGACGAAATCGGCGATGCGCTGGCGGTGATCCGTGCCACGGGCCTGCATCTGGTGGGCCTGCACATGCACATCGGCTCGGGTGTCGATTACGGTCACCTGGCCCAGGTAGGCGGGGCGATGGTCGAGGTCATCAAGGCCCTGGACCACGATATCGAGGCGTTCTCGATTGGTGGCGGCCTGTCCACGCCGTACCGCGAAGGCGATGTGGCGGTGGATGTCGAGCGTTATGCCAGCACCTGGCAGAAAGCCCGGGAAGAGATCGAAGCCTTCCTCGCGCACCCGGTGCGCATGGAAATCGAGCCGGGGCGTTTCCTCGTCGCCGAATCGGGCCGTCTGGTGACCGAAGTGCGCGCGGTGAAACGCGCAGGCAGCCGTCAGTTCGTGCTGGTGGACGCCGGCTTCAACGACCTGATGCGCCCGGCCATGTACGGCGCCTATCACCACATGAGCGTGCTGGATGCCCAGGGCCAGGCGGTCGAGCGGCCGCTGGTGGAATGCGTGGTGGGCGGTCCGCTGTGCGAGTCCGGCGACGTCTTTACCCAGGACGATCAGGGCCTGGTCCCGCGCCTGCTGCCGCAACCCCAGGTGGGCGATCTGCTGGTGATGCACGATACCGGCGCCTACGGCGCGTCGATGTCGTCCAACTACAACAGCCGGCCGCTGCTGGCCGAAGTGCTGCTGGACAACGGCGAGGCGCGGCTGATTCGCCGGGCCCAGCCGTTGTCGGATCTGCTGGCGCTGGAACAGGGGCTCTAACCCCAGGCTCCCTTGTCGAGGCGCGCTGATCGGAGTTTCGTCAGAACTGCCAGTCAGCCGCCTTCACCACGCGACAGAACGGCCCCGCCAGCGTCGCGTTGTGATGGGCGACAATCGCCTCGGCGCTCAGTTGCGGCGTGTCGGAGCAGGTGTGACCGTCCTCGATCAGCACCGCGTCCAGCCCCAGATCCCGTGCCACGCGGCAACTGCTATCGACGCAGTACTGGGTCTTCATCCCGGCGATCACCAGCCCGCTGGCGCCGGCGTCCTTGAGTTTCTCCAGCAACCCGGTGCCGGCAAAGGCACTGGGGCGCTGCTTCTCGAATACCGTCTCGCTGCCGTTCAGGTCCAGCTCCGGGATCAGTTGGGTCAGCGCGCTGTCCGGTGCCAGCGGCGAGCCGGCCGGGCCGACATGGCGGGCGAGGAAGATCGGCGCGCCGGCGGCATGGGCCTTGGCCAACAGGCTGTTTACTGTCGCCAGCAGCGCTTCGCCGCGCCACGGCTGTTCCGGGCCGTGGAACAGGCCGACCTGCAAATCGAGAATCAAGAGTGCATGCATGGGTGTCGCTCCTTGTGATGAGCCAGCGACACGGGACAACGAAAAAGGCCCCGTCCATCGCTGGCGGGGCCTTTCGGGTTTGGCGTCAGACGCTCACGAACACCCGCACGGCCCGCCGGTGGCGGTGGTGGTCAGGGTGGTCGAGGTGCTGCGGAATCGTTTCATGGGGCTGACAGTAGCGCTACTGGCGGGGTGATGGCAAGTGCGCTGAATATCTGTTGGACAGCACATGGCTGCCAGCCCATGAGATGAGCGATCAACCCAGCAGCGCTTCGCTGGCACTGGCCACGATCATCCCGGCCATGCCCAGCAGACAAACCAGCGCCACGGCGTAGAACATCGTCCGCCATGGCTGCCACTGGTTGAGGTACGCCAGGGTGTGCGCCACCCGCGCCAGGGTGAACACGCAGAACAACAGGAGAGTGGCGCTGACGCTGGTCTTGAGCACCACGCACAAGCCGCCGAGGACGAAGAACAGCGGGATGTTTTCCAGGTCGTTGCCCCAGGCTTTTGCCGCCCGGGTGACCTCGGGCAGTTCCTGCGGGCTGGCGCTACGCCCCACGAAGCGGGCGTCCTCGGGGTTGGCGAAGGTCAACCGGCTGATGCGGTGAAAGCCCTGGTAGCAAGAGATACCGAGCATTTTCAGGAACAGGACCACGACACACAGGGCGTAAACCGACAGGGCAAGGTTCATCTTCACTCCTTTGAGACACATCGGGCCTGGCTGCTGCTTTCTTCCAGCAGCCAGTGTTTGAACAGTTCCAGCGCGGGCGGCTGGTCGCCGGGGCGGGTGACCAGCACATAGCGCTCGGTCAGCGCCGAAACCTCCGGCCAGGGCGCGTGCAGGCGCCCCTGTTGCAGTTCGTCTTCGACGTAAAAGCGCGGCACCAGGGCCATGCCGATACCGGCCTTGGCGGCGTCGATCAGCAAGGAAAAACGGTCGAAGCGCGGGCCGCTGCCAGCATCGGGCAGGTCGATGCCGGCGTGCCGGGCGTACTCGTTCCAGAGGTTGCCGTGGTCGTGCTTGTGCAGCAGCGGTTGCTCGGCGGGTGGGCGTGCGGCGAGGTCGGGGTGGCAGACCGCGAGCAGCGGCTCTTCGAACAGCGGCTGCACCTGCATCGCCGCCCAGGCCGGGTGTTCGAAGTTGATCGCAGCATGCAATGCGCTGTCGGTAAAGGCGAAGGGTTCGGTGCGCTCGCGCAGGTTGACCTGGATATGCGGGTGGCGCTGCTGGAAACGCGCCATCCGCGGAATCAGCCAACGGCTGGCGAGGGTGGGGATCACGCCGATTTCCAGGGTCGCGTCGCTGCGGGCGCTGGTGAGCAGTTGGCGGGTCTTGCGTTCGATCAGGTCGAGGGCGTCGCGCATGTCGGCGGCATAGCGGGCGCCGAGTTCGGACAGTTCGACGCGGTTGCCGATGCGCAGGAACAGGCGCACGTTCAACTGGCTTTCCAGCTTGGCGATCTGCCGGCTGATGGCGCCTTCGGTCACGGACAGCTCCTGCGCGGCGCGGGCGAAACTCTGGTGCCGGGCGGCGGCTTCGAGGGCGAGCAGGGCGGTGGTGCTGGGCAGACGGCGGGTCACGAACATCCATCCTTGGCGCATCGGGGCCACAGGATGACCCAAGGGCAAGCTGCCTTGCAAAAAATTCGGTAACACTTGCTGCCCTCGCTGCCTAGCATGCGAGGCCTGACAAGAAAGGAGATCGCAGGACATGACGACCACCGACCGTTTATTGCTTCGAGCAGGTGTGCTGATTCCCGTCTGGCTGTTGTTCGGCGTGCTGCTGACCGCCAGCCAGTATCCCGGCTACAGCCATGCGGACTTCGCCATGAGCCGTCTCGGCGAGCAGGGCGCGGCGACCCACGGCTTTTCCGCCTGGGTGAACAATTTCCCGCTGGGCGTGCTGTTTGTGCTGGTGGCGGTGGGGCTGTGGCGGCGCTTCGCCGGCTCGCGGCTGGCGCGGGTCAGTGCGGTGCTGGTGTTGATTCATGGTCTGGCCAGCATCGGCGCCGGATTGTTTGCCTGCGACCAGGGCTGCGCCCCGGCGCAGCCGTCGGTCTCGCAGCAGGTGCATAACCTGTCCGGGCTGGTGATGTTCCTGTCGCTGACACTGGCCAGTGCGCTGTGGATCTTTCTCGGCAAGCGCCTGTTGGGTTCGCCTGCGTTCTCAGGGTTTTCGGCGCTGTGCACGGTGCTGGCGCTGGTCAGCGTCGGGCTGATGGGCCAGGCGCTGGAGAGCGGTCACGGTTTCGGCCTGTATCAGCGGCTCAACTACGGCACGGCGGTGGTGTGGCTGGCAGTGCTGGCCTGGCGGAGTCTTTCGCTCAACCTGGTACGCTCAGGCGTAGTGCCAGCGCGACCAGCGTGACCAGCAACACCGGCAGTGTCAGCAGGCTGCCGACCTTGAAGTAGTAACCCCAGGTGATACGGATATCGCGCCGCGCCAGCACATGCAGCCAGAGCAGGGTGGCGAGGCTGCCGATCGGGGTGATCTTCGGACCGAGGTCGCAGCCGATCACGTTGGCATAGATCATCGCCTCGCGGATCACCCCGCTGGCTTCGGCGCCGTGGATCGACAGGGCGCCGACCAGCACGCTGGGCAGGTTGTTCATCACTGACGACAGCAGCGCCGCGAGCAGCCCGGTGCCGAGGGTCGCGGCCCACAGGCCGTGGCTGGCGAGCAGGTCGAGCAGACCGCTGATGTGCTCGGTCAGCCCGGCGTTGCGCAAACCGTAGACCACCAGGTACATCCCCAGCGAAAACACCACGATATGCCAGGGCGCATGACGCATGACCTTGCGCGTGGAAATCACCTTGCCGCGCCCGGCCACCAGCAGCAGGACCAGCGCGCACACGCCCGATACCAGGCTGACTGGAATTCCCAGCGGTTCCAGAGCAAACAGCGCCAGCAGCAGGAATACCAGCACCACCCAGCCGGCGTAGAAGGTGTGCACGTCGCGGATGGCGTCACGCGGGGCTTTCAGGGTCGGCTCGAAGTAGCGCGGGATATCCTTGCGGAAGAACCACCAGAGCATGCCGAGAGTGGCGGCGATGCTCGCCAGGTTCACCGGCCACATCACCGAGGCGTACTCGCCGAAGCCGATGCCGAAGAAGTCCGCCGAGACGATATTCACCAGGTTCGACACCACCAGCGGCAGGCTCGCGGTGTCGGCGATGAAGCCCGCGGCCATGACGAAGGCCAGGGTCGCCGCCGGCGAGAAGCGCAGGGCCTGGAGCATCGCCACCACGATCGGGGTAAGGATCAGCGCCGCACCGTCGTTGGCGAACAACGCCGACACCGCCGCGCCGAGCAGCACCATCAAGGTGAACAGGCGTGCGCCGCGGCCCTTGCTCCAGCGCGCCATGTGCAGCGCGGCCCATTCGAAGAAGCCGGCTTCATCCAGCAGCAGACTGATGATGATCAGCGCGATAAAGGTCGCGGTAGCGTTCCAGACGATGGCCCAGACCGCCGGGATATCGCCCGGATGCACGACCCCGGCGAGCAGCGCCAGGACCGCGCCACCGCTGGCACTCCAGCCGATGCTCAGGCCCCGCGGTTGCCAGATCACCAGCACCAGGGTGAGGACGAAAATCGAGACGGCGATCAGCATGGCGTGGGCTCGGCGGGGTGAGTGATGGGCGCAAGGCCGGCCAATGTAGCGGGGATCGGGCAATCGGCAAAGTGACAGACAGCGCGGCTACGTGCCATCATGTGTAACACTATTACATTGCATGAATGAGAAATCCTGTCGCATGTCGCCCCTACCTTCAACGCGCCTCCACTCGATCGATGCCCTGCGCGGGCTGGTGATCCTTTTCATGTTGCTGGACCACGTCCGGGAAACCTTCTACCTGCATCTGCAGGTCGCCGACCCGATGGATGTGACCCAGACCGACCCGAGCTTGTTCCTCAGCCGTACCCTGGCGCACCTGTGCGCGCCGGTGTTCATCCTGCTGACCGGCTTGTCGGCGTTTCTCTACGGCGAGAAATACCAGGGCAAGGCGGCCGTCTCGGCCTTCCTGTTCAAGCGCGGGTTGTTCCTGGTGGTGCTGGAATTCACCTTGGTCAACTTCGCCTGGACCTTCCAGTTGCCGCCGAGCGTGATCTACCTGCAAGTGATCTGGGCCATCGGCCTGAGCATGCTGGCGCTGAGCGCGCTGTTGTGGCTGCCGCGCGGTTTGCTGATCGCCCTCGGCGTGCTGCTGGTGGCCGGGCACAACCTGCTCGACGGACTGCATTTCGCGGTCGGGCACTGGGCCCATGTGCCGTGGGCGGTGCTGCATGACCGCGGCTGGATCGAGGTGTCCGAGGGGCTGCGGTTGCGTACGTCATATCCGCTGTTGCCGTGGATCGGCGTGATTTCGCTGGGCTATGCCATCGGTCCGTGGTTTGCGCGGGGCACTGAGGCGGGGCAGCGTCGTCAGCTATTACTGGGGACTGCCATCGGGGCCTTGGGCCTGTTTCTGGTGTTGCGCTTGCTCAACGGCTATGGCGAGAAGCCCTGGTTCAGCGGCGACACGGCGGTGCAGACGCTGATGAGCTTCTTCAACATCACCAAATACCCGCCGTCGTTGTTGTTCCTCGCCCTGACGCTGGGGATCGGCCTGCTGTTGCTGGTGCTTTTCGAGCGCCGCAACGACGGACGCGCGGTGCGCTGGCTGGCGGTGTTCGGCGCGGCGCCGATGTTCTTCTACTTGCTGCACTTGTATGTGCTGAAGCTGCTGTACCTCGCCAGCGTGGCGATCTGGGGCACCAACCATGGGCAGTATTTCGGCTTTGATTCGGTGCTGGCGGTGTGGATCGCGGCGGCACTGCTGGCGTTGGCGTTGTACCTGCCGGTGCGCTGGTTTGCCCGGCTGAAGGCACGGCGACGGGATATTGCCTGGTTGAAGTATTTATAAGCGGGATCGCTGACGGTCCATGGGTCCAGGACCGTCAGCGATTGCTGCCTCGGAAACATCCTACATATCACTAAGAATCGCCCTGCTGACTGCCAGACTGCGCCCAGCAAGTATCTGCCCTTTGCCCGGTGAACCCTTTCCCGGGAGCTCTTGAGCAAACCTACAAGGACGCAGATTCATGGTGCTGGGCTACCTCATTCGCATTGGCGACAAGACCACCTGTGGTGGTCAGGTGCTAACCGGCGACAGCGAATTCATCATCGAGGGCTTGCCTACGGCCCGTCAGGGTGACTCGGTGACGTGTGGCGTGACCGGGAAGACCTATCAGATTCAGGGCGGCATTCCATCATTTATCAACGAAGGCGTGCTGGTCGCTGGAAGCCTGGACAGCTTCAGTGGCTGTCCGTGTTACGCCGGGTTGATTCCG
>NZ_QKVL01000007.1 GCF_003231275.1 Pseudomonas huaxiensis
GCTGAGGAATGAATTCCGCAGAAATCCTGAATGCCGGTCAGCGGCAGGTATATAGGAAAAATCCCAACTGAATGAACGAAATAGCTGCGCGTTGGAAAAGCGAGCTGTGTTGCAAGTCAGTCGGAGGCGGTAGCCGGCTCGAACGCATTGGGACGGCGCGACAACAGCACCAGGCCCAACGCGCCGATGGCCATGAACCACGGCAACGCATGTCCGCTGACCCACTGGCTACCCGCCCCCGCAGCCAGCGGTCCGATCAGGCAACCGATGCCCCAGAGCTGCGCCACATGGGCGTTGGCGCGCACCAGCGCATCGTCGCGGAAGCGCTCGCCGATCAGGATCAGCGACAGGGTGAACAGGCCGCCGGCGCTGGCGCCGAACAACACCCACACCGGCCAGATCAGCGGCGTCTGCAACAGCAGCGGAATGGCGACGCTGGACAACGCCAGGGTCAACGCACAGCCACTGAACAAGGTACGCCGGGAGATGCGGTCGGCCAGCGCACCGATCGGCAGTTGCAGCACCGCGTCGCCCACCACCACGGTGCTGACCATGAACAACGCGACCTCAGCGGTGAAGCCCTGTTGCAGGCAGTACACCGGCAACAGGGTCAGGATCATCGCCTCGAACGCGGCGAACAAGGCAATGGCCCAGGCGATCACCGGCAGGTTGCGGCAGAAGCCGAACAGGTCGCGGAACGTGACCGCACCTGCCTCGGTACTCGGCGCGCCACTGCGTCCGAATAGCAACAGCGGCGACACCAATAGCAAGCCGACGCCAATCCAGAAGCCCAGGTCATTCTCTGAACCGACCACGCCGAGCAGCAATGGCCCGGCGAGCTGGCTCAAGGCATAACTGCTGCCGTACAGCGCCACCAGACGC
Organism: Pseudomonas huaxiensis; assembly: GCF_003231275.1. GTDB lineage: Bacteria > Pseudomonadota > Gammaproteobacteria > Pseudomonadales > Pseudomonadaceae > Aquipseudomonas > Aquipseudomonas huaxiensis. Next base: position 883 of record NZ_QKVL01000007.1, read on the forward strand.
CCGCGCCATTGCTCCACGACCAACTGGTTGATCCAGCTTTCGCCAAGGATGAACACGATGGTGAGGACCACGCCGATCAGCAGGCGCAGCACCAGCCACACTGGATAGCTGGGCAACAGGCCCAGCGCACCAATCGACAGCGCGCCGGCCCACAGGCACAAGCGCATCAGCCCCGGCGTGCCGAAATAGGCCGCCAACCGGCTGGACAGGCTGGCGCCCAGCAGCACGCCAATGGCCGGCATCGCCGCCATCACGCCGATGGCGAAGCTGCCGTAGCCCCAGCTTTCCAGGCGCAAGGACACCAGCGGCATGCTGACGCCCAGCGCCAGGCCGACGCTGAGCACCGCCGCCAACACGGCGAAGTAAGTCCCCCAACGCATTTCACGCTCCTCGTAGATTTTCAGACGGCACAGACGACACAGCCGGGCCTGCTTTGCGGCAGGCCCGGCTGTGCGACCGGATCGGACGGGCGCGGCTCAAGGCCGCGCCTGTGCTGTTACAACTTGATCCAGGTGGCTTTCAGCTCGGTGTACTTGTCCAGCGCGTGCAGCGACTTGTCGCGGCCGTTGCCCGACTGCTTGAAGCCACCGAACGGCGCAGTCATGTCGCCGCCGTCGTACTGGTTGACCCAGACGCTGCCGGCGCGCAGCGCCTTTGCGGTCTTGTGGGCCTTGGTGATGTTCGCGGTCCACACACCGGCGGCCAGGCCGTACGGGGTGTCGTTGGCGATGGCGATGGCTTCCTCGACGGTGTCGAAGGTGATGACCGACAGCACCGGGCCGAAGATCTCTTCCTTGGCGATCCGCATGGCGTTGTTCACGCCATCGAAGATGGTCGGCTCGACGTAGGTGCCGCCGGTTTCTTCAAGAATGCGCTTGCCGCCCGCCACCAGCTTGGCGCCGTCGGCGTGGGCCGACTCGATATAGCCGAGCACGGTGTTCATCTGCTGGGTGTCCACCAGTGCGCCGACGGTGGTCGCCGGGTCCAGCGGGTTGCCCGGTTTCCAGGCCTTCAGCGCTTCCAGCACCATCGGCAGGAACTGGTCCTTGATCGAACGCTCCACCAGCAGGCGCGAGCCAGCGGTGCAGACTTCGCCCTGGTTGAACGCGATGGCGCTGGCGGCGGCTTCAGCAGCGTCCTTCAGGTCCGGGGCGTCAGCGAAGACGATGTTCGGGCTCTTGCCGCCGGCTTCCAGCCAGATGCGCTTCATGTTCGATTCGCCGGCATAGACCATCAGTTGCTTGGCGATCTTGGTCGAACCGGTGAACACCAGGGTGTCGACATCCATGTGCAGGGCCAGAGCCTTGCCGACGGTATGACCGAAGCCAGGCAGCACGTTCAGCACGCCCGCCGGGATACCGGCATCTACCGCCAGTTGAGCGATGCGGATGGCGGTGAGCGGGGATTTTTCCGAAGGCTTGAGGATCACCGAGTTACCGGTGGCCAGAGCCGGGCCGAGTTTCCAGCAGGCCATCAGCAGCGGGAAGTTCCACGGCACGATGGCGGCAACCACACCCACCGGCTCGCGGGTCACCAGGCCAAGCTGGTCATGCGCGGTCGGCGCGACTTCGTCGTACACCTTGTCGATGGCTTCGCCGTTCCAGGCCAGCGCGTTGGCGGCGCCCGGAATGTCGATGGTCGACGAATCGCCGATCGGCTTGCCCATGTCCAGGGTTTCCAGCAGCGCCAGTTCTTCTACGTTCTGCTTGAGCAGGTTGGCGAAGCGGATCAGGGTGGCCTTGCGCTTGGCCGGCGCCAGGCGCGACCAGACACCGGAGTTGAAGGTGGCGCGGGCGTTTTCCACAGCGCGCTGGGCATCGGCTTCATCGCAGCTGGCGATATGCGCCAGGAGGCGTCCGTCGACCGGGCTGGAGCATTCGAACGTCGCGTTCGATACAGCAGCGGTGTATTCACCATTGATGAAAGCACGGCCTTCGATCTTCAGTTGCTGGGCACGTTGTTCCCAGTCCGCACGCGTCAGGGTGGTCATACCAAACTCCTCCTGTTGTAGAGATGCAGCGCTGCACGTGAGGTCGGCGACGCTGTCAGAAAATTCTGCTGGAGCGGTCATCGCTCTACAGCATTCGACACCCTAAACTACTGACACACGGATTATCAATATATTTGACACTTTGCCGATAAATGCTTAGTGATGTTCAATTTATTTAACAATAAGGCGAGCCGTCTCATGAATATCCAGCAGATTGTCGATTTTTCCCACGCACTGACCGAAGTCGAGCGCTACCGCCCCGCCGCCGAAAAGGTGCTCAAGGGCGACCCTGAGCAGGCCGTCTACAACCACTACGCCAGCCCGTGTGGCCAGTTTGCTGCTGGCGTGTGGGAGGGTGCGGAGGGGCAGTGGACCGTCAACTACACCGAACACGAATACTGCGAAATCGTTTATGGCGTCTCTGTCCTGCGCGACGAACAAGGCCAGGCCAAGACGCTGCGGGCCGGTGATCGCTTCGTGATTCCTGCTGGCTTCAAAGGCACCTGGGAGGTGCTTGAGCCGTGCCGCAAGATCTACGTCATGTTCGAGCCAAAGTAAGCAAGCACCGCCGAGGCGGGAAAGGCATGGCGCGTTCCATCCAACGACCCGGGGCCGCAAAGCGGCCCCAACTGCTTTAACTGACTGGCATTGGGCACTGCGCCGGGCATTTTTCCGGGCCATGAAAAACAGCACAAAACAAATAACTACCTCAAGGCGCGCGACGATCTTGCGGAACATGGCGGCGTCCCTTCGGACAACCAAACCAACTTACTAAGGAAGTACCCGCTATGACCAATGAAGAAGTGCTGGTAGCGCTCGCCGACCTGATTGGCACCCCTTACACCCCGGAAGTGAAGGCGCGCATCATCGAATGCACCGCCCGTCGCCGCGTCGTAGGCCCTGATGAAGTCAGCACCAAAGAGTTCGACGACTCGCGCATCAACGTGATGGCTGGCGGTGATGGCCTGATCAGCGGCTTCCACTTCGCCTGATCGCTCCACGGCAATGCAAAACGCCCGGTGCCTGCACCGGGCGTTTTTTTGTGCCTGCCCGCATGTCACCCGCGCGCGAGCCACGTCGGCTTATTTACATATTGTTCGAATCACAATAAATAGTTGCCGCATGGCACGCGGATATCTTGCAGAACATGGGGGCGTCCATTCGGGCAACTGACCCACCAAAAGGCAAACCTCCCATGAGCAAGAGCAATGAAGAAGTAATGGTCATCCTCGCCAACCTGATCGGCACTCCCTACACCCCGGAAGTGAAGGCGCGCATCATCGAATGCACCGCCCGCACCCAGGTCGTCGCATCCGGCGGCTCCGGCTCTGGAGGACACAACCCGCAAGGGTTCGGCTCCGGAAACACCCAACAGAGCGCGCTCAGCGAGAAGGTACAAGACGCCTCGCGCATCAACGTGGTGTGTGGCAGTAACGGCTTGATCAGCGGCTTCCACTTCGGCTGACCGATCCAAGGCAACGCAAAAACGCCCGGTGCATGCACCGGGCGTTTTTTTGGGATTTTTTCCATAAAAAAAGCCCGTATCCGGAGATACGGGCTTTTTCTGAAAACCAGACCAATTACTTGATCTTGGCTTCCTTGTACGTCACGTGCTTACGGACGACCGGATCGTATTTCTTGATCTCGATCTTGTCCGGAGTAGTGCGTTTGTTCTTGTCGGTGGTGTAGAAGTGGCCAGTACCAGCGCTCGACACCAAACGGATCAATTCACGCATGACTTTCTCCCTTAAACCTTGATGCCGTTACGGCGAATTTCGACCAGAACGACGTCAATGCCGCGCTTGTCGATGATACGCATGCCCTTGGCGGAAACGCGCAGACGCACGAAACGCTTCTCGGACTCGACCCAGAAGCGATGATGCTGCAGGTTCGGCAGGAAACGACGACGGGTTTTGTTGTTTGCGTGGGAAATATTGTTCCCGGTTACTGGACCCTTACCAGTAACTTGACAGACTCTCGACATGCCTCAGCCCTCTAAAACCACATGCCCAACCCGGCATGGGTTGGCCGCTTAATCTCTCAGTCTTTGGCGCCAGGCGCCGTGATTCTTCGGGGTCTTACCGGCTACACCCGAGGATGCTACACACCGGGCCCCTAGAAAAGAGCGCTGCTTTATACCAGAAACACCAGAGTACAACAACACAAGATGTGAATTGCCCTCCCCGCTCCCGGGCCCGTCCTGCAAGGTACAGGGCCTGCGGGGCAGACAACCGCTCGTCGCGAAACTGCTGAAAAATCAGTTGGCGTTTGTAATCCAGGGCACTAGGGTAGGACTTTTCCAAACTGCACAGGCAGATGGGCCATCGTTCAGCCTGAGGAATCCCTATGCGTCCCGCCGTTCTACCCCTGTTGTTCGCCGCCCTGCTCGGTCCCGCCGCGGCACAGGCCGCCGCCCTCAGCGTGTGCACCGAGGCCAGCCCCGAGGGGTTTGACGTCGTGCAGTACAACTCCCTGACCACCACCAACGCTTCCGCCGACGTGCTGATGAATCGCTTGGTGGAGTTCGATGCGGCCGCTGGCAAGGTCGTACCGAGCCTGGCCGAAAGCTGGACCGTCTCCCCCGATGGCCTGGTCTACGAGTTCAAGCTACGCCCGGAAGTGAAATTCCACACCACCACGTACTTCAAGCCCAGCCGCACCCTGAACGCCGAAGACGTGCTGTTCAGCTTCCAGCGCATGCTCTACCCCGCGCACTCGTGGCACAAGATCGCCCAAAGCGGTTTTCCTCACGCCCAGTCCCTGCAACTGCCTGACCTGATCAAGCAGATCGAGGCGCCAGACCCGCTGAGCGTGCGTTTCACCCTGAGCCACCCGGACGCGACCTTCCTCGCCACCCTGAGCATGGGCTTCGCCTCGATCTACCCGGCCGAATACGCCGATCAGTTGCTCAAGGCCGGCACCCCGGAGAAGCTCAACAGCCAGCCGATCGGCACCGGACCTTTCGTCTTCACCCGCTTCCAGAAAGACGCCAGCATCCGCTACAAGGCCAACCCGGACTATTTCGCCGGCAAGCCCGCCGTCGACCCGCTGATCTTCGCCATCACCCCGGACGCCAACGTGCGCCTGCAAAAACTGCGGCGTAACGAATGCCAGATCGCCCTCTCGCCCAAGCCGCTGGATATCGCCGCAGCGGCTGGAGATGCGACCCTGAAGGTCGAGAAAACCGAAGCTTTCATGACCGCCTTTGTCGCTATCAACAGCCAGCACCCACCGCTGGACAAGCCCGAAGTGCGCCAGGCGATCAACCTCGCCTTCGACAAGGACAGCTATCTCAAAGCCGTCTTCGAAGGCACCGCCGTGGCCGCCAACGGGCCCTTCCCGCCGAACACCTGGAGCTACGACAAAACGCTGCCCGGCTACCCGACGGACCTGGCCAAGGCTCAGGAGCTGTTGAAGAAGGCCGGCCTGCCCGACGGTTTCAGCACCACGATCTGGACTCGTCCGTCCGGCAGCCTGCTCAACCCCAACCCGAGCCTGGGCGCGCAATTGCTGCAGGCTGACCTGGCGAAGATCGGCATCAAGGCCGAGATTCGCGTGATCGAGTGGGGCGAGCTGATTCGTCGGGCCAAGGCCGGCGAACATGACTTGCTGTTCATGGGCTGGGCCGGCGACAACGGCGATCCGGACAACTTCCTCAGCCCGCAATTCTCCTGCGCCGCCGTCACCTCCGGGACCAACTTCGCCCGCTACTGCGACCCGCGCCTGGACCAGTTGATCAGCGCCGGCAAGACCACCAGCGACCAGAGCGTGCGCAGCCGGCTTTACCAGCAGGCCCAGGCACAAATCCAGCAACAGGCGCTGTGGCTGCCGCTGGCGCACCCCACCGCCGCCGTGCTGATGCGCAGCGGCGTTGAGGGCTATCAGGTCAGCCCGTTCGGTCGCCAGGACTTCTCCGGGGTCAAAGTGGATCGCTGAAAAAACAACCGTGCTCGCGCATCGACAGCGGCTCGCCGTCGCCGATGATGAAGTGGTCGAGCACGCGCACGTCGATCATCTCGAGCGCGTCCCGCAGCCGCAGGGTCAGGCGAATGTCGGCCTGACTCGGCTCGGGATTTCCGGAGGGATGGTTGTGGCACAAGATCAACGCCGCCGCGTTGCGTGCCAGGGCCCGCTTGAGCACCTGCCGCGGATAAACACTGGCGCTGTCGATCGAGCCATGGAAGAGTGCTTCGAAGCCCAGCGGGCGGTGCTTGGTATCAAGGAAAAGGCAGCCGAACACTTCATGTTTCTCGTGCCTCAATTGGGCCTGGAGATAGGCCCTGACCCCCGCCGGGTTTTCCAGCGCCGAGCAGCGGTTGAGGTGCTCGCCCATATGACGCCTCGCCATTTCCATCACCGCCTGTAGCTGGGCGTACTTGGCCGGCCCCAGCCCCAGCTCCTTGTTGAAACACGGCTGGTCCGCTTCCAGCAACCCCCGCAGCCCGCCGAAGCGGCTCAACAGGTGCCGGGCCAAGTCCACCGCACTGTGCCCTCGCACCCCGGTGCGCAGGAAAATAGCCAACAACTCCCCATCCGAGAGACTCGCCGCGCCTTGCCCCAACAGTCTCTCCCGTGGCCGTTCCGCCACAGGCCAGTCCCTGATACTCATGACAATTTCCCTCTGTCTGTCCGTTACTGCTCCCGGCGCTCTTGCAGGGAGCAGCCCTGTGATATCTTAGCGGCCACTTTTTGCGCAGCGATCCGGCCTGGGGAGGCGTTGGCGTTGCGCGCAAACCCTCATCAGAAAAAGGCAGGCCTATGCAACGGCTGTATCGGAAACGCATCGTTCTCGGCGTCGGCGGCGGCATCGCCGCCTACAAGAGCGCCGAGCTGGTTCGCCGACTTCTGGAACACGGCGCCCAGGTGCGCGTGGTCATGACCCGTGGCGGTGCTGAATTCATCACCCCCCTGACCATGCAAGCCCTCTCCGGGCACCCCGTGCACATGGACCTATTGGATCCCGCTGCCGAAGCGGCGATGGGCCACATCGAACTGGCCAAGTGGGCCGATCTGGTGCTGATTGCACCAGCCACCGCCGACCTCATCGCTCGCCTGGCCCAAGGTGTGGCCGACGATCTGCTGACCACCCTGGTGCTGGCCACCGACGCCACGGTCGCCGTGGCTCCAGCCATGAACCAGGCCATGTGGCGCGACCCGGCCACCCAGGCCAACCTCGAAACCCTGCAAAGCCGCTCGATCCAGGTCTTCGGCCCGGCCTCGGGCAGCCAGGCCTGCGGCGACGTTGGCCTGGGCCGCATGCTCGAAGCCAGCGACCTGGCCTGGTCCGCCGCCGAGTGTTTCCAGCGCCAGTCGCTGACCGGCAAGCACGTGCTGATCACCGCCGGTCCGACCCAGGAAAACATCGACCCGGTGCGCTACATCACCAACCACAGTTCCGGAAAGATGGGCTTCGCCCTCGCCGAAGCGGCGGCCGAAGCCGGTGCGCGGGTGACGTTGGTCACCGGCCCGGTGCACCTGCCGACGCCTGACCGGGTCACCCGGATCGATGTGGTCAGCGCCCGCGACATGCTCGCGGCCTGTGAAGCCGCGATCCCGTGCGACCTGTTCATCGCTTCGGCCGCGGTCGCCGACTACCGCCCGGAAGTCGTCGCCCCGCAAAAACTCAAGAAAGACCCTACGACCGGTGACGGCCTGCTACTGCAGATGGTGCGCAACCCGGACATCCTGGCCACTATCGCCACCCGTCCGGACCGTCCGTTCAGCGTTGGCTTCGCCGCCGAGACCGAACACCTGCTCGATTACGCCGCACGCAAGCTCAAGGACAAGAACCTCGACCTGATCGTCGCCAATGACGTGGCCAACCCCAGCATTGGCTTCAACAGCGAGGAAAACGCCTGCAGCGTGATCGACCGGCAGCTCCATGAAACCCTGTTCGCGCAGACCAGCAAGGGCAAGATCGCCCGCCAACTGGTCGCCTTCATCGCCGAACGCCTCAACCAGGTTTGACCCCATGCACGCTTTGCAAGCCAAGATTCTCGATCCACGCATCGGCGGCGAATTCCCGCTGCCGCAGTACGCCACCCCAGGCTCGGCCGGTCTCGACCTGCGCGCCATGCTCAAGGAAGACACTGTCCTGGAGCCGGGCCAGACCCTGCTGATCCCCACCGGCCTGTCGATCTACATCGGCGACCCAGGCCTGGCGGCACTGATCCTGCCGCGCTCGGGCCTCGGCCATAAACACGGCATCGTGCTGGGCAATCTGGTCGGTCTGATCGATTCCGACTACCAGGGCGAGCTGATGGTTTCCTGCTGGAACCGCGGCCAGAACGCCTTCACCATCACCGTCGGCGAACGCATCGCGCAACTGGTTCTGGTGCCGGTGGTACAGGCTCATTTCGACATCGTCGAGGCCTTCGACGAGAGCCAACGCGGTGCTGGCGGCTTCGGGCACTCCGGTAGCCAATAATCCTCCTGATCGCCCCCGGATCCATGCCGGGGGCGAACTCTCCGGCAAAATGGCCGTCCAAGCGTTCCACACGCCCGAAAGCCATCGAGACTGGAGTTCCGTGATGAACGATATGGCCCAACTGATCCCCGCACTGCCTGACAGCATCTTCCGCGCCTACGATATCCGTGGTGTCGTGGGAGATACCCTGCACGCCGAAACGGCCTATTGGATTGGACGCGCCATCGGTGCACAGAGCCTGGCCCAGGGCGAACCGAACGTGTCGGTTGGCCGCGACGGCCGCCTGTCCGGACCGATGCTGGTGGAACGGCTGATTCAGGGTCTGGTCGATGCCGGTTGCCAGGTCAGCGACGTCGGCCTGGTGCCGACCCCCGCGCTGTACTACGCCGCCAACGTGCTCGCCGGCAAATCCGGAGTGATGCTCACCGGCAGCCACAACCCGCCGAACTACAACGGTTTCAAGATCGTCATCGCCGGCGATACCCTGGCCAACGAGCAGATCCAGGCGCTGCTGACTCGGCTGCAAACCAATGACCTGAGCCGCGGTGAAGGCAAGGTTGAAAAAGTCGACATCCTCCCGCGCTACCACCAGCAGATCGTCGGCGACATCAAGCTCGCCAAGCGCCTGAAAGTGGTGGTGGACTGCGGTAACGGCGCCGCTGGCGTCAACGCCCCGCAACTGATCGAAGCGCTGAACTGCGAGGTCATTCCGCTGTTCTGCGAGGTCGACGGCAACTTCCCCAACCATCACCCGGACCCGGGCAAGCCGGAAAACCTGGTGGACCTGATTGCCAAGGTCAAGGAAACCGGCGCCGACCTCGGCCTGGCCTTCGATGGTGACGGCGACCGCGTCGGCGTGGTGACCAACGCCGGCAGCATCGTCTACCCGGACCGCTTGCTGATGCTCTTCGCCCAGGACGTCCTGGCCCGCAACCCCGGCGCCGAGATCATCTTCGACGTCAAATGCACCCGCCGCCTGACCCCGCTGATCGCCGAGTACGGCGGCCGTTCGCGGATGTGGAAGACCGGCCACTCGCTGATCAAGAAGAAGATGAAGGAAACCGGCGCACTGCTGGCCGGCGAGATGAGCGGGCACATCTTCATCAAGGAACGCTGGTTCGGCTTCGACGACGGCATCTACAGCGCCGCGCGTTTGCTGGAGATCCTCAGCAAGACCGCGCTGGACGCCGAAACCCTGTTCGCCGGCTTCCCGAATGATATTTCCACGCCGGAAATCAACATTGATGTGACCGACGAGAGTAAATTCGCCATCATTGATGCACTGCAACGCGACGCCGACTGGGGCAAAGCCGACCTGACCACCATTGACGGTGTCCGGGTCGATTATCCCCACGGCTGGGGCCTGGTCCGCGCGTCCAATACCACACCGGTACTGGTGCTGCGTTTCGAGGCCGACAACGAAGCCGAATTGCAGCGAATCAAGGCTGTTTTCCACGCGCAACTCAAGCGCGTGGCCCCTGACCTGCAACTACCGTTCTGACCGAACCACTTGTTCCAACTGGAGCCCTGCATGACCCTCGATCGCGATGCCGCTACCCATGTCGCCCAGGTACTGTCCGAAGCGCTGCCTTACATCCGACGCTTTGTCGGCAAGACCCTGGTGATCAAGTACGGCGGCAACGCGATGGAAAGCGAGGAGCTGAAAACCGGCTTCGCGCGCGACGTGGTCCTGATGAAGGCCGTCGGCATCAACCCGGTGGTCGTCCACGGTGGTGGCCCGCAGATCGGTGACCTGCTCAAGCGCCTGTCGATCGAAAGCCGTTTCGTCGATGGCATGCGCGTCACCGACGCCCAGACCATGGACGTGGTGGAGATGGTCCTCGGCGGCCAGGTGAACAAAGACATCGTCAACCTGATCAACCGTCATGGCGGCAGCGCCATCGGCCTGACCGGCAAGGACGCTGAGCTGATCCGTGCGAAAAAGCTCACCGTCACCCGTCAGACCCCGGAAATGACCACGCCGGAAATCATCGACATCGGCCACGTCGGCGAAGTCGTTGGCGTCAACACCGACCTGCTGAACATGCTGGTCAAGGGTGACTTCATTCCGGTCATCGCGCCTATCGGCGTAGGTCCGAACGGCGAGTCCTACAACATCAACGCCGACCTGGTCGCGGGCAAAGTCGCCGAGGCCCTGAAAGCCGAGAAGCTGATGCTGCTGACCAACATCGCCGGCCTGATGGACAAGCAAGGCACCGTACTGACCGGCCTGAGCACCGAGCAGGTCGATAGCCTGATCGCCGACGGCACCATCTACGGCGGCATGCTGCCTAAGATCCGTTGCGCACTGGAAGCGGTCCAGGGCGGCGTGCACAGCTCGCACATCATCGACGGTCGCGTACCGAACGCTGTTCTGCTGGAGATCTTCACCGACAGCGGCGTGGGCACCCTGATCACCAACCGCAAGCCGCGTCAGTAATACCTTTCAATGAAAAGCCCGCTTCCAGGCGGGCTTTTTCATGATCGCTTGAACCGACTTTCTGTGTTTATTTGGGAGAAACAGCGTGAAATATGCTTCACATGGACTCGTGCTGGCAGCCGCCATCGCTTTCGGGTCGCTGGCAGGTTGTGCAACAGAAACGTCCCGGGCCGTCGCCGTGCAGCAGGTCGAAAGCGTCAGCCGTCCCTACAGCGGTGTGCGTGCGCCTATCGCGGTCGGCAAGTTCGATAACCGCTCCAGCTACATGCGCGGCATCTTCTCCGACGGCATCGACCGTCTCGGCGGTCAGGCGAAAACCATCCTGATCACCCACCTGCAGCAGACCAATCGCTTCAACGTGCTGGACCGCGACAACATGGGCGAGATCCAGCAGGAAGCGGCCATCAAAGGCCAGGCCCAGCGCCTGAAAGGCGCGGACTACGTGGTGACCGGTGATGTGACCGAGTTCGGTCGCAAGGAAGTCGGCGACCATCAGCTCTTCGGCATCCTCGGCCGCGGCAAGACCCAGATCGCTTACGCCAAGGTTGCGCTGAACATCGTCAATATCAGCACCTCCGAAGTGGTCTATTCCAGCCAGGGCGCGGGCGAGTACGCCCTGTCCAACCGCGAAATCATCGGTTTCGGCGGTACTGCCAGCTACGACTCGACCCTCAATGGCAAGGTGCTCGACCTGGCCATGCGCGAAGCCGTGAACAAGCTGGTCGATGCCGTGGAAAGCGGCGCCTGGAAGCCTGTCACCCCTTAAAGACTCTACGCACAAGGACGAACCGTAATGAGTACGGCAACCCTGAGCTGGCGCGCAGTCGCCGGCGTTTTGCTGGGCAGCATCCTGCTGTCCGGCTGCACCGGGCCGAAAACCCTGTATCAGTGGGAAAGCTACCAACCGCAGGTCTATCAGTACTTCAAGGGCGAATCAAAAGAAGCCCAGGCTGAAGCACTGGAGCGTGATCTGCAGAAAATCCGCGCCAAGAACGGCGCCGTTCCTCCGGGCTACCACGCCCAGCTTGGCCTGCTGTATTCGAGCCTGGGCAAGGATGATCAGATGGTCCAGCAGTTCCAGACCGAGAAAGCGCTGTTCCCCGAGTCGGCGGCCTACATGGACTTTCTGCTGAAAAACGCACGTCAGGGAGTGGCCAAACAATGATCCAGCGTCTGTTCAAACTGGCTGTGAGTGCCTGCATCCTTGCGCTGTTCGCCGGCTGCGCCAACCAGCAGAAGAGCGTCGATTACTCGGAGTACAAGCAGGCCAACCCGCGTTCGATCCTCATCCTGCCGCCGTTGAACGAGTCGCCGGATGTGAAGGCGACCTACAGCATGCTGTCGAACGTGACCTATCCGCTGGCCGAAGCTGGGTATTACGTGCTGCCAGTGGCGCTGGTCGATGAGACCTTCCGTCAGAACGGCATGACCACGCCGAGCGATATCCACCAGTTGCCCACCAACAAGCTGCACGACATCTTCGGTGCGGACGCGGCGCTGTATGTCACCGTGAGCGACTACGGCACCCGCTACATGGTCATCAGCAGCGCGACCATCGTGACGGCCAAGGCCAGCCTGGTCGACCTGCGCAGCGGCAAAACCCTGTGGACCGGTGCGGCCACGGCGTCCAGCCAGGAGAACCAGAACAACAGCGGTGGCGGGCTGATCGGCCTGCTGATCACCGCTGCAGTCAATCAGATCATCAGCAGCGTCCAGGACGATGCCGGCTACCCGATTGCCGGGATCACCGGGGCCCGCCTGCTGACACCGTACAAGAACGGCGGCATCCTCTACGGACCCCGCTCGCCGAACTACGGAAAAGACTGAGCCAAATGAAAACGGGCCGCTTGAGCGGCCCGTTTTCATTTCAGACGCCGAATTGGGCGCGGTAGGCTTCCACTGCCGGCAGGTGCTGCTTGAGCGCCGGATCGTCGGCGAGGAACTCAAGGACCTGGTTCAGCGAAACGATGCTGACCACCGGGATGCCGAAGTCGCGTTCCACTTCCTGGATCGCCGACAGCTCGCCGTTGCCTCGCTCCTGGCGGTTCAACGCGATCAGTACGCCAGCGGCCTTGGCCTGCTGGCCCTGGATGATCTGCATGACTTCGCGGATCGCAGTGCCTGCGGTGATCACGTCGTCGATGATCAGCACGTCGCCGGTCAGCGCCGCGCCCACCAGGCTGCCGCCTTCGCCGTGGTCCTTGGCTTCCTTGCGGTTGAAGCACCACGGCACGTCAAGCTGATGCTGCTCGGCCAGAGCCACCGCAGTCGCCGCAGCGAGGGGAATACCCTTGTAGGCCGGGCCGAACAGGACGTCGAACGGAATCTTGCTGTCGACGATCGCCGCCGCATAGAAACGTCCGAGCTGGGCCAGGGCCGAGCCACTGTTGAACAAGCCGGCATTGAAGAAGTACGGGCTGGTACGACCCGACTTGAGAGTGAACTCACCGAAGCGCAGAACCCCGCGATCGATGGCAAAACGAATGAAGTCGCGCTGATACGGCTGCATGAAGAGTCCCGGATTACCACGGATTTAGCTAATTGAGTAGAGCTCGGGTATCATACACGCACGTGATTTTTGGGGCCATTTATGCGGATCATCAGTGTGAACGTTAATGGCATTCAGGCTGCGGTCGAGCGTGGTTTGCTCAGCTGGCTGCAAGCCCAGAATGCCGACGTCATCTGCCTTCAGGATACCCGCGCCTCGGCCTTTGAACTCGACGACCCGGCTTTTCAGCTAGATGGCTACTTCCTTTATGCCTGCGACGCAGAAGTACCCGCCCAAGGCGGCGTGGCACTTTATTCGCGGTTGCAGCCCAAGGCAGTCATCAGCGGCCTGGGCTTCGAGACAGCCGACCGCTACGGACGTTACCTGCAGGCCGATTTCGACAAAGTCAGTATTGCAACTCTGTTGCTGCCTTCCGGGCAGAACGGCGACGAAGACCTGAACCAGAAGTTCAAGTTGATGGACGACTTCGCCAAGTACCTGGACAAGCAACGGCGCAAACGCCGCGAATACATCTATTGCGGTTCGCTGTACGTGGCGCAGCAGAAGCTCGACATCAAGAACTGGCGCGACAGTCAGCAGTCGCCAGGCTTCCTCGCCCCGGAACGTGCGTGGATGGACGAGATCGTCGGCAACATGGGCTATGTCGATGCCCTGCGCGAAGTCAGCCGCGAAGGCGACCAGTACAGCTGGTGGCCAGATAACGAACAAGCCGAGATGCTCAACCTGGGCTATCGCTTCGACTACCAGTTGCTGACCCCCGGCCTGCGCCGCTTCGTACGAAGCGCACGCCTGCCGCGCCAGCCGCGCTTCTCGCAACATGCGCCGCTGATCGTGGATTACGACTGGACGCTGACGATCTGATCGCCAGCCACAAAAAAGCCGACCCTTGGGTCGGCTTTTTTATTGGGCGATGGCTCAGTCAGCCAGCGACACCTTTTGTAGCTCGAACAGATCGGTCATGCCTTTCTGCGCAAGCTCCAGCATGGCGTTGAGCTCATGCGGCTGGAACGGTGCGCCTTCAGCGGTGCCCTGGACTTCGATGAAGCCGCCAGCGCTGGTCATGACCACGTTCAGGTCGGTTTCGGCAGCGGAGTCTTCGAGGTAATCCAGATCCAGCACCGGCTCGCCCTGGTACATGCCCACCGAAACGGCAGCGATCATGTGCTTGAGCGGGTCGCCGCCTTTCAGGCCGCCACGTTTCTTGACCACTCGCAGCGCATCGACCAGGGCAACCATGGCGCCGGTGATGGACGCGGTACGGGTGCCGCCGTCAGCCTGGATCACGTCGCAGTCGACGTACAGGGTGATGTCGCCCAGCTTGCTCATGTCCAGCGCGGCGCGCAGGGAGCGGCCGATCAGGCGCTGGATTTCCAGGGTGCGACCACCCTGTTTGCCACGGCTGGCTTCGCGCTGGTTACGCTCACCGGTGGAGCGCGGCAGCATGCCGTACTCAGCGGTCAGCCAGCCTTGGCCCTGGCCTTTCAGGAAGCGTGGAACACCATTTTCGACGCTGACCGTGCAGACGACTTTGGTGTCGCCAAACTCAACCAGTACCGACCCTTCGGCGTGCTTGGTGTAGTTGCGGGTGATGCGGATCGAGCGGAGCTGATCGGCAGCGCGACCACTTGGACGTTTCATAGGGGATACCTGTACTGGGTTCGAATCTGCCGAGCATTATAGAGCGCCAGGCCGCGACTGGACATGCCTGAGCGCGAAAGCCCCGCCCGCCGCCCGTCGCACGGCTCAAACCCCGCGCCCAGCGGGCACCGGCCGGTTTTTGTCGACGTTCACGGCGGTGTTTGTCACATCCGTTGATGGGAGCCGGCAGCGCACTGCGTTACAATCCTGCGCCTTTGCGGCCTGTCGGCTTTCCCTTCATTTATCTGCGAGGTACTTCCCATGGTGCACAGCATGACCGCCTTTGCTCGTGTCGAACGAGCCGGGACCCAAGGCACCCTGATATGGGAACTGCGCTCGGTCAACCATCGCTACCTCGAGCCGCACCTGCGCCTGCCGGAAGCCTTCCGCGATCTTGAAGGCGCCGTACGCGAGTCGCTGCGCCAGGGGATTTCCCGCGGCAAGGTCGAGTGCACCCTGCGCTTCAACGAAGAAAACGCCGGCAAGCCATTGCAGGTGGACCGTGAGCGCGCCGCACAACTGGTGGCGGCCGCCGAGACCGTGGCCAGCCTGATCAAGCAGCCGGCACCGCTCAATCCCCTGGAAGTACTGGCCTGGCCCGGCGTGCTGGTCGCCGATGCCAACGACCCGCAAGCCTTGAACGTCGAAGCCATCGAGCTGTTCGACGCGGCGCTCCAGGAGCTGAAAAATGGCCGGAACCGCGAAGGCGCGGAACTGGCGCGGCTGATCAACGAGCGCCTGGACAACATGAGCCAGGAAGTCACAACCCTGCGCGCGCTGGTGCCGCAGATGCTCGCCGCCCAGCGGCAGAAGATCCTCGACCGCTTCAGCGACATGCAGGCCGAACTCGACCCGCAACGCCTGGAGCAGGAAATGGTCTTGCTGGCGCAGAAGAGCGACGTTGCCGAAGAGCTCGACCGACTCAGCACCCACGTCACCGAAGTGCGCCGAGTACTCAAGTCCGGCGGTGCAGCGGGCCGGCGCCTGGACTTCCTGATGCAGGAGCTCAATCGCGAAGCCAACACCCTGGGCTCCAAAGCCTTCGACCCACGCAGCACTCAATCGGCGGTCAACCTCAAGGTGTTGATCGAACAGATGCGTGAACAAGTACAGAACATCGAGTAAGGCCACCCCCATCATGAAACACAGCAGCGGCACCCTGTACATCATTTCGGCCCCGTCCGGCGCGGGCAAGACCAGCCTGGTCAAGGCCCTGACCGACGACCTGAACCACATCCGCGTGTCGGTTTCCCACACCACGCGGGCCATGCGTCCAGGCGAGCACAACGGGGTGAACTACCACTTCGTCGATCGCGCCGAGTTCGACCGCATGAACGCCCAGGGCGACTTCCTCGAGCAGGCCGAAGTCTTCGGCAACTGCTACGGCACCTCGCGCAGCGCGCTGCAGCAGACCCTCGATGAAGGCCATGACCTGATTCTGGAAATCGACTGGCAAGGCGCGCAGCAGGTGCGCGACCAGATGCCGGGCACGCGCTCGATCTTCATCCTGCCGCCGAGCCAGCAGGCCTTGCGCCAGCGCCTGACCAACCGTGGACAGGACAGTGACGAGATCATCGAAGGCCGGATGCGCGAAGCGGTCAGCGAAATGGAGCACTACCACGAGTACGAGTTCGTCATCATCAATGACGACTTCGCCACCGCGCTGGATGATTTGAAAGCGGTGTTCCGCGCCAATCGCCTGCAGCGCGAAGGCCAGCAACAACGCCACGGCGAGTTGCTCAAGCAACTGCTGGCTTGAGCCCTCGCCGTCCCGGCCGCCTCAGCGGCGGCTCGGGATGGTTGCGTGACGACGCAGCGTCATGCCAAGGAAGAACGCCGGCGCGCGCAGGCGCGAGAGCAGCATCAGGACGATGCCCAGCAGCAGGATGATCATCGCGATCACGAACACCAGCCCCAACCCGCCCACATGCGAACCGCTGCCGAAAGACGGCGAGGCGCTGTCGATCGCGGTCTGAACGAAGATCACCGAAAGAATCCCGCCGCCCAGCAACGGGCACACGCCTCTCATCATGAAGTGCCGCATGCTGTCCATCAGGCTGTGGCGGAAGTACCAGACACAGGCGAACGCCGTCAGCGAATAGTAGAAGCAGATCATCATGCCCAAGGCCGTGATGGTGTCCGCCAACACGTTTTCGCTCAAGGTGCGCATGGTCACGTAGAACACACCGGCGGCGACACCGGCGCAGATGGTGGCGTAACGCGGAGTCTGCGAGCGCGGGCAGATGCGCGCGAAGCGCTCTGGCACGGCGCCGTAGTAACCCATGGCGAGCAGGGTGCGGGCCGGGGAAACGAAGGTCGATTGCAGCGACGCGGCGGTACTCGCCAGCACGGCGATGGACATCAGGATTGCCAGCGGGCCCATCACTGGACCTGCGAGGTGAGCGAAGACGTTTTCCTGGATCCGTGGATTGCCCAGGCCCAGCCCTACTTCGCTGATACCGGCGAATTGCAGGGTGGCGATGGCGGTGACCAGATACAGGCCGAGGATCAGCAGCACGGTCAGGGTCGCGGCGCGGCCAGGCACTTCATCGCTGCCCACCGACTCTTCGCTCATGGTCAGGCACACATCCCAACCCCAGAAGATGAAGATCGACAGCGACAGGCCAGCAGTAAAGGCCGAGAAGGATTCGACGCCGAACGGGTTGAACCAGTCCATCTGGAAGTTCATCGGCGGTTGCTCGGGAGTCGAGCCGCCGAACGCCGCGATGGCGAAGCCTATCAACACCAGTAATTGCAGGGCCACCAGGCCGTATTGCACCGCCATGGTGGTGCCGATGCCACGACAGCAGATCCACACCGCCATGGCGATGAACACGCAGCAGGTGATGACGTTGATCAGCAGATTGTCGCTGAGCGCAGCCACCTCATGGCTGCCAGTGAGTTGCCCGAGGAAGAGATAGAAGAAGTCCACCGCCACACCGGCCAGGTTGGACAGCACGATGGTCGTGGCCGTGACCAGGCCCCAGCCGCCAATCCAGCCGATCATTGGGCCAAAGGCGCGAGCCGACCAGGTAAAGGAGGTGCCGCTGTCCGGCTCGGCCGCGTTCAGCTCGCGATAGCCGAGGGCTACCAGCAGCATCGGCAGGAAGCCGACGATGAACACCGCCGGCAAGTGCGCACCGACTTCGCGGACCGTTGGACCCAGCGCGCCGGTGAGGGTGTACACCGGGGCGATGGTGGAAATGCCGAGCACGATACTGGCGAGCAGTCCGAGCCGGCCCTTGGCCAGCCCCTTGGATGCTCCGGATGTGCCGGCGCTTGCGCGAGCCTGCCCCGCCGTACTCGGGGTCAGGCTTGCCTGGAAATCGCTCATGAGTAGTTGCCGTCGCTATTGGTATTGTTCTTCAGGGCACCAATTGATGCCCGCACTCAATGAATCTGCCGGTTCGGCCTGGGCGCAAACTCCGCTCCCGAGGCGTTACAGGCTTGCCTCGCGGTAGCGCTGGCCACCAGCGTAGGCATTGCAGGCTGCACGGAACGCCTGAAAAAGACGCAACGAAACCGGGTTTTCGGCATAACGCCATTCCGGATGCCACTGCACCCCGACCACAAAGCCGGGTGCATCCTCCATGGAAACTGCTTCGATCAACCCGTCCGGGGCTAATGCCTCGACACGCAAGCCATCAGCCAGACGGTCGATGCCCTGACTGTGGAGCGAGTTGACCATGAATCGCTGAGGCAACCCCAGACGCTCGAATTTCCCATCGGGTTCGACCGTCACCAGGTGACGCGGGCTGTACTGTTCTTCGAGCGGGGCGTCCTGCGGCTCACGATGGTCCAGATAGCCGGGCAGTTCCTGGACACGCTGGTGCAAGCTTCCGCCCAAGGCCACGTTGAGCTCCTGGAAGCCACGGCAAATGCAGAACACCGGCACACCGGCGGCAATCGCCGCCTGCAGCAACGGCAGGGTCAGCCGGTCACGGAACACGTCGTGCCGGGTGCCTTCGGCGCTGGGGGCGCCATTGTAATGATGCGGCTCGACATTTGAAGGCGAGCCGGTAAAAAGAATGCCGTCGAGGCGCTCCAGCAGGCGCTGCGGGTCCAGCGCCTCGGTGAGCGCCGGCAGGATCAGCGGCACGCCGGCAAACGCGGCAGCCTCGACGTATTTGTCGCCCACGGTGTGGGAGGCAGTGTTGCCCAGCATCTGACGGCATGCAGTGACGCCAATCAAAGGGATTCCGGCTTGCTTCATCGATCCAGCCTCGCATGGAACAACAAATGGCTCATTGTTTTAAAACAACCCTTGTGGGAGATGGCTTGCCAGCGATGACACCATGACAGACAAGGGTGTTGTCTGGTCTGACGTCATCGCTGGCAAGCCAGCTCCCACAGGTTGAAGGACACACTCTGCTTAAAGCTTGATCCAGGTCGCCTTGAGTTCGGTGTATTTGTCGAACGCATGCAGCGACTTGTCGCGACCGTTGCCCGACTGCTTGAAACCACCGAACGGCGCGGTCATGTCGCCGCCGTCGTATTGGTTGATCCAGACGCTGCCAGCGCGCAGGGCGCGAGCGCTGCGATGGGCCTTGGAAATGTCCGAGGTCCACACCGCCGCGGCCAGGCCGAACGGCGAGTCGTTGGCGATGGCGATGGCTTCTTCGGCGCTGTCGAAGGTGATGACCGACAGCACCGGGCCGAAGATTTCCTCGCGGGCAATGCGCATGGCGTTGTTCACGCCATCGAAGATCGCCGGCTCGACGTAAACACCGCAGGTGTCTTCAAGCACACGGCGACCGCCGGTGACCAGGGTGGCGCCATCGGCCTTGCCGGCCTCGACGTAACCAAGCACGGTGTCCAGTTGAGTGGTGTCGACCAGCGCACCGACGCGGGTTTCCGGCTCCAGCGCATGGCCTGGCTTCCAGGCCTTGAGCGCCTCCACCACCAGCGGCAGGAACTGGTCCTTGATCGAGCGCTCCACCAACAGGCGCGACCCGGCGATGCAGACCTCGCCCTGGTTGAACGCGATAGCGCTGGCGGCAGCTTCAGCAGCGGCCTGAAGATCCGGCGCGTCGGCGAAGACGATGTTCGGACTCTTGCCGCCCGCTTCCAGCCAGACGCGCTTCATGTTCGACTCGCCGGCATACACCATCAGTTGCTTGGCGATGCGGGTCGAACCGGTGAACGCCAGGGTGTCGACATCCATGTGCAAGGCCAGAGCCTTGCCGACGGTGTGGCCGAAACCTGGCAGCACGTTGAGCACGCCGGCTGGAAGGCCGGCTTCCACCGCTAATTGGGCGATGCGGATGGCGGTCAGCGGGGATTTTTCCGACGGTTTGAGGATCACCGAGTTACCGGTGGCCAGCGCCGGACCGAGCTTCCAGCAGGCCATCATCAGCGGGAAGTTCCACGGCACGATGGCGGCAACCACACCCACCGCCTCGCGAGTCACCAGGCCAAGCTGGTCAGGCGCGGTCGGCGCGACTTCGTCGTAGATCTTGTCGATCGCCTCGGCGTTCCAGCGGATAGCGTTGGCCGCCGCAGGAATGTCGATGCTCAGCGAGTCAGCGATCGGCTTGCCCATGTCCAGGGTTTCCAGCAACGCCAGCTCGCGGGCGTTGGCCAGCAGCAGGTCGGCGAAGGCGATCAGCACGCGCTTGCGCTGGGCCGGCGCCTGCTGCGCCCAGACGCCACTGTCGAAACTGCGGCGCGCGGCAGCGACCGCACGCTCGGCGTCGGCGGCATCGCAACTGGCGACGGCGGCCAGGGCACGACCGTCCACCGGGCTGATGCAGTCGAAGGTCTCGCCGGAGGCGCTTTCGAGGTATTCACCGTCGATAAAGGCGCGTCCCTCAATGCGCAGTTGCTGGTAGAGGGTTTCCCATTGTTCGCGGGTCGGAATTGTCATTGTTCTGTTCTCCGGGCATCACACGGTATGCAGGTACCAGTTGTATTCGAGGTCGGAAATCGACACCTCGAACTCCGCCAGTTCGCTTTCCTTGCAGGCGACGAAAATATCGATGTAATCGGGGCTGATGTATTGGTTCAGGACTTCGCTGTCGTCCAGTTCGCGCAGGGCATCGCGCAGGTTGTTCGGCAGGCTCTGTTCCAGTTGCTCGTAGGAATTGCCTTCGATGGGCGCGCCCGGTTCGATCTTGTTGGTCAGCCCGTGGTGAATACCGGCGAGGATCGCCGACATCATCAGGTAAGGGTTGGCGTCGGCGCCGGCCACGCGGTGCTCGATGCGTACGGCGTCGGCACTGCCGGTCGGTACACGGACGGCCACGGTGCGGTTGTCCAGGCCCCAGCTCGGCGCGTTGGGCACATAGAACTGCGCGCCGAAGCGGCGGTAGGAGTTGATGTTCGGGCAGAGGAAGGCCATCGACGCCGGCATGGTTTCCAGCACGCCGCCGATGGCGTGGCGCAGGGCGTCGTTCTGCTCCGGGTCTTCGCTGGTGAAGATGTTCTTGCCGGTGGCCTTGTCCAGCAGCGAAATGTGCACATGCAGGCCATTACCGGCCTGGCCCGGGTAGGGCTTGGCCATGAAGGTGGAGTCCATTTCATGGTCGTAGGCGACGTTCTTGATCACCCGCTTGAGCAGCAGCGCGTAGTCACAGGCTTTCAATGGGTCGGCGACGTGGTGCAGGTTCACCTCGAACTGCGCCGGGGCGCTTTCCTTGACGATCGCGTCGGCCGGGATGTCCTGTTCCTTGGCGGCTTCGAGGATGTCCTGCAGGCAATCGACGTATTCATCGAGGTCGTCGATCAGGTAGACCTGGGTCGATTGCGGGCGCTTGCCGGAAATCGGCGAACGCGGCGGCTGCGGGCGACCGTTCAGGTTGTCCTGGTCGATCAGATAGAACTCCAGCTCGAACGCGGCGCAGATGGTCAGGCCCAGGGCGTCGAACTTCTCGATCACGCCACGCAGTACTTCGCGCGGGTCGGCGAAGAACGGCTTGCCGTCCATCTCGTGCATGGTCATCAGCAGTTGCGCGGTGGGACGCTTCTGCCAGGGCTCGAAGCTCAGGGTGCCGGGGATCGGGTAGCAGATGCGGTCGGCGTCGCCTATATCCAGGCCCAGGCCGGTGCTTTCCACCGTCGAGCCATTGATGTCCAGAGCGAACAGCGACGCGGGCAGGTTGATGCCCTTTTCGTAGACTTTGACCAGGCTCGCCCGCTCGACGCGCTTGCCGCGCACCACTCCGTTCATATCGGCGATCAGCAGATCGACGAACTGCACCTCAGGGTGGGCCTTTAGAAATTCGCCCATTTCGTCAACAGGGATGGCGCACGGAGAGACCGACGTCATGGCTAGGCATCCTTTAGAGTTTTTATTGGGGCAGCGATGTAGGGGGGTAATGCGGGTATTCGGGGCGGCGATGGCTGGCTTTTATTCTCGGGATTTCCATCGTGGGGAACGGCTGGCGCGTCATCTATCGGACGAGCGTTCCAGGTTCTGCGGCATCACGCCTTGCTAGACGGCCACCGTCGCACTATAGAATGGCCCCCACGCAACAGACATTGGCATTTTGGCAAGCAAAGAGTGCATCGATGCAATATCAGATCAGCCATGCCGACCTCTCCCTGGTTCTCGCCCTGGTCCGCGGACGCTCCCTGGCCAAGGCGGCGGAACTGCTCAAGGTCGACGTTTCCACGGTGTTCCGCTCGATCCGGCGGATGGAGGCCGCGCTCGGCACCGCGTTGTTCGTTAAAAGCCGCAAGGGCTACATTCCTACCGGCACCGCCCAGGCCCTGGCCGAACAGGCCGAGCGCGCCGAACAGGCGCTGGACGCCGCGCGCGTGGCGCTGGCCCATGGCGAACAGGTGGTCAGCGGCACTGTGCGCCTGACCTGCACCGACGCGGTATTGCACAGCCTGCTGCTGCCGGCGCTGGCCGAGTTCATGCCGGCGTACCCGGCGCTGTCACTTGAACTGGCGACGTCCAACACCTTCGCCAACCTCAGCCGCCGCGATGCCGACCTGGCGTTGCGCCTGACCAACTCGCCGCCCGAGCACCTTGTAGGACGCTGCCTGGGTTCGGCTTCTTATGTCGTGTGTGGCCGCGAGGAATTTCGCAGTCGCTTGACCGAAGCGCCCGCCAGCGTGCCATGGATCTCGCCGGACGATTCCATGCAGGATCACCCCACGGTGGTCTGGCGCAGCGAAAAACTGCCCGGCGTGATGCCGCGCTACCGCTGCAGCGGCATTTCGTCCATCGCCCAGCTGGTCAGCGCCGGCCTCGGTGTGGCCGCGCTGCCGGACTATATGGCGCACACCCTGCCGGGGGTCGAGCAACTGAGCGAAGCGTTACCCGGTTGCGATACCCAGTTGTGGCTGCTAACCCGCCCGGATTGCCGGGCATTGCGCTCGGTCCAGGCACTGTTCGACGAACTGACCCCGCGTTTGCGCAATGCATTGATCTGACAGGTCGCGCAAGACAGTTGTAATAGACGCTTACAAGTAGGTATCGTCGGCATATCCGGGGCTCGAACCGAAATCAGCGCTTCCCTAACGGCTGGTGATTTTTTAAACTATCGAGTCCGCTCGCCCATTTGGGCAGAACACCGCATTCGCTATTTGAGGAACACCATGGCCCGCGTAACCGTTGAAGATTGTCTAGACCACGTGGATAACCGCTTTGAGCTGGTCATGCTGTCCACCAAGCGTGCCCGCCAACTGGCTACCGGCGGCAAAGAGCCGAAAGTGGCTTGGGAAAACGACAAGCCTACCGTCGTTGCCCTGCGCGAAATCGCCGAAGGCTACATCACTGAAGAGTTCCTCGCCGCAGAATCGATCGTCACTGAAGACCCGGTCTTCACTGCGTTCGACGAAGAGGCCAACGAGGCCGTCTAAGTCCATGCCTGGTCGACGTTGTGCGGCGCGGGTCCCTTTTCCTCGGCAGGAGGTCGTATTTTGCCGAGCATAGATGCCCTCGCCGATCGTCTGTCGACCTACCTCGGGCCCGACCAGGTCAACCTGGTCCGCCGGGCCTATTTCTACGCCGAACAAGCCCACGACGGTCAACGCCGCCGCAGTGGTGAGGCGTACGTCACGCATCCGCTGGCCGTCGCCAGCATCCTCGCCGACATGCACATGGACCATCAGAGCCTGATGGCGGCCATGCTGCACGATGTGATCGAAGACACCGGCATCGCCAAGGAAGCCCTCAGTTCACAGTTCGGTGAAACCGTCGCTGAACTGGTCGATGGCGTCAGCAAGCTGACCCAGATGAACTTCGAGACCAAGGCCGAGGCCCAGGCGGAAAACTTCCAGAAGATGGCCATGGCCATGGCCCGGGATATCCGGGTGATTCTGGTCAAGCTGGCCGACCGCCTGCACAACATGCGCACCCTTGAAGTGCTGTCCGGCGAGAAACGCCGACGCATCGCCAAGGAAACCCTGGAAATCTACGCCCCCATCGCCAACCGCCTCGGCATGCACAGCGTGCGCATCGAGTTCGAGGACCTGGGTTTCAAGGCGATGTACCCGATGCGCTCGGCGCGCATCTATCAGGCCGTCAAACGCGCCCGCGGCAACCGCAAGGAAATCGTCAACAAGATCGAAGAGTCGCTCAGCCACGCCCTGGCGGTGGATGGCATGGAAGGCGAAGTCAGCGGTCGGCAGAAACACATCTATGGCATCTACAAGAAGATGCGCGGCAAGCGCCGCGCCTTCAACGAGATCATGGATGTCTACGCGTTCCGCATCATCGTCGACAAGGTCGACACCTGCTACCGCGTGCTCGGCGCTGTGCACAATCTGTACAAGCCGCTGCCCGGCCGCTTCAAGGATTACATCGCGATTCCCAAGGCCAACGGCTACCAGTCGCTGCATACCACGCTGTTCGGCATGCACGGGGTACCCATCGAAATCCAGATCCGCACCCGCGAGATGGAAGAGATGGCCAACAACGGCATCGCCGCCCACTGGCTGTACAAGTCCAGCGACGACGAGCAGCCCAAGGGCACCCACGCCCGCGCACGGCAGTGGGTCAAGGGCGTGCTGGAAATGCAGCAACGCGCCGGCAACTCCCTCGAATTCATCGAGAGTGTGAAGATCGACCTGTTCCCGGACGAGGTCTACGTCTTCACGCCCAAGGGCCGCATCATGGAGTTGCCGAAAGGCTCCACCGCGGTCGACTTCGCCTACGCGGTACACACCGACGTCGGCAACAGTTGCATCGCCTGCCGGATCAATCGCCGCCTCGCGCCGCTGTCGGAACCGCTGCAAAGTGGTTCGACCGTCGAAATCGTCAGCGCCCCGGGCGCCCGACCGAATCCGGCGTGGCTGAACTTCGTGGTCACCGGCAAGGCCCGCACGCACATCCGCCACGCCCTCAAGCTGCAGCGCCGTTCCGAGTCCATCAACCTGGGCGAACGCCTGTTGAACAAGGTGCTCAACGGCTTCGACAGCGCCCTGGACAAGATTCCGCCAGAACGCGTCCAGGCCATGCTCGCCGAGTACCGCCTGGAGCTGATCGAAGACCTGCTCGAAGACATCGGCCTGGGTAACCGCATGGCCTACGTCGTGGCCCGCCGCCTGCTCTCCAGCGAAGGCGAGCAGTTGCCAAGCCCGGAAAGCCCGCTGGCCATTCGTGGCACCGAAGGCTTGGTCCTGAGCTACGCCAAATGCTGCACGCCGATCCCGGGCGACCCCATCGTCGGCCACCTCTCGGCCGGAAAAGGCATGGTGGTGCACCTCGAAGGCTGCCGCAATATCAGTGAAATCCGCCATAACCCGGAAAAATGCATCCAGCTTTCCTGGGCCAAGGACGTCACCGGCGAGTTCAACGTCGAGCTGCGCGTCGAACTGGAACACCAGCGCGGCCTGATCGCGCTGCTCGCCAGCAGCGTCAACGCCGCCGACGGCAACATCGAGAAAATCAGCATGGACGAGCGTGATGGCCGCATCAGCGTCGTCCAGCTTGTGGTCAGCGTGCACGACCGCGTACACCTGGCCCGCGTGATCAAGAAACTGCGCGCGCTGACGGGGGTCATCCGTATCACCCGCATGCGCGCGTAGCCCTTCCCTTGCAAGGAGTCACCATGAGCAAGACCGTCATCACCAGCGACAAGGCACCTGCCGCCATCGGTACCTACTCCCAGGCGATCAAGGCCGGCAATACCGTCTACATGTCTGGCCAGATCCCGCTCGATCCGAAAACCATGGAACTGGTTGAAGGCTTCGAAGCCCAGACCGTCCAGGTGTTCGAAAACCTCAAGGCCGTGGCCGAGGCTGCTGGCGGTTCCTTCAAGGACATCGTCAAGCTGAACATCTTCCTGACCGACCTGAGCCACTTCGCCAAGGTCAACGAAGTCATGGGCCGCTACTTCGAGCAGCCGTACCCGGCGCGCGCCGCCATCGGCGTCGCCGCCCTGCCACGCGGCTCGCAGGTCGAGATGGACGCGATCCTGGTTCTCGAGTAATACCCTGCGGCGAACCCGAGGGTTCGCCGCTTTTCCTCCCCTGAAGGACCCCGTAATGCGCAACGCGCTTGCCCTTTCGCTGCTTGCCGTACTGCTCGGCGGCTGCGCGAGCCACAAACCCGAAGACTACAACGGCGTCTGGATCAACCAGACGGCCATCGATGCTGCGTCCAAAGGCACTGGCCTGCGCTACGCCCTCGAGCGACACGGGCCGAACTTCGAATGGAAGGTCAACGTTGCCGCCGGACAAGCCAGCTACAGCAACGGCTTCGAGCTGGTGGAAGGCCGCCTGAAGGCCATCGATGAAGACCACTGGCAAGTAGAACTCGACGGCGATCAGGTGGAAAACCTCGAACTGGATGGCAAGGAACTGGTGCAGGCCACCAGCGACTGGGCCCCGGAACAGCGTTTCCAGCGCAGCAGCAACACCATCAACCCCGATATTCCCCCAGGCGCCGCCTTTGAGCAGGCCCTGTATGGCGCCTACCTGAAAGGCAACTGGAAAATCCTCGAAGGCCCTGGCCAGGGCGGCACCGTGCGCTTTCGCGACAACGGCGCCCTCGACGGCCTGCCCAATCTGGACCGTTACGCCCTTTGCCTGGCGGGCGATTGCGCCAGCATGACCGGCAAGTTCGACAGCCTGTGGCTTGAGCGCAACCAGCAGGGCAACCCGTGGATCTTCAAGCGCGACGGCAAGCAGATGGAGATCTTCCAGTCCATCAACGACTCCCAGCCCGACGAAATGCCATCGCTGCGCCCCGGCGCTCGCCGCTGGCTGCTGGAACAGAAATAACGGACGGGCGCGTCAGCCGCGCCCTTCAAGAATCGCTGCATAGCCTTCGCGATAACTCGCAAATGTGGGCGTCCAGCCCAGGGCCCGAGCCCGGGCGTTGCTGCAGCGCTTGCTGCCGGTACGGCGTACACGCTGCTCCTCGGACCACTCGGTAACCCCCATGTACTCGCGCAGCCAGGCCACCACCTCGGCCAGCGGCGCGGGTGCGTCGTCCACGCCGATGTAGCAGTCTTCCAGCGTCCGCCCGTCCCGATCGGCTTGAAGCAGGAACGCCAGCAGGCCGGCGGCATCCTCGGCATGGATGCGGTTGCCATACAGCGGCGGCTCCTCGGTGACCCGATACCCTTGGCGCACCTGGCTGAGCAGCCATTCGCGGCCCGGCCCGTAGATCCCGGTAAGGCGCACCACGCTGGCTGGCACGCCGCTCTCCAAGGCAAGGCGCTCCGCTTCCAGCATCACCCGCCCGGAATACTCGCGCGGCGTGGTTTCGGCGGTTTCATCAATCCACTCGCCGTCCTGCTGGGCGAAAACACTGCTGCTGGAAACGAACAGCAGCCGACGCGGCTTCTGCCCTCGCTCGGCCAGCCAGCCCAACACGTTGCGCAGCCCTTCGACATACGCCGAACGATAGCCCGGCTCGTCATGCTGGCTAGCGGCCACGCTGTAGACCAGATAATCAGGCGCCACCACCGGCCAATCGACCGGGCATTGGCCCTGTTCGAGATCGGCTTTGATACCCGTGACCCCCTCCGGCAAAGCGCTAGTATTCCTGCGCAAGCCACTGACCGCCCAGCCAGAAGCCAGCAATTGCCTGGCCAGACGACCACCCACATCGCCACAGCCGACGATCAGAACTGAAGGTAAAGACATGCCAAAACTCCCATAACCAAAGACCGGACTATTTCGCCAAAATCGATAGGCGGCTAGCCATCGCTGTAAAAAAAGCTACTTTATTACTTCTGCTAACAAGAATTACTTGCAATAATGGCCGCCCCTTTTTTCTGTTCTCGGCCTGTTTCGAGGCCTTGAAGACCATTCACGCATACTCTTCATCAGGTCCGGCCAGCATGACACGCATCCAACCTTCCGCTTCGCCAACCACGTCGCGCGCCTTGCGCGCCATCGCAGCGCTGATGCTCAGCCTGACGCTGGCACCTGCCGCGATGGCAGAAGAACCCGCCGCAGCCACCGCCACTCCAGCAGCAGCGGTCGCACCTGCGACGCCAGCCGCTGAAGGCGCTGCCGCCGCACACGGTGCAGAGCACGCAGCCGCCGCTCCGGTCGACCCGGCCGCCGCGCCAGTCGAAGCGTCGGTGGAAGGTCCCCTGAATGCCGACGGCGAACCGCTCGCCGACGACCCGACCCTGGGCCTGGGCCACGACCTGTCGCCATGGGGCATGTACCAGAACGCTGACGTGGTGGTCAAAACCGTCATGATCGGCCTGGCCATCGCCTCGATCATCACCTGGACCATCTGGATCGCCAAAGGCTTCGAGCTGCTGGGTGCCAAGCGCCGCCTGCGTCGCGAAATCGCCCTGCTGAAGAAGTCGGTCAGCCTCAAGGACGCCAGCGACAATACCAACGTCCCCGGCACCCTGTCGCATACGCTCGTCCATGACGCGCTGGAAGAAATGCACCTGTCGGCCAACGCCCGCGAGAAAGAAGGCATCAAGGAACGCGTCAGCTTCCGCCTCGAACGCCTGGTTGCCGCCAGCGGCCGCAACATGAGCAGCGGCACCGGCGTGCTGGCTACCATCGGTTCCACCGCACCGTTCGTCGGTCTGTTCGGTACCGTCTGGGGCATCATGAACAGCTTCATCGGCATCGCCAAAACCCAGACCACCAACCTCGCCGTCGTTGCCCCGGGCATCGCCGAAGCACTGCTGGCCACCGCGCTGGGTCTGGTTGCCGCGATCCCGGCGGTTGTCATCTACAACGTCTTCGCCCGCTCCATCGCCGGCTACAAGGCTCAGGTGTCCGACGCCTCCGCACAGGTACTGCTGCTGGTCAGCCGTGACCTGGACCACCAGCCAGGCGAGCGTTCCGCGCAGCCGCACATGGTGAAAGTGGGGTAAGCCATGGGCCTGCATCTTAACGAGGGCGGCGACGATCTCGCCGAAAACCACGAAATCAACGTTACGCCGTTCATCGACGTAATGCTGGTTCTGCTGATCATCTTCATGGTGGCAGCGCCGCTGGCGACGGTCGACATCAAGGTCGACCTCCCGGCCTCGACCGCGAAGCCCGCGCCGAGGCCTGAAAAGCCTGTGTTCCTGAGCGTCAAGGCTGACCAGAAACTTTACATCGGTGAAGACCTGGTCCAGCAGCCCGATCAACTCGGGCCGATGCTGGATGCCAAGACCAAGGGTGACAAGGAAACCACGATCTTCTTCCAGGCCGACAAAGGCGTGGACTACGGCGATCTGATGGAAGTCATGAACACATTGCGCGCCGCCGGCTACCTCAAGGTCGGTCTGGTCGGGCTTGAGACGGCAGCCAAGAAATGATCGAGACCCGGTACAAGCTGGGGCGTTACGGCGGTAGCCTGTTACTCGTACTGGCAGTGCATGCCATTGCAATCGTGTTGGCGCTGAACTGGTCGGCACCCCAGGCCATCGAACTGCCACCCGCAGCAATGATGATCGAAATGGCTCCGATGCCTGAGCCGGCGCCGCCACCACCGCCCAAGGTAGTGACGCCGCCGCAGCCGCCCGCACCGGTAGAAGAACCGCCATTGCCGAAGCTGGTTGAAGCACCGAAGCCGAAAATCGCTATTCCGAAACCTGCCAAACCCAAGGCCAAGCCCCAGCCGCCAAAGCCGGAGCAAAAGCCTGATCCGCAGGAGAAACCGGTCGAGCAGGACGTCGTCGATACCCCGCCGAGCAACGCTCCGGCGCAAAAATCGGCGGCACCGGCACCGAGCATCGCCAGCAACAGCAATGCATTGCCAACCTGGCAAAGCGACCTGCTGCGTCACCTGGGCAAGTTCAAACGCTACCCGGAAGACGCGCGCCGTCGTGGCCTGCAGGGCATCAACCGGTTGCGCTTCGTGGTCGACAGCGAAGGTCGAATCCTGTCCTACTCGCTGGCCGGAGGATCGGGTAGTGCCGCGCTGGACCGTGCGACCCTGGAGATGATCCGCAAGGCACAACCAGTGCCGGCGCCACCCAAGGAGCTGCTCAACAACGGCAGCATCGAAGTGGTTGCACCGTTCGTCTACTCGCTGGACAAGCGCTAAAGCTGGAAAAAAGACGGCGACCCTCGGGTCGCCGTCTTCCTTCATGAAGCCTGGATCATTGTTTCTGTCGCCCCTATGCAAGTCTGATAACGTGCTTCTATCGATTGCAGCCGCTATGCTGGGGCCGCTACTTCATGGACGCATGTTATGACCCTCACAGAATTACGCTACATCGTCACTCTTGCTCAGGAACAGCATTTCGGCCATGCCGCCGAACGCTGCCACGTCAGCCAGCCGACCTTGTCGGTGGGCGTGAAAAAGCTTGAGGACGAGTTGGGCGTACTGATTTTCGAGCGCAGCAAAAGCGCGGTGCGCCTGACCCCGGTCGGCGAAAGCATCGTCGCCCAGGCGCAGAAAGTCCTTGAACAGGCCCAGGGCATCCGCGAACTGGCCCAGGCTGGCAAGAACCAGCTGACCGCGCCGCTCAAGGTCGGAGCGATCTACACCGTCGGCCCGTACCTGTTCCCCCACCTGATTCCACAACTGCACCGGGTCGCCCCGCAGATGCCGTTGTACATCGAAGAAAACTTCACCCACGTGCTGCGCGACAAACTGCGCAACGGCGAACTGGACGCAGTGATCATCGCCCTGCCGTTCAATGAAGCCGACGTGCTGACGCTGCCGCTCTATGACGAGCCGTTCTATGTGCTGATGCCCAGCGGCCACCCCTGGACCCAGCAAGAGACCATCGACGCCGGCCTGCTCAACGACAAGAGCCTGCTGCTGCTGGGCGAAGGTCACTGCTTCCGCGACCAGGTACTCGAGGCCTGCCCGACCCTGACCAAGGGCAGCGACGGCGCCAAGCACACCACGGTGGAATCCAGTTCGCTGGAAACCATCCGCCACATGGTCGCCTCAGGCCTCGGCATCTCGATCCTGCCGTTGTCGGCGGTGCACAGCCATCACTACGCTCCTGGCGTGATCGAAGTCCGTCCGTTGAGCCCGCCCGTACCGTTCCGCACCGTGGCCATCGCCTGGCGGGCCAGTTTCCCGCGACCGAAGGCCATTGAGATCCTCGCTGATTCGATCCGTCTGTGCTCGGTGGCCAAGCCACCCGCGGACCAATAGGTTTTCGCCATGACCGAGTTGTCCCAGGTGTCGGTCACCGCATTGAAAGGCGTCGGCGAAGCCATGGCCGAGAAGCTCGCCAAGGTCGGCCTGGAAAACCTCCAGGACGTGCTGTTCCATCTGCCCCTGCGCTATCAGGACCGTACCCGCGTGGTGCCCATCGGTGCCCTGCGTCCTGGCCAGGATGCGGTCATCGAAGGCGTGGTCAGCGGCGCCGACGTGGTGATGGGCAAACGCCGCAGCCTGGTCGTGCGCCTCGGCGATGGCAGCGGCGTGCTGAGCCTGCGCTTCTATCACTTCAGCAACGCCCAGAAAGACGGCCTCAAGCGCGGCACCCACCTGCGCTGCTACGGCGAGGCCCGGCCCGGCGCCTCGGGGCTGGAAATCTACCACCCCGAATACCGCGCCCTTACCGGCGACGAGCCGGCGCCGGTAGACCAGACCCTGACCCCGATCTACCCGACCACCGAAGGCCTCACTCAACAGCGCCTGCGCCAGTTGAGCCAGCAGAGCCTGGCCATGCTCGGCCCACGCAGCCTGCCGGACTGGCTGCCCGAGGAACTGGCCCGCGACTACCAGCTCGGCCCGCTGGACCAGGCCATTCGCTACCTGCACCAGCCGCCCGCTGATGCCGATGTCGATGAGCTCGCCGAAGGCCAGCACTGGGCCCAGCATCGCCTGGCTTTCGAAGAACTGCTCACCCATCAGCTTTCACAGCAACGCCTGCGGGAAAGCCTGCGGGCCCTGCGCGCGCCGGTGCTGCCCAAGGCCAAGCGACTGCCGGCGCAGTTCCTCGCCAACCTGGGCTTCCCGCCGACCGGCGCGCAGCAGCGGGTCGGCAACGAAATCGCTTACGACCTGAGCCAGCCCGAGCCCATGTTGCGTCTGGTCCAGGGCGATGTCGGCGCGGGTAAGACCGTGGTGGCCGCGCTCGCCGCGCTACAGGCGCTGGAAGCGGGCTACCAGGTGGCGCTGATGGCGCCTACCGAGATTCTTGCCGAGCAGCACTACATCACCTTCAAACGCTGGCTCGAACCACTTGGCATCGAAGTCGCGTGGCTGGCCGGCAAGCTCAAGGGCAAGGCCCGCACCGCGTCGCTGGAGCAGATCGCCAGTGGCACGCCAATGGTGGTCGGCACCCACGCGCTGTTCCAGGAGGAGGTGAAGTTCCACAACCTCGCCCTTGCGATCATCGACGAACAGCACCGCTTCGGCGTCCAGCAGCGCCTGGCCCTGCGCCAGAAAGGCGTGGGCGGCCGGTTCTGCCCGCACCAGTTGATCATGACCGCGACCCCGATCCCGCGGACCCTGGCCATGAGCGCCTACGCCGACCTCGACACCTCGATCCTCGACGAACTGCCGCCCGGGCGCACCCCGGTCAACACCGTGCTGGTCACCGACAGCCGGCGCTTCGAAGTGGTCGAACGGGTGCGTGCGGCCTGCGCCGAAGGGCGCCAGGCGTACTGGGTGTGCACCCTGATCGAAGAATCCGAAGAGCTGACCTGCCAGGCCGCCGAAACCACCTTCGAGGAGCTTTCCAGCGCCTTGGGCGAACTGCACGTGGGGCTGATTCACGGGCGCATGAAGCCCGCGGAAAAGGCCGCGATCATGGCCGAGTTCAAGGAAGGCCGCCTGCAACTGCTGGTGGCCACCACCGTGATCGAGGTCGGCGTGGATGTACCGAACGCCAGCCTGATGATCATCGAAAACCCCGAGCGCCTGGGCCTGGCCCAGTTGCACCAGTTGCGTGGCCGGGTCGGCCGTGGCAGCGCCGTGAGTCATTGCGTGCTGCTCTATCATCCGCCACTGTCGCAGATCGGCCGCGAACGCCTGGGGATCATGCGCGAAACCAACGACGGCTTCGTCATCGCCGAAAAGGACCTGGAACTGCGCGGCCCGGGTGAAATGCTCGGCACTCGCCAGACCGGCCTGCTGCAGTTCAAGGTCGCCGACCTGATGCGCGATGCCGACCTGCTGCCCGCCGTTCGCGACGCCGCCCAGGCGCTGTTGGCGCGCTGGCCCGATCACGTCAGCCCGCTGCTCGAACGCTGGCTGCGTCACGGCCAACAATATGGCCAGGTGTGACGTGATCCACGCAATTGGATCCAGCCACCCGGTCAAGCTGGGTATACTCTGCCTCTGTAAAAAATTTGGATACAGACCATGATTGAAGTTGCCCTCGATACAGCAACCCCACAGGTTCCGTCTGTTATCCGGCTGCTGCTCGACAAGCTCGGCGTCGCCTATCGCGAAGTGCCCGAACACCCGCAGTTGCCGCCCGAAGCCCGTATTATGGCGGTCCTGCTGGACGACTCGGTCGGGGCGCTGATGGTGCTGTTCCCACAGAGCCAGTTGCTCGACCTCAGCCGTCTCACCGAACTGACCGGGCGCAAGCTGGCCGCGGTACCGCTGGAGCGTCTGCAACAGATGCTCGACAAGCACGGGCTGAAGATCCTGCCGGCCATTCCGGCGCTGACCAGTTCGCCGTGCCTGTACGAAGAAAGCGTGCTGCAGCCGGAGCGTCTGTTGGTGCAGTCGGGTGAATCAGGCCTGCTGCTGGAAATCGAGCGTGATGACTTCAAGAAAATGCTCAGCAAGGCCAGCGCCGGCAAGTTTGGCGAGCTGCTGAGCCAGATCCGGCCAAACCTCGACCGGCCCGCTGACGACAGCGAGGAAATCACCCAGGCCGTTCAGGTTTTCACCGCGCGTCGAATCCAGCAGCGCCTGGAAGCGACCATCGAAATCCCGCCGCTGGCCGAAACCGCGCAGAAAATCATCAAGCTGCGGGTAGACCCTAACGCCACCATCGATGACATCACCGGCGTGGTCGAAACCGACCCCGCGCTGGCAGCCCAGGTGGTCAGTTGGGCGGCTTCGCCCTACTACGCCTCACCCGGCAAGATCCGCTCGGTGGAAGACGCCATCGTCCGCGTGCTCGGTTTCGATCTGGTGATCAACCTGGCGCTGGGCCTGGCACTGGGCAAGACCCTCAGCCTGCCGAAGGATCATCCGCAACAGACCACGCCGTACTGGCAGCAATCGATCTACACCGCTGCGGTGATCGAGGGTCTGACACGCGCAATGCCGCGGGCTGAACGCCCGGAAGCGGGCCTGACCTATCTGGCGGGACTGCTGCACAACTTCGGCTACCTGCTGCTGGCCCATGTGTTCCCGCCGCATTTCTCGTTGATCTGCCGACACCTGGAGGTCAACCCGCACCTGTGCCACAGCTATGTCGAGCAACATCTGCTGGGCATCAGCCGCGAGCAGATCGGCGCCTGGCTGATGCGTTTCTGGGACATGCCGGAAGAACTGGCCACCGCTCTGCGCTTCCAGCACGACCCGCATTACGCCGGCGACTACTCGGCCTTCCCCAACCTGGTGTGCCTGTCGGTGCGCCTGCTGCGCGCTCGCGGTATCGGCTCCGGGCCGGACGAGCGTATTCCGGACGAGCTGCTGGAACGCCTGAGCATCACTCGCGAGAAGGCCGAAGACGTGGTTCACAAGGTGCTGGAGGCGGAAACCATGCTGCGCGAACTGGCTTCGCAGTTCAGCCAGCACTGAGTCCGGCTGTAGCGGCTGTCGCGAAAAAAGCCTGGCCCCTTGGGGTCAGGCTTTCTTTTTGGGCTTCAGGTACTTCATCAGGCCCTGGAACCACATCACCAGGGCCGGGTTGCCCTTGATCTGAATGGTCTTGTCCTGGATTCCCTGCATGAACGCCAGCTGTTTGTTCTTCGCCTGAAGGGTCTCGAAGCCGAACACGGCGTCCTTGAAGGCGATGGCGAAGGCCGGGGTCGGATGGGTGCCACCGCTGCTGCTGATGCGGTTGTCTTTGACGACGAAGTGGCGGGCGACCTTGCCGTCCAGCGTCTGTAGCTGGAACACCAGATCCTTGCCCTGCAACTGCTGCTGGAAAGCCGGATTCTTGCGGCTGGCCCGGGACATCAGCAGCCCCATGGCCCAAAGGAGAAAGCGGAACTTCATGAATGCGCCTCGGCGAAAAAGTGACTGGCGCGCGCAGTTTATCCTTTTAATGAACGATTGCTACTGGTCGACCTGCTTTTGCTGCAGCGATCCCCCCAAGCAAAACGGGCATCCCTTTGGGATGCCCGTTCTCACTGCATTCGATGAATCACGCGCTCAAGGATTGACGCTGTCCTTGAGGAATTTGCCTGGCTTGAACGCCACGGTATTGCTGGCCTTGATCTTTACAGGCTCGCCGGTTTGCGGGTTTTTGCCGGTGCGAGCACCGCGGTGACGCTTCT
This sequence comes from Pseudomonas huaxiensis, assembly GCF_003231275.1. Lineage (GTDB taxonomy): Bacteria > Pseudomonadota > Gammaproteobacteria > Pseudomonadales > Pseudomonadaceae > Aquipseudomonas > Aquipseudomonas huaxiensis. The sequence goes on from NZ_QKVL01000007.1 coordinate 36,635, forward strand.
CGAACGTACCAAAACCTACCAGGGTCACTCCGTCCCCTTTGTGCAGGGCAACCGTGATTTGTTCGAGCACGGCATTCAGGACACGGTTGGCCTGCTCTTTGGTGAGATCGGCCTTTTCAGCAATGGCTGCGGCGAGTTCGGGTTTACGCATGGTGAAGCCCCTTTGACGGAATTTTTTGTTGTTATGCCGTGCCGCCTCAACAGGCAGCGCCTAAGGCACCGCAGGCTCTAAACTGCGGCAGACGGGAGTGAGGATGGCACGCCACCAAGGGCCGCGCCAGTCTCTGCGCGGCCATTGTGGTGGCAATGGAGGGGTAAATCCGACAGAACGTCTGTTATTTACGCCATCAGGGGCGGAAGCTGGCGATTCAGTGCCAGCTTCTCCATCACCGCAGTACCGGTAAGGGCATAGCCGAGCAGTTGGCCCGCAGCATCGTGGCAGAGCGCTTTCAGATCGCCGCCCTGCCCTTCGACTGTCCACTGCCCCTCCTGACCATGCGGTGGCGGCGACACCACCAACGGGCAGGCCGGGGTTTTCACGGTGATCGGCATCGGCCCATAGCTGACCGCAGTCGGGTTGCCGGCCAGCGTTTGCGACAACGCCCGGGCCCCGCCCATCAGCGGCATCACGTAGAGCAGGTTGATCCCGTCCACTTCGGCGCAATCGCCCAAGGCATAGATATTGGCGTGGGACGTGCGCAGGTGGCGGTCAACGACCACCCCGCGATTGGTCCTCAAACCGGCTGCAGAAGCCAGGTCAGTGCGGGGTTTCAAGCCAACCGCAGAAACCACCAGATCACAGGCGAGCACTGAACCGTCCGACAGATGCGCCTCAAGCCCGTCCGTCACCCGCTGCAAGCGGTTCAGCACCGGCCCCAGGTGGAAGCGCACGCCCAGCCCTTCAAGCCCGGCCTGGACCGCTGCCGCAGCAGCCGGATGCAGCAGGGTCGGCATGACCTGCTCGCACGGCGCCACCAGTTCAACCTCGAAGCCGCCCAGGCTCATGTCATTGGCGAACTCACAGCCGATCAGGCCAGCCCCTAGGATCAACACCCGACGCTTGCCCGCCGCCGCCGCGCGAAAGCGCGCGTAGTCCTCAAGGTCATTGATCGGGAACACCAGATCGGCGGCGTCGCCCTCAAGCGGCACGCGTACGGTTTCTGCGCCCCAGGCCAGGACCAGGTCGCGGTAGCGCACCTGCTCTTCGCCGATCCACAGGCGCTTGTGGCCGGGATCGATGCCGCTGATGCGGGTGTGGGTGCGGATCTCGGCCTTCAACTGCTCAGCCATGGCACCCGGCTCGGCCATGCAAAGGCCGTCGGCATCCTTGTTCTTGGCAAAACCGGTCGAGAGCATCGGCTTCGAATAGGAGCGGCCATCGTCCGCGGTAATCAGCAATAACGGCGTCTCGCCGTCGAGCTTGCGAAATTCGCGGGCGAGGTTGTAACCCGCCAGTCCGGTGCCGATTATCACGACGGGATCGGTCATGCCTTGCGTATCCTTCAACAGGGTGAAAAAAGATCAGCCGATGGCGATCATCTCGAAATCCATCTTGCCGACGCCGCAGTCCGGGCACAGCCAGTCTGCCGGAACGTCTTCCCAACGGGTGCCGGGCGCGATGCCGTCATCCGGCCAGCCCTCGGCCTCGTCGTAAATCAGGCCGCACACCACACATTGCCACTTCTTCATCTTTGATCTCCTTACATTCAGGCCAGGCGCGATCGTTATGCGTCGATCGTCAGCAGGGCTTTGTACTGAGGCTGGCCAGGCGATGCAAGTTGCCCAGGGCAAACATGCTAAGCTCGCCGCCTCTCTGGCCTGTAACCGCTGATCTACCGTGCCATACGAATCCTCGCAATTTCCGGCTGCGCAATGGACGCAGCACACACCGCAGCTCGTCGCTAAAACGCCTGCGCTGCTCCTGGACTGGCTGTTCGACCAGGGCTCCCTGACCCGCCGTTTGACCCGCCTCTCTGCTGACCATTTCTCCGTGACGCCCCTTTATGAAGGCTGGCAGACCTTGCGCCCTGACGAATGCCAGGCCCTTGGCCTGGCGCCGGACAGCGAAGGCTGGGTGCGCGAGGTTTACCTGCGCGGCCATGGCGAACCCTGGGTGTTCGCCCGCAGCGTTGCCGGCCGCGAGGCCTTGCTCAACGATGGTCTGGATCTGGAAGCGCTGGGCAGCCGGTCACTGGGCGAGTTGCTGTTCTGTGATCGCGGCTTCGCCCGTCAGGCGATCGAAGTCTGCCACTACCCGACGGATTGGCTGCCGCCCGAGCAGAACAGCGAAGGTCTGTGGGGCCGCCGTTCGCGTTTCGACCGTGGCGCGCTAGGCCTGCTGGTGGCGGAGGTGTTTCTTCCCGCGTTGTGGCATGCCACCGAAGCTTTCCAGGAGGTCCGCTGATGTACCTGAACCTGCTCAAGTCGCTCAATCGCCTGCATCCCCGTGCGTGGGACTTCATTCAGTTGAGCCGCATGGACAAGCCGATCGGCATCTACCTGCTGCTCTGGCCGACCTTGTCGGCGGTCTGGATCGCCGGCAAAGGCTCGCCAACCCTGGCCAATGTGCTGATTTTCTTGTTCGGCGTGGTGCTGATGCGCGCGGCGGGCTGCGCCATCAACGACTTCGCCGACCGCAAGGTGGACGGACACGTCAAACGCACCGCCGAGCGACCACTGGCCAGTGGCAAGATCAGCGGTCGGGAAGCCCTGGCCCTGTTCGGACTGCTCGTAGGGCTGAGCTTCCTGCTGGTGCTGTGCACCAATGCCACCACCGTGTACCTGTCGTTCGGCGCGGTAGCGCTGGCGGCCTGCTACCCGTTCATGAAGCGCTACACCTACTATCCGCAGGTAGTCTTGGGAGCGGCGTATTCGTGGGGTATTCCGATGGCCTTCACTGCGGCGAACGGCGAACTGCCGGCGATCGCCTGGCTGTTGTACATCGCCAACCTGCTGTGGACGGTGGGTTATGACACCTACTACGCGATGGTCGATCGCGACGACGATCTGAGGATCGGCGTGAAATCCACCGCGATCCTGTTCGGCGAAGCCGACCGCATCATCATTCTGTCGCTGCAGATCGCGTCGCTGCTGTGCCTGCTGCTGGCCGGCAACCAGTTCGACCTGGGCGGCTGGTTCCATCTCGGCTTGCTGGGCGCGGCGGTGTGCTTCGCCTGGGAGTTCTGGTCCACCCGCAGCCTGGCGCGGGAAGCCTGCTTCAAGGCGTTCCTGCACAACCACTGGGCGGGTTTGATCATCTTCATCAGCATCGTGATCGACTACGCGACCCGCTGATCGATGCTGTGGGCGCTGGCTTACCAGCGAAAGCGGTGTTATCTGATCGGTTGCACTCGCCGGCAAGCCGGCTCCCACAGTGGCTGATTCAAGCCTCTGTGGGAGCTACGGTTCAGGGCTTGGCGACGTGCCAGACGTCCTTCATGCCATCACCGGTCATGTCTCCGCCCTTCTTGTCCTTGACGAAGGTGTACAGTGGTTTGCCGTCGTAGGCCCACTGCATGCTGCCGTCGGCACGCTTGATCTGCGTCCATTTGCCTTCGGCCTTCTCACCGGCCTTGGCCGCCAGGGGTGGCCAGTTCTTCGCGCAGTCGTCGTTGCACATGGACTTGCCGCCAGCGTCCTTGTCGAAGGTGTAGAGCGTCATGCCGTTGTGATCCACCAGCATGCCGTCCTTCTCCATGGCATGGTCGGCCAGGGCCACCCCCGGTAGGGCGAGAGCTGCGCAGAGCGTCATCCAGTTCAGCGTATGTCGTGTCATTGGATTCACCGTTAAATCTCGGGAGTGGGATTTAAAGCCTAGCCCAGTAACAGAATGTTGCTGCAACGGCCCCCGACCTGTCACACGACTGCAATAATTCCGTTATCTAATGCGGGCCAAGACACCAGAAGCTGGGAGAGGTTTGAGCATGGTTGGCAGGAACATTCTGATCGTTGACGACGAAGCGCCAATTCGCGAAATGATCGCCGTTGCATTGGAAATGGCTGGCTATGACTGCCTCGAGGCCGAAAACTCGCAACAGGCCCACGCCATCATCGTGGACCGCAAGCCGGACCTGATCCTGCTCGACTGGATGCTCCCGGGCACCTCGGGCATCGAACTGGCCCGCCGCCTCAAGCGCGACGAGCTGACCAGCGATGTGCCGATCATCATGCTCACCGCCAAGGGTGAGGAAGACAACAAGATCCAGGGCCTGGAAGTCGGCGCCGACGACTACATCACCAAGCCGTTCTCGCCGCGCGAGCTGGTCGCCCGCCTCAAGGCCGTCCTGCGCCGTGCCGGCCCGAGCGATGGCGAAGCGCCGATCGAAGTCGGCGGCCTGCTGCTCGACCCCATCAGCCACCGCGTGACCATCGACGGCAAACCTGCCGAGATGGGTCCGACCGAATACCGTCTCTTGCAGTTCTTCATGACCCACCAGGAACGTGCCTACACTCGCGGGCAACTCCTCGACCAGGTTTGGGGCGGCAACGTCTACGTCGAGGAACGCACCGTCGACGTGCATATCCGGCGCCTGCGCAAGGCACTGGGTGAAGCCTACGAAAATCTGGTACAAACCGTTCGCGGCACGGGTTACAGGTTTTCAACCAAGGGTTGAAGGCAGTTTCAAGTTTGAAGCTGCAAGCCTCAAGTAGAAGCAAGAGCCGATCTGCTTCTACTTGACGGTTGCAGTCACCAGCCTCACGAAGAGCGAAAGCATTAGACGATCCGCTTCAATCTTGCAGCTAACAGCTTGCAACTTGAGGCTGATCCGCAAGGATCCCAAGTGAACCAGAACTGGCACGGCACCCTCATTCGCCACATGCTGCTGCTGATTACCGTCTGCCTGCTTGTCGGGCTGATCAGCGGCCACTATGGCTGGAGCCTCGCGCTCGGCCTGGCTGTCTACCTGGGCTGGACCCTGAAACAGATGCTGCGGCTGCACCAGTGGCTGCAAGAGCACAAATCCGATGAGGCACCACCGGACGGCTACGGCCTGTGGGGCGAGATCTTCGACAGCATCTATCACCTGCAGCGCCGCGACCAACGCGTCCGCGGGCGCCTGCAAGCGGTGATCGACCGCGTCCAGGAGTCCACCGCCGCGCTGCGCGATGCGGTGATCATGCTCGACAGCGAAGGCAATCTGGAGTGGTGGAACCGCGCAGCCGAAACCCTGCTGGGTCTCAAGACCCCGCAAGACAGCGGCCAGCCGGTGACCAACCTGGTCCGCCATCCACGCTTCAAGGAGTATTTCGAACAGGAAAACTACCTGGAGCCGCTGGAAATCCCGTCGCCGATCAGCGACCGCCTGCGCATTCAGTTGCACATCACCCGTTACGGCAACAACGAGCACCTGATGCTGGTGCGCGATGTCACCCGTATCCACCAGCTCGAACAGATGCGCAAGGATTTCGTCGCCAACGTCTCCCACGAATTGCGCACACCGCTGACCGTGATTGCCGGCTACCTGGAAACCCTGCTGGACAACGTGGAAGACGTGAATCCACGCTGGACGCGGGCGCTGCAGCAGATGCAGCAACAGGGTGGGCGCATGCAGACGCTGCTCAACGACCTGCTGTTGCTGGCCAAACTGGAAGCCACCGATTACCCGTCGGACAACCTTCCGGTCGCCGTCGACACCCTGCTGCACTCCATCAAAGGCGACGCCCAGGCGCTGTCTGGCCAGCGCAACCAGCGCATCACCCTGGAAGCCGAGCCCGGCCTGCGCCTGAAAGGCAGCGAGGCGGAGCTGCGCAGCGCCTTCTCCAACCTGGTGTTCAACGCTGTGAAGTACACCCCGGACGAGGGCAATATCCGCATCCGCTGGTGGGGCGACGAACACGGCGCGCACCTGAGCGTGCAGGACTCGGGCATCGGCATCGACGCCAAGCACCTGCCGCGCCTCACCGAACGTTTCTACCGGGTCGACTCCAGCCGCGCCTCCAACACCGGCGGCACCGGTCTGGGCCTGGCGATCGTCAAGCACGTGCTGCTGCGCCATCGCGGGCGCCTGGAAATAAGCAGCGTTCCCGGCCATGGCAGCACCTTTACCTGCCACTTCGCCGCCGTTCAGATCGCCGCCCGCAAGGTTCAGTGATCCAGCGCACTTTGCATTTGGGTTTTCAGCCGCTACATTGGCGGACGGGTGCCAGCATGAGCTGGCATCTTTTTTCCTCCTATTTCAAGAAGACGGACCCCGTAAAACTCCATCATGGACCCTTCCCCTAGTATCAGCCTCGCCTCACTCTTCGCCGATTTCGGCATGATTCTTTTCGCTCTCTTGCTGGTTCTGCTCAACGGCTTTTTCGTAGCCGCCGAGTTCGCCATGGTCAAACTGCGCTCGACCCGGGTCGAGGCAATCGCCGAACAGAATGGCTGGCGCGGACACATCCTGCGCACCGTACATAGCCAACTGGACGCCTACCTGTCCGCCTGCCAATTGGGTATCACCCTGGCATCGCTGGGCCTTGGCTGGGTCGGCGAACCGGCGTTCGCCCACCTGCTCGAACCGCTGTTGGCCGCCATCGGCGTGCAATCGCCGGAGATCATCAAGGGCGTCTCGTTCTTCAGCGCCTTCTTCGTGATTTCCTACCTGCACATCGTGGTCGGTGAGCTGGCGCCCAAATCCTGGGCGATCCGCAAGCCAGAACTGCTGTCGCTGTGGACCGCCGTGCCGCTGTACCTGTTCTACTGGGCCATGTACCCGGCCATCTACCTGCTCAACGCCAGCGCCAACGCCATCCTGCGTATCGCCGGTCAGGGCGAGCCCGGCCCGCACCACGAGCATCACTACAGCCGTGACGAACTGAAACTGATCCTGCACTCGAGCCGCGGCCAGGACCCCAGCGACCAAGGCATGCGCGTGCTGGCCTCGGCAGTGGAAATGGGCGAACTGGAAGTGGTCGACTGGGCCAACTCCCGGGAAGACATGATCAGCCTCGACGTCAATGCGCCACTGAAAGAAATCCTGGCGATGTTCCGCCGGCACAAGTTCAGCCGCTACCCGGTGTACGACGCCGAGCGCGGCGAGTTCGTCGGCCTGCTGCACATCAAGGACCTGCTGCTGGAACTGGCGGCTCTGGACCACGTTCCCGAGTCCTTCGACCTGGCCGAACTGACCCGCCCGCTGGAGCGCGTCTCCCGGCACATGCCGCTGTCGCAGTTGCTGGAGCAGTTCCGCAAAGGCGGTGCGCACTTCGCGCTGGTCGAGGAGGCCGACGGCAAAGTCATCGGCTACCTGACCATGGAAGATGTGCTGGAAGTGCTGGTTGGTGATATCCAGGACGAACACCGCAAGGCCGAGCGCGGCATCCTTGCCTACCAGCCGGGCAAGCTGCTGGTTCGTGGCGACACGCCGCTGTTCAAGGTCGAGCGCCTGCTGGGCGTGGACCTCGACCACATCGAGGCAGAAACCCTCGCTGGCCTGGTCTACGAGACCCTCAAGCGGGTCCCGGAAGAGGAAGAAGTGCTGGAGGTCGAAGGCCTGCGCATCATCATCAAGAAGATGAAAGGGCCGAAGATCGTCCTGGCCAAGGTGCTCAAGCTCGATTGAGCACCTTCACGGGTTGCCGGCGGTGAAGTTCGGCAATCCACCCACGGGCTGGTTGAACTGGTAGGGAATCGACTCCACCGCCAGCCCGACATTGCGCTGCACCACGAAATGCAGGTGCGGCGCGGTGCTCCTGCCGGTATTCCCCGACCGCGCCAGCGGCGTGCCATACGCCACCTGCTGCCCTTCCCTGACCACCACCGAACCCCGCATCAAGTGCAGGTACACGCCCATGGTGCCGTCGCTGTGCAGGATCCTCACGAAATTGCCGGACGGCTGGGTGCCACGCCCGCTCTGCCGGTTCTCCACCTTGACCACCACCCCAGGACGTGCGGCGATAATCGGCGTGCCCTCGGGCATGGCGATGTCCATGGCGTAGCGGCCTTTGGGCCCGAAATGGCTGAAGCGGCCGTTAGGGCCCTGGGTCAGGCGAAACGGCCCGCCACGCCAAGGTAAGGGGTAGCGATAGGCCTGCGGCCGCTGCACGGGGTCGCCGAGGGCCGTACGAAATTTCTCTCGGTAAGTCACCGGTTTGCCCGGTTGCAAGGCGCTAACGCTGGTCAGCGCTACCGTGGCCCGTGGCGGCACCACCCGGCGCACTACCCGCGGCCCAACGTCCCTCGCATTGCCCAGACGCTCCAGGCGCAACTCGACTTCGACGGGCGCGAACAACTCGTTGTACACGGAGAAATGCACACCGCCGGCATGCGGGGTGGCTTGAAGGTGCACCTGACTGTCCAGTTGCTCGACCATCTGGTCCCGAAAGATGAACGGCCGCGCGCCAGGCAGGGGCCGATCAGAGTAGGAAACAACACCGTAAGGGTCGGTGCTTTTGTAGATGGTCATGGCCAGAGCCGGCCCGGCGGATAGCAGCAAGGCGCAGAACAGCAGCAGGCGGGATGACATGACTAATGGCCTTCTGACAGTTGTGCTTTGTCGAAGCCTAGCAGCCGGTTTTTGTCTCAGAAGGCGAGGACTGTTTCAGGAAGGTTCAAGCCGATCAGCGGTGGCAATTTGCCGCCAGACGGCGCGTCGGCGAGCCACTGGGCAGCTTCGCTCGACGCAGGTCGGTGTGAACGGTGATCAGGCGCCCGGAATGTATTGCTTCTGGGCCGTACCGCGGGCAATCAGGCGGGACAGGTAGTCGAGCTTCTGCGCATCCTGGTCAACGAAGCGGAAGATCAACTGCAGCCAGTCGCTATCAGGCTTTGGCTCAAGCGCCGCGACCGAATGCAGGTAGCCGTTGAGCCGGGCGATCTCCGAGGTTTCACCTTGCTCCAGGTCCAGCACGGCGCCTTCCAGCACTTGCGGCAGGGCATCGCTGCGACGCACCACCAACGAGGCTTCCTTGAGGGTCAGGGCTTTGATGATGCAGGGCTGATTGCCGCTGGACAGGCGCAACTGGCCTTGGCCACGTCCGGCCGGCACTGCAGGCTTGGCCGGCTCAGGCGCGGGAGCGCTGACCTGTGGCTGGGCGGCTGGCGCCGCGACCGGTGCACTGGCCTTGGCCTGCTCAGGCTTGCCGCTGGTCAGGGCCGACAGCGAGTCATTGGCAAAACCGCTGGAGGAGCGAGCATTACCGCCGGCCATGCTGGCCTCGAGCTTGCCAACCCTGGCCAGGGCCTTTTTCACTTTGGTCAGCAACTGCTCGTTGGTGAACGGCTTGCCGACATAGTCGGAAACGCCGGCCTGAATGGCCTGGACCACGTTTTCCTTGTCGCCGCGGCTGGTCACCATGATGAACGGCAGCGTCTTCATCGAGTCCTGCTGGCGGCACCAGGTCAGGAGTTCGAGGCCGGACATCTCCGGCATTTCCCAGTCGCACAGAATCAGGTCGAACACCTCCCGGGCCATCAGGGTCTGGGCTTTGCGCCCGTTGACCGCATCTTCAATGACCATGCCCGGAAAATAGTTGCGCAGGCATTTCTTCACCAGATCGCGGATAAACGGCGCGTCATCCACCACCAAAACACTGACTTTACTCATCGCCACTCCTTCCTGATCCCGACTAGCATAACGTTGACTGATGGCCATTGGCCAAAACTTCGGTCACGCCGGGACATAACGCATTCGTTCGCGGGTGCCTTCTATTGCGCTGCCGCAAACGAAAACGCCCGGCCGGAGCCAGGCGTTAGTTCTCGGGGCAGTCTTATTTATCGTCAGATTCGCCCGAAACATTAGCTTTTTCAGTGCCCTGAACTTCTTCTCTCATGCGCGCCAGGCCCAGGTGCCGGACATCGGTGCCGCGCACCAGGTAAATCACCAGCTCGGAGATGTTGCGCGCGTGGTCGCCGATACGCTCCAGCGACCGCAGGGCCCAGATCACGCTCAACACCCGCGAGATGGAGCGCGGGTCTTCCATCATGTAGGTGACCAGTTCGCGCAGCGCGGTCTTGTATTCGCGGTCGATGGTCTTGTCGTATTGAGCAACCGACAGGGCCAGCTCGGCGTCGAAGCGGGCGAAGGCGTCAAGTGCATCGCGGACCATGTTGCGCACCTGGTCGCCGATGTGGCGAACCTCGACATAACCGCGCGGCGACTCACCTTCCTCGCAGAGCTGGATGGCGCGGCGGGCGATCTTGGTCGACTCGTCGCCGATGCGCTCCAGGTCGATCACCGACTTGGAAATGCTGATGATCAGGCGCAGGTCCGACGCGGCCGGCTGGCGACGGGCGAGAATGCGCACGCATTCTTCGTCGATGTTGCGTTCCATCTGGTTGATTTGCTCGTCAACCTCGCGCACCTGCTGGGCCAGGCCGGAGTCGGCCTCGATCAGCGCGGTGACCGCGTCGTTGACCTGCTTCTCGACCAGGCCGCCCATGGCCAGGAGGTGGCTGCGCACCTCTTCGAGCTCGGCGTTGAACTGCTGGGAGATGTGATGGGTGAGGCTGTCTTTGTCGATCATGCTTTCGCTCCGCGAATAAGCTGCCAGCTTCAAGCCGCAAGCTTCAAGTCGTTCGTGTAATCCCTGAGTTCACCTTGTTGCCGCTTGTGGCTCGCAGCGTGAAGCTGTCGCGCCCCGCGCGACTAGCCGTAGCGACCGGTGATGTAATCTTCGGTCTGCTTCTTCGCCGGGTTGGTGAACAGGGTATCGGTATCACCGAATTCGACCAGTTTGCCCATGTACATGAACGCGGTGTAGTCCGAAACCCGGGCCGCCTGCTGCATGTTGTGGGTCACGATGACGATGGTGTACTTGGACTTCAGCTCGTAGATCAGCTCTTCGACCTTCAAGGTGGAGATCGGGTCCAGTGCCGAGCAAGGCTCGTCGAGCAGCAGGACTTCCGGTTCCACGGCGATGGTACGGGCGATCACCAGACGCTGCTGCTGACCACCGGACAGGCCGAGGGCCGAGTCGTGCAGGCGGTCTTTCACTTCTTCCCACAGGGCCGCGCCTTTCAGCGCCCATTCGACGGCTTCGTCGAGCACGCGCTTCTTATTGATGCCCTGGATGCGCAGGCCGTAGACCACGTTTTCATAGATGGTCTTGGGGAACGGGTTCGGCTTCTGGAACACCATGCCGACGCGACGGCGCAGCTCGGCGACGTCTTCGCCCTTGCGGTAGATGTTGTTGCCGTAGAGGTTGATCGCGCCCTCGACGCGGCAGCCGTCGACCAGATCGTTCATCCGGTTGAAGGTCCGCAGCAGGGTGGATTTACCGCAGCCGGACGGGCCGATGAAGGCGGTCACGCGCTGTTTGGGGATGTTCATGCTGACGTCGAACAGGGCTTGTTTCTCGCCGTAGAACAGGCTCAGGCCGGGCACTTCGATGGCCACGGTTTCTTCCGCCAGACGCAGGCTCTGTTTGTCGCGACCCAAGGCCGACATATCGATGCCGTGGGTGTGGGGTTCATGCTGCATGGTCAGACTCCATACGCTATCAATTTCGTTTCATCGAACCGCCCGGCACACGGCGCGGGCGGCACTTGCAAAAAGACGGTGACGATCAGTGATCCAGCGCTTTGTACTTCTCGCGCAGGTGGTTACGGATCCAGACCGCCGACAGGTTCAGCGTGGCAATGACCAGCACCAGCAGCAGCGCGGTGGCGTACACCAGCGGACGTGCGGCTTCGACGTTCGGGCTCTGGAAGCCGACGTCATAGATGTGGAAGCCCAGGTGCATGATCTTCTGGTCCAGGTGCAGGTACGGGTAGTTGCCGTCCACCGGCAGCGACGGCGCCAGTTTCACCACACCCACCAGCATCAGCGGCGCCACTTCACCGGCGGCACGGGCCACCGCGAGGATCATGCCGGTCATCATCGCCGGGCTGGCCATTGGCAGAACGATCTTCCACAGCGTCTCGGCCTTGGTTGCGCCGAGGGCCAGCGAGCCTTCACGCACGGTACGCGGGATCCGCGCCAGACCTTCTTCGGTGGCAACGATCACTACCGGTACCGCCAGCAGTGCCAGGGTCAACGAAGCCCAGAGCAGGCCCGGTGTACCCAGGGTTGGCGCCGGCAGCGATTCGGGGAAGAACAGCCGGTCAAGCGAGCCACCCAGCACGTAGACGAAGAAGCCCAGGCCGAACACGCCGTAGACGATCGCCGGAACACCGGCCAGGTTGTTAACCGCGATGCGAATCAGCCGGGTCACCGGCCCCTGACGAGCATATTCACGCAGGTAGACCGCTGCCAGCACGCCGAATGGCGTCACGATCACAGCCATGATCAGGGTCATCATCACCGTACCGAAAATGGCCGGGAAGATACCGCCTTCAGTGTTGGCTTCACGCGGGTCGTCGCTGAGGAATTCCCAGACCTTGGCGAAGTACACGCCCAGCTTGGTGAACAAGCCCATGCCGTTCGGCTGGTAGGCGTGCACCACCTTGCTCAGGTTGATCTCGACTTCACGACCATTGCCGTCACGCGCTACCAGGCTGTCGCGAGCGAAATCCTGGTGCAGGGTGCCCAGACGCTCTTCGATGGCCTTGTAACGGTTGTTCAGTTCGGCACGCTCAGACTCGATGTCAGCCTGGGCAGCGGCGTCCAGCTTGCCTTCCAGCTCCAGCTTGCGGCTGTGCAGGCGCAGGCGCTCAAGACCGTGGTTGATGGCACCGATGTCTTTCTTCTCAAGGCTTTGCAGGTCGCGGGCCAGCTTCTCCGAACGGGCCAGACGGTTCTGCAGTTCGGTCCAGGCAGCCTGCCCTTCGCCGACCACCTTGCCGTTTTCCTTGACGCTGACCAGGTAGCCGTAGAAGTTGCCCCACTCGCGGCGTTCCAGGGCGATCATCTCGGCGGGACGCTGTTCGTCGGTCAGCCACTCACCCACAACCCAGGTGAAGTCGCTGCCGTTGAGGTCACGGTTACCGACCTTGATCAGTTCGCGGGTCATGAATTCCGGGCCGACGTCAGGTACCGGCAAGCCGGCACCTTTCAGACGGGCGCGTGGTACTTCTTCCTTCTGTACCACTTCGCCCACCACCACGTGCGCGGGCTGGCCCGGCACGGTGTAGGTGGCCTGGATCAGGTCGGCGGGCCAGAAATGGCCCAGACCACGTACAGCGATGACCGAGAGCAGACCGATGGTCATGATGACCGCGATGGCCACCGAGCCACCGCTTATCCAGACACCGGGGGCGCCGCTCTTGAACCAGCTTTTGAGGGAATCCTTTTTCACGGATCTCTACCTTCCTATCAAAGCGACGAGTATTTCTTGCGCAGACGCTGGCGAATCAGCTCGGCCAAGGTGTTCATCACGAACGTGAACATCAGCAGCACCAGTGCGGCAAGGAACAGGACGCGGTAGTGGCTGCCGCCAACTTCCGATTCGGGCATTTCCACGGCGACGTTGGCTGCCAGGGTGCGCATACCTTCGAACAGGTTCAGCTCCATGACCGGGGTGTTGCCGGTGGCCATCAGCACGATCATGGTTTCACCCACCGCACGGCCCATACCGATCATCAGTGCCGAGAAGATCCCCGGGCTGGCGGTCAGGATGACTACGCGGGTCAGGGTCTGCCATGGCGTGGCGCCCAATGCCAGCGAACCCAGGGTCAGGCTGCGCGGCACGCTGAAAACGGCGTCCTCGGCGATCGAGTAGATGTTCGGGATAACCGCGAAGCCCATGGCGATACCCACTACCAGGGCGTTGCGCTGGTCGTAGGTGATGCCCAGGTCGTTGGTGATCCACAGGCGCATGTCACCACCGAAGAACCAGGTCTCCAGGAACGGACTCATGTACAGGGCGAACCAGCCGGTGAAGAGGATCACCGGGATCAGGATGGCAGCTTCCCAGCCGTCCGGTACTCGCAGGCGGATCGACTCGGGCAGGCGGCTCCAGGAGAAGCCTGCGACCAGAATACCCAGCGGCAGCAGCATCAGCAGACTGAACACGCCCGGCAAGTGGCCTTCAAGGTACGGCGCGAGGAACAGACCGGCGAAGAAGCCGAGAATCACCGTCGGCATCGCCTCCATCAGTTCGATCACCGGCTTGACCTTGCGGCGCATGCCCGGTGCCATGAAGTAGGCGGTGTAGATCGCTGCGGCGATGGCCAGCGGTGCAGCCAGGATCATCGCGTAGAACGCGGCCTTGAGCGTACCGAAGGTCAGCGGCGAGAGGCTCAGCTTGGGTTCGAAGTCGGTGTTCGAGGCGGTCGACTGCCAGACATACTTCGGCTCGTCATAGTTCTCGTACCAGACCTTGCTCCACAGCGCGCTCCAGGAAACTTCCGGGTGCGGGTTCTTCAAGGTCAGCGGCAGCAACTTGCCACCTTCTTCGATGAACACGCGGTTGGCCCGCGGCGACAATGCCAGCACGCCAGCGCCTTCAGCGGCCGGCTCCACCAGCAGGGTGCGGTGCGCGGTGCTGTGGAACACGCCGAGCTTGCCGTTGGCGTCCAGGGCGATGAAGCCCTTGCGGCGCTCTTCGGCATCAATCTGCACGATCGGCGCGTTGTCCATCTTGAAGTCGCGGATGCGCTTGAAACGCTGCTCGCCGTCCGGATCGCGCGCCATGAACCACTGGCTCAGGCCACCTTTGGAGTCACCGAGAATCAGCGAGATACCACCGACCAACTGGGTGCTGGCGGTGATTTCGGCAGTGCCGTCTTCGAGCAGCTTGTAGCGACCGTTGAGGCTCTTTTCACGCAGGCTGAACACGTCGGCCTGAGCACGACCATTAAGGACGTAGAGCCACTGCTGGCGTGGATCGATGAAGATCGCCTTCACCGGCTCGGTCATCTGCGGCAGCTCGATACGGCTCTGCTCGCTGGTGACTTCGCCCGTCATCATGTTTTCTGTGCGGCTGAGCGACAGCACCTGCAGGTGAGCGCCCGCGGAACCGGCCAGCAACAGCGTGTCACCGTTGTGGTTCAGGCTCACGTGCTCAACGGCACGGCCCTGGTCGTCCAACGCGACAGGCTCCTGGCCATACGGGAAGTCGATGGCAGGGGTGATGGTTTTCTTGTTGTCAGGGTAGGTGATCTTGTAGCTGTGGCTGAAGACCATCACCTGACCATTGGACAGGCCCAGCACGATCAGCGGGCTGCCCGGCTGGTCGGAACCGATCGAGGTCACCTGGACGCCTGCCGGCAGTGGCAGGTCGACGCGTTTGAGCTCGGCACCGGTCTTGGTGTCGAAGAACAACGCCTGGCCCTTGTCGGAGACTCGCATCCCCACCAGGTTCTGTTCTTCCAGGGCGATCATCAGCGGTTTGCCGGCATCCTGTTGCAGCCAGGTCGGCTCCAGCGCTTTCTTGCTGGTCAGCGTCGCGCCTTGGAACAGCGGCACGACCACGTAGGCCAGATAGAAGAAAATCAGCGTGATTGCCGCCAGCACGGCAAGCCCGCCCACCAGGACATACCAGCGGGTCAGGCGATCCTTGAAGGCGCGCAGGCGACGTTTGCGTTGCAGCTCGGGCGTATTGAAATCAATCCGCACGGGGGGAGAATTTTGGGTCATGGTGGAGTTGGCCAGATCATTCATGCGCACACCCTAGCGGTCCCGTATGACAAAAACATTACAGTGCAGTGACGCAAAAAAGCCCGCCGCGCAGAGGTCCTGGCAGCGGACTGACAATTTGCGGCAGGGTTCGGCATCCTCCGAACCCTGCCTGAGTCACACTCAGTTCTTCGCGACGCCCGCGGTCTGGCTCAGACCGAGGTCAGCCAGAGCTTTCTCAGCCACTTTGGCTGGCAGCGGGATGTAGCCGTCTTTCACCACGACCTGCTGGCCTGCCTGGGACAGAACCAGTTTCACGAACTCGGCTTCCAGCGGGGCCAGAGGCTTGTTCGGGGCCTTGTTGACGTAGACGTAGAGGAAACGCGACAGCGGGTAGGTGCCGTTCAGGGCGTTGGCTTCGTTGTCTTCAACGAACTCGCCGCCTTCTTTCTTGGCCAGAGCTACGGTCTTGACGCTAGCGGTCTTGTAACCGATGCCCGAGTAGCCGATGCCGTTCAGCGAGGAGCTGATCGACTGAACCACCGAAGCGGAACCTGGTTGTTCGTTCACGTTTGGCTTGAAGTCGCCTTTGCACAGGGCTTCTTCTTTGAAGTAGCCGTAGGTGCCGGATACCGAGTTACGGCCGAACAGTTGAACTGGCTTGTTGGCCAGGTCGCCGGTCACGCCCAGGTCGCCCCAGGTTTTGACGTCGGCTTTGCCGCCGCACAGACGGGTCGACGAGAAGATCGCGTCAACCTGAGCCATGGTCAGGCCTTTGATCGGGTTGTCCTTGTGGACGAACACAGCCAGGGCGTCAACGGCAACCGGGATAGCAGTAGGCTTGTAGCCGTACTTCTGCTCGAACGCCTGCAGCTCGACGTCCTTCATCTTGCGGCTCATCGGGCCCAGGTTGGCGGTGCCTTCGGTCAGCGCGGGTGGCGCGGTGGAGGAGCCGGCGGCCTGAATCTGAATGTTGACGTTCGGGTACTCTTTTTTGTACGCCTCGGCCCACAGTGTCATGAGGTTGGCCAGGGTATCGGAACCAACGCTGGAGAGGTTGCCCGACACACCGGTGGTCTTGGTGTAGGTCGGAATAGCTGGGTCAACAGCGGCAACCGCATTGGCGGTGGCTACGCCAGCGGCGACAAAGGTCAGGGCCGCCATCAAACGCTTCAGTTTCATGCCTTGCTCCTAGCAGGAATTCGGGGGTGAGATGGATCGGGCCCAAGTATCAGCAGGCCGTGTGACTACTCTATGAATCGATTGTGACAATTAGATGAAAGGCCATCACCCAATCGGGTGACGGCCTTTTCAGAATGTTGCGAAGGGCGAGCTAGAGGGGGTTCAGCGTTTGGTCGCCAGCAAATAAACACCGACCAACAGACCAATGGTGCAGATCCCGGCGACATAAAGGGCCGGGGCCATGGGGCTGAACTTGAGCAGCGCGGTCACGGCCATAGGGGTCAGGCCGCCGAAGATGGCGTAGGCAACGTTGTAGGAGAACGACAGGCCGCTGAAACGCACTACAGGCGGGAAAGCGCGAACCATGACATAAGGCACCGCACCGACGATGCCCACACACAGACCAGTCAGGGCGTACATCGGGAACAGCAGATCCTTGTGGTCCGCGAGCGTGTGATAGAAGGTCCACGAGGTGACCAGCAGGGCCAGGCTGCCCGCCACGAAGACGCGGCCGGCGCCAAAGCGGTCGACCAGCTTGCCGGCGCCGACACAGCCGAGGGTCAGGAAGACGATCGCCAGGCTGTTGGCCTGCAAGGCCACGGTCGGGGTGAAGCCGTAGACGGTCTGCAGGATGGTCGGGGTCATCAGGATCACGACGATGATGCCGGCCGACAGCAGCCAGGTCAGCAACATCGACAGGACGATGGCACCACGGTGGTCACGCAGCACCGCGCGCAGCGGCACTTCTTCAGCCAGCGCCTTGCGCTGCTGCAGTTCGGCAAATACCGGGGTTTCGTGCAGCCAGCGGCGAAGGTACACCGAGAACAGACCGAACACGCCGCCCAGCAGGAACGGGATCCGCCAGGCGTAATCGGCCACTTCCGTCGGGGTGTAGACGGTATTGATGAGCGTGGCGACCAGCGAGCCGAGCAAAATGCCCGCAGTCAGGCCGGCGGTCAGCGTACCGCAGGCGAAACCGGTATTGCGCGCCGGCACGTGCTCGGAGACGAACACCCAGGCGCCGGGGACTTCACCGCCAATGGCCGCGCCCTGGATGACGCGCATCAGCAGCAGCAACATGGGCGCCGCCATGCCGATCTGCGCGTAGGTCGGCAGCAGGCCCATGATCAGGGTCGGCACCGCCATCAGGAAGATGCTCAGGGTGAACATCTTCTTGCGTCCGAGCAGGTCGCCGAAGTGAGCCATGACGATGCCGCCCAGCGGCCGCGCCAGATAGCCTGCGGCGAAGATGCCGAAGGTCTGCATCAGGCGCAGCCATTCGGGCATGTCCGCGGGGAAGAACAACTTGCCGACCACCGTGGCGAAGAACACGAAGATGATGAAGTCGTAGAATTCCAGCGCACCGCCCAGGGCGGAAAGCGACAGGGTTTTGTAGTCACTGCGGGTCAGCGGCCGGGCGGGCTGCTCGATACTGGAGGGCACGGAGGTCATTGAGGCTTCTCTTATTGGCGAATCAGACCTGATGGCACGGTTGTTACAGGCCTGAAATGAACTCCGCACGATAACAAATTGTCCGAAAGCGACACAGATCTACATATTCCCCGCAGATAATGGTGACCGCATGGTCGTCGGTGCCTGCGAGGCTCTATATACTGGCCCCTCGTAGAAACAGGTTGCGTCCAAGGTGGGATATTGTGCGAAAACGCTGCCAAGTAAGCTTGGTCGGTTTCGCAGAGTTTCCCTTTCGCCGCCCTTCGAAGCGTAAGCAGCGTGGTATGAGTCTGCTGAATCGTTTTTCGCGGCGTCCGATACTGCGTCAACCAACGAAGCGACACGGGTCAGAGGCACCCCCGGCATGATTGAACTCGAACAAGAAGATCCCATCCCGCAAGGCGACCTGGCCTTGCAGATCACCGCGCTTCCGCGGGAAACCAACGGTTTCGGCGATATTTTCGGCGGCTGGCTGGTAGCCCAGATGGACCTGGCCGGCACGGCCATGGCCAGCCGCGTTGCCGGTGGCCGCGTCGCGACCGTCGCCATCGACCGCATGGCGTTCCTGGTGCCGGTTGCCGTTGGCGCGCAATTGTCCTTCTATACCCAGACCCTGGAAATCGGCCGTAGCTCGATCCAGATGATGGTCGAGGTGTGGAGCGACGATCCGCTGTCCAGCGAATGGCGCAAGGTCACCGAGGCGGTCTTCGTGTTCGTCGCCATCGACGGCAGCGGCCGCACCCGCTCGGTCCCACCTCGTCGCTGACCCGGGCGCGCGGTAAACTCGTCGATCTGTGAAAGGTCAAAGACCTTACGGCACTTCAACGAGATCAGCGCATGTCCACACCCAAGGTCGAATCGGAACAACACGGCGAACTCAACTGCTGGCGCATCACCAGTGACAGCGCCGAGCTGCTTGTGGCCCAGCAGGGCGCGCAGGTGTTGAGTTATCAGCGCCTGGGCGAACCACCCTTGCTGTGGCTGAGCGACCAGGCCCTGTTCAAGCACGGCAAATCGGTCCGCGCGGGCGTGCCGGTGTGCTGGCCGTGGTTCGGTAACCTGCAGCGTAACCCCGAAGCAGTCCGCAAGCAGTTCAAGGGCAGCGAAGCACCCGCCCACGGCCTGGCGCGCGGGCGCGACTGGCAATTGCTTGGCATCGACAGCAGCGGTGACAGCGTGCAACTGGAGTTCACCCTGCCGGAAAGCCAGGGCGACCTGCCCGACTGGCCCCACCAGGTCGAACTCAAGCTGTCCATCGTGATGGGCGAGCAACTGAGCCTGAACCTCACCAGCACCAATCTGGGCAAAGGCCACGTCACCCTGAGCCAGGCGCTGCACAGCTACTTCGCCGTCAGCGATGTGCGTTCGGTCCAAGTGGAAGGCGTGACGGGTCTGAACTACATCGAGACCCTGGCCGACTGGGAGCAACGCACCCAGCCAGCGGACCTGACCTTCAGCGGCGAGACAGACCGCATCTACCTCAACACCCCGTCGCTTTTGAGCATCGTTGATCCGACGTGGAACCGGCGCATCCGCCTGAGCTGCTCCGGCTCGCGCTCGGCGGTGATCTGGAACCCGTGGACCGAACGCGCTGCGGAGCTCGCGGACATGGCCGACGACGGCTGGCAGCGCATGCTCTGCATCGAGACTGCGAACGTCTGGGACGACCTGGTAGAACTGGCGCCCGGCGCCAGCCACACCCTCGGCCTGAGCATCGCCAGCGAAGCGCTCTGACAGCCTGCGGACCTGTGTCTTACAGGTCCGCGTCTTCCACCACGCGTACCTTGCCGGCCTCCATGGCGTAGGCGGCATCGGCCATGTCATTGCTGACCTTCTCGACTTTCAGGGTGCCGCTGACCCACAGCGGCGTGTAGATATCGTCCAGCTTCACACCCTTGGGATAGCGCACCAGCACCAATTGGTTGGGCGGTGGCGGCGGCACATGGATGCAAGCGCCCGGATACGGAACGAGGAAGAACAGGGTACTGTTGCCCTTGGCATCGGACTCCAGCGGCACCGGGTAACCACCCAACCGGATCGACTTGCCGTTCATCGCCGCAACGGTTTTGGTCGAGTACATCACCGCGGGCAAGCCCTTGCTCTGCTTCATGCCGCCCTTGTCGGTGAAGGTGCCTTGGGCTTCAGGTGAGTTGTGGTCGATTTCTGGCATCTCTTCCAGCGCTTTCTGATCCGACTTGGGCATCAGCTCCAACCAGTCGGTTTCAGGCAGTTCGGCCCGGGCGAGAGTGCTGCACAGCAGCAGCGGAATGAGGAATAACGCACGCATGAAAAATGCTCGGCAACCGTCGGAAAAGTTGCCGAGCATTCTATCCCGCCATCAGCTTTTTTTGATGAATCCGTAGATCACCAGAAGAATGATCGCGCCCACCAGCGCACCGAGGAACCCGGCTGCCTGGCCCGCCTGGTAAATCCCCAGGGCCTGGCCACCGTAGGTCGCGGCCAACGAGCCGCCGATACCGAGGAGGATGGTCATGATCCAGCCCATGCTGTCGTCGCCGGGCTTGAGAAAGCGCGCCAGCAAGCCAACGATGAGGCCGATGAAGATGGTTCCGATGATTCCCATGGCATTCCCTCTGATGTGAGTGCACTGCCAAAGCCTAGTCAGCGCTTTGGCGTCCTGCCATCAGAGGGGTGCGGAACGCAGAGGTTCAGTTCAACCCGCGATCAGAGCTTCAACTTGCTGGATCTTCTGCTCCAGGCTGGCCATGTCGGCGCAGCGCAGGGTGGCGTGGCCAACCTTGCGTCCGACCTTGAAGGCCTTGCCGTAGTGGTGCAGGTGGCAGTCGTCGATCGCGACCACTTTATCCACAGGCGGAACTTCGCCGATGAAGTTGAGCATGGCGCTTTCACCGACCTTGCGGGTCGGCCCCAGCGGCAGGCCGGCAACGGCGCGCAGATGGTTCTCGAACTGGCTGCACTCGGCGCCTTCGATGGTCCAGTGCCCGGAGTTGTGGACCCGCGGCGCGATTTCGTTGGCTTTCAGGCCGCCATCGACTTCAAAGAATTCGAAGGCCAGAACGCCGACGTAATCAAGCTGCTCAAGCACACGGCTGGCATAGTCTTCGGCGAGGGACTGCAGCGGGTGATCGCTGCTGGCTACCGACAGGCGCAGAATGCCGCTTTCGTGGGTGTTGTGGACCAGCGGGTAGAAGCGGGTTTCGCCATCCCGTGCACGCACGGCAACCAGCGAGACTTCACCGGTGAACGGCACGAAACCTTCCAGCAGGCACGGCACACTGCCCAGCTCGGCGAACGTGCCAATCACGTCGGCCGGGGTGCGCAGCACTTTCTGACCCTTGCCGTCGTAACCCAGGGTGCGGGTTTTCAACACGGCTGGCAGACCGATGCTGGCCACGGCGTTTTCCAGGTCGGCTTGCGACTGGATATCGGCGAAGGCCGGGGTCGGGATGCCCAGGTCTTTGAACATGCTCTTCTCGAACCAGCGGTCGCGAGCGATGCGCAGGGCTTCGGCGCTCGGGTAGACCGGCACGAACTGCGACAGGAACGCCACGGTCTCGGCCGGAACGCTTTCGAATTCGAAGGTCACCAGATCGACTTCATCGGCCAGTTGGCGCAGATGATCCTGGTCGCCATAGTCGGCACGCAGGTGCTCGCCCAATGGCGCGGCGCAGGCGTCTGGCGCCGGGTCGAGGAAGGCGAAGTTCATGCCCAGCGGGGTGCCCGCCAGAGCCAGCATGCGGCCGAGCTGGCCGCCACCGATTACACCGATTTTCATGCGTGTGACCTCAGGCCTGGCGTGGATCTGGGTTGTCCAGAACGCTGTCTGTCTGTTCTGCGCGGAACTGCTTGAGCACGGCGTGGAACTGCGGGTGCTTGGCCCCCAGAATGCTCGCCGAGAGCAGTGCTGCGTTGATCGCGCCAGCCTTGCCGATTGCCAGGGTCGCCACCGGAATGCCGGCGGGCATCTGAACGATCGACAGCAGCGAATCGACACCCGACAGCATCGACGACTGCACCGGAACGCCCAGCACGGGCAGGTGAGTCTTGGCGGCGCACATGCCTGGCAAGTGGGCAGCGCCACCCGCTCCGGCGATGATCACCTCGATGCCGCGGCCTTCGGCCTCTTCAGCGTACTGGAACAGCAGGTCCGGAGTGCGGTGGGCGGACACCACCTTCACTTCGTAGGGAATGCCGAGTTTTTCCAGCATATCGGCGGTGTGGCTAAGGGTGGACCAATCGGACTTGGAGCCCATGATCACGCCAACCAGTGCACTCATCGTCGAGCCTCTCCTGTAAGCGTCTTCCGACGCACCAAAAGCAACGAGCCACGCGGGAAGACCGGCGTGGCTCGTCATACGGATTCTGAATCGACCGACTGGTCGAAGGCGCGGGATTATAGCGCAATGAGGAGCAAAGCGCCCAGCCCCGTCGCGATGTGCGGCCATTGCCACGCTGCTGGGCTTCCAGATGCTTTGGCTCCGGGGCTTGGCGGTACGGTGGAGTCACCGCACACCGACGTCAAGGATGACACCATGAACAACTCGCTGTTTCCCGCCTTGCCACTGGCTCTAAGCCTGACGCTCAGCGCACCGCCCGTCAGTGCCGACGCCGCTCCGACGCTGACCATCTGGGTTTTTCCCCACGACGAACTGTCTGAACTTTCAGACGAACAGTTACAAAAAAACTACTTCGATGCCTGGGTGGACGAAATGAGCCAGATCACCAGCTTGCCGGTTGCCCTGCGTTTCAAGCGGCGTATTCCCGGCCTCACCGATATGGCTTACCAGGGGCTGACGTCCTCCACCGCGCTATCGGTCTGGACCGACGCGGCCTGGACCTGGCGGCGTCAACAGAACAGCCCGGGTGGAGCCATCGACAACAAGTACCTGCTACTGACCCGCGATGAACTGGAACTCCAGGGCAAAGACAGCATTTCTGGCGTGGCCTACCAAACGGGTCATTCGGCGATTGCCTCGCTGAATTCGTTTGCCACTGTGGGACATGAACTGGGCCATACGCTGAGCGCTACCCATGAGCAGTCCCACGTCAATTTCAATGGCTGGTTCTGCGAGACCTATATGTTCCCCCAGCCATTTGGCCTTCGCTCCAACTGTTATCGCTACTCCGATGAAAATCGGCAGAGCATCGCCAATTACCTGAAACGGCTGCAGTGATGACGGTTCAGGGCTGCTCTTGCGTCCCGGACTCAAGTTTGCGCCAGAGCAGTCGCACATTGGCCTTGCGCACCAGCGCACAGCGATACAGGCGTATCTCCAGTGGCACATGCCACTGGGGACCGCCACAAATCACCAGCTCACCACGCTCCAGTTCCGCCCGCGCCGACAGGCTCGGCACCCAGGCAATGCCCAGGCCTTCCAGGGCCATGCCCTTGAGGCTGTCGGCCATCGCGGTTTCATAGATAGTGGTAAAGCGCAGGTTGCGCTGGCGCAGCAGCAGGTTCACCGAGCGACCAAGAAAAGCCCCGGCGCTATACGCCAGCAGCGGCACACTGGCCTCGCCTTCGAGATCGAACAGCGGTTTGCCGTCCGGGCCCGCCGCACACACCGGGAGCATCTCGGTGTTGCCCAGGTGCAGCGACGGGAAAATTTCCGCATCCATCTGCAAGGCCGCATCCGGGTCGTAGAACGCCAGCATCAGATCGCACCCGCCCTCGCGCAAGGCGTGTACTGCATCGCCGACGTTGGTCGCCACCAGGCGGGTCGCTATGTTCAGGCCGTCGTTGCGCAACTGGGCGATCCAGCGCGGGAAGAATCCAAGCGCAAGTGAGTGAGCCGCGGACACCTGGATGACCTCACCCTGCCCGCCTTCAAGGTGATGCAAATGGCGGAGAACTTCGCTCAACTGGTCGACAACGGTACGGGCAGTGACGAGAAACAACTGCCCGGCGGCCGTCAGCTCGATCGGCGTGCGCGAACGGTTGACCAAGGTCAGGCCCAGCGCCGCCTCCAGGCTGCGGATGCGGCGACTGAACGCCGGCTGCGTGACGAAGCGGCGCTCGGCGGCCTGGGAAAAACTGCGGGTGGCGGCCAGGGCACTGAAATCTTCCAGCCACTTGCTTTCAACGTTCATCAAAACTCTCCAAACCGCGCACCAAAATGGTACACGCTCGAACCAGGAAGAACGTCACATCAGACGTTATGCCGTTTGTGCATAGGTTAGCGTGCAACAGCATTGGCCGCAAAACAGCTTCCGCTCCTACGATTAGCGCCATTCCGGCATGTGCCGGGTTAATTCGAGATGATATCCATCATGTCCGCTGCTGCATCGTTCCGCGTCGAGAAAGACCTGCTTGGTACCCTGGAAGTCCCTGCTGATGCCTACTACGGCATCCAGACCCTTCGCGCTGCCAACAACTTCCACCTCTCCGGTGTTCCGCTGTCGCACTACCCGAAGCTGGTCGTGGGCCTGGCCATGGTCAAGCAAGCCGCAGCCGACGCCAACCGTGAGCTGGGTCATCTGAGCGATGCCAAACATGCCGCCATCAGCGAGGCCTGCGCCCGCCTGATCCGAGGCGACTACCACGAGCAGTTCATCGTGGACATGATTCAAGGCGGTGCTGGTACTTCCACCAACATGAACGCCAACGAAGTCATCGCCAACATCGCACTGGAGGCCATGGGCCACCAGAAGGGCGAGTACAAGTACCTGCACCCGAACAACGACGTGAACATGGCGCAGTCGACCAACGACGCCTATCCGACCGCGATCCGCCTGGGTCTGCTGCTGGGTCACGACGCGCTGCTGGCCAGCCTCGACAGCCTGATCCAGGCGTTCGCTGCCAAGGGTCAAGAATTCAGCCACGTACTGAAGATGGGGCGTACCCAACTACAGGACGCGGTGCCGATGACCCTGGGCCAGGAATTCCGTGCCTTCGCCACCACCCTGACCGAAGACCTGAACCGCCTGCGCACCCTGGCACCAGAAGTGCTGACCGAAGTGAACCTGGGTGGTACCGCCATCGGTACCGGCATCAACGCCGACCCGGGCTACCAGGCCCTGGCCGTTCAGCGCCTGGCAACCATCAGCGGCCAGCCGCTGGTACCGGCCGCCGACCTGATCGAAGCCACCTCGGACATGGGCGCCTTCGTCCTGTTCTCCGGCATGCTCAAGCGCACCGCGGTCAAGCTGTCGAAGATCTGCAACGACCTGCGCCTGCTGTCCAGCGGCCCACGCACCGGCATCAACGAGATCAACCTGCCGGCTCGCCAGCCAGGCAGCTCGATCATGCCAGGCAAGGTCAACCCGGTTATCCCGGAAGCCGTCAACCAGGTTGCCTTCGCCATCATGGGCAACGACCTGGCCCTGACCATCGCTGCCGAAGGCGGTCAACTGCAACTGAACGTGATGGAGCCGCTGATCGCCTACAAGATCTTCGACTCGATCCGCCTGCTGCAGCGCGCCATGGACATGCTGCGTGAGCACTGCATCGTCGGCATCACCGCCAACGAACAGCGCTGCCGTGAACTGGTCGAACACTCGATCGGCCTGGTCACCGCCCTGAACCCTTACATCGGCTACGAAAACGCCACCCGTATCGCCCGCATCGCCCTGGAAAGTGGCCGCGGCGTGCTGGAACTGGTGCGCGAAGAAGGCCTGCTGGACGAAGCGATGCTCAACGACATCCTGCGTCCGGAAAACATGATTGCTCCGCGTCTGGTTCCGCTGAAGGCGTAACCCGCGCAACAAACCGTCTCACCAGGTCGAGGGACTAGACACCTCTCACCTTTTGAGGGCCCAGGGCTAAACCCCGGGCCCTTTTTTTTATTCTGACGAAAGCCCCCTCCCTTCAATCCGCCTGACAGCTCTCCACCGGATGTCGTACTGTTCCCCGCCACGAACAAGACCGACCATGGAGAATGGCGCATGACTTCGGCGTCCGCACGACCCGCCCGCAGCATCATG
The DNA here is from genome assembly GCF_003231275.1 of Pseudomonas huaxiensis. Classification (GTDB taxonomy): domain Bacteria; phylum Pseudomonadota; class Gammaproteobacteria; order Pseudomonadales; family Pseudomonadaceae; genus Aquipseudomonas; species Aquipseudomonas huaxiensis. Next base: position 62,596 of record NZ_QKVL01000007.1, read on the forward strand.
GTGCTGTATACCGGTGGCACCATCGGCATGCAGACCGGTGCCCACGGCCTGACCCCCGCCTCCGGCTTCGAGCAGCGCATGCGCGCGCAACTGAGCGGATCGGGTCGCCTCGCACCCTGGCGTTTCCGCGAAATGACGCCGCTGATCGACAGCGCCAACATGACCCCGCAGTACTGGCTGCGACTGCGCACGGCGATCATCGAAGCGATCGACTCTGGCTCCGATGCGGTGCTGATCCTGCATGGCACCGACACCCTGGCCTACAGCGCCGCGGCAATGAGCTTTCAACTGCTCGGGCTGGATGCCCCCGTGCTGTTCACCGGCTCCATGCTGCCGGCGGGCGTAGACGACAGCGATGCCTGGGAAAACCTCACCGGCGCGCTGCAAGCCCTGACTGATGGCCAGGCGCCCGGCGTACAGCTCTATTTCCACGGTGAACTGCTGGCACCAAGCCGCACCGCCAAGGTCCGCAGCTCTGGCCGGCACCCCTTCGTCATGCTCAAACGCAACAGTACCGCGACTTCATCGCCACCCCTGCTCGCCGCCCTGGATTATCGCCAGCCGAAACAGGTAGCGAATGTCGTCGTCCTGCCGCTGGTGCCGGGCTTTTCTGCGCAGGTGCTGAGGGCGGTGATCAACACCGGCGCCCGCGGGGTGATCCTCGAATGCTTCGGCAGCGGCACCGGACCGGGCGACAACCCGGACTTTCTTGCCGCCCTCGACGAGGCCCGCGCCAGCGGCGTGGTGGTGGTCGCGGTCAGCCAGTGCCATGAAGGCGGGGTCGAGCTGGATATCTACGAAGCCGGCAGCAAATTGCGCCAAGCTGGCGTGTTGTCTGGCGGCGGCATGACCCGCGAAACAGCGTTCGGCAAGCTGCAGTTGCTGCTCGGTGCCGGGCTGCCGTTGGACGAAGTGCGCCGTCTGGTGGAAGTGGATTTGGCCGGCGAGCTGCGTTGAAGGCACACAATTTGCTCGCTCACCGATCAGCCCAATAGCCGGACACAGCGCATGCTGCATTCACACCTGACCACCCTGAACGCGGTTTCCCTGGTGCTCCAGGCCTTCCAGAGCCAGGGCCTGGACGACGATTCGCTGCTCAAGGGCAGCGGCATCAGCCCGGCGGACCTGGGGCGCGCCGACCCGCGCATCACCACCCGCCAGGAGATGCAGGTGTGCGCCAATGCGGTGGCCCGGCGCCGTGAGATCGGCCTGGAACTGGGCCGGCGGATGCATATTTCGTCCTACGGCATGCTCGGCTATGCCCTGCTCTCCAGTGCCACCTTAGGTGACGCGTTACGTCTGGCGCTGCGTTATCCCGCGCTTCTGGGAACACTTTTCCAGCTGCGCCTGATCGAGGACGGCGAGCGTATCTGGTTCAGCGCCAGCGGCTACCGCGAAGAACCACAACTGGCCGCCTTCAACGCCGAGTTCTGCCTGACCTCGCTGAAAGTTATCTGCGATGACCTGCTGGGCCAGCCGCTGCCCCTGCTCGGTGCGCGCTTCGCCCACCCGACGCCGGATTACCATCCGCTCTACAGCAACCCCTTCACCTGCCCGCTGCGCTTCGAGGCCGAGGATAACGCGTTCGCCTTCGACCGCCGCTGGCTGGAACATCCCCTGCCGCTGGCCGACCAAGTAACCCACCGGGCCATGAGCGAACGATGCCGCCAGTTGAATCTGGAATTCACCGGCCGCCAGGCCTGGCTCGGGCGCATCCGTGAACTGCTGGCCCGGCAACTGGACGCCGCCCCCGGCCTGGAAGGATTGGCGCGGCAGATGAACTGCTCATCGCGAACCTTGCGCCGGCACTTGAGTGAAATGGGCAGCAGCTACCAACAATTGCTGGACGAACTACGCTTCGAGCGGGCCAAGCAATTGCTGGGCGAGGGGAAAATACCGATCTACCGGATCGCCGAGGAACTGGGCTTCAGCGAGACCGCCAGCTTCCGCCACGCGTTCATGCGCTGGAGCGGCGTGGCCCCGAGCCATTTCAAGACCTGAGCTCATAGCGTCAAGACGTGCACCATCCAGGGGCCAAATCCGGACACTCGTCGTGGCCATATCGATCCCCTTTTGGCCGTTTGCGCCGTTCTGCTTCACCGGGCTGCCATCAACAATGGACCGATACGCCAGTGACCGGAGAACAACAACATGCTGACGATCTATTCCGATGACCACCGCCTGCACCACGGCCGCTGCGAGCTGATCGACGGGCAACTGATGCCCTGCTTCGAAATGCCGTCGCGGGCCGACCACGTACTCGAGCGGGTCAAGACCCGTAACCTCGGGCCCATCAGCGGCCCACGCGATTTTGGCCGCGAACCGTTGCTGCGGGTGCACGACGCCGGCTATCTGAACTTCTTCGAAGGGGCCTGGGCCCGCTGGGCCGAACTGAACCGCGACGGCGACCTGCTGCCATTCACCTGGCCGGCGCGCACCTTGCGCCGGGTCAAACCGACCAGCCTGCTGGGCGAACTGGGCTACTACAGCTTCGACGCCGGCGCGCCGATCACTGCCGGCACCTGGCAAGCAGCCTACAGCGCCGCGCAAGTGGCGCTCACCGCCCAGGCGGCGGTGCAAGCCGGCGCCCACAGTGCCTTCGCGCTTTGCCGTCCGCCAGGACACCACGCCGCCAGCGATGTCATGGGCGGCTATTGCTACCTGAACAACGCAGCCATCGCTGCTCAGGCCTTCCTCGACCAAGGTCACAGCAAAGTGGCGATCCTCGATGTCGACTACCACCACGGCAACGGCACCCAGGAAATTTTCTACGACCGTAGCGACGTGTTCTTCGCCTCGATCCACGGCGACCCGCAGGCCGAATTCCCGTTCTTCCTCGGTTATGCCGACGAACACGGTGAAGGCGACGGCCTGGGCTACAACGTCAATTACCCGCTGCCCGCCGGCAGCGACTGGGCCACCTGGAACAACGCGCTCGAGCAGGCCTGTCAGCGCATCGAAGCCTACGCGCCGGACGTGCTGGTGATTTCCCTCGGCGTGGACACCTTCAAGGACGACCCGATCTCCCAGTTCAAGCTCGACAGCCCTGATTACCTGCAGATGGGCGAGCGCATCGCCCGCCTTGGCAAGCCGACCCTGTTCGTCATGGAAGGCGGCTATGCGGTGGAAGAAATCGGCATCAACGCCGTGAACGTTCTCGAAGGTTTCGAACGCGCCCAACAGGAAGCCCAAGCATGACTCGATTAAAACGACTGCTCGCCCCCCTGCTCTGTACCACCCTGCTCGCCGGCAGCCTCCAGGCTGTCGCCGAACAGCGCACCCTGCGGGTCTACAACTGGTTCGACTACATCACCCCGCAAACCCTGACGGACTTCCAGAAGGATGCCCAGGTCAAGCTGATCTACGACATCTTCGACACCAACGAGGCGCTGGAAGCCAAGTTGCTGACCGGCAACTCTGGCTACGACGTGGTGGTGCCTTCCAACGTGTTCCTGGCCAAGCAGATCGAGGCCGGCGTGTTCCAGCCGCTGGACCGCAGCAAGCTGCCGAACTGGCAGCATCTGGACCCGGCGCTGATGAAGCTGATCGAGGCCAACGACCCCGGCAACAAGTTTGCCGTGCCCTACATGTACGGCACCGTGCTGATCGGCTTCAACCCGGCCAAGATCAAGGCCGCGCTGGGTGAAAATGCGCCGGTGGACAGTTGGGACCTGATCTTCAAGGAAGAGAACATCTCCAAGCTCAAGCAGTGCGGTGTGGCGCTGCTCGATTCGCCGTCGGAAATCATGCCGCTGGCCCTGCAATACCTGGGCTTGCCGCCCAACAGCAGCAAACCGGCGGACTACAAGAAAGCCGAAGAGTTGATGCTGAAGATTCGTCCTTACATCACCTATTTCCATTCGTCCAAGTACATGGCCGACATCGCCAACGGCGATATCTGCGTGGCCGTGGGCTACTCCGGCAGCTTCTCCCAGGCCGCCAACCGCGCCATCGAAGCGAAAAACGGCGTAGTGGTCGACATGCGCGTGCCGAAGGAAGGCGCGCCAATCTGGTTCGACATGCTGGCCATCCCCAAAGGCGCAGCCAACCCGGAAGATGCCCACACCTTCATCAACTACCTCCTGCAACCGAAGGTGATTGCGCCGATCAGCGATTTCGTCGGCTATCCGAACCCGAACAAGGACGCTACCGAACTGGTCGCCCCGGCGATCCGCAACAACCCGAACCTGTACCCGACGGCGGAGGCGATGACCAAGCTGTATACCTTGCAGCCGCTGGGCCGTGACGCGGAGCGGGCACGGACGCGGGCCTGGACCAAGATCAAAGCGGGGACCTGAGCGTAATCATCGCGAGCAAGCTCGCTCCTACACAGATCTTGTAGGAGCGAGCTTGCTCGCGATGCGTTTCACCCCTTCCAGACCTTCCGCAATTTCCCCAACGCCTGCGCAATCCCCGCCTCTCCGACGGCCGCAAACCCCAACACCAGCCCCGCACCCTTATCCACAGACGCGGGCGTCTCCGGCAGCCAGTAATCACTCAGCGGATTTATCTCCACACCCACCTCAAGCGCCCGTTCCACCAGCCACTGCTCCCGCTCGAAGTTATCCACAGCCACTTTGACGTGCAGCCCCGCCACCATTTCCGGCAACTCGCCCACGCCGGGAATATCCACCGGCCAACCGGCCTGCAAGGCATTGCGTCGACTCAGCGCCGCCCGCCGCATACGCCGGATATGCCGTTGGAAATGCCCTTGAGCCATGAACTGCGCCATCACCGTCTGCGTGCCGACTTCCGAATGCCGCACCATCAACGCCCGACACCGGGAAAACGGCTCCACCAATTGCCGCGGTAGCACCAGATAGCCCAGACGCAGGGCCGGGAAAGCCACCTTGCTGAAGGTGCCGACGTACAACACCCGCCCACTGCGATCGAGCGCCGCCAGCGGTGCCAGTGGCGCACCGCTGTAACGGTATTCACCGTCGTAGTCATCCTCGACGATCCAACGCTCGTTGCGCTCGGCCCAGGCCAGCAGTTCCAGGCGCCGGGCCAGGCTCATCACCACGCCGGTGGGGTACTGGTGTGAAGGCGTGACATAGGCCAGGCGGCAATCACTCAAGGCGGCCAATGCGTTGCAGTCGAGCCCTTCGTTATCCACAGCCACGCCGTGCATCGTCGCGCCGGTCAGGGCGAAGGCACAGGCGGCGGCGCGATAGCCCGGGTTTTCCACAGCGACCCCCGCCCCAGGCTCCAACAGCAACTGTGCACAAAGGCTGATTGCCTGCTGTGCGCCGGTGGTGATCACAATTTGTTCAGGCGTGCAGGAAAGTCCCCTCGATCGACGCAAATAAGCGGCAATCAGTTCGCGAAGCATCGGTTCACCTGCCGGATCGCCGTAGCCGAGGCTGTCCGCATCCGGATTTCGCCAGAAACCCGCCTGCAACTTGGCCCAGACCTCGAACGGAAACAGGTCGAAGGCCGGTACGCCGACCCGGAAAGCCCGTGGCGGACCGCTTCGTGGCGTGGGCAAATGGTGATTTTCCAGGCGAAAAAGCGCGTCCGTGTGGATAACTTTACTGGACGAATCAACAGTATTTTCGGGCGAAATTGTGGATAAGGCTGTTGATAAACCCCGGGATAACCTTGTGGATACTTTTGTGGACAACTTTGGCAGGTGGCTGACATAAGTCCCGTCGCCCACCCGACTTTCGATGAAGCCCTCGGCATACAACTGGTCGTAGGCGCGCACCACGCTGTTTCGCGACAAACCGAGGATCGCGGCCATGTCGCGGCTGGCCGGGAGCCGGGCGCCGCTGCCCAGGCGTCCATCGAGCACGCGCGCACGCAATGCCTGGTAAAGCTGCCGGCTGAGGCCCTGGCGGCGGTCAAGAACGATCCCGGTGGGATCGAACGGCAAGGAAACGGAAGGCTCTACCATATTATTGGACCCAGGAAATTAGCCTGAAATGGCTCTTACACTAGACCAATAGCCTGCCTAGGATGAGTCCATTCGCCAAGGAAACTTTGCCATGTTCTCACCCAGCGCTTTCAAAGACGTCGACCTGCAACGCCAGCTCCAGCACATCGAGAACACCCGCCTGGCGGTGCTGATCACCCAGGGCGAGCAGGGCCTGCAAGCCAGCCATGTACCGCTGCTGCTGAATCCCGATGAAGGCCCCAATGGCACGCTCTACGGGCACCTGGCTCGGGGCAACCGGCAATGGCAGGAACTGGAGCGCGGTGCCGAGGTGCTGGTGGTGTTTCCTGGGACCGATGCTTATGTCAGCCCGGGCTTCTACCCGAGCAAGGCCGAGGACCCGCGGACCGTCCCGACCTGGAACTACACAGCGGTGCACGCCTGGGGCACGCCCCGCGTCTACCATGAAGCCGAACCGCTGCTGGATATCGTCCGGCGCCTGAGCGACCGCCATGAGCAGGGCCGCAAGCGTCCCTGGTCGGTGGACGACGCCCCGGCCGATTATCTGCAGGGCATGCTCAAGGCCATCGTCGGTTTCGCCGTGCCCATCGAGCGCCTGCAGAGCAACCGCAAGCTCAGCCAGAACCGTTCACCCCTCGACCACGACGGCGTGCGCGACGGCCTGACCGCCAGCCCCGACCCACTGGACAACCAACTCGCTGCGCTGATGCAGCAACCTTGAAGGAACGTGCCACATGTCTACCGTTCAGATCCGTCCGGTTACCGCCGCCGATCACGCCGCCTGGCTGCCACTGTGGCAGGCCTACCTGCATTTCTATGAAACCCGCCTGCCCGACGACGTCAGCCAGGTGACCTGGCAGCGCCTGCTCGACCCGGCCGAAACCACCAACTCGGCGCTGGCCTGGGTCGATGGCAAGGCCGTGGGCATGGTCAACTGGATCTACCACCGCTCCAACTGGTCTGTGGAAAACTCCTGCTACCTGCAGGACCTCTACGTTGACGGCAGCCAGCGCGGCAAGGGCGTCGGCCGCGAGCTCATCGAGCACGTCTACGCCGTCGCCCGCGAAGCTGGCTGCGCCAAGGTGCATTGGCTGACCCACGAAACCAACGCTACGGCCATTTCCCTGTACGAGCAGGTCGCCGAGCGTCCGGGCTTCATCCAGTTCCGCAAGCCGCTGTAAGACGGAGCCTTCTCATGAGTACGAATCTGAACTGGAAACCCGCCACGGAGCCGCACCCGGAGCCATTGACCGGACGCTTTATCCGCCTGGAGAAACTCGACCCGCGCCGGCACGGCGATGATCTCTGGCAGGTACTCCAGGGGCCGGGCGCCGATGGCCTGCTGTGGGACTACCTGCCTTATGGGCCTTTCAGCGAGCGCGCGCCGTTCGACCGCTGGCTGGAAGACAACGCCAGCAGCCGCGACCCGCTGTTCTATAGCGTCGTAGACCTGGCCAGCGGCCAGGTGCAAGGCATTCTCAGCCTGATGTCCATTGTCCCGGCGCACGGTCGCATCGAGATCGGCCATATCGCCTTCGGCGCGGCGATGCAGCGCACGCCCAAGGGCACGGAAGCGGTCTATCTGCTGGGCAAGTTGTCCTTCGAATTGGGCAACCGCCGACTGGAATGGAAGTGCAACAACGCCAACGCCCGCTCGCGACGTGCTGCGGAGCGTTTCGGGTTCAGCTTCGAGGGGGTGTTCCGTCAGCACATGGTGGTCAAGGACCAGAACCGCGACACGGCCTGGTATTCGATCCTCGATGACGAGTGGCCGGCGATTGCCGCCGGCTTCGAGCGCTGGCTGAGCGAAGACAACCAGCGTCCCGAGGGTCAACTCAGAACGCTGGAAGCCTGCCGCGCCGCGCCGTAAGGCGTTACTTCAAACGCTGGGCCAACAGCGCGATGTGCTCCGGGCCAATCCCGCAGCATCCGCCCAGCAGGCTGGCGCCACGTTGGCGCCAGTCCTGGGTCCAGTGCAGGTAACCGGGCGGGTCGAGGTCTTCGCGCAATTCGTCCAGGCCATCGTTGGCGGTGGCGTCCTTTGGCTGCGGCGGGAAAGCATTGGCGTAGGCGCCAACGGCAATCTCCACGCCCAGGCGCTTGAAGGTCGCGATGGCGTCGTCGATGGCGGCACCAATCACTTCTGGCTGGCTGCAGTTGAACAGCAGGGTCTCCACGCCCAAGGCCGCAACAGCCTCGGCGGCGTCGACCACCGGCTCACCGGAGCGCAGCCGCGGCACCTCATCGACATCCTCATCCTGCAACGTGAACGACACCCAGAACGGCTTGCCGTCCTGCGGAAGACCGGCGCGGATTGCCTGCACTTCAGCGATCGCGCTCTGGGTCTCCGCCAGCCACAGATCAACGTGTTCGGCCAGACCTTCAACCAGCGGCGTCAGCACGTCGCCGACGCGTTCAGCCTCGTACAGGTCGGGACGATAAGAGCCGAACAACGGCGGCAGCGACCCGGCCACGCGCACCGCTTGCGGTCCGGCGTCCGCCGCCACGCGAGCAAGTTGCCCGGCAGTGCTGGCCAGGGCGCGGCCCTCGGCCTTGAAACGCTCTTCGCCAATATGGAAAGGCACCACCGCATAGCTGTTGCTGGTGATGACCTGGGCACCCGCCTCGATATAGGCCCGGTGCACCGCCACCACCGCTTCCGGCGCCTCGCTCAATGCCAGTGCCGACCACTCCGGCTGCCGGAACGGCGCCCCACGGCGCTGAAGCTCCCGGCCCATGCCGCCATCAAGAATGACCAAAGCCTTTTCGCCCATATAACACCTGCTTCTAAAGATATAAATAAAACGTATTAGTGCCTCTATTGTTATAACTATCTAATACATCGCACGCTTTGTCTTACAACTTTTTCCGGTGATTCCTATGAAATTATCTTCTCTGCTAGGCGCGGGCCTGCTGGCTCTGACTGCGACCCAAGCCTTCGCCGGTGCCACCCTGGACCGTGTGGAGTCCCGCAAAGAGTTGGTCAACGTGCTGATGGAAAGCTATCCGCCGTTCTCCTTCCTCAATGAACAGAACCAGCTGGATGGTTTCGATGTCGATGTGGCCAAGGCTGTGGCTGACAAGCTGGGTGTGAAATTGCGCCTGGAAACGCCGTCCTGGGACGTGATCGCCGCAGGACGCTGGAGCGGTCGCTACGACATCTGCATCTGCTCCATGACCCCGAGCAAGGCCCGCGCCGAGGTGTTCGCCTTCCCGGTCGAGTACTACGCCTCGCCCGCAGTGATCGTGGTCAACGCCAAGGACGAGCGCATTCACTCAGCCAAGGACCTCGACGGCCTGAAAGTCGGCCTGACCAGCGCCTCCAGCTACGAGAGCTACCTGAACAAGAACCTGGTGATCGAAGGCGCCGAAGACACCAAGCTTGAGTACCCCTTCGAAGCGGTGCAGATCGCCCCGTACGACACCGACAACGTCGCCTTCCAGGATCTCGGCCTGGGCGCCGGCGTGCGCCTGGATGCCATCCTCACCAACCTGGTCACTGCCAAGCCACGCCTGGATCAGGACAAGCGCTTCAAACTGGCCGGCGCGGCGCTCTATGAGGAGCCGAACTCGGTGGCCATCGAGAAAGGCGACGCTGAATGGGATGCCAAGGTTCGCGATGTCTTCGCGCAATTGAAGCAGGACGGCACCCTGACGCGCATTTCGCAGAAGTGGATCGGCGCCGACATCAGTAAATGAGCGCTCAACAACAACTGCCGCCAAAGCCCGCCGAAACCCGCGCGGGCTTGCCGCTGCCGGGCTTTCGCGTCCGGCTCTACCTGACCTGGCTGGTCCTGCTACTGGTATTCGTGGGCTTCTTCCTGAGTTTTGATCTGAAGTTTTCGATCATCCTTGAGAAGTTTCCCAATCTGGCCGGCTTCAAACTCGGCCCCAACGGCTTCCTGCAAGGCGCCGCGCTGACCCTGTTCCTCTGCCTGTGTTCGATGGTCTGCTCGGTGGTGCTGGGCTTCGCCGCCGCGTTGGCGCGGCTGTCGCACAGCGCGGTGTTGCTGGGCATTGCCAGCTTCTACACCTCGTTCTTCCGCGGCACACCGCTGCTGATCCAGATCATGCTGCTCTACCTGGGCCTGCCGCAGATCGGCCTGGTGCCGGGCGCGATCACTGCGGGGATCATTGCCCTGTCGCTGAACTACGGCGCCTACCTGAGCGAAATCTTCCGCGCCGGCATCCTCGGCGTGGCCCAGGGCCAGCGTCAGGCGGCACTGGCGTTGGGCATGCGGCCGGCGACCATCTTCTGGCACGTCACCCTGCCCCAGGCCATGCGCACCATCATCCCGCCGGGGGCCAACCAGTTCATCTCGATGCTCAAGGATTCATCGTTGATTTCGGTGATGGGCGTGTGGGAAGTGATGTTCCTCGCGCAGTCCTACGGGCGCTCCAGCTACCGCTATCTGGAAATGCTCACGACCGCGGCGCTGATCTACTGGCTGCTGTCGTTTGCCCTGGAACTGGTGCAGGCGCGGTTGGAGCGGTATTACGGGAAGGGGTATCAGCGGTAAACGTGGGTGGCGCCAGCGATTTGGCTGCTCACTCAGCGCAACCGATCCGGCCGCCTCATGACCCCCATCTGCAAACCGAACGGCCGGAACACGGCATTCAGCGAATTGAGTGTCGGGTTCCCTTCGCCCTGTTCAATCTGAATCAGGGTCCGCACCGAAATCTTGCACATCTTCGCAAACTGGGTTTGCTGCATCTTGGCGACTTCGACCCGCAACCGACGCACGGCGGCACCCAATTCCAGTGAGCCATCGGCGATACCCGCCATTACGCTTTCGATCAGCAACCCTCGAATCTCGATCGAAACCGTCATAGCAACTCCCAGTCCTTCATGCGTTGTTCAAGGTTTTTCAAAGCGATCGCCGGGTGATTCATGACGGCGTCCGACAAACCCAGCCCGGACAGAAGATCGGGTAACGCCAGCAAGCCACGGGCATCTTGGCGCAATGTTTCAAACACCTGATCCGGATTCACCAGAGGCTTGAGAAGCTGACAGGCCGCACGCCAATCAACCTCCCCGCCACGCTCCACGGGCGAGGACCACTTGGTAGTCCGGGTGATGCCCTCAGCGTCCATCACCATGGGCGCAAGGTCATAGATCGGCGCCAGCCGCAGCGCGTCCTTGCCACGAATAATCGCCGTGTTGCGCCCATGGTTGTCGGAGTTGCCGAGAATCTTGTTGATCAGATCACGGCGCAAATATTCCGCCACCAGATCAGGCACCTGATCCTTCTGCCCGGCATTTATCCACAGGGCGGCGAGCCTCTGGATAACCTCCAGATGATCCATTCGGCTACCCGGCTCGGTCACCCCCGCCAGCGAATACACCGACTCCACCGCCAATCGCTCAACACCGGAAGCACCGATCCGGCGGTCAAAGCGCTTCATCCAGAGGCTGGGCTTATCGGCCTCTTTCAGGTCCAGTTCGGCAGTGGCTACCGTGTCGATACCAAGGCGTTGCAGCGCCGTGTAGTAGAGGTGTTCGGCACGCAAGATGGTCTGATCGTTGCCTAGCGCCTGGTTACGAGAAAACTTCACAAACCAGTGGCAGGCAGCGTCCTCGTCATTCAGCACCGCATCCGGATAGAGCTGCCCGTCCCGCCCTTCTGTCAGCAGCAGCTTGGGCGCCTCGCCCCCCGCCCCCGTCGCCCCACCAATAGCCGCGCCCTGCTCGTAGGCATATTCAAGAAAGCGCTGATCGCGACTGACGACATCCTCGAAGCTGAACCCCATCGGGGCGCTGGTATCCAGGGCCTCGGCCGATTCCTTGATGCGCAGATTGCCAATCGGTGCCGGCGTGCTGCGCGTCAGCAAGAAGATGTCGTCAGCCAGCGTCTCCGGCTTTTCTCGCCCAATGTGTTTGAGCAAAAAGCGCTTGGCCGCTCCTGAGGGTGCGATGTCATAGAGAAAGGCCGGCGCCTTTCTCGATTGATGAGTATCGAAATCCACCGGTAGCGCGGCGCTGACGGCCTTGTCGAGGGTGGTCTGGTAGGCGTCCAGATTGGATTTCACATAGGCCGAGGTGTAAGCGAATTGGCAAGGACTCTGAAAACCGTCTTCTGGTTGAGAGAAGGTCAAAGTCATGGCGTCCTGCCACTCGCTTTGGGCGAACAATTGGAGGGTCAACGGGTACATATCGGCCTCTCTCAGCTAAAGCATCTGATCTGCAATATAGTGCAAATTCTGAGGCCTAATAGGTAAATTTTCTGCATTTAAGTGCAGATATTTTCAAGGCTCATACGATTTTCTGCATTTAAATGCATATAATCAAACGAAAAAAAGGGGAGCAATTCGCTCCCCATGAGGTTAACCGTTTACTGCCGAGGGCTTGATCAGCCCTCGATCTCGATCAGGATTTCGCCCGGGTTGACCCGGTCGCCCTTGGCAACGTGGATGGCGGTGACTTTGCCGGCAATCGGCGATTGCACTTCGGTTTCCATCTTCATCGCTTCGGTGATGAGCACTGCCTGACCGGCCTTGACCGTATCGCCTTCCTTGACCAGGACATCGACGATGTTGCCCGGCATGGTGGTGCTGATATGGCCCGGTGCAGTGGCCTGCTTGCGCTTGCTGCCACCACCGCCGACGAACTCGTTGAGCGGTTCGAACACCACTTCTTCCGGCATGCCGTCGATGGACAGGTAGAAGTGACGCTTGCCTTCGGCCTTGACGCCCACACCGGTGATGTCGACGCGGTAGGTCTCGCCGTGCACATCGATGACGAACTCGGTTGGCACGCCTTCACCGCTGGCCGAGGCCACGGCGCCAGCTTCCGGTATCGGCAGCAGCACTTCTGGGGTCAGGGTGCCGGCTTCGCGCTCTTCGAGGAACTTGCGCCCGATATCCGGGAACATGGCGAAGGTCAGGACGTCTTCTTCCGACTTGGCCAGAGCGCCGATGTCCGCGCGCAGTTTGGTCATTTCCGGCTTCAGCAGGTCCGCCGGACGCACGTCGATCACTTCTTCGCTGCCGATGGCCTGGCGACGCAGTTGCTCGCTGACCACGCCCGGCGCCTTGCCGTAGCCGCCTTGCAGGTAGAGCTTCACTTCGTTGGTGATGGTCTTGTAGCGCTCGCCGGCCAGTACGTTGAAGAACGCCTGGGTGCCAACGATCTGCGAAGTCGGGGTCACCAGCGGCGGGAAGCCGAGGTCTTCACGGACTCGCGGGATCTCCGCCAGCACTTCGTTCATGCGGTTCAGCGCGCCCTGCTCTTTGAGCTGGTTGGCCAGGTTGGAAATCATGCCGCCGGGCACCTGGTTGACCTGAACACGGGTGTCGACCGAGGTGAATTCGCTTTCGAACTGGTGGTATTTCTTACGCACAGCGTAGAAGTACAGGCCGATTTCCTGCAGCAGTTGCAGATCCAGACCGGTGTCGAATTCGCTGCCCTTGAGCGCGGCGACCATCGATTCGGTACCCGGGTGGCTAGTGCCCCAGGCGAAGCTGGAGATGGCGGTGTCAATGTGATCCGCGCCGTTCTCGATCGCCTTGAGCTGGCACATGGCAGCCAGGCCGGCGGTGTCATGCGAGTGGATGAACACGGGCAGCGATTGCTCGGCTTTCAGCGCCTTGACCAGTTCGCCGGTGGCGTACGGGGTCAGCAGGCCGGCCATGTCCTTGATCGCGATGGAGTCGCAACCCATGGCTTCCATTTGCTTGGCCTGGGCGACGAAGGCGTCGATGGTGTGAACCGGGCTGGTGGTGTAGGCGATGGTGCCCTGGGCATGCTTGCCGGCGGCCTTCACCGCTTCGATGGCCACGCGCAGGTTACGCACGTCGTTCATTGCGTCGAAGATGCGGAAGACGTCGATGCCGTTGACCGCAGCTTTGGCGACGAACGCCTTGACCACGTCATCGCTGTAATGGCGGTAGCCCAGCAAGTTCTGGCCGCGCAGGAGCATTTGCAGGCGGGTGTTGGGCAACGCCGCGCGCAGTTTGCGCAGGCGCTCCCACGGGTCTTCCTTGAGGAAGCGCACGCAGGCGTCGAAGGTCGCGCCGCCCCAGACTTCCAGCGACCAGTAGCCGACTTTGTCGAGCTTGTCGCAGATCGGCAGCATGTCGTCGGTGCGCATGCGGGTGGCCAGCAGGGACTGGTGGGCGTCGCGCAGGATTGTGTCGGTTACGAAAATTTTCTTGGACATTATGGGTTCCTCACAGGCCTGCATGCGCGGCGATGGCGGCGGCGATGGCCAAAGCCAGCTCTTCGGGTTTGCGCTTGATCGAGTAGTTGGTCAGTTCCGGATGGCTTTCCACGAAGCTGGTGTTGAACTGGCCGCTGCGGAACTCCGGATTGCGCAGGATTTCCTGGTAGTACGCGGCAGTGGTCTTGACCCCCTGCAAACGCATGTCATCCAGGGCGCGCAGGCCGCGGTCCATGGCTTCTTCCCAGGTCAGCGCCCAGACCACCAGTTTCAGACACATGGAGTCGTAGTACGGCGGAATGGTGTAGCCGGTGTAGATCGCCGTGTCGGTGCGCACGCCGGGACCGCCGGGCGCGTAGTAACGGGTGATCTTGCCGAAGCTGGGCAGGAAGTTGTTCTTCGGGTCTTCAGCGTTGATCCGGAATTGCAGGGCAAATCCGCGGTGCTGGATGTCTTCCTGCTTGACCGACAGCGGCAGGCCCGAGGCAATGCGGATCTGCTCGCGAACGATGTCGATGCCGGTGATTTCCTCGGTGATGGTGTGCTCCACCTGCACCCGGGTGTTCATTTCCATGAAGTACACCTCGCCATCGGCGAGCAGGAACTCCACGGTACCGGCGTTTTCATAACCGACCGCCTTGGCCGCGCGCACCGACAGGTCGCCGATGTAGGCGCGCTGTTCCGGGGTGAGTTGCGGGCTCGGGGCGATCTCGATCAGCTTCTGGTTGCGGCGCTGGATCGAGCAATCGCGCTCGAACAGGTGCACCACATTGCCGAAGCTGTCGCCAAGAATCTGGGCTTCGATGTGTTTCGGGTTGACGATGCACTTTTCCAGGAAGACTTCCGCCGAACCGAAGGCTTTGGTGGCTTCGGAAATGACCCGGGGGAAGGCCTGTTCCAGTTCGTCGCGGCTGTTGCAGCGACGAATCCCGCGGCCGCCGCCGCCAGACGTGGCCTTGAGCATCACCGGATAGCCGATGCGTTCACCTTCCTGCAGGGCCTCATGGATGTCGGCAACGTTGCCTTCGGTGCCAGGCGTAACCGGTACGCCGGCCTTGATCATGCTGCGGCGGGCTTCGGTCTTGTCGCCCATGCGGCGAATGACTTCGGCGGCCGGGCCGATGAACTTGATCCCACGTTCCGCGCAGATATCTGCCAGTTCGGCGTTTTCCGACAGGAAACCATACCCCGGGTGCAGTGCATCGCAGCCGGTTTCCACAGCCAGGTTCACCAGCTTGCGCGGGTTCAGGTAACCGGCCAGGGGCTCGGCACCAATGCTGTGAGCCTCATCGGCACGCTTGACGTGCAAGGCGTGACGGTCGGCGTCGGAATAGATCGCCACGGAGCGGATACCCATTTCGGCGCAGGCCCGCACGATCCGAACTGCGATTTCACCCCGGTTGGCGATCAGGATTTTTTTTATCACTGGATTCTTCCCAAAGCCGCTGGACAAACGACCGGGCTCTGCCGGTCGGCGCGTGACCAGAGCTAGCTGGCCAGTCGCACAAACACCCTAGCGCTGTAGGTGAATAAACAAAAATCAATATTTGTTAGAGGCTCCATTAGCAAAAGCTTATAGTGCTGTTACAAGGTTTTGCCACGGGCTGGGGATAACATGCGTAAGTCATTGATGCGTATGACATTGCGTCAATTGCAGATCTTCAATGAAGTGTGCGATTTGCGCTCGTACAGCCGCGCCGCAGAGGAAATGGCGCTGACGCAACCCGCCGTTAGTCTACAGATCCGCCAGCTCGAAGAACTGGTGGGCCAGCCTCTGTTCGAGTACGTCGGCAAGAAACTCTACCTCACCGAAGCCGCCGAGGCTCTGCAGCGCGCCAGCCGGGACATCTTCGGCCGCCTGGAAAGCCTCGACATGCAGCTTTCCGACATGCAGGGCTCGTTGCAGGGCCAACTGAAGTTGGCGGTCGAGTCGAGCGCCAAGTACTTCGTGCCGCACTTGTTCGCGGCGTTCAAGAAACTCCATCCCGAGGTCAACCTGACGCTCACGGTGGTCAACCGCGCCCAGGCGATCCGGCGCCTTTCCGACAACCGTGACGATCTGATCATCATGTCCATGGTCCCGCAGGACATGGGCCTGGAATTTCTGCCCTTCCTCAACAACCCGATCGTTGCCGTCGCCCCACCCGACCACCCGCTGTGCAAGCTGGACAGCTTGCGCCTGCAGGATCTGGAGCCGCATACGCTGCTGGTGCGTGAGCAAGGCTCCGGCACCCGCAAGGCCTGCGAGGAGTACTTCAAGGAAAAGCGCGTGCACTTCACCCAGACGCTGGAAGTGGCCTCGGCCGACGCCCAGCGCGAATGCGTGATTGCCGGGCTGGGCATCGCCCTGCTGACCCGTCATGCGTTGAATATGGAGTTGGCGACCGGCGTCCTCCGCGAGCTGCCGGTGGAAGAACTGCCGCTGTATCGGAGCTGGTGCGTGGTGCAATCCAAGGCCAAGCGGCAGTCGCCGGTGGCCTTGGCGTTTCTTGCGTTCATTCGCAGCGAACGTGTGCAGATCAGCGCGCTTGTTGAGCGTTTCTCTGGGGTTCTGCCGCCGATACCTGCCACAGATTGACGGCTTGCAGGTCGGGGTAGTCGGTGATGTCCTGGAGCAGGCGGCGCTGCTCGCAGTAGCTTTCGATCGCGCGGCGATACTCCATGCGGCGCAGGTCTTTTTCCTGTTGCTTACGGGATTTGGCGCTGGGCTGATACGAGCCATCGAGTTCACGAGCCATTGCATATCTCCCTGATCGAGTGCGGGAGTTTCAGCCTGACTGGCAAAGTTGACGGTTTGACGGCGAGCGGGTGACAGAGGCGTTAAATGCAGTGGCAAGCTACAAGCTGCAAGCCGCAAGAAAAAGCAGGGTCGCAGGGTCAACGTGCTTTCTTGTAGCTTAATCTTCCACGTTTTTCAGTGACTTGGGCGACAACCGCAGGCTGCGCAAGCTGCGCTTGACGCTCTTGAGGTGGTTGACCAGGCTCGGACCGCGGGCCATGGCCACGCCCATGGCCAGCACGTCGATCACCACCAGGTGAGCGATACGCGAGGTCAGCGGGGTATAGATTTCGGTGTCTTCATGGACATCGATGGCCAGGTTGACCGTCGACAGCTCGGCCAGAGGCGTCTGGCTCGGGCAGAGGGTTATGAGCGTGGCGCCGCTTTCACGCACGAGGTTCGCGGTGATCAGCAGGTCCTTGGAACGACCGGACTGGGAAATGCACACCGCCACGTCGCCGGGCTTGAGGGTTACCGCCGACATGGCTTGCATGTGCGGGTCGGAGTACGCCGCCGCGCTGAGCAGCAGGCGGAAAAACTTGTGCTGGGCATCGGCCGCCACCGCACCGGAAGCGCCGAAACCATAGAACTCGACACGCTGGGCCTGCGCCATGGCAGTCACCGCGCGCTGCAGGGCTTGTGCGTCGAGGTTCTCGCGCACTTCCATCAGGGTGTGCAGGGTGGTGTCGAAGATTTTCAGGCTGTAGTCGGCGACCGAGTCATCTTCATGGATGGCAAACTGACCGAAACTGGCACCGGCCGCGAGGCTCTGTGCCAGCTTGAGTTTCAGGTCCTGAAAGCCCGAGCAGCCAATCGCCCGGCAGAAACGCACGATGGTCGGCTCACTGATACCAACGTTGTGCGCCAGATCAGCCATGGAGCTGTGCATGACCGCCGCAGGGTCAAGCAATACGTGGTCGGCAACCTTGAGTTCCGATTTGCGTAGCAGGTGGCGCGACTGGGCGATGTGTTGCAACAGATTCAATGGCGGGACTCGGTTATGATCGGCTGGCCGGTTGTAGCAATCTTGTAGTTATACTACATGACCAGCGAACCGCCCAGCTAAACGAATCAGGAGTGTGGTGGCATTGACTATTCCTTGTGACATTCTGGTCTTCGGCGGTACCGGTGACCTGGCCCTGCACAAACTGCTTCCAGCGCTCTACCACCTGTTTCGCGAGGCTCGCCTGCACCCTGCGGTGAGGATCGTCGCGCTAGCCCGAAGCCCCATGCCGCGCAATAGTTTTCAAAAACTTGCAGAGCGCCGTTGCCGCGCCCAGATCGCCCGCAACGACTTCGACGAAGACACCTGGCACCGCTTCTCCACCCGCCTCGACTACTTCTCCATGGACGCCTCGCAAAGCGCCGATTTCGGCCGCCTGGCGCATTTCCTCGGCGAGCCCGGTGGCCTGGCCCGTATCTACTACCTCGCCACCGCGCCCAACCTGTTCGTGCCCATCGTCACCCACCTGCACATTGCCGGTTTGGTGGACAGCGAATCGCGCATCGTCCTGGAAAAGCCCATCGGCCACTCGCTGGAATCGGCCACCGCCATCAACAGTGCGATTGGCGCGGTGTTCGACGAATCCCAGGTGTTCCGCATCGACCACTACCTGGGCAAGGAAACGGTGCAGAACCTCATGGCCCTGAGGTTCGCCAACGCGCTGCTTGAACCCGTCTGGCGCGCCAACCAGATCGACCACGTGCAAATCAGCGTCTGCGAGACCCTCGGCGTGGAAAATCGCGGCGCCTACTACGACCGCGCTGGCGCCACCCGCGACATGCTGCAGAACCACCTGTTGCAACTGCTCTGCCTGGTGGCCATGGAGCCGCCGGCGCAGTTCGAGGCCGAAGCGGTACGCGACGAGAAAGTGAAGATCCTTCGCGCCCTCAAGCCAATCACCGACCAGGACGTCCAGGACAAGACCGTGCGCGGCCAGTACAGCGCCGGCAAGATCGGCGGCCAGGAAGTACCGGCCTATTACTTCGAGAAGGATGTGGACAATGACAGCGACACCGAGACCTTCGTCGCCGTAGAAGCCCACATCAACAACTGGCGCTGGGCCGGCGTGCCGTTCTACCTGCGCACCGGCAAGCGGCTGGCCAAGCGCTCGTCGCAGATCGTCATCCAGTTCAAGCCCGTGCCACATCGGCTGTTCGAGGACGACCGCGCCAACCAGTTGCTGATCCAGCTACAGCCGGACGAGCGCATCAGCCTGCAGATGATGACCAAGACGCCGGGCAAGGGCATGCGCCTGGAACCGGTTGAGCTGAACCTGAACCTGGCCCAGGTGTTCGGCCAGACACGGCGCTGGGAGGCGTACGAGCGTTTGCTGCTGGATGTGCTGGATGGCGATTCGACGCTGTTCATGCGTCGTGACGAGGTAGAGGCGGCCTGGGCCTGGATCGACCCGATCCTCAATGGCTGGCAGGAGCACTTCCAGACACCGCGCCCCTACCACGCCGGCACCAACGGCCCCGAGCAGGCCCACAGCCTGCTGGCCCGCCACGGACGCGCCTGGCACGGCTAATGCCTACCAGACCGCGTCTTCCTGAAGCAGCCGCGCCAGCGTGGCGGCTTCGACGGGGCGGCTGATCAGATAGCCCTGGACCTCGTCGCAGCCCTGTTCGCGCAGGAACTTGAGTTGTTCAAGGGTTTCCACGCCCTCGGCCACCACCTGCAGGTCCAGGCTGTGGGCCATGACAATGATCGCGCGGGTGATCGCGGCGTCTTCGCTGCCTTCACTCAGGCCGCGGATGAACGTCTGGTCGATCTTCACGTAATCCACCGGGAAGCGCTTCAGGTAGCTGAGCGAGGAATAACCCGTGCCGAAATCGTCGATGGCCAGCTTCACGCCCAGCTCATGCAACTGCTGGAAGATCGCGATGATGTGCTCGACACTGTCCAGCAGTTGGCTTTCCGTCAGTTCCAGCTCAAGCAACTGCGGCTCCAGCCCGGTTTCCTCGAGCACCTGGCGCACCAGGCTGACCAGCTTGCCCTGGCGCAACTGATAGACCGACAGGTTCACCGACACGCGAATCGGGGCCAGCCCCTGACGCTGCCATTCACAGGCCTGCCAGCAGGCCTGACGCAGAACGAATTCGCCCATGGGCGCAATCAGTCCGGTTTCTTCCGCAAGGCCGATGAAATCCCCCGGCGGCACCATCCCCATGGCCGGGTGATGCCAGCGCACCAGCGCCTCGGCGGCGTGCAGGTGACCGCTGGCAAGGCACACTTTGGGCTGGTAGTAGACCTCCAGTTGCCGCTCCTCGATGGCTTTGCGCAACTGGTTTTCCAGTTGCAGGCGGTCGAGGGTGCTGGCCTGCAGGCTCTCGGTATAGAACTGGAAGTTGTCGCCGCCAAGGTGCTTGGCATGCTGCATGGCCATGTTCGCCTGGCTGACCAACTGGTTCAGTTCGAGGGTCATGTCGGACAGCAGCGCAATTCCCACCGAAGCGCTGATCACCAGCTCATGACCATCGACCCGCACCGGCACCCGCAGCTTGTCCAGCAGCCGGGTGGCAACCCGGACCAGGCTCGACAGATTGCTGTAACCATCGAACAGAACCGCGAATTCGTCACCGGACAGCCGGGCCACGGTGTCGGCCTCGGGCATCGCGTTGCCGATGCGCATGGCCATCTGCTTGAGCAACTGGTCGGCGACTTCGTGGCCAAGGCTGTCGTTGAGCAGCTTGAAGCGGTCCAGATCGATATGCATCAACGCGAGGCTACGGCCGCTCGTGCGCAGGCGCTGCCCCGCCTCGTGCAGGCGCAGGCGGAATAGCGCGCGGTTGGCCAGGCCGGTGAGTTCGTCGTAATGGGCGAGGTAGCGCAGACGCTCCTCGGATTCGCGCCGCTCGGAAAGATCGCTGAAGAAGCCGACAACGTTGCTGATATTGCCGCGATTGTCGCAAACACCGTTCAGTTGTAACCATTGCGGGTACAACGAACCGTCTTTGCGTGCTTCGACCAGTTCGCCCTGCCAACGCCCCTGCTGCTCCAACGCCTGGTCGATCGCCCCGTAGTGCCGCCGCGCATCGAGGCTGCAGGGCAATTCCAGGGCGTTGCGGCCCAGCAGTTCTTCGCGGCTGTAACCGGTCATCCGGCAAAACGCCTGGTTCAGCGCCAGCAGTTGGTAATCCGGGCCAAGAATGGCGATCCCCTCACTGGCCGCTTCGAACACCGTCGCTGCCAGCCGTTGCTGTTCTTCCTGTGCTTTTCGCGCGCTGATGTCGCGGCGGGTGCCGATCATCCTTATTACGCGACCACTGCTGTCGCGCTCCACGGCGCGACCGCGGTCTTCGATCCAGCACCAGTGGCCCAGGTTGTGGCGGAAGCGATATTCGATACGGTAATCGTCGGTACGACCCTTGAGGTGTTCCACCAGCGTCCGCCTCAGTGCCGGCACGTCGTCAGGGTGCAGGCGCGGCTTGAGATGCACTAGCATCGCTTTGACAGCGTCGGGATTGAGGCCGAACAGCTCCATGAGCTGGGTGTGATGGACCTCGTCGGTTTGCAGGTTCCAGTCCCACAGACCCAGTTCACTCGCCTCCAGCGCCTGAGCCAGACGCTGCTCACTCTTGCTCAAGGCCTGGTTGGCGGCGTCCAGCTCGGCGCTGCGCTGGAACACGCGGTGCTCCAGCCCCGTCTGGGCTTCACGCAATTGCTCCTCGACCCCGCGGCGCTGTTCGACTTCTCCGGCCAGTGCCTGGTTGAGCCGTTCGCTGCGAGTGTGGGCGGCTTGCAGGTGCTCGATCAGCGCCTGATTCTGGAAGCGTCGCAACAGGCTGTGCTCGATCAGCCGATTGACCTGCCAGGCCACCACCAGCAACGCACTTAACAGAATCAGGCCAAGCAGCCCCCAGCCCTGCTGCTGTTGATCACCCGTCCAGAACAGGAAGACGATCGGCGGCAGCAAGCATGGCAGGGCAAAACTGAGGAAAGCCGGCAGACTGACGGCGTAGGCCACACTGGCCGAGAGGGTCGCGGCACCGAGCAGGCCGAATACCCAGGCCTGCTGCACGAAGTTATCCACAGGAACAAGCGCGATCGCCGCGCTGGCGAGCGTCAAGCCACTGAAGGCCGAGCCCAGGAGGAACATCCGGCGCCAGGTCGGTTTCGCCTGGCGGTCGGGCATGGCGGCGTCGAACGCGGCCACCTGAATCACCCGCAGGGCGACCAGCGCCATCAGCCACACCACCCAGATACTCACCAGCAGATAACGCTGCGGGCTCCACAACAACCAGGCGCAGACCAGGCCGTTGAGCAGCATGAACAGCGTCGGCAACAGAGAACCTTGATACAACAGACGGGTACGCTCAACCGCCAGCTGCGTGGCGAACTGCTTGCGTATTCCTCGGCGCGCCTCGATTGGCACGCTCGCGGGGCCAGATGCGAGTGTCATGGGCAATGTTCTTGTAATGGTGAGCCGCAAACGTGGACGGAGCATACACAAGCATCCGCTCAGGCCAAACTGCTCTGTGTCATAAATTCGTACCCCCTTTTCCCATCCTTTTGTTCCGTGCCGAGCGCTCAAGCGCACGGGCGAAGGCTTGCGCCCGATGACCGGCCGGTCGACGGACACATCTTTTTCCCCGGCGGGTTTGCCCATGGCTCGGTTGCCCCCATAGAATGGGCGGATGCACGATGATCTCTCTCTCCTGTTGAACTCCCTCAACGATGCCCAGCGCCAGGCCGTAGCCGCGCAGGTCGGGCGTCAGTTGGTCCTGGCCGGTGCCGGCTCCGGCAAGACCCGTGTGCTGGTGCACCGTATCGCCTGGTTGATCCAGGTCGAGCGGGCCTCGCCGCACTCGATCCTGTCGGTGACCTTCACCAACAAGGCCGCCGCCGAGATGCGCCACCGCATCGAGCAGTTGCTGGGCATCAGCCCGGCCGGCATGTGGGTCGGCACCTTCCATGGCCTGGCTCACCGCTTGCTGCGCGCGCACTGGCAGGAAGCCGGGCTGAACCAGAACTTCCAGATCCTCGACAGCGATGACCAGCAACGCCTGGTCAAGCGGGTGATCCGCGACCTCGGCCTCGACGAGCAACGCTGGCCGGCCCGTCAGGCGCAGTGGTTCATCAACGGACAGAAAGACGAAGGCCTGCGGCCCCAGCACATCCAGGTCAATGGCGACCTGTTCCTGGGCACCATGCGCAGCATCTATGAAGCCTACGAAGCCGCCTGCCAACGCGCCGGCGTCATCGACTTCTCCGAATTGCTGCTGCGCGCCCTGGACCTGTGGCGTGACAGCCCCGGCCTGTTGCAGCACTACCAGCGGCGCTTCCGTCACCTGCTGGTGGACGAGTTCCAGGACACCAACGCCGTGCAGTACGCCTGGTTGCGCCTGCTGGCCCAGGGTGGCGACAGCCTGATGGTGGTCGGCGACGACGACCAGTCCATTTATGGCTGGCGCGGCGCGCGGATCGAGAACATCCAGCAATTCTCTACCGACTTCCCCGACTCCGAAGTGATCCGCCTGGAGCAGAACTACCGCTCCACCGCCGGCATCCTCAAGGCCGCCAACGCCCTGATCGCCAACAACAGCGGGCGTCTGGGCAAGGAACTCTGGACCGATGGTGGCGATGGTGAACCGCTGAGCCTGTACGCCGCCTTCAACGAGCACGACGAAGCCCGCTACGTGGTGGAAACCATCGAAAGCGCGCTGAAGACCGGGATGTCCCGCAGCGACATCGCCATCCTCTACCGCTCCAACGCCCAGTCACGGGTATTGGAAGAGGCGCTGCTGCGGGAACGCATTCCTTACCGCATCTACGGCGGCCAGCGCTTCTTCGAGCGCGCCGAGATCAAGAACGCCATGGCCTACCTGCGTCTGCTGGAAGGCCGTGGCAACGACGCCGCGCTGGAACGGGTCATCAACGTTCCGCCACGGGGCATCGGCGAAAAAACCGTCGAAGCCATCCGTGAACATGCCCGCCACGCCCAGCTTTCCATGTGGGAAGCGATGGCCCAGTTGCTCGCCAACAAAGCCCTCAAGGGCCGCGCCGCGAGCGCCTTGGGCGCGTTCATCGAGCTGATCGAAAACCTCGCAGCCAAAGTCACGGACATGCCGCTGCACCTGATGACCCAGACCGTCATCGAGCAGTCCGGGCTGATCGTCTATCACCAGGAAGAAAAAGGTGAAAAGGGCCAGGCACGGGTAGAAAACCTTGAGGAACTGGTCAGCGCCGCGCGCAACTTCGAAAGCGCCGAGGAAGATGCCGACCTGTCGCCGCTGTCGGCCTTCCTCGGTCACGCCTCGCTGGAAGCCGGCGATGCCCAGGCCGACGAGCACGAAGACAGCATCCAGTTGATGACCCTGCACAGCGCCAAGGGCCTGGAATTCCCTCATGTGTTCCTGGTGGGGATGGAAGAAGGCCTGTTCCCGCACAAGATGAGCCTGGAAGAACCTGGCCGTCTCGAAGAGGAACGGCGCCTGGCGTATGTAGGTATTACCCGCGCCATGCAGCAGTTGGTCATGACCTACGCGGAAACCCGACGCCTCTACGGCAGTGAAACCTACAACAAGGTTTCTCGCTTCGTACGCGAGATCCCCGCAGGCCTGGTCCAGGAAGTGCGCCTGTCCAACAGTGTCAGCCGGCCCTTCTCCGGCGCGCAGAAACAGACCGTCAACAGCCTGTTCGCCAACGCCAACATCCCGCAGACCAGCTTCAACCTCGGTCAGCGTGTCCAGCACGCGGTATTCGGTGAAGGCGTCATCCTCAACTTCGAGGGTTCCGGTGCCCAGGCCCGGGTCCAGGTGAACTTCGCCGAAGGCAGCAAGTGGCTGATGCTCGGCTACGCCAAGCTCGAAGCCATCTAAGAGAAAAATCCGACCATGGGCGTGGGCCTTTCCTTCTATAGATGAAGGAAAGGCCCACGGCTTGCTGTGTAGGCGGTCAGACTTTTCAGGCAAAAGATGGAAACATGTTGTCGCTGGTCATGTGTCAGGGAACCTGTGCACCATGGCGCGCGTGTAATCCACAAACGGGAATACCCTTCTATGCAACGTTTTCTAAGCATCGCCCTGGCGCTGTGCATCGGTCTCACCATGAGCCTCGACGCCAACGCCAAGCGCTTCGGCGGCGGCAAGAGCTCGGGCGCCGCTCCGACGCACCAGGCCCGTCAGGCCACCCCTGCCAACCCTGCCGCCACCCCGAACGCGCCAGGCCGTGCTCCTGCCGCCGCCAGCGGCGCTTCGAAATGGCTCGGCCCGCTGGCCGGCATCGCCGCAGGTGGCCTGCTGGCCTCCATGCTGATGGGCGATGGTTTCGAAGGCATGCAGATCTTCGACATTCTGATCATGGCGCTGATTGCGTTCCTGGTCTTCCGCTTCATCGCCGCGCGCCGTCGCAAGCAACAGCAGCCACAAATGGCAGCCGCTGGCCACCCGCCGTATCAGCGTGAAGCCTACGAGCAGCCTGCCCAGCCGTCGATCTTCGGTGGTTCCGCACCTGCCGCGGCCGCCCGCCCGGTGATCAACGCCCCGGCCTGGTTCAATGAGCAAAACTTCCTGGCGGCTGCCCGCAGCCACTTCCAGTCGCTGCAACAGCACTGGGATGCCAACGAGATGGACAAGATCGCCGAGTTCGTGACCCCGCAGATGCTGCAGTTCCTCAAGCAGGAGCGTGCCGATCTGGGTGACACCTTCCAGTCCACCTACATCGATGACCTGCAAGTGCAGCTCGAAGGTGTCGACGATCGTGCCGACAAGACCATCGCCACCCTGACCTTCAGTGGTGTGTCGAAGACTTCGCGTTTCGACAAGGGCGAAGTGTTCAGCGAAAGCTGGAACATGGAGCGCGCCCCAGGCGAGAACCAGCCTTGGCTGGTCGCAGGTATCCGCCAGAACGGCTGATCTTGAGGCGCTGCACAGAAAAAACCCCGGGCTTGCCCGGGGTTTTGCTTTTAGCGCACTGCCCTACTAGGGTATAACGCGCAACGCTTTGAAAAGGTCAGAACACAGAGGACAAGCACCGTGGAAGAAGTCATCGAACAGCTTCGTGAGGCCAACGAACCGGTACCGGTACCGCTTGAGCTACCCGACGAAGACCAACTGGTCGAAATCGAAGAAGAGTTGTTCATCAACATTCCGTTTGTCTTCAAGGAATTCCTGCTGACCGTCAGTGATGTGGTTTATGGCAGCCTGGAGCCGGTGACTGTCACCGATCCACAATCCCATACCTACCTGCCGGAAGTTGCCGCCAACGCCTGGGACGCCGGCGTGCCGCGCGACCTGATTCCAATCTGCCAGGACGGCGACGATTACTACTGCGTCGAGGAAGACGGCACCGTGGTGCTGTGGTCCGGCGAGGAAGAGATCGTCACCGAAGAAAGCTGGGAGTCGGTGTGGCACTGGGTGCGGGATGTCTGGCTGGAAAGCTGAATCAATTCCCTTGTACAAATTAATGGCTCTTGGCCATCAATGTTCGTAGAATCCGCCGCGTCTTCCTGTGCGTGGCGGGTCGCTACCGCTCCATCCCCTCGGACATACGTCCCGCACGCACAGGAAGCCCCCTCGCCGTTTACGGGTCTTCGATGTCGATTCATCCTCGTTGGTTGTTGTCATTTACGCTGATGCTGCTCGCAGGCTGTCAGGCGCCTCTGACGCAATTGCAGGAACTGAGCGCCGAGCACACCCACCGCGTCACCCTCGAGTCGTCCCGACCGTTTCCCCTCGTTGTGAGCCTCCCGCTAACCCGCCCCTCCGGTAGTCGCTTGCGTGTCTATCTGGAAGGCGACGGCCATGCCTGGGCTACCGCAACCCAACCCAGCCTCGACCCCAGCCCGCGCACGCTGTTGCTGGCCCGCCTGGCAATGAGCGATCCTCAACCGAGCGTCTATCTCGCGCGGCCTTGCCAGTTCGTCAGCAGCCCGGCGTGCAAACCCGTGGTCTGGACCGACCAGCGTTTCGGCCAGGCGGCACTCGACAGCCTCGGCCAGGCCCTTGACCGTATTCGGCAGCACTATGGCAATCGGGATTTCGAGCTGATTGGTTACTCCGGCGGCGCGGCACTGGCGCTGTTGCTCGCCGCACAACGCGATGACATCGCGGTGGTGCAGACCCTGGCCGGCAACCTCAGCCCGCGCCAGTGGACGCAAAGCCTGGGCTTGAGCCCTCTGCACGGTTCGCTGGAACCACTGGACCACTCGGAACGGCTAGCTCGGGTCGCGCAGAGACACTTTCTCGGCCTGGACGACCGCACGGTGCCGCCAGCGCTCTATGAACACTACCGCAGCGCATTGGGCCCTGCGGCGTGCATCGAGAGTGTTCGCCTGCCGGGGGTGAATCATGCTGAAGGCTGGTCTGCGGCCTGGGCGCAGTGGCGCGACCGGCCACTGCGCTGCGCGCCTCAATGATGATGTTCTTTCTGGTTCTCGAGGGTTTCGAGCAAGGCGATCTGCATCCGCGTATGCACGCGAATGAACCAGCGCCAGAGCACCGCCACCACGCCCGCCGCCACGACGGCAATCAATAGCAGCAGCTCGTTGGTCGGCAGGATGCTCGCCGACAACGCCGAGAGCAGCAGGAAGATCACCAGCAGCGAGAGCAGCGGAATGACCTCGGCGATCACCCGACGCACGCGCTGGGTATGACGGCCGGCCATTTCCGGCTTCACGCCCATTTCCGCCAGCAACATCGACAGCGCCTTGAGCTTGCGGTACGCAGCGATCAGGAACGGCAGCGACAGCAGCAAGGCCAGGCCCCAGATCAGCGCCTTCTGCTGACCGATATCTGGCAGCCAGTGGGTGAGATAGGTCCCGATCTGAACGGCGAAATAACCACCACTGAAGAAAATCGCCACCACCAGCGCCAGGTTGACGCCGACTTGCAACAGGATGCGCCGGATCATCGATGCCAGCATCGCGCCTTCACCCTGCGGCTGAATACTGCGCAGCCATTCGCCATACAACGACAGCACCCGGGACAAACGGCTCGGGACCACCTTGGCCAGTTTGATCGACAGCGGATCGGCGGCACGGATCAGATACGGCGTCAGCAGCGTGGTGATGGCGGACACCGCTACGGCCACCGGATACAGGAAGTCGCTGGTCACCTGCAGGGTCATGCCCAGCGCAGCGATGATGAAGGAAAACTCGCCAATCTGTGAAAGACCCATCCCGACACGCAGTGAGGTGCGGCCGTCGTTGCCGGCGATAAAGGCCCCCATGCCGCAGGACAGCATCTTGCCCAGTACCACCGCAATGGTGATGACCACGATCGGCCAGATGTACTCCACCAATACCGTCGGGTCGATCATCAGGCCGATGGCGACGAAGAAGATGGCGCTGAACATGTCACGCACCGGCTCGATCAGGCGCTCGATCTTCACCAGTTGCCGCGACTCGGCCATGATCGCGCCGATCAGGAAGGCGCCCAGCACCATGCTGTACTCCAGCTTGACCACCAGCAGGCAGAAGCCGAAGCACAGGCCGAGCACGGTGATCAGCAGCATTTCATTGCTTTCGAAACGCGCCACGTAGGCCAACAGCCGCGGAACCAGGAGGATGCCGATCACTAACGCGACGATCATGAACAGCGACAGCTTGCCCACGGTGGAGAACACTTCGCCGGAGCTGACCGTACCGCTGACGGCGATGCCGGAGAGCAGCGCGATGATGCCAATCCCGAGGATGTCCTCGACGATCAGCACGCCGAAGATCAGTTGGGCGAAGCGCTCGTTCTTCATCTTCAGGTCATTGAGCGCCTTGACGATGATGGTGGTGGAGGAAATCGCCAGGATCGCGCCGAGGAACAGCGAATCCATGGTGCTCCAGCCAAACCAGCGGCCGATCTCGAAACCGATCCAGATCATCAGGACGATTTCCAGGAACGCAGCGATGAACGCCGTGGCGCCCACCTTGAACAGCTTGCCGAGGCTGAATTCCAGGCCCAGACAGAACATCAGGAAGATCACCCCGAGTTCGGCGAGCGTCTTGATGGTGTCTTCGTCGTGGATAAGGCCGAATGGCGGGGTGTGGGGGCCGATGATGAAGCCGGCGACGATGTAGCCCAGCACGACGGGCTGCTTGAGACGATGAAAGAGGATGGTGACTACACCGGCAACCAGCATGATCACCGCCAGATCCTGGATAAAGCTGATGGCATGCACGGCGTGACACTCCTTACTTCTCATGCGAAGAACAAAGCACGACCCAACCCCAGCTCGGATTGAGTTGCGGACGTTTCTGTTTTAAATGTAGGAAATAGACCTGTTACAAAGTCGTTTCTGGAGGTTATCACCGACGACTGCTGCAAAATGGTCGTGCAATATGTAGAAACAGATCGGCACTTCCATCACCGCAAATGGCATGAAACGCGTGACGAGAGGCGAGGTGTCAGCGTCCCGTTTTCAAGATGGCAATTCATAGGGGAAAGAAGCATGGACAAACCGCGCCACCCCGCCTCAGCGCAACCTTACCGTGAGCAGATTATGGAACCCGGAAACGCCCAGCTATCGATGACCGTCCTGATGACCCCCGACATGGCCAACTTCTCCGGCAATGTCCACGGCGGCACCCTGCTCAAGTACCTCGACGAGGTGGCCTACGCCTGCGCCAGCCGGTATGCCGGTCGCTACGTCGTGACCCTGTCGGTGGACCAGGTGGTGTTCCGCGAGCCGGTGCATGTCGGTGAGTTGGTGACCTTCCTTGCCTCGGTCAACTACACCGGGAACACCTCCATGGAGGTGGGGATCAAGGTGGTGACCGAGAACATCCGCGAGCGCTCGGTGCGCCACAGCAATAGCTGCTTCTTCACCATGGTCGCGGTGGACGATGACCGCAAGCCAGTGGCCGTGCCGCCACGCCAGCCACAATCCGCAGAGGAAAAGCGACGCTTCCTGCAGGGCAAGCAGCGCCGTCTGATCCGTCAGGAACTGGAGAAGCGTTACCAGGAGCTCAAGGTCGATCTCGACTCGATCTAAACCGAAAGACGCCGGGCCTCGAAACGCAACCGTGGGTGCACGATGCGATCCTGGGCCCGCACCACTTCCAGCTCATAGCTGCCGCAGGCCTGGGTCTCCAGCAGCACTTCGTGCACTGCCGCAGCGGTGAATTCGAAGGCCGTCACCCAGTTGTCGCCCAACAACAGCCGAGCGATGAACAGACCAGACGTCAGGTCACCCACGCCGACCGGCTGGCGCGGGAACGCCAGCAGCGGGCGTTGCAGATGCCAGCTACCGTCTTCGGTTACCAGCAACATTTCGAAGTCATCCGCGAGCTTGCCGGGGTAGGACAGGTGCTTGACCAGTACCGCCTTCGGTCCAAGCGCCATCAGTGCACGGGCCATGCCCACACAGTCTTCCAGCGACTCGGCGGATCGACCGGCAAAGCTGTCCAGCTCGAGCTGGTTCGGGCAGAGCACATCGGCGGCCGCAACGGCCTCGCGAAGAAGAAAATCACTGACTTCGGCTGGAACGATGCAGCCCTTCTCCGGATGGCCCATCACCGGGTCACAAAGGTACAGCGCACGCGGGTTGGCTTCCTTGATTCGCGCTACCGCGCTGAGGATCGCGCGGCCCTGCGCAGCACTGCCCAGATAGCCGGATAGAACTGCG
This sequence comes from Pseudomonas huaxiensis, assembly GCF_003231275.1. Lineage (GTDB taxonomy): Bacteria > Pseudomonadota > Gammaproteobacteria > Pseudomonadales > Pseudomonadaceae > Aquipseudomonas > Aquipseudomonas huaxiensis. The sequence continues at coordinate 92,991 of NZ_QKVL01000007.1, forward strand.
TCGCAATTGCCCAACTCACCGATATTGCTAATCCCTTCCACCAACGCGGGAATTTGAGCTGGAGCAAGCACTTCTCCCGTCCACTGGCCATACTGAGTGTGATTGGAGAACTGCACCGTATTGAGCGGCCAGACATTGACCCCGACCCGCTGCATCGGGAACACCGCGGCGCTGTTGCCGGCGTGGCCAAACACAACGTGAGACTGGATGGCGAGCAGGTGCGGCGTACGTTTCATGCAGGGCGTCCAAAACGGTTGAATGACAAACAAGGCGCGCAGTATGGCGCCAAATGCCACCTGTACGACAGACCGGGGCGGCAGTTAAGCTGGGCACACCTCGTTGGAGCATGTGTAGATGGTTACCCTCGAAAACATCCTGGTGCTGATGTTGCTTGCCACGGCGGGCGCGTGGCTGTGGCACAACCACGGCTTGCGGGAAAAGGCGCTGGAGCGGGTCAAGCTGCACTGCGCGAAGCTTGATCTTGAGCTGCTCGACGGCAACGTCGCGCTGAAGAAGATCGCCTTCGTCCGCGACGCCAATGGCCGCAAACGGCTAGCGCGTGTGTATAACTTCGAATTCACCGTCACCGGCGAGCAGCGCCACCCGGGGACGGTCACCCAGTTCGGTGCCCACAGCGTGCAGATCGAACTCGCGCCGTATCCATTCGAGATCAAACCGCCCGTGCATGGCGACAACGTCATCGAAATGAAGCAGTGGCGCCAGGAACACAGCCGCTCGCGTCATTAATCCACAGGCAAGCGGCAGGCGAGCATGCGCCGCTCAAGCACTGCGGGTTCCTGGGCCTGATCGAAGATCAGTTCGATCCGCGAATCCCGCCGCCAGGCACTTTCCTGCCATTCCAGCGCCTGCCCCGCCACGGCGTTGGCGGAGTACCAGCCTTGCGCGCCGTGCACCACCATCTTCGCCCGACGCCAGCCGAGCTTTTCCACAAACTTCTGCAATTGCGCCCTCTCAAGCTTTTGCTGTGGATGAAATCGCCAGCCGATGCTCCAGCCTTCCGGGAGCTGTTGATAAGTGCATATCGGTTGGGAAATGTCCGTCCACAGCGCAATAACAGAAGGCGGACCGGCGGGCAAAAGGTTATCCACAACCGAGTTATCCACTGCCGAGGGCGGGCTGGATGGCAGTTCATCGAGCGGCAACTGCCCGTGATCTGTCCAGAAAATCGGCACTGAAGGCAGTTTCGAGGTTATCCACAGGCGGCTTTTGTCATCCACAACCGATGCTTTGTTCAGTACCAGCAAGCCAGCATCGGTCAACGCCTGTGCCTGCGCCGGCGGTAGCTCCGCGCCGGCGGCCAGCGCTTCGGCATCGAGCACCAGCACTGCCGGCTGCACCGCCAATACGCCCTGCCACGGCGGTAATCGGAGTTGCGCCAGCAATTGCGCCGGATGCCCAAGACCGGAAGGCTCGATAAACAGGCGATCCGGTCGCGCCTTGCGCAGCAACCGGGCCAGGCCAACCTGAAACGGCGCACCGTTCACGCAGCAGAGACAGCCGCCAGCCACCTCGCCCATGCTCACGCCCGCGTCATCAGTGCTGAGCAGCGCCGCATCCAGGCCGATCTGACCAAACTCGTTGATCAGCACAGCCCAGCGTTCGTCGGCCGGACGCTGGCTGAGCAGGTGGCGAATCAGGCTGGTCTTGCCGGCCCCAAGCGGGCCGGCGATCAGATGGGTGGGAATGTTCTTCAGCATGGAAAGCCGTTTCAGCGGGAAATTTCAGCACTATGCTCCGCGCTCATGCCAGCCAGTCAAGGGTCAGTATCAAACGCCGTTCGCCGTTGGCCAGCGCCGGCGAACGGTGAACCACGCCGGCGCCTTCGTTACCCAGCCATTTCTCGCCCTTGAACAGCGCCACATCACCACAGGTCAGTTGCCGGATATCGGCGCTGTCCACCTCGTCCTGTGCCAGCCGCCGCCGATCTACCGCGCTTTCCTCCAGCCACTCACTGGCCGGCCCGGCGTAAGTGGTGATCAAACGCAACGGCACATGATCGACATGAAACCGCGGGCACATGGCCCGCTCCAGTGCGCGCAGACGAACACCGACGCTCTTGGCACCGAGCAGGCAGACGTAGGCATCGATCAGCCAGGCCAGGTCGGCGATGAAGCCGTCATAACCGGCCAGATCCGTGTAAGCACTGGCCACACCATCAAGCGGTGGCATCTGACCATCCTTGCCGACCGTCAAAGTGAAGGATTCGGCCAACGGCTCATTCAACGACAACAACAGCGTGGCGAAGTCATTGATGTGCGCCGGCAAACGCCGCTGCCATACCGCAAGATTGACGCCGTCGAGCAGGGCCTCGGTCAGCGCCATCGGCGTCTCTCCAAATACCTGGCGCACCGGCGCCAGTGCCTCGGCCACTTGCATCAGGCCACCTCCTCTTCATGCCAGGCGCCAAACGGATCCGGCAACTGACGCCAACGGTTTGCACCGAGGGCCATTTCGGCGTCGCTGAGCAAGCAGGCATCAAGCTCGGCATGCAAGCGCGGCACGTCGATGTGCTGACCGATGAACACCAATTCCTGACGGCAGTCGCCGGATTCCGGGTCCCATTGCTGAAGAATCGCGGCAGTGCTTTCCGGGTCCTGTGGCCATTGTGCTTTCGGGACAAAGCGCCACCAGCGCCCGGCGAAACCATGGCGCATCATGCCGCCAGCCTGCGACCAGCTTCCCGCTTCCTGGTATTTGCTGGCCAGCCAGAAGAAGCCTTTGGAACGCAGCAGGCGGCCATTGCTCCAGGGCCTGTGGATAAAGTCGAAGAACCGCTGCGGATGTAGCGGGCGCCGGGCTTGCCAGACGCTGGCGGCGATACCGTATTCCTCGGTTTCCGGTACATGCTCGCCCCGCAGCTCCTGCAGCCAGCCCGGCGCGCTGGAGGCGCGGTCGAAGTCGAACAGGCCGGTGTCGAGGATCGCGTTGAGGTCTACCTGCCCCATCAGCATCGGTACGATTCGCGCATGAGCATTGAGACGGCGAAGGATTGCGCTGAGTTCTTCGCGCTCATGGCTGCTGATCAGGTCGATCTTGCTCAAGAGAATCACGTCGGCGAACTCCACCTGGTCGATCAGCAGGTCGCTGATGGAGCGCTCGTCGTCATCCCCCAGGGTTTCACCACGACTCGCCAGGCTCTCGGCCGCCTGATAGTCACGGAGGAAATTCAAACCGTCGACCACGGTGACCATGGTATCGAGCCGTGCCATCTCGGCCAGGCTGCGGCCCTGGTCGTCGCGGAAGGTGAAAGTTTCCGCGACCGGCAGCGGTTCGGCGATCCCCGTGGACTCGATCAGCAGATAGTCGAAGCGGCCTTCCGCAGCCAAGCGGCTGACTTCTTCCAGCAGGTCTTCACGCAAGGTGCAGCAGATGCAGCCGTTGCTCATCTCCACCAGTTTTTCTTCAGTGCGATTGAGGCTGACATTGCGCTGCACTTCGGTGGCGTCGATATTGATCACGCTCATGTCGTTGACGATCACGGCGACCCGCAGGTTGTCGCGGTTACGCAGCACATGGTTGAGCACCGTGCTCTTGCCGGCACCAAGAAAGCCAGAGAGCACGGTTACGGGGAGACGATCGGGCATGGCGCGGTTCCTCATCAGAGCGGCAAAGTGCATTCGAACGATGCATTGGTTTATTGTTACATTATAACAATGCACTTTCATCAACCGCCTGTCCACGTCCAAAGCGAGAGGGCACTCATGACGTCACGGAATCATCTGCTGTGGATAACGTTGTTCTGTATCGCCAGCGGCGCCCAAGCCATGCCACGCAGCGAACCGGCAACCTGCACGCGCAGCGCCAATTTGCTGGCCTGCGCCGATCGTCAGGGCAGCTACTACAGCGTGCAGACCCAAGGCGCGACAACCTACCTGCGCGGCTACGATGTACCGAGCGAACGCCGCTGGGCTCAGACCAACAGCCGCTATGGCCAATTGACCTTCTACACGGGCATCGCCAGCGACGGTGAAGCCTGGGTCGGATACAGCCGGCGAGTGGGCTGGACCACCCTCAACCGCGTCTCCAGTTCCAGCGGTCAGCGCTTCAACCTGCGCTGCAACCGACTCAGCGGCTGCCAGTGAGGCGAAGAAAAAGTGCTGGCATTCGAATTGTTATAATGTAACTTATTGCGATCTCTTCACTGACGGCTCGCACTATGACCGCCCTGACCCTCCCCGATATTGCTGCACAAGCCAGCCAGCAATCCCTGCCGCTGGAATGGGTTGGCATGTGTGGCATCGCGCTTGCCTTGCGTCTGGATCAGCAAACCCTTCATGGGACCGCAGACGCGGGCGTGAACCTGAGCGATGGCACTTCACGCGGCATTCACATGTCTCGCTTGTATCTCGCGCTCGCAGTATTCAAGGACGAACCGCTGTCGGTTCACCTGATCCATCGCGTACTCAGGCAATTTCTCGACAGCCATGAAGGCCTTTCCACCCGCGCACAGCTCACCCTGCGCTTCGACGTACTGCTCGAACGCGCGGCGTTAGTCAGTTCGGAATCCGGTTTCAAGCGCTATCCAGTAGTTATCGATGCGCGGCTGGAAGATGAAATGTTCCACGTGGAACTAAATGCCGAGGTTATCTATTCCTCAACCTGCCCCTGCTCGGCGGCGCTGGCCAGACAATTGATTCAACAACAGTTCCTCACTGACTTCGGCAACCGTAACCTGACCCATGAACAAGTATTGAGCTGGCTCGGTAGCGCTCAGGGCATCGTCGCTACACCTCACAGCCAGCGCAGCACAGCCAAGTTGCGGGTGCGGCTCAAGCAGGGCTGCGACCAGTTGCCAATTCTCGAAGTAATTGATCAGGCGGAAGCTGCCTTGGGCACCGCGGTACAAACCGCCGTGAAACGAGCGGACGAACAAGCCTTCGCCTTGGCCAATGGTCAGAACCTGATGTTCTGCGAAGACGCTGCCCGCCGCCTGAACCGGGTCCTGAAGCAGGTGCCCTCCGTGGCCGGCTTCCAGTTGCGCGTGGAACATGCAGAGAGCCTGCACGCCCACGACGCTGTCGCCCAAAGCCACTGGAACTGGTAACCAAGGTGTCGCGGAACGAGTCTTAGCTGCGCGGCTTGACCGTTCCGCAGTCGGCTCCCAGCCACACCGCGCGAGTATCCATGCTGCCCTGTTGCTTGGCGCCGGTTGCGTTGAAGGTGCCATGAACCTTGGTCAGGAATTCACGATCGCTGACGAACTGCGCCTGCCCGGTGCCCTGCGCCTTGGGGCAACTGAACTCGAACTTCCAGACATTGCCATTGCGCTCGGTGATCCGCTGGGTGCAACCCGACTGTGGGTCCTGCAAAGGAATGTTGTCGGTCTTCACCTGTTCTGGCGTCAGACATGAACGCACACCCTTGCCCGCCACCGTTACGCCCTGCTTGGCCAACACGCCTTCCATCATCGCGCGCTGCTCCGGAGGCAGGTTTTTCAACTGCCCGAGCATAAAGTCCATGTCAGGCAGCGCGTTGCCATCGACCTGCATGTTGCTGGTGGTCAGCTCCCACAACCCCGGTTGCAGCATCTGCGCCTGAACCAGAGGACTCGACAGGCCAACCAGCAGCGCCAGCATCGACATGCGAATGTTCATCTAATGACTCCCGAAAACTCCGGCCCCGTGCCGGACTACGGATTAGACGACAAATTGCCCACCGGGTTGCAAGACACGTGTGGAACATGGTCTGTTAGGACCCTGATTGCGGACGGCAGGACGTATATGGACTACCACAGCCCCCAGTTCTTCGGTTACCTCATTGGTGCAATTCATCTGCTCGGCCTGATTGCCGCCGCGCATGCGGTGTTCACCGTGCGTACCGCCCAAGGGGCGATTGCCTGGGCGATGTCGCTGCTGTTCATCCCTTACCTGACACTGATTCCCTACCTGATCTTCGGCAGTCGTACCTTCGACGCCTACATCCAGGCCCGACGCCAGGCCAACCAGGAAATGCACATCGCCATGGCCGACCTGAACTGGCGCCCCTGGGTCGAGGAAGCACTGGCCGCCAGCAACTCGCCTGCCTATGCCGGCCTGCGCGCATTGCCCCGACTCAGTCGCATGCCGTGCCTGGCAAACAACACGCTGAAACTGCTGATCGATGGCCAGGCCACCTTCAAGGCGATCTTCAATGCTATCGATCAGGCTCGCGATACAGTGCTGGTACAGTTCTTCATCATTCATGACGATGACCTGGGCCGTCAGCTTCAGGCATTGCTGCTGAAGAAAGCCGCCGAGGGCGTGAAGATCTATGTGCTTTACGACAGCGTGGGCAGTCACGCCCTTCCCACTCGTTACAGTCAGGTCCTGCGCGAAGGCGGCGTCGATATCCGCGCCTTCGCCACTCGCCGCGGCTGGTTCAACCGCTTCCAGGTGAACTTCCGCAATCACCGCAAGATCGTGGTGGTGGACGGTGTAACGGGCTTTGTCGGCGGACACAACGTCGGCGATGAATACCTCGGCGGCAATCCTCGGCTATCGCCTTGGCGCGATACCCATGTTCAGGTGGGTGGTCCGGTGCTGGCCTGTTTGCAGGAATCCTTCGCCGAAGACTGGTTCTGGGCCGCGCGGAAATTGCCGCCATTGATCCTGCCGGATACCTACCCGGAAAACGGCATGCTCTGTCAGGTCCTGGCCAGCGGTCCGGCTGATCCACAAGAAACCTGCTCACTGTTTTTCCTCGATGCCATCCACGCGGCACAAGAACGGGTGTGGATAACCAGCCCCTATTTCATTCCTGATGAAGCGGTGTTCGCCGCGTTGCGCCTGGCGGTCCTGCGCGGCGTGGACGTGCGCATCCTGATTCCCTCACGCCCCGACCACCGCATCGTCTACGCCGCCTCCAGCCTGTTCGCCTTCGAAGCGGTGCGCGCCGGCGTGCGGATGTTTCGGTATGAGCCGGGGTTTCTGCATCAGAAAGTGGTGCTTGTGGATAACGACGTCGCCGCGATTGGCAGCGCCAACCTGGACAACCGATCCTTTCGCCTGAATTTCGAAATCATGCTGGTGACAATCGACGCGGAATTCGCCACCAAGGTGGAGCAGATGCTGGTCAACGACTTCGACCAGGCCCGGGAAATCACCCCGGAGGACAGCCGCGATACGCACCGCTTGCAACAACTGGGGATGCGTATCGCGCGGCTGATTTCTCCGATCCTTTAGCGAGTGGCGCTCAGCGGTAGAGGTCGGCGCGGGTCAGCGGCAGGTCGTGACTGCCGTCCGCTTTGGGTTTGACCGCGAGAATCTGATGCAGGTTGATCCAGCCGCGGGTAAACGCGTAGGAACAGCCCGCCAGATAAAGCCGCCAGATGCGCAAGGCTTTTTCCGGGACCATGGCGGACGCTTCTTGGAGTCGAGCTTCAAGGTTGTCGCTCCAGAACTTCAGCGTGCGCGCGTAGTGCAGCCGCAGGCTTTCCACGTCCACCACTTCCAGCCCGGCCTGACTGATGGAGCCGCTGATCATCGACACATGCGGCAACTCCCCATGGGGAAACACATAGCGCTCAATGAAGTTTCCCGCCCCACGCCCCACCGGACGACCGTCCAGGTGCTTGGCGGTGATCCCGTGGTTCATCACCAGGCCACCCTCGCGCACCGCGCCGAAAAGGCGTTGGCAATAAAGGTCGAGGTTGGCATGACCGACATGTTCGAACATGCCGACACTGACCACTTTGTCGAAACGACCATCCTGGGGCAGGTCGCGGTAGTCGAGGATTTGCAGGTCAACCTGCTTCTGCAGCCCTTCGGCCTTGACCCGCTCGCGACCCAGCTTCAACTGCTCCTTGCTCAGGGTGATGCCAAACACCTTGGCGCCGTATTCCCGAGCGGCGAAACGCGCCAGCCCGCCCCAGCCACATCCTACGTCCAGCAGGTAATCGCCCTGCTTGAGGCGCAGCTTGCGACACAGGTGCTCGAACTTGTTCTGCTGGGCCTGTTCCAGGCTGTCATCGGCATTCTTGAAATACGCGCAGGAGTAGGCCATGTCCGGGTCCAGCCAGAGCTGGTAGAACGCATTGGACAGATCGTAGTGGTAGGAAATGGAGGCCGCGTCGGTGGCCTTGTCATGCTCGCTGCGTACGGGTACGTCGTCTTCTTCATCCCTGAGCAACGCCTCGCTGAGTTCATCGCAGATGCGGATGACCTCGCTGATGGTTCCTTCCAGTTCCAGCTTGCCTTCGACAAATGCCGTACCCAGTTCATCCAGGCCCGGATGGGTGAGCTGACTCATCAGCGTCGGATCCTTGACCAGAATGGTTACCTGCGGCTGGGGACCGAGATCGAACTCATGGCCATCCCAGAGCCGTAGGCGAAGTGGCAGATGAAGGCTTTGCAGCGCGGGTGGAAGTTGCACAAGCATAAAGTGGACCCTCCCATACATTCGTAGGACGTCATGGGAAAAGGGTAGTTCATATGTAAGATCTTTCAGGCTATTAGCACCATAGTCTGACGCTATCGAAACCATTCAGCGGAATTAGCTTTGTGTAAAAACACGCCGTAAATTGTATACAATTCATCGCTTGAGCGACTAACCTTGGCGCCACTTTCGATCCTTCATCCGGGAGCACAACAATGAAAAGCTACGACGTCATCATCATCGGCGGCGGCCCCGGCGGTTACAACGCCGCCATTCGCGCCGGACAACTGGGCCTGAGCGTCGCCTGCATCGAGGGCCGCTCGACCCTCGGCGGCACCTGCCTGAACGTCGGTTGCATGCCCTCCAAGGCACTGCTGCATGCATCAGAGCTCTATGAAGCGGCCAGTGGCGCCGAGTTCGCTCACCTCGGTATCGAGGTCAAGCCGAGCCTGAACCTGACGCAAATGATGAAGCAGAAAGAAGAGAGCGTGACCGGCCTGACCAAAGGCATCGAGTTTCTCTTTCGCAAGAACAAGGTGGACTGGATCAAGGGTTGGGGCCGCCTGGATGGCGTCGGCAAAGTGAAGGTCACCGATGACCAGGGCAACGTCAGCGACTATGCCGCCAAGGACATCGTCATCGCCACCGGCTCCGAGCCCACTCCCCTGCCCGGCGTAACCATCGACAACCAACGCATCATCGACTCCACCGGCGCCTTGTCGCTGCCGCAAGTGCCCAAGCACCTGGTGGTGATCGGTGCTGGCGTGATCGGCCTGGAGCTGGGTTCGGTGTGGCGCCGGCTGGGCAGCGAAGTGACCGTGATCGAGTATCTGGACCGGATCTGCCCGGGCATCGATGAAGAAACCGCCAAGACCCTGCAACGCTCCCTGGACAAGCAAGGCATGGCCTTCAAGCTCGGTAGCAAAGTCACCCAGGCCACCCCGTCGGCCGACGGCGTCAGCCTGACCCTGGAACCCGCCGCTGGCGGCGAAGCCCAGACACTGCAAGCCGATTACGTGCTGGTGGCCATCGGTCGTCGGCCGTATACCGAGGGCCTGGGCCTGGACAGCGTCGGCCTGCAGACCGACAAACGCGGCATGCTGGAAAACCAGGGCCATCGCACCAGCGTGCCGGGTGTCTGGGTCATCGGCGACGTCACCTCCGGGCCGATGCTGGCGCACAAGGCCGAAGACGAAGCCATCGCCTGCATCGAGCGCATCCACGGCAAGCCGCACGAAGTGAACTACGGCCTGATCCCGGGTGTGATCTACACCAAGCCGGAGCTGGCCACTGTCGGTAAGACCGAAGAGCAGCTAAAGGCGGAAGGTCGCGCCTACAAGGTCGGAAAATTCCCGTTCATGGCCAACAGCCGGGCGAAGATCAACCACGAGACAGAAGGTTTCGCCAAAGTCATCGCCGACGCCGAGACCGATCAGGTCCTGGGCGTGCACCTGGTGGGTCCGAGTGTCAGCGAGATGATCGGCGAGTACTGCGTAGCCATGGAGTTCGCCGCCTCGGCGGAAGACATCGCACTGATTTGTCATCCGCATCCGACGCGTTCGGAAGCCCTGCGCCAGGCTGCAATGAACGTTGACGGCATGGCAATGCAGATCTGAACACGCTCATCGCTGGCAAGCAGGAGTTCCCGACTTGCCAGCGATGAGACCTCAGGTTTTGAAACGCGACACCAAATCCAGGAATTCCTGCGACAGTTGATTCAACTGCCGCGAATCCGCCTGCGCGGAACCCGCAAGCTCCTCGATCAACTGTGCATCCGCCTGAATCTGGATGATGTGCTGGTTGATGTCCTCGGCCACCTGATGCTGCTCCTCCGCGGCCGTGGCGATCTGATTGCTCTGGTCGCGAATCGCGTCCACCGACGCTCGAATGTCTTCGAAACTGTCCCGCGCTTCGCGGATGCAGCCGACACTGTGCTGCGACATGTTCAGGCTGCTGTGCATCTGCTGGGTCACATCCTGGGCGCGTCGGGCCAGACCGCCGAGCAGCCCGTCGATCTCACCCGTGGAGTCGGCGGTACGTTTGGCCAGGGCGCGGACTTCATCGGCAACCACCGCAAAACCACGCCCCTGCTCGCCCGCCCGCGCCGCTTCAATAGCAGCGTTGAGCGCCAGCAGGTTGGTCTGCTCGGCAATGGAACGAATGGTGCCGAGGATGGTGTTGATGTCCTGGCTCTCGCGTTCGAGTTCCTGCATCGCCTCGGTGGACTGCTGCAGGTTTTCGCTCAGGCGGGTGACGCTGCTGGTCGCCTGCTCGATCTGCTGCTGGCCGGCGCTCACCTGACGCTGACCGGCATCGGCGGACGACGCGGCATTGCTGCACGACCTCGCCACTTCGTTGGCCGTGGCCACCATCTCATTGAACGCCGTGGATACCAGTTCCACCGCCTGACGCTGGCGGCCAGTGGCGTCGCCCATGTTCGAAGCGACGCGGCTGTTGGTTTCCGAGGCGCTTTGCAGATCGGCGGACGCATTACCGATGCGCTGCACCAGCGCGCGGATACGCTCGACAAACTGGTTGAACCAGCCAGCCAGCGCGGCGGTTTCGTCATTGCCCTTCACCTGCAGTGAGCGCGTCAGATCGCCCTCACCCTGAGCGATGTCCTCAAGGCTGCCGGCCACACCCTTGATCGGGTTGACGATCAGGTTGGCGAACGCAGCACCCAGCACCGCGAACAGGGCGGCGAGCACCAAGGCGATGACCGTGATGGTCCAGGTGAGGCGCGTGACATCCGCCATCACTTCGCTTTTCTCGATCAGGCCGACAAAGCGCCAGCCCAGCGTTGGCGACGTCCAGATATTGGCCATGTAGCGCTTGCCGCCCAGATCAACTTCGATCAGACCTTTGCTGGTGCTGGCCAAACGCTCGTAATCGCCGCCGAGGTCCTTGAGTTGCTTGAAGGCATGCGCCGGGTTGCTGGGGTCCACCAGCACCGCGCCAGTGTCCTCGACCAGCATCAGGTAACCACTTTCGCCGAGCTTGGTCTTGCCAATGAATCCGGCCAGTTGTGCCAGCGAAACGTCCGTCCCCATTACCCCGACCACTTCCCCGGAGGGGCCGTGAATCGTGCGTACAGTGCAAATCAACGCTTCGTTACCCCACAGGTACGCGCCGGTGCGGGAAACCTTGCCAGGGTTGGCGAGCGCCTTTTGATACCAGGGGCGTTGGCGCGGATCGTAGTTTTTCAGGCCCGGCTCGTCAGGCCAGGCCACATATTGACCGTCGCTGCGGGCCATCGAGACGAACGCGGTAGTCGGGTGCGCCTTGGCGTAACGGGTGAAGTGCTCGAGCAACAGGCGGCTGCCTTCCGGTAATGGAATGCTCGGGGCGTCGCCGCCGGTGTAAACCTTCAAGTCCTTGGCATTGACGACTAATGGATCGTCGGCCCACTGCGCGACGTTCTGAGCGATGGAATCGAGAAACACATTGACCGTATTGTCGATCTGCCGGATCTCCCGGCTGGAGGTATCCACGAAGCCGGTTCTGGCTTGTTCATTGAGGTTGTAAACCACCAGGCATGCGATCAACGCCACCGGGATGACGGCGATTACGCCGAATGCACACGTCAGCTTCTTTTTTATATTCATGGATGACTTCCGATACGGCGTGCCATGTGTTGGCGAGCTCTCTGAGACGTTCCGGCTGCTATCCGTTCGAGTGCGCCAAGCGTGATCACTCTACGAAAGGATGCAGGCACAAGGAGAATGGCAATTTGACATTGCAGGCGCAAGACTTCCCGAACATTGCTGGAAAACTGCTCGGAAAAATGGCTGAGGCGGGGAATTTACAGCGAGGGGAAAAGCAAAGGGAGCGTATGAAAGACGCTCCCTTGCCTGTAATCTCCAACAATAAAGTCTGTCATCTCTGCCCCCCGGATTACGGGGGGATCACAGCTATCAGACAACTCGGTAAAGCTGTCACAGTGCGACCGATATCGGGGTTCAGCCAAAGCCTCAAACAATAAAGTCTGTCAGCTAAACGTAAGCCACTGAAATTTATGCATATTTAAGCAATCCCCTCATCCTCAGACGCGCCCTCCGTTCTGCTTAAGGAATCATGCCCCACGCGGTTTGCAGAGCACATCTTTCACACCGCGGTTATTACCAAAACGCCGGTGAAGCTAGCGAGTGAACGGGCTGACATCCAGGTGACCTTCGCCCTGACCTGGCGAAGCCAGTGGTCGAACCGCCGCTACCGTAACCGACCGATAGCAGCGGTCGAGAGTGCCCCAATCAGGGCTTCTTCTTGAACACGTAGAACAGGTTCGGCTCACTCATCACATAGAGCGTACCGTCAGGGCCGAGCGCGATGCCCTCGGCTTGTTTCACCAGTTTGTCCAAATCGCTGCCCAGGCCGAGCAGCGACAACGTGCTGATTGGACGTCCTTGGTCATCGAGTTCGGTGATCAGGCGGGACTCATGGGACAGCACCAGAAGGTGACCGGTCTCCGGATCCACCTCCAGTCCGGACAGGTCCTTGATGAACAGTCGCTGCTCGCGGGCGATGTCCCCACGCACAACCATGTCCTTGGTCTTGTCGGGGCTCGTGAACCCGTCTATTTCGTAGATCCTGATGGGATTACGCTCTTTGGCGACGTAGATCCTTCCAAGCTTTTTCGAATAGGCCAGGCCCTCGAAATTCTTGTTGAAGTTGTTGAGTTCGATCTCAAGCGAAATCCGGGAAATGTAGGTGTTGAGCACCTTGGTATCCGCGCCAATCTCGACGATCGAGATTCGGTTGTACGGTTCCTCCAGAACCAGGTATTTGCCATTGCCGATGTACTCGATGGCTTCTGTTTCGTCGAAACCTTCCATAGGAATGCGGCGGAGCACCTCACCCTTGGTAGTCAGCTCCAGGATCTCTGGCGTGTCGTCGCCCAAGGTGAACAGTGTTCCGGTATCAGTGTTGTAGGTCAGCGAAGAAAGACCATTGCCATCGACCTTCTTCGCCTGAATCACCGGTCGGTAGCTGTCCAGCTTCCCAGAGGGCTTGTCCTGCAGTGCGTGACCAATGTTGAAACGCCAACGGTCCAGCAGTTGGTATTGGTAGATGTACCAACAACCTTTCACCAAGGCGAACAGAAGCAGAATCGACACTGAGACCAGTGCGAATTTTACGAGTCTTGAAGAACGCATTTACTTATCTCATCGAGGACTTAGAGCGGTTTCCTTAGCTTGGAAACATAAAAACAGTAATCAGAAATAACAGGACCCACCCGGATCTTCGCCACCACATCGAACCCACCCTTGGCCAGTTCGAAACTCATCAGGTCGTCCGCAATTGCGCGGCGCGCCGTTCTGCCGGGGAGCAGCGTTCCCAAGGCGTGGGATGCGCGGCGGCGGTTACTCACGGTGTGGGAAACGACGAGCCACTTGGACGTCACTCTGGAAAACTCCCTGAGCAATTCCAGCCGCTCCTCCGAAGTGAGTAACTCCGGCAGCAGGTTCTGGCAGAACACACAATCAACGGCATTGGTCGCCAGTCCAATCTGGTTGTCCATCACATGCAGCCGCTCGGCATCCTGCTTGAAGCCTGGAAGGCCGAGAATTCGTTCACCGTCGAGGGTACGAAGCGTCGCGTCAAAAACCTCGGCGTTCGAGATGTAACGCAGCAGATTCAACGAACCGCTGGCTGCATGAGACAGATTGAGGATGCGATGGACCCGCCCGAGCACATGCAATGCCCGTAGCGCCGTTTTCCGTTCGCGCGCCATCAGAAACTGCCGATACACACTCGCGTGCGACGGCGGTTGCAGCGGCTGTTGTGTGCTGGGCTTTGCAACTTGATCGGACTCTTTCATACAGCCCCCTGATGACAAGGACTCAGGCTATATGGAGGGTCGTTAGGAAAGCGTTAGGGTCCTTCCGGGGCTCGACGCCTGGAAGTGGATCGTGAACATGCAGCCAGGCCCGTCTACCGCATCAAGGGTGATTTCCCATCCCAGGTAGTTCACCACCCGCTTCACAATGGACAGGCCAATACCGGTTCCCGAGCTGCTGTCCTGCTCGCCGCGGTTGAATCGGTCAAAAAGCCGCTCACGGACCTTCTGCGGTATCCCCAAGCCCGTATCCCGGATCGTGATGCTTTCGTCCAGAAGGCAGACGTCGATCTTTCCCTCATTGGTGTACTGGCAGGCGTTCCTGATCAGATTGCCAACGGCGATGCTGACAAGCTCAGGTACTGCTTCGACGTGAACATCGCCGTTCGCCCTGAAGCTCAACTCTACCTGCTTGCCCCGCAGCAGAGGACGGTACCGATCGACCTCGTGAGCAACCAGCGAGCGAAGATTGATGGGTACCCTGGCACTGGTCTCGGGAGACTGGGCCAGCTTGAGCAGCGCCCCCACCTGCAGAGCCGTGGCAGAGGCATTACGGCGAATTCGCTCTGCCATCAATTGCAGCTCAGGATGCTCGCGAAGCCTGCTGTGAAGCACCTCGGCGCTGCCGATCATGATGGTCAACGGCGTGCGCAGCTCGTGGCTGACGTCCGCCGTAAAGTAGCGTTCACGTTGCAACGCCGATAGGAGCCGCTCGTTTCGATCCTCGATGGCGCGGGCTAGGATGCCGATCTCATCGGTGGCCTCAAGGCCAGGAAGCTTGCCTGACGCCCAGCCATCCTGAACGGCCTTGGCCAGCTTGGTAAGCGGAAGAATTACGCGGCTGGCATTGGCGCGGCCGATGATCACCGCCAGGATGATCGCCGCCAGGAACGATACGCCGACGGCGATCATGGAAATGAACTCGATCGAGAGATAGTCGCTGCGGTCATCGATGACCGCATACCGCTCGCCTCGGTCTTCGGCAATCAGGATGCGGGCTGACCGGCCATTGATCTGCACAGAGTGCATGCCCGCCTTGAGCCCCCTGAATTCAGGAGGGATTTCGGCGCCTCGCAAAAACTCCAGTTCGGCTGGCTTGCTGGAGATTCGGTTGAAAGCCTCACCTGCCCACAGCTCGGCAGAACTCGACAGCCGCTGGTCGATGAATTCGTGCCGAATGGTGAGGTTCACTAGCACCGACACCGCGCCAAAAAACGCAATGATGATTGCCGCCAGCAGGACAGAGGCCGCCACCAATCTGCCACGAATCGATTCACGCTTTTTCATTGTTCCCCGCCAAGCGGTAACCAACGCCCGGGACGGTGATCAAGATGGGGTCGCGCTCTGGAAAGGGTTTGTCGATGGCCTGGCGCAGAGAGTGGACGTGAGTCCTGAGTGCATCACTCATGGGCGGGTCGTCTTGCCAGAGTTCGTATTCGAGGTCCTCTCGCAGTACCAGCTCGGGTGCGGCCCGCATGAGGGCGGCCAGAAGCTTGAAGCTCAAGGGAGGAAGCTCGACTGTCACTCCGCTGCGGCTCACATGCCGGGTGCCCAGGTCCACGATGAGGTCACCAAAACTCAGCGCCTTGCCGGCACTGCGCTTGGACGACCGCCTGTTCAGCGCAACGATACGGGCCTCCAGCTCAATCAGCGAGTACGGCTTGACCATGTAGTCGTCGGCGCCGGCGTAGAGGCCGTCCACCTTGTCCTGGGTGGTATCACGAGCCGTCAGCATGAGAATCGGAACGTCGCTGTTGGCACCAGATCGAATACCACGGCAGACATCGAGCCCGTCGATACCCGGCAGCATGCCGTCCAGGACAATTACATCGAACGATTTCTCGTTGGCCAATGACAACCCGGCCGGCCCCGTTGTTGCGTTGTCCAGGAGATAGCCCAACGGCTCGAAATACTCATAGAGGTTTTCGACAATGTCAGGGTTGTCTTCGATTATTAGAATTCTCATGGTCAGCCGAGGCGAGTTAAGCGAGTAAGGCAGCCGAGGGCCCGGTAATCAATGGAATCTTCGGCATCTTGCAGGCCAATGAACCTACCCCGTCGCCCGTTAAGATGCTGTTAAGCAGCATAGCGCGACCGACTTACTTCTGCAGAACGTACACCCGTGCAGCACCGCAGAATGGCGGAGAGTCCAGCCCGACGATGGTCCGGAAGCCGGCAGCCCGAAACTCTGCCTCTACGACGCTTGCCGGCAACATGTACCTGCCTTGGTGCTCAGGTATTGCTTGCCCTCGGTGATCCCAGAGCAAACGGTTCGTGCGTTGCCGACGAAGGGCCTTGAAATGATTGCCTGTCCACACCGACAAGATAACGCTCTCCCTTGTGACCCGGGCGAACTCGCTAAGCAAAGCCGCTCGATCCGAGGCGTCCCCAAGATAGTGAAACATCCGCATGCACAGAACCGCATCGACCGATTGCACGGGCAACGCAATGTCCGTCGGCGGGCAGCGCAGAAGTCTGACGCAATCCTTGTTTGCCACTGGCATTTGCCGCGAAGCAGGCAAGCGAAGGTCCTCATCAACTGCCGTAATCCGACGGTCAGCTCGCTCAGCCAATAGCACCGACCAGTACTGTCCCGCGCCACAGGGGATGTCCAAAACCTCGCGAGGGCTACCAACCAGTTGTAGCGCCCTTCTGATGAGGAGGGTTTCCCGGAGCCAGGCCAAGCGTTTGGTGAAGTGAGCCTGGTGGCTGAGGTAATACCTTGTCGATGCTTCCGCTTCGTACTTTTCCGTGGCTTTCAACCTGATGATCGTCTTCATGGAAAGGGCCTCGTCGCATCAAAGTCTGAACCTTGACCCTAGCGAGGCTGCCGTGAGGAAAGCGTAAGGACGGGGCTCAGGAGAAGGAAAAACGTCTTCACGCTTTCCTAACCTCGGGCTCTTTACGCTCCGACGCCCTGAACGTGCATGCCGGTTGGCAAGCCCCGAAGCTCAACGAGGTCTAAGGCCGAATAATGGAAACCTTGATATCCGCGATCGTTGTTTTTGCGGTCACGAACATCGACGACATGATCATCCTGTCCCTGTTCTTTGGGGATAAAACGCTCAGCCGAAAAGCCATCGTACTGGGGCAATACGCGGGCATTGGCCTGATCCTGGTCGCCAGCATCGCCTTGTCACTGGTCGCGGCGCAGTTCCCGGCCAAATGGGTCTCGTTGCTGGGCTTCATCCCGCTCGGTCTGGGTGTCTACAAGGGACTGATGCTCATCATCCGGCCGAACGAAGAGGGGGACCACACGGCTCCGACACTGATGGGGTCGAAAGCAGCCTTCACCTACATCACGATGATGACGATCTCGAACGGTGGCGATAACACCGGAGTCTACGTGCCTCTGTTCGCCTCCGCCCCCAGCGTCATTCCTGTCTACGCCGTGGTATTCGCCGTCATGACAGCCGTATGGTGCTTCCTGGGGCACCTGCTGTTGAAGTGGCCACCACTCGCCGCAAAGGTCGAGCGTTACGGCCATTACGTTCTGCCTGTCGTGCTCATCGTCATCGGCTTGGAAATCCTCAGCGGATTCGTTAGCCACTGATCAACTGCCGAACGGGTGAGCATCAATAATGGAATTTTTTCTTCTCCTTCAGACAATCATCCTGGGGATTGTCGAGGGATTGACGGAGTTTCTTCCGATTTCGAGCACCGGCCACCAGATCATCGTGGCGGACCTGATAGGGTTCGGCGGCGAACGAGCAATGGCCTTCAATATCATCATCCAACTGGGCGCGATCCTGGCCGTGGTGTGGGAGTTCCGCCGCAGGATCATCACGGTGGTGGTGGGATTGCCCACCAGACCTTCAGCACGCCGTTTCACCCTCAACCTGTTGGTCGCGTTCCTGCCAGCGGTGGTATTCGGCGTGTTGTTCGCGGACGTGATCCACAACTACCTCTTCAACGCGATCACTGTAGCTACGGCGCTGGTAGTGGGCGGGATAGTTATGCTTTGGGCCGAGCGTAGAGAGCACCATGTTGTTGTCGAGGAGGTGGACAGCATGCACTGGAGTGATGCTCTCAAAGTCGGAGCGGCGCAGTGCCTGGCCATGATCCCTGGTACTTCACGGTCGGGAGCAACGATCATCGGTGGCTTACTGTTCGGGCTCTCCCGCAAGGCCGCTACCGAGTTCTCGTTCTTCCTGGCTATGCCAACCATGGTAGGGGCCGCGGTTTACTCGGGCTACAAGTACCGGGCGCTCTTTCAGCCATCAGATCTGCCGGTTTTCGCCGTAGGCTTCGTGGTGTCGTTTGTGTTTGCCATGATCGCCGTGCGCGGACTTCTGAAGTTCATTGCCAACCACAGCTACACCGTATTCGCCTGGTACCGGATAGGGTTCGGAGCGCTGATCCTGGCAAGCTGGCAATTCGGATGGGTCGACTGGACGGTTGTCACAAAGTGATCTTTAGAGGGCCGTGGCAATTACTTCCGAAAGCCCAAGGAGGGAGGGAAAAACGGCTGGGCGATCCAATCAGATGGCCCAGCCAGAGGCAACAGTCTTTATTGTTTGGTAACAGACTTTATTGCCTGAAACCACTTTCGCTTACTCAACCGTAACCGACTTGGCCAGATTGCGCGGCTGGTCGACGTCGGTGCCCTTGAGGACGGCGACGTAGTACGACAGCAACTGCAGCGGAATGGTGTAGAGGATCGGCGCCAGCGCATCGGCGATGTGCGGCATGGCGATGACGTGGGTGCCTTCGCCATTGCTCATGCCGGCCTGCTCGTCAGCGAACACGACCAACTGACCACCACGGGCGCGCACTTCCTGCAGGTTGGACTTGAGCTTCTCCAGCAGTTCGTTGTTCGGCGCCACGGTAACCACTGGCATGTCGTTATCCACAAGGGCCAACGGACCATGCTTGAGCTCACCCGCCGGATAGGCTTCGGCGTGGATATAGGAGATTTCCTTGAGCTTGAGCGCGCCTTCCATCGCTACCGGGAACTGCGCGCCACGACCGAGGAACAAGGTGTGGTGCTTGTCGGCGAACAGCTCGGAGATCTTCTCCACGGTGGAGTCCATCGCCAGCGCCTCGCCCAGGCGAACCGGCAGGCGACGCAGTTGCTCGACCAGCTCAGCCTCTACGCCCGCTGCCAAGGTGCCACGCACCTGGCCCAGGGACAGGGTCAGCAACATCAGCGAAACCAGTTGAGTGGTGAAGGCCTTGGTGGAGGCCACGCCGATTTCCGGGCCGGCCAGGGTCAGCAGGGTCAGGTCCGACTCGCGCACCAGGGAGCTGATACCGACGTTGCAGATGGCCAGGCTGCCGAGGAAGCCCAGCTCCTTGGCGTTGCGCAGGGCAGCCAGGGTGTCGGCAGTTTCGCCCGACTGGGAAATCGATACGAACAGGGTGTCCGGCTGCACTACCACCTTGCGGTAGCGGAACTCGCTGGCCACTTCGACCTGACACGGGATGCCGGCCAGCTCTTCCAGCCAGTAACGGGCGACCATCCCGGCGTGGTAGCTGGTGCCGCAGGCGACGATTTGCACGTTGCGTACTTTGGCGAACAGCTCGGCGGCTTTCGGACCAAACGCCTGAACCAGCACATGGTCGCTGCCCAGACGGCCTTCCAGGGTGCGTTGGACGACAGCAGGCTGCTCATGGATTTCCTTGAGCATGAAGTGGCGGTACTCACCCTTGTCCGCGGCTTCCGCACCTTCATGGTATTGCACGGTTTCACGTTGCACTGGCGCGCCGCTAGCGTCCCAGATGCTCACCTGTTCGCGACGGATCTCGGCGATATCGCCCTCTTCCAGGTACATGAAGCGGTCGGTGACCTGACGCAGCGCCAGTTGGTCAGACGCCAGGAAGTTTTCGCCAAGGCCAAGGCCGATCACCAGCGGGCTGCCACTGCGGGCCGCCAGCAGACGGTCTGGTTGTTTGGCGCTGATCACCGCCAGGCCATAAGCACCGTGCAACTGCTTGACCGTGGCCTTGAGCGCATCGGTCAGGTCCGGGATGGTTTTCAGGGTGTGGTGCAGCAGGTGCACGATCACTTCGGTGTCGGTTTCGGAGCTGAACACGTAACCCAGCGCCTTGAGCTGCTCGCGCAGGGCTTCGTGGTTCTCGATGATGCCGTTGTGCACCACCGCCAGCTCATGCCCGGAGAAATGCGGGTGAGCGTTGTGTTCGGTCGGTGCACCATGGGTGGCCCAACGGGTGTGGGCAATGCCCAGTTGGCCAACCAGCGGCTCGGCGGCGACAGCAGCCTGCAGTTCGCTGACCTTGCCGATACGGCGGCGACGTTCGAGGGTTCCTTGCTGGGTGAAGACGGCAAGACCTGCGCTGTCATAGCCGCGGTACTCGAGACGTTTCAGGCCTTCAATCAGAATGGCGGTGATATTGCGTTCGGCGACGGCGCCAACAATTCCACACATAAATTAATGCTCCTGGCTGATAGCGGCACAAATCACGTTTATGCCACGGGCTTCAATGTGTTCGCGTGCCTCATCGGGCAGGCGTTCATCAGTAATAAGGGTGTTCACGCTGCCCCACGGCAGCTCAAGGTTGGGAATCTTGCGTCCGACCTTGTCCGACTCGACCATCACGATCACTTCCCGGGCGACCTCGGCCATGACCCGGCTCAGCCCCAGCAACTCATTGAACGTGGTGGTGCCACGAACAAGATCGATGCCATCGGCGCCGATAAACAACTGGTCGAAGTCGTAGGAACGCAGCACCTGCTCGGCAACCTGACCCTGGAACGACTCGGAGTGCGGATCCCAGGTACCACCGGTCATCAACAGCACCGGTTCATGCTCAAGCTCGCTTAGTGCGCGGGCCACATTCAGGGAGTTGGTCATCACCACCAGACCTGGCTGGAGACCCAGCTCAGGAATCATCGCTGCGGTGGTGCTGCCACTGTCGATGATAATTCGCGCATGCTCACGAATTCGCGCCACCGCAGCGCGGGCGATGGCCTGCTTATACAGGGAGACGGGCTGGGTCTGATCGGCAATCAGCTCTTGCGGCATGGTCACCGCGCCGCCATAGCGACGCAGCAGCAGACCGTTGGTTTCGAGCGCCGCCAGATCCTTGCGAATGGTGACTTCGGAAGTTTCGAAACGCTTGGCCAGCTCATCCACACTTACCTCGCCCTTTTCATTGAGCAAAGCGAGGATGTTGTGCCGGCGTTGGGGCGTATTTCGTTTCGACATTGGCTGGTAAGTTTCGTTTCGAAAGATAACAGTGCCAATCAAAACCTAATGCGCTGTTTTGGTCAAGGCAGATGTTGAAAAAAGTGATGTGGATAACATTATTGCCGAGGTCGATTATCCACAGGGTGCGCCTGAAATGAAAAAGGCCGACTTATGCACAATGCAGGTCGGCCTTTTGTTCAGCTGTGAATAACTCAGCTCTTCTTGATCTTCTCTGGCCGCTTCCAGCCATCGATATTTTTCTGGCGAGCCCGGCCCACCGCCAGCTGCGAAGGCTCTACGTTCTGGGTGATGGTCGAGCCGGCAGCGGTAGTCGCGCCGTCCTTGATATCCACAGGGGCAACCAGCGAGTTGTTAGAACCGATGAACACATCTTCACCCAGCACGGTCTTGAACTTGTTGGCACCGTCATAGTTGCAGGTGATGGTGCCGGCGCCGATGTTGGTACGGGCACCGATTTCCGCGTCACCCAGGTAAGTCAGGTGACCGGCCTTGGCGCCTTCGCCCAGATGAGCGTTCTTCAGTTCGACAAAGTTACCCACATGGGCACGGGCTTCCAGCACGGTGCCGGGACGCAGACGTGCGAACGGGCCGGCATCGCTGCCCTCACCCAGTACGGCGCCTTCGATATGGCTGTTGGCCTTGATGACAACGCCCTTGCGCAGGGTGCTGTTCTTGATCACGCAATTCGGTCCGATCTGGACGTCATCCTCGATCACCACGTGGCCTTCCAGAACCACGTTGATATCAATGAGAACATCGCGGCCGACACTGACTTCACCGCGCACATCGAAACGCGCCGGGTCACGCAGAGTGACGCCAAGGGCCATCAGGCGGCGCGCTTCGCGGAACTGGTAATGACGCTCCAGCTCGGCGAGTTGTCGGCGATCATTGGCGCCCTGCACTTCCATCGGGTCCAGCGGCTGCTCGGTAGCGACTACCAGGCCATCAGCAACAGCCATGGCGATCACATCGGTCAGGTAGTACTCGCCCTGAGCGTTGTCATTGGACAGGCGGCCCAGCCACTCGGTCAGGCGAGCGCCCGGGACGGCGAGAATACCGGTGTTGCCTTCGCGAATGGCTTTCTGCGCATCGCTGGCATCCTTGTGCTCGACAATCGCCGCGACCTTGCCTTCGGCGTCGCGCACGATGCGGCCATAGCCGGTCGGGTCCTGCAGGGTGACGGTCAGCAAGCCGAGTTGCTGCTCGTTGACCTTCGCCAGCAGGCGATTGAGGGTTTCCACTTCGATCAATGGCACGTCACCGTAAAGAATCAACACGGTGTCGGCACTCAACGCCGGCAGTGCCTGAGCGACTGCATGGCCGGTACCCAGTTGTTTGTCCTGGAGAACGAAATTCAGATCCTCCGCAGCAAGGCGCTCACGGACCAGCTCTGCACCATGACCGATGACGACGTGAATGCCCTGCGGCTGCAACTGGCGCGCGCTGTGGATAACGTGGCCGAGCATGGAGTCGCCGGCGACCGGGTGCAGCACCTTCGGCAATGCGGAACGCATGCGAGTGCCTTGGCCTGCGGCGAGAATAACGATATCGAGAGACATTGACTGGCTACCAATCCTGGGTGATCAGCGATGTGACCGGGGGGAAAAATTCGGAAAAAGAAAAAGGGTAGCCGAGGCTACCCTTTAACTCAATTGCGTCAGAAATGATCGGCAAGCGCCGTATTACTTCTTGCGCATTTGCTGGACGGTACGCAGCTGGGCTGCGGCCTCGGCCAGACGTGCAGCAGCGGCGCCGTAATCGAAATCCGCGCCTTTGCTGTTCAGGGCATTTTCGGCAGCCTTGAGGGCTTCCTGCGCCTGAGCTTCATCCAGGTCTGCAGCGCGTTGCACGGTGTCGGCGAGAACCTTGACCATGTTCGGCTGGACCTCAAGGAAGCCACCAGAGATGTAGAACACTTCCTGGGAGCCGCCCTGCTTGGTCAGCGTGATCGGACCCGGCTTGAGATTGGTGATCAGCGGCGCGTGGCCTGGAGCGATACCAAGATCACCCAGGTTACCGTGCGCAACCACCATCTCGACCAGACCGGAGAAGATTTCTCCTTCAGCGCTGACGATATCGCAATGGACTGTCATAGCCATTTGCTTGCCTCGACCTGATTAGCGCCCCTTTCGGGGCGCCGGGATTACAGTTTCTTGGCTTTCTCGACCGCTTCTTCGATGCTGCCGACCATGTAGAACGCTTGTTCTGGCAGGTGGTCGTAGTCACCTTTGAGGATGCCGCTGAAGCCAGCAATGGTGTCTTTCAGGGAAACGTATTTACCTGGGGAACCAGTGAAGACTTCTGCCACGAAGAACGGCTGGGACAGGAAGCGCTGGATCTTACGAGCACGGGATACCAGCTGCTTGTCGGTTTCGGACAGTTCGTCCATACCCAGGATCGCGATGATGTCTTTCAGCTCTTTGTAGCGCTGCAGCACGTACTGGACGCCGCGGGCGGTGTCGTAGTGCTCGTTGCCGATGACGTTCGGGTCCAGCTGGCGCGAAGTCGAGTCCAGTGGATCTACCGCTGGGTAGATACCCAGGGAAGCGATGTCACGGGACAGTACGACGGTGGCGTCCAAGTGGGCGAAGGTGGTCGCTGGCGACGGGTCGGTCAAGTCGTCCGCAGGTACGTATACCGCTTGGATCGAGGTGATCGAACCTTCCTTGGTCGAAGTGATACGTTCTTGCAGAACGCCCATCTCTTCAGCCAGGGTCGGCTGGTAACCTACTGCGGAAGGCATACGGCCCAGCAGTGCGGATACTTCAGTACCGGCCAGGGTGTAACGATAGATGTTGTCGACGAACAGCAGAACGTCGTTACCTTCGTCACGGAACTTCTCAGCCATGGTCAGGCCGGTCAGCGCTACGCGCAGACGGTTTCCTGGTGGCTCGTTCATCTGACCGTAGACCAAGGCTACTTTGTCGAGAACGTTGGAGTCCTTCATCTCGTGGTAGAAGTCGTTACCCTCACGAGTACGCTCACCCACACCGGCGAACACGGAATAACCGCTGTGCTCGATGGCGATGTTACGGATCAGTTCCATCATGTTTACGGTTTTGCCTACACCGGCACCACCGAACAGACCAACCTTACCACCCTTGGCGAACGGGCAAACCAGGTCGATAACCTTGATGCCGGTTTCCAGCAGATCGTTGCCGCCTGCCTGGTCAGCGAAGGAAGGCGCAGGACGGTGAATGCCCCAACGCTCTTCTTCACCGATCGGACCAGCTTCGTCGATCGGGTTGCCCAGGACGTCCATGATCCGGCCCAGGGTCGCTTTACCGACCGGTACGGAGATGGCTGCCTTGGTGTCGATAACGTCCAGACCGCGCTTCAAGCCTTCGGTCGAACCCATCGCAATGGTACGAACCACGCCGTCGCCCAGCTGCTGCTGAACTTCCAGGGTAGTTTCCGCGCCTTGTACTTTCAGTGCGTTATACACACTCGGAACGCTGTCACGTGGGAATTCCACGTCGATGACGGCGCCGATGATTTGAACGATACGTCCGCTACTCATAGCTGGATCCTCTGAATATTTGAACCGTTAAACCGCGGCAGCGCCGCCGACGATTTCCGAGATCTCTTGGGTGATCGCAGCCTGACGCGCCTTGTTGTAGATCAGCTGCAATTCGCTGATCAGGTCACCGGCGTTGTCGGTGGCGTTCTTCATCGCGATCATCCGGGCAGCTTGTTCAGCCGCATTGTTCTCGACCACCGCCTGGTAGACCTGCGACTCCACGTAACGCACCATCAAGCCGTCCAGCAGCTCTTTGGCGTCAGGTTCGTAGAGGTAGTCCCAGTGGTGCTTGAGTTCTTGATCCGGGGTTGCCACCAACGGAATCAACTGCTCGACCGTTGGCTGTTGCGTCATGGTATTGATGAACTTGTTCGATACCACGGACAGACGATCGATACGGCCGTCCAGGTAAGCGTCCAGCATGACTTTGACGCTACCGATCAGATCGTTGATCGACGGCTCTTCGCCCAGGTGGCTGATCGCAGCAACAACGTTACCGCCGAAGCTACGGAAGAATGCCGCACCCTTGCTGCCGACCACGCACAGATCGATCTCGACGCCTTGTTCGCGGTTTACCGCCATGTCCTTGACCAGGGCCTTGAACAGGTTGGTGTTCAAGCCGCCGCACAGACCACGGTCACTGCTCACCACAACATAACCGGCGCGCTTTACAGGGCGATCGATCATGAACGGGTGGCGGTATTCCGGGTTGGCGTTGGCCAGATGACCAATCACCTGGCGGATGCGCTCCGCGTAAGGACGGCTAGCAGCCATGCGCATTTGAGCCTTGCGCATTTTGCTGACCGCCACTTTTTCCATGGCGCTGGTAATTTTTTGCGTGCTTTTGATGCTCGCAATCTTACTGCGAATCTCTTTTGCGCCTGCCATGTAACACCTATCAGGTTAGCAAGCGGGGGCTGCAAAGCCCCCGCTGCGGCTTACCAGGTTTGGGTGGCCTTGAACTTCTCGATACCGGCTTTGATGCCAGCGTCGATTTCGTCGTTGAAGTCACCCTTCACGTTGATCTTCGCCATCAGTTCGGCGTGATCACGGTTGAAGTAAGCGATCAGGGCTTGTTCGAAGCTACCGATCTTGGCGATTTCAACGTCGGTCAGGAACCCACGCTCAGCGGCATACAGCGACAGCGCCATGTCAGCAATGGACATAGGAGCGTATTGCTTCTGCTTCATCAGCTCGGTAACACGTTGACCGTGCTCGAGTTGCTTACGGGTGGCTTCGTCCAGGTCAGACGCAAACTGGGCGAATGCCGCCAGTTCACGGTACTGAGCCAGAGCGGTACGGATGCCACCGGACAGCTTCTTGATGATCTTGGTCTGAGCGGCACCACCCACACGGGATACCGAAACACCGGCGTTAACTGCAGGACGGATGCCCGAGTTGAACATGGCCGATTCCAGGAAGATCTGACCGTCGGTGATGGAAATCACGTTGGTCGGAACGAACGCGGAAACGTCGCCAGCCTGGGTTTCGATGATCGGCAGTGCGGTCAGGGAACCGGTCTTGCCAGTTACAGCGCCGTTGGTGAACTTCTCAACGTACTCTTCGGAAACGCGCGAAGCACGCTCCAGCAGACGGGAGTGGAGATAGAACACGTCACCTGGGTACGCTTCACGTCCTGGTGGACGGCGCAGCAGCAGGGAGATCTGACGGTAGGCAACGGCTTGCTTGGACAGGTCGTCGTAAACGATCAGTGCGTCTTCACCGCGGTCGCGGAAGAACTCGCCCATGGTGCAACCGGCGTATGGCGCCAGGAATTGCAGTGCGGCGGATTCCGAAGCACTGGCAACCACCACGATGGTGTTGGCCAGGGCGCCGTTTTCTTCCAGCTTGCGAACGATGTTGGCAACGGTGGAACGCTTTTGGCCAACGGCAACATAAACGCAGAAAATACCGGAGTCTTTCTGGTTGATGATGGCGTCGATCGCCATGGCGGTCTTACCAATCTGACGGTCACCGATGATCAGCTCGCGCTGGCCACGGCCGACAGGAATCATGGCGTCGACGGATTTGTAGCCAGTCTGTACAGGCTGGTCTACCGACTTACGCCAGATAACGCCCGGAGCAACTTTCTCGACCGCGTCGGTCTCGGTGTTGCCCAGCGGGCCTTTGCCGTCGATTGGGTTTCCCAGTGCGTCAACGACGCGACCCAGCAGTTCCTTACCAACAGGAACTTCCAGGATGCGGCCGGTGCACTTGGCGCTCATGCCTTCAGCGAGGGTGTCGTAAGCGCCCAGTACTACCGCACCAACGGAGTCTTGCTCCAGGTTGAGGGCCATACCGTAGACGCCGCCTGGAAACTCGATCATTTCGCCGTACATAACGTCGGCCAGACCGTGAATCCGCACGATGCCGTCAGAAACGCTGACGACAGTACCTTCGTTGCGGGCTTGGGAGGCTACATCGAGATTCTCGATGCGGCCCTTGATGATTTCACTAATTTCGGAAGGATTGAGTTGCTGCATTGCTCTGCTGCCCCTTCAAACTCAAGATTTCAATGCTTCGGCCAGTTTCGCGATTTTGCCGCGAACCGAGCCATCGATTACCAGGTCACCTGCGCGGATCACGACACCACCGATAAGGGAGGCATCCTCCGTCGCATGCAGGCGCACTTCCCGGCTGAGCCGTGCACTGAGAACCTTGGCGAGTTTGTCTTGCTGTTCTTGGTTCAACGCAAAAGCACTGGTGACTTCCACGTCCACGGATTTCTCTTGTTCGGCCTTGTACAGCTCGAACAATGACGAAATCTCCGGCAACAGCAGGAGACGATCGTTTTCCGCGGCAACATGAATGAAATTCTGTGCCTGTGCATCAAACTTGTCACCGCAGACATTAATGAATGCGGCGGCCTTTTCTGCGCTCGTCAGTCGCGGGGCCTTGAGCAGGCGCTGCATTGTGCCGTCTTCCGACACTGCAGCAGCCAGGCCGAGCATGGCTGACCAATTGGCCAGTTGCTGATGGGCCTGGGCGTGCTCAAAGGCAGCCTTAGCGTAAGGTCGGGCCAACGTGGTCAGTTCTGCCATGATCGCCCTCGCTTAAATTTCAGCGGCCAGTTTGTTAACCAGCTCCGCATGCGCGTTTTGATCGATTGTGGCGCCAAGGATCTTTTCAGCACCGCCAACGGCCAGGCTACCCACTTGGGCGCGCAGCGCGTCTTTGACGCTGTTAATTTCCTGTTCGATCTCGGCCTGAGCCTGAGCCTTCACACGGTCAGCTTCGACGCGGGCCTGATCACGGGCTTCCTCGACGATCTGAGCACCGCGCTTCTTGGCTTGCTCAATGATTTCGGCTGCCTGAGCTTTAGCTTCGCGCAGTTGCTGACCCGCTTTATCTTGGGCCAGCTCCAGGTCGCGAGCTGCTCGGTTGGCAGCGTCCAGTCCGTCCGCGATCTTCTTTTGACGTTCTTGCAGAGCTGCAATGACCGGAGGCCATACAAACTTCATGCAGAACACCACGAAAATCAAGAACGCAAGGGACTGACCAATCAGGGTTGCATTAATATTCACGCCAACACCTCGCTCGTTCTTCGTCTATCACACCAATCCACTCGAATGATCGAGTGATTAGCCTGCGATTTGACCAACGAAGGGGTTCGCGAAGGTGAAGAACAGAGCGATACCAACACCGATCATGGTTACGGCGTCGAGCAGACCGGCAACGATGAACATTTTAACTTGCAGCATTGGAACCATCTCTGGCTGGCGAGCAGCGCCTTCCAGGAACTTGCCGCCCAGCAGGCCGAAACCAATGGCGGTACCCAGAGCACCCAGGCCGATCAGCAGAGCAACAGCGATAGCGGTAAGACCAACTACAGTTTCCATCTTTCCTCCCGACTTTTACGTCGTATTGGTTAGGTTTTTTAGTTTGAAGCGGTAAAACAAAATCGTTTGGTACAACGGTGCCCTTGCGGACTTTTTCGACCCTCCCTCAGACCGACAGGAGGATCATCAGACACGCCAGGCGGTCTTAATGGTTATCTTCGTGCGCCATCGAAAGGTAGACGATGGTGAGCATCATGAAGATGAATGCTTGCAGCGTGATGATCAGGATGTGGAACACAGCCCACGCCCATTGCAGCACGATACCCAGACCACTCAGCCACAGCAGGCCGGAGCCGAACATCACGGCAATCAGGATGAACACCAGCTCGCCGGCGTACATGTTGCCGAACAGACGCAGAGCCAGCGAGATCGGCTTGGCGATCAGAGTGACGAATTCGAGCAGGAAGTTGACCGGAATCAGCAGGATCTGCACGAAGATGTTCTTGCTACCGAACGGGTGCAGGGTCAGTTCACCGAGGAAGCCGCCCAGGCCCTTGACCTTGATGCTGTAGAAAATGATCAGCGCGAACACACAGATTGCCATGGCCAGCGTGGCGTTCGGGTCGGTGGTGGATACGGCACGGAACGGAATGTGCGGATCACCCGAGATCATGATCGCCAACTGAGGAATCCAGTCGACCGGAATCAGGTCGACGGCGTTCATCATGAAGACCCAGACGAAGATGGTCAGTGCCAGCGGTGCGATGACCGGGCTGCGGCCGTGGAAGGAGTCCTTCACGCTGCCGTTGACGAACTCGACCAGCACTTCAACGAAGTTCTGCAGACCGCCGGGCAGGCCGGAGGTCGCTTTTTTCGCCGCGGCGCGGAAAAGAAGAATGAAGATCAGGCCCAGACCGAACGACCAACCCAGGGTGTCCGCATGGAACGCCCAGAAGCCCATTGCCTTGGCTTCTGCTGCGGAGTGGGCAAAGCCCCAACCGCCATCTGGTAGTTGACCGAAGGTCAGGTTCTGCAAGTGGTGCTGGATATAGCCCGAAGCGGTTTCTGCTGCCATGTTTGCCTCAAACGCCCTAAGGTCTCGAAAGTCTTGTTTTCATCAGCAGGGGCGCGAACCAGCTGACCAGTTGGGTCAGCAAGAAGACGCCGAATACTGCTAATGGCGCCAATGGCTTCACTCCTGCGAACGTCAGTGCGAACAGCACCGCCGTCAAAATCAATTTGCCTGCCTCGCCTGCGTAAAACGACTTGACGATGGCTTGCGCTGCCCGGGCCCCGGTAAACCGGAAAGCCTTGTAGGCGAAATACACATTCGGTAGCCAGGCGATCAGACCTCCACAGAGACCTGAATATCCGCTGACTGTCCCGCGCCACTGCCACAAAGCCAAAGCTGCCAACAGAAACACGACACATTGGGCCAGCAGTACCGGGAAAACCGCCCAGCGATGGAAAGGCAAGCGGTTTGGCGTGCGGGTTTCCATCAAAACTGCTCCCCTGAAGTCGGCCAACCAGTCAACTATGACTTGGCATAATTTGTGCCGACAAAATGCGCGCAGAGTATAGGGGCGGTTTAACCCCTATTCAACTGCCGGGTAGTGATTTCCGACTACGCGCTACAAAGGGAATTGTTTCAGCGGATGTGAGCAAGGACGCCCTGCAACTCATCCAGGGAGTTGTACTTAATAACTAATTGGCCCTTGCCTTTATTGCCATGACGTATCTGTACAGAAGACCCTAAACGCTCGGCCAGCCGTTGTTCCAGACGGGTTATATCCGGATCGGCCTTGGCCGGCTCCACGGGCTCCGGCTTGCCACTGAGCCACTGGCGAACCAGCGCTTCGGTCTGACGTACCGTCAGCCCGCGTGCGACAACGTGTCGCGCCCCTTCAACCTGCTGTTCTTCCGGTAATCCGAGCAGCGCACGTGCGTGCCCCATTTCCAGATCGCCATGGGACAACATGGTCTTGATGACTTCCGGCAAGGAGATCAGACGCAGCAGGTTGGCCACGGTGACCCGCGACTTGCCCACGGCATCGGCAACCTGTTGCTGAGTCAGCTGGAATTCGCTCTGCAGACGTTGCAGCGCATTCGCTTCCTCAACCGGATTCAGATCTTCACGCTGGATGTTCTCGATCAGCGCCATCGCAATGGCAGCTTCATCCGGCACATCGCGGACCATCGCCGGGATAGTGTCGAGCCCGGCCTGCTGGCTGGCACGCCAGCGACGCTCACCGGCGATGATTTCGTAGCGGTCACCCTCGATAGGGCGGACCACGATCGGCTGCATGACGCCCTGGCCTCTGATCGACTGGGCCAGTTCTTCAAGCGCCTGCGGGTCCATATCCCGACGTGGCTGGTACTTGCCGCGCTGGATCAGGTCCAGCGGCAGGTGTTGCAGTTCTTTCTTGTCGACCTTTACAGCTTGCTCTTCGAGCGCGCTGACGGTCGGACCACTCAACAGTGCATCCAACCCACGTCCGAGACCTCGTTTCTTAACGGCCATGCGGATTCCTTAAGTTGTCTGTGCAGTGCGAGTTTGACGACGCTGGCGACGAACGAGTTCGCCCGCCAGGGCCAGGTAAGCCAGGGCGCCTCGGGATTGCTTGTCGTAGGCCAACGCCGGCATGCCAAAGCTCGGAGCCTCAGCCAGGCGAATGTTGCGAGGAATGACCGTGTCGTAGAGCTGCTCGCCGAAATGCTCCTTGAGCTGCACCGAAACATCGTTGTTCAGGCTCAGGCGCGGGTCGTACATCGTGCGCAGCAGGCCTTCGATCTTGAGTTCGGGATTCAGGCGGGCAGCGATGCGCTTGATGTTATCCACAAGGTCGCTGAGACCTTCCAGTGCGTAGTATTCACACTGCATCGGGATGATCACCCCGTCAGCGGCGACCAAGGCATTGAGGGTCAGCATCGACAGCGATGGCGGACAGTCGATGAGGATGTAGTCGTAGCTTTCCCGGATAGGCGCCAGCGCATTGCGCAAGCGGCTTTCCTTCATCTGCATTTCCAGCAGCACCACCTCGGCGGCGGTCAGGTCGCGGTTGGCCGGCAGCAGTTGATAACCACCGTGCTCGGAGATGTGCATGGCCTGGGCCAGGTCGCACTCGCCGATCAGCAGATCGTAGACCGAATGTTCCAGGACATGTTTATCCACACCGCTACCCATGGTGGCGTTGCCTTGTGGATCGAGGTCAATCAGCAGCACGCGACGCTTGGTTGCTACCAGCGAGGCTGCGAGATTGATACAGGTCGTGGTTTTGCCCACGCCCCCTTTTTGGTTCGCAATCGCGAATACCTTAGCCATTCTTGCTTGTGTTCCCAGTCATGCCGTGCGGCGCAGTATCAGCAGATGGCGTTGGCCTTGGCAACCTGGAACGGTCAAGGCCTGCTCGCTCTCCACTTCGAAATCTGCCGGCAATGCTACCAGCTCATCGGCTGGATGCAGTCCTTTCATTGCCAGCCACTGTGTCTGGGAATTCCCCAGGTGCCGCGTCCAGTTAGTGAAATTTTCCATGCTGCTGAAAGCACGCGAGATGATTCCGGTGAATGGCTGCTCAGGTTGGAACTCTTCGGCCCGCTTGTGGATAACTGTCAGGTTGTCCAGTTTCAGCTCCAGTTTGACCTGAGTGAGGAAGCGGGTTTTCTTGCCATTGCTGTCCAGCACCGTGACCTGCTTCTCCGGATGCAGGATAGCCAACGGAATCCCCGGCATCCCCCCACCACTGCCAACGTCCAGCCAGCGGTCGCTGTGGATAAACGACATCACGCTGAGGCTGTCGAGCAGATGGCGAGACACCATTTCATCGGGATCGCGCACTGCGGTGAGGTTGTAGGCCTTGTTCCATTTGATCAACAAAGCCAGATAGGCCAGCAGTTGCTCCTGCTGCGCTTCGCTCAGCTCGAGCCCGAGTTGGCGGGCCCCTGTGGACAACTCATCGGCGTGTTTTGCGGTGACCATAGAACTCAAGCGCTTTGCTCCAGACCGCGGCCGGCGCCGCGTTTCTTCAGATGGATCAACAACAGGGAAATCGCCGCGGGGGTCACGCCCGGGATACGCGAAGCCTGGCCCAAGGTTTCCGGCCGCGATTGGCCGAGCTTGCCCTGGATCTCCTTGGATAGCCCGGAAATACCACTGTAGTCGATATCTTCCGGCAGGCGGGTGTCTTCACTGGCACGCAGGCGAGCGATTTCTTCCTGTTGCCGGTCGATGTAA
The DNA here is from genome assembly GCF_003231275.1 of Pseudomonas huaxiensis. Classification (GTDB taxonomy): domain Bacteria; phylum Pseudomonadota; class Gammaproteobacteria; order Pseudomonadales; family Pseudomonadaceae; genus Aquipseudomonas; species Aquipseudomonas huaxiensis. The sequence continues at coordinate 125,902 of NZ_QKVL01000007.1, forward strand.
CCGGCGTATTTGGTTTTGATCTCGATTTGCTCAGCGACCTGGTCGTCCACATCGCTGCCACCGGTCACTTCAACGAGGCCGGCATAGTCGATTTCCGGGCGGCTCAACAGGTTAAGCAGGTTGTATTCGTGGCTCAGCGGGGTACCGAATCGTTCGGCAACCGCGGTGCCCTGTTCGGTGCCCGGGCGTATCCACGTGGATTTCAGACGCTGTTCTTCACGCTCGATTCCTTCGCGTTTGGCAGTGAACGCCGCCCAGCGTGCGTCATCCACAAGCCCGAGTTCGCGGCCTTTTTCGGTAAGGCGCAGATCCGCGTTGTCTTCGCGCAGGATCAGGCGGTACTCGGCGCGAGAAGTGAACATGCGGTACGGCTCCTGGGTACCCAGGGTAATCAGGTCGTCGACCAATACGCCGATGTAGGCTTCGTCGCGACGCGGGCACCAGCTTTCCAGGCCTTTCGCACGCAACGCAGCGTTGGCGCCGGCCAGCAATCCTTGGGCTCCGGCCTCTTCGTAGCCAGTGGTGCCGTTGATCTGCCCGGCAAAGAACAGCCCGCCGATCACTTTGGTTTCCAGGCTGTATTTCAGGTCGCGCGGGTCGAAGTAGTCGTACTCGATGGCGTAGCCCGGGCGAACGATGTGCGCGTTTTCCATGCCGCGGATCGAACGCACGATCTGCAACTGCACATCGAACGGGAGGGATGTGGATATCCCGTTCGGGTACAACTCGTGGGTATTGAGACCTTCGGGTTCGATGAAGACCTGATGGCTCTGCTTGTCAGCGAACCGATGGATCTTGTCTTCGATCGATGGGCAGTAACGCGGACCAATGCCCTCGATGACGCCGGAATACATCGGCGAGCGGTCGAGGTTGGACGCGATGATTTCGTGGGTCCGCTCATTGGTGTGGGTAATCCAGCAACTGACCTGCCGCGGATGCATTTCCTTCGAGCCCATGAACGACATCACCGGGATCGGGGTATCACCTGCCTGTTCGGTCATCACCGAGAAATCCACGGAACGTCCATCGATGCGCGGCGGAGTACCGGTTTTCAGGCGACCCACACGTAACGGCAATTCACGTAAGCGATGAGCCAGCGCGATCGCTGGTGGATCACCGGCCCGACCACCGGAATAGTTCTGCAGACCGATGTGGATAAGTCCCGCGAGGAAGGTGCCGGTGGTCAATACCACGGAGTCGGCGAAGAACCGCAGGCCCATCTGGGTCACTACGCCGCGTACCTGATCCTGCTCGACGATGAGGTCATCGCAGGACTGCTGGAATATCCACAGGTTGGGCTGGTTCTCGAGAATTTCCCGGACCACCGCCTTATAGATCGCACGGTCGGCTTGCGCACGGGTTGCCCGTACTGCCGGGCCCTTGCGGTTGTTCAGAACACGGAACTGGATGCCGCTCTTGTCTGTGGCCAGTGCCATGGCACCGCCGAGCGCATCGATTTCCTTGACCAGATGGCTCTTGCCGATACCACCGATAGCCGGGTTGCAGCTCATGTGCCCGAGGGTTTCCACGTTGTGGGTCAACAGCAGGGTTTTGACACCCATGCGTGCTGACGCAAGCGCAGCCTCGGTACCGGCATGGCCGCCGCCGATGACGATCACTTCAAAACGGGAAGGGAAATCCACCACGCACCTCGTGCCTGTTTCGGGAATAAAAAAGGGATAGCTGACAAGTATAGGGACTTACCCCCTCTCAAAGGAACCTTTTGCACAAAATTTAACCAGCCTGTGGATGAATGGCCGGTAATAGAAATAACGAAGAAAACTTTATAAAAGCTTTGTTTTTATGTTTATTCTTAGTGCGGCACATATCTGTGGATAACGTTCTACAGCCCATATAGATCAATATGTACAGCGTTTCAAAACCCTGTTCATCACCACCCCTGGGGGCTATGGATAAGCGCCTTAAGCCTGTGGATTAAACTGCTATTTACCCACAGGCGAATTTATCTCCAACCTTGAGGCCTAGTTATCAACGGAGCTGAAGGCGGGTTTTCCACAGGGCTTATTCCGGCATTTTGTGGACAAGCGGGCAGCCGAAAGCCCCAGGCAAGCCCGGAGTCTTCGTCAGTGGATAAGTGAAAGGTGCAGTAAGAAGCTACAGCCGGGCCGTCAGTTGCGACCCGGTCTGTGGATAAGAAGGTTTATTTGCCGATGCAGAAGCTGGAGAAGATTCGACCCAGGAGATCGTCGGAGCTGAATGCCCCGGTAATTTCACCCAAAGACTGCTGGGCCTGACGCAAATCTTCCGCCAGTAGCTCCCCGGCGCCAGCCAGGGTCAATTGCGCACGACCGTGCTCGAGACTCGCGCTGGCCTGGTGCAACGCCTCCAGATGACGCCGGCGGGCGCTGAAGCCACTTTCGGCGGTCTGTTCATAACCCATGCACGCTTTAAGGTGCTCGCGCAGCAGATCCAGGCCCATGTCGGGTGCTTTGGCGCTGAGAGTGATCGTGACGTGGCCATCCGCACACTGCTCAATGCCAATCGACTGACCAGTGAGGTCGGCTTTGTTGCGAATCAGGGTAACTTTGTCAGGCTGCGGCCGCTGATCGAGGAACTCCGGCCATAGTGCAAACGGGTCGGTGGCCTCGGGAGCAGTGGCGTCCACGACCAACAGCACCCGATCGGCCTCTCCAATGGCCTTCAGCGCACGCTCCACGCCGATTTTTTCCACATGGTCCTCGGTGTCACGCAGGCCGGCAGTATCCACAACGTGCAGCGGCATGCCGTCGATGTGGATATGTTCGCGCAAGATATCCCGGGTTGTACCGGCGATCTCGGTAACGATTGCCGCCTCGCGACCGGCAAGCATGTTCAGCAGACTGGACTTGCCCGCGTTAGGCCGACCGGCAATCACAACCGTCATACCATCGCGCAACAAAGCGCCCTGCCCGGCTTCACGCATTACCAAGGCCAGATCTTCGCGGACCTGATCGAGCATGCCCAGGGCATGGCCATCGGCGAGAAAGTCGATTTCTTCCTCGGGAAAATCGATGGCGGCTTCCACATAGATTCGCAGGCTGATCAGGCGCTCGGTAAGGTTATCCACACGGCGCGAGAATTCCCCCTGCAACGAACGCAGCGCATTGCGCGCAGCCTGTGCAGAACTCGCCTCGATCAGGTCGGCGATGGCTTCTGCCTGCGCAAGGTCGAGCTTGTCGTTGAGGAAGGCGCGCTCACTGAATTCTCCCGGGCGCGCCAGCCGGCAACCGAGTTGTACACAGCGCTGCAGAAGCATATCCAGTACCACTGGGCCGCCATGGCCCTGGAGTTCCAGCACATCCTCGCCGGTGAACGAGTTCGGCCCGGGGAAGAACAAGGCGATGCCTTCGTCGAGAACCAGACCGTCTTCACTGCGAAACGGGCCGTAATGAGCATGCCGCGGATTCAGTTGACGACCAGTGATCGCTTGGCCGGCCTGGCTGGCCAAAGGCCCGGAAATACGCACAATGCCCACCCCGCCGCGGCCTTGGGCAGTAGCGATGGCGGTGATGGTTTCACGACGGGAATTCATGGTCGGTGGGCCTCGAAACAAAAACGTCAGATAGCAAAACGCCCCACGAGTGGGGCGTTTATCCACAGATTAGCTGGCTAACCTGTCAGGCAGCGGCCTTCTTGGTGGCTGCCTCGATTTTGCGGGTGATGTACCACTGCTGTGCGATAGACAGGCAGTTGTTCACAACCCAGTACAGCACCAGACCAGCTGGGAACCACAGGAAGAAGAAGGTGAAGATGATCGGCATCAGCTTCATCACCTTGGCCTGCATCGGATCCGGCGGAGTCGGGTTCAGTTGCTGCTGGATGAACATGGTTGCGCCCATGATGATCGGCAGGATGAAGAACGGATCCTTGATCGACAGGTCGGTGATCCAGAACATCCACGGAGCCTGACGCATCTCGACACTTTCCAGCAGTACCCAGTACAGCGAGAGGAAGACCGGCATCTGCACCAGGATTGGCAAGCAGCCGCCCAGCGGGTTGATCTTCTCTTTCTTGTACAGCTCCATCATGGCTTGCGACATTTTCTGCCGGTCGTCGCCATGCTGTTCTTTCAGGGCAGCCAGTTTAGGGGCCACGGCACGCATGCGCGCCATCGACTTGTAGCTGGCGGCCGAGAGCGGGAAGAACAGCAGCTTGATCAGCATGGTCAGGGCAATGATCGACCAGCCCCAGTTGCCGAGCAGGCTGTGGATATGTTGCAGCAGCCAGAAGATAGGCTGGGCGATGAACCACAGAATGCCGTAGTCGACAGTCAGTTCCAGACCTGGGGACAACGCTTTCAGCTTGTCCTGAATCTTCGGACCTGCGTACAGCATGGTGCTGGTTTCAGCCTGGGCACCCGTGGCTACGTTCAGCGCCGGGCCAGTGAAACCGATGATGTAGTTGCCCTGGCTGTCTTTGCGGGTTTGAACGATGTTGTTCTCACCGGACTTCGGAATCCACGCGGTCACGAAGTAGTGCTGCAGCCAGGCTACCCAGCCACCGTTCACATTTTCTTTCAAATTGCCCTTGTCGATGTCCTTCATGGACACCTTTTTGTAGGGCTCGGAACTTGTCCACAGGGCAGCGCCCAGGTAAGTGGCGGTGCCGGTAGCGGTCGACGACGAAGGATCGGAACTCGCGTCACGCTTCAATTGCGCGAACAGGTTACCGGTCCATGGCTGACCACTCTGGTTATCGATCAGGTAAGTGACGGTCAGATCGTACTCACCGCGGTTGAAGGAGAAGCGCTTGATGTAGTTGACGCCGGCGTCGCTGAATTTCAGGTCGACGACCAGTTGGTCCTGGCCATCAGCCAGTTGATAACTTTTCTGTTCAGTGGCGTACAGCGGACGACCAGTAGAACGTGCATCCGGGCCATTGACGCCGGTCAGGCCACTTTGAGCCAGGTAAACACGCTCGCTACCGTTGTCGAACAACTGGAACGGAATTTCGGGATGGTCCTGACGGCGAGGGTATTTCGGCAGCATCAGTTGGGCGATGTCACCACCGCTTGGGTCGATAGCCAGATCGAGAACGTCTGTTTTGACCCGGATCAGGTCCTTGCTGACGACCACCGGAGCCAGTTCGGCTGGGCTGGATTCGCCGCTGGCGCTCGGAACATCAGCACTTGCGCTGTTGCCAGCATTCGGGGTGTCCGACAGAGACGGCGCGACAGTGTTGGCAGCAACATTCTGAGTCGGCAGGGCAGCCTGGCCGTAGTCCTGGTTCCACTTGAGGACCATGACATAGGACACGATTGCCAGGGCGGCGATCAGGATCGTGCGTTTAATATCCATGATTACTCGGCTATCGAAGAAGTACGGGAAGAAGGAACTGGCGGAACCGGGTCAAAGCCGCCGGCATTCCAGGGATGGCAGCGACCCAGCCGACGAACGGTCAGCCACCCGCCACGCAAGAGACCATGTTTTTCGATGGCTTCGTACGCATAGCAGGAGCAACTTGGGTAGAAACGGCAATGACTGGCCATCAATGGGCTGATGGCGTAACGGTAAAACTGGATCGGAACGAGTGCCAGTTTACGCATCTGGACGGTCCACCCCTACAGATTCGGTCTTGACCACTGGAGAGGGCCGACTACGAGCGAGTCGCTTCCAGAGCTTGCCAAAATGCTGGTGCAATTCCGGGTTTTCTATATCGCCAAGGCCTTTGCGCGCGACGATGACAATGTCCCAGCCGACCAGGATCTCCTGGTGAAGGCGAAACGAATCGCGCATCAAACGCTTCAAGCGGTTGCGTTGAACGGAAAGCTTGACGCTCTTCTTGCCGATCACCAAACCCAGGCGGGGGTGATCAAGGCCGTTCTCGCGGGCAAGGAGCAAGAGACTCTTGCCGGGCACCTTGCCTGATGGAGAGTCAAAGACCGCTTTGAAGTGTCGAGGGGTCAGCAGACGCTTTTCCCGACTGAAGTCCTGACTCACCACCGATGCCGAAAAATCAAACTGCCAGGCGCTTACGGCCTTTGGCACGACGGCGGGACAGTACGGCACGGCCGTTCTTGGTGGCCATACGAGCACGGAAACCGTGAGTGCGAGCGCGCTTGATGGTGCTTGGTTGGAAAGTACGTTTCATGGCGTGTTACCTGGTTCGTGACAACGGGCCGGAATGGCCCCCGTTTTAAGAGACCGGCGATTCTAGAGAAAGCAAGCTCGTAGGTCAATTTCCAACCAGCGTTTCCTTATAGGTAAAAAAATGGTGGTTCCTTTCCAAGGGATCACCCTCACTCAAGGACATCGCGATTAAACATAGAAAAAAAGAGAAGAGGTATTTAAAGCTTTTCTGTAGAACTTATAAATCTTATGCAGAGCATTTCTGTGGATAAATCGCTACAGGCCTTTATTCACGTACTGTACAGAGATCTTGAACCCTGTCGGGAAACGGTGCTTTGGCTGTGCCAGGCCATCGGAAAAGCGGTGGATAAAACAGGTAGTTATCAACAGGCGAGTTATCAACAGGGTTCAGCCCTGACTTGTGCATAGTCCTCAGGTGCGGTTATCCACAGAGCTTATTCACACCGGGTAGATTGGATTTTGGTCAGTAAATGACTGATTTATCGCCTCTCTTGGACCAGTCCCGTGTGGATAAGTGTGCGGTCGCCCGGTACAATGGCCGCTTGTTTTTGCCTCACTGGCCCTCACCGGCTTTCAAATTCAGGGGATATCCGTGTCAGTGGAACTTTGGCAGCAGTGCGTGGAGCTTCTGCGCGACGAACTGCCTACCCAGCAATTCAACACTTGGATCCGTCCACTACAAGTCGAAGCCGAAGGCGACGAGTTGCGCGTTTACGCGCCTAACCGTTTCGTACTCGACTGGGTCAATGAGAAGTACCTGAGCCGCCTGCTCGAGCTGCTGGGTGAGCACGGCAACGGTGCCGCTCCTTCGCTTTCCTTATTAATAGGCAGCCGTCGAAGCTCTGCTCCGCGTGCAGCGCCCAACGCGCCCTTGGCTGCGTCAGTCGCTGCGTCACAGGCGCAAGCTGCGGCCCAGGCCAGACCTGCTGTGGCCAGCGAGCCAGTGAACAGCGCTCCAGCCGCTGCTCCTGTCGCGCCTGCGGTCGAGGACACGCCTTCGCGGGATAGTTTCGATGCCATGGTCGAGGTGCCCGTCAGCGCACCGGCTGCCGGCAACGGGCGTTCTGAACAGCGCACGGTGCAGGTCGAGGGTGCGCTCAAGCACACCAGCTACCTCAACCGGACGTTCACGTTCGAGAACTTCGTCGAGGGCAAGTCCAACCAACTTGCACGCGCTGCTGCGTGGCAGGTTGCGGACAACCCCAAGCACGGTTACAACCCGCTCTTCCTTTATGGGGGCGTTGGCCTGGGTAAGACTCACTTGATGCACGCTGTGGGTAACCACCTGCTCAAGAAGAACCCCAACGCCAAAGTTGTGTACCTGCACTCCGAGCGCTTCGTGGCTGACATGGTCAAGGCGTTGCAGCTCAACGCGATCAACGAGTTCAAGCGGTTCTACCGCTCCGTGGACGCACTGCTGATCGATGACATTCAGTTCTTCGCTCGCAAGGAGCGTTCGCAGGAAGAGTTTTTCCACACCTTCAATGCCCTGCTCGAAGGCGGTCAGCAGGTGATTCTCACCAGCGACCGTTATCCGAAGGAAATCGAAGGACTGGAAGAGCGCCTGAAATCGCGATTCGGCTGGGGCCTGACCGTAGCGGTCGAACCTCCAGAGCTGGAAACCCGCGTAGCGATCCTGATGAAGAAGGCTGACCAGGCAAAGGTCGATCTACCGCACGACGCGGCATTCTTCATTGCCCAGCGCATCCGCTCCAACGTTCGTGAACTCGAAGGTGCGCTCAAGCGTGTCATCGCTCACTCGCACTTCATGGGGCGCGATATCACCATCGAGCTGATTCGTGAATCGCTCAAGGACCTGCTGGCGCTGCAGGACAAGCTGGTGAGTGTGGATAACATTCAACGCACCGTCGCCGAGTACTACAAGATCAAGATTTCCGATCTGCTCTCCAAGCGACGCTCGCGTTCGGTGGCCAGGCCTCGACAAGTGGCCATGGCCCTGTCGAAGGAACTGACCAACCACAGCCTGCCGGAAATCGGCGACGTTTTTGGCGGCCGCGATCACACCACGGTGTTGCACGCCTGCCGCAAGATCAACGAACTCAAGGAATCCGACGCGGATATCCGCGAGGACTACAAGAACCTGCTGCGGACTCTGACAACCTGATGTCGGCGCAGCTTTTCAAGGCAAGGGACTAGACCATGCATTTCACCATTCAACGCGAAGCCCTGTTGAAACCCCTGCAACTGGTCGCAGGTGTCGTAGAGCGCCGCCAGACCTTGCCAGTACTGTCCAACGTACTGCTGGTGGTCCAGGGTCAACAGTTGTCGCTGACCGGTACCGACCTGGAAGTGGAACTGGTTGGCCGCGTCCAACTGGAAGAACCTGCCGAGCCGGGCGAGATCACGGTTCCTGCGCGCAAGCTGATGGATATCTGCAAGAGCTTGCCCAACGACGCTCTGATCGACATCAAGGTCGACGAGCAGAAACTCCTGGTGAAGGCCGGCCGTAGCCGCTTCACCCTGTCGACCTTGCCGGCCAATGATTTCCCGACTGTGGAAGAAGGCCCTGGCTCGTTGACCTGCACCCTGGAACAAAGCCGCCTGCGTCGACTGATCGAACGCACCAGCTTTGCCATGGCGCAGCAGGACGTCCGTTACTACCTCAACGGTATGTTGCTGGAAGTATCCACAGGCACCCTTCGCGCGGTCGCTACCGACGGTCACCGTCTGGCCATGTGCTCGATGAGCGCTGACATCGGTCAGGCTGATCGCCATCAGGTCATCGTGCCTCGCAAAGGTATCCTCGAGCTGGCGCGCCTGCTGACCGAACCAGACGGCACGGTCAGCATCGTGCTGGGCCAGCACCATATCCGCGCAACTACTGGCGAATTCACCTTCACCTCGAAGCTGGTCGACGGCAAGTTCCCGGACTACGAGCGCGTTCTGCCAAAAGGCGGCGACAAGCTGGTGCTGGGCGATCGTCAGGCGCTGCGCGAAGCGTTCAGCCGTACCGCGATTCTTTCCAACGAGAAGTACCGCGGGATCCGTCTGCAACTGGCCGCTGGCCAATTGAAGATCCAGGCGAACAACCCGGAGCAGGAAGAGGCTGAGGAAGAAATCAGCGTCGACTACAACGGCGGCTCGCTCGAGATCGGTTTCAACGTCAGCTATCTGCTGGACGTACTGGGCGTCATGACGACCGAGCAGGTTCGTCTGATCCTTTCCGACTCCAACAGCAGTGCGCTGCTGCAGGAAGCGGGCAACGACGACTCTTCTTATGTCGTTATGCCGATGCGCCTGTAATTGCCCAGACCTGTCTAGATGTCCCTCAGTCGTGTCTCTGTCACCGCGGTGCGTAACCTGCACCCGGTGACCTTCTCACCTTCCCCGCGAATCAACATTCTGTACGGCGATAACGGCAGCGGCAAAACCAGCGTGCTGGAAGCCATTTATCTGCTGGGGCTCGCTCGTTCATTCCGTAGCACTCGCCTGAACCCCGTCATTCAATATGAACAGCCAACGTGCACGGTCTTCGGCCAAGTGACGTTGGAGAATGGCGCCTCTAGCAATCTGGGTGTTTCGCGGGAGCGGCAGGGCGACTTCACCATCCGTATCGACGGGCAGAACGCACGCGGTACCGCCCAGTTGGCGGAAATCCTCCCGCTACAATTGATCAATCCAGACAGTTTTCGCCTGCTTGAAGGCGCGCCGAAAATCCGCCGGCAATTCCTTGATTGGGGTGTGTTCCACGTGGAACCTCGTTTCATGGGGACTTGGCAGCGGCTGCAGAAGGCACTTCGGCAGCGAAACTCGTGGTTGCGGCATGGTACACTTGACGCTATTTCCCAAGCGGCTTGGGACCGGGAATTGTGCCTGGCCAGTGCGGAAATCGACGAATATCGCCGTAATTACATCAAAGCGTTGAAGCCTGTCTTCGAGCAAATCCTCAGCGAACTTTTGGAGCTCGAAGGGCTTACCCTGAGTTACTACCGCGGATGGGATAAAGACCGAGAGCTGAGTGACGTTCTCGCGGCTTCCGTCCAGCGCGATCAGCAGATGGGACATACCCAGGCGGGCCCACAGCGTGCAGATTTGCGCCTCAGATTGGGCGCTAACAATGCCGCGGATATTTTGTCCCGCGGCCAGCAAAAGCTGGTGGTCTGCGCATTGCGTATCGCCCAGGGACACCTGGTCAGCCAGGCACGTCGCGGCCAATGTATTTACCTGGTGGATGACCTGCCGTCCGAACTGGACGAGCAGCACCGTCGTGCACTTTGCCGCTTGTTGGAAGACTTACGCTGCCAGGTTTTTATCACCTGTGTAGATCACGAATTACTGAGGGAAGGCTGGCAGATGGATACGCCGGTTGCTTTGTTCCACGTGGAACAGGGCCGTATCACCCAGACCCACGACCATCGGGAGTGAAGGCATGAGCGAAAATCAAACGTACGATTCCTCCAGCATTAAAGTGCTGAAAGGGCTGGATGCCGTGCGCAAGCGCCCTGGTATGTACATTGGCGACACTGATGACGGCAGCGGCCTGCACCACATGGTGTTCGAGGTGGTCGACAACTCGATCGACGAAGCCCTCGCCGGCCACTGTGACGACATTACTGTAATCATCCACACGGATGAATCCATCACCGTACGCGACAACGGTCGCGGCATTCCGGTTGATGTGCATAAAGAAGAAGGGGTTTCCGCCGCAGAGGTCATCATGACCGTACTGCACGCCGGCGGTAAGTTCGACGACAACTCCTATAAAGTTTCCGGTGGTCTGCACGGTGTGGGTGTTTCGGTAGTAAACGCCCTTTCCGAAGTGCTGACCCTGACTGTTCGTCGTAGCGGAAAAATCTGGGAGCAGATCTACGTCCACGGTGTTCCACAAGCTCCGATGAAAATCGTTGGCGACAGTGAAACCACCGGCACCCAGATTCACTTCAAGCCTTCGGCTGAAACCTTCAAGAACATTCATTTCAGCTGGGACATCCTGGCCAAGCGGATTCGTGAACTGTCGTTCCTGAACTCTGGCGTTGGCATCCTGCTGAAAGACGAGCGCTCTGGTAAAGAAGAGGCCTTCAAATATGAAGGTGGCCTGCGTGCATTCGTTGAGTACCTGAACACCAACAAGACTCCGGTGAACCAGGTATTCCACTTCAACGTCCAGCGTGAGGACGGTGTGGGCGTCGAGATTGCCCTGCAGTGGAACGACAGCTTCAACGAAAACCTGCTCTGCTTCACCAACAACATTCCTCAGCGCGATGGCGGTACTCACCTGGTGGGCTTCCGTTCTGCGCTGACGCGTAACCTGAACAACTACATCGAACAGGAAGGTCTGGCCAAGAAGAACAAGGTCTCGACTACCGGTGACGATGCCCGTGAAGGTTTGACCGCGATCATTTCGGTCAAGGTGCCGGATCCGAAGTTCAGCTCGCAGACCAAAGACAAGCTGGTCTCCTCCGAAGTGAAGACGGCTGTAGAGCAGGAGATGGGCAAGTACTTCTCTGACTTCCTTCTGGAAAACCCGAACGAAGCCAAGGCTGTGGTCGGCAAGATGATCGACGCCGCGCGCGCTCGTGAAGCCGCCCGTAAAGCGCGGGAAATGACTCGCCGTAAAGGCGCGTTGGACATCGCCGGTCTGCCGGGGAAATTGGCGGACTGCCAAGAGAAAGACCCTGCCCTTTCCGAACTGTACCTGGTGGAGGGTGACTCCGCGGGTGGCTCGGCCAAGCAAGGTCGTAACCGCAAGACCCAGGCGATCCTGCCGCTGAAGGGCAAGATCCTCAACGTCGAGAAAGCACGCTTCGACAAGATGATCTCGTCCCAGGAAGTGGGCACCCTGATCACCGCATTGGGCTGTGGTATCGGCCGCGATGAGTACAACATCGACAAGCTGCGCTATCACAACATCATCATCATGACCGATGCTGACGTCGACGGTTCGCACATCCGTACCCTGCTGCTGACCTTCTTCTTCCGTCAGTTGCCGGAACTGGTCGAGCGCGGTTACATCTACATCGCCCAGCCGCCGCTGTACAAGGTGAAGAAAGGCAAGCAGGAGCAGTACATCAAGGACGACGACGCCATGGAAGAGTACATGACCCAGTCGGCCCTGGAAGACGCAGCCTTGTACTTGAACGAATCTGCTCCGGCGATCTCCGGCCCTGCGCTGGAAAGCCTGGTCAACGAGTTCCGCTCGGTGATGAAGACACTCAAGCGTCTGTCGCGCCTGTACCCGCTGGAACTGACTGAGCATTTCCTCTACCTGCCGGCCGTTTCGCTGGAAGATCTTTCTGACCACGCGAAGATGACCGAGTGGCTGGACAAGTTCAAAGAGCGCCTGAGCACCAGCGAGAAATCGGGCCTGCTGTATAAGGCCAGTCTGCGTGAAGACCGCGAGCGCAACGTATGGCTGCCGGAAGTGGAAATCACCTCCCATGGTCTTGCTAGCTACATCACCTTCAACCGTGACTTCTTCGGCAGCAACGACTACCGCACCGTCACTGCACTGGGTGCACAGCTCAGCACGCTGCTGGACGATGGCGCATACGTTCAACGTGGTGAGCGCAAGAAGGCCATCAGCGAATTCAAGGAAGCACTTGAATGGCTGATGAACGAAAGCACCAAGCGTCACACCATCCAGCGCTACAAAGGTCTGGGTGAGATGAACCCGGATCAATTGTGGGAAACCACCATGGACCCAAGCGTGCGTCGCATGCTCAAGGTGACCATCGAAGACGCGATCGCGGCTGACCAGATCTTCAACACCCTGATGGGTGATGCGGTCGAGCCACGCCGTGAGTTCATTGAGAGCAACGCGTTGTCGGTGTCCAACCTCGACTTCTGATTGTTCCACGTGAAACAAAAAACCCGGCGAAAGCCGGGTTTCTTGTCTCTTGGGTTTATCAATTCAAAGCCAAAGTTCGCGCAAACGCCGAGCTAAGATGCGTTCAGTCATCCGTGTTCATCGATGGTCGGCTGTAGTGACCTTTCTGGAGAATGGATAATGATCACCGTCGGCAATCTATATTTGGAAGCGCTGTTCGACAGCACGACCTGGACCATCAGCTATCTGGTCATGGACACCGAAACCAGACAGTGCGCATTGATCGACAGCGTGCTCGACTACGACCCGAAGTCCGGTCGCACAGACACTCACAACGCTGATCGGCTGATCGACCGGGTAAGAGCGCTGGGCGCTAGCGTGCAGTGGATCCTGGAAACCCACGTCCACGCGGATCATCTTTCAGCAGCGGCGTACCTGAAAAAAGCCCTCGGCGGACAACTGGCAATCGGCAGCCAGATCACCCAGGTGCAGAAAACCTTCGGCGCGCTGTTCAATGCCGGTTCCGGCTTTGCCCGTGATGGGAGCCAGTTCGATGTACTGTTCGACGACGACGCCACTTTTACCATTGGCGGTTTGCAGGCTCGTGCCCTGCACACCCCTGGGCATACGCCGGCCTGCATGACCTTCCTGGTGGAGGCAGCCGGTGAAATCTTAGCCTTCGTTGGCGACACTCTGTTCATGCCTGACTATGGCACCGCCCGCTGCGATTTTCCCGGCGCCGACGCACACGTGCTGTACCGCTCGATCATGCGCATCCTCGCCCTACCCGACGACACCCGACTGTTCATGTGCCACGACTACTTACCCGGTGGTCGCGAGCTGCGCTACATGACTACGGTGGCGGAACAGCGCGCCAGCAACATCCATATTCATCAGGGCATCAGCGAGGACGAATTCGTCGCTATGCGCCAGGCTCGCGACGCAACCCTTGAGATGCCGGTGCTGATGCTGCCGTCCGTGCAGATCAACATGCGCAGCGGCCAGTTCCCCGAGCCTGAAGACAACGGCGTGAGCTACCTGAAGATTCCCTTGGTCGGTGAGCCGTAGTCATGATGGAACATGAGTTGCTCGGTGCCGGACTGGGTGCGGTCATCGGCTTGATCCTGGCGCTGACGGGCGCCGGAGGAGGAATCCTTGCCGTGCCGCTGCTGGTCTTCGGACTTGGTTTGTCGATGGTCGAAGCGGCGCCGGTGGGCTTGCTCGCGGTAGGACTGGCCGCCAGCGCAGGCGCGATACTGGGCTGGCGCCAAGGGTTGGTGCGTTACCGGGCGGCATTCTTTATCGCCGGGCTCGGCTGGTTGGCAGCGCCCTTCGGTTTCTGGATGGCGCATCGAGTGCCCAACGCGCCGCTGGCGTTGGGATTCTCGGCGGTGCTGGTGTATGCCTGTGGGCGGATGCTTCTAAGGGCCCGACGCGAGCTACGCGGCGAGTCGCCCTGTGCCAATCGACAGATACAGCCTTGCGTCCTCAACCCGCAGCAGGGACGCTTGCGCTGGACCCTACCCTGCGCCCGGGCGCTCGCCTTTACCGGATTGCTCGCAGGATTGCTGTCCGGGTTGTTAGGCGTGGGCGGCGGTTTCGTCATCATTCCGGCCTTGGGTCGCTACACCAACCTCGACATGAAAAGCATGGTGGCCACCTCGCTGGCGGTGATCGCCCTCGTCTCCAGCGGCAGCGTGCTGACGGCGAGTTTCAGTGGTGTGATGCCCTGGGCGGTCGGCGCGCCGTTTGCCGCAGGCGCGCTGGCTGGTCTGCTCGGTGGACGCCAGGTCGCCCACCATCTGGCCGGGCCGCGTCTGCAGCAGGCGTTCGCGTTGGTCGGGATGGGGGCTGCGGTGTCGCTGGCGTTCAGCACCTTACTGTACTGAGCTAGTCGGCCAGCAGTTCGCCCTGCTCTTGCGCGCATAGCGCCAGCAGGTAGTCCCAGACCACCCGCAGACGTACCGACTTGTGCAACTCGCGACGAGTACTTATCCAGTAGCTGCGCTGGATGGTTTCGCTGGGCAGGATGCGCACCAGCCCCGGATCGTGCCGCGCCATGTAGTTGGGCAGCACGGCGATGCCCAGCCCGGCACGCGCTGCATGCTGCTGGGCGATCACGCTGGTGCTGCGGAACACCACGTTCGGTGCCCGGCAGAAGCTGTGCAGGAACAGCAGCTCCTGGCTGAAGAGCAGGTCGTCGACGTAGCCGATCCAGGTATGCCGAGCCAGATCTTCGCGGCTGTTCAGCGCGGGAGCGCGAGCGAGGTAGTCGGGGCTGGCATAGAGCGCCAGGCGGTAGTCGGTGAGCTTGCGGGTGATCAACAGGTCGGCGTTGGGGCGCTCCAGGTGGATGCTGATTTCCGCCTCGCGGTTGATGATGCTGACAAATCGCGGAACCGCCACCAGCTCCACTTCCAGCCCCGGATACCGGTCGAACAGGCTGCCCATGCGCGGGGTGAAAAACATGATGCCGATGCCTTCGGTGACCCCCAGGCGAATCTTGCCCAGCGGGGTGATGGCCTGGGTGATTTCTTCCTGGGCCAGCAGCGCGACGTTTTCCATCGCCTCGGCATGCTTGAGCAGGGCCTGGCCGGACGGCGTCAGTTCATAGCCCTGGGCATGTTGGACGAACAGCGCGGTGCCCAGGCTTTGCTCGATATTTTCAATATGCCGGGCCACGGTGCTGTGGGTGGTATTGAGGCGTTTGGCAGCGGTGAGCAGGCGGCCGCTGCGCTGTAATTCGAGAAAAAACCGCAGATCATTCCAGTCGAACATTGGCTGTCCCTGTTAACCGCAGGCTTGCTGGCGTTGTGTTTAAACGCACAGCGGTTGAGTGAAAACGAACGTTTTCATCTCGAAAATAATCAATAACACTGAAGGAAGACAAGAATAAAAATCAGGCGCGAGGTCTTCATGCCATCAGCCGATCATTCCTACGACTACGTCATCGTTGGTGCCGGTCCTGCGGGTTGCCTGCTGGCAAACCGGTTGTCCGCCGATCCTTCCTGTCGCGTTGCCCTGCTCGAAGCCGGTGGCCGCGACAACTACCCCTGGATTCATATCCCGGTCGGTTATCTCTACTGCATTGGCAATCCCCGCACCGACTGGTGCTTCAAGACCGAATCCCAAGCCGGCCTCAACGGACGCAGCCTGGGTTATCCACGGGGCAAGGTGCTCGGCGGCTGTTCCTCGATCAACGGCATGATCTACATGCGCGGGCAGTCCGGCGACTACGACCGCTGGGCCGACGAGGGCAATCCTGGCTGGGCGTGGAAGGACGTGCTGCCGCTGTTCAAGGCCAGCGAGCGGCACTACGCCGGGGCCAGCGAGGCGCACGGTGCTGACGGTGAATGGCGGGTCGAGCAGCAGCGTTATTCCTGGGCGATTCTCGACGCGTTTCGCGAGGCGGCCGCGCAACAGGGGATCGCCAGCGTCGATGACTTCAACGGCGGCGATAACCAGGGCTGTGGATATTTTCAGGTCAACCAGAAAGCCGGCGTGCGCTGGAATGCCTCCAAGGCGTTTCTCCGGCCGATTGCCCACCGCACCAACCTGAGCGTACTGACGGGTGTCGATGTTGACCGTGTGCTGCTGGAGAACGGCCGTGCCTCTGCGGTGCGCGCACGGTGGCAGGGGCAATGGCAGAACTTCGACGCCCGCCGTGAAGTGATCCTGTGCGCTGGCTCCGTCGGTTCGCCAGGAATCCTCCAGCGTTCCGGCGTCGGTCCGCGGCCCCTGCTGGAGCGCTTGGGCATCGGTGTGAACCACGAATTGCCCGGCGTTGGCGGCAACCTGCAGGACCATCTGCAACTGCGGCTGATCTACCAGGTCGACAATGTCCGCACCCTTAATCAGGTGGCCAACACGCTCTTCGGCAAGATGGGCATGGGTCTGCGTTATCTCTATGACCGCAGTGGCCCGCTGGCCATGGCGCCGAGCCAACTGGGCGCGTTCGTGCGTTCGGGGCCGGAGCAGGCTTCGCCGAATCTCCAGTACCACGTTCAGCCGCTGTCGCTGGACCGATTTGGCGAGCCGTTGCACCGCTTCGCCGCCTTCACGGCGTCGGTGTGTAACCTGCGGCCGCTCAGCCGCGGACGTGTGGATATCCGCTCGGCGGACCCTGCCGACGCGCCATTGATCGACCCCAATTACCTCAGCGCGCCGGAAGACCTGCAGGTCGCCGCCCAGGCCATCCGCCTGACCCGCAATATCGTCCAGTCCCCTGCCCTCGCGCCCTTCTCGCCGCGCGAATACCTGCCGGGACCGGCGTTGCAGAGTGACGAAGACCTGTACGCCGCTGCCGGCCAGATTGGCACCACCATCTTCCATCCGGTGGGTACCTGCCGCATGGGCAACGGGTCGCTGGATGTGGTGGACGCGCAGTTGCGGGTTCACGGTGTCGCCGGCCTGCGCATCGCCGATGCGTCGATCATGCCGAACATCGTTTCGGGCAATACCTGCTCACCCACCTTGATGATCGCGGAAAAGGCCGCGCAACTGATCCGCCAGGGCCATGAGGCCATCAGCGGCCGCAGTGACCGCACGAAGATAGCGACGCCCTGAGCCTTGTGCGGGGCGGCGTGGCAACAGTGACACCGGCAGCAGTCGACCGGTGTCGACAGTGGACAACAACAATAATCACTGTGCCCCAACGTGGGCCGAGGACAGCACGATGTCGGACACCCTTCAGCAGCAGAGCGCAACCACGACGGCCAGCAGCCGCCGCGAAGAGCGCAAGATCATTTTCGCGTCATCCCTCGGGACGGTTTTCGAGTGGTATGACTTTTTTCTCTACGGGGCGCTGGCCGCGGTCATCAGCAAGCAGTTCTTCGCCGGGGTCAACGACACCACGGCGTTCATCTTTGCGCTGATGGCATTTGCCGCCGGGTTCCTGGTCAGGCCTTTCGGTGCGCTGGTGTTCGGGCGGCTGGGAGACATGATCGGCCGCAAGTACACCTTCCTAGTGACCATCGTGCTGATGGGCCTGTCCACCTTCGCCGTTGGCTTGCTGCCGACCTACGCCAGCATCGGCATCGCCGCACCGATCATCCTGGTGGTGCTGCGCATGCTCCAGGGCCTGGCGCTGGGCGGTGAGTACGGCGGCGCAGCGACCTACGTCGCCGAGCACGCCCCGCACGGAAAACGCGGTTTCCACACCGGTTTCATCCAGTCCACCGCGACCCTCGGCCTGCTGCTGTCGCTGCTGGTGGTGCTGGGCAGCCGCTACATCAGTGGCGACCAGTTCGAAACCTGGGGCTGGCGCCTGCCGTTCCTGCTGTCCATCGTGCTGCTGGCGATCTCCACCTGGATCCGCATGAGCATGCATGAGTCGCCGGCCTTCGTGAAAATGAAGGCTCAGGGCAAGATCAGCAAGTCGCCGATCCGCGAGTCCTTCACCTCCTGGCCGAACCTCAAGGTCGTTCTGACGGCGCTGTTCAGCATCAATGCCGGGCAGGCGGTGACCTTCTACACCGCGCAGTTCTACGTGCTGTTCTTCATGACCCAGATGCTCAAGATGGATCCGGCCCAGGCCAACACCCTGCTGATCATCAGCGTGGTGATCGGCGCGCCGTTCTTCGTCTTCTTTGGCTGGTTGTCGGACCGCATCGGGCGCAAGCCGATCCTGATGACGGGCCTGCTGCTCGCCACTCTGCTCTACTTCCCGCTGTTCAAAGCGCTGAGCCACTACGCCAACCCGCAGATCGACACCGCCAGTCGTCAGTCACCCATCGTGGTGATGGCTGATCCTGCCGGCTGCACCTTCCAGTTCGACCCGGTGGGCAAGGCGCGATTCGACAGCCCTTGCGACAAGGTCAAGACGTTCCTGGTCAAACAGGGCCTGCCGTACAGCTCGCAATCGATGCCTGCCGGCAGCAGCGTGGCAGTGATGGTGGGTGAGCAGCGCATCGAGGGCTTCGACGAGGCGGCCATGCGCGCAGCGATCGAGAAGGCCGGCTACCCGTCCAAGGCCGACGCCAGCAGCGTCAACCAGCCGATGGTGGTGCTGTTGATCGTGGTGATGATCCTGATCGCCACCATGACCTACGGACCGTTGGCTGCGGTGATGGTCGAGCTGTTCCCGACCCGCATCCGCTACACCTCGATGTCCCTGCCCTACCACATCGGCAACGGCTGGTTCGGCGGCTTCCTGCCCACCGTATCGTTCGCATTGGTGGTGTACACCGGCGACATTTTCTACGGGCTCTGGTACCCGGTGCTGATCACTGGCGTCAGTCTGGTGGTGGGTCTGTTCTGTCTGAAAGAGACCCGTGATGTCGACATCGACAAGGTGTGAATAACAGGCACAAAAAAACCGGCGTAAAAGCCGGTTTTTTTATTCCGCGAAAAAACTTATGCACGATTTACACGAAACAGTCATACATAGAAATATGTAAGCAGATTAATGAGTTAGCGCGTTTTTTCGTGATCCATCCAAATATTGTCAACAAGTTATCCACAGAACGGGTCAAGCCACCGACTGCGTTTCGCTGACCGCCTGCAGAGGGGGCAGCGAACCCAGTTCGCGCTGGGTTTTTTCGTTCCACGCGGCAGCGCGGTCGTTCAGTTCGGCGATCGCCCGCGGGCCACTGCCTTCGGCCCACATCGGCTCGCCGATCACCACTTCAATGGTGCCAGCGCGCTTGCCCCAGCCTTCCTTGGGCCAGTACTTGCCAGCGTTGTGGGCGATGGGCAGTACCGGCAGGTCGGCGTTCACTGCCAGGGCGGCGCCGCTGCGCGAGAACTTGCCGATCTGGCCGAATGGCACGCGGGTACCTTCCGGGAAGATCAGTACCCACACGCGTTCCTTGAGCAGCTTGTCGCCTTTGGCGGCAACCTGTTTCAGGGCGGCCTTGGGGTTGTCGCGGTCGATGGCGATCGGCCTCAGCATGGCCATGGCCCAACCAAAGAACGGCACGTACAGCAGCTCGCGCTTGAGCACCTGGCTCAGGGGCTGGAAGTACGCGGAGAGGAAGAAGGTTTCCCAGGTGCTCTGGTGATTGGAGAGGATCACGCAGGGGCGCTCGGGGATGTTCTCGGCGCCGGTCACCTTGACCCGAATATTCAGGAACACCCGCACCAGCACCAGCGCGAAGCGGCACCAGTAGACGTTGATCCAGCGATAGCGATAACGGAACGGCAGGAACGGCGCGATAAAGAAGCTGAGTGAACACCAGATCAGCGCGCTGGCGCCCAACAACAGATAAAAGGGAACGATTCTGATCGCCTGCAGGATCGACATAGCGGCTTGTACCGTTGCGGGAGGGCCCGCCTAGTAAGAGTGCGCCCGCAAGGGGCAGGCGCGCTATTTGTGGATAAGTGCTCTGGCGACGGCAGCCAGGTCATCGAAAATCAGTGTATCCGGCGCAACGCCCTTGGCGAGGGTCTTCTCACCCTTGCCGGTGCGTACCAGAACCGGTTGAGCATCGACGGTTGCCGCGGCTTCCAGGTCACCGCTGCTGTCGCCGACGAACCACACGCCAGCGAGGCTGGCGTCATAGTATTCGGCAATCTGGCGGAGCATCCCGGGTTTTGGTTTGCGGCAATCGCAGCCATCGTCCGGCCCGTGCGGGCAGTGGACGATCAGCCCGACGTCCCCACCCTGCGCGGCCACCAGCTCACGCAGGCGGGCGTGCATGGCGTCGAGGGTCGACAACGGGTAGTAGCCGCGGGCGATGCCGGACTGGTTGGTGGCGACGGCCACCGTCCAGCCGGCCTGGCTCAACTGCGCGATGGCCTCGATCGAGCCGGGGATCGGAATCCATTCCTCCAGCGACTTGATGTAGGCGTCGGAGTCCTGGTTGATCACCCCGTCACGATCGAGAATCAGCAGTTTCAAGGCTTACCCCAGCAGCGAGATGTCGGCCACGCCCAGGAACAGACCGCGCAGGCGGCTGAGCAGGGCATAACGGTTGGCCCGCACGTTGGCGTCTTCGGCATTGACCATCACCGCTTCGAAGAACGCATCCACCGGCTCACGCAGGGCAGCCAGACGCGCCAGCGACTCGCGGTACTGACGCGCTGCTGCCAGCGGTTGCACGGCGTGGTCGGCCTGCTGGATCGCCGAGTACAGCGAGAACTCGTTGGCGTTGTCGAAGTACTTCGGCTCGACGGTGGTGGCCACGGTGCCTTCGGCTTTGCTCAGCAGGTTCGACACACGCTTGTTCACCGCGGCCAGGGCGGCGGCTTCCGGCAGTTGGCGGAAGGCCTGGACGGCCTGCACGCGCTGGTCGAAGTCCAGCGCCGAACCCGGCTTCAGGGCACGGACCGACAGGTAGGTGGCGACATCAATGCCTTCATCTTCGTAGCGCGCACGCAGGCGGTCGAAGACGAATTCCAGCACCAGCTCGGCCAGGCCGGCCGGCTTGACCTTGGCACCGAACTGCTTGACCGCGAAGTCGACAGCGTCGGTCAGGTCCAGGTCCAGTTGCTTCTCGATCAGGATGCGCAGTACGCCCAGGGCCGCACGACGCAGTGCATACGGGTCTTTGCTGCCGGTTGGCAGCATGCCGATGCCGAAGATGCCGACCAGGGTGTCGAGCTTGTCGGCGATGGCCACGGCCGCGCCGGTCAGGGTCGATGGCAATTCAGCGCCAGCACCGCGCGGCATGTACTGCTCGTTCAGGGCCAGGGCAACATCTTCCGGCTCGCCGTCGTTGAGCGCGTAGTAGTAACCGGCGACGCCCTGCATTTCAGGGAATTCGCCGACCATCTCGGAGGCCAGGTCGCACTTGGACAGCAGGCCTGCGCGGGCTGCGCGCTGGGCGTCGCCACCGATCTTGCCGGCGATGAACGCGGCCAGATTCGAAACGCGCTCGGCCTTGTCGAAGACGCTGCCCAACTGGGCCTGGAAGACCACGTTCTGCAGGCGGTCGTTGAAGCTTGCCAGTGGCTGCTTCTTGTCCTGCTTGAAGAAGAACTCGGCGTCGGTCAGGCGTGGACGCACGACCTTCTCGTTGCCTTCGATGATCTGCTTCGGATCGCGGCTCTCGACGTTGGCCACGGTGATGAAGCGCGGCAGCAATTTGCCGTCGACGTCCAGCAGGCAGAAGTACTTCTGGTTGTCCTGCATGGTGGTGATCAGGGCTTCTTGCGGCACTTCAAGGAAACGCTCCTCGAACGAGCAGACCAGCGGAACCGGCCACTCGACCAGCGCGGTCACTTCGTCCAGCAGGGCTGGAGGGACGATCGCGGTGCCTTCCTGCTGCATCGCCAGTTCAGCGGTGCGCTTGCTGATCAGCTCGCGACGCTCGGCGAAGTCAGCCAGGACGTAGGCCTTGCGCAGATCTTCCTGGTAGTTGGCCGGAGCACTGATGCGCACGTTTTCCGGGTGGTGGAAGCGGTGGCCACGGGATTCGCGACCGGCAGTCTGGGCGAGGATGGTGCAATCGACCACCTCGTCACCCAGCAGCATGACCAGCCATTGGGTTGGACGCACGAACTCTTCGCGGCGAGCACCCCAGCGCATGCGCTTGGGGATCGGCAGGTCGTTCAGGGAGTCTTCGACGATGGTCGGCAGCAGGCTGGCGGTTGCCTTGCCCGGGATGTGCTGGGAGAAGCGCAGCTTGGCGCCGCTCTGGTCGATTTCCGACAGCTCCACGCCACATTTCTTGGCGAAGCCCAGGGCGGCCTGGGTCGGGTTGCCTTCGGCGTCGAACGCGGCCTGGCGGGGCGGGCCGTCGACGTTGATGCTGCGGTCTGGCTGCTGGGTGTCGAGTTGACGAATCAGCACGGCCAGACGGCGCGGCGCGGCGTACACCTGTTTGCCGGTGTAGTTCAGGCCGGCGGCCTGCAGGCCTTTTTCGATGCCGGCGAGGAAGGCATCGCCGAGGCTGGCCAGGGCCTTGGGTGGCAGCTCTTCGGTGCCCAGTTCAACCAGGAAATCTTGAGCACTCATTCTGCAGCCTCCAGCTTGGCCAACACTTCATCACGCAATTCAGGGGTTGCCATCGGGAAGCCCAGCTTGGCGCGGGCGTTCAGGTAGCTCTGGGCCACGGCACGGGCCAGGGTGCGCACGCGCAGGATGTAACGCTGGCGCTCGGTGACCGAGATGGCGCGGCGGGCATCCAGCAGGTTGAAGGTGTGGGACGCCTTGAGGACCATTTCGTAGGTCGGCAGCGGCAGTTCCAGCTCGATCAGGCGGTTGGCTTCGCTTTCATAGAAATCGAACAGCTCGAACAGCTTCTCGACGTTGGCATGTTCGAAGTTGTAGGTCGACTGCTCCACTTCGTTCTGGTGGAACACGTCGCCGTAGGTCACCTTGCCGAACGGACCGTCAGTCCAGACCAGGTCGTAGACCGAGTCGACGCCCTGCAGGTACATGGCCAGACGCTCCAGGCCATAGGTGATTTCACCGGTGACCGGCAGGCATTCGATGCCGCCAACTTGCTGGAAGTAAGTGAACTGGGTGACTTCCATGCCGTTGAGCCAGATTTCCCAACCCAGACCCCAGGCGCCGAGGGTCGGCGATTCCCAGTTGTCTTCGACGAAACGGATGTCGTGAACCAGCGGATCCAGGCCAATGGCTTTCAGCGAGCCGAGGTACAGCTCCTGGAAGTTGGCCGGGTTCGGCTTGAGCACCACCTGGAACTGGTAGTAGTGCTGCAGGCGGTTGGGGTTTTCACCGTAACGGCCATCGGCCGGGCGACGGCTTGGCTGCACGTAAGCGGCGTTCCAGGTTTCCGGGCCTACGGCGCGCAGAAACGTGGCGGTATGAAAGGTGCCGGCGCCCACTTCCATATCGTAGGGCTGAAGCACCACACAACCTTGCTCGGCCCAGTATTGCTGGAGCGCGAGGATCAAGTCTTGGAAGGTACGCACGGCTGGCGTAGGCTGGCTCACGAAATTCACCTGTTTCTAGGGCTGCGAATATAAAGAGCGGGAGTATAACCCGATTCGCCCCGGCCTCTACCCATGGTGCTTTATGCCACGTTGCTTTTGGTGTACCGACGATCCGCTGTATCAGGCTTATCACGATCAGGAATGGGGCACGCCGCAGCGCGATGCCGGGCAGCTCTTCGAAATGCTGCTTCTGGAAGGATTCCAGGCCGGACTGTCGTGGATCACCGTGCTGAAAAAGCGCGAGCGTTACCGGCAAGTGATGTTCGGTTTCGACCCGCATCGGCTGGCGCAAATGACCGATGAAGAAATCGAAGAACGCATGCTCGACCCCGGCATCATCCGCAACCGCCTGAAGCTCAAGGCTTCGCGGCGCAATGCGCTGGCCTGGCTGAAGCTGGACGACCCGGCGGCCTTCCTCTGGTCCTTTGTCGGCGGCCAGCCGAAGATCAATCACTTTGTCGGGCGCAGCGAAGTGCCGGCGGTCACCGACGAGGCCAAGGCCATGAGCAAGGCGCTGCAAAAGGCCGGGTTCACCTTTGTCGGCCCGACCATCTGTTATGCCTTCATGCAGGCCACCGGCATGGTCATGGATCACACCACCGATTGCGATCGATACGCCGCCCTGCTGCGCTGACGGTTACAATGCCCGGCTTGCTTACGGAGGAACCTGCCTGTGGAAAAGTTCAAGGGCGCCTTGATGGTCGGGGCGTTGCGGTTGTTTGCCAAGCTGCCCTGGGGCGCAGTGCAACGGGTCGGCGCGGCCATCGGCTGGATCATGTGGAAGGTACCGAACAGCTCCCGTGAAGTGGTGCGGATCAACCTGTCCAAGTGCTTCCCGGAGATGGACCCGGTCGAGCGCGAGAAGCTGGTGGGTCGCACGTTGATGGATATCGGCAAGTCCTTCACCGAAAGCGCGTGCGCCTGGATCTGGCCGGCGCAGCGTTCCATCGACCTGGTGCGTGAAGTCGAAGGCCTGGAGGTGTTGAAAGACGCCCTGGCCTCGGGCAAAGGCGTGGTCGGCATCACCAGCCACCTCGGCAACTGGGAAGTGCTCAACCACTTCTATTGCAGCCAGTGCAAACCGATCATTTTCTACCGCCCGCCCAAGCTCAAGGCGGTCGATGACCTGCTGCGCGAGCAGCGCGTGCAACTGGGCAACCGCGTTGCGCCCTCGACCAAGGAAGGCATCCTGAGCATCATCAAGGAAGTGCGTCGTGGCGGTCAGGTGGGGATTCCGGCTGACCCGGAGCCTGCGGAATCGGCGGGGATTTTCGTGCCGTTCCTGGGGACGAAAGCGCTGACCAGCAAGTTCGTGCCGAACATGCTGGCGGGCGGCAAGGCAGTGGGGGTGTTCCTGCATGCCTTGCGGCTGCCGGATGGCTCGGGCTTCAAGGTGATCCTGGAAGCGGCGCCGGAGGCGATGTACAGCACCGACACCGAGACTTCGGCGGCGGCGATGAGCCAGGTTGTGGAAAAGTATGTGCGGGCCTATCCGAGCCAGTACATGTGGAGCATGAAGCGGTTCAAGAAGCGGCCTCCCGGCGAGCCGCGCTGGTACTGAGGGACTCATCGCCGGCAAGCCGGCTCCCACAGGTTTCGTGCACACCCCGGACCTGTGGGAGCCGGCTTGCCGGCGATGAATTCAACTCAATTCCCGGCTTTATCCAGCTTCTTCAAGAACACCGCCATCTCCTTCTCGGCCTGCTTGTCCCCATGAGCCTGCGCCGCCGCAATCCCCTGCTCCCAGGCCGCCCGTGCCGCAGCGTTATCCCCAGCCGCCACCCACGCCTTGCCGAGCAATTTCCACGCCGCCGAATACTTCGGATCCAGCTCCACACACCGCGCCAGGTGCACCGCCGCTTCGGCGCCGTTGCCTTCGTCCAGCCAGGACTTGCCCAGCCCAAAGCGCAACAGCGGGTTATCCACACCCTTGGCGAGCATTTTTTCCAGCGATTCGCGCATTGCCTTCCCTTCCTTCGGTAACGGTCAGAAGAACGTCAGACCGACGTGGAACAACTTTTCCACATCGCGAATGTACTTTTTATCCACAACGAACAGGATCACGTGGTCGCCGCTCTTGATCACCGTGTCGTCGTGGGCGATGAGCACTTCGTCGTCTCGGATGATTGCGCCGATGGTGGTGCCCGGCGGCAGGTTGATGTCTTCGATGGCCTTGCCCACCACCTTGCTCGACTTCGAGTCGCCGTGGGCGATCGCTTCGATGGCTTCCGCCGCGCCACGGCGCAGCGAGTGCACGCTGACGATATCGCCGCGGCGCACGTGGGCCAGCAAGGTGCCGATGGTGGCTAGCTGCGGGCTGATGGCGATATCGATCTCGCCGCCCTGCACCAGGTCGACATAGGCCGGGTTGTTGATGATGGTCATCACCTTGCGCGCGCCGAGGCGCTTGGCCAGCAGCGAGGACATGATGTTGGCCTCGTCGTCGTTGGTCAGGGCCAGGAAGATGTCGGCGTCGGCGATGTTTTCTTCCAGCAGCAGGTCGCGGTCCGAGGCACTGCCCTGGAGCACCACGGTGCTGTCGAGGGTGTCGGAGAGGTAGCGGCAACGGGCCGC
This sequence comes from Pseudomonas huaxiensis, assembly GCF_003231275.1. Classification (GTDB taxonomy): domain Bacteria; phylum Pseudomonadota; class Gammaproteobacteria; order Pseudomonadales; family Pseudomonadaceae; genus Aquipseudomonas; species Aquipseudomonas huaxiensis. Next base: position 152,194 of record NZ_QKVL01000007.1, read on the forward strand.
GCTCATCTCGATGATCTTCACCTGATAGCGGCTTTCGATGGCCTCGGCCAGACGCTCGCCGATCTGCCCGCCACCGGCGATCACCACGCGCTTGTTGGTTTCATCGAGGCGGCGCAGCTCGCCCATCACCGCACGGATGTGGGCCTTGGCGGCGATGAAGAACACCTCGTCATCGGCTTCGATCACCGTGTCGCCTTGCGGCAGGATCGGCCGGTCGCGCCGGAAGATCGCCGCCACGCGGGTATCGACATTGGGCATGTGCGCGCGGATCTGGCGCAGTTGCTGACCTACCAGCGGCCCGCCGTAGTAGGCCTTGACCGCCACCAGTTGCGCCTTGCCGTCGGCGAAGTCGATCACCTGCAGGGCGCCCGGATGCTCGATCAGGCGCTTGATGTAGTGGGTCACCACCTGTTCCGGGCTGATCAGCACGTCCACCGGAATGGCTTCGTTGTCGAACAGCTCGTTGCGGGTCAGGTAGGACGATTCGCGGACGCGGGCGATCTTGGTCGGGGTGTGGAACAGCGTGTAGGCGACCTGGCAGGCGACCATGTTGGTCTCGTCGCTGTTGGTTACCGCCACCAGCATGTCGGCATCGTCGGCGCCGGCCTGGCGCAGGATGGTCGGCAGCGAGCCGCGGCCCTGGACGGTGCGGATATCCAGGCGATCGCCAAGATCGCGCAGGCGCTCGCCATCGGTGTCGACCACGGTGATGTCGTTGGCTTCACTGGCCAGGTGTTCGGCCAGCGTCCCGCCGACCTGCCCCGCGCCAAGGATGATGATCTTCATCCGCTGTCCCTTCCTTTGTTGTTATAGGCCGCGCGCGGCGGCGATTTTTATCAGCTTGGCGTAGTAGAAACCGTCGTGCCCGCCTTCCTGGGCGAGCAACTGGCGACCGTGCGGCTGGCGGATGCCGGCGTCGGTGGCCAGGTCCAGCTCACGGGCGCCGGGGGTGCGGGCGAGGAACGCCTCGATCACTTCGGTGTTTTCCGTGGGCAGGGTGGAACAGGTGGCGTAGAGCAGCATGCCGCCGACTTCGAGGGTCGGCCAGAGTGCATCGAGCAATTCGCCTTGGAGGGCGGCCAGTGCGGCGATGTCGTCGGCCTGGCGGGTCAGCTTGATGTCCGGGTGGCGGCGGATTACGCCGGTGGCCGAGCACGGTGCGTCCAGCAGGATGCGCTGGAAGCCCTTGCCGTCCCACCACTCGCCGGTGTTGCGGGCATCGCAGGCGATCAGTTGGGCGTCGAGGCCGAGGCGGTCGAGGTTCTCGCGCACGCGCACCAGACGCTTGGCTTCCAGGTCGATAGCGACCACACCGGCCAGCTTCGGCTCGACTTCAAGCACGTGGCAGGTCTTGCCGCCAGGGGCGCAGCAGGCGTCCAGCACCCGTTGCCCCGGCGCCAGCTCCAGCAGGTCGGCGGCCAGTTGCGCGGCTTCGTCCTGGACGCTGATCCAGCCGTCGGCGAAGCCGGGCAGGTCACGCACATCACAGGCGGCGGTCAGCAGAATGCCGTCGACGCTGTACTGGCACGGCGCGGCGTCGATGCCGGCCTGGCGCAGCAATTCGAGGTAAGCGTCGCGGCTGTGATGACGGCGGTTGACCCGCAGGATCATCGGCGGGTGGGCGTTGTTGGCAGCGCAGATGGCTTCCCACTGCTCCGGCCAGAACGCCTTCAGCGACTTTTGCAGCCAGCGCGGATGGGCGGTGCGCACCACCGGATCGCGTTCCAGCTCGGCGAGGATGTCGTTGCCTTCACGCTGGGCGCGGCGCAGCACAGCGTTGAGCAGGCCCTTGGCCCAGGGCTTTTTCAGCTTGTCGGCGCAGCCCACGGTTTCGCCGATGGCGGCGTGTTCCGGGACGCGGGTGTAGAACAACTGATACAGGCCCACCAGCATCAAGGCCTGCACATCGGCATCGGCGCTTTTGAAGGGTTTTTGCAGCAGGCGCTCGCCCAGCGCCGACAGGCGTGGCTGCCAGCGCGCGGTGCCGAAGGCGAGGTCCTGGGTCAGGCCGCGGTCGCGGGCTTCGACCTTGTCCAGTTGCGCCGGCAGCGAACTGTTCAGCGAGGCTTTGCCGCTGAGCACAGCGGCCAAAGCACGGGCGGCGGCCAGACGCGGGTTCATTGGCCGAGTACCGTGCCGGGGGTGAATTTCTCGCGGCGGCTGTTGAACAGGTCGCTGAAGTTCAGCGCCTTGCCGCCGGGCAGTTGCAGGCGGGTCAGGCTCAGCGCTTGCTCGCCGCAGGCGACGACCAGGCCGTCCTTGCTTGCGGAAAGGATTTCACCCGGCGCGCCCTGCCCTTCGGCGAGGTTGGCGGCCAGCACTTTCAGCGCTTCGCCAGCCAGGGTGCTGTGGCAGATCGGCCACGGGTTGAAGGCGCGCACCAGGCGCTCCAGCTCGACGGCCGGGCGGCTCCAGTCCAGGCGTGCTTCGTCCTTGTTCAGCTTGTGTGCATAAGTGGCCAGGGCATCGTCCTGCACTTCGCCGTGCAGGGTGCCGGCGTCGAGGCCGGCGATGGCCTCCAGCACGGCCGGCGGGCCGAGTTCGGCCAGGCGATCGTGCAGGGTGCCACCGGTGTCCGCGGCGCTGATCGGGGTGCTGACCTTGAGCAGCATCGGGCCCGTATCGAGGCCGGCTTCCATGCGCATCACGGTCACGCCGCTCTCGGCATCGCCAGCTTGCACCGCGCGCTGGATCGGCGCAGCACCGCGCCAGCGCGGCAGCAGCGAGGCGTGGCTGTTGATGCAGCCGAGTTTGGGAATATCCAACACCACCTGCGGCAGGATCAGGCCGTAAGCCACGACCACCATCAGGTCCGGCGCGAGGGCGGCCAGTTCGGCCTGGGCGTCGGGGTTGCGCAAGGTCGGCGGTTGCAGCACCGGAATGTTGTTATCCACAGCCAGTTGCTTCACCGGGCTCGGCATCAGCTTTTGCCCACGGCCGGCCGGCCGGTCGGGCTGGGTGTAGACGGCGATGATTTCGTGGTGACTGGCCAGCAGGGCCTTGAGGTGTTCGGCGGCAAACTCGGGGGTGCCCGCGAAGACGATGCGCATGGAGTTCTCGCTTAAAAGAAAAAGGCTTGCCGGAGCAAGCCTTCTGGAGTGAGGAGGATCAAGCTTGCTGGCGGTGCTGCTTTTCCAGCTTCTTCTTGATGCGGTCGCGTTTGAGCGTCGACAGGTAATCGACGAACAGCTTGCCGTTGAGGTGGTCGCATTCGTGCTGAATGCACACGGCCAGCAGGCCTTCGGCGATCAGTTCGTAGGGCTTGCCGTCGCGGTCCAGGGCCTTGACCCGGACTTTCAGCGGACGGTCGACGTTCTCGTAGAACCCCGGCACCGACAGGCAGCCTTCCTGGTACTGGCCCATATCGTCGGTCAGTTCTTCCAGCTCGGGGTTGATGAACACCCGCGGCTCGCTGCGATCTTCGCTCAGGTCCATGACCACGACGCGCTTGTGCACGTTGACCTGAGTCGCTGCCAGGCCAATGCCTGGGGCTTCGTACATGGTTTCAAACATGTCATCCACCAACTGGCGGATGGCGTCGTCGACTTCCGTCACCGGTTTGGCGATGGTGCGAAGGCGCGGGTCCGGGAATTCGAGGATGTTCAGAATGGCCATAAGCGTATGAGCTGCACTGTGCAATGTGTGACAAACATGAGCGCACATAATAAAGGGATTCTGCGCGTTCGGCACCTGCGAAAAGGTCGTCTAGGGTTGAAATGCCGGCTGTCGGACTGCGTTCGTCAGGCAGTTGTCAAAGCATTATCAACAGACTTATCCACAGGTTTTGATATGTGGGTAATCCCGAAAAGATCAAGGATGGTCTTATGCCCTGCCCCGATTTTCCCGCTTGCCCGCCCGCCGAGCTGGAGGCGCGTTTGCGTCTGCAGCGTCTGCCCGAGGTCGGCCCGCAACGCTTTTTGAAACTGATCCACGCGTTTGGTAATGCCTCGGCGGCGCTCAGCGCACCGGCTTCCGCCTGGCGGACACTGGGCCTGCCGCCAGCGGCGAGCGACGCCCGACGCAGCGCCGAAGTGCGCGATGGCGCGGCGGCGGCAATGGCCTGGCTAGAGCGTCCGGGCCAGCATTTGCTGATGTGGGACGACCCCGCCTACCCTGCGCTGCTCGCGGAAATCCCCAACCCACCGCCGCTGCTGTTTGTCGCCGGCGACCCCGCGCTTGTGGATAAACCACAGTTGGCCATCGTCGGCAGCCGCCGTGCTTCGCCACCGGCGTTGAGCACTGCGGCAGCGTTTTCCCGCAGCCTGGCCCGGGCCGGTTTTGTCGTGACCAGCGGCCTGGCCCTGGGCATCGACGGTGCTGCACACCAAGCCGCCATCGACGTGGGCGGGGCGACGATCGGTGTGCTCGGCACCGGCTTGCAAAAACTTTATCCACAGCGCCACCGCAACCTGGCACGTCACATGCTGGAACAAGGCAGCGCGCTGGTTTCCGAGTTTCCCCTGGACGCCGGACCGCTGCCCGGCAACTTCCCACGGCGCAACCGCATCATAATCCGGTGGTATATTTCTCCGAGTGAAATTCAGAGATACCAAAATGCCAGCCGCCTACGCCTACATTCGCTATTCCAGAGCCGTCCAGCAGACCGGCGACAGTGAAAACCGCCAATACACGGCCCTAGAACTCTTCGAGCACACCACAGGCATAGCCATTGCCGAAGTGGTCTATGACCGAGGGAAATCGGCCTTCCGTGGCGACAACGCCAAGACAGGCAAATTCAAAGAGATTCTTGATCGTATCGAGCAAGGGAGCATCCAGAGGGACGATTATCTTGTAGTGGAATCCATCGACCGGATCACTCGCCAGAGGGTGCTAGACGGCGTGGAATTGCTTCAAGGCATCTTGAAGAAAGGGATCAACATCTACACCACTACCGACCAGAAAACCTATTCCTACAACGATCCATCGAGAGACTTTGAAAACCTCTTGATGATTAGCCTAATCGCCAAACGAGCCAACGAAGAGAGCGAAACAAAGTCCAAACGTCTCTTGTCATCGTGGAATAAACGCCGAGAAAAGGCCCAAAACGGCGAGATAATCATCAAGAAAGGGAAATCAATACCCTACGGCCTTCGCGTGGTTGATGGTCAATTCGTCATAGACGAAGAAGAGCAGAAAGAAATCCAAACACTATTTGAATTGCTCTTGACCTACGGCCTAAACACTGCGATCAAGAAAATCAATCTAATCTCGAAAAAAGATTGGAACAACGGGACGCTTAACAAACTTATAGCCAATAAGACCGTAATCGGGTGCCTTGCTACTCACCGGGTAGAGTACGAAGACGGAAAATCAAGAAAAATCCCAACGGGATACATTGAAAACTACTATCCGCAGTTGATATCCCCAGCCCTCTTTTATCAGGCACTCGACAAGATGAAAGAGCGAAAAATAAAAAACTACAATGGCAGAAGAACCGAACAAGACTTCAATATATTCAAAAATCAAATTTTTTGCCTTTCTTGTGGCGATAAAATCTATTATGACCATCGTGGAAGTCGCTACAAAGGAAAGATTTACCCGCATTTCAAATGCAACACCAAGAGAATAAATCCATCTAAATGCAACACCGACAACATACGCTTTGAGTATGTTTTCGGCTTGCTACTCAAAAGCCTTGAAAAACTAAAAATAACAACCGATGTTTGGAAGCTTTTGCAGATTGACGAAGGTGAAGCAGGTAAAAACAACCTTTTAAACGCTCAATTTGGCGGCTTGTTACGTCGATCTCCCTCGGTTGATACAAATATACTAATCAAAGAGAAGTCCGCCCAATTGGGTCAATTCCGAACGACCTATGAAAACCTAACAATGAGCATCCGGGCTTTCGGTGGGAAGATTCCCCTTCCAGTAATGCAAGAACTTGCCAATACAGAAACAAAGATCGAAGAGTTAACCCAAGAAATTGCAGCCCTAGAAGCCGATAGCCCCACAGAAACGATTGAAATTGATGATTATCAAACGCTCGTTGACCTCTTTATGACCGAAGAGGGGAGAGCCAAGATCAATACGTTCTTCAAAGAAAATGGAATAATTTTCTATGCAGAGCACCATAGACAATCAAGTTTGAGCCAGTTACGAATTTCAAGAGCCAATCCCGACACAGTAGAAGAGTTGACCCACACCAGTGCATTCCTACCCCAAAAAAATATTTTGAAGGCGTGGAATCTTACCGATCTTCAAGATATGTTTGATCTAACAGTTTGAACAATACCCCCTCTAAATTCTCACTTTTGGAGGGGTTACACATTAAAAGAAAAGCTCTTACCCACCAGAAGAGCTTTTGACCTTTTCTAAACGACCATCTTTTTTACAAATCATCTCGCATAATGCACGCCCCTACACACGCCTCATGTGTATACACGCATACGCTTGCGTCTTTAGTTATCAATATATAGATATCAAATATAACAGATAACCATAATAAAGATTACTACACCGCACGCACGCATACGCAAGCACAAACAGCCTACACATTTGATCAAAATTTAATCTATGGTAAATTATAAATAAGGGCAATGAGCAAAGCGATATGAAGCATTTATCAACCCTTTGGTTACCACTTCACACTTTTGCTTCGCAAAAGATGAGAAGTGGTAACGCCGGGCCAAAGGGTGCCCCTTTGGATACCCAAGAGCAAAACAAAAGCATCTCGCTGCAATTTAGGAGTAAAAAATAACAACTACTGAGGGTTAAATGAGCAATGAAATCAAAAGCACAACCATGCTATATAAGAGACTTAATTTTTCAGTCTCTACACTTAAAAAATTAGGCAAATCCTTAAAGCATTCCTTGCGTGTTCACAGCAAAGAAGAAAAGAAAATACAATGGGATGAAGACCTATCCCACAACAACATATTTATAGTCAATGGTATGTCTGTACCAATGAATGAGGCGTCGGCCTTGTCATTCATTAAAGACACACTAACGCCTTTTCATCTGGTCAATAGAAGCAAAGAGCAGAGAAAAGAAGATGTAGAAACCAAAGGCAAATATAAATACAAAATTAAGAAAATCATTAAAGATGAGGCAGGCCAACCCATAGCCGCCTACCTTGATGATCTGATCGACCGTGGCGATTACATCGACAGCGAACAGGTCAAAGAAGATTTTGAAGCCTTCGAGGTCAGCAGGAAGGCCCAGAAGCTCAAAAGCGTCCAAAACTACATAGACCTACACAACACTATCACCCAAGCAGAAAAACCGCTGGATGGACGTAAAACGGTTATCCAAGAGGCTTTCTTTAAATTCCCCATGCACAACCAAGTAGATCTACCGCCTGAATTCTACGTTTCTGCAATTCAGGACTTCTACGCCAAATATTTTCCCGACTATAACTTCCTATTGACGGTTTACCACGGCGATGAATTAGAGGGAGGTAAAAAGAAGGTTGGCGACCACCCTCATATTTTTATCGACTGTAAAAACAAAAGAACAGGGGAATATGACCTAACAGAACAGCAAGCGATGCTTGCCAATAAAGTCATTAAACATGTTGAATTTTTCAAGAATTACACGCCTGTAAACACCAAGCAACAGACATATCAGGAGAGCCAAATAATAGGCGAAGCGTTGCAGGAGCTATTTTACAAGCACATCAACAAAAAATTTAAAACGGAAAACATACCACTTGAAGCTAATAGATTGGAGCAAACCCAAGAAAACCTTGAACTTAGAAAGAAAATCAGGCTTGAAAGTAAGAAAGCCAAAGAAGATAGGGCATTTAACCTTTATACAATGCGACAAGAGCAACTTGAAGACAAACAAAATAAACTTGAGGAAATCTCAATAGAAATCGAGAATAAGCAACAAACAAAAGGGACTATTGACCAAGAAATACGCCAAGGGCAACAAATCAGCCTTAATTTACAAATGAAGATTGAAAAGGCCGAAACACATTGGAGCAAAAGGCTCGCCCAGTTTGACAGCAAAATCAAAGAAAACACGACAATCCTTAGCACTATCACGCAAAAACGAACAGATATTCAGCGAGACATTACACAGCTACAAAACAAAAAAGTTGAGCTAGGGAAAAACTTTAAAGCAGAAAAAGATAAATTACAAAAAAATCTAAATGATTTAAAAGGAAAAGTGACAGCCGAATCCGCAAAGCACAAAAGAATTAAGCAAGCTATAACGATACTTGACCAAAAACTAGAACCACTAATCCATAAATTTGACGTAAAGGTGGACAAGGTACTACATGCCAAACGAATGCACGAGGACACCGATACCCTGTATCAAGAAATGAAAGAAAACATCTTACAAACCGCTAAATACATGGGAAAAGAAAAGCGACACGACTATCTATGGTCTGTAAAAGAACAGCTTGAAGAGAAAGGACTAGACCCCAACAAGGTTGCATTTGGCTTTAAAGAAAAAGTTCAGCTATTCGTATCTGACAAGTTTACCAACACGCAAATAATAGAATTTGACAGAGAAGAAGCCGAGCAGGCGAAACAGGCCAGAAGGAGAAGACTTTTAAAACCTAAGCCCCCAAGCCCGTTTCAAGACCCTTATGACCCTTATCAATAGCCAAACCCACTCAATAAAAAACCCGCAGCAATGCGGGCTTTTTATTTCAGTCAAATCTAAATTTGCTGGCTTCTAAATACTCTTCAACTTGGTCAAAGGCAAACCAATACCGTTTTAATCCTTCAGCCACTTTCCCAGTGGTATTAGATCCCGCAAACGGGTCAAGCACCACATCACCGGGATCGGTAAGAAGCTTGATAAAAAACTCAGGCAAAGCAGCCGGAAAGCGTGCAGGGTGTATTTTAATCCCCGCTTCCTTACATCTTTTCGTGTAAGAATCGTTAGCCGAATTATTTCCGAATTTCAACAAGTCAGTTGGCGTATCATCGTCAATCATATTTGGTGGTATGGAGCCGCCAGCGTGAACTTTATCGAAGGAGTCACGGATAGCGTGCCCAGATGGCCTAGTAGTAGTTTTAACGCCTTTCTTGTTCAATCTAAGCATATCGTCACTGTATGGACGTAAGGCGTTCCTATTATTTGCCTTGGGCCATGGAGTTTTTGATAGCCACCAAACGTATTCAACGGAGTCTTTAATTCGTATACGGCGAACAGTAACCCATTCCGCAGGAACTGGCATTTTTGCGGGATTGTACCAGAAGCACTCTTGTGCAAGGTAGAAACCGACAGTTTCAACCAATTCGATCAAAAGCTTGTAATGATAAATCGAGCGTGTTGGCTCGCCTTTATTGTAACTACCGCCAATGTTAAGGACAAAACTACCATCATCGGTAAGGATTCTGGCTACTTCCTTAGCAAACGGGATAAACCATTCATTGTAATCGGCTTTATCTTTGTTTCCGTAAGCTTTCTTAAAATGCAAAGCATAAGGGGGAGACGTGACCACAAGATTAACCGACCCGGTTTTTATGCTTTTCAGGTAATCCAATGAATCCCCGAGATATGCCTCTCCCCGGTCGGTGGAATAGAAAGGATTAGAAAAGCCATTCTCAAAAATATTAGGAATGGCCAATTTTTCAGTTTCTTCAACTGCAAGGGTAAGTTGTTCAGTCATTCTGGCCGTGATCTAATAGAGGATTTTCGAGGATATGGCGAGCCAAATCCTACCACACGGCAAGGTTAAGTTAATGGGTTGTCAATGTCAACCAATTTAGACGAATGGGTCTCACAGGCAGACGCGGCAAGGCTCAGAGGCGTTACCAGACAAGCCATAGGCCGACTGATCAAGCGGGGACGAGTCCGCACCCTGACCGTAGCCGGGTATGTCCTCGTCTCTCGTGAGGACGTTATGAATTTCCAGCCGGAGAAGGCTGGACGCCCAAAGGTAGCCAAGGAGCAGTGAATGATCGAGTTACGGCAACGTCTATCCGAACTCAGCAACGAGGAACGGGAAGAAATTTTCAAATACCTCCGTAGTCAGATAAAAATACATACTCTGGAGGATGAGTTTAACGCACAGGCGGAAGTCATACTGGAAGCCATTTCACGCGGCTCAGATCTTACCAAGCGAGGAATCCGGGGGATTATTGCAGAAGCGAGTTTCAAAGTTGAAGTTCTGGATAAACTAACAGGCTGGCAAGACATCACGCCGCCCGGCGACCTCCCGTTCGACTTTAAAATTTCCGATACCATTGGAGACATTGGTATTCAGGTAAAAATGCAGCGTAAGAAAGAACAGCGACCTATGATGGCAAATGAAGGCTATCGCGTCCTTTCCCCCGAAAAATATGTTGTTGAAACTCAAAAGACACGAGGTGGTAAAAAAGGCGAGGAAAACACCCGACCATACCGCTTTGGAGAGTTTGACCTTCTGGCGGTATCTATGCACCCGGCTACAAATGACTGGAGCCAATTCCGCTACACTGTAGCATCTTGGCTACTCCCAGATTTTAAGGACGCAAGCTGTATTTTGAAATTCCAACCCGTCCCATTACATAGGGATGATGAGTGGACGGATTCGCTCGAAGAGTGCATTGAATGGTATAGGTCTGGCCGACAGCATACTATTAGCAAGTAATTACCAAGTCCAAAACACTAAAAGCCCGCAAACAAGCGGGCTTTTTACCGTCCAAGTTTGACAAAGCCCGAAAGTATGGCAACTTGAAAGGAGCAGAAAAAGAAAACCACCTTGGGCAAGGTGGTCTGGATACAGCGATAAAAATTTAATCTACACAAACTATTTAATCATCAAAAATTTTATTGTCAAGTCTCTTCCCAAGGTTTCTTTTTCTAAATAACTATTAGAAGAGGATAACAATGGGATGCGTAAAACTATTTGAGGACTACTTACCAAAGAGACCTTATCACACCGATGATTTAATCAGCGGCTTAAAAATCAACAAAAAAGAAAAAGCGAAACTTGCTCGACTGGTCCAACCAAACGGCCCAACCCATAGATATTGGATGGTTTTCGATCTGGACAAGACCAACGCGGGGCTGCACTGGGATGACGTTGGAGCACCAGCCCCTAACCTGATAGCTCGAAATCCGGCTAATGGGCACGCCCATTTGCTCTACCTGCTACAAACCCCTGTCCGAACTGCTATCGACGGCAAAACAGCCCCTTTACGCTACGCTGCGGCCATCGAAGCGGCATTGTGTAAGCTACTGGGAGCAGACCGAGGCTATTCCGGCTTGATCTGCAAGAACCCGATCAACTCCCATTGGATCGTTACCGAGTGGCAGGCCGATCCATACACGTTGGACGACTTAGCCGATTACATCGACTTAACCCCGGAGAAAGCGAAAGAGAAACCCGTAGAGGACTATGGCCTTGGTCGTAACTGTATGCTTTTCGATGAATTGAGAGCGTGGGCATACAAGGCTATACGCCAAGGCTGGCCGACCTATGAACAATGGCTAAACGCTTGCCTAGACCGTGCCACCGGCTACAACGTTAATTTTACTACGCCGTTGGACATATCCGAGGTTAAACACACAGCCAAGAGCGTAGCGAAGTGGACACATAGAAACTTTACCCGTGGCACCTTTGACGATTATGTCGCCAGAACCCACACAAGCAGAATTCAAGCAATCCGAGGCAAGAAAGGCGGCAAAGCCAATGGAAAGACGAAAAGAGAACAAGGCATCCTATTACTAAAATCAGGAGCAACAGTACAAGAAGTTATGAAGCAGATGAGTATTGGACGAGCAACCGCATACAGATGGTCAAAGCAGATCTAACATTATAATCTGTCTCAAAAGCCTATATCAGATAATAGCACCCGGTGAGGGTGTTTCTTCTCCCCCCCTCCCACCCACTCCCATACATCACACACGGTCGTAGACTGCACACACGACACACGCACATACATATACACACGTACCTATACACTTGCACCTACAAGAAATATATTTCTTGTATGACGCACACGGCACACACACGCATGAGAAGCCGCAAAACTTTGACTTTCTAATATTCGTGGTATATTGTTATCAATTAACAACAAATTCACCATGAACAAAATCTCTCTCGCATTACTCACCGCCTTAACCCTTACTACAACCCAAGCCGATTACATGATAAAAATCCCACTAGAACAAGCCCAAGGCGGGAGCCTTCCAAGCGGGTCAATACTTTTTGTAACACAAGAAGAAGGCCCACCATTACCACCCGCAGAAATCGAAGATGAATTGTCAGGCTATAAAGGTATCGGAACGATTGATATACATAGAGGCAGAGGCTTTCTTGAGAGTTCAACGATCCAAAACCCCATGTATATCGGTGTATTTTTTACATACTACGGCGAACAATCCATATATCTCATAGGAAATGTGCAGGAGTTGCTGAACACTGCCAAATCCATAGTTCTAACCATCAATGGTGATGTCCTACCATGCGAGATTTATGATGCTAGTTACGTAGCCTACAAAAATCATACCGAATTTCACTGCTCAACTATAGGTTTCGTAGGCACTAAATATTCACCGGGCCAGCAGTTCAGCATCACTTTCAAAAAATAGCATTATAATTAGTGCAAATAGCCTATATCAGATAATAGCACCCGGTGAGGGTGTTTCTTCTTCCTTTACCGCCCATCCCATCCCTTTCCTCCCCGTATCCCCCCCACATATACATACACCGCACCACCGATAGCGATATAAAGCACGGAATTGGTCAAAATCGGCTTTCTTCCACTCCGTTGATACAACGACACCAAGCCACACCACTACACGCCTAAAATAGCCGAATGCGTTACACCTCACAAAGTGCAAAAGCCTATATCAAAACTAGACCCAAATAGCGTTAACCACCCAACCCCTCACTTCCATAGGTTCGGAGATATATCCCCCAACCTATATGTATGTATACATACATATCAAATTTCTCTCCTGATGAAAATTTCACACTTTTCAAAATTCATCAAAATGGGTGAATATCATTCACTGGGCTGATAAGCCTAAATATCCCGAAAGCGATTTGGGGCAGTAACCAAAAATCGACTTTTTACAAAAATTATTTTCTTGAAAAAATTGCCGTGAAAATTTAACGTTTTCATCGAATTTTTTTAGTTATTTAATTTTTTAACCATTGAATTATGGCTTATTTACAGCAAAAAACCTTGTCAATAGCAAAACGAAAATAAATATAAGGTCGGACGTTAATGAGCAAATAGGGTTCAACCCTAAGCAAATCACTTAGTTGAAATTTGCCACAAAGCAGAACAAAAAACGACACTGCAAAAACTCAAAAATCGCTCTCAAATTAATTTCACAAAAAAATGTGGGGGATTGGTGACGTTAAAATTTCAAAAAAATCGAAAGTAGCCAATTTCCTACAATACATATCCCGGAAGCAAAACCTGAAATAGTTGAAGGTTCGGAGATATGACCTTGAAGCATTGACATATCAAAACCCTATGGTATTGGTATTATAACAACATAGGAGTTCTAATTATGAACAGGATGGAATATGCAGGAAAAATAGGCGGTATGGTTGGTGGATTTAAAAGACGTGAGCGTCAAAAATTTTTAATCATGTTCGTAAAGATAGTAGAAATGGATGAGCTTCATGATATCCGAATGACCTCAAACCTCGCTAAAAAGCTAATAGCAGCATTTTCAGGCTGCAAATCAATATCCAATGATGTTCTAATCAAGGAGTTTGCAAGAAGCGGGAACAGTGTAAAACAACAAAACCTTGATATGATTGTCCATTCATTAGTAGCACGATGGCAAGACCTTTATGAAGAACAGTGGAAAGAAGCAAAAATAAAAATAGACATTGAAGCCGACGAATACAAGCAATCTATTATCGAAAAGCTGGACATTAAACTATAAATACATGTAAAGCCCCACTTTACATACTTATACCCTCAAAGCTAATACTACGCTCACGGACATATACCCTACTCCCACAGAGTAGGAATCACCCCATTTCGTTCCACTTAAATCAAACAGCCATAGGTTCAAAGATATATCCCCGAACCTTTAGTTATCACCTACGGCCCCAAACCCTTCCATTAATCTCATCACATGGTAAATTATTTATAATAAACAATAAGAACCATCATGAAAAAATCAATACTCACATCACTAACAGCATTAGCAATAAGCACAGCACAAGCCGGATTCATAATTAAAATCCCACTTGAACAAACCCAAGGCGGAGCACTCCCAGACGGTTCTATAAATATGACTCCTAGAACTTCGGGCCTACCAGTCGAAAACTGGCAGCCAGCCGAACCACTTTATGGCGAATGGGTTAATAATGGTGCTGTTTATGGATGTTCAAATTGGACACCAGCTACTTCTACACAGTCTATTGGAGTAATATTTCAGCAAACAGCGGACGACTGCAAGCAAGACCAAACCCGTAATAGACAAGAACTTGAGCAGGAAACAACAACCCTAGCTACACGCTACACTGGCCCCGCAGTTACCGAAACTCAAACCGTCACCGCTTCTTCAACAAGAACATCCACAGGTACAAAGGAATGCAGATGGGATGGGTCATATGCTCAGTTTTATGACAACGGAGTATACGCTATTGATAAATTAGTATGGGAAGGATTGTTTTTGAGAAATAACTATGTAAATCCTAAAGGGAGCTACGAAATTATTTATAGCTTTACAGATGGGGAGTATATTTATTTTCCAGAAAATATGAACAATTATAGTGGGGAAGGAATAATAGATATTTACTCTGGCTTATGCAGATCCCAAATATAGAAATATTGAAAGAATTGAAATACACAGAAGTTATAATGCAAAAAAAGATCAGCTCTGCAAATTGCTATAAAAAGCCCCATTACGGGGCTTTTCTCATTCCGTTGATACCAAACACCAACAAGGCTGAATCCGGCCCCCAAAGCCACGGGTACAAGTCCCCGCACCTTTGGCGACCTTGATCGAAACACACGGAGAAACGTTTACCCGATCATCAGCGGGCTTTCGCTGGGCGTGCTGGTGGTAGAAGCGAGCCTCGCCAGTGGCTCGTTGATCACCGCGCGGCTGGCGGCGGAACAGGGTCGTGAGGTGTTCGCGATTCCCGGTTCGATCCACCACCCCGGCGCCAAGGGCTGCCACCAGTTGATCCGCGATGGCGCGCTGCTGGTGGAAAGCATCGAGCAGATCCTCGAAAGCCTGCGCGGCTGGCAGAACCTGTCGCCGGCGCCTGTGGATAAACCTGCTCATCCGTTGGTTGCCCTGCTGCTGGCCGCGCCACTGACCAGCGAAGGCCTGGCTCACGCCAGCGGCCAGCCGCTGAACCGCGTACTGGCGGCGTTGACCGACCTGGAACTGGATGGCCGCGTGTGCAATGAAGCCGGGCGTTGGTTTGCCCGCCCTGGCTAAGTAAACTGCCCACCAGCCTTCAAGCGGAGTAACAGAAATGGTCAACAGTTGGCGTGCGCAACAAGCCGCGCGGGAAATCCGGGCCGGAGCGGTGATCGCCTATCCGACCGAAGCGGTCTGGGGCCTGGGCTGTGACCCATGGAATGAAGAAGCGGTGGACCGGCTGCTGGCGCTCAAGTCGCGCTCGGTGAACAAGGGCCTGATCCTGATCGCCGACAACATCCGCCAGTTCGACTTCCTCTTCGAAGACTTCCCCGAACTCTGGCTCGACCGCATGGCCAGCACCTGGCCCGGTCCGAACACCTGGTTGGTGCCGCATCAGGGCATGCTGCCGGAGTGGATCACCGGCGTACACGACACCGTGGCGTTGCGGGTCAGTGATCATCCGCTGGTGCGGGATCTGTGTTCGCTGGTTGGCCCGCTGGTATCGACCTCGGCCAACCCCGCCGGACGCCCGGCAGCCAAGTCGCGGTTGCGGGTGGAGCAGTATTTCCACAACCAGCTTGATCTGGTGCTGGGTGGAGCGTTGGGCGGGCGGAAGAATCCGAGTGTGATTCGGGATCTGGCCAGTGGTGAGGTGGTTCGGGCGGGCTGACTAACGGCTCACCCGCCCGCCCCCCCTGTAGGAGCGAGCTTGCTCGCGATGAAGCCATCTTGCGGGGTTATCGCGAGCAAGCTCGCTCCTACAGGGGGGGGAACACGCGCAGTCCGGAAAATCAGGGAATCAGGACCGTCGACCCCACCGTCCGCCGCGCCGACAACTCTTCCTGCGCCTTGGCCGCCTCGGCCAGCGAATAGCGCTGCTGGATATCCACCTTCACCTTGCCGCTGGCGATCATCGCGAACAGTTCGTTGGCCATGGCCTGGGTGTTTTCCGCGCTGTTGGCATAGCTCGCCAGGGTCGGGCGGGTGACGTACAGCGAGCCCTTCTGCGCCAGGATGCCGAGGTTGACCCCGCTTACCGCGCCCGAGGCATTGCCGAAACTCACCATCAACCCGCGTGGCGCCAGGCAGTCCAGCGACGTCAGCCAGGTGTCCTGGCCCACGCCGTCATACACCACCGGGCATTTCTTGCCGTCGGTCAGCTCCAGCACCCGCTGCGCCACATCTTCACGGCTGTAATCGATGGTCGCCCAGGCGCCCAGGGCTTTGGCGCGCTCGGCTTTTTCCGCCGAGCTGACGGTGCCGATCAGCTTCGCACCCAATGCCTTGGCCCATTGGCAGGCCAGCGACCCGACCCCGCCCGCCGCCGCATGGAACAGAATGATCTGGCCCGGCTGCACGTCGAAGGTCTGGCGCAGCAGGTACTGCACGGTCAGGCCCTTGAGCATCACCGCGGCGGCGTCTTCGAAGCTGATGCTTTGCGGAATCTCCACCAGGTTGTTCGCCGGCAGTTCGTGCAGTTCGCTGTAGGCGCCCAGCGGGCCGCCGCCGTAGGCCACGCGGTCGCCAACCTTGAAGCGGCTCACGCCATCGCCCACCGCCTCGACCACGCCAGCGCCCTCGGTGCCGAGGCCGGACGGCAGGGCGGGCGGCGCGTAGAGGCCGCTGCGGAAATAGGTGTCGATGAAATTCAGACCGATGGCGTGGTTGCGCACGAGAACATTGCCCGGCGCCGGTGCCGCGGGTTCGAAATCGACCAGGGTCAGTACCTCGGGGCCGCCATGCTGGCTGAACTGAATACGCTTGGCCATCTGCACTCTCCTGAGACATCGGGGAAAGGGCCTATCGGACGCTTTTGCTTGATCGCCGTCAACTACGGAGGGCACATGCACGGTGGTATGCTGTGCGCCGAATTTTTCCGCCGGTGCCGCCTGGGCCGGCCCATGCCCGCTTCAAGGTGACCCGATGACTAGCCGCACCGAGGCCGTGAAAGCCTACCTGCTGGACCTGCAAGACCGGATTTGCGCCGCTCTGGAAACCGAAGACGGCGGCGCCCGCTTCGTCGAGGATGCCTGGACCCGTGAGGCCGGCGGTGGCGGACGCACCCGGGTGATCGGCGACGGCAAGGTCATCGAGAAAGGCGGCGTCAACTTCTCCCACGTCTTCGGTAGCGGCCTGCCGCCGTCGGCCAGCGCCCACCGCCCTGAACTGGCCGGCCGTGGCTTCGAAGCCCTCGGCGTGTCGCTGGTGATCCACCCGCACAACCCGCATGTGCCGACCTCCCACGCCAACGTGCGCTTCTTCATCGCCGAGAAAGAAGGCGAAGAAGCGGTCTGGTGGTTCGGCGGCGGTTTCGACCTGACCCCGTACTACGGCAACGAAGAAGACTGCATCCACTGGCACCGCGTTGCCGAGCAGGCCTGCGCACCGTTCGGGGCTGACGTCTACCCGCGCTACAAAGCCTGGTGCGACCGCTACTTCCACCTCAAGCACCGTGGCGAGCCGCGGGGTATCGGCGGTCTTTTCTTCGACGACCTGAACGAATGGGACTTCGACACCAGCTTCGCCTTCATGCGCGCCATCGGCGATGCCTACGTCGAGGCGTACCTGCCGATCATCCAGCGCCGCAAGGCCGAGCCGTACACCGCCGAGCAGCGCGAATTCCAGGAATTCCGCCGTGGCCGCTATGTCGAGTTCAACCTGGTCTACGACCGCGGCACCCTGTTCGGCCTGCAGTCGGGCGGGCGTACCGAGTCGATCCTCATGTCGCTGCCGCCGCAAGTGCGTTGGGGCTACGACTGGAAGCCCGAGCCGGGCAGCGCCGAAGCCCGTCTGACCGAGTATTTCCTGCAGGATCGCGACTGGCTGAATCTGGACAAGGCCGGGCACTGAGCCCATTGTGCACAACCGTTGCCCGGTCGTCGGGCCTGACTGAGGAAGCGCGTGAATGGACCAGTACGTTGTATTCGGCAATCCGATCGGCCACAGCAAGTCGCCGTTGATCCACCGGCTGTTTGCCGACCAGACCGGCCAGGCGTTGGAATACGACACCCTGCTGGCGCCGCTGGATGATTTCACCGCGTGCGCGCTGGGCTTCTTCAAGCAGGGCCTGGGCGCCAACGTCACCGTGCCGTTCAAGGAAGAAGCCTTCCGCCTGGTCGACCGCCTCACCCCTCGCGCCCAGCGCGCCGGGGCGGTGAACACCCTGAGCAAGCTGGAAGACGGCACCCTGCTGGGCGACAACACCGACGGCGCCGGGCTGGTGCGTGACCTCACCGTCAACGCGGGCGTGGAACTGACCGGCAAGCGCATCCTCTTGCTCGGTGCCGGCGGTGCGGTGCGCGGTGTGTTGGAGCCGCTGCTGGCGCACAACCCCGCGTCGCTGGTGATTGCTAACCGCACCGTGGAAAAGGCCGAGCAACTGGCCCGCGAATTCGCCGACCTCGGTCCGGTGGCGGCCAGCGGCTTCAGCTGGCTCAAGGAACCGGTGGACTTGATTATCAACGCCACCTCGGCGAGCCTCGCCGGCGAAATGCCGCCCATCGACCCGAGCCTGATCCAGCCGGGCCTGACTGTGTGCTACGACATGATGTACGGCAAAGAGCCGACCCCGTTCTGCCAATGGGCCACCGAACATGGTGCGGCCAAGGTGCTGGACGGGCTGGGCATGCTGGCCGAGCAGGCGGCGGAAGCCTTCTTCATCTGGCGTGGTGTAAGGCCGGATAGCGGGCCGGTGCTGGCGGAACTGCGTCGGCAATTGGCGCGGGGATAATTCGGGGCGAAGATCGAAAAAACCGGCCGTTGAGTGGATTCAACGGCCGGTTTTTTTATGGCGCTTGGGGTAATGCCAGTCAGTTAATGTTCTGGCGCCTATGTTGGGGCTGCTTTGCAGCCCTTCGCGACGGTTCGGCGCCCCGACAAGCTCGCTCCCACACACCTGCACCTTGCCCAGGATCCTGTGGGAGCGAGCTTGCTCGCGAAGGGCCGCAAAGCGGCCCCAATGGGTTTAACTGACAGGCATTAGCGCTTGGGGGGTTATATCGGCATGTTCACCGTCGATTTCGCCATCGCGACATTCAGGAATGCCTTGGTGACCCTGAGGTGGACCTGCGTGCTGCTCAGCGCTTCTTGATGGCGGGCCTTGGCTTGCTCGGGCAACTGGCTGGCGGCTTCGAGCGCGTGGTCCAGGTACTCGGCGGCTTTGCTGATCGCATCGGCGTGAGTGAGGCCGGGTTTGATACTGAGGATAGGGGGTGGATCGGGAACGAGCTTTTTCATGGCGAATCTCCTGGGTGAAAGGAGCTGCCATTGCCTGCTGTCAAACAGATGGTGGCAGCTGTACGCGGGTTGACAGACCGGTCCAGGAAACCCGGCGCACCGTAAGGTGCCCACGCGCACAGCTGCCATAACAGCGGTGGCGACCTGAAGGGCGGCCTGTCAAAGCCGATCGTTGATGTTCAACGACCGCCGAAGACTAGGCAGCGATAAGCTCAGGCGCAACAGCTAATGAGGCGCGGCAGTATGCTTGGGAAGTTGCCTACAAAAAAGTCGGAGATTGGGGAAGTTCGTAGCTATATGCGACACCAACAGGAACCGTTTTCACAGCCCCATCGCGAGCAAGCTCGCTCCTACAGAGGTTTGGGCAAGCCATTGTAGGAGCGAGCTTGCTCGCGATGCGAAGGTCACTGAGAACCATCGACATGCCCATGGCCGCCACCCAATCAGGCTTCAGTCTTCAAACCGAATCGGACACCGCTCCACCCCTTCCAGCTTCTGCAATTCCTCCACCACCTGTGGCCGCGCCCGGCGCAAGGTCAGGCTGCGGTTCTGTCGCCGCAACCGCCGCGCTTCCTGATGCAGCATCTCGACCCCGGAATAGTCGATGAAGTTGATCTGCCGCGCATCGATCACCACCTCCGCCGCCTGGCAACGCTGCAACCGCACCTGCAGGTAATGGCTGGCGCCAAAGAAGATCGAACCCCCCACCCGCAACACATCCGCTTCCCCTTCCCGGCTCTGCTGCACTCGCGGTTGCGAGGTGCGCTTGAGGTAGAAGAACAGCGACGCCAACACCCCGGCGTAGATCGCCGTCTGCAACTCCAGCAGCAACGTGGCGACGAAGGTCAGGATCATCACCAGAAACTCCGGCCGGCTGACCCGGTACAGCGCGCGGATCGCGCGATGATCCACCAGCCCCCAGCAGATCAGCAGAATGCTCCCGGCCATCGCCGGGATCGGGATGTGTGCAATCAGTTGCGCACCGGCCACAGCGAACAATCCCACCCACAGCGCAGAAAATATCCCGGCCAGTGGCGAGTGAGCGCCGGCATCGAAGCTCAGCCCGGAACGGGTGAACGAGCCGGACGAGAGGTAACCCGAGCACCACGGACCAATCATGTTGGACAGGCCCTGCGCGCGGATTTCCTGATTGGCATCGATCAACTGTTCCGAGCGGATCGACAGCGAGCGGGCGATGGACAGGCTGGTCACCAAGCCGAGCATGCCCACCGCCACGGCACCGGGCAGCAGGCGCAGGATCAGTTCCAGGTCGAGCAACGGCAGCGGACTCAGCGGCGGCAATTGGCCGATGAACGCCGGCACCCGGGCGACATGCCCGAACATCGCCGGCCACAGCACCGCCAGCAGGCTCGCCCCGGCCAGACTTATCAACAGACTGGGCCAGCGCGGCCGCGTCAGCTTGATCAGCATGCCGATCAGTAACGTGCCCAGTCCCAGCAGCAACGATGGCAGGTCGATCTCGCCGACGTGCTCCAGCAGGCTTTGCAGGGTTTTCAGCGCGGTGGTCTGGCTGTCCAGGTCGAGGCCCATCAGGTTCGGTAACTGGCCGAGGGCGATGACCACCGCGGCGCCAAGGGTGAAGCCGATCACCACCGAATGGGAAACGA
The DNA here is from genome assembly GCF_003231275.1 of Pseudomonas huaxiensis. Lineage (GTDB taxonomy): Bacteria > Pseudomonadota > Gammaproteobacteria > Pseudomonadales > Pseudomonadaceae > Aquipseudomonas > Aquipseudomonas huaxiensis. The sequence goes on from NZ_QKVL01000007.1 coordinate 173,292, forward strand.
AGTTCACCAGCGCGCCGAAGCGCAGCATGCCCATCAGCCACTGGAACACGCCGGCGAGGAAGGTCAGCAACAGGATCAGGGTGATGTAGTCCGCGCTGCCGGCCACCGCCATGGGGCTGACGCTGGCGTAGAGAACGATGGAGATGGCCGCGGTCGGCCCGCAGATCAGGTGCCAGGACGAGCCCCAGAGGCAAGCGATCAGCACCGGCACGATGGCGGCATAGAGCCCGTATTCGGCGGGCAGGCCGGCGATCAGGGCGTAGGCGATGGACTGCGGCAGCGCCAGAATCGCCCCACTCAGGCCCACCAGCAGGTCGCGGCGCACGCTGGCGCGGGTCTGCTGCGGCAGCCAGCGCAAAAATGGCAGGAGTCTGTGGCGGTCGGGCCAGGCCATGGGGTCGCTCTATACCGGTGAAAGCCGTTCAGGGTGCGGTGTCCGGCGCGCCGGTGCAAGCGGGCGGCGCCGGACGCGATCACAGGCGCGCTTTGGCCGCCTCCAGCGCATTGCCGCCGCTGCGGGTGGTGACGCCTTGCAGCCAGCCGTCGAGCAGTTCCGGGTGGGCCTTGATCCAGGCCTTGGCTGCGGCGTCGTAGCTGACTTTTTTATCCACAACCTCGGCCATGATGCTGTTCTCCATGGCCTGAGTGAACGTCAGGTTGCCGAGCAGCTTCGCCACGTTCGGGCAGGCCTGTGCATAACCCTTGCGGGTCAGGGTGTAGACGCTGCCGTTGCTGCCGAACCATTTTTCGCCGCCGGTCAGGTAGCGCATTTTCAGTTGCACGTTCATCGGGTGCGGGGTCCAGCCAAGAAAGGTGATGAAGCGCTCGCGTTTCACTGCCCGCTGCACTTGCGCCAGCATCGCCTGTTCGCTGGATTCCACCAGCTTCCAGCCGCCGAGGTTGAACTCGTTCTTGTCGATGATCGACTGCAACGACAGGTTGGCCGGGGCGCCGGAGCCGATGCCGTAGATCTTCTTGTCGAACTCGCCGGCGTGTTTCTGCAGGTCGGCGAAGTCTTTCACGCCGGCTTCCCACACGTACTCCGGCACGGCCAGGGTGAACTCGGTGCCTTCGAGGTTGCGCGCCAGCCGGTCCACCTCGCCGCTGGCGACGAACTTGTCGTGAAAGCCCTGCTGCGCCGGCATCCAGTTGCCGAGGAAGGCGTCTACCAAACCGTCCTTGAGACCGCCGTAAATGATCGGCACCGCCAGCGAATCGATCTTGGTCTGGTAGCCGGCGCCTTCCAGCAGCACCCGCGCTACGGCGTTGGTGGCGGCGATATCGCTCCAGCCGGGGTCGGCCATCTTGACCGTGTCGCAGGTGCTGCTATCGGCGTTTGCGGCGCCGGCAGCCAGGGTGAAGACAACCGCAATGACGCGTGTGGATAACCCTTTCATGCCCGTTCCTCGGTGATTACTGACCAGGTTGTGGATAACGTGCCTTGCGTTCGAGATCGTCGAGATCGATGTGGTTGCGCATGTACTGCTGGCTGGCGTCGACCATCGGTTGGTGGTCCCAGCTTTTCAGCGTGCCGGTGGCCAGGGCGTCGGCGACGAAGCGGCGGCGGCGCTGGCTGTCGAGCACCTGCTGGCGCAGGCGGGGAATGTCCCAGCGCTGGCGCGCCTCGGCGAGAAAGCCGACGACGCGTTCGGCATGTTCCCGCAGGGCCGCCAGATTGTTCAGCTCGCGCGGGTCATCTTCCAGGTTGTAGAGCAGGCAGGGGTCGTCTTCGCTGTAGATGAATTTCCACGGGCCGCGGCGAATCATCATCAGCGGGCTGATGGTGCCTTCGGCCATGTATTCGCCGATCACTTCGTCGTGACCGCCCTCCCCGTTCAGGTGCCCGAGCAGCGAGCGTCCGTCCAGTGGCAGACCGGGCTGTAGCGTGCCGCCGGCCAGTTCCACCAGGGTCGGCAGCAGGTCGCAGGTGGACACCGACGCGCTGACCCGGCCCGGCGCGAACTGCTCCGGCGCGTGGACCAGCAGCGGCACCCGCGCTGCCATTTCGAACCAGTGCATTTTGTACCAGAGGCCGCGCTCGCCGAGCATGTCGCCGTGGTCGCCGGAAAACACGATCAGGGTGTCCTCGGCCAGGCCGGTTTCTTCCAGGGTTTCCAGCAGCTTGCCGATGTTGGCGTCGATGTAGCTGCAGGCGCCGAAGTAGGCACGGCGGGCGTCGCGGATCTTTTCCACAGGCAGCGGCTTGCCCCACAGGTCGTAGACCTTGAGCAGGCGTTGCGAGTGCGGGTCCAGTTCGTCCTGGGCGAAGGGCGCGTGGGGCATGGGGATGGCGTCGTCCTGGTACAGGTCCCAGAACGCTTTGGGGATGGTGTATGGGTCGTGGGGGTGGGTCATCGACACGGTCAGGCAAAACGGCTGCTCGCCGGCTTCGCGGACGTGGTCGTACAGGTACTGGCGGGCCTTGAACACCACCTCTTCGTCGAAATCGAGCTGGTTGGTGCGCACGCACGGCCCGGCCTGCAGCACCGAGGACATGTTGTGGTACCAGCTCGGGCGCTCGTCCGGGGCGTCCCAGTTCACGGCCCAGCCGTAGTCGGCCGGGTAGATGTCGCTGGTCAGGCGCTCTTCGTAGCCGTGCAACTGGTCCGGCCCGCAGAAATGCATCTTGCCCGACAGTGCCGTGCGGTAGCCGAGGCGGCGCAGGTAGTGGGCGTAGGTGGGGATATCGGCGGGAAAGTCGGCGGCGTTGTCGTAGGCGCCGATCTTGCTCGGCAACTGGCCGCTGACCAGGGTGAAGCGCGATGGCGCACACAGCGGGCTGTTGCAGTAGGCCGAGTCGAACACCACGCCTTCGGCGGCCAGACGGCTCAAGTGCGGCATATGGATCGGCGACGGCGCGTAGATCGGCAGCATTGGCGCGGCCATCTGGTCGGCCATGATGAAGAGAATGTTCTTGCGTTTCATGTGGGTCACGGCATTCCATCGTCAGGCGTTATGGGGAAACGGCTGTGGATGACTGTGCGGCTGTGAATAACTTGGGTAAAGCCCATGCCGGGCAATGACTAGGATTAGCTGCGCTTATGTTTGATGCCTTGGACGGGATGTCGCTGGACGTGTTGCGGGTCTTCGAGGCCGCGGCGCGTCAGCGCAGTTTCACCGCGGCGGCGGTCGAGCTGGGCACCACCCAGCCGGCGGTCAGCCAGCAGATCAAGCGCCTGGAAGAGCAACTGGGCGCCCGCCTGTTCGACCGGATTTATCGCGGTATCGAGCTGACCGAAGCCGGTGTACTGCTGTACGAGCAGGTACACGTGGGAATGCTGGCGCTGGACGATGGCGTGACCCAGGTGGTCGGGCGCGACCAGCATGAAGTGCTGCGGGTGGCGACTGATTTTGCCTTCGCCGCGTACTGGTTGATGCCCCGCTTGCAGCGTTTTCACCAGGCCAATCCGCAGGTCGATGTGAGCTTGGTCACCAGTGAGCGCAGCCACGGCATGCTCCGCCCGGACATCGATGTGGCGGTGTTGTTTGGCGATGGGCGCTTGCGTCAGGGCGAGAGTTTCTGGCTGTTCGATGAGGAGGTTTTTCCGGTGTGTAGCCCGCGTTTGCTGGGCGAAAAGCCCCTGCCGCTGGCGCCGGAAAGCCTGCTGAAACTGCCGCTGCTGCACTTGCGTGGCGAGTCGGCCAGCCGCTGGTTCGACTGGAATGGCGTGTTCCGCGAGCTGAAATTGCCCGGCCCGCCGAACCCGGGGCCGCTGCGTTTCGACAATTACACCCTGCTGATCCAGGCCGCGATTGCCGGCCAGGGCGTGGCTATCGGCTGGCGCTTTCTTGTGGACGCCCTTCTGGAGCAGGGCCTGCTTTGCCGGCCGCTCGAAGGATCAATTCGTTCCGCGCAGGGATACTACGTGGTACGTCCTCAGCGAAAGCGGCGCAGTACGCTGGTCGAACGATTCGTCGAATGGCTGGGTGAAGAGCAGTCCCGGCAGCCGGTATAGTTCACGGCAGACCAGGCCTTCCAAGGAATCAGTGTGCAAAGGATCAAGGGGTATCACGCCCACGTGTATTACGACGCCAGCACGTTCGAGCAGGCGCGTTTGTTATGCGAAGAGGCGTCGGCGCTGTTTCCGGTGACCATGGGGCGCATGCACCGCAAATTGGTGGGGCCGCATCCGGATTGGAGCTGCCAGTTGGCCTTCGGGCCGGAGGTGGTCGGGGTGGTGTTGCCGTGGCTGGCGCTGTATCGCCAGGGGCTGGTGGTGTTTCTGCATCCGCTGACCGGGGATGAGCTGGCGGACCACCGGGATCATGCGATCTGGATGGGGGCGGTCAGGCCGCTGGATCTTTCGATTTTTGAGTGATGTTTGGGGCCGCAACGCGGCCCCATTAGGGATCACGCCTTGCGCGCGCCCCGCACACCTTCGGCCAGCGCCGAGCACAGCGACAGCACGTTATCCACAGCCTGCTCCGGGCTGGCGGCGGTGGCGATTTTATCCACAAGCGCCGAACCCACGACCACACCGTCTGCCAGCCGCGCAATCGCCGCGGCCTGCTCTGGCGTACGGATGCCAAAGCCAACGCTGATCGGCAACGGGGTATGCCGACGCAGGCGGGCAATGGCTTCGGTGACATGCTCAGTAGTTGCCGAGCCCGCACCGGTCACACCAGCCACCGAGACGTAGTAGACGAAGCCTGAACTGCGCTCCAGCACGCGCGGCAGGCGCGCGTCGTCGGTGGTCGGGGTGGTCAGGCGGATGAAGTCGATGCCCGCGGCCTGGGCCGGGGCCGCCAGTTCGGCGTCGTGCTCAGGCGGCAGGTCGACGATGATCAGGCCATCGACGCCCGCTTCGTTGGCCTGGGCGACGAACGCCTCGACGCCAAAGCGGTGGATCGGGTTGTAGTAGCCCATCAGCACGATCGGGGTGGTCTGGTCGTCAACGCGGAATTCACGAACCATTTGCAGGGTCTTGGCCAGGGTCTGGCCAGCGTCCAGGGCGCGCAGGGTCGCCAACTGGATGGCGACACCGTCGGCCATCGGGTCGGTGAACGGCATGCCCAGTTCGATCACGTCCGCGCCCGCCGCCGGCAGGCCCTTGAGGATCGCCAGCGAAGCGTCGTAGCCCGGGTCGCCAGCGGTGACGAAGGTCACCAGAGCGGCGCGGCCTTCTTGCTTCAGCTCGGAAAAACGTTGTTCAAGACGGCTCATGCCTGCTTCTCCTGCGCTTGGGTCGCGGCCATATGGCTCATTACGGTTTGCATGTCTTTGTCGCCGCGCCCGGACAGGCACACCACCATCAGGTGATCCTTGGGCAGGGTCGGCGCGCGCTTGATGGCTTCGGCCAGCGCGTGGGAAGTTTCCAGCGCCGGGATGATGCCTTCCAGGCGGCAGGTGGTGTGGAACGCGGCCAGGGCTTCGTCGTCGGTGATGCTGACGTATTCGACGCGCTTGATCTCGTGCAACCAGGCGTGTTCCGGGCCGATGCCGGGGTAATCGAGGCCGGCGGAAATCGAGTGGGCGTCGGTGATCTGGCCGTCTTCGTCCTGCAGCAGGTAGGTGCGGTTGCCGTGCAGTACGCCCGGAACGCCGCCGTTGAGGCTGGCGGCGTGCTTGTCGGTGTCGACGCCGTGACCGCCGGCTTCGACGCCGATGATCTGCACGCTGCTGTCATCGAGGAAGTCGTGGAACAGGCCCATGGCGTTGGAGCCGCCGCCGACGCAGGCGACCAGGCTATCGGGCAGGCGACCTTCCTTCTCTTGCAACTGGGCGCGGGTTTCCTTGCCGATGATCGACTGGAAGTCGCGAACCATCGCCGGGTACGGATGCGGGCCGGCCACGGTGCCGATCAGGTAGAAGGTGTCGTCGACGTTGGTGACCCAGTCACGCAGCGCCTCGTTCATGGCGTCTTTCAGAGTGCCGGTGCCGGCAGTGACCGGGACGATTTCGGCGCCCAGCAGCTTCATGCGGAACACGTTGGCTTGCTGGCGCTCGATGTCGGTGGCGCCCATGTAGATCACGCAAGGCAGGCCGAAGCGCGCGGCGACGGTGGCGGTGGCCACGCCGTGCATGCCGGCGCCGGTCTCGGCGATCAGGCGTTTCTTGCCCATGCGCTTGGCCAGCAGCACCTGGCCGATGCAGTTGTTCACCTTGTGCGCGCCGGTGTGGTTGAGCTCTTCACGCTTGAAGAAGATCTTCGCGCCGCCGCAGTGTTCGGTCAGGCGTTCGGCGAAGTACAGCGGGTTCGGACGGCCGATGTAGTCGCGCTGGAAGTACGCCAGTTGTTCGAGGAATTCCGGGTCGGCCTTGGCCGCTTCGTATTCGCGGGCCAAGTCGAGCACCAGCGGCATCAGGGTTTCGGCGACGTAGCGGCCGCCAAAGGCGCCAAACAGGCCGTTGGCGTCGGGGCCGCTGCGAAGGTTGCTCTGGGTCATGGGGTCGCTCCAGGAAGAAGTGTGGGCTGACAATGGGCCTACTCTAACCACGACACGCCTCGCTGAAAACCGATAAGATCGCCGCAACCTGTCAGGAAAACTCACACGTCATGTCCAGGGAACTGCCGCCACTCAATGCCCTTCGGGCCTTCGAAGTCACTGCCCGCCTGGGCAGCGTCAGTCATGCCGCCGAGCAACTGCACGTGACCCACGGCGCGGTCAGCCGGCAGTTGAAGACGCTGGAAAGCCACCTGGGCGTGAGCCTGTTCGTCAAGGACGGGCGTGGCATCAAACTCACAGATGCCGGACTGCGCCTGCGCGAGGTCAGCGGCGAGGCGTTCGAGCGGCTGCGTTCGGTCTGCGCCGAGCTGAGTCAGAGCAGCGTCGATGCCCCGTTCGTCCTCGGTTGCTCGGGGAGCCTGCTGGCGCGCTGGTTCATCCCGCGGCTGGGGCGGCTGAAGGCGGATCTGCCGGACCTGCGCCTGCACCTCTCGGCCGGCGAAGGCGATCTCGACCCGCGCCGCCCCGGCCTGGATGCATTGTTGGTGTTCGCCGAACCGCCATGGCCGGCGGACATGCAGGTTCATGTGCTCGCCCAGGAATGCATCGGCCCGGTGCTCAGCCCGCATTTCGCCGGTTTCGAGCGCCTGCGCCAGGCACCGGCCAGCGCGCTGCTCGATGAGGCGGTTTTATTGACCAACTCCCGGCCGCAAGCCTGGCCGGACTGGGCGCGGCAACAGGGCATCGACCCGCGCGCGCTGCGTTACGGGCAGGATTTCGAGCATTTGTATTACTTGCTGGAAGCGGCGGTGGCCGGGCTTGGCGTGGCGATCGCGCCGAAGCCGCTGGTGGCCGACGATTTGCGCGCCGGACGCCTGGCGGCGCCGTGGGGCTTCAGCCAGACCGAGGCGTCACTGGCGCTGTGGGTCCCTCGACGCGCCGCGGACGGGCGCGCCGAGCAACTGGCGGGATGGTTGCGCGCGGAACTGGCGCGACAGGTTTAGTCGCGTTTGCTGCACAGCAGGTAAGCCGCCAGCAGACCCAGAGCGCCAACGGCAACGCCGGCGGTGGTCCAGGGGTGTTGCTGTGCGTAGTCGCGCGTGGCGAGGCCGGTTTCGCGGGTCTTGGTTTTCACCTCTTCATAGGCATCACCAAGCAGGTTGCGCGAGTGGCGCAGGGCGTTCTCGGCGTTGCTTTTCAGCGCCTTCACGGTTTTGCGCGATTCGTCCGAAGCATCGTCTTTCAGGCTTTCCAGCGATTTCAGCAGGCTTTCGATTTCCGCTTCCATGCTTTGCAGCGCGGCTTTGCGTAGCGAACTTGTTGCCATGGTGACTCTCCTTCAGCGTTGAGTGAGGTGTTGTAGGTTCGGACTACGAGGTGTCTGGAAAGTGCGATCGAACGTTTCGATCCAAACCCCCCTCAGAGGAAAAACGGCCTAGCGCTGCTAGGCTCAACCGGCACACCTTCAAGGAGAACAGCGATGTCCGATCATCACACTTACAAGAAGATCGAGCTTGTCGGCTCGTCCCCCACCAGCATCGAAGACGCGATCAACAGTGCCCTGGCCGAGGCCGGCAAGAGCATCAAGCATCTGGAATGGTTTGAAGTGGTGGATACCCGCGGGCATATCCGCGACAACAAGGCGGCGCATTTTCAGGTCACCCTGAAAGTCGGGTTCCGTATCGCCAACAGTTGAACGGCAAGCTGCAAGCCACAAGCTATAAGAAAAGGCAGCCATCACGCCGCCAGCTTTTTCTTGCAACTTGAAGCTTGTAGCTTGCAACTGATTTTGGTCCAACAAGGAGAGCGATCAATGAAGCAACTGATTCTGGCAGTAGCACTGATGGGTTTGGCCGGCACCGCGCTGGCGGCGGGCAAGCCGTGTGAAGAATTGAAGAGCGAGATCGCAGCGAAGCTGGATGCCAAGGGCGTTAAGCACTATTCGCTGGAGGTTGTAGGCAAGGGAGCGGCTGCGGATGGGAAAGTAGTCGGGACTTGTGAGGCTGGGACCAAGGAGATTGTCTACAAGCGTGGGTGATCTTTAGGGCCTATTCGCTGGCAAGCCAGCTCCCACAGTGCCCGTGGCGACACTGAACGCTGTGGGAGCTGGCTTGTCGGGGCGCCGAACCGCAGCGATGGAGGCTTAGCGACCCAGCACCGTCTGCGCCATCAACTCATAAGACCGGATCCGGTCTGCATGCTCATACAGATCACAGGTGAAGATCAGCTCATCCGCCTGGGTCTGCTCCAGCAACACCTCCAGCTTGGCCTTGACCTTCTGCGGGCTGCCGACCATCGCCAGGCCGAGGAAATCCCCCACCGCCTCGCGCTCATGCGGCAACCACAAGCCATTCATGCTTTCCACCGGCGGCTTCTGCATCAGGCTCTGGCCACGCATCAGCGCGAGGATGCGCTGGTACACCGATGTCGCCAGGTACTCGGCATGCTCGTCGGTATCGGCCACCACCATGGGCACGCCCAGCATCACATACGGCTTGTCGAGCACCGCCGACGGCTGGAAATGATTGCGGTACACGCGAATCGCTTCGTGCATGAAGCGTGGCGCGAAGTGCGAGGCGAAGGCATAAGGCAGACCGCGCTGGCCCGCCAGTTGCGCACTGAACAGGCTGGAGCCGAGCAGCCAGATCGGCACTTCGGTGCCGTAACCAGGCACGGCGATCACTTTCTGATCAGGTGTGCGCGGGCCGAGGTAGCGCACCAGTTCGGCCACGTCGTCAGGGAAGTCGTCGGCGCTGCCGGAGCGTTCACGGCGCAAGGCGCGGGCGGTCATCTGGTCGGAGCCGGGGGCGCGGCCCAGGCCGAGGTCGATGCGGCCGGGATAGAGGCTGGCCAGGGTGCCGAACTGTTCGGCAATCACCAGCGGCGCATGGTTGGGCAGCATCACCCCGCCGGAACCGACGCGGATGGTCGAGGTGCCGCCGGCCAGGTAGCCCAGCAGTACCGAAGTGGCCGAGCTGGCGATGCCGTCCATGTTGTGGTGCTCGGCTACCCAGAAGCGGTGGTAACCGAAGCGCTCGACGTGCTGCGCCAGGTCCAGCGAGTTGCGCAGCGATTGCGCCGGGCCGCTGTCCTGGCGCACGGGCACGAGGTCGAGAGTGGAAATCTTGATGTCCGCGAGTTGCGTCATGGGGTCTCCTGAGCAAACGGAAGCCGCCGGAAAACGGCAGCCTTTGTTGCTCTGTGGGGGCAGTTACCCGAGGAATCAATACCGGATGTGGCAAACAGGCTGAACTTGCCCGCAGGCCGGGCCTCTGAATTCAGGTAACGGCGCAACCCGCGTCGGCAACCCGAGGAGGCACCATGAAAAAGACTGCATCGGCCGTATGGCAAGGCGGCCTGAAGGATGGCAAGGGCCAGATATCCACGGAAAGCGGCGCGCTGAAACAGGTTCCCTATGGTTTCAACACCCGTTTCGAAGGGACACCAGGCACCAACCCGGAAGAACTCATCGGCGCCGCCCACTCCGGGTGTTTCTCCATGGCGCTGTCGATGATCCTCGGTGAAGCGGGACTGACCGCGGAACGTATCGACACCACCGCCGAAGTCACCCTCGATAAACAGCCCGACGGCTTCGCCATCACCGCCGTTCACTTGATCCTCAAGGCCAAGGTGCCCGGCGCCAGCGAGGAGCAGTTCCTGGAACTGGCGAACAAGGCCAAGGCCGGCTGCCCGGTCTCGAAAGTGTTGAACGCGAAGATCAGCCTGGACGCCACGCTCGTGCAGTGAGCTTGCCTGGTAGCAGAACCATGGCATGCTCCCTCGGTCCAACCTGATGTTGGCTCAAGGTCTTTTGCCACGAGGAACTGCTCATGATCCGTATCGCAATCGCCGTACTGGCTTCGCTGCTGGCCTTCAATGCTTCCGCCGCGATCAAGTCGTGCGAGGAATTGAAGGCCGAGATCGAAGCCAAGATCCAGGCCCGAGGCGTGACGTCCTATACCCTGGAAATCGTGCCCAACAGCGAAGTCCACGACCAGAACATGGTCGTGGGCAGTTGCGACGGCGGCACCAAGAAAATCATCTACCAGCGCAACGGCCAGTAAGCCTCAAGGGATGCAGTGGGTCAGCCGCTCCTGCGCCACCACCTTGCGCTCGGCGTCGTATAGCCAGGCGTTGGGTTGCAGGGCGATGGCCCGGGCTTCCAGCCGATAGCGCTGGCCGGCTTCGAAACCGTCGTATTCCAGCGTCAGGTAGCAGGTGCGTTCGGTCGGGTCGGTGGTGAAGAGGCCGGTGCTGATCTCGTAGTCGAAGCGCACCACCAATTCGTGCTTGCCCGGCGACACCTGGAAGTAACGGCCGTCGTTGAGGCGTTTGCCGTCGAGGCGCTCGGCCATCAGCACTTTGCCCGGGGTGATGGTGTAGAGGTCGACCCACGCCTGTTTCTGATCGACCGGAGGCATCGGACTGGTGCAGGCGCCCAGCGTGGTGAAAGCGAGGAACATCGCGGGCTGGCGCATGTTCAGCTCTCCAGAAAGGTAACAGAACGTAAGCATAGCGCCATCAGCGGCCCTCAGGTGCGCTGACAGCCAGCCGGCACGCCGCTTCCCACCACTTTTTGCTGTTCGTCATAGAGTTTTGCCCAGGGCCGGAAACCGATGCTGCCCGCTTGCAGGCGGTATTTCTGGCCGGCGTTGAAGTCCTTGAACTTCAGATTGAGCTGGCAATCGCGCCACAGCGGTTCGCTGGTGGGGCCGATATTGCTCGGGTCCACGGCGAACAGATAGCGCACGGTGAGCTGGTGATTGCCGGGACTGACCTGGAAATAGCGGGTGTCGTCCCAGGCCCGCTCGTCCACTTCGACGGCGTGCAGGGTGTCGTCCTGGCCGGGTGCGAGATCGACCCAGGCTTGGGTCGGGTCCGGCGCGGGCAGGCCGGCGCAGCCGGTGAGCGCCAGCAAGGCGCTGGCAGCGAGCATCGTTCGCATGGCAAAACTCCGGGCGGGCAGGATAGTCTTGGATCGATCTGGACTTGAGCGGGACCACCCCACGCATGATTCGAATTCTTCTGTTTTTGCGCTCAAGCCCCGGGGCACTCGACCGCGGTTTTCGCCTGTTTGTTCCCGTATTGCTGATCAGCCTGCTGAACGGTTGCGCCAGCCTGGATTACTACGGCCAGCTCGCCAACGGCCAGTGGCAACTGCTGCGCGCCCGCACTCCGGTGCCGCAATTGCTGGCCGATCCCGCTACCGAACCGAAACTGCGCCAGCACCTGGAACAGTCCCAGCGCGCCCGCGCTTTCGCCAGCGAGCAACTGAAACTGCCGGACAACCGCAGTTATCGCGTTTACGCCGATATCGGCCGGCCGTTTGTGGTGTGGAACGTGTTCGCCACGCCGGAGTTTTCGCTGGAGCCGCAAACCCACTGCTTCCCCATCGCCGGCTGCGTCGCCTATCGCGGCTACTACAGCCAGGGCGGCGCGCGCGGGGCGGCGGCGGTGCAGAAGCTGCAGGGGCTGGACGTGTATATCGGTGGCGTCGAGGCCTATTCGACGCTGGGCTGGTTTGACGATCCGATCCTCAATTCAATGCTCGGCTGGGGCGACGAACGCCTGGCGACGGTGATCTTCCACGAACTGGCGCACCAACGGGTGTACGTGAAGGACGACACTGCCTTCAACGAGTCCTTCGCCACCTTTGTCGAGCAGGAAGGCACACGGCAATGGCGGGCGGCGCGGGGGCTGACGGCGCAGGTGCAGGATGGCGGCAAGCAGCGGGACCAATTTGTCGGATTGGTGCTGGCGAGCCGGGAACGGCTCAAGGCGCTGTACACCCAGCCGCTGGCACCGGATGCGATGCGTGCGGCCAAACAGGCGGAGTTCGAGCGGCTACGCCGGGAGTATCGGCAGTTGCGGGACAGCGAGTGGGGCGGCGTCGGACGTTTCGATGCCTGGATCAATGCGCCGATGAACAACGCCAAGCTGTTGCCGTTCGGGCTCTATGACCAGTGGGTGCCGGCATTTGCGGCGGTGTTTGCCCAGGTGGGCGGGGATTGGCGGCGGTTTTATGGGCGGGTGGAGGAGATTGGGCGGTTGCCGATTGGGGAGCGGCAGTTGGTTTTGAAGGGGCTTTGAGGGCCCTATCGCTGCGGTTCGGCGCCCCGACAAGCCAGCTCCCACAGGTTCAGCGGTGCATGCAGTACATGTGGGAGCTGGCTTGCCAGCGATGAGGCCCTCAAAGACCCATCAACTCAGGACTTCATGAACGCCCGATGCATCTGCGCCAACGTCGCAAAGTGATACGCCGGCGCTTCCGCCGCCAGCTCCTCATGACTCCCAAACCCATACCCCACCGCCACCGCTTCCAGCCCGTTGCTGCGCGCACCAATCAGGTCGTGCTTGCGGTCGCCGATCATCAGGGTCTGCGCCGGATCCAGGCCTTCCTCGGCCAGCAGGTGTCCGATCAGCTCGACCTTGTTGGTCCGCGTGCCGTCCAGTTCACTGCCGTAGATCACCTTGAAATGCCGGGCAAAGTCGAAGTGCCGGGCAATCTCACGGGCGAACACCCACGGCTTGGACGTCGCGACATACAGCGTGCGCCCCTGCCCTTGCAGCTCGCTGAGCAACTCGCCGACGCCGTCGAACACCCGGTTCTCATACAGCCCGGTGACCTTGAAGCGCTCCCGGTAGAAATTCACCGCCTCCCACGCCTTGGCTTCGTCGAAGTCATAGAACTGCATGAACGCCTGCAATAGCGGCGGGCCGATGAAGTGTTCCAGGCGGGTCAGGTCCGGTTCGTCGATGCCGAGCTTGGCCAAGGCGTACTGGATGGAGCGGGTGATGCCTTCGCGTGGGTCGGTCAGGGTGCCGTCGAGGTCGAAGAGGATGTTCTGCTGGTGCATGGCGGTCTCAATAAAGGGCTGTGGATACGTTCACTCGGGCTGGTCGTAGCCTTCAGCCAGGTGCTGGTCCTTGAGTCGGACGTAGTTGGCGGCGCTGTAAGGGAAGAACGCACGTTCCTTGTCGGTCAGCGGACGGGCCTGCTTCACCGGGCTGCCGACATAGAGGAAACCGCTTTCCAGGCGCTTGCCCGGCGGCACCAGGCTGCCCGCACCGATGATCACTTCGTCCTCGACGATGGCGCCGTCCATGATCGTGCTGCCCATGCCCACGAGGATGCGGTTGCCGAGGGTGCAGCCGTGGAGCATGACCTTGTGGCCGATGGTCACGTCGTCGCCGATCAGCAGCGGGAAGCCGTCGGGGTTGAAGGGGCCGGCGTGGGTGATGTGCAGCACGCTGGCGTCTTGCACGCTGGTGCGCGCACCGATGCGGATGCGGTGCATGTCGCCGCGGATTACTGTCAGCGGCCAGACCGAGCTGTCGTCGCCGATCTCGACATCGCCGATGACCACCGCGCTGCGGTCGACGAAGGCGCGCTCACCCAGGCGGGGCGTGTGCTGCTGGTAGGTGCGAATGGCCATGAATAGCGTCTCTCTCTGAGGCTTATTAGCTGCGGTCGGCGCCGATTGTAATTAAGATGGGCCGGTGTTTCTTCTGCCAAGGTGTCTAACCGTGAGTGCGACCAACCCGCTTCTGCAGTCCTACGACCTGCCGCCCTTCTCGGCGATCCGCGCCGAGCACGTGCTGCCGGCGATTGAACAGATCCTGGCCGACAACCGCAACGCCATTGCCGCCCTGCTCAAGACCCAGGGCCAGAACCCGAGCTGGGCCGGACTGGTCCTGGCCATGGACGAACTCAACGACCGCCTCGGCGCGGCGTGGAGCCCCGTCAGCCACCTCAACGCCGTGTGCAACAGCGCCGAACTGCGCGAAGCCTACGAGGCGTGCCTGCCCGCCCTGAGCGCCTACGCCACCGAGCTTGGCCAGAACCGCGAACTGTTCCAGGCCTACGAGGCATTGATTGCCAGCCCTGAAGCCGCCGGCTTCGACGTGGCGCAAAAAACCATCATCGAACACGCCCTGCGCGATTTCCGCCTGTCGGGTATCGACCTGCCTGCCGACCAGCAGCAGCGCTATGCCGAAGTGCAGAGCAAGCTGTCCGAGCTGGGCAGCCGCTTCTCCAACCAGTTGCTCGACGCCACCCAGGCCTGGACCAAGCACGTCACCGACGAAGCCGCCCTCGCCGGCCTGACCGACTCGGCCAAGGCGCAGATGGCCGCCGCCGCCCAGGCCAAGGGCCTCGACGGCTGGCTGATCAGCCTGGAATTCCCCAGCTACTACGCGGTGATGACCTACGCCACCGACCGTGCCCTGCGTGAAGAAATCTACGCTGCCTACTGCACCCGTGCCTCCGACCAGGGCCCGAATGCCGGCCAGTTCGACAACGGCCCGGTGATGCACGAGATTCTCGACCTGCGTCAGGAACTGGCCCAACTGCTCGGCTTCGCCAACTTCGCCGAGCTGAGCCTGGCGACCAAGATGGCTGAATCCAGCGACCAGGTGCTGGGTTTCCTGCGCGACCTGGCCAAGCGCAGCAAGCCGTTCGCCGCCCAGGACCTGGCCCAGCTCAAGGCTTACGCCGCCGAGCAAGGCTGCCCGGACCTGAGCAGTTGGGACAGCGGTTTCTACGGCGAGAAGCTACGCGAGCAGCGCTACAGCGTTTCCCAGGAAACCCTGCGCGCCTACTTCCCGATCGACAAAGTGCTGTCCGGGCTGTTTGCCATCGTCCAGCGCCTGTACGGCATCGAGATCGCCGAACTCAAGGGCTTCGACACCTGGCACCCGGATGTTCGCCTGTTCGAAATCAAGGAGAACGGCCAGCACGTCGGCCGCTTCTTCTTCGACCTTTACGCACGCGCCAACAAACGCGGCGGTGCCTGGATGGACGGCGCCCGCGACCGTCGCCGCACGGCTGACGGCGCATTGCAGAGCCCGGTGGCCAACCTGGTGTGCAACTTCACCCCGGCCGCTCCAGGCAAGCCGGCGCTGCTGACCCACGATGAAGTGACCACCCTGTTCCACGAATTCGGTCATGGCCTGCACCACCTGCTGACCCGCATCGAGCATACCGGCGTGTCCGGTATCAACGGCGTGGCCTGGGACGCGGTGGAACTGCCGAGCCAGTTCATGGAGAACTGGTGCTGGGAGCCGGAAGGCCTGGCGCTGATTTCCGGTCACTACGAAAGCGGCGAGCCACTGCCGCAGGACCTGCTGGAGAAAATGCTGGCGGCGAAGAACTTCCAGTCCGGCCTGATGATGGTCCGCCAACTCGAATTCTCGCTGTTCGACTTCGAACTGCACGCCAGCCACGGCGACGGCCGCAGCGTGCTGGAAGTGCTCGAAGGCGTGCGCGACGAGGTTTCGGTCATGCGTCCGCCGGCGTACAACCGCTTCCCCAACAGCTTCGCGCACATCTTCGCTGGCGGTTACGCCGCGGGTTACTACAGCTACAAGTGGGCTGAAGTGTTGTCAGCCGATGCGTTCTCGCGCTTCGAGGAAGAAGGCGTGCTCAACGCCGAGACCGGCCGCGCCTTCCGCGAGGCGATCCTGGCCCGCGGCGGTTCGCTGGAACCGATGCTGCTGTTCGTCGACTTCCGCGGTCGTGAGCCTTCCATCGACGCGCTGCTGCGCCATAGCGGCCTGAGCGAGGACCTGGCGGCATGAGCACGACCAAGAAACGCTTTATCGCCGGGGCGGTCTGCCCGGCGTGCAGCGAGCCCGACAAGCTGATGATGTGGAACGTGGACGGCACGCCGCACCGCGAATGCGTGGCCTGCGGTTTCTCCGACACCCTCAACGAGCAGGGCCTGTCGGTGCCGAAGGAGCTGGGAACGCGGGTCAACCAGAACGAGGCGAAAGCGCCGAAACCTGCGGTGCAGACGGTGCAGTTCTTTCCCAATCCGAAGCTGAAGAAGCCGACGGAGTAAGCGGATCCGCCAGGTGGCACTGGCAAATCCGTGCTCACCTCGATACTGTATGAATAAACAGTATCGAGGTGAACGCCATGACCGCTCCAACGCCGGTACGCGGTCGCGGGACCGCGCACAACCCGCACAACCGTTTTGCCCCCAACCGCTCGGTGGTGGAGGACGATGGCTGGTACCAGGAAGTGCCGATGACCCAGGGCACCGAAGTCCGCATCGAAACCGCGAAAACCATCATCACCCGCAACAACTCCCCGGACCTGCCCTTCGACCGTTCGATCAATCCGTATCGGGGTTGTGAGCACGGTTGCATTTACTGCTACGCGAGGCCAAGCCATGCGTATTGCGACATGTCTCCCGGCCTGGATTTCGAAACCCGGCTGATCGCCAAGACCAACGCCGCCGCCGTGCTCGAACAGCAGTTGTCGAAGCCGGGCTATGTCTGTGCGCCGATCAACCTGGGTTCCAACACCGACCCGTACCAGCCGATCGAGCGCGAGCACCAACTGACCCGGCGCCTGCTGGAAGTGCTGCTGCGCTACCGGCATCCGGTAACCATCGTTACCAAGGGCTCGCTGATCCTGCGAGACCTCGACCTGCTCAGCGAACTGGCCAGGCAGCGGCTGGTGTCGGTGATGATCAGCCTCACCACCCTCGATGACGAACTCAAACGCACCCTCGAACCACGCGCAGCCGCACCCAAGGCCCGGCTGCGGGCGATCCGGGTGATGCGCGAGGCGGGGATTCCGGTGGGGGTGTTGTGCTCGCCGATGATCCCGATGATCAACGACAGCGAAATGGAGCGTCTGCTGGAGGCCGCCAGCGAGGCCGGGGCGTTGAGCGCCGCGTACATGCTGCTGCGCCTGCCGCTGGAAGTGGCGCCGCTGTTCGAACAATGGCTGCAGGACCATCACCCGCAACGCGCCGCCCATGTGCTCAGTCTGGTGCGGCAGAGCCGGGGCGGTGAGCTGTACGACAGTCGTTTCGGCGCGCGGATGCGTGGTGAAGGGGTGTTCGCGGACTTGCTGGCGCAACGCTTCGACAAAGCGCTACGGCGCTACGGGCTGGACCGGCGCGGCGGTTATTCGCTGGATTGCACGGCCTTCTGTCCGCCGGGCGGTCAGTTGTCATTGTTGTAAAAACAATAATGGCCATTGGCGATTGATGGTTTTTTGATACTATCGATATCCCGGAAAAATCGCCTGTAACCCTTGTTCTAGAGCCTTCCAAATTCAGTTTCAGTTAAGTTTCGCCAAGTAGCGTAGGAATTCAGGCAACCGAATATGTGATTTGTTGACTACATCTGTAA
Organism: Pseudomonas huaxiensis; assembly: GCF_003231275.1. Lineage (GTDB taxonomy): Bacteria > Pseudomonadota > Gammaproteobacteria > Pseudomonadales > Pseudomonadaceae > Aquipseudomonas > Aquipseudomonas huaxiensis. Next base: position 190,827 of record NZ_QKVL01000007.1, read on the forward strand.
TCCAAGTGACGTATGACTCTCTGAATTTCAACCCGGTAAACTGGACTTACCTACGAACCTGTCAAAGAGGATGAATCATGTCGAACAAGGAACCCTCTCCGACCGGCCCGGCTACTCCGGAAGCCGAGACTGCCGATGGCGCCCTGAAACATATCGTTGATGGCTTTTTGAGATTCCATCACGAAGTGTTCCCTGAACAGGAAGAGCTGTTCAAAAAGCTCGCCACCGCCCAAAAACCCCGAGCGATGTTCATTACCTGCGCCGACTCGCGGATCGTTCCCGAACTGATTACCCAGAGCTCGCCCGGCGACCTGTTCGTTACCCGTAACGTCGGTAACGTGGTGCCGCCTTATGGCCAGATGAACGGTGGTGTGTCGACCGCCATCGAATATGCGGTGCTGGCGCTGGGCGTCCACCACATCATCATCTGCGGCCACTCCGACTGTGGTGCCATGCGCGCGGTGTTGAACCCGCAGTCGCTGGAAAAGATGCCGACCGTCAAAGCCTGGCTGCGCCACGCTGAAGTCGCCCGCACCGTGGTCGAGGACAACTGCCAGTGCGGCACCGAGCACGAGAACATGCAGGTGCTGACCAAGGAAAACGTCATCGCCCAGTTGCACCACTTGCGCACGCACCCGTCGGTGGCTTCGCGCCTGGCGGCCGGTCAGTTGTATATCCACGGCTGGATCTACGACATCGAGACCAGCGAGATCTCCGCCTACGACGCTGCCAGCGACGCCTTCCTGCCGCTCAAGCGCGGCGAGCCGATACCCAGCGCCACACCCAAAGGCCGCTTCTAAGCCTTCTCGCTTCACCCAATTCTGCTGACTGACCCACCACAGGCCGCCACGCGCGGCCCGTGGATGGGCGTCGGCTGTCTTTGAAAACGCTTTGATGCCTTGCCGCAGCGCCGGCGGCCTTCGGCTGCCCGTGATTTGGCGCTGCGCGTGAATGTGGCCAGAGGAACGGCCTGAAAAAAGGAGAACAGGATGAACATGACGCAATTCAAAGCGGCCTTGCCGCGGGACCTGTTGGCATCGGTGGTGGTGTTTCTGGTGGCACTGCCGTTGTGCATGGGGATCGCCATCGCGTCCGGCATGCCGCCGGCCAAGGGCCTGATCACCGGTATCGTCGGCGGGCTGCTGGTGGGTTGGCTGGCGGGTTCGCCGTTGCAGGTCAGCGGGCCGGCCGCCGGTTTGGCGGTGCTGGTGTTCGAGCTGGTGCGCCAGCACGGCATGGCGATGCTCGGGCCGATTCTGCTGTTGGCAGGCCTGCTGCAATTGCTCGCCGGGCGCTTCCGTCTTGGCTGCTGGTTCAGGGTCACGGCACCGGCGGTGGTCTACGGGATGCTCGCCGGTATTGGCGTGCTGATCGTACTGTCGCAGGTGCATGTGATGTTCGACCGCTCGCCGCTGCCCTCCGGGTTGGACAACTTGTTGGGCTTTCCCGCCGTCGTCGGCGATGCGCTGCCGCTGGAGCAGGCGGGTAACGGCTGGCAGGCCGCGGCGCTGGGCCTCGGCACCATCGCGGTGATGTGGGCCTGGGAACGCTGGAAGCCGAATACGCTGCGCTTCGTGCCGGGCGCGCTGCTCGGGGTGAGCCTGATGACGTTGCTGAGCATCGCTCTGGCCCTGCCGGTCAACCGCGTGCAGGTACCGGCCGACTTGAGCCAGGCGATCGACTGGCTGCGCCCCGCCGACCTCATGGCGCTGGCCGACCCGACACTGCTGGTCGCGGCCTTCGCCCTGGCCTTTATCGCCAGCGCCGAAACCCTGCTGTCGGCGGCGGCGGTGGACCGCATGCACAGCGGCCAGCGCTCGGACTTCGATCGTGAGCTTTCGGCGCAAGGGGTCGGCAACATGATCTGCGGGGTGCTGGGTGCGCTGCCGATGACCGGAGTGATTGTGCGCAGTTCGGCCAATGTTCAGGCGGGTGCACGGACGCGGCTGTCGGCGGTGTTCCATGGGGTCTGGCTGCTGGCGTTCGTGGTGTTGCTGGGCAGTGTGCTGCAGCAGATTCCGGTGGCGAGTCTGGCCGGGGTGCTGGTGTTCACCGGGGTGAAACTGGTGGACCTCAAGGCCTTCCGCGGGCTCGGCCGTTATGGCCGGATGCCGATGTTCACCTACGCGGCCACCGCCCTGGCGATCGTCTTCACCGACCTGCTGACCGGCGTGCTGCTGGGCTTCGCCCTGACCTTGCTGAAGCTGGCGCTCAAGGCGGCGCGGCTGAAGATCAGCGTCAGCAGCCTGGCGCGGCCCGGGCATATGGAACTGCGCTTGAGCGGCGCGGCGACCTTCCTCAAGGTGCCGGCGCTGACCCAGGCGCTGGACGCAATTCCACCGGGTACAACCTTGCACGTGCCGCTGGCCAACCTCAGTTACATCGACCATTCCTGCCTGGAACTGCTGGAGGACTGGGGGCGGGCGAACGCCGCTAACGGGTCGACGCTGGTGATCGAGTCGCGACGGTTGAAGCGGCGCGTCGAAGGGCGGGTGCGGACCACGGCGGGCCTGGGCACGTAGACGTACGCTGAAAAGACCCGGCACCTGCGAATGTAAGCGCACGTTGCAGCAGGTGCCGTCACTGCCATACTATTAAGAATCAATACCATTTGCGTCGCCCGCGCGCGGATCTCCCATGCCTTCCCCTGCCCAGACCCTCTACGTTCGACACTCACCCTGGCTGCTGCTGTTCCTGCGCCGTCGCCTGGGCAATGGCTGGGATGCCGCCGACCTGTTGCATGACACGTTCCTGCGCGTATTGCGCCGGCCTGTCGAATTCGACAGTCAGGTTGGCGAACGCTCGTACCTCGCCACCATCGCCAAGGGCCTGTGCATCGACCATTGGCGCCACGCCCAGATCGAGCGCGCCTGGCGCGAAACCCTGGCGGCGCAGCCCGAGGCGACGGTGCCTTCCGCCGAACACACGGCGTTGGTGATCGAAACCCTGTTGGAGGTCGACGCGATGCTGTCGCGCCTGCCGGCCAAGGTGCGCGAGGCGTTTCTCATGGCACAGGTCGAAGGCGTGACCTACGCGACGATCGCCGAGCGCCTGGATGTCAGCGAACGCATGGTCAAGAAGTACATGGCGCAGGCGTTTTTGCATTGCGCCGTGCTCGAAGCCGAACTCGACGGTTTGCTGGTGGAGTGATGCGATGAGAGCCGCTCAGGAAAAACTCAGTCACGCCACCCTCGAACACGCCGCCCAGTGGTACGTGCGGCTGCAGGAAGAAGGCGACCAGACCAGCGTGCGCGAGCAATGGCAATGCTGGTTCGACCAGCATGTCGAACACCAGGCCGCCTGGCGCTACATGGAACGGGTGGGCGAACGCTTCGCCCCGCTGCGGGCGGAAGGCGAGCGCGCCGGCCGCCTGCTGCGCGAGCGTGGGCCGGCCCGTCTGGGGCGGCGCCAGACGGTGAAGTCGCTGCTGGTGCTGGCGGTCGGCTCGATGGCCGGCTTCGGCGGCTGGCAGACGGCGTCGCGCAATGGCTGGACCGCCGATCTGCACACCGGCACCGGCGAGAACCGCGAGATCGCGCTGGCCGATGGCAGCACCCTGTGGCTGGGCGCCCGCACCGCCGTCGACACCCGTTTTGATGCGCGACAGCGCCTGCTCGACCTGCGCTTCGGCGAAGTCCTGTTGCAGTCTTCGGTGCAGGATCGCCGGCCTTTGCTGCTGCAAACCGAGGCCGGCACTCTGCAAATGGCGGAGACGCCGATTCGCGTGGCGGTTCGCTATGCGCAGGGCACCGCCCGGCTCAACGTCTATCAGGGGCAGGTGGAAATCTTCACCCGCACCGGCACCCGCGCCTTGATCGAGGCCGGCCAGCGCGTGGATTTCAGCGCCCTCGCCGTGTCGCCCCCGGCACCGGCGCAGAAGGCGGGCGAATCCTGGCTGCAGGAGCGGCTGACCGCCGAGGCCATGCCCCTTGAAGAGCTGATCGATGCGCTGGGCCGCTATCGCCCCGGCCACCTCGGCCTGCACCCCGACCTCGCCCGGCTGGCGGTGATGGGCACGTTCCCCCTCGACGACACGGATCACGCCCTGCGCCTGCTCGAAGCCGCGTTGCCGGTGCGGATCAAGCGGATGACCGACTGGTGGGTGACGGTCGAACCGGCCTGAATATTTTTTTCAGCGAGCGGTTCCCCTTTGCGTTCGTCGCCCGGTTCAACAGCAGAACCCTCCCATTTACCGCATGAACACCACAGGGACTGCCATGTCGTCGCCCCGCTCCTGCGTGTTGGCACTTGTGCCGATGACCATCCTCAGCTTCGCCCCGCTCGCCCTTCTGCCCGCCGCTGTCCAGGCCGCGCAGGCCAGCGCCCGGCTCCAGACCTTCCACGTTGCGGCGGGTAGCCTGAGCACGGTGCTCAATGACTTCAGCAGCCAGGCCGGCATTTACCTGGCCGGCAGCGACAGCCTCGCGACCGGCAAGCGCAGCGCCGGGCTGGACGGGGAATACAGCGTTGAACAGGCACTGCAGGTGTTGCTGGCCGGCAGCGGCCTGATTGCCGTGCCGCAGGGTGCCGGCGGTTATGTGCTGCAACCCGCCGCCGAAACGGGCGCGGTACAACTGGACGCGACGTCGATCAACGGCCAGGGCCTGGCCAGCCGCTACGGCCAGGAAGACAAAGGCTATCGCGCCACCCATTCGGCGACGGCGAGCAAGACCAGCACCGCGCTGGCCGACACGCCGCGTTCGGTGTCGGTGGTCACCCGCCAGCGCATGGACGACCAGCAATCGCAGAGCCTGACCGAAGTGCTGGGCTACGTTCCCGGCATCTTTGCCCCGCCCTTCGCGGCCGGTGATGGTCAGGCGGGCGACCTGTTCTTCATTCGCGGTTTCAACGCCACCGACTACGGCTACGGGCTGCTGCGCGACGGCCTGCGGGTGCAGGGCAACCGTTACGACACCAGCAGCGAGCCTTACGGCGTGGAGCGGGTCGAAGTGTTCCGTGGCCCGACCTCGATCCTGTACGGCGAGAACGCCCCCGGCGGCGTGGTCAACCTGGTGAGCAAGCGCCCGACGGCCCAGTCGCGCGGTGAGGTCCAGCTCAGCTATGGCTCCAACGAGCGCCGCCAACTGGGCATCGACGTATCCGGCCCGCTGGCGGACAACCCCAACGTGCTCGGGCGTTTGGTGGTGCTGGGGCGCAAGTCCGGCACTCAGGTCGATCATCAGCCGGACGACCGCCTGTACGTCGCGCCGTCGCTCACGCTGAACTTCGACGAACAGAATGACCTGACGCTGCTGGCGTCCTACCAACGCGACCGCACCCTGATGGAGCTGGGTTACCCGGCGGCTGGCACCCTGCTGAACAACCCCAACGGCAAGATCAGCAAGCACGCGCTGCTGGGCAATGCGGGCTGGGACAACTTCGAGCGGGAAACCTGGACCCTCGGTTACGAGTTCCATCACCAGTTCAACGATGACTGGCAGTACCGGCAGAACTCGCGCTACATGCAGTCGCGCATCGACCGCCAGGAAATCTGGCCGGGCAACCTGAACAACGGCGGCTTTGGCACCACGGTCACCAACACCGCCTACGATCGCTACAACAAGTCGATCGCCTATTCGCTGGACAATCAGGTCGAAGGCCGCTTCAACCTCGGCGAGGTGGAAAACACCCTGCTGGTTGGCGCCAGCCTCGACCGCACGTCGTTCAACCAGGACTGGAACGCCGGCTTCGGCGGCACCGTCAACGTGTTCAATCCGGTCTACAGCGGTAATCCGGTGACCTCGACGCGGGTGCAGGATGCCTTGCTCGAACAGACCATGTACGGCGTCTACAGCCAGATCCAGTCACGCCTCGACAACTGGGTGCTGCTGCTCGGCGGGCGCTATGACCGGGTCAACAGCGAGTACCGCAACCGCCGCGGAACTCTCAATGCGCCGGCCGACCTCGACTACTGGGATGGCCAGTTCACCTGGCAGACCGGCTTGATGTACCAGTTCGACAACGGGGTCTCGCCGTATGTGAGCTATTCCACGGCGTACAACCCGATCCAGCAGGTATCGAGCGCTTCGGGCCCGCTGGACCCGACGTTGAGCGAGCAGTACGAAGCCGGTGTGAAGTACGAGCCCAAGGGCTGGAATACGCTGATCAGCGCGTCGGTGTATGACCTGCGCAAGAAGGATGATTCGCTGTACGACAGCGCCAGCGGCGACTACCGCAACATTGGCCGCAGCCGCGCCAAGGGTGTGGAGCTGGAGCTGAACAGCGACATCAGCGACAACATCAACGTGACGGCGGCTTACACCTACACCGATTCGCGGATTACCAAGGACGTGGCGGGTTCGCTGCTTGAAGGCCATCAGGTCACCGGCGTTCCGCGCAACCAGGCATCGGTGTGGAGCACCTATCGCTTCCTCGACGGCCAGCTCAAGGGCCTGCGTGTCGGCGCCGGTGTCCGTCATTTCGACAGCACCTTCGCGTACACCAGCCCGTCGCTGTACGGCAAGCTGGATACGGGTGACGTGACGCTGGTGGATGCCACCATCGGTTATCAGGTGAATGCGCACTGGTCGGCCGAGGTCAACGCGCGCAACCTGTTCGACCAGGAATATGTGGCGGGCTGCAACAACGCCGGGCGTTGCTACTGGGGTGAAGAGCGGACGGTGTTGGGGACGGTGAGTTACAACTGGTAAGGCATCCGGGTTGGGTCGGACAGGAAGCGTGTTCTTGCTGACCCTATCGCTGCATGGGTATCAAAATATCTCGCAGGCCAGACGCAGAACCTGTGGGAGCGGCCGTTAGCCGCGATGGGCCGCTCCTACAGGATTGCGAGTGACTCGCGGTTTGCGATTGCCTGCGAGATGTTTAGATACCCATTATCAGGCCGTTTGCTGCTGACCCAACTCCAACCCAACCCCCAACTGCCGCGACAGGCACGGCCAGCGTTTCCACGCGGCGCCCGTCTCCGGGCTGCTCAGCGTTTCGCGGTACGCCTCCACCGACTCCAGCGCGAAGCTTTCGTCGTTGAGCATGTTGTCCAGCGAGTGATGCGCCACTTCATCGAGCTGGTTGGCGAATTCTTCGCCGATCAACTGGTGGGCGATCAGGTTGGCCACGGTGGTATCCAGCGGAATCAACGGCTGCTGGAAATGCTTGATGTACAGGTCGTTGACCTCTTCCACCAGGCGATGCGCCAGGTAGGCTTCGTCCAGCAGGCAATCCAGGCCGACCTGGCCATTCACGATCTGTGGCGGGGTGATGAAATATTCCTCGGCGATTTTCAACACCGGTTTGATCTGCGATTCGATACCCGCTTCGCGGGCGACATCGTTAGCGGCTTCCAGCAGCTCCGGGACCTGATCGATATAGGCAGCAACGAAACGGTTCAACGCACCCTGCGCGTCCTGCTCGGGTAACTGAATCAAGGGATGCAGATGGGGTAACTGACGCTCAAGCCGTTCCTTCAACTGGCCGGTTTCGGCTTCGTGACGGTGGGCTTGGGCGATCTGCTCGCGCAAAGCGGCAATCTTCATGACAACTCCAGGGACAAGCGGTGACAAACGGAAGACACTAAATTAGTCCTATTTTGTTATCGCCTAAGATCCATTTCTCATAACCCTCATGCCCTTTTGCGACATGGAGTTATATCAAGATGCCATCATTCATGTAAGCCAATGTCCTACAAGGATTTTCGGCGATGACTGATTGGTCAGCAGCGCTTTTCCGTCGCGTCATTGCGTGGTCGGGACCCCTGTCTATACTCCGCTGTGAAAGTGATTTGGCTGATGAGGCCCGCCTGTTGTGCAGCGGGGGGCCGTCGTCAAAGTCCGCAGTCTTGACGCCGTGCCCCCTGCCGTAGGTCCCGCCTCCGGGATAACAAGAACGATAAGGGGAACCCGCAATGATGCGACATCCACATGTCTGGATGGGCCTCCTGCTGTGGTCGCTACTCACGCCAGCGCATGCCGCCTGGACCGTGAACATGGCGCCGGGGGCGACCGAAGTCAGCAATGCCGTGTTCGACCTGCACATGACCATCTTCTGGATCTGCGTGGTGATCGGCCTCGTGGTATTCGGCGCGATGTTCTGGTCGATGATCGTCCACCGCCGCTCCACCGGCCAGCAGCCGGCGCATTTCCACGAGCACACCTGGGTCGAAATCCTCTGGACCGTGGTGCCCTTGCTGATCCTGATAGCGATGGCCATTCCGGCGACCAAGACCCTGATCGACATCTACGATGCCAGCGAATCGGACGTGGATATCCAGGTCACCGGTTACCAGTGGAAATGGCATTACAAATACCTGGGCCAGGACGTCGAGTTCTTCAGCAACCTGGCGACTCCGGCGGACCAGATCCACAACAAGGCGCCGAAGGACGAACACTACCTTCTTGAAGTCGACCAGCCGCTGGTGTTGCCGGTGGGCGCGAAAGTGCGCTTCCTGGTCACCGCTGCCGACGTCATTCACTCCTGGTGGGTGCCGGCCTTCGCGGTCAAGCGCGACGCCATCCCCGGCTTCGTCAACGAAGCCTGGACCCGTGTCGAGAAGCCCGGCATCTACCGCGGCCAGTGCACCGAGCTGTGCGGCAAGGACCACGGCTTCATGCCGGTGGTGGTCGAGGTCAAGTCGAAAGAGGACTACGACACCTGGCTCGGCGAACGCAAGGCCGAGGCAGCCAAGCTCAAGGAACTGACCAGCAAGGAATGGACGCTGCAAGAGCTGGTCGAGCGCGGCGACAAGGTCTATCACACCACCTGCGTGGCCTGTCACCAGGCCGAAGGCCAGGGCCTGCCGCCGATGTTCCCCGCGCTCAAGGGCTCGAAGATCGCCACCGGACCGAAGGAAGACCACCTCAATCTGGTGTTCCACGGCAAGCCTGGCACCGCGATGGCGGCGTTCGGCAAGCAACTCTCGGAAGTCGATCTGGCCGCCGTCGTCACCTACGAACGCAACGCCTGGGGCAACAACAAGGGCGACATGGTCACGCCGAAAGACGTGCTGGCGATCAAACAGGCGGAAAGCAAATGAGCCGGTTTTCAGGAGACAGGACATGAGCACAGTGATCGACGACCACGGTCATGCCGGGCATGACCACGCCCACGGCCCGGCCAAGGGCCTGATGCGCTGGGTGCTGACGACCAACCATAAAGACATCGGCTCGATGTACCTGTGGTTCGCCTTTATCGCCTTCCTGCTGGGCGGCTCGTTCGCCATGGTGATCCGCGCCGAGCTGTTCCAGCCCGGCCTGCAGATCGTCCAGCCGGAATTCTTCAACCAGATGACCACCATGCACGGCCTGGTGATGGTCTTCGGCGCGGTGATGCCGGCCTTTGTCGGTCTGGCCAACTGGATGATCCCGCTGATGATCGGCGCGCCGGACATGGCCCTGCCGCGGATGAACAACTTCAGCTTCTGGTTGTTGCCGGCGGCGTTCTTGCTGCTGGTGTCCACGCTGTTCATGCCCGGTGGCGGGCCGAACTTCGGCTGGACCTTCTACGCCCCGCTCTCGACCACCTACGCGCCGGAAAGCGTGACCTTCTTTATCTTCGCCATTCACCTTATGGGCATCAGTTCGATCATGGGCGCGATCAACGTCATCGCCACCATCCTCAACCTGCGCGCCCCCGGCATGACCCTGATGAAGATGCCGCTGTTCGTCTGGACCTGGCTGATCACCGCCTTCCTGCTGATCGCGGTGATGCCGGTGCTGGCGGGCGTGGTGACCATGATGCTGATGGACATCCATTTCGGCACCAGCTTCTTCAGCGCTGCCGGCGGTGGCGACCCGGTGCTGTTCCAGCACGTGTTCTGGTTCTTCGGCCACCCCGAGGTGTACATCATGATCCTGCCGGCGTTCGGCGCGGTCAGTTCGATCATCCCGGCGTTCTCGCGCAAACCGCTGTTCGGCTACACCTCGATGGTCTACGCCACCGGCGCGATCGCCTTTCTGTCGTTCATCGTCTGGGCGCACCACATGTTCGTGGTCGGCATTCCGGTGGTGGGTGAGCTGTTCTTCATGTACGCGACCATGCTGATCGCCGTGCCCACCGGGGTGAAGGTGTTCAACTGGGTCAGCACCATGTGGGAAGGCTCGCTGACCTTCGAGACGCCGATGCTGTTCGCCATCGCCTTCGTCATCCTGTTCACCATCGGCGGGTTCTCCGGGCTGATGCTGGCCATCGCCCCGGCGGACTTCCAGTACCACGACACCTACTTCGTGGTGGCGCACTTCCACTACGTGCTGGTGCCGGGGGCGATCTTCGGGATCTTCGCCTCGGCCTACTACTGGCTGCCGAAATGGACCGGTCACATGTACGACGAAACCCTCGGCAAGCTGCATTTCTGGCTGTCGTTCGTCGGCATGAACCTGGCCTTCTTCCCGATGCACTTCGTCGGCCTGGCCGGCATGCCGCGACGGATCCCGGACTACAACCTGCAGTTCGCCGACTTCAACATGATCTCGTCGATCGGTGCCTTCACCTTTGGCGCCACGCAGATCTTCTTCCTGTTCATCGTCATCAAGTGCATCCGTGGCGGTGAGCCGGCGCCGGCCAAGCCGTGGGATGGCGCCGAAGGACTGGAGTGGACGATTCCGTCGCCGGCGCCATACCACACCTTCCAGACGCCACCGGAAGTGAAGTGAAAGGAGAATCGCGGTCATGAACGAGGGCATCTCGATCAAGCGCCTGGTCACCCGCCTGCTGATGTTGGCGGTGCTCATGTTCGCCTTCGGCTTTGCCCTGGTGCCGATCTACGACGTGATGTGCCGCGCCTTCGGCATCAACGGCAAGACCGGCGGCCAGTACGAAGGCAGCCAGGTGGTGGACCCGGCGCGCTCGGTGAAGGTGCAGTTCCTCTCGACCAACGCCATCGACATGGTCTGGGACTTCTACTCCACCGCCGACCAGATCGACGTCAACCCGGGGGCGGTGAACCAGATGATCTTCGTGGCCCACAACCCGACCGACAAACCCATGACCGCCCAGGCCATTCCAAGCATTTCGCCGGCCGAGGCGGCGGCGTATTTCCACAAGACCGAATGCTTCTGCTTCAGCCAGCAGGTGCTGCAGCCGGGTGAGCGCATCGAAATGCCGGTGCGTTTCATCGTCGACCGCGACCTGCCCAAGGATGTGAAACACCTGACGCTCGCCTACACGCTGTTCGACATCACCGCTCGCCAGCCGCCGGTCGCCCATGTGGCCAGCCAGAACCCGCAGAGCGCCCGATAAGGAGAACAATTCATGGCCTCTCACGAGCATTACTACGTACCGGCGCAAAGCAAATGGCCGATCATTGCCACCGTCGGCATGTTCATCACGGTGTTCGGCCTCGGCACCTGGTTCAACGACCTCAAGGCCGGGCGCGACTCCCATGGTCCGCTGATCTTCTTCGTCGGCGCCCTGTGCCTGGCCTACATGCTGTTCGGCTGGTTCGGCGCGGTGATCAAGGAAAGCCGCGCCGGGCTCTACAGCCCGCAGATGGACCGCTCGTTCCGCTGGGGGATGTCGTGGTTCATCTTTTCCGAGGTGATGTTCTTCATCGCCTTCTTCGGCGCCCTGTTTTACGTGCGCCACCTGGCCGGGCCGTGGCTCGGCGGTGAAGGCGCCAAGGGCGTGGCGCACATGCTCTGGCCGAACTTCGAGTTCACCTGGCCGTTGCTGCATACGCCGGACCCGAAACTGTTCCCGCCGCCCAAGGAAGTGATCGATCCGTGGCACTTGCCGCTGATCAACACCATCCTGCTGGTCAGTTCCAGCGTGACCATCACCATTGCCCACCACGCCCTGCGCAAGGACCATCGCGGCCCGCTGAAATTTTGGCTGGCGCTGACCGTCGCGCTCGGTATCGCTTTCCTCATCCTGCAGGCCTACGAGTATCACGAGGCCTATACCAAGCTGGGGCTGACCCTCGGTTCGGGCATCTACGGCGCGACCTTCTTCATGCTCACGGGCTTCCATGGCGCCCACGTGACCATGGGCACCCTGATTCTCTTCGTGATGCTGATGCGGGTTTTGAAAGGGCATTTCAACGCAGACAAACACTTCGGTTTCGAAGCCGCCAGTTGGTACTGGCACTTCGTCGATGTGGTCTGGGTCGGGCTGTTCATCTTCGTTTATGTGCTGTGACGGGAGGACCTACCAGGGGGCGTGGGAAACCAGCTGGCCGCTGTAGAAGCCCCAGGTGATCAGGCCGAGGGTGAGGGCGGCCAGACTGACCCGCACGGTCAGGGCCTTGAGCAGACGGGTCGAGTTTCCGTCGTCCTTGACCAGAAACACCAGGCCGCTGAACAGGCTGACGACAGTCGCCAGCAACAACACAACGATCGCGGCTTTGAGCATGGCGAAAACTCCGGGGGGACGTGATGACTTTGAGTATAGCGGGGGCCCGATGAGGCCCTTTCGTCCTGGCATGGTGCCGACCCTGGTGGTGCTGATGCTGCTGCCGGTGCTGATCGGCCTGGGCGTCTGGCAGCTCGGTCGCGCCGCGGAAAAGCGTGCGCTGCTGGAGGTCTATGCCGAGCGCGAAATTGCCCAGCCGGTGGCCGGCGAACGCCTGCTCGATGAAGTCGATCCCGCCTATCGCCGCGTTCACCTGCGCGGCCAGTTCGACGCGCAGCACAGCCTGCTGCTGGACAGCCGCATGCGCGACGGCCACGCCGGCGTGGAGCTGCTGCAACCGTTCTTTGATGAACCGAGCCAGCGCTGGTGGCTGGTCAATCGCGGCTGGCTGCCCTGGCCGGACCGGCGCGTGCCGGTGGCCTTCGACACGCCGCAGCAAACCCTGAACCTCACCGCCTGGGTCTATATCGCGCCGGGCGCCAGCTTCCTGCTGCGCGCCGATGCGCCAGACGGCGACTGGCCGCGGCTGCTCAACAGCATCGACGCCGGCCATCTCTGGAGCCAGCTGGCCCGCGACGGCTACGCCCATGAACTGCGCCTGGAGCCGGGGCCTGGCAGTTTCAGGGTGGACTGGCCGGTGGTCGCCCTCGGGCCGGAAAAACACTTGGGTTACGCCGTGCAGTGGTTCGCTCTGGCGCTGGCCCTGATCGTTCTCTTCCTCTATTTCGGTTGGCATCAAAACAATAAAAAGGAGAAACAGCATGGGAGTCGCCACGGGTCCACTCGACATGTCTGAAGGCAAGGCGCCGCGCGGCCGTGCCTGGGGGCGTTTGCAGCTCATCCTGATTTTGCTGGTGGTGGTGGGGCCGATGCTGCTCGCCACCGGCATGTACAAATTGCAGTTCTGGGTGCCGGAAGGCCGCAGCTACCACGGCGAGATGATCGGCAATGGTCAGAGCCTGGCCGACCTTGGCGTGCAGTCCGACGACCAGCGCTGGCAGTTGCTGGTCACTACGCCCAAGGACTGCGCGGTGGACTGTCAGCAACTGGTCTACCTGGCCCGGCAGATCAACATCGGCCTGGCCCGCGACGCCGGCCGCGCCAGCCATGCCCTGGCCAGCACGGAACCGCTGAGCGGCGAGTACCTGGCACGGATCGAGCGCGAATACCCGCAATTGCAGCGCTACGCACTGGACCCGACGCGCTATGGCGCGACCATCCCCAACCGCGGCGAGGCGCAACTGTGGATTGTTGATCCTCACGGCAACCTGGTGTTGCGCTACGACGCTCGGGCCAAGGGCAAGGACGTGCTTAACGACCTGCGCCACCTGCTCAAACTGTCCAACATCGGTTAGGAGCGCGTCATGACCCGACCTGGATATCGCCTCGCTGTGTTCGCAACCGGGCTGGCGCTGCTGGTGGTACTGCTCGGCGCTTACACCCGCCTCACCCACGCCGGCCTCGGTTGCCCGGACTGGCCGGGTTGCTACGGCTTTATCAGCGTGCCCAAGACCGAGGCGCAACTGGCCCATGCGGAGCTGAACTTTCCCGACTCGCCGGTGGAAGCGCACAAGGGCCGCAACGAGATGGTCCACCGCTATTTCGCCGGCACCCTGGCCCTGGTGATCGCCATGCTCGCGGTGCAGGCGCTGCGCCGCCATGGCCATGACGGTCAGCCGTATCGCCTGCCGCTGATCGTGCTCGGGGTGGTGCTGCTGCAAGCGGCGTTCGGCATGTGGACCGTGACCCTGCAACTCTGGCCGCAGGTGGTGACGGCGCACCTGCTCGGTGGGTTCGCCACCTTGAGCCTGCTGTTCCTGCTCAGCTTGCGCTTGTCCCGCGCCTATATGCCGCTGCCCGGCCTGCCGCGACGGTTGCGCCGACTGGCCGCTGCGGCGCTGTTGCTGGTAATCGGGCAGATCGCCCTGGGTGGCTGGGTCAGCGCCAACTACGCGGCGGTGGCCTGCATCGACCTGCCGACCTGCCACGGCCAATGGTGGCCGGAGGCGGACTTCGCCAACGGCTTCCACCTCACCCAGCACATCGGCCCCAACTACCTGGGCGGCCAGCTCGACAGCGAGGCCCGCACCGCCATCCACATCACCCACCGGCTTGGCGCGATGCTGGTCACCTGCGTGGTGCTGGCGCTGGCCTGGCAACTGCACCGCGTCGGTCTGCGGCGTCTGGCCAAGCTGGTGCTGGCGGCGCTGTTCATACAAATCGCCTTGGGCATCAGCAACGTGGTGTTCCACCTGCCGCTGGCGGTGGCGGTCGCGCACAACGCCGGCGGCGCCGGGTTGCTACTGACCATGGTGCTGGTCAACTACCGCACCCGCCTGGCCATGCAGCCAAGGGCGCGTCGCGTCAGCCCGGGCTGGCGGCTTACTCCGCTGAGGCTTGCGGGTGACCTTCATTATCTGGGAGACAATCCATGGCAGCGCTTCTGAGCGAGGGCCAGAGCCAGGCTGGCTGGCGTGACTATCTGGAACTGACCAAACCCAAGGTGGTGGTGCTGATGCTCATCACCTCGCTGGTGGGCATGTTCCTCGCGACACGCGCCGGAGTGCCCTGGACCGTGCTGCTGTTCGGCAACCTGGGCATCGGCTGTTGCGCCGGCGCGGCGGCGGCGGTGAACCATGTGGTAGACCGCCGCATCGATGCGCTGATGGCCCGCACCCACAAACGGCCGCTGGCCGAAGGCCGGGTGGCGCCGCTGCCGGCGTTGCTGTTCGCGCTGCTGCTGGCGCTGGTCGGCCTGACGCTGCTGCTGGCCTTCACCAACGCCCTCACTGCCTGGCTGACGCTGGCCTCGTTGCTGGGTTACGCGGTGATCTACACCGGCTTTCTCAAACGCGCCACTCCGCAGAACATCGTGATCGGCGGACTGGCCGGCGCAGCGCCGCCGCTGCTCGGCTGGGTGGCGGTCAGCGGGCACTTGAGCGCCGAACCGCTGCTGCTGGTGCTGATCATCTTCGCCTGGACCCCGCCGCACTTCTGGGCCCTGGCCATCCACCGCAAGGCCGAATACGCCAAGGCCGACATCCCGATGCTGCCGGTGACCCACGGCGAGCACTACACCAAGGTGCATATCCTGCTCTACACCTGTGTATTGCTGGCGGTGAGCCTGTTGCCGTACGCCATCCATATGAGTGGGCCGCTGTACCTGGCCTGCGCCGTGCTGCTGGGGGCGCGCTTCCTGCAGTGGGCCTGGGTGTTGTACCGTGGCGTTCGGCCGCACGCTGCGATCAAGACCTTCAAGTACTCTGTCTGGTACTTGTTCCTGCTGTTCATCGCGCTGCTCGTAGACCACTACCTACTACTGAATCTATGACTCGAACCCAGAAAACCGTCTTTATCCTCGTCGCCCTGGTCGCATTGATTCTCGGGCTTACCATCAACAAAGTGCTCAACGGTCGCAGCCAGGGCAACCCGGCCGAACTGATCGACGCCGGCATCATCCTGCTGCCGCAGAGCCGCGCGGTGCCGGAGCTTGAAATGAGCGACGAGAACGGCCAGCCGGTGCGCGTGGACCAGTTGAAGGGCAAGTGGTCGCTGGTGTTCTTCGGCTACACCTTCTGCCCGGACATCTGCCCGACGACCCTGGCGCAATTGCGTCAGGTGAAGAGTGAACTGCCGAAAGAGGCGGTGGAGCGGATGCAGGTGGTGCTGGTCAGCGTCGACCCAAACCGCGACACGCCGGCGCAGCTCAAGCAATACCTGGGGTATTTCGACAAGGACTTCCGCGGCCTGACCGGCTCGCTGGAGGCGACGCAGAAACTGGCGAATGCCCTGAGCATTCCGTTCATTCCAGCGGATACCAGCAAGGAAGGGTACACCGTGGATCACAGTGGCAACCTCGCGGTAATCGGACCGGATGGCGCGCAGCGGGGCTTTATTCGGGCGCCGTTCAACAACCAGAAGCTGGTGGCGCAATTGCCGGGGTTGGTGAAGCGGGATTGAGGCAGGGGATTTGAGGGCCTCATCGCTGGCAAGCCAGCTCCCACAATGTCGGCATACACCGGACCTTGTGGGAGCTGGCTTGCCAGCGATAGAGCCCTCAATAACGCTAGAGCACTATCAGAACGCCGGAATAACCGCGCCCTTGTACTTCTCGAGGATGAACTGCTTCACCTCAGGCGAGTGCAGCGCACCGACCAGTTTCTTCAGCGCGACGGAGTCTTTGTTGTCCGGACGGGCAACCAGGATGTTCACGTAAGGCGAGTCGCTGCCTTCGATGATCAGCGCGTCTTTCTCCGGGTTCAGCTTGGCTTCCAGCGCGTAGTTGGTGTTGATCAGCGCCAGGTCGACCTGGGTCAGCACGCGCGGCAGGGTGGCGGCTTCCAGTTCGCGGATCTTCAGGCCTTTCGGGTTTTCGGCGATGTCTTTCGGCGTCGACAGGATGTTGGCCGCGTCTTTCAGCTTGATCAGGCCAGCCTTCTGCAGCAGCAGCAGCGCGCGGCCGCCGTTGGTGGCGTCGTTCGGGATGACCACGTTGGCGCCCGACGGGATTTCGTCCAGCTTCTTGAACTTGCTCGAGTAGGCGCCCAGCGGCTCCAGGTGCACGCCGGCAATGCTCACAAGGTTAGTGCCCTTGCCCTTGTTGAACTCATCCAGGTACGGCTGGTGCTGGAAGAAGTTGGCGTCCAGGCGCTTTTCGGCCACCTGTACGTTCGGCTGGATGTAGTCAGTGAACACCTTCACTTTCAGGTCCACGCCTTCTTTGGCCAGGGTCGGCTTCACGAATTCGAGGATCTCGGCGTGCGGCACGGCGGTCGCGGCGACGCTCAGGGTTTCCGCGGCATTGGCGGAGATGGCCGCGAAGGCGGCGACAGCAACAAGCAGTTTTTTCATTCCATCACTCCTTGAGGGGGCCATCACGACCCCCGGCGTGTCGGCAGCGCCGACCCATTACTTACGGGAAAAATGCACAACCAGTTTGTCGCCGACGCTCTGCAGAACTTGAACCAGGATCAGCAGCAGGACCACGGTGACGATCATCACGTCGGTCTGGAAACGCTGGTAGCCAAAGCGGATGGCCAGGTCGCCCAGACCGCCGGCACCCACCACGCCCGCCATCGCGGTGTAAGACACCAGGGTGATGGCAGTGACGGTGATGGCGGCGAAGATGCCCGGCCGCGCTTCCGGCAGCAGGGCATTGACGATGATCTGGCGGGTGGTGGCGCCCATCGACTGGGTCGCCTCGATGATGCCGCGGTCAACCTCGCGCAGCGCGGTTTCCACCAGGCGCGCGAAGAACGGCGTGGCACCGACCACCAGCGGCGGAATGGCACCGGCCACGCCCAGCGAGGTGCCGGTGATCAACACCGTCACCGGAATCATCACGATCAGCAGGATGATGAACGGCAGCGAGCGCAGGATGTTGACGACCAGCGACAGCAGCGCATACACGCCCTTCTGTTCGAACATCTGCCGCGGCCCGCACATGAACAGCAGCACGCCCAGCGGCAGGCCCAGCAGTACGGTGAACAGCAGCGAGCCGAACAGCATGATCATGGTGTCGCCGGTGGCCAGCCAGATTTCGGACCAGTCGACGTTGGCGAAGAAACTCAGAGCGTCCATCAGCGCAGTACCTCCATGTGAACGTCAGCCGCGGTGAAGCGGGCGAACGCCGCTTCCATGTCGCCGCCGGTGACGGCCAGGGTCAGTTGCCCATACGGAGTGTCCTTGATGCGGTCAATGCGCCCGGCAAGGATGCTGTAGTCCACGCCCGTCTCGCGGGCCACGGTGCCCAGCAGCGGCGCGTAGGTGGCGTCGCCCTGGAAGGTCAGGCGCACGATGCGGCCCGGTACGTGGGCGAAGTCGTCGCGCTGTTCGGCTTCGTCGACTTGCTCGTCTTCCTGGACAAAGCGCTTGGTGGTCGGGTGTTTCGGGTGCAGGAACACCTCGGTCACCGTGCCCTGTTCGACGATCTGGCCGGCGTCCATCACTGCGACCTGGTCGCAGACACGGCGGATCACGTCCATTTCATGGGTGATCAGCACGATGGTCAGTTTCAGCTCGCGGTTGATCTCGGCCAGCAGTTGCAGCACCGAGGCGGTGGTCTGCGGGTCGAGGGCGCTGGTGGCTTCGTCGCACAGCAGGATCTTCGGCTGGGTCGACAGGGCACGGGCGATGCCGACGCGCTGCTTCTGTCCGCCGGACAACTGTGCCGGATATTTCTTCGCATGCTCGGACAACCCGACCCGCGCCAGCAGCTCGCTGACCCGCGCGTCGATGTCCTTGCGCGACAGCTCGCCGGCCAGGGTCAGTGGCAGGGCGACGTTGTCGGCCACGGTCTTGGAGGCGAGAAGGTTGAAGTGCTGGAAGATCATCCCGACCTGCTGGCGGAAACGGCGCAGGGCGTTGGCGTCGAACGCGGTGACGTCCTCGCCATCGACAATGATCTTGCCGCCGCTGGGGGCTTCCAGACGGTTGATCAGGCGCAGCAGCGTACTTTTGCCGGCACCGGAATGGCCGATCAGGCCGAACACCTGGCCGTTGTCGATGCTCAGGCTGGTGGGGTGCAGCGCGGGAATGTCCCTACCGGCGACGCGGTAGGTCTTGTGGACTTGTTGAAACTCGATCACGTAGCGAACCTTGTGGGGCGCATGGAAAGGGGGTCAGCGGTTAGCCGGTCGCGCATTTTAGCCTGTTCGTATAGAGGTTCTTAGCATTTATTTCGTAACGGACCAACGACGCGGGAATAACGCGATCAGTGGTCGGCACATCCAATGGAACGCCTGGCTCGCCACCCCAGTCACTAACAGAACAAGCCCTCGAAGGGCACCTGATGACTGATGAGGAAAGCAGACCATGCCCAGCAAGAAGAACCCGCCGCGGGAAAGCCAGCTCGCCGGTGTCGACACCCCCGACCGCGCCAACACCAACGCCAAGCTGCAGAGCCTCGAGACGGTGCGCAGCGACGCCACGGGCCAGGCATTGCGCACCAACCAGGGCGTGAAGGTCGCCGACAACCAGAACAGTCTCAAGGCGGGCGATCGCGGGCCGTCGCTGCTGGAAGACTTCATCATGCGCGAGAAAATCACGCATTTTGACCACGAGCGCATTCCAGAGCGGATCGTTCATGCCCGCGGCGTCGGCGCCCACGGTTACTTCCAGTCCTACGACAACCACGCCGCGCTGACCAAGGCGGGTTTTCTACAGGACCCGGAAAAGATCACCCCGGTGTTCGTCCGTTTCTCCACTGTCCAGGGGCCTCGCGGCTCGGGCGACACCGTGCGCGACGTACGCGGCTTTGCCGTCAAGTTCTACACCGATGAGGGCAACTTCGACCTGGTTGGCAACAACATGCCGGTGTTCTTCATCCAGGACGCGATCAAGTTTCCCGACTTCGTCCATGCCGTGAAGCCCGAGCCGCACAACGAGATACCCACGGGCGGCTCGGCGCACGACACGTTCTGGGATTTTGTCTCGCTGGTGCCGGAGTCGGCGCACATGGTGATCTGGGCCATGTCTGACCGGGCCATTCCGAAAAGCCTGCGCACCATGGAAGGCTTCGGCGTGCACACCTTCCGCCTGGTCAACGCCGAGGGCGTGGCCAGTTTCGTCAAATTCCACTGGAAGCCGAAGCAAGGCGTGTTGTCGCTGCTCTGGGACGAAGCGCAGAAACTCGCCGGTAAAGATGCGGACTACCACCGCCGTGACCTTTGGGAAGCCATCGAAACCGGCAACTACCCGGAATGGGAGTTCGGCGTGCAGATCGTGCCCGAGGCCGATGAGCACAAGTTCGAGTTCGACCTGCTCGACCCGACCAAGATCATCCCCGAGGAGTTGGTGCCGGTGACGCCGCTGGGCAAGCTGGTGCTCAACCGCAACCCGGACAACTTCTTCGCCGAGACCGAGCAAGTGGCGTTCTGCCCCGGGCATATCGTGCCGGGCATCGATTTCAGCAACGACCCGCTGCTGCAGGGCCGGCTGTTCTCCTACACCGACACCCAGATCAGCCGTCTGGGCGGGCCGAACTTCCACGAAATCCCGATCAACCGCCCGCTGGCGCCGAACCACAATGGCCAGCGCGACGCCCAGCACCGCGTCACCATCGACAAGGGTCGCGCCTCTTACGAGCCCAACTCCATCGACGGTGGCTGGCCGAAAGAAACCCCGCCCGGCCCGCGTGACGGCGGTTTCGAGTCGTACCCGGAACGCATCGAGGCACACAAGATCCGCCAGCGCAGCGAGTCGTTCGGCGACCACTTCTCCCAGGCCCGGCTGTTCTTCCACAGCATGAGCCCGAGCGAACAGGCGCATATCGTCTCGGCCTACAGCTTCGAACTGGGCAAGGTCGAACGCGAGCACATCCGCGTGCGCGAGGTGAACGAGATTCTCGCCAATATCGATCTCGACCTGGCGGCCAAAGTGGCGGCCAACCTGGGGCTGCCGGCACCGAAGGCAGGGACGGTGGACACGCCTGATCTGTCGCTGAAAGCCTCGCCGGCGCTGAGCCAGGTGAATCATCCGGGCGAAGGCATCAAGGGTCGCAAGGTGGCGGTGCTGGTGGCCGATGGCGTGGACGCGGCGCAGTTGGACAAGCTGGTCAAGGCGCTGGAGGCCGAGAGCCTGCAGATCAAGCTGCTCGGCCCGACCTCGGCGCCGGTCAAGACCTCCGCAGGCAAACCGCTGGCGGTGGACGCCTCGATGGAAGGCATGCCGTCGGTGATCTTCGACGCGGTCTGGATCGCCAGTGGCCAGTCAGTGCTGGATGCGTTGAAGGGCGATGGTGTGGCGGTGCACTTCATTCTTGAGGCCTACAAGCACCTCAAGCCGGTCGCGGGTGATGCGGCGGCGAAAGGCTGGTTCGACAGCCTGAACCTGAAGGCCGACAGCGGCTTGCTTGCGGGCAGCGATGGCAAGACGGTCAAGGCGTTCATTGCCGCGATCGGCAAGCATCGGGTGTGGGAGCGGGAGGCGGCGGCCAAGGCAATTCCGGCCTGATTGAGGCACTCAACTGGGACCGCTTTGCGGTCCTTCGCCACGGTTCGGCGCCCCGACAAGCTCGCTCCCACAGACCCGACGCAACTCTTTCAACCTGTGGGAGCGAGCTTGCTCGCGAAGGGCTGCAACGCAGCCCCAACTCACATCACTCGCTGCGACGAGGAGTGAGGACAACCTGCGCCGGCTGGTTGCGGTGGATTTCGTTGCGCTGCTGCAAATCAAAATCCGGATCGCGCTTGTTCACCCGCTTGGTCAGCAACTCCGACAGCCACGGGTAATCGGCCGTACGCGGCACCTGGAAAAGCACGTCGCACTGGTAATTGACCACGTCGGTGGCGATGTCATCGAGCTGGCGGCGCAGTTTGCCGATCTCGCGGATATCCAGGGCAATCACTGTGCTCGGCGCGGTGGGGTCGATCAGCTTGGCCTTGGGCTTGGCTTCGGCAGCTTTGAGCGCGGCTTCGGCCTTGTCCAGCTCAGCCTTGCGTGCCTGGGCGATGGCGCCGTTGACGCCGCCAGTCAGCGCCGGTGCCTTGGGCATCAACGCGCGGGCGCGCGCCAAAGCGGTTGCGGCGGCATTCACATCACCTTTCTGCAGGACGATCTGGCTGCGTTGCAGGTAGGCCTCGGCCAGTTGCCGCTGGTATTGCTCGACGCGGCTGTCGTTGGGTGATTCGGTTTGCAGGGCGGCCAACTGGTCCTCGGCGGTGGCCAGTTCATTGCTGGCGATGCTTTGTTGCAGTTGTTGCCAGGCATCCGGCGCGGCCGGCACCACGGTGCTTTCGACCGGCTTGCTGGCGCAAGCGGTCAGGATCAGGGAAAACGCGGCAAGGAGCAGATAACGGGACGCGAACGGCTTCATTCCTACGACTCTCTATTTGCGCAAAAAACGAGCAAGTCTACACCCAGTCCATGGTGTCGAACATCATTCCTTCGAAGGCTGGCGGGTAAATCGTGCTGCCGGACGCCCGTCGCGCAGGTGGCGTCCGGAAGCCGGTCAACGCTTGGGAATGGCCAGGCTCAGCAAGAATAGCACCGCAGCGCAGACCACGATCGAGGGGCCGGCCGGGGTGTCTTTGAACCACGACATGGCCAGTCCGCCGCACACTGCAAGCACGCCCAGCAGGCTGGCGCCGAAGGCCATCTGCTCAGGCGAGCGGGCGTGGCGCTGGGCGGCGGCGGCGGGAATGATCAGCAGCGAAGTGATCAGCAGCACGCCAACGATCTTCAT
The DNA here is from genome assembly GCF_003231275.1 of Pseudomonas huaxiensis. Classification (GTDB taxonomy): domain Bacteria; phylum Pseudomonadota; class Gammaproteobacteria; order Pseudomonadales; family Pseudomonadaceae; genus Aquipseudomonas; species Aquipseudomonas huaxiensis. Next base: position 213,307 of record NZ_QKVL01000007.1, read on the forward strand.
CGCCACGGCGATCACTACGGCAATCAGCAGCATCAGCGCCAGGCGCAGGCCGGTGACAGGCAGGCCTTCGACCCGCGCCAGCTCCTCGTGCACGGTGACCGCCAGCAGCGGCCGCCACAACACCACCATCAACAGCAACACTGCGGCGCTGCCGCCGAGAATCCAGGCCAGGTCGCCGGGGCTGATCGCCAGCAGATCGCCGAACAGGTAGGCCATGAGGTCGATGCGCACGTCGTGCATGAAACTCAGCACCACCAGGCCCAGCGATAGCGTGCTGGGCGCGAGAATCCCCAGCAGCGTGTCCGAGGCCAGCGGCTGGCGTTGTTGCAGCGTCACCAGCAGCAGCGCCAGCAGCAGGCAGCCGACGGTGACGGCCAGGGCCGGGCTAATGTCGAGCATGAAGCCGAGGGCTACGCCGAGCAGCGCGGCGTGGGACAGGGTGTCGCCGAAATAGGCCATGCGCCGCCAGACCACGAACGACCCCAGAGGGCCGGCGACCAGCGCCAGGGCCAGGCCTGCGAGCAGGGCGTAAAGCAGGAAATCAGCCATGCTTGCAGTTGTCTCCGTGAACATGTCCGCCCTTGGCGGGTGCGACGACCGAGCCATGCAGGTCGTGGCTGTGGTCGTGATGGTGGTGATAGATCGCCAGGCTTGGCGCGTTCTTGCCGAACAGCTCGACGAACGCCGGGTCGCCGCTGACCTGCTCCGGGTGCCCGGAACAGCAGACGTGGCGATTGAGGCAGACCACCTGGTCGGTGGTGCTCATCACCAGGTGCAGGTCGTGGGACACCATCAGCACGCCGCAACCATGGCGGTCGCGCAGGCGGGTGATCAGGCTGTACAGCTCGGCCTGGCCGGCGACATCGACGCCCTGCACCGGCTCGTCCAGCACCAGCAGCTCGGGTTCGCGCAGCAGCGCCCGGGCCAGCAGCACACGCTGCATTTCACCGCCGGAGATGGTCTGGATCGGGCTGTCGATGACCTGTTCTGCGCCCACTTCTTCCAGCGCGCTCATCGCGGCAGCGCGGTCCACACCCGGCACCAGGCGCAGGAAGCGCAGCACCGAGAGTGGCAGCGTGGCGTCCACCTGGAGTTTCTGCGGCATGTAGCCGATACGCAGCTTCGGCTTGCGCCAGACGCTGCCGGTCCCAGGTTTGAGCAGGCCGAGCACGGCGCGCACGAGGGTGGTCTTGCCGGCGCCGTTGGGACCGATCAGGGTGACGATCTGGCCGGGTTCGACGGTCAGGTCGATGCTGTCGAGGATGGTCTGCCCGGCAAACGAGACGCTCACCTGCTGCAGGCGGATCAGAGCGTTGCTCATCAGGCGCTCCGGCAGTTGCCGCAGAGGCCGACCACTTCGACGGTCTGTGCTTCGACGCTGAAGCCGACATCTTTGGCGCTGTCGATGATCGCATCGCTGATCGCGGCCTGTTCCAGCTCGATTGCCACGTGGCACTCGCGGCAGATCAGGAACTGGCCCTGATGCGCGTGCTCCGGGTGGTTGCAGCCGATGAAGGCGTTGAGCGAGGCGATGCGGTGGACCAGGCTGTTTTCCAGCAGGAAATCCAGCGCCCGATAAACGGTCGGTGGCGCGGCGCGGCGGCCGTCCTGCTCGCTGAGCACGGCGAGGATGTCGTAGGCGCCCAGCGGCTTGTGGCTTTGCCAGACCAGTTCCAGCACGCGACGGCGCAGGGCAGTCAGGCGCACCCCTTGGCGGGCACACAGCACATCGGCTTCGGCCAGGGCGGTGTGGACGCAATGGGAATGGTCGTGTGGACGGTTGGCCAGCGGAGTATTGGGCATGGGCGGCGACGGTTTTGAGGAGAGACGTTATTATGTTACCTGTCTTTGCCTCATTGAGTGGTCATCGTGTCCCGATTTTTTGCCCTTTTTGTCGCTTTTGTCTCAACCCTGGTCGTCCTCCCGGCGCACGCCGAGGTACGCGTACTGACCAGCATCCAGCCCCTGCAACTGATCGCCGCAGCGGTACAGGACGGGGTCGGCAAGCCCGAAGTGCTGTTGCCGCCGGGGGCGTCGCCGCATCACTACGCGCTGCGTCCGTCGGATGTGCGGCGGGTGGCCGACGTCGACCTGCTGTACTGGATCGGCCCAGACATGGAAGGTTTCCTGCCGCGGGTGCTGAATGGCCGCAGCAAGCCAACCATTGCGGTGCAGAGCTTGCCAGGCATGCACCTGCGCCATTTTGGCGAGGACAGCCAGTCACATGACGAGCACGAAGAACACGGCGACGATGCCGACGAGCACGATCATGACCACCGCCCTGGCAGCCTTGATGCGCATTTGTGGCTGTCGACGGTCAATGCGCGGGTGATCGCCGGGAGCATGAGTGCCGAGCTGAGTGCTGCTGATCCGGCTAACGCCGCGCGTTACCAGAGCAACCTGAAAGCCTTCGAACAGCGCCTCGACGCGTTGGACCAGCGCTTGAAAGACCGTGTTGCGGGCGTGGCGGGCAAGCCGTTCTTCGTCTTCCATGAGGCGTTCGATTACTTCGAGTCGGCGTATGGCCTGAAGCACGCGGGCGTGTTCAGCGTGGCGGCGGAAGTCCAGCCTGGCGCCCAGCATGTCGCGGCGATGCGCAAGCGCCTTCAGGAAGCGGGCAAGACCTGTGTGTTCAGCGAACCGCCGCTGCGGCCGCGTCTGGCCGAGACCCTGACGGCCGGGCTGCCGGTGAAACTGGCGGAACTGGATGCACTGGGCGGGACGCTGCCGGTGACTGCTCAGGGGTATGAGCAGTTGCTGGATAACCTGGGGAATGGGTTGGCGGGGTGTCTGGAAAGTCTGTAGCGGCTTCAATCGCTGCGGTTCGGTGCCCCGCACCGCAGCGATGCTTCTAGAGGCTCAAAGCGCAAACGGCAACGCCAGTCCGACTTCCTGCCGCGCCTTCAGGCGCACCTCGAACTCCGCCGGGTCATGGATCAACACATCCATCCCCGCAAAGGACTCGGCGGCAATCAGCCGCGACAGCCAGAACCGCACGCACGCCACCCGCAACATCACCGGCCAGAGCTGGGCTTCGGCTGCGGTGAACGGGCGCAGCGCCGCATAAGCACCGAGGAAGGCGCGGGCGCGGGCCGGGTCGATTTCGCCGGCTTCGTCGCAGCACCAGTCGTTCAGGGCAATCGCCAGGTCGTAGAGCATCGGCCCGGAGCAGGCGTTGTAGAAGTCGATCACGCCGGTCAGGTGCGTGCCTTCGAACAGCGCGTTGTCGCGGAACAGGTCGGCGTGCAGGTTGGCCCGTGGCAGCGCCATGATCTGTGGCTGGTGAGCGACGATCTCGTCCAGGCTGGCCTTCAGCAGCGCCTGCTGTTCTGGGGTCAGACGGCCCATCAGTTCGTTACCGGTTTCCAGCATCCAGTCCAGGCCGCGGTCGGTCTTGCGCTCCAGCACCTTGTTGCGGGAAGCCAGGTGAACGTGGGCGACGAACTCGGCGACCTGAATGCAATGCTGGTTGTTGGTGACCTTGATGTGCTTGCCGGCCAGGCGCGGCTGCAGCAGCGCAGGCTTGCCTGCCAGTTCGCGCAGGGCGGCGCCGTCGGTGGTGCGCAGCGCGTAGGGCACCGGCAGGTCGGCTTCGTGCAGGACATCGAGCAGTTCGATGAAGAACGGCAGGTCCTGGATCGGCCCGCGTTCGACCAGCGTCAGCACGAACTCACCCTGTTCGAGGCTGATGAAGAAGTTGCTGTTCTCGGTGCCGGCGGCAATGCCCTGGAAGTCCCGCAGGCGACCCAGTCCGTAAGGGGCCAGAAAGGTTTCCAGCTCGGGCCGGGTCAGGGGGGTGAAGACAGACATGGTCAAAAACTGCTCATACGGGCACGTCGTATCGACGTGCCGGGTGGATGTTAAAGGTCCGCATTACCACTCGAAGATCTTCCAGGCCGGAATCAGCATGTCGGGTTGGTCGGACCGGATGAAATTGGCGTCGGTGCCGTCGGCGCGCACCAGGAAATAGGGCTTGCCGTTCTTCGGCGTGATCTTGATCGCGTACAGGAAGCCGTTCTGACGGTACTCCTGAATGGTTTTGTCGCCCTCCTGGCGAATGGTTACGTCCGGGTCGGCGGAGGGCGCGTCGTCTGCTGCAATGGCCGCGACAGGAGCGGCAACCAGCAGGCCGAGCAACAACAGGCGATTTAATGTACCCATGATAACCTTGTCCCTTTGTCGTCAATGTTCCGGACATTCTAGCGCCGGGCCCGTCGAAAAGGTTGATTCCGCTCATGAGCCAAACCCCCCTCGTCCTGGTGGACGGTTCTTCTTACCTCTACCGCGCCTTCCATGCGCTGCCGCCGCTGACCACCTCGAAAGGCATGCCGTCCGGCGCGGTCAAGGGGGTATTGAACATGCTCAGGAGCCTGCGCAAGCAATACCCCGAAAGCCCGTTCGCGGTGGTGTTCGACGCCAAGGGCGGGACCTTCCGCGACGAGCTGTTCGCTGACTACAAGGCCAACCGCCCCAGCATGCCCGACGACATGCGCGTGCAGATCGAGCCGCTCCACGCCGCTGTGCGCGCCCTGGGGTTCCCGCTGCTGTGCGTGGAAGGCGTCGAGGCTGACGACGTGATCGGCACTCTGGCTCGCAGCAGTGCGGCGGCGTCCCGTCCGGTGGTGGTCTCCACGGGTGACAAGGACATGGCGCAACTGGTCGACGAGCACATTACGCTGGTCAATACCATGACCGGAACCGTGCTCGACATCGAGGGCGTAAAAGGGAAATTCGGTGTCGCGCCGGAGCAGATCATCGACCTGCTGGCGCTGATGGGCGATACCGCCGACAACATTCCCGGGGTCAAGGGCGTGGGCGAGAAAACCGCCGTCGGCCTGTTGGTCGGCGTGAACGGCGGCCTGAAAGAACTCTACGAGAACCTCGACCAAGTCCCGTCCCTGCCGATTCGTGGAGCCAAGACCCTCCCGGCCAAGCTGCTGGAGCACAAGGAGATGGCCTTCCTCTCCTATCAACTGGCGACCATCAAGTGCGATGTCGAACTGGACGTGGGCCTGGACGACTTGCACCTGGGCGAGCCGGACCGCGAAAAACTGCGGGAGCTGTACACCCTGCTGGAGTTCAAGGGCTGGATCGACGACCTCGACCGGGAAGTCCGCCGTGCAGCGCAACCGGCGCCAGCGCCTGCGCTGAACCTGACTGCCACGGCTGCCACGCCCGAGGCGGCGGTCGTTGCCGAGGTCGTAGCGCCGGCAACTCCAGAGTACGAAACCATCCTCGACCAGGCGCGTTTCGACGTCTGGCTGCAGAAACTCAAGGATGCCCCGCTGTTTGCCTTCGATACTGAAACCACCGGGATCGACGCCCACCAGGCGCAACTGGTCGGTGTCTCGTTCGCGGTGAAGGCGCATGAAGCGGCGTACATCCCCCTGACCCACAGCTACCCCGACGCGCCAGCGCAATTGGACCGCAATCAGGTGTTGCGTGCGCTCAAGCCGCTGCTGGAAGACCCGGCCAAGCTCAAGGTTGGCCAGCACGCCAAGTTCGACATGAACATCCTCGCCAACTGCGCCATCGACGGTGATCAGGCCAACGGCATCGAAGTGCGCGGCGTGGCGTTCGACACCATGCTCGAGTCCTACGTGCTCAACTCCACGGCTATCCGTCATGACATGGACAGCCTGGCGAAGAAGTACCTGGAACACACCACCATCACCTTCCAGGACATTGCCGGCAAAGGTGCCAAGCAACTGACCTTCGACCAGATCCCGCTGGAGAAGGCCGGGCCTTACGCCGCCGAAGACGCCGACGTGACCTTGCGCCTGCACCAGGCGCTGTTCCCGCAATTGCAGGCCATTCCAAGCCTGGCCAGCGTGTTGACCGACATCGAGATGCCGCTGGTGCCGGTACTGGCGCGGATCGAGCGCCAGGGCGCGCTGGTGGATGCAGATCTGCTGAAAATCCAGAGCCAGGAGCTGGGCGACAAGATGGCTGCGCTTGAGCGCGAAGCCATCGAACTGGCCGGCGAAGAGTTCAACCTCGGTTCGCCGCGTCAGCTTGGCGCGATCCTTTATGACAAGTTCGGCCTGCCGGTGCTGAAAAAGACCGCCAAGGGCCAGCCATCCACCGCCGAAGAAGTCCTGGACGAACTGGCCGAGGAAGGCTACCCGCTGCCGAAGGTGCTGATGCAGTACCGCTCGCTGAGCAAGCTCAAGAGCACTTACACCGACCGTCTGCCAGAGCAGATCAACCCGCGCACCGGTCGCATCCATACCTCCTACGGGCAGGCGGTGGCTGCCACTGGTCGGCTGTCGTCGAGCGACCCGAACCTGCAGAACATCCCGGTGCGCACCGCCGAAGGCCGGCGCATTCGCCAGGCGTTCGTCGCGCCCAAGGGCTACAAGCTGCTGGCGGCGGACTACTCGCAGATCGAACTGCGCATCATGGCGCACCTGTCCCGCGACGACGGCCTGATGAACGCCTTCCGCAACGGCCTGGACGTGCACACTGCCACCGCCGCGGAAGTCTTCAACGTGCCGCTGGAGGCAGTGACTTCCGACCAACGGCGCAGCGCCAAGGCGATCAACTTCGGTCTGATCTATGGCATGGGCGCGAAGAAGCTGGGCAAGGACATCGGCGTCGAGACCAAGCAGGCCAAGGCCTACATCGATGCTTACTTCGCCCGCTACCCGGGTGTGCGCGAGTACATGGAGCGCACCCGCAAGCAGGCTGCGGACCAGGGCTACGTGGAAACCCTGTTCGGTCGCCGGCTGTACCTGCCGACCATCAACTCGAGCCGCCCGCAGGAACGTGCCGGCGCCGAGCGCACCGCGATCAACGCGCCGATGCAGGGCACGGCGGCTGACATCATCAAGCGCGCCATGGTGGCGGTGGATAACTGGCTGCAAAGCTCGGGGCTGGATGCCCGTGTGATCCTCCAGGTCCACGACGAACTGGTGCTGGAGGTGCGCGAAGATCTGGTGGATCAGGTGCGTGAAGAAATTCGTCCGCACATGAGCGGCGCTGCGCAATTGGATGTTCCGCTGCTGGTTGACGTCGGAATTGGCGCGAATTGGGACGAAGCGCATTGAAAATGCAGGGAAATGCTGCGGCATAAGGTCGCGGCATTTGTCTCACTGGCGGGGTCGGTCTTAAGAAATTTCCTACTTATCGCAAATAGTTTTCACGGCTCAGGAACTAAACCGGTGAATCGCTACTCAGAGGTACTGAATGGCTGGTGAAGCCCTTCAATGCTCCTATGTTGTGTTAAGTGTTGGCAGATATCCGGACCCCGCCCTAGCGGTTCGGAACTTGAACCCCGAACTTCCCCCTCCCCATACGAAGTCCGGGGTTTTTTTTGCCCGGCGTTTGCCGGGCAAAAGCCACCGAAGCCTTATTCTGCGGGCTTGTCAGCCAATTCCATCCAGCGTGCCAGCACCGCGTAGGCCTCTTCCAGGCCCTGGCGTTTCGGCGCCGAAAACAGCTGGATCGTGACGCTGTCGCCCCAACCCTTGCGGATTTCCGACTGCACCTTGAGCAACGTGTTCTTGGCTGCGCCGAAGGTCAGTTTGTCGGCCTTGGTCAGCAGGATGTGCATCGGCATGCCGCTGGCGATCGACCAGTCGAGCATCATCCGGTCGAAGTCCGTCATCGGGTGGCGCACATCCATCATCAGGATGAGGCCCTTCAGGGCTTCGCGGCTGCCCAGGTAGGCTTCCAGGTGGCGCTGCCAATGCTGCTTGAGCGGGATCGGAACCTTTGCATATCCGTAGCCCGGCAGGTCGACCAGACGCCGATCGTCGTCCAGACTGAAGAAGTTCAACAACTGGGTACGCCCCGGTGTTTTCGAGGTGCGGGCCAGGCTGGCGTGGGTCAGGGTGTTGAGGGCGCTGGATTTGCCGGCGTTGGAACGCCCGGCGAAGGCGACTTCGTAACCTGCATCGGGCGGGCATTGATCGACTTTTGCCGCGCTGATGGCGAATTTCGCCGTTTGGCAAAGTCCGAGGATGGGGTTTTTGACTTGCATGGGATGTCCGGTTTGGGTGTTGCCAGAGGCTGGCTCGGCAAGCGGTGTCGTTTCCGTTTCGGTAACGGGAGTATATAATGCCCTAGATTTTGTGTGCGCATTATCCCAGCGTAGGACGATGTGCACGGGGGCCTAGAATTACAGATTGCGCGACAGAACGCAGTGCAACCCCCAACCCTGAAAGGTCGTTCGCATGACGAAATGGCTGCTTGCATTCGGTGTCTTGATACCGTTTTTCAGCGCTCAGGCTACACAGGATCCCGAGGCGTTGTACAACCGCACGTGTGCGGCCTGTCACGCCGGGCAGCTGCCACAGGCACCGAAAGCGGGTGACAGTGCGGCTTGGGAGCCAAGACTGGCGCAGGGTATGGAGATGTTGGTCGGGCATGTAACCCAGGGTTTCAAGGCTATGCCGCCGCGTGGATTGTGCATGGACTGCAGTGCCGAGGACTACCAGGCAATCATCCTCTGGATGAGCCAGTAGGCCCGATACATAACTCTTTCACCCTTAGCCGTAGTTGGATTAGCTGATGAACAAACTACTCGTGAGTCTGCTGTTGACCCTGGGCGTTACAGGCGGCGCCAATGCCGCAGGCACTATCGTTGGCGATGCCGCTGCCGGTCAGAGCAAAACCGCTGTTTGTGGCGCTTGTCACAATCCGGACGGCAACAGCCTGGCACCGAACTTTCCGAAGCTCGCAGGCCAGGGTGACAAATACCTGCTGAAGCAACTCAACGACATCAAGGGAGGCAAGCGCACCGTTCTGGAAATGACCGGTATGCTCACCGCCTTCTCCGATCAGGACCTGGCCGACATCGCCGCCTACTTCTCCAGCCAGAAAGGCAGCGTGGGTGCCGCCGATCCGAAACTGGTCAAGCGTGGCGAAGAGCTGTTCCGCGGCGGTGACCTGAGCAAGGGCCTGCCGGCCTGCACCGGTTGCCACTCGCCGAATGGCGCGGGTATTGCCGCTGCCGGCTTCCCGCACCTGGGCGGCCAGCACGCCAGCTACGTGGCCAAGCAGCTGACCGCGTTCCGCGAAGGCGAGCGCACCAACGACGGCGACGCGATGGCCATGCGCTCGATCGCTGCCAAACTGAGCAACAAGGACATCGAAGCGCTGTCCAGCTACATCCAGGGTCTGCACTGATCCGGGGACGCACCTTAACGCTGGGTTAATGGTGCGTCACGAACATGAAAAGGGCGGCTTCGGCCGCCCTTTTTTCGTTCCACTGCCGTTACACTTACGAACTCGCACCCGCCTTGGCCTGTCAGAAGATAGGTCGTTTCAGGGCGACCCATGACTGCTCAGGAGTAAAGCATGCGTAAACTGATTCTCAGCGCCGCGTTGGTGGCTGCCAGCGCTTTCGGTATGACTGCACAGGCTGCCGAGCCAATCGAGGCGGGCAAGCAATATATCGAGCTGAGCAACCCGGTGCCGGTGTCCGCGCCTGGCAAGATCGAGGTCGTTGAGTTGTTCTGGTATGGCTGCCCGCACTGCTACGCGTTCGAGCCGACCATCAATCCATGGGCTGAAAAACTCCCGGCCGACGTCAACTTCAAACGCATTCCAGCCATGTTCGGCGGCCCTTGGGACGCCCACGGCCAGATGTTCCTGACCCTCGAAGCGATGGGCGTGGAACACAAGGTTCATGCTGCCGTCTTCGATGCCATCCAGAACCAGCATAAGCGCCTGACCAAGCCAGACGAAATGGCCGACTTCCTGGCGACCCAGGGTGTCGACAAGGACAAGTTCCTCGCCACCTTCAACTCCTTCGCGATCAAAGGCCAGATCAACCAGGCCAAGGAACTGGCGAAGAAGTATGAAATCACCGGCGTTCCAAGCCTGGTGGTCAACGGCAAATACCGCTTCGACCTGGGCACTGCCGGCGGTCCTGAAGGCGTGCTGAACGTTGCCGATCAACTGATCGCCAAGGAGCGTGCCGCCAAGTAAGCGGCGATCACCATGAGACGTTGGAGAAGCGAGCGGACTGCCGGCCTGTGTGATCCACGGGTCAATGAAAAGCATCTGGTGGAGAACAGTCTCCCGGAAGACGGTCGTCTGCGCCTGCTCAGCTTCAACATCCAGGTCGGCATCAGCACCGAGCGCTACCGGCACTACCTGACCCGCGGCTGGCAACACCTGCTGCCGCACACCGGGCGTGCCGGCAACCTGCAGAAGATCGGCGACCTGCTCAGTGACTTCGACCTGGTGGCCTTGCAGGAAGCCGATGGTGGCAGCCTGCGCTCGGGCTACGTCAATCAGGTCGAACACCTTGCCCACCTCGGCGCGTTTCCCTACTGGTACCAGCAGCTCAACCGCAACCTCGGGCGTTTCGCCCAGCACAGCAATGGCGTGCTCAGCCGGCTGAAGCCTCAGTTGCTGGAAGATCACCCGTTGCCAGGCCCCGCTGGGCGCGGAGCGATCCTGGTGCGCTTTGGCGAAGGTGAAGATGCGTTGGTCGTGGTGATGATGCACCTGGCTCTCGGTTCCAAGACCCGGGCGCGGCAACTGGCCTATATCCGTGAGCTGATCAGTGGTTATCGCCATCAGGTGCTGATGGGCGACATGAACACCCACGCCACTGACCTGCTGCAACACTCGCCGCTGCGTGACCTCGGGCTGATTGCCCCGCAGGTCGAGGCGACCTTCCCCAGTTGGCGCCCGCAGCGCTGCCTGGACCATATCCTGCTCAGTCCGACCCTGACCCTGGAACGGGTCGAAGTGCTATCTCAGCCAATTTCCGATCATTTGCCGGTGGCCGTTGAGATTCGTTTGCCTGATGCACTGACTGTGGATACGCTTCCGGTTTTGCGTTAGTCCCCCCTTTGCGGACCCAGGCATGACCGACGAAGCCCAGCGCTGGAAAGAGAAGTACCTCAAGAGTATCGAGCAGCAGGAAAAGCTGGAGCGCCGTTGGGAGGCCCGTCTCGACTTGCTTCGCCGTGGCCTCGTGCGCAGCACCCTCGCGGCTGAAGGCAGTGACCGTGTGGTGGACGAGTGCATGAAGGAAATGCGCGACGTTATCCGCACCGACAACATGGACGCCGCCCTCTCCGGCCTGATCCCGCGCCTGGAAAAGGCCGTGCTCGACTCCGAGCAGCGCCGCGCCACCCGGGTTTCCCAGGTCAGCAGCGCGCTCACCGCGCTGGTCAACCAGTTGCAGTCGCTGTCGCTGCCCAGCGATGTCCGCCGTCCGCTGAAGAAATTCGCCAAGCAGGTGGAAGCCCGCGCCAGCCAGTCCCGCGAGGTGCCGTTGCTCCTCGGTGAGCTGAGCAAGCTGCAAGGCCAGGCGCTGGAATTGCTGAACAATCCTGAGGAGCACAAGCAGCCGGGCTTGTTGCAGCGCCTGTTCGGTGGCCGCGATGCCGAGGCCGAACCGGATGTCGCTCCGACCCTCGCCGATGAGCGCGCTGTCGAAGCCGCGCACCCGCCAGCGCGGAAGATCGAAGAGGCGCCGTTGGCGGATGTCGATGAGCTGAGGCCGCTCCCGGTTACCGCTGAGGTGACGGAGCACCACGCCCCGACACCAGCGCCGCAACCTGCACCTGTCGAAGCGCCGCCACCAGCCGCTGAGATCGAGACGTCCGCCGAGCCTGTCGCCGCCGCCGAACCTGCCGAGGTCACTCCGGCCGCCGAAGCGCCGGCCGAGGATCAGCGGCAGGCACCTGCCGAGCCCGTCGAAAGCCCGGAAGCGGAAAGTCCCACGGGCGAGACCCCGGAAACGACCGAAGAGCCTGCTCAGGAACCTACCCCTGAGGAGCTTTTCTATTCGCTCCCCGATGGCACCGAGCCGACCTACAGTTCAGTCGCCACGCACATCGAAGAAACCCTGCTCGGCCTGCTCGACGACCTGACGCTGCCCGAGCGTCATCGACCGCAGGCGCAGTCCGTACGCGATCGCCTGGAGCACGGGCTGAACTGGTACGAGCTGCTCCCGGTGCTGGACGATCTGGCCGTCTTGATGCTGGCCATCACCGACAGTGGTCAGCACGAATTCGAGGCGTACCTGCAACAGCTCAACGAGCGCCTGGAGTCATTCCAGAGCCATCTGCAGGAAGCCAGCGAAGGGCATGCCGACAACCAGACCGCCGAACGCGACCTGAACAGCCAGCTGCGCGAACAGGTCGACGGCCTGCAAACCAGCGTGCAGGGTGCCGCGGACGTCGATAGCCTCAAGCACATCCTGGAAAACCGCCTGGAAGGGCTGCTCGGCACCATGGACGAGCACCAGAACGAGCGCGACAAACGCGAACAGGAAATGTCCACCCGCCTCAAGGGCCTGGCCGAGCGTGTCGCGCACATGGAGCAGGAAGCCCAAGGCTACCGCGAACACCTCGAAGAGCAGCGGCAGAAAGCCTTGATCGATCCGCTGACCGGCCTGCCGAACCGCGCGGCGTGGTCCGAGCGGCTGGACCTGGAAGTCGCCGACTGGCAGGAAAAAGGCGGTCACCTGCTGATGGCCATTCTCGACCTCGATCATTTCAAGCGCATCAACGACAACTACGGCCACCTGGCGGGCGACAAGGTGCTGAAGATCGTCGCCAACGAACTGCGCAAGCGCCTGCGCACCCGCGACTTCATCGCCCGCTTTGGTGGCGAGGAGTTCGTCCTGCTGGTTCCGCAGACCGGCATCGCCGGTGGTCTACAGTTGGCGGAGAGCCTGCGCGCGGCGGTGGAAGCCTGTCCGTTCCACTTCAAGGGCGAGCGGGTCACCATCACCCTGTCGGTGGGCATCACCGCATTCCGCTCCGGTGAGCGCAGCGATGTGGTGCTCAAGCGGGCCGACGAAGCGCTCTACCGGGCCAAACACCAAGGTCGCAACCGCGTCGAACAGGGGTGAGCGGCCTTCAGTGAGGTACGTTATGCTATTGCATTACAGACTTCCCAGGCGTCGCCCCTTTTTCATGAAAGCGTTTTTCTCCCTCCTCCTGCTGGCCGTGCTGGCAGGTTGCAGCAGCGGCCCGCAACTGCGCATCGATCGCAGCCATGTCTCGGCCAACCAGGACGGCCGTATCCAGTTCGTCGTGCTGCATTACACCAACGCCTCCCTCGAACGCTCGTTGGCGCTGCTGACCCATGGTGAAGTCAGTAGCCATTACCTGATCGGTGATGATCGCGACGCCACCATCTATCAACTGGTGGATGAAAGCCGCCGCGCCTGGCATGCCGGTGACAGCCAGTGGGAAGGCCGAACCTGGCTCAATTCCACGTCCATCGGTATCGAAATCGTCAATCCGGGCTTCACCGACACGCCAACCGGTCGCGTCTGGCACCCGTACAGCGAGGCTCAGGTCCAGTCGCTGATCGTCCTGCTGAAGGACATTGTTCAGCGCAATAACATTCAGCCGCAGCACATCATCGGCCACAGTGATATCGCCCCGCTGCGCAAGCTCGACCCCGGCCCGCTGTTCCCCTGGAAACGCCTGGCGGATGCCGGTCTGGGCATCTGGCCCGACGCGCGGGCGGTGGCGCAGGTGCAGGCGCGCTTCGCGGTCAATCCGCCCAGCGTGACCTGGTACCAGCAGCAACTGGCACGCTTCGGCTATGCGATCGAGCAGAGCGGCGAGCTGGATGTCGCTACCCGCCATGTGCTGGCGGCCTTCCAGATGCGCTTCCGTGCGCAGCGTTTCGACGGCCAGCCTGATGCACAGACGGCGGCGATCCTGCAGGTGCTCAACAACGCCCGCTGATGAGGTCCTGAACGTCGCCGCCCAACGGGCGCGCTGAGTCGTCCTCCTGTTGCTATACCTCTAGGTACTCGACGGGATATTTTTGATGTCATCTGCCCTCCTGATGTTGCGCGGCCTGCTCTATCGTCCCTGGCTTCTGGCCGCGCTTGCGGCCTCGGCGAGTGCGATCCTGTTGCTGCTGGCCAGCCTCGGCGTGGCGATGCACCAGTTGCAGGTCAACGAAAGCGAGCAGATGAATGCCCGCGGCGAGCGCTTCCTCGATCGGCTGGAGCAGATCTTCGGGCAATTGCGCGAAGGCGTCGATGAACTCCAGGCGCAGCCGGCCCGCGGTTGCGACGGCAACATGCTCGCGGCCTTGCAGCAGGTGGCCTTCAATAATCGCTTTGTCTTCGAGGCGGCCTACGTGGACGGCCAGCAGACCTGCTCCAACCGCCTTGGCGATCGCACCTTCGAATCCCTGCCGCCGCCCGATATCCAGGGCCCGACCTACAGCTACTGGCTCAACACCAGCACCGAACCCGATGACAATCGCGCAGCACTGGTGCTGGGGCGCGGGCCGTTTCGTGTGTCGACCTCCCGCGGTCACCTCACCGATGTGGTCGACCTGCCCGCCGGCGGCAGCCTGCTGGTGGTGCTCGACCGCGGCGCCCGTGCGGTGCCGGTACTGGGCCCGGTGCAGCCATGGCCGCCGGCCGGCGACGTCTGGCCACCGGTGTCCAAGGAGGCGCTGGTGGAACTACCGGACCGCCTGGTTTATCGCATGCCGACCAAGTCGCCGGATTACCAACTGGTGCTGATCGCCCCGCGTGCCAGCCTGCCCTTGAAGATGAACGGTGTGCTCTGGCTGCTGTTCCCTGGCAGCCTGCTGTTGGCCTGGTGCATCGGCTGGGCGGTGCTGCAACTGGTGCGGCAGAGCCGCTCCATGAGTTCGGAACTGCAAGGCGCATTGCGCCGGGGTGAATTGCAGGTGCTCTACCAGCCGATCTTCGAGCTCACCAGCCGCAACTGCGTGGGCGCCGAGGCGCTGGTGCGCTGGCGTCGTCCGGACGGCTCGCTGACCAGCCCCGACCTGTTCATCCCGCTGGCCGAGAACACCGGCCAGATTCGCCAGATCACCGACTTCGTCCTGCAACGGGTGTTCGACCAGTTGGCCCAGCTCCTGCGCGCCAATCCGAAGTTGTACATCTCGGTCAACCTTGCCGCATGCGACGTGATGGTGCCGCGCATCGGCCGGGTGGCGGCGCGACTGCTGGCCATGCACCATGTGGCGGCGAGCCAGATTGCATTCGAGGTGACCGAGCGTGGGCTGATCGACGTGGTGGTGGCCCGGGACAACCTCCAGGCGCTACGGGCGGTGGGCCATCAAGTGCTGATCGACGATTTTGGCACCGGCTATTGCAGCCTCGCCTATTTGCAGACCCTGCCGGTGGATTGCCTGAAGATCGACAAGGCGTTCGTCGACGCCCTGGGCCATGACGCCGCCAGCAGTGGCGTCGCTCCGCACATCATTCGTATGGCTCACGCCCTGCAACTGCGCGTGATTGCCGAGGGCATCGAATACGAAGACCAGGCGCTGCTGCTCAACAGCGAGGGCGTGAATTATGGCCAGGGCTGGCTGTTCGCCCATCCGCTGAGCGCGCGCCAGTTCGTCGAGCTGATCACCCGCGGGCGTCGCCTGGGGCCACGGCGCATCGATGACGAAGCCTGAAACGCCTCAGACCGGCAGCGCCATGTAGAACTGGGTGCCCTGCTCCGGCCGCGAGTAGACCCCCATGCGCCCGCCATGCAACTGAACGATCTCCTTGCACAGCGCCAGGCCGAGGCCGGCGCCGCCTTTCTTGCGTCCGACCTGGACGAAGGGCTCGAAGATCCTGCCTTGCTGGCTGTAGGCAATACCCTCGCCGTTATCTTCAACGCTGACGATCACCCGCTCGCCATGCCGTCGTGCCTGCAGGCGGATGCGCCCGCCTGACGGGGTGTGGCGAATGGCGTTATCCAGCAGGTTGTCCAGCACCCGGTCGAGCTGGGCAATGTCGGCCTGGATCCGCGGCAGCGGGTTGCCTAGCTCCAGTTGCAGGTCGATCTGTCTGGCCTCCGCCGCACTGGCGTAACGCGCCCGCGCCCGTTCCAGCAACTCATCGAGGGGACAGAGGCTGCGCTCCAGCTTCTGCTGGCCGCTCTGGTAGCGGGAGAAATTCAGCAGGTCGTTGATCAGTTGGGTCAGGCGCTGCATTTCTTCGCCAATGGTGTCGAACAGGTCGCTCTCGCGGGACTGCTCCGGAAACTTGACCCGCTCGCGCAGCAGGCCGAACGCCATGTGCATGCCGGTTACCGGTGTGCGCAGCTCGTGGGAGGCGCGCAGCACGAACTCGCTGCGGACCCGCTCGAATGCGCGCTGCTCCGTCACATCGTGAAGCACCATCACCGCACCGAGGATCTGCCCGTCCGCGCGGCAGACCGGCGTCAGGCTGTAGGTCAGCACGCGGTTTTCCTTGTCGATCTCCAGGTGCAGGTCTTCCGGTACGCGCTCCAGGTTGCCGCCGCGCAGCACCAGATGCAGTTGCTGGTCCAGCTCCGGGCGCTGCATGGCCTCGCCAAGGCGGCTGCCGGTGCGGGAGTCGTCCCAGCCCAGTTGGCGCTGGGCTACGGGGTTGAGGTGCTCCAGGCGGCCTTGGCGGTCGATGATCAGCAGACCGTCGTCGATGCTGTCGAGCACGGCTTGCAAGCGCTGCTGGCCGGCGAGCAATTCATCGACGTTGGTTGCCTGATGCTGGCGCAGCGCCTCGGCCATCAGGCCGAAGCGCCGTGCTAGCTGGTTGATTTCCAGCGCCGAGGTCACCGGCAGGGTCACCTCGAAGTCACCGCGTCCGACCTGATCGGCGGCGGTAGCCAGCGCCTCGATCGGCTGGCCGAAGCGACGGGCGATGCCGTGCGCGGTGAGAAAGCCGAGCCCGAGCACGGCGAGGCCAACGAAGCCCAGCACACCAGACATCAGTACGGCTTTTTCCCGCGAGATTTTTTCCGCCCCGCGAATCTGCTCGACGGCCTGTTTGTGGGATTCGATCAGGCTGCTGCGCAAGGCGCTGAAGGCCTGGCCCAGCGGTTGATCGACGCTCAGGTTGCGCGCCGGGGCCGAGGTGGCCCGCAGTTCGCGGAGGAAATGCTGGAACTCATTGTTGGCCCGGGTGAAGTCATCGAAGCCATCGGCCTTCTGTTCGTGACCCAGGCCCTCATCAAGCAACTGCTGGAATTCGCCCTGCAGCTGGCTCAGCGCCGCCGCATCGCCGTTTTCGTCGAGAATCTGCGTCAGTTGTGCGCTGAGGTTCTGCCGCATCTTCAAACCCATGTCGAGGACGTAGGTGTTGTTGCGGATCATCGCTTCCTGCGAGCTGGCCATCTGCTGAACGCTGACCAGACTCAGCAGCAGACCGAGCAGGGACACGGTGATCAGCGCCGAAATGCTGAGAAACAGCCGTGTCCGCAGCTTCATCGTCCATTTCATAAGTTGTACTGCTTGCGCTTGCGGTACAGCGTCGAAGCGTCGATCCCCAGGGTCTTGGCGGCTTGATCGAGGGTGTCGCTGGTGGCCAGTACCGCGCCGATATGTGCGCGCTCCAGCTCGTCCAGGCTGAGCGCGGCACCGATGCGCGGTGCGTTGCTGGCCGGTTGTTCGGCCATGCCGAGGTGAACGATTTCAACCTTTTCCTGTGGGCAGATGATGCTCGCCCGCTCAATCACGTTGCGCAGCTCGCGAATGTTGCCCGGCCAGCGGTAATTGAGCAGCGCGGCTCGCGCTTCCTCGCTGAAGGCCCGCGCCGGTCGCGAGTATTCCTTGACGAAGCGGGCGAGGAAACGATCGGCCAGGGTCAGCACGTCCTCGCTACGCTCGCGCAACGGCGGCAGGTGCAGGGTGATGACGTTGAGGCGATAGAGCAGGTCTTCGCGGAAGCGGCCTTCGCGGACCATGTCTTCAAGGTTGAGGTTGGTCGCGGCGAGGATGCGCACATCGGCGCGACGGGTTACCGGGTCGCCGACCCGCTCGTATTCCTTGTCCTGGATGAAGCGCAGCAGTTTGGGCTGCAGGGCCAGGGGGAAGTCGCCGATCTCATCGAGAAACAGCGTGCCGCCATCGGCCTGGTTAACCCGGCCCAGGGTGCTTTCGCTGGCGCCGGTGAAGGCGCCGCGGCTATGGCCGAACAGTTCGCTTTCCATCAGTTCGGCAGTCAGGGACGGGCAGTTGATGGTGACGCAGGCCTTGCGCGCCCGCTTGCTCCAGCCGTGGATGGCCCGCGCCAGTTCGCCCTTGCCGGTGCCGGACTCGCCGAGGATAAGAATGTTGGCATCGGTGGTCGCCACCTGCCGGGCAGTCTCCAGTACCACCATCATGGCCGGGCTGTGGGAGTCGAGGCCGTCCTTGGGTTTGCGGATCTCGCCTTCGAGGGCTTCAAGACGGGCCGAAAGCTGACGCACTTCCAGTTGCTTGGCGGTGGCCAGGCGCAGCTGATCGGGACTGCAGGGCTTGACCAGATAATCGGCGGCGCCGGCCTGGATGGCGTCCACGGCGGTATCCACCGCCGAATGGGCAGTGACGATCACCACGCGCATCCAGGGGGCCTGGATGCGCATCTGCGCGAGGACGTCGAGGCCGTTGTCCTCGCCCAGGCGCAGGTCGAGGAAGCACAGGTCGAACACCTGTCGCTGCAGCAGGGTTTCGGCCTGCGCCGCGCTGTTGGCGGTGGCGACGGTATAGCCCTCGTCCTCCAGGCAATAGCGGAAGGTACGCAAAATGGCGGACTCGTCGTCCACCAGCAGAATGCGGCCTTGAGGGTCCGGGGCTGACTCCATTTTCCATGCGCTCCTAGGAATTATCTTGGTTAGTGTCGGAAAAATCGGGCAAGTTGCATGGTCGATTCTGATTCATTCCTTTCTTTGCATGCTAGCTCTCTCCTTGCCGACCTAAATTTCAGAAAATTCTCACGAAAAATAGTCTCTGACCATGCAAAACGCACGACGCCGCGAGGGCGCATCGTGCAGGATGCTTTCCTGATGCTATTCAGTCTGTTTGTAAGTATCTGATTTATAAGGAAAATATTATTAGATGTGGGCTGGCATGCACGCTGCAATGACCCTTCCAGGTCATAACAAGATGCAGCAAGAGGAGCCCGGCATGAACCGCACACCCGCCGCCTTGGTGCTTATATCCCCCTTACATCTGCGCCAGCTGTTGTTTCTCTCGCTGGCGCTGCTGATGACACTGATTGCCGGCCAGCTCTATAACGCCTGGCAGGTCAAGCAGGTCGACAGCCAACTCGCTGCCCAGGTCGTGCGCCTGCATGAAAGCCGCGCCGTACCCCTGCAAACCGCTCCGCTGATGCGCTCCAAAGCGCTGCCAGCTGCCACCGCCGCCGCCCATGTTCCGCAAGAACGCTGGGTGTTCTGACGGCGAACGGCCAAGGACCCTTTCCTAAACAGAAGGAGAATCACCATGTTGAGTTGGGCCATTACCTTCCTGATCATCGCCATTGTCGCCGCCGTCCTGGGCTTCGGTGGTATCGCCGGCGCCGCTACCGGTATCGCGAAGATCCTCTTCATTATCTTCCTGGTGCTGTTCGTGGCTTCCTTCTTCTTCGGACGTCGCGGTCGAGGCTGAACCAATGAAAGGCGTGATACGCAACGCCCTGGCCGCCGCCCTGTTACTGGGCGGCTGCACGGCGGCAATGGCGGCCAATGACGGCCAGGTCCGGGCGACCGACATCCTCGGCTCGGACCCCGAGTATCGGGAAACCTGGCAAGACATGGTCAAGAAAGAGGAGCGGTTGCCCGAGTGGGTGCTCAATCTCAGCGGTGTTTCCGAGCAGCAGATGTCAGCAGTCGAGGAAGACGGCGACAAGTACCTGGTCGGGCCGTTGTGTGAAAGCGAAGGCAAATGCCTGAACAAGCGCCTGATCGTGGCCTTCCGTTGGGATAAGGAAAAAGCCTACGGAATGCTGGTCGAAGTGCCGGAGGGGCTGCCGAGTGACAAGTCACCGACCCGCCACGCCGATTATCGCTGGCTGGGCGACCCCGATCCGGGCATGCAGGCCATGCTCAAGGAACAACTCAAGCGTGATCCGAACTGGTACTGAAGCGCCGCCGGGTGCCTCGGTACAAAGACAGAAGCTGAACCTTTCCACCGTTCAAGCTTCTATGTTGCGCCCACTCGAGGAGAGTCGGCGCATGACCAAGGGGCCGGGCTGCTCTGATTGCTACAGGATCGGAGGGGCCTAGGGGTACAAGGAGTGCCTCCGTCGAGGGCCGGGTCAGGAAGCAACGCCGGGAGTGGTCTGTCAGGGTGTTCTGGAAATAGGGATGCCTTCGACGGACTCTCCCGGCCGTATACATTCCGGCAGCCCTTTTCTTTCCGTTAGATGGCAAATCCGCCACCCACTCGTCTGTCTGGCAAAAATAATTTCGGCTTTTTCCTACATGCAATGATGGGTTTTATACCCATTCGGATTGTCGAACACGTGCCGTGGCTGCCAGTGAATTACCCTCCGAATCTGCCGAAATATGGCGGATTGATCGTATTCGGAATCCCGAACACGCGCTTCGCAACCCCTCCTGACACCCGTTTTTTTGCAAAAATCTCATGCCGATCCGGCATGGGGTACTCGTTTCCGGCATTAGACTAGCCCCCTCCACGCCTGAATAGTTGCGCCTTTTTTCGCCAGCCAGCGCTCATTACCGCTCGCTCGCGATGACCTTCTGCGGTGCCTTTGACTGTTGCCGAAGAAGTCTTCCAGAACGCTTTAAATAGCTCTGGAACGCCGGTTACAGCGCAATGCCCGTGTCCACTTGAACAAAAAGGTAATGACATGAAGAAGGCAAAACTGAGCCTCGCCTGGCAGATCCTCATCGGTCTGGTACTGGGTATCGCCATCGGAGCACTGCTGAACCATTTCAGTGCAGAAAAGGCATGGTGGATCAGCAACGTACTGCAGCCGGCTGGTGACATCTTCATTCGCCTGATCAAGATGATCGTCATCCCGATCGTGATCTCGTCGCTGATCGTGGGTATCGCCGGGGTTGGCGATGCGAAAAAACTTGGCAGTATCGGCCTCAAGACCATCATCTACTTCGAGGTGGTGACCACCATCGCCATCGTGGTCGGCCTGGTTCTGGCCAACCTGTTCCACCCGGGCGCCGGGATCGACATGAGCACCCTGGGCACCGTCGACATCTCCAAGTACCAGGCCACTGCGGCCGAGGTGCAGCATGAACACGCGTTCATCGAGACCATCCTCAACCTGATTCCGTCGAACATCTTCGCGGCGCTGATGCGCGGTGAAATGCTGCCGATCATCTTCTTCTCGGTGCTGTTCGGCCTGGGTCTGTCCAGCCTCAATGCGGAAATCCGCGACCCGCTGGTAAAAACCTTCCAGGGCGTTTCCGAAGCCATGTTCAAGGTCACTCACATGATCATGAACTACGCCCCGATCGGTGTATTCGCCCTGATCGCCGTGACCGTTGCCAACTTCGGCTTTGCCTCGCTGCTGCCGCTGGCCAAGCTGGTACTGCTGGTGTACTTCGCCATCGCCTTCTTCGCCTTCATGGTGCTGGGCCTGGTGGCGCGCCTGTTCGGCTTCTCCATCATCAAGCTGATGCGCATCTTCAAGGACGAACTGGTCCTGGCCTACTCCACCGCGAGCTCCGAAACCGTGCTGCCGCGGGTGATCGAGAAGATGGAAGCCTACGGTGCGCCGAAGGCCATCTGCAGCTTCGTGGTGCCGACCGGTTACTCGTTCAACCTTGATGGCTCGACCCTGTATCAGAGCATCGCGGCGATCTTCATCGCCCAGCTCTACGGCATCGACCTGTCCATCAGCCAGCAATTGCTGCTGGTCCTGACCCTGATGGTCACCTCCAAGGGTATCGCTGGCGTGCCGGGCGTTTCCTTCGTGGTCCTGCTGGCCACCTTGGGCAGCGTTGGCATTCCGCTGGAAGGCCTGGCGTTCATCGCCGGTGTCGACCGCATCATGGACATGGCGCGTACCGCCCTGAACGTGATCGGCAACGCCCTGGCGGTTCTGGTCATCGCGCGTTGGGAAGGCATGTACGACGATGCCAAGGGCAAGAAGTACTGGGATTCGCTGCCGCATTGGCGCAGCAAGGACGTGGCGGTGGCTGGCAAGGCCGTCAAATCCTGAGTCGTTGTCCTGCTGAATGAGAAAGCCCCGATTCGTCGGGGCTTTTTGTTTTCTGTGAGTTTCTCGGGGGCCTTATCGCGAGCGAGCTCGCTCCTACAGAAGCGATAGGGCCTTGAAGGGGTCGCAACAGAGGACACTGGTTCTGCCGGCCGCTATCATTCAGCCCATCTTTGGGGGAGTTAACGGATGCTCAACGGCCTTTGGCTTGGTTTTTTCGTGGTGGCGGCCATTTCGGCCCTGGTGCAATGGCTGGTGGGCGGCAACGCCGGGGTCTTCGCGGCGATGGTCGAGAGCATCTTCGCCATGGCCAAACTCTCGGTCGAGGTCATGGTCCTGCTGTTCGGCACCCTGACCCTCTGGCTGGGCTTTCTGAAGATCGCCGAGCAGGCCGGGATCGTCGAGTGGCTGGCCAAGGTGCTCGGTCCGCTGTTCCGCCGGTTGATGCCGGAAGTCCCGCCCGGCCATCCGGCGCTGGGTCTGATCACGCTGAACTTCGCCGCCAACGGCCTGGGCCTGGACAACGCCGCCACGCCCATCGGCCTCAAGGCCATGCGTGCCCTGCAGGAGCTGAACCCCAGCCCGACCACCGCCAGTAACGCGCAGATCCTGTTTCTGGTGCTCAACGCCTCGTCGCTGACCCTGTTGCCGGTGACCATCTTCATGTACCGCGCCCAGCAAGGCGCGATGGACCCGACCCTGGTGTTCCTGCCGATCCTCATCGCCACCACTGGCTCGACCCTGGTTGGGCTGCTCTCGGTGGCGGTGATGCAGCGCCTGCGCCTGTGGGACCCGGTGGTGCTCGCTTATCTGGTACCCGGCGCATTGCTGCTGGGCGCGTTCATGACACTTCTGGCCGGGCTGTCCGCCACCGCGCTGGCCAACCTGTCGTCGATCCTCGGCAACCTGACCCTGTTCGGTCTGATCATGCTGTTCCTGCTGATCGGCGCGTTGAAGAAGGTGAAGGTGTACGAAACCTTCGTCGAAGGGGCGAAGGAAGGCTTCGACGTGGCCAAGAACCTGCTGCCGTACCTGGTGGCGATGCTGTGCGCGGTCGGCGTGTTGCGCGCTTCCGGGGCGCTGGAGTTTGGTCTGGACGGCATTCGTCACACGGTCGAATGGCTGGGCTGGGACACCCGCTTCGTCGATGCCCTGCCCACCGCACTGGTCAAACCGTTCTCCGGCAGCGCGGCGCGGGCCATGCTCATCGAGACCATGCAGACCCACGGCGTGGACAGCTTCCCGGCGCTGGTTGCGGCGACGGTGCAAGGCAGCACCGAAACCACCTTCTATGTGCTGGCGGTGTACTTCGGCGCCGTCGGTATCCAGCGCACCCGCCACGCGGTGGGCTGTGCGCTGTTGGCTGAACTGGCCGGCGTGCTGTCGGCCATTGCGGTCTGTTACTGGTTCTTCGCCTGATAGCGATTGCCCTGGGCCACGGTCCAGTCGAGCAACTGCGCCATCAACTGGTCGGAGACCTGGCCCAGGCCACTGACCACTGCGGGCACTTCCTTGTCGGCCTGTGGCTGGCGGACTTCGAAATGGCGGCTGGCGAGGATGCGCTGGGTGCGCCCCTCCACCAGCCGCGCATCCAGGCGGATCACCACGCTGATCCCCTGGGCGGTGTATTCACTCTGGAATGCCTGTAGCTCGCCAACCAGCTCGTAGTCGGCTTGCAGGTTGCTGTCGTCGGCGCTCAAGCGCGGCACCCGGCCATCGCGCTGGAAAGCATCGAGAATGCGATTGCGCAGCAGGGTCGGCGCCGGATCAGTCCAGCGTGCGCCCTTGTAGCTGCTGATCTGGTTGCCCTGCGGGACCACGGCGATGCGCGGGACATTGAAGATATCGCTGGCCAGCGGCTTGTTCACCCGCAACGACCAACTCACCGGCACGCTGGTCGACGACGCAGCCACTGCCGCGGGCAGACGATAGACCTCGGCGTTCTCGGCCTTGGGCAGGATCGAGCAGGCGCTGCTCAGGCTGATCAGCAGGGCCAGGGTCAGGCGACTGGCGAGGCTCATGGCTCGAACTCCTTGTTTTGGTCACGGCCGAGCAGGTAGCCGCTGGGGTTGGCTTCAAGGCGGCGGGAAATCCCCTTGAGCGAGTTGAGGGTGTCGCGCAGTTCACGAATTGCCGGCGACAGTTCGCGGAAGCCCTGGGCGCCGCTGTCGATGGCGTCGCGATTGCTTTCCAGCAGGGCATTGAGCGTCGCGGTGCTCTGCGCCAGCGAGCGCATTGCCTGGTCGGCGCTGTTGACGATCTGCGGGCCCTGGCTGCCGAGCATCTTGTTGGCGTTACGCATCAGTTCGCTGGTCTGCTCAAGCGTGGCGCCGGCCTGCTTGCTGATGGTCGCCAGTTCGCGGATGGCCTGGCTGATGTCCTCACGCTGCGCGGCGATGGCGCCGGTGGTTTGTTCCAGGTGTTCCAGGGTCGAGCCCAGGCGCGTGGTGTTTTCTTCGGAGAACAGGCGGTTGGCGTTGTGCAGCAGCATGTTGATGTTGGTCACCAGGTCGCTGCTGTTGGTCAGCAGGCGGGCGATCGGCGACGGCGAGGCGATGATCACTGGCAGTTTGCCGCCTTTGCCCACCAGCGGCGGGCTTTCCGGGGTGCCGCCGCTGAGCTGGATCAGCGAGGTGCCGGTGACGCCGGTCAGGGTCAGCTTGGCCTGGGTGTCCTGTTTCACCGGGGTTTCGGCGTTCAGGCGAATACGCGCCAGCACGCGGCGCGGATCGGCGGGGTCCAGGTGCAGGCTGGTCACATCGCCTACCTTGATCCCGCTGTATTGCACGGCGCTGCCCTTGGACAGGCCGGTGACCGGCTCGTTGAACACCACCTCGTAGTCCTTGAAGGTGCTGTCGACGCTGGATTTGGCCAGCCACAGGCCGAACAGCATGGCGCCGGCCACTACCAGGACGGTGACCATACCGATCAGCACATGGTGCGCGCGGGTTTCCATTTCATTTCTCCTTCAGCGCTGTGGCGGCCTGATACGCCGCCCGGCCACGCGGGCCATGGAAATACTCGTGGATCCACGGTTCGTCAGTCTGGGCCACTTCGTCGATGGGCGCGGCCACCAGCACTTTCTTCTGTGCCAGTACCGCGACCCGGTCGCTGATGGTGTAGAGCGTGTCCAGGTCGTGGGTGATAAGAAACACGCTCAGGCCGAGGGCATCGCGCAGGGTCAGGATCAATTGGTCGAAGGCCGCGGCGCCGATGGGGTCGAGGCCGGCGGTGGGTTCGTCGAGGAACAGGATGTCCGGGTCCAGCGCCAGCGCGCGGGCCAGGGCGGCGCGCTTGATCATGCCGCCGGACAGCGAGGCGGGAAACTTGTCCGCCGCCGATTGCGGCAGGCCGGCCAGGGCCAGCTTGACCCCAGCCAGGTGCTCGGCGTCGTCGCGGCTCAGGCCGGCGTGTTCGATCAGTGGCAGAGCGACGTTCTCGGTGATGGTCAGCGAGGAGAACAGCGCGCCCTTCTGGAACAGCACGCCGAAGCGCCGTTCGATCAGCGAGCGCTCGTTCGCGTTGGCGTTGGACAAGTCCTGGCCGAACACCCGCACTGTGCCTTCGTTGGGCCGGCGCAAGCCGATGATGCTGCGCAGCAGCACCGACTTGCCGCTGCCGGAGCCACCGACCACCGAGAGGATTTCGCCGCGGTACAGGTCCAGGTCGAGCTGCTCGTGCACGCTCTGGCTGCCGAAGCGGTTGCACAGGCCACGGACTTCGATCACCGCCTCGCGGGCGTCGGGCCGGCTCACCAGCCCATCTCCATGAAGAACAGCGCGGCCACGGCATCGAGGACGATCACCACGAAGATCGACTGGACCACTGCCGAGGTGGTGTGGGCGCCCACCGATTCGGCGCTGCCGCTGACCTTGAAGCCTTCCAGGCAACCGATCGCGGCGATCAGGAAGGCGAAGAACGGCGCCTTGGCCATCCCCACCAGGAAGTGCTGCACACCGATGTCGTCTTCCAGCAGCGAAAGGAACATCGCCGGCGAGATGTCCAGCGACAGCGCGCAGACCACACCACCGCCAACGATGCCGCAGAGCATCGCCAGGAACGTCAGCAGCGGCAGGGAAATCAGCAGCGCCAGCACGCGCGGGATCACCAGCAGCTCCACCGGGTCCAGGCCGAGGGTGCGGATCGCGTCGACCTCCTCGTTGGCCTTCATCGAGCCGATCTGCGCGGTGAAGGCGCTGGCGGTGCGGCCGGCCATGAGGATGGCGGTCAGCAGCACGCCGAATTCGCGGAGAAAGGAGAAGGCGACCAGGTCGACGGTGAAGATACTGGCGCCGAAGCTGGCCAGCACGGTGGCGCCGAGGAAGGCCACCACCGCGCCCACCAGGAACGTCAGCAGGGCGACGATGGGCGCGGCGTCGAGGCCGGTCTGCTCGATGTGCGCGACCACCGACGTGATGCGCCAGCGCTTGGGTTGCAGCGCGCGTCGGGCCAGGGTGGTGATGATCAGGCCGATGAAGCCGAGCAACTGGCGGCTGTCCTGCCAGAGGGTATCCACCGCCGCGCCGATGCGCGCCATCAGTTGGGTCATTACCGGAAGCTGGGTATGGCGCGGCGGGATGCAGAACTCGGTCAATGAAGCCTGCACGCTGTGCAGCAGGTGGCGGCTGGCGGGCGGCAGCGGGCTGTCGCTTTCCAGTTGCGCCAGGCGCTCGGGTCCGAGCAACTCCACCAGCAGCGAGGCACCGGCGGTGTCGAGCTTGCCGAGCTGGTCCAGGTCCACGGGGGTGTTGCTGTCGTACTGGCCGCTGAGGGCCGCAGTGCTCTGCTTGAGGCTGGCGTAGTTGGCCAGCGTCCAGTCACCACTGAGCCGCAGGCGGGCCGGGCTTTGCTGGGTGTCGAGAATGGCGCTGGCGGGGCTGGGAATGCTGGTCATAGGCTCCGGAGGTCCATGGGCGCTTCGGTGCGCCGCCCCAGAGCATAGCGTCACTGTGTGGCGGACGCTTGACCATCATCAACCACGCGGAAGCGCAGCACGCCGATCACCTGGCCGTCTTCGGTCAGCACCCGGACCTGCCAGCGTCCCACCGGATTGGCCGGGAACACCTGCTTGTGGGTCCAGGCGCGGTAGCCTTCCTTGCGCCCGCCATTGATGTCGAGGGCGATGCGGTCGACCTCTTTGCCGTTGAACTGCCACACATGGTAGATGCGCTCGTTCAGCCCGCGCGGTGCCTTGATTGCGGTGTAGGCGTAGAGCCCGGCGCTGCGGATCTGGCTGGCGCTGACCTGCTTGAGGCTGTCGCCGGGGGTGCGGTTCTGCAGTTGGCTGCTGATCGCCACCTCGGTCATCCACAAGGTCGCCGGCGGCACCCAGGAACGCAGCAGCCAGCCGGCACCGCCGATCGACAGGGTCACCAGGACCAACGCGATCGCCCGGCGCGCATTGTTGATCGGGAAGCTGCTGGCCAGGCTCGGGAAGGACAACAGCATCGACACGCCGAGCGCGAGCTTGAAGCTCTGCGCAGTGGTCAGGTGGAGAATGATCGGCAGCGCCGTGAGCATCGCGGCGAACAGCGTCAGGGTGTGCAGGGCGAGGAACAGCCAGCGCCGGGGTGCGACCCAGCGGTAGTAGAGCGGATCGATGATCGACACCAGCCCGGCGGCGCCCAGCAGGCCGGTGAAGATCAGTTGGCCGCTGTTCCAGGTGGTGGTGACGAAGAAGAACGGCAGGACGAAGAACAGGCTTTCCTGGTGGATCATCTGCGTTGCATAGCGCAGCAGCGGTTGCGGGATTTCGCGCTTGAACAGGCGGGCGAACAACTGGGTGAAACTGTTTTCCAGCATCAGCCAGACCCAGCTCACCAGCATCAGGATCGCGACCCAACTGGCCAGGCTTTCCTGGCGATCGACCAGGATGAAGCTACCGATACCGGAAATGAAACCACCGAGTGCGATGACCCCGGGATAGCGCTTGATCAGTTCGATGAGGCGCTGGATGTAGATAGGCATGGGGGCATTCGCAGAGGGCAGTAAAAAACGGTTACAAGAATACCTTGGTTTCGGTCGACTTTGGGGCGCCGAACCGTCGCGATGGGGTCCCCACTTATCCAGCGTGCCTGCGCCGATACCAGGCAAACCCACCACCGACCACCACAACCAACCCCAGCACACCCCACCAGAACAGCTCGTCATACCCCAGCAGTGGCCTCTCCACCCGCACATACCCGGTGGTCTTGAACAATTCCCGCATCGCCTGGTTCGCCTCTTCCAGGCTCACTTCGCGCAGACGCTGTTTCGGATCGACGAAACGTCCATCGGCATAGGTGTTCAACGCACCCCAGTAATAATCCGCCAACGCGCTGTTGCCCTGAGTGGTCCAGGATTCGCGGTCGATCGCCGCCGCCTTGATCCGTTCGAAGGTAGACGGGTCGAGGCCCTCGTCACGCAGGCGCTTGATCAGGTCCTGCATCACCTCTTCCGCTTCTTCGATCTGATCGCGCTCCAGGTCGGCATTCAAGCTGAGCATGCCGCTATCGCCAAAGGTTTCCCGCTGGCTCCACGGCCCATAGGACAGGCCGTGCTTGAGGCGCAGTTCGCTGTATAGCGCCCAGTCCAGGTAGCGCTGGACCAGATCGAGGGTCTGGTCGTGCTCGTTGTCCAGCACCGGCTCCAGGAACAACCAGCTCAGCCGCGCGCCGTTGCCCAGCAGGCCGCGCACCAGCGTGCGGTTTTCCTCGGCCTGCCGGCTGACGCCATCCAGCGCCCGCCGCTCGGCAGGCTCCACGGGCTCGAGCTCAGCCCAGGAGCGCTCCAGATAAGCCGGCAGCAGACGGTCGAGTCCGCCGACGATGATCAAGGTCATGTTGTTGGCCGCGTACCAGCGCTGGCGAATCTCGTCGACTTGTTCCAGGGTCATGTCGTCCAGATCGGAGCGCTCGGCGCATTTCAGACCAAGCTCCACCGCCAATTGGTCGCTGGCGCGGTGACCGATGGCCTGGTGGTCGAGCCAGCGTTGCAGGTGGGAGTAGTGGCCGCCGTCTTCGCGTTCGATGATGCGCTTGGACTGCGCCAGCGCGTCGTCATCGAACTGGGTCTGCTGCAGCAAGGCCAGCAGCAGGTCGAGCACTTTGCGCTGGTTACGGGCCGGCGCTTCGATGACGAAGGTGGTGTCGGCGCTGCTGGTGTAGGCGTTCCATTCCCCGCCAAGGGCCTGAATGCGTTGTTCCAGGCCGCCTTCGCCGCTGTCGTCGATGCCGCTGAACAGCAGGTGTTCGAGCAGGTGCGGCAGTTCTTGCCGGTCGCAGGGAAAGTCATCGAAACCGATGCCGACCACCAGGCGGATCGACACATGGTCCCGTTCGTAGCCCGGTTTGAGCAGCACCTGCAGGCCGTTGGGCAGCAGGTAGCCCTCGACTTGCGTGCGGTCCAGGGCAAAGCCGGGCATGGCGCCCAGCAACAGGCAAACGAACATCAGGCAACGCATGCGGGGCTTCCTTGCAGAGGGTCGACGCAGTAAAGGGTCACGGCGAGTGGATCTCGTCCGGCACGGCGTCGATCAGCAAGCCGCCGGTGTCGTGTCCACCCAGTACCACATAGGCACTGCTGCAGAACAATGAGTTCAGTCGTTTCATGTCGGCGATCAGTTCCAGGTGCAGCGAGCTGGTCTCGATACTCTGCACCACCTTGCGTTGCAGGCGGCTGACATGGGCGTGGGCCAGGCGCCGCTCCTGGGCGCGGAAGCGGCGTTTTTCCCGCAGCAACTGGCGGGCGCTCTCCGGGTCGGCACTGAGGAACACCGACAGCCCCAGGCGCAGGTTGGCCAGCAACTGGCCCTGCAAGCCGGTCAATTCTTCCAGGCCCACTTCGGAGAACTCGCGGCGCTGCGAGGTCTTCTGCTGCTGGATCTTGCGCAGCATGCGTTCGATCAGGTCGCTGGCCATCTTCAGGTTGATCGCAAGCTCGATAATCTCAGCCCAGCGCTGGCTGTCCTGCTCGCCGAGGTCTTCCCGCGGCATCTGCGCCAGGTACAGCTTGATGGCGTTGTACAGCGACTCGACATCGTCATGCAGGACGCGGATTTCCTGAGTCACCGCGGTCTGGGTGCCGCGCAGCACGCTGTTCATGGCTTCGAGCATGGTGTCCACCAGATCGCCCAGGCGCAGGGTTTCGCGCACGGCATTGGCCAGGGCCAGGCTCGGTGTGGCCAGGGCGGTCGGGTCGAGGTGGCGCGGTGTGGTGTGGCCGTTGGTTTCCGGGCGTTCGGGCAGCAGCCAGTTGCAGGCTTTGGCCATGAGCTTGACCGTGGGCAGCAGGGTTACGCAGCGCAGGCTGTTGTAGAGCAGGTGAAAACCGATCACCAGTTCCGATGGGCTGAAGTTCAGGCTGTCCATCCAGGTGACCAGCGGGGTCAGCAGCGGAATGGTTACCAGCAGGCCGATCAGCTTGTACAGCAGGCTGCCCAGCGCCACCTGGCGCCCGGCTGTGTTACGCATGCTGGTGCTGAGGAAGGCCAGCAGGCCGCTGCCGATGTTGGCGCCGATAACCAGGCCGATGGCCACTGGCAGACCGATCACGCCGGCACCGGCGAGGGTTGCGGTCAGCAGCACGGCGGCGAGGCTGGAGTAGGAAATCAGGGCGAACATCGCGCCAATCAGGGCATCGAGGAGGATGTCGCCGGTCAGCGAGGCGAACAGGACTTTCACCCCTTGCGCGGTGGTGATGGGCGTCGCCGCCTCGACGATCAGTTGCAGCGCCAGGATGATCAGCCCCAGGCCGATGCCCACGCGCCCGAGCTGACCGGCGCGGGTCTGCTTGCGTGACAGGAAGAAGATCACCCCGAGGAAGATCAGCAGCGGCGACAGCCATGACAGGTCGAGCGTCAGCACCCGCGCCATCAGCGCAGTACCGACGTCGGCGCCGAGCATGATCGCCAGGGCCGGGGTCAGCGCCATCAGGCCCTGACCGACGAACGAGGTCACCAGCATCGCCGTGGCGTTGCTGCTCTGCACCATGGCGGTGACCAGAATACCGGCGATGAATGCCAGTGGCCGGCGCGACATGTTCTGGCTGATCACCCGGCGCAGGTTTGAACCATAGACCCGCAGGATGCCGGTACGGACGATGTGTGTGCCCCAGATCAGCAGGGCGACGGCTGACAATAGATTGAGCAGGGTCAGCATGAATGGGCCCCCTGTGTGTCTGCCCCAGTGGGGCCAATGAATGTGCGCGGAGCCTGGCCGTTGGCAACGGCGGTTTTTTCCAGTGCTCACTTAAGCTTTAGTTCGCCAGAGGCCTTGGCGCCAGCAGGGTTGGCGGGTTCTGGCAGATAAAGCCGAGAAACCGCCGCTGTTGCCGCCACAATGAAAAAAGGCCCCTACAAGGGGCCTTGATTCAGCAACTGGCCAGTATTACTGACCCGGGATGTCCTTGCGAAGTTTCACCGGTTCGCTCTGTGCTTCTTTGCGTTTCTTCGCCATCGCCGTGCGCATGCGGATATTGACGGCTTCCACGGCCAGCGAGAAGGCCATGGCAAAGTAGACGTAGCCCTTCGGTACATGCACGTCGAAGGCTTCGGCGATCAGCACGGTACCGACCACCATCAGGAACGACAGCGCGAGCATTTTCAGCGACGGGTGCTTGTCGATGAAATCGCTGATGGTCTTGGCGCAGAGCATCATCACCAGTACGGCGATGATGATTGCGGCGACCATGACCGGCACGTGGGACACCATGCCAACTGCGGTGATCACCGAGTCCAGGGAGAACACGATGTCGATGATGGCGATCTGGATGATGGTGTACAGGAACTTGCCGCCGGTGCTCGTCGCAGTCTCGTCGGCGCTTTCCTCTTCGCCCTCGAGGCCGTGGTAGATCTCCTGGGAGCTTTTCCACAGCAAGAACAGGCCGCCGAAGAACAGGATCAGGTCACGACCGGAAATGCCCTGGCCGAAGACTTCGAACAGGTCGGCGGTGAGGCGCATGACCCAGGTGATCGACAGCAGCAACATGATGCGGGTGACCATCGCCAGGGCGAGGCCGAAGATCCGGGTGCGCTGCTGCATGTGCTTGGGCATGCGGCTGACCAGGATCGAGATCATGATGATGTTGTCGATCCCGAGCACGATCTCAAGTGCGGTCAGGGTGAAAAGGGCAACCCAGATTTCCGGGTTGGTCAGCCATTCCATGTTTGTTCCTTCAGGCGTATGACGTTGCGCGCCGGATCAGGCGCGCAAACGGGTTGGGTGGATCTGTTTACTAGAGGCTACTGAACAGCGGGAAAATTCCCATGAGCAGCGCGGCGAGCATTATGCATAGGCAGACTAGCACTGCCCACTTCAGGGTAAAGCGCTGGTGGTCGCCGAACTCGATGCCGGCCAGGGCGACCAGCAGGTAGGTCGATGGCACCAGCGGGCTGAGCAGGTGAACCGGCTGTCCGACGATTGAGGCGCGGGCCATTTCCACTGGCGAAATACCGTAGTGGCTGGCGGCTTCCGAGAGTACTGGCAGTACGCCGTAGTAGAAGGCGTCGTTGGACATGAAGAAGGTGAACGGCATGCTCACGATCGCGGTGATCACCGCCAGGTACGGGCCCAGCGCGTCCGGGATCACGGCCAGCAAGCTCTTGGACATGGCTTCGACCATGCCGGTGCCGGACAGGATGCCGGTGAAGATACCGGCGGCGAAGATCAGCCCGGTTACCGCCAATACGCTGCCGGCGTGGGCGGCGATGCGGTCTTTCTGCTGTTGCAGGCACGGATAGTTGACGATCATCGCAATACTGAAGGCGATCATGAACAGCACCGGCAGCGGCAGTAGGCCGGCGATCAGCGCGACCATCAGCGCGGCGGTCAGGGCGCCGTTGAACCACAGCAGTTTCGGGCGGCGGGCGTCTGGGTACTGGGAGACGGTGATTTCGCTGTGGTCGATCTCATCGCCCGGCAGGTGCAGTTCGCCGAGACGGGCACGCTCGCGCTTGCCGTACATGTAGGCGATGGCCAGGATCGCCACGACACCGGCAAGCATGGCCGGGATCATCGGCACGAAGATGTCCGAAGGGTCCACGTGCAGCGCGCTGGCGGCGCGGGCGGTCGGGCCGCCCCACGGGGTCATGTTCATCACCCCGCCGGCGAGGATGATCAGGCCGGCCATGATCCGCGGGCTCATGCCCAGGCGGCTGTACAGCGGCAACATCGCTGCGCAACAGATCATGTAGGTGGTGGCACCGTCACCGTCGAGCGAGACGACCAGGGCCAGCACCGCGGTGCCGACCGAGACTTTCAGCGGATCGCCTTTGACCAGCTTGAGGATCTTGCGCACGGCCGGGTCGAACAGGCCGGAGTCGATCATCAGGGCGAAATAGAGAATGGCAAACATCAGCATCACGCCGGTTGGGGCGAGCTTGCTGATGCCTTCCAGCATCATCGGGCCGATCTTGCTGGAAAAACCGCCGAACAGGGCGAACAGGATCGGTACCAGGATCAGTGCGATCAAGGCCGACAGGCGCTTGGTCATGATCAGGTACATGAAGGTGATGACCATGGCGAAGCCGAGGAAGGTCAGCATAGGGGTACTCCAGGCGTAGTGCGTCGGGACAGGGACGTGACGGACGGATCAGCGGGCGAGGCGCTGTGTCTGGAGTAGCGGAGGGAAATCAGGGCGCAGGAAGTTACGGAAGGACATCAGAATCACCATTGTTCTTGTTGATTGGGCCGGGCTCGGTAAATCGGATGCCCTGGCGCGCCGGTCGCTATGCCGGTGGTGAGGTGATGCTAAGGGGCTAAGCTTTCAGCCAGCTTTCGAGGGTTGAAAGGTGACGAGAGGTATTTTTCGGGAGTGCCTTCGCGAGCAAGCTCGCGCCTACAAGACAATGATTACCCTGTAGGAGCGAGCTCGCTCGCGATGAGGCCCCAAAAACAGCGGCTGAATTCGTACCAAGGAGTACTGAAAAAAATGACTCAATTCCACGAGGGCGGCTGCCACTGCGGCGCCCTTCGCTACCGGGCCGAAGGCCCGCTCACGGATGTCGCCCACTGCCATTGCTCGATCTGCCGACGGGTCACCGGCGGTTTGCTGGTCACTTGGGTCACCGTGCCCTGCGGTGGCTTCCAGTGGTTGGCCGGAACTCCGCAGCGCTACGATTCGTCCGCCAGTTGCGTGCGTTATTTCTGCAGCCGCTGTGGCGCGCATGTAGCTTTGACCACCGACCTGAGCCCGGAAACCATCGATATCACCGTGACCACGCTGGATGATCCGGAATCCGCGCCGCCAAACCGGCATATCTGGACCGAGAGCCGTTTGCCCTGGCTGCATCTGGACGAGCAATTGCCTAGCGAGAGCCACGAATCTCTCTGATGTCTAAGGCAGCTCCAGTCCGCCCGCGGCCTTGTGCAAGGCCCGCAGGTGCTCGCCGAGCTGTTTGATATTGGCCTCCACCGCCTTGATCTGCGCCGCGCGCTCCGGCCCGAGCAAGGCGCGTACTTCCGTGTCCAGGTCCACGCTCAACGCCTGCAACTGTTGCTGGCGCTGACTGCTGCTCTGCTCCAGTTGCTGGCGCTCGGCGGGCTGCGGCAGGCCATAACCACCCTCCCCCAGCAATTCCGCCGGTTTGCTCAGGAAGCCACTGTTGGCGAGGATCTGCTGCAAGGTGTTGTTGGCCTTGGCCACGCTGCCGTCCTCGAGCGCACGCCCGGTCAGGTAGCGTTGCTTGACCTCGTCCTGGGCCAGCAGCAACTGTCGGCGCAGTCCGGCCTGTTCCAGCAGCAGCAAGGCGGCGCTGGTGCGCAGGTCGGCGCGGTCGAACCACGGGCGACGCTGTTCGGCGCTCTGTTCCAGCCAGCTTTCGACGCTGTCGGCGGGGACCGGCAACTGCTTCTTGAGAATCTGGAACATCGCCTGATAGCGATCACGGTAGGAATCGAAACGATAACCCAGGCGCAGCGCCTCGCGCGGGTCGTCCAGCACGCTGGTATCGGCCAGGCCGCGGCCCTTGAGCACTTCCAGCAGGCCGTTGGGCATGATGTTGTCGAGGCTGGTCAGGCGCGGATTGGCGGTGCCGCTGCGCAGCAGCTTGAGGGTTTCCACCGCGCAGTTGTTGGACAGGAAGAAGTAATTGCCGTCGTAGCTCCAGTGCATCTCCAGGGCCTGACGCACCAAGGCTTCCAGCTCCTCGCGGGACAGCTTCAGCGGGATGGACGCGAGGCTGCGCAGCTCGGTCTTGGTGTATTCATCGATGACCTGGCCCAGCGGCAGCACGAACAGTCGTGACGGGTAGGCGCCGACCAGGCCGTCCCAACTGGACAGTTGCACATCGTTGACGAACGCCCGGTACGACAGCACCAGGTGTTGGTCCAGATCCAGGCGGCAGTCCGGCCCGCGTGGCCGGCCAGGGGCGCAGATCACCAAGCGCAGCATGCTGTGGCCCCAGCGGCTGACCCAGTTCTGGTTGGCTTCGGCCAGCAGGTAATCCACCGCATAAACGCGCTCTGGGTCGATTTGCCCCAGCGGTTGCTTGGCGAAATCGTTGCCAGCATTGAGGAACGGCAGCGCCGGCTCGCAGGCCGGGTGCGCTGGCGCCCAGCCGAAGTGCTTGTTCAGGTAAGCCTGCAAGGCCGGGCGGCGGCAGGCATAGCTCGGGTCGAGAAGGAAGTACTCCATGTTGACCGCGATAAATTCTTTGGGGCTGCTCAGCTCATAGCTGTCCGGGCTGCGGGCGATCTGGCGATTGTGCTGCTCGCGTTCGCCGCGACGACCAACGTATTGCGGCCAGCCGGCAAGGTCGAGCAGGCGCGGATCATCGCTGAGGGTGAAGCGGCGTTCGGGCTGGCCGCGGCATTCGTCGCGCAGCCCCACCTTGCCCTGGCTGTCGTTCTGGCGTTTGCACTGGACGATCAGCCGACGCTCGTCGTCCGGCCAAAGCCGGGCACGGTCGTAGATATGGGTGGTTTCGTGGAGGACGGTGGCCAGCAATTCCTGGCGCACGGTGCCATGGGGGCGACCGGTTTTCTGTGTGGCCGCACTGCCGTCGGTGAGGCTGGGCAGCAGGCGGCGATTGAGCGCCAGTGTGGACACCAGCGAGGCCTGGCCGTAGGCGTCTTCGGGCATGCGCGCGTCCCAACTGACCGTGATGGTGCGGTCGAGGCGGGTCTTGAAACTGGGCGGAAGTTTCTCCATCGCTTCATCCAGCAGCGCCTGGGTGGCCTGGCGCTGGGATGAAGTCAGGCTGTCGTCCTGCAATACCAGTTGCAGGTCGGCCAGCACGGGGACGCTGAACAGTGCAAGTGCACCGCTCAGCAGCCAGTTACGCAGGGATTTCACAGGGCCAGGATGGCTTCGGCCAGGACCTGATCACTGGCTTGGCGGGCTTCCGGGACGCGCTGGCGCAGGGTATCGAACGCGGCTTCCAGTTGCGCGCCACGGATGTCGCCGTTGCTGGCGACGAAGCAGGCGGCATCGTCGCGGGCTTCGCGGACGACTTTCGAGTCGCGAATCGAGGTGGTGGTGTCAGATGTGAAATCGATCGAACGGCCAAAGGCGCGGACGATGATGTTGCTGGTGGCGACCACGGTGTGTGCCTGGGCTACATCGGCCAGCAGCAGGAAGCCGAGAGTGGCGGCAATCAGCGGATTACGCATGGAACATCTCCGGGAAAAACAGGTGTGGTCATTGGACGAGAATTGCCTGCGCCAGTTCAAGGTCGGCAGCATGAAGTTCGGGGTTCTCATGGCGCAACCGCTGGATGACCGCCTCCAGCCGTGCGCCGCGCAACTGGCCGTCGCTGGCAATGAAGGCCGCAGCGTCATCGCGGGCGGCCCTGACCCACTTGCGGTCGAATGGTGCGGTGGTCACCTGGCTGGTGGCGTAGCCGCTGACGACGAGTGTGGCAGTGGTCATATCGAAGGCCAGGGCGGTGCCGGGCCCGAACAGCACAAGCAGCAATGGCAAATAACGCATGGGGAAACAATGCCTCCGGAATCGAGGCGGCAAAGGCTATCCCAATGTGTAAGCCCGGGCCAGAGCGGTTGGCCCGGGTGTTTTGCCTGGTGTTTCGCGAATGGCGGACCCGTGTCGGATCAAATCGCCAGAATCGCCTGGGCCAGTTGTGCGTCACTGGCCTGCAGCGTTGGCTGTTGCTGGCGGATGTGGACGAAGGCGCTTTCCAGCTTCGCGCCACGGATATCGCCGTTGCTGGCGACGAAGCTCGCGGCGTCGTCACGTGCGGCGCGGACGATCTTGTCGTCACGGAACGAGGAGGACACATCCGAGGTGGCATCGGTGGAAGCGGCCACGGCACCTACGACGGCGTCGGTGGTGACCACGAAACTGGTGGCCTGGGCAGTCGAGGCCAGGGCCAGCAAGACGGCGGCGCCAAGCAAGCGAGTACGGAACATGGTCGATCTCCTGAGTAGGGCTTTGGTTATCTGAATGTCAGACGCGCGCTCAGCTTATTGCGTTACGGGTGAGTCAAGCTGCGTGAAACAAGCGTAACACGGGGTAAGCGAAACGGCGTCGGATGTAACTGTTATGGTCTTTATTTGAATTTATAGAATTGTACTGCTTGTTGAACCAAGCGCTCTATTTCGCACCTTCCAGAACGAAAAAACCCGTCAGCAGTTACCTGCGACGGGTTTCTCGGAATTCGGTGCCGGCCTTGGCCGGCGCTCCTGGCTTAACGCCAGAAAGGCTTGCTCAGCTCTTCGTAGCGCTGTGCTTCGCTGATACCGGCGTCGGCCAGCAGGCGGGCATCCAGGCGAGCCAGTTGATGGCGGCTGGAGATGCGGCGCTGCCACAGCATCAGGTTAGCCAGCAGGCGCAGAGGCAGAGCGGCTTGGGATTGTTGAGCGTTGTTTTCGAAAATCAGATCGGAACTGAGGGTACGTTCCATGATGTCTTCCTTCCGCTTATGGCGGCATTGGCTAGTGGTTTAACTGATGCCAATGATCCTCCTCCGCCGTCCATAACAGTAGATACAGTTCGCCTTGATTGTGAGGGTCCAGTTAACTGTTTAAGGGTGCTGTTGCACTCAAAATACGCGTAACTGTACTGGTCTGCGCGCTTTTGGTGCATTTGTGGTCAAGGGAGGAGTCGGGAGGAGGAAAAGCTGGGGGATATTACCGGTACAGTAGAACAGTTTTTGTGGATTTGAATAGGGCAACTGTACAGCCGGTGCGCATTGCGCGTCACCGGCTGCCAACTGTCCTGGATCAACCGGCGAGCATGCGGCCGGTTTCTTCAAGATTTTCGTGCCAGGCCAGGGCCTCACGCAGGATGTGAGGGGTATGACCGCCACGCTCGCAGGCGCGGGTGAAGTAGTCGTTCAGCGCCTCGCGGTAATCCGGGTGCACACAGTTGTCGATGATCACCCGGGCGCGCTCGCGGGGAGCCAGGCCGCGCAGGTCGGCCAGACCTTGCTCGGTCACCAGGATGTCGACGTCATGCTCGGTATGGTCCACATGGCTGACCATCGGAACGACGCTGGAAATCGCGCCGCCCTTGGCAATCGACTTGGTGACGAAGATGGCCAGGTGCGCATTGCGGGCGAAGTCGCCCGAGCCGCCAATGCCGTTCATCATCCGCGTACCGCAGACGTGAGTGGAGTTGACGTTGCCGTACAGGTCGAACTCCAGCGCAGTGTTGATGCCGATGATGCCCAGGCGACGGACCACTTCAGGGTGGTTGGAGATTTCCTGCGGACGCAGCACCAGCTTGTCCTTGTAGCGCTCCAGGTTGCCGAACACGTCAGCGTTGCGGCGGCTCGACAGGGTGATCGAACTGCCCGACGCGAAGCTCAACTTGCCAGCGTCGATCAGGTCGAAGGTCGAGTCCTGCAGCACTTCGGAGTACATGGTCAGGTCTTCGAACGGCGACTCGATCAGGCCGCACATCACCGCGTTGGCGATGTTGCCGATACCGGCCTGCAGCGGGCCGAGCTTGTTGGTCATGCGGCCAGCATCGACTTCCTGTTTGAGGAAGTTGATCAGGTGGTTGGCGATGCCTTGGGTTTCTTCATCCGGCGGCAGCACGGTGGACGGCGAGTCGGACTGGTTGGTGATGACGATGCCGACGATCTTCGCCGGGTCGATCGGGATCGCGGTGCTGCCGATGCGGTCGTCGACCTTGACCAGCGGGATTGGCGTGCGGGTCGGGCGGTAGGTCGGGATATAGATGTCGTGCAGGCCTTCGAGGTTGGCGTTGTGCGCCATGTTGATCTCGATGATCACTTGCTTGGCGAAGATCGCGAAGCTGGCCGAGTTGCCCACGGAGGTGGTCGGCACGATGTGGCCTTGCTCGGTGATCGCCACGGCTTCGATGACAGCGATATCCGGTAGTTTGAGCTGGGCGTTGCGCAGTTGCTCGACGGTTTCCGACAGGTGCTGGTCGATGAACATCACCTTGCCTTCGTTGATGGCCTTGCGCAGGGTGCTGTCGACCTGGAATGGCATGCGGCGGGCCAGCACACCGGCTTCGGTCAGTTGCTTGTCCAGGTCGTTGCCAAGGCTGGCGCCGGTCATCAGGCTGATTTTCAGCGGCGACTGCTTGGCCCGTTCGGCCAGTGCGTGGGGAACGGCCTTGGCTTCACCGGCACGGGTGAAACCGCTCATGCCGACGGTCATGCCGTCCTGGATCAGGGCGGCGGCGTCTTCCGCGCTCATGACTTTACTGTGCAGCGAGGACAAGCGAATGCGATCACGGTACATGGATTGTTATCTCGGGCTACTGAAGCTAGATGCGCAGTCTAGTGATTTCGCAAATGTTCGTCGCGCGACCAAGGTCGTAGGCGAAGCCCGGAAATAGAGCCTTCCGTCGGCGGGCCGGGGACGAAAAAGCCCCAGGCGTTACCGCGCTGGGGCTTTTTGTCACAGTACCGCGAGGGGCTTATTCCACCGCTTTGACCATGTCCTCGATGACCTTCTTGGCGTCGCCAAAGACCATCATGGTCTTGTCGAGGTAGAACAGTTCGTTGTCCAGACCGGCATAGCCGCTGGCCATCGAGCGCTTGTTGACGATGATGGTCTTGGCCTTGAAGGCTTCCAGGATCGGCATGCCGGCGATCGGCGACTTTGGATCGTTCTTCGCCGCCGGGTTGACCACGTCGTTGGCGCCGAGCACCAGCACCACGTCGGCCTGACCGAACTCGGAGTTGATGTCCTCCATCTCGAACACCTGGTCATACGGCACTTCGGCTTCCGCCAGCAGCACGTTCATATGGCCAGGCATACGGCCCGCCACCGGGTGGATCGCGTACTTCACGGTCACGCCGTTGTGGGTCAGCTTCTCGGTCAGTTCCTTCAGTGCGTGCTGGGCACGGGCCACGGCCAGGCCGTAGCCGGGAACGATGATCACGGTGTCGGCGTTGCTCAGCAAGAAGGTTGCGTCGTCGGCCGAGCCGGACTTCACCGGACGAGCCTCCTGCGCGCCCGCCGGGCCGCCGGCATCTGCCGCACCACCGAAACCGCCGAGGATTACATTAAAGAAGGAACGGTTCATCGCCTTGCACATGATGTACGAGAGGATCGCACCGGACGAACCCACCAGCGAGCCTGCGATGATCAGCATCGAGTTGTTCAGCGAGAAGCCGATACCGGCCGCCGCCCAGCCCGAGTAGCTGTTGAGCATCGATACCACCACGGGCATGTCCGCGCCGCCGATCGGGATGATGATCAGCACGCCCATCACAAACGCCAGGGCCAGCATGACTGCGAAGGCCGTGAGGTTGCCGGTGAAGGTGAACACCAGGCCCAGGCCGATGGTGGCCAGGCCGAGTACCAGGTTGAGCTTGTGCTGACCGGCGAACTGTACGGGTGCGCCCTGGAACAGGCGGAACTTGTACTTGCCCGAGAGCTTGCCGAAAGCGATGACCGAACCGGAGAAGGTGACCGCGCCGATGGCCGCGCCCAGGAACAGCTCCAGGCGGTTACCGGCGGGAATTGGGTCGCTGATGCTGTTGACGATACCCAGCGATTGCGGCTCGACCACCGCGGCGATGGCAATGAACACCGCCGCCAGGCCGATCATGCTGTGCATGAACGCCACCAGTTCCGGCATTTTGGTCATTTCAACGCGCTTGGCCATGATCGCACCGGCGCTGCCGCCGACCAGCAAGCCGACCAGCACGTAGGCGATGCCGTCGGTGGCCAGCTCGGCGCCAAGCTTGTAGATCAGGCCGACGGTGGTGACCACCGCCAGTGCCATGCCGAGCATGCCGAACAGGTTGCCGCGGCGGGACGTGGTCGGGTGCGACAGGCCTTTCAGGGCCTGGATGAAGCACACCGACGCGACCAGGTAGAGAAGAGTTACCAGGTTCATGCTCATTTTTACTTCTGCCCCTCAGCCTTTGCGGCCTTCTTCTTGAACATCTCCAGCATGCGCCGGGTGACGAGGAATCCACCGAATACGTTCACCGCTGCCAGGGCGACCGCGAGGGTGCCCATGACCTTGCCCAGCGGGGTGACGGTCAGGGCGGCGGCGAGCATGGCGCCGACGATGACGATGGCGGAGATGGCGTTGGTGACCGCCATCAGCGGGGTGTGCAGCGCGGGCGTGACGTTCCAGACCACGTGGTAACCGACATAGATCGCCAGCACGAAGATGATCAGGTTATAGACGCCGTGAGAGATCAGCATGTCTTCCATTGTCTGGCTCCTTATCCGTTCTTGCGGATGACCTGGCCGTCGCGGCACATCAGGCACGCGGCGACGATGCCGTCTTCGAGGTTGATCGTCAGCGCGCCGTCTTTGTCGAACAGCAGCTTCATGAAGTCCAGCAGGTTGCGGGCGTACAGCGCCGAAGCATCGGCACCGACCTGCGCGGGCAGGTTGGTCGGGCCGACGATAGTGACGCCGTTCACCTGTATCACCTGGTCGGCGACGGTCAGCGGGCAGTTACCGCCCTGGGCCGCGGCGAGGTCGATGACCACCGAGCCTGGCTTCATTTGCGCCACGGTCTCGGCGCTGAGCAGCGTCGGTGCCTTGCGGCCTGGGATCAGCGCGGTGGTGATGACGATATCGGCCTGCTTCGCGCGTTCGTGTACGGCTTGCGCCTGACGCTGCATCCAGCTGGCCGGCATTGGTCGGGCATAGCCGCCGACGCCGACGGCGCATTCGCGTTCTTCGTCGGTTTCATACGGCACATCAAGGAACTTCGCACCGAGGGATTCGATTTGCTCCTTCACCGCCGGACGTACGTCCGAGGCTTCGATCACCGCACCCAGGCGCTTGGCCGTGGCAATGGCCTGCAGGCCGGCCACACCGGCGCCGAGAATCAGCACGCGGGCGGCTTTCACCGTACCGGCGGCGGTCATCAGCATCGGCATGAAGCGTGGATAGTGGTGAGCGGCGAGCAACACAGCCTTGTAACCGGCGATGTTGGCCTGCGAGGACAGCACATCCAGGCTCTGGGCCCGGGAAGTGCGTGGCGCGGCTTCGAGGGCGAAGGCGGTAATGCCGCATTCGGCCATCTTGGCGATGAGTTCGTTGTTGAACGGGTTGAGCATGCCCGCGAGCACGGTACCGCTCTTGATCTGGCCCAGTTCGCTGTCGTCGGGCGCTACAACTTTCAGGACAAGCTGCGCGCCAAACGCATCGGCGGCGCTTCCCATGACGGCGCCGGCAGCCTCATAGGCACTGTCCGGGATGCTGGCGTTCAGGCCGGCTCCGCGTTGCACAGTGACTTGATGACCCTGTCCCACCAGTTTCTTGATGGTTTCGGGAGTGGCAGCGACCCGTGTTTCGCCCGTCTGCGTTTCGAGAGGAACACCAATGTGCACGTCGTATTCTCCTGCGTGATCTTTTGTAGTTGAACCAGCGCACTACGGTTGGTGCGTCTGGGCGGCCGATCAGCACGATCCCGCCAGAACGAGGCGGGGCGCGGCATTTTGCAAGCGATCCTGAATCGCTTCAATGGGTTCTGAATGGAAACGACAAACAAACTACAAGTCACCCTGTGACCGTATGTCGCAACGATTCGGCTCCAGCCCTTCAAACACGGGGTTTAGCGACATTAAAAGAAAAATTAAAAATTTTCTGACAATTTTCATGTGGGCTATGAAAAACGTCGTTTGAATGGCAGGAAAGCCCCGAAAACAGTGGGGTTTGACGGGGTTTTGAGGGCGACTGAAACAGTTGTCGCCTATGCGACATTTATATACATCTGTAGGGCTTTTGGTTTATTGACTACTGGGTCAGCAAACCGCTCTCGTCCTTGTGGGCTGCGGCGTAGCGGTGGGCTTCGTTCACCAGCCAGTCGCGAAAAGCACGCAAGGAAGCTGATTCCACCTTCCTTTCCGGGATCATCAGGTAATACGCCTTGATACTGGACAGCGCGTGCGGGTTGGCGATCACCAGGCGGCCCTCCTCCAGTTCGCGCTGGATCAGGAAGGGTGGGATCAGTGCCACACCCATCTCATGCATCGCTGCCTGGGCCAACATCGAGAATAGTTCATAGCGTGGGCCTGTCATGTCCCGGGCGACATTCATGTCCACACTGTCGAACCACTGGCGCCACGCGTAGGGCCGGGTGGTTTGCTGCAGCAAGGGCAGTTGCGCGATGGCCTGGGGCTCCAGGTGCGGATGCGGGCCCAGCAGCGAAGGGCTGCACACCGGCACCGGGTTTTCTCCCATAAGGCGGTGGGATTGCGTACCGGACCAGTCGGCATCGCCAAAGTAGATCGCGGCATCGAAATGGGTGTCGGCAAACAGGAAGGGCCGCGTCCGGTTCGTGAGGTTGACCGTCACCTCCGGGTGGCGCTGCTGGAAGTCCTTCAGTCGCGGCAACAACCATTGCGTGCCGAAGGTGGGCACGACCGCCAGTTCGATCACGTTGGCGCCTTGCTGGCCCATGACCGACAGGGTGTCGCGTTCCACCGCATCCAGTTGTGTCGCCACCCGCCGGCTGTAGGACAGTCCCGCCTCGGTTAGCTTTACTCCGCGCCGTGAACGGCGGAACAGTTCGACATTGAGGAACTCCTCCAGGCCACCGATCTGTCGGCAGACGGCGCCTTGGGTGAGGGACAGTTCCTGCGCCGCCTTGGTGAAGCTCTCGTGGCGGGCTGCGGCCTCGAAGCAAACGAGGGCCGTAGTGCTGGGGATCTTGCGCCGCATATACGTCAACCTCACTA
The DNA here is from genome assembly GCF_003231275.1 of Pseudomonas huaxiensis. Classification (GTDB taxonomy): domain Bacteria; phylum Pseudomonadota; class Gammaproteobacteria; order Pseudomonadales; family Pseudomonadaceae; genus Aquipseudomonas; species Aquipseudomonas huaxiensis. Next base: position 257,235 of record NZ_QKVL01000007.1, read on the forward strand.
ATTAGCGGTGGAAATGGCCTCTCAGCCTGCCACGGAGTGAGAAATCATCACAAGAGTATGCGCAATCCTCGTTTGTCGCCCTGCCCGTTCCGGCCTAGGATCAATGCACGACAAAAACATCTCCCTTCCCCATTTCGAGGACTCCCTCATGGCCGGCAAAGCAAGCTTCAACTGGATCGATCCGCTGCTGCTCGATCAGCAGCTCACCGAAGAAGAGCGCATGGTGCGTGAAAGCGCTTTCCACTTCGCCCAGGACAAGCTGGCGCCGCGCGTGCTGGAAGCCTTCCGTCATGAGCAGACCGATCCTGCGATCTTCCGCGAAATGGGCGAAGTCGGCCTGTTGGGTGCGACCATTCCCGAGCAGTACGGCGGCAGTGGCCTGAACTACGTGTGCTACGGCCTGATCGCGCGTGAAGTGGAGCGTATCGATTCTGGCTACCGCTCGATGATGAGCGTGCAGTCCTCGCTGGTGATGGTGCCGATCAATGAGTTCGGTACTGAAGCACAGAAACAGAAATACCTGCCCAAGCTGGCCAGCGGTGAATGGATCGGCTGCTTCGGTCTGACCGAACCGAACCACGGCTCCGACCCAGGTTCGATGATTACCCGGGCGAAGAAAGTCGATGGCGGCTATCGCCTGAGCGGCAGCAAAATGTGGATCACCAACAGCCCGATCGCCGATGTGTTCGTGGTCTGGGGGAAGGACGATGCCGGCGATATCCGTGGATTCGTCCTGGAGAAAGGCTGGCAAGGTCTGAGCGCCCCAGCGATTCACGGCAAGGTCGGCCTGCGGGCTTCGATCACCGGTGAGATCGTCATGGACAACGTGTTCGTGCCGGAAGAGAACATCTTCCCGGACGTGCGCGGCCTGAAAGGTCCGTTCACCTGCCTGAACTCGGCGCGCTACGGCATTTCCTGGGGCGCCCTGGGTGCCGCTGAAGCCTGCTGGCACACGGCTCGCCAATACACCCTGGATCGTCAGCAGTTCGGTCGCCCGCTGGCGGCCAACCAGTTGATCCAGAAAAAGCTGGCCGACATGCAGACCGAAATCACGCTGGGCCTGCAGGGCTGCCTGCGTCTGGGTCGCATGAAAGACGAAGGTACCGCTGCGGTTGAGATTACTTCGATCATGAAGCGCAACTCATGCGGCAAAGCGCTGGAGATTGCCCGTCTGGCGCGGGACATGCTGGGCGGCAACGGCATCTCCGATGAGTTCGGTGTTGCCCGTCACCTGGTCAACCTCGAAGTGGTCAACACCTACGAGGGTACCCATGACGTGCACGCGCTGATCCTCGGCCGCGCACAAACCGGTATCCAGGCCTTCTATTAATAAGGAGCCAGCCCATGGGCGCGCTTTCTCATTTGCGGGTCCTGGATCTGTCGCGGGTATTGGCCGGGCCGTGGGCCGGCCAGATCCTCGCGGACCTGGGGGCGGAAGTCATCAAGGTCGAGCGTCCAGGTGCGGGCGATGACACCCGGGCCTGGGGCCCGCCCTTCCTCAAGGACGCCAACGGCGAGAACACCAGTGAGGCGGCCTATTACCTGTCCGCCAACCGTAACAAGCACTCGGTGACCATCGACTTCACCCAGCCTGAGGGTCAGCGCCTGGTGCGCGAGCTGGCGGCGAAGTCAGATATCGTCATCGAGAACTTCAAGGTGGGCGGGCTGAAGGCCTATGGCCTGGATTATGAAAGCTTGCGTCAGGTGAACCCACAGCTTATCTATTGCTCGATCACTGGCTTCGGCCAGACCGGGCCGTATGCCAAGCGCGCCGGTTACGACTTCATGATTCAGGGCCTTGGCGGACTGATGAGCCTGACCGGGCGTCCCGAGGGCGAAGATGGCGCCGGGCCGGTGAAGGTTGGCGTAGCGCTGACGGACATCCTCACCGGGCTGTATTCCACGGTCGCCATCCTGGCCGCCCTCGCCCACCGCGATCAGCATGGCGGCGGGCAGCACATCGATATGGCGTTGCTTGATGTGCAGGTGGCTTGTCTGGCCAACCAGGCAATGAACTACCTCACCACGGGCACACCTCCGCGGCGGCTGGGTAACGCACATCCGAACATCGTGCCTTATCAGGACTTTCCCACGGCAGATGGGGACTTCATCCTGACGGTGGGTAATGACGGCCAATTCCGCAAGTTCGCTGAGGTGGCGGGTCAGCCTCAGTGGGCGGACGATCCGCGGTTCGCTACCAACAAGCTGCGGGTAGCCAACCGCGCCGAGCTGATCCCGCTGATTCGCCAGGCTACGGTGTTCAAGACCACGGCCGAGTGGGTCAGTCAGTTGGAGCAGGCAGGTGTGCCCTGTGGCCCGATCAACGATCTGGCGCAGATGTTCGCGGACCCGCAGGTGAAGGCTCGCGGTCTGGCCATCGATATCCCTCATTCGTTGGGAGGCAGCGTTCCGCAGGTGGCCAGTCCTATTCGACTGTCCGAGACGCCAGTCGAGTACCGCAATGCTCCGCCGCTGTTGGGCGAACATACCGAGCGGGTCCTGAGCAGCGTATTGGGGCTGGGAGCGAATGACATCCTGCGTTTGCGCGAGGCCAAGGTTCTTTAAGGCAGCGTTTCTATATATAGAGGCAATAAAGCGGGGCCTCAAAAACTGATTTGGATCAATTTCAAATTAGTT
>NZ_QKVL01000070.1 GCF_003231275.1 Pseudomonas huaxiensis
GAGGCCATTGAGGGTGACTGGGTCATTCAGGTTCTTGATGTCCAGGACCAGATTGGCAGTGCTGGTGTCGCCATCGGCATCAGTCAGGGTGTAGGCAAACGTCTCAGTCCCCGTTCCCCCACCATGCAGATTGAAGAAGTCTGGATCCGCAGGGTTCAGCGTATAGGTGTAAGACCCATCCGCAGCCAATACCAACGTGCCGTAGGTCCCGGTGAAAGTGCCCGCAGTAATCGGCCCGGTAACCCGGTCAGCACCCTGGATGTCGTTAGTCAGCACATTCCCCGTCAGCACCGTCGAGGCTTCGGTAGCAACCGACGCATTGGTATCCGCAACAGCCGTCGGCACGTCGTCGACGATGTTCACGTCAATACTGCCGCTGGTGCTGCTGCCATCGGTGTCGGTGGCGATAACGCTGAAGCTCTCGGTCACGCTGTTGGTGCCGCCAGCATTCGGATGCGCTTCGTTGTCCAGCAGGGTGTAGCTGTAGGTCACCACGCCGGTGCTCGGGTTATAGCCAGTGACGGTCAGGGTGTTGCCGAGCAAGGTGGTCGTGGATTGCGGGAAGCCGGCCGCCACGCCGCCGCTGATGACATTGATGCCACCGACACTCAGGGTCTGCAGTCCATCCGGCGCGCTGATGGTGAAGGTGCCAGTCTGCGTGAGTGCCCCGGCGTCCGGGCTGCTGCCATCGCTCAGGTTTCTCTCGTAGACGCTCAGTTCGCCGCCGCTGTTATCCAGGCCCGTCAGCGTCACCGGGTCGTTGAGGTTGGTGATGTTCAGCACCAGATTGGCGGTACTGGTATCGCCATCCGCATCGGTGAGGGTGTAGGCAAAGGTCTCGGTCCCGTTACCACCACCGTGCAGGTTGAAGAAGTCCGGATCCGCAGGATTCAGCGTGTAGGTGTAGGAACCGTCCGCAGCCAAAACCAGCGTGCCGTAGGTCCCGGTGAAGGTGCCTGCAGTGATCGGTCCGGTCACCCGGTCGGCGCCCTGAATGTCGTTGGTCAGCACATTCCCGGTCAGCACCGTTGAGGCTTCGGTAGCGACCGACGCATTGCTGTCTGCCACCGCAACCGGCTGATCATCGACGATAAGCACGTTCAGGTTGGCCGTGCTGGAGCTGCCGTCGGTATCGGTGGCGACCACGGTGAAGCTTTCCGTCAGGGTGTTCGCCCCGTTGCCCGCCGGATGTGTTTCGCTGTCCAGCAAGGTGTAGCTGTAGGTCACCACCCCAGTGGCCGGGTTGTAGCCGGTGACGGTCAGGGTATTCCCCAGCGGTGTCGTCACGGTTTGCGGGAAAGTGACCGCCACGCCGCCGGAAATAACGTTGATGCCGCCAACGTTCAGGGTCTGCAAGCCATCTGCCGCGGTGACGGTAAAGCTGCCGGTCTGGGTCAGCGCGGCCGCATCCGGACTGCTGCCGGTACTCAGGTTCTTCTCGAAAACGCTGATCGCTCCGGCATTGGCCCCCACCCCGCCCAACACCACCGGATCATCCAGGTTGGTGATGTTGAGCACGAGGTTGGCGTTGCTGGTGTCGCCATCGGCATCGGTCAGCGTGTAGGTAAAAGTCTCGGTCGCGTTCCCACCACCGTGCAGGTTGATGAAGTCCGGGTCCGAGGGATTCAGGGTGTAGGTGTAGGAACCGTCCGCAGCCAGTACGAGCGTGCCGTAGGTGCCGGTGAACGTTCCCGGGATGATCGGGTTGGGCGTGCGGTCGGCGCCCTGGATGTCGTTGGGCAGAACGTTGCCGGTCAGCACGGTCGAGGCTTCGGTGGCCACCGAGGCATTGGTGTCGTCCACCGCCCGCGGCACATCGTCGAGGATGGTGACATCGAGGCTGCCGCTGGTGACATCGCCATTGCTGTCACTGGCGATGACCGGGATGTTTTCGCCCAGCGAGCTGCCGGCGGTCGTCAGGGTGTAGCTGTAGCTGACGGTGCCACTGGCGGGGTCGTACGCGGTGATGGTCAGGAGGTTGCCGGCACCGGTGGTGAAGGACTGTCCTACGCCAGTGACAACGCCAGCCGTCAGCACATTCACGCCACCGACATTGAGGTTGAACACCCCGTCAGGTGCGACCACGGTGAAGGTCCCAACCTGGGTGAGGGCGCCGGCATTGCTGGCCGAGCCCTGTGGCAGATTGGCTTCGTTGACGGTGATCTCGCCGCCCTGCACCGCCAGGCCATTCAGGCTGATCGGGTTGTTCACCAGGGGCGGGAGTGGCTGGTCGTGCGTCACATCGCCGGTGCGCAGGTCCACCAGGTCGGCCTGGAAGTTGAAGCCGGCGGTGGGAAAGCCAATGACCGGATCGACCCGGCCACCCACTTCGGTCAGCAACACGAAACTGTGCCCGCCCCCCAAGGCACCCGGCGCGCCGTTACCGGGGCCGGCGGCGGTCGCCTCGGCATCCTGGGTCGGGTCGCCGCCGGCGGCGATGGCTTGCTGGAGTTTTTCGACGTCGGTCAGTTGCGCTTCTGTCGGGGTCACGACATCCGGGGCTTGCACATGAGGCGCGTGATGATTCAGCAGGTTGCTGGAGAGGGTCAGGCTGCTGTCGCGGCCGAGGGTCAGTTCCCCGCCGTTGGCCAGGTGGACCGCCACCGCCCCGGCCGCGCCGGTCTCCAGTTGTTCGCCGACGAACAGACGGTCACCTTCGACCAATGCCCGCCGGGTTCCGTCACTCGCGACCGCGAACACCAGACCGACCACCTTGCTGACCACACCGATTGACTGAGCCATGTACCCACTCCTCCACCGCCGAGTTCTCTTGCAGGAAGTACGTGGCGTTTCGTGTGCGGGCCAAATGACCGGTGCCCGGATCGAACTACCTGCGACCGCCACATCCGGGGGACTTCAGAGGAAATCCACGATCCGGATCGACGTCGCCGCAGTGGATTGAGAACACCTACTGGCAACTGGCCTTCCGCCAATTTTACGTCGCCAACATTTGCGGTGCTTCCCTTCCCCTCCACGCCTTTCACGCCCTATGTCGAAAAACCACCTGAAAACTTTCTGGCGCCAGTAAAAAAGCGCTTCAGCGCCCGGTATACGTGGCGCTTGGGTTAAACAATGTGCTGGTTTCCTTAGACCGCATAAGTTTTTTTTCGCATAACCCTTATGAAAATTTCTTCTTAGCTTCGCGCGCAAATGTTCTTAGCTCTGTTGTTACAAGCCTGAAACGGTTTGACCTCAATTTTTCGTCATTTTATTGGCGATGCTGCACCTAAAAATGGAACTCAGGGAGAAGTAACCCATGCGTGTTTTGAACCCACTTACCAGTGCAGTTTTACTGGCCATGGCCTGCGCCAATGCCCAGGCCATGTCTTTGCAGGAAGCTGTGCAAAGCGCCGTGGATTACCACCCCGAAGCCAAGGCAGGAATAAACAGCAGGTTGTCTGCCGATGAAGATGTGAAATTCGCGCGCGGCGGTTACTACCCGAGCGTCGATCTGGTTGCCGGCTATGGCCGTGAGCGCTCTGACAACACCAATACCCGCACCCTGAATACCGACGGCACACGCAGCCACAACAAGGAAACCCTGAACTACACCCAGTCGGAGCTGCGCCTGCGGCAGATGCTGTTCGACGGCTTCAATACCTCCAATGAAGTCGCCCGCACTGAAGCGGTGGTCAACTCCCGCGCCTACTACCTGCAAGCCACCGCGCAGACCATCGGCCTGCGCGCAATCGAGGTTTACCTCGAAGTGCTCAAGCGCCGCGAATTGGTGACCCTGGCCAAGAACAACCTGCAGGCTCACTTGCGGGTCAACGACCAGATCGGCCTGCGCAGCGAGCGCGGCGTCGGCAGCACCGCCGACCTCGACCAGTCCACCGCTCGCCGGGCACTGGCGGAAAATAACCTGTACACCGCAGAAGTCGACCTGGCCGATGCCGAGGCGAATTTCTTCAGCGTCACCGGCCGCACCGCCGACGAGCTGGAAGCCCCGCCTTCGATCAAGGGCGAAATCCCCACCAGCCTGGTCGACGCTCGCCAGGACATGCTGGCGAACAACCCCTACCTGAAATCGGCCCAGGCCGACATCCAGGCCGCCGAGCAACAATATGAAGTGGCGAAGTCGCCGTTCTACCCGCGCCTGGACGCCGAGCTGTCCACCGCCGCCAACAACAACCTGGGCGGCGAGCCGGGCCATTCCAACACCGACTGGCACGCCGGCGTGGTGATGACCTACAACCTGTTCCGCGGCGGCAGCGACAAAGCCCGCCTGCAGTCCGACGCGCACAAGATCAACCAGGCCATGGACATCCGCAACAACGCGCTGCGCACCCTCACCGAGGATCTTTCGCTGTCCTGGAACGCCCTGCAGAACGCTGCCAAACAGACCCCATCGGCCCGCCAGTACGCCGAGACCACCACCCGTGTGCGCGCGGCCTACCAGGACCAGTTCGGCCTCGGCCAACGTACCCTGCTCGATGTGCTCGACAGCGAAAACGAGCTGTACAACGCCAACCGGCGCTACGTCGAAGTGCGCTACATCGAGGAGTTCTCCGGCTATCGGGTGCTGGCTAACATTGGCGAACTGCTGATCAAACAGAAGATCTCGCTGCCGCCTGAAGCCGTCGCCCAGAGCGACGTCAAGACCGACGCGCGGTTGCCTGAAATGCGTTGAGTAGTTTCCGCCGCCTCGGCTGAGGAGTAGGCCATTGTGACCAGCATGCAACCGGCGAGCTCGGCGGACCAACGCCAGAGTTTCGATGATCCGTTACTCGATGGGCTGTTGATCCTCTGCAAGCTGCACGGTTGCACGGCCAGCCGCGCCAGCCTGAGCAGCGGCCTGCCGTTGCCGCAACAACGGCTCAACGTCGACCTGCTACCGCGTGCGGCGGCGCGGGCCGGCCTGCAGGCGCGGATACTGCGCCGTGAGCTGGGCGCGATTTCCGCACTCAACCTGCCGGTGCTGCTGCTGCTCAAGGACGGCCGCTGCGCGGTGCTGCGACGCTGGAAAGACGGCGATCAGGCGCTGATCCTGCCTTGCGAAGCCGACGGCGGCGAGCAGTGGGTCAGCCGCCAGGAACTGGACGAAGCCTACGCAGGCCAGGTCCTTTTCGCCCGCCCCCGACATGAACTCGAAGACCTGCGCAACCCGCTGGTGCCACGGGTCAACGCGTGGTTTCGCGACACCCTCAAACAATCCCGCTGGCTGTACAGCGACGCCCTGCTGGCCAGCCTGCTGATCAACCTGTTGGGCCTGATGGTGCCGCTGTTCGTGATGCAGACGTACGACCGCGTGGTGCCGAACCAGGCCACCTCGACCCTCTGGGTGCTGGTCATCGGTCTGTTGGTCGGCACCCTGTTCGAACTGGTGCTGCGCGTAGTCCGCGCGCATCTGCTCGACCAGGCCGGCAAGAAGACCGACATGATCCTCTCGGCGACCCTGTTCGAGCGCATCACCGGCATGTCGATGAAAGCCCGCCCGGCCACCATCGGCGGCTTCGCCCAAAGCATTCACGACTTCCAGGGCCTGCGCGAATTCCTCACTGCGGTGACCCTGACCAGCGTCATCGACCTGCCCTTCGTGGTGCTGATGCTCGCGGTGATCGGCCTGCTCGGCGGTTGGCTGGTGGTGATTCCGCTTGTCGCCTTCCCGCTGACCATCGTCTTCGCCCTGCTGATCCAGATACGCCTGCGCGACACCGTGCAGAAAAGCCTGACCCTCGGCGCAGTACGCCAGGCACTGCTGATCGAAACCCTCGGCGGCCTGGAAACCCTCAAGGCTTGCGGCGCCGAAAGCGAACGCCAATACCAGTGGGAAAGCACCCATGGCGCCCTCACCCAGCTGGACGTCCACGCCCGCAAACTCTCGGCCCTGGCCACCAACGGCACGCTGTTCATCCAGCAGTTCTGCGGAATGGCGACCATCGTCGCCGGGGTGTACAGCATCATCGCCGGCAACCTCAGTGTCGGCGCCCTCGTCGCCTGCTACATGCTCGGCAGCCGGGTGCTCGCGCCGCTGGGACAGATCGCCGGGCTGATCACCCGTTATCAACAGGCGCAATTGACCATGCGCAGCACCGACGCCCTGATGGCCCTGCCCCAGGAACGCCGCAGCGACCAGCAACCGCTGGAGAACACCCGCCTGCAAGGGGCGCTGGAAGTGAGCCGGGTCCATTTCCGCTATCCCGGGCAAGCCGCGCCGGCGCTGAACAACGTCAGCTTCAGCGTCAAACCGGGCGAACGCATTGGCATCATCGGCCGCAGCGGCTCGGGCAAAAGCACTCTGGCGCGGCTGGTGATGGGCTTCTACGAGCCGGACGAAGGCCAGATCCTGCTGGACAACCTCGACCTGCGCCAACTGGACATCACCGACCTGCGCCAGCAACTGGGCTACGTCGCCCATGACCTGCCGCTGCTGGCCGGCAGCCTGCGCGACAACCTGACCCTGGGAGCGCGTTACGTGAGTGACGCGCGGATGCTCGAAGTCGCCGAACTGACCGGCGTCAGCGAACTGGCCCGACAACACCCGCGCGGTTTCGACCGCCCGCTGGGCGAGCGTGGTCAACTGCTCTCCGGCGGCCAGCGCCAGGCCGTGCTGCTGGCCCGCGCAATGCTGCTGGAGCCGCCAATCATGGTGCTGGACGAGCCCACCAGCCACATGGACAACAGCAGCGAAGAACAACTGCGCCAGCGCCTGCAGGGCTGGATCGAGGGCAAAACGTTGCTGCTGGTCACCCATCGCACCTCGATGCTCAGCCTGGTTGACCGCCTGCTGGTGCTGGACAACGGCAAGATCGTTGCCGACGGCGCCAAGGATGCGGTGATCGACGCCCTGCGCAAGGGGCGTATCGGTCAGGCCCTTTAGTCTCACAAGAGGTGCGCAATGTCCGCCCTACGCAGCTACTTCCAGAGCTTCAACAAGACCGCCGAGCACGAATACCTGCCGGACCTGGCGAACGCAACGCTGCAAGACTCGCCGCGCCGCTCGCGGCTCACCGTATGGCTGGCTGCGACCTTGCTGCTGGTTGCGCTGGTGTGGGCCAAGCTGGCGGTGCTCGACGAAGTGACCACCGGCGAAGGCAAGGCGATTCCGTCGAGCAAGGTCCAGGTGATCCAGAACCTGGAAGGTGGCATCGTCACCGAGATCTTCGTCCGCGAAGGCCAGATGGTGAACAAGGGCGACACCCTGCTGCGCCTGGACGACACCCGCTTTCGTTCCAACAAGGGCGAGAGCGAGGCCGACCGCTACGCCCTCACCGCCCAGGTCGAGCGGTTGTCCGCCGAGACCGAGGGCAAGCCGTTCCAGGTGTCCCCGGAGATACGCAGCAAGGCACCACAAGTGGCCGAGGATGAAATGGCCCTGTACCAGTCGCGCCAGCGCCGCCTGAACAGCGAGAAGCAGACCCTCAACGAACAACTGCGGCAGAAGACCCAGGAACTGGCCGAGTTCCGCTCCAAGCTGGACCAGTACCGCTCGGGTCTGGCCCTGCTGCAGCAGGAGCTGGACATGTCGACGCCGCTGGTGAAAACCGGGGCGATTTCGCCGGTGGAAATCCTCCGCCTCAGACGCAGCGCGGTGGAAGCCCGCGGTTCGATGAACGCCACCAGCCTGGCGATCCCCCGGGCCGAGTCGGCCGTGGCGGAGATCAAGAGCAAGATCGAAGAATCCGAAGCCACCTTCCGCTCCGACGCGGCCAAGGAGCTCAACGAGAAACGCACAGACCTGTCGAAGATCACCGCCACCAGCGTCGCCATCGACGACCGGGTCAATCGCACCACGGTGGTGTCGCCGGTGCACGGCATCATCAAGCTGCTCAAGGTCAACACCATCGGCGGCGTGGTCCAGCCCGGCAGCGACCTGGTGGAAGTGGTGCCGCTGGAAGACAACCTGCTGATCGAAGCCAAGGTCCGGCCGCAGGATGTTGCATTCCTGCATCCGGGGCAGAGCGCCATGGTCAAGTTCAGCGCCTACGACTACTCCATTTATGGCGGGCTCAAGGCGCGGCTGGAGTTGATTGGCGCTGACACCGTCACTGACGACAAAGGCAACGCCTTCTACATGATTCAGGTGCGCACCGACAAAAATCATTTGGGCGGGGACAACAAACCGCTGTTGATCATCCCGGGGATGGTGGCGACGGTGGACATCATTACCGGCGAGAAAAGTGTGCTGGATTACTTGCTGAAGCCGGTGCTGAAGGCGCGGACGGAGGCGTTGCGGGAACGTTAGACAGTGGCCCCATGCTCTGTAGGTGCGAGCTTGTCGGGGCGCCGAACCGTCGCAAAGGCGGTCCCAACCACGGGCTTCACCTGGGAAATGGCTGTGTTGCTAAGGGCTATCGCGAGCAAGCTCGCTCCTACAAAGTCCACGGCACGGTGCAATGAACTGTAGGAGCGAGCTTGCTCGCGATGCGGTGTCTAGCCCTCACACATCAGCGCAAATGATTACGCTCAAACGTCTCCCGCCCCATCGCCGCAATCTGCCCCTCGATCAAGGCATCGAACGGCTTGAGCAGTTCATCGAATCGCGCTTCCCCTTCCAGCGCATTCAGCGCCTGGGTCACCGCCTCGATGGTCGACAACGCCCCAGCTTCCGGCGCCTTGCGCAGCCGGTAGCGGGAAGGCTGGACGCTCGCCAGGGTCACCCGCGGCAACGCCTCCAACAGTGGATTCAGGTAAAGCAGCTTGCGCGCCTTGCGCCAGGTGCCATCCGGCACGATCAGCAGCCAGGGACGCGGATCGGGATCTTCGCCATACGCCCGCAACGGCTGCGCCTGCTCACCGGGAAACAGCAGGCCCACCCGATACCCCGGCGCGGCAATCAGCTCGGCCAGCCCGTCGAACACCTCGCCCACCCGTAACTCGCCATTGCGCAGGCCAAGGGCGGCAAGGCGCGCGGTATTGAGGGCATGACGGACTTCATCGGGATGCTGCAACAGGACCACGCGGGTGCGGCTGTCGAGCGACGGAATCAAGGGACAAAGGCAACGGGACTGCGGACGCTGACAGCGCTCGCACTGGATTCTGGACATCGGGTTCTCCTGGGCGGACAAAGTGTGCCACAGCAGTCCCGGAAAAGACCCACATCCCTGTGGGCAGGATGGTACGACTAGCGGTTGAAGCGTTCGGCCAGGTCGTGCAGGTACTCGGCCATGCGTTCGAGTTCCTGGCTGATTTCGGCCCCTTGCCTGGCTTGGCCGGCACTGTGATCGCACAACTGCGCAATGCGCACGATCTGTTGGTTGATGTCTTCCACCACATGGCTCTGCTGCTCGGAGGCCGTGGCGATCTGCTGGCTCATGCCGGTGATACGACTGACCGCCTCGCTGATGCCGCTTAGCGCCACCTGCACCGCCTCGACACTGTGCACGCTGTCGCGGGATATCTGCTCGCCCTTGTTCGCGCTGTTCACCGCCCGATCAGCACCCGCCCGCAGCGAGGCGATGATCTGGTGGATTTCCTCGGTCGACGCGCGGGTCCGCTGGGCCAGCGAGCGTACTTCGTCGGCGACCACCGCGAAGCCGCGCCCCTGCTCCCCGGCCCGTGCAGCTTCGATAGCGGCATTGAGGGCCAGCAGGTTGGTCTGCTCGGCGATCGAGGTGATCACATCCACCACGCTGCCGATGGACTGGGTCTGCTCGGCCAGAGCGTGCACCGCCTGCCCGATATCGCTGACCGCATCCGCCATGCTGCTCATCGCCCGCAAGCTCTGCTGCGCCAGCGTGCTGCCCTGGCGGGTCAGTTCGTCGGCATCGGACGCCGCGTGCGCGGTGTTCTGCACGTTCTGGGTCACCTGCTGGATGGTCGCCGCCATCTGCGCAATAGCCGTCGCCGACTGATCGGTCTCGCTGCGCTGGCGGTCGAGCATCTGCGCCTGGGCACCGGACAAATCTGACGACTGCGACGCCCGCGTTCGTACGCTGACGCCAGCATCCACCAGCCGGGCCAGCGCCGTCTGCAAGCGTGCTTCCTCGCTGATCATGGCCAGGTCCAGTTGCCCTTGCAGGCCCAGATTACGGCTGTAGGTCAGGGCTACCAGCGGGCTGGTGAACGCTTTCGGGTGCTCCCCGAGAGTGCGGCGGATCACCCGGCTCTGGCGGTTTTCCAACAGGAACCAGGCCGACAACAGGCTGGCCAGCAACACCCCAAGGGCGGCGTATTGTGGCAAGGCCAGGTAGGCGATCACCGACACCACACCAGCCCCGACCAACGGCCAGCCATGTTCGAGCACATCCAGCGTGCGCGCCGCCCACGGGGTGGGTGAACGTCCGGCGCGCAAGCGCTCGTACAACGCCGCGGCGCGCTGCACCTGATCACGGCTGGGCAGCGAACGCACCGACTCGTAGCCGCTGATCCGACCATTCTCGTAGATGGCCGTGACATAGGCGCTGACCCAATAGAAGTCACCGTTCTTGGCGCGGTTCTTGACCACGCCCATCCACGGCTTTCCCTCCTTGATGGTCTCCCACATATGGGCGAACACCGCGGGAGGCATGTCGGGATGGCGTACCAGGTTATGGGTTTGGTTGAGCAGTTCGTCGCGGGTGAACCCGCTGATGGCGACAAATGCATCGTTGCAATAGGTGATGCGGCTGGTCAGGTCGGTGGTGGAGATCAGCCGCTGCTCTTGGGGGAAGGTTCTTTCCTGCTCACTGACGGGCAAATTCATGCGCATCTTGGGCGTTCCCTGCTGACAAGGTGGGGAGGAAGTTTCATCACGGCAAGAAAAGTAGTAGCAGAGCATTAACCCTTTCGTGATGCTTTTTACCACTTGCACAAAGTAATTTTCGCCGACGTTCGCCTCACGCAGGCGTCAGTTGCGCCCGCAGCAGGTCGCGGAAGGTCTGGATGAGCGGTTCGCGACTGCGACCACGACGAATGATCATCGAGAACGGCGCCTGATAACCGAAGGTCGCGGGAGATAGCACCCGCAAGTCGCCTTTATCGGCCCACGCTTGCGCGTAATGCTCCGGCAGGTAGCCGATATAGGCGCCAGACAGCACCAGAATCAGTTGCGCCTCCATGCTTTCCACCGTCGCGGCGCTGTGTTTGAAGCCGTGCCGGGCCAATTCGGCCTGGCTCCAGTAACCCCGCCCGACCATGCGCTGCTGGGTGATGACCTGCTCGGGAATCCTCCGTTCGCTGAACAGCGGGTGACGGTTACTGCAATACAGCCAGTGCTGCTCGCGGTACAGCGGCTGATAGACCAACCCGCTCATGCGTGTGGAGAAGGCGCCGATGGCGAGGTCCAGGCGATTGTCCTGCACCCCCAGTTGCAACTCATACGGGCTGGACACCGACAAATGCAGGTGCACCGCCGGGTGTTCCTGGCTGTAGGCGCCGATGGCTTCGGCCAGTGGCAAGGCGCGATCGCCCACGGTGGAGTCGATCACACCCAGGTTGAGGGTGCCACGTAGCTCGCCCTTGAGCGCCGCGGCGTATTGCTCGAAACCGTCCAGTTCGGCCAGCAGACGCAAAGTCTCCTGGTGAAACAGCTCGCCCTTGCTGGTCAGGCTGAAGCCGCCACGGCCGCGATGACACAGCACGATGCCGAGGGCGGCCTCGAGCTGGCTCATGTAGGTGCTGATGGCCGACGTGGAGAGGTTGAGGTCGCGCTGGGCATTGGCGAAACCCTGGTGGCGCACCACGCTGGCGAAGATACGCAGCAGCTTCAGATCGGGCAGGTTCGAGGCCATGAAAACGGAGGTCCGCAGGTCGGAAATGGCGACAGTCTAACCCCGCTCCCGCCGATAGTTCAGAAAAACCTGAACTAAGTATTTGCCTGTAGCGATTCTTCTACGGCACTACCTTTTGCAGACTTTGCCGCACTGCAACTGTTCCAGGGCACTTTCGGCTGGCTGGCCGGCGTTGAGAACAGGTTTCAACAACTAGAACAATCGAACCGATGAGGCCCGAAACCGTGGACAAGATCCTGCACCAACCACTGGGCGGCAACGAAATGCCGCGCTTCGGCGGCATCGCAACCATGATGCGCCTGCCCCACCTGCAAAGTCCCGCCGGCCTCGACGCCGCCTTTATCGGCGTGCCGCTGGACATCGGCACTTCCCTGCGCTCCGGCACCCGCTTCGGCCCGCGGCAGATCCGCGCCGAATCGGTGATGATCCGTCCGTACAACATGGCCACCGGTGCCGCCCCGTTCGACTCGCTGTCGGTGGCCGACATCGGCGATGTGGCGATCAACACCTTCAACCTGCTCGACGCCGTGCGCATCATCGAAGAAGCCTACGACACCATCGTCGAACACAATGTCATCCCGCTGACCCTCGGCGGCGACCACACCATCACCCTGCCGATCCTGCGCGCGCTGCACAAAAAGCACGGCAAGATCGGCCTGGTCCACATCGACGCCCATGCGGACGTCAACGACCACATGTTCGGTGAGAAAATCGCCCACGGCACCACCTTCCGCCGCGCCGTCGAAGAAGGCCTGCTGGACTGTGACCGCGTGGTACAGATCGGCCTGCGCGCCCAGGGCTACACCGCTGAAGACTTCAACTGGAGCCGCAAACAGGGCTTCCGCGTGGTGCAGGCCGAAGAGTGCTGGCACAAGTCGCTGGAACCACTGATGGCCGAAGTCCGCGAGAAAGTCGGCGGCGGCCCGGTGTACCTGTCCTTCGACATCGACGGCATCGACCCGGCCTGGGCGCCCGGCACCGGCACCCCGGAAATCGGCGGTCTGACCACCATCCAGGCAATCGAAGTGATCCGTGGCTGCCAGGGGCTCGACCTGATCGGCTGCGACCTGGTTGAGGTGTCCCCGCCCTACGACACCACCGGCAACACCTCGTTGCTCGGCGCCAACCTGCTCTACGAAATGCTCTGCGTACTGCCCGGCGTTGCACGTCGCTAATAGCCAAGGCAAGGAAAGATATCAGGCAGGAGCCATGACGGCGGCCCGTTGAAGACGGGCCGCGCTACGAAGAATGACCCGCGGCGGCCTACCCGACCGCGAGATCGATCTCACATAAAAAAGATAATTGGAGACACCCATGGCCTTGGACATATTCGTTGTACTGATTTATGCCGCCGGCATGCTGATACTGGGCTGGTACGGCATGCGCAAGGCAAAGACCCACGAGGACTACCTCGTGGCCGGCCGTAACCTCGGCCCGAGCCTGTACATGGGCACCATGGCCGCAACGGTACTGGGTGGCGCGTCCACCGTCGGCACCGTGAAACTGGGCTATGTGCATGGCATTTCCGGTTTCTGGCTGTGCGCGGCACTGGGCCTGGGCATCATCGCCCTGAACCTGTTCCTCGCCAAACCGCTGCTGCGCCTGCGCATCTTCACCGTCACCCAGGTACTGGAAAAGCGCTACAACCCCATGGCCCGCCAGGCCAGCGCCGTGATCATGCTGGCCTACGCGCTGATGATCGGCGTGACCTCGACCCTGGCCATCGGCACCGTCCTGCAAGTGCTGTTCGAACTGCCGTTCTGGAGTGCGATCCTGCTCGGCGGCGGCGTGGTGGTGGTGTACTCGACCATCGGCGGCATGTGGTCGCTGACCCTGACCGACATCGTCCAGTTCGTGATCAAGACCGTCGGCCTGATGTTCGTTCTGCTGCCGATCTGCCTGTACCGCGTTGGCGGTTGGGACCAACTGGTAGCCAAGCTGCCGGCGGCCAGCTTCAGCCTGACCACCATCGGCTGGGACACGATCATCACCTACTTCCTGATCTACTTCTTCGGCATCCTGATCGGCCAGGACATCTGGCAACGGGTGTTCACCGCCCGTGACGAGAAGGTCGCCAAGTACGCCGGCACCACCGCAGGCGTGTACTGCGTGATCTATGGCCTGGTCTGCGCGGTGATCGGCATGGCCGCTCACGTGCTACTGCCGGACCTGGGCAACGCCAACAACGCTTTTGCCGCCATCGTCAAATCCGCCCTGCCTGACGGCATCCGCGGCCTGGTGATCGCTGCTGCGCTGGCGGCAATGATGTCCACTGCCAGTGCGGGTCTGCTGGCTGCGTCCACCGTTCTGACCGAAGACCTGCTGCCACGGCTGCGCGGCGGCAAACAGTCGAGCCTGTCGATCAACCGCCTGTTCACCCTGCTGACTGGTCTGGCCGTGCTGGCCATCGCCCTGGTGGTGGAAGACGTGATCAGCGCCCTGACCCTGGCCTACAACCTGCTGGTGGGCGGCATGCTGGTTCCGCTGATCGGCGCCATCTACTGGAAACGCGCCACCACCCGCGGTGCGATCACCAGCATGACGCTGGGCTTCGTTACCGCGCTGGTGTTCATGATCAAGGATGGTATGGACGCGAACACCCCGATCTACTACAGCCTGGCGATCGCCCTGGTGAGTTTCGTAGTGGTCAGCCTGATGTCTCGCTCGGAAGTGAATGCGGCGAAACTGGCTTAAAGCGCAGTGGCAAGTTTCAAGTGGGGAGCTGCAAGAACAAACCGACCTGTGCGATACCCGGTCTTTCTTGTAGCTTGCGACTTGTAGCTTTCAGCTGAAAAAAAGGGCCTGCACAAAGCAGGCCCTTTTTCTTTGGGATGAAGAACCTCATCGCTGCGGTTCGGTGCCCCGAACCGCAGCGATGAGGCCTCTGAATAGTTCAACGTCGAGGCTGACGCTTGCGCTTCTCGTCGTCACTGGGGATCGGCACCGGTTGCATCGGCGGGACCAGGCCCAAGGCAACAGCGAGGTCATGGAGCCAGTTCATCATCAGGTTTTTCATAAGTCCCCCTTGAGGGTCATCGTCCAATCCAGTTTGGCTACGATGTTTCCTAGCAATCATAGCCTCAAGTCCCACAAATCGCTTGCGTAAATTCCTACGCCCGTGACTTGCATCAAGCGCTGAGCGCCGTTCCGACAGCCGGTCCTTCCCGCCCCTCTTCCTGCAGGCTCACCCAGGCATCCAGATTCGCCCCGCGCATGCCCCGCCGCCACACCAGCCAGGTGGTCGCCAGGTCAAAAGGCGCCTGCAACCGGTGCACCGCAACGTTCTCGCGCCCCGGCAGGCTGTCGAGCATCGACTGCGACATCAATGCCACCCCGGAGCCCGCCACCACACAGGCCAGCATGCTCGGGTAGGACTCGATCTCCATGGCCCGGCCCATGGCCGCGTGATCATGGGCGTACCACGCCTCCAGCCGCATGCGGTAGGAACAGCCCTTGCGGAAGGTGAACACCGCCCGCCCCGCCACATCCCGCGCGCTGCGCACCGGCGGATGGTCCGACTCGGTGATCAGCACCAGGGTTTCCTCGCACAGCGGTACGCCGTCGAGACCGGCCAGCGACAGCGGCCCGTCGAGCATGGCAGCGTCCAGCCGACCGGCGAGCAGTCCTTCCAGCAACTCGCCGCTGGGCGCGGTCTGCACCTGCAGGTTCACCGCCGGGTAGGTCCGGTGATACCGCGCCAGCAATCCCGGCAGGTGAATCGCTGCGGTGCTGTACATGCTGCCGAGGATGAACTCCCCGGCCGGCTCTCCGCCCTGCACCGCGGCGAACGCCTCATCGTGCAGCGCCAGCATGCGCCCGGCGTAGTCCAGCAACACCTTGCCGGCCGGCGACAACTGCAGGCGCTGGCGCTCGCGGTGGAACAACTCCACGCCCAGTTGCTCCTCGAGCTGACGCAACCGCGTCGACAGGTTCGACGGCACCCGGTGCAATTGCTCGGCGGCGCGGGTCACCGAACCGGTCTCGGCGACCGCCTGAAAGATGCGCAACTGGCTCAGCTCCACAGCCGTTCTCCAAAAGTGAACAAGTTGCTCATCATTATTCAATTTTTAAGAAAATCAACCACCGGTAGTCTGAACGCATCACTTGCCTTGCAGAGGAATACCGGACATGTCGCCCACACTGCGTCTTCTGGCCAGCTTCGTTGCCCTGATGATGGCGATGGGCATTGGCCGCTTCGCCCTCACTCCGCAACTGCCGCACCTGGTCGGCGAAGGTCAGTTGAGCCTGACCACCGCCGGTCTGGTCGCTGCAGCCAACTACCTCGGTTACTTCCTCGGCGCGCTGGACGCCATGCTCGCCCGCCGCCCACAACAAGTGCGGCTGCGCCTGAACCTCGGGCTGTGGTTGTGCGTGCTGCTGACGGTGCTGTCGTTCTGGGCTGACAGCTTTATCACCCACGCCCTGCTGCGTTTCGGCACCGGCGTGGCCAGCGCCTGGGTAATGGTGATGATCACCAGCCTGAGCCAACCCCTCGCCGCACGCAGTAACCTGCCGCGACTGGGCGCCCTGGTGTTCGCCGGTCCCGGCCTGGGCATCATGCTGACGGGGCTGCTGGCGCTGGTTTCGAACCTGTACGGGCTGAGCTCGGCGCCGCTGTGGCTGATCTACGCCGCCGCCGCGTTGGTCATGCTGCTGGCCGTGCGGCCAATGCTGCCGCAGCCAGAAGAGGCGCCAGCCACGCCGGCGCCAACACTGGCTGCCACACCTTCGCGGGGTATCCCGCGGCTGGGCCTGATCTACGGCCTGTACGGCATCGGTTACATCATCCCAGCGACGTTCATGTCGCAGATGGCCAGCGCACGCTTCCATGGCCAGTGGATGGCCGATCTGTTCTGGCCCGGCTTCGGCCTCGCCGCCGCGGTCGGAGTGATACTGCTGAGCCTGCGCCGACCACTGCCGGGCAGCACCTCGCGCTGGTTGATGGTGACACTGTGGCTGCAGGCCATCGGCGTTTTCGCCTGTCTGATGGGCGACGGTCCAGGGCTGGCGCTGGGGGTGATCTTCTGCGGCACGCCGTTCCTGGCGTGCATGCAGTTGGTGATGCAGCGCTCGCGGGAACTGGCGCCCCATACCACCCAACGCAATGCCGGCCTGCTGACAGCCTGTTTCGCCACCGGCCAGCTCGGCGGGCCCTTGCTGGCGGCGCTGAGCAACCTGTTCGCCGGCAGCCTGCAACCGGCGCTGCTGGTCGCAGGCGCCGGGCTGATGCTGGCGGGAGCGCTGAGCTGGCGGCCTGAAACCTATCAGAACGCCCCTACTCGTCATTCGCCCGCACCTGACAGACGCTGATCAGTGCCATAAACGAGCATCGCCGCTCCGTTTTCGAAGGAGCGAATGGCATGGCGGATCAAAACACTGACAACACCCTGTATTTGACTGAAGGCCTGCTGATCGAGGCTTACCCGGACCCCAACCGCATACCGCGAGCAGGAGATGGCGGCGGTGGGCGGGGCTCAGGCGGCTGGGGGCTGACCGAGGGCCCCAGGCGTGGTCAGGGTGGCCCCGGGCGATTCACAGGTCCGGCAATACCAGGTTTCAAGACGGTCATCATCGAGGAGCACGTAAATTTCACTCAGATCGTCGATACCGAATACGAACCACGCTATTCGACACTCGACGCCACTCTCCAGGCCCAGATCAACGCGGTAAAAAACACTTCCTCCAACGCGACTCTCCCGACTGCCGATCGTTTCAAAGCAGAGCACAAGGGCCTGCTGGAATTCATTGCGCAGAAACAGAGCGAATACCACCACCAGGCATCCATCGCGAATGCGTTCTGGGGGACCAGCCCGCTCTACAAGCCCTCGTTCTTTCTGGCGCACACCGCGCAGGAGGCGGTGAAAAACGGGCAGTTTGAAACACTCTTCACGGATTACATGAAGGCTTACGGCGCCGTCCACGAGTCGAAAATACTTGATCGGACACTCGCCGCAGCCACAGCTCAGCTGGGTTCATTGGCTGATGCCGTTGCACAGCACGAAGACCTCACCGCTCTGGACTACGGAGGAAAAGCCGACGCGCTTGCCAACAACGCCCAGAGAATCAGAGCAGAACAACAGATCCACTTTCAATTGCTGCCGTCCGCGCTGCAGGCAGAAATCGTACAGCGCAGTGGAGAGGTTCAGGGGCTCTCCTCGACAGAGGCGCTGAGTCGTTATCAAGACACCTTGCAGTTGATGCTCAACAACATCGCCCTGTCCGTGCGCCCTTACGTGACGGCCAACCCGAAAATAACGGCTCCGCTGACCCGTACAGAGCTCGAAGCGCTGAGAAGCCTGATCGAGGGTCAGCAGTCAGGGATCATCGGCCCACGCTGGAGCGACTATCACCAGAACACATTGTCCAACGAATATGCCCGCCACCTGCAGCACACACTGACCGCCTTCTCAGCGCTGCAAGGCCGGGCCCAGCAGCTCAATCAGCAACTGCATCAGGCCAACCAGGAAGAAATTGCACGCAGGGCCGCCGAGCAACAAGCCCAGGCAGCGGTACTTCGTGAAATAGCGCAACAGCGCGCTCACATCACCTATGCCTCAGTGTCCGGCGCCTCCGCGTTACCCTTCATCGCCCCGTTGGGCGGCAGTTCATTCCCGATCACGCCGGCAGCCTACGGCGCACTGCAATCGGCCATTCGCCTCGCCATTCCCGCCTTGCGAGTCGCGGTATTGGCCAGCGGGCCGGCGTTACTCGCGACGATAGTCGTGGGAGCCGTAGTCATTCCCTGGCCCAAGGATGAAGAGCAGCAACGCATCGTCATCTCCATACCGTTGGCCGATCTGTCCCCTCCACACGACCTGGACCTTGCAAACGCGGCAGCCTCCGGCAGTAGCGTGGCATTGCCCTACAGCCCGTTCGCCCTGACCGAGGAATCGCAAACCACCCTCTTCATCACTGATACGACCCATGCCGGCGCATTGGGTCGGGTACCCGTGATAGCGGCCCAGTACGACGCTCAGCAGCAGGTTTACAGCGTCGTACTGGAAAACCCGCAGAGGATTCTGACCTGGACGCCAGCCACCGCCCCAGGAAGCGAAACCTCTCCAACGACGACGCTACCCGAGCATCAACCAGATCCCTCCCTCTACGAAGGTGCCAGCCTGATCCCGGTTCAAGGACAGGTCGAAAGCTACCCGGCACTGGACCTCATGGATCAGGAACGCCTCATCATTACCTTCCCGGAGGATTCGGGGCTTGAACCGATTTACATCATGTTCAAGAACCCGCGGGATTATGCGGGGACCGGGACAGGAAACGGGCGGAACATTTCGGGCTGGGGAGAAGCAATCTACAGCGCTTCCGGTGCGCCACTTCCTACACGGGTAGCGGACAAACTGAGAGGGCAGATTTACGGCCGATGGGACAAGATGCGCGAGGCGATATGGAAGGCCATAGCCACCGATCCTGATTTGAGCGAGCACTTCAAAGAAGTAAGTCTGAACAAAATGCGAAATGGTGGATCGCCCTATGCAGTAGAAGGCGCGGTAGGAAAAAGACGAGTTCTAGAGCTGCACCATATCCAGCCCATCGCAGACGGGGGAGCAGTCTATGACGTTGACAACCTCGTCATCATGACGCCAAGCGCTCATGTCGATGTACATAAAAAAGGGGAAAAATAATGGATCTGAGACCGACCATTGAGGACTACACCGAAACCGAGTTCCTAGTACTTGTGACCTTGCTGTTCAGAAACGACTCACCATTGCAAGGGCGAGAATACGATAAGTTCGTGGATGGGGTTCTCAACCATATCGAAACCATCAGCGAGCTTCCCAACGCATTCCAAGTCATCTGTTTCCCAACCGAAGGTGAGGACGACAGCCCCGAAGGCGTCGTCAAACGTATCAAGGACTGGCGTGCTGCCAACGACAAACCCGGTTTCAAGCCTGAATAAACCGTCACCAAGATGCTTCCTTCACGAATACAGAAACCCGCGAAGGCCTACACCGTCGCGGGTTTCTTTTAGCATTGGCCTGTGCTGTACGGCGCCTGTGGCCACGCTTTTCCTATATCGGAACCTAGCGCTGCCCCAGCAACGAGCTCAGACATTCATTACGGAGAGAAGCCATGAACCAGAAAAAACAACTCAATGACTATACAGAGCAGGAGTTTCTGGTTTTGCTGCAGTCGGTCATCGACCCTGAAGATGGGATCACCGAGCAAGCACATGACAAGCGCATCGACCTGTTTATGGAAGTATCCGAACACCCCACTGCATCGGATCTTATTTACTGGCCAGAAGAAGAAGGCCTCGATACTCCGGAAAATATCATAAGAATCA
>NZ_QKVL01000071.1 GCF_003231275.1 Pseudomonas huaxiensis
AAACGAATGGATAAGCTCACAGCCCCAAGCCCCAAGCCTCAAGCCCCAAAGATCATCGCCCCCACCATTCCGTGAAGAACGTTGTTCTATGGCCCGGCGGAACGACGCGAAAACTGGCTGTCCCAGTGCCGGAACAACGGCTCCGCCAGAAACAGCACGAACAACAACCGCATCATCTGCAGCGCCGTCACCAGCGGTACCGACAGCTGCAGGGTCTCCGCAGTCAGGCTCATCTCGGCGATACCGCCGGGCATCATGCCCAGGGTCAGCGAACGCAGATCGAGATGGGTCGCGGCACTGAGCGCAAGGGCCGCGATGGCGGCAATCAGCATGGTCAGTACGGTCGCCGCCAGGGTGCGGGCGAGGAACGAGGGCGCGCGTCGGAAGAACGCCCGGTTGAAGTGACAGCCCAGACCGCTACCGATCAGCCACTGGCCGATCTGGCTGGCGCCGTCCGGGAGGCCCAGATGGAGGTTCCAGCCGATACTGGCGACACCCGCCACCAGCAGTGGCCCGAACAGCCACGGGTTGGGCTGCTTCAGGCGTTGCCAGGTCCACGCCACCAGCGCACCAAGCGGGAACAGCAGCGCCAGCCAGGCCCAATTGACCGCACCGGCATGGGCGATCGGCACGCCATCTCCCAGCAGGTACTTGAACGCCGCTGGCACGCACAACACCACCGCCAAAACCCGCAGACTCTGCCCGGCCGCCACGCGACTGAGGTTGGCGCCATTGCGCGCGCCAAGGTTGACCATCTCGCCCGAGCCGCCCGGCATGCTGGAGAAGAACGCGGTGGCGCGGTCCTCACCGGTGCGCCGCAGCAGCCAGACGCCGACCACGCTGGAAAAACTGGTGATCAGCGCACCGAAGAAGATCAGGCCGAAATGGCTGGCAACCTGTTCAGCGACATGCGGCGTGAAGTGCAGGCCGATGCCGATCCCGACGACCCATTGCCCGCACTTGCGCCCACCCGGGATTTCCGCCAATTGCCACGGCGTCAGGCAGCGCACCAGGATTATCGCCAACAACGAACCGACCATGAACGGCAACGGCCAGCCGACGGCGCTGGCCGCGAACCCGCCGGCCAGGCCGACCAGCGGGGTTGCCCACCATTGTCTGAAGGACGACTCAGACATCGGCCAGGGCGCGACGCTGCAGTACCCGACGACGCCAGATGCGGATCAGCGGCAGGGTCATCATCAGCACGGTCAGGGTCCACACCGCGACACTGATCGGGCTCGACCAGAGGATGTCCAGCGCGCCGTTGGAGATCGACAGCGCGCGGCGCAGGTTCTGTTCCATCAGGCCGCCAAGGATGAAGCCGAGCAGGATCGGCGACAGCGGGAAGTCCAGCTTGCGCAGGATGTATCCCATGATGCCGATGCCGACCATCAGGAACAGATCGAAGGTGGTGGCGTGCACGGCGTAGACGCCGATCGCGGTGATGATCGCGATCACCGGCACCAGCGCCCAGTTCGGTACGGCGAGGATGCGAGTGAAGATGCGGATCATCGGAATGTTCAGGATCACCAGCATGATGTTGGCGATGAACAGCGAGGCGATCAGGCCCCAGACGATGTCCGGTTGTTGTTCGAACAGCATCGGCCCGGGGGTGATGTTGTACAGGGTCAGTGCGCCGATCATCACGGCGGTGGTGCCCGAACCTGGAACACCGAGGGTCAGCATCGGCACCAGGGCGCCGCAGCAGGACGCGCCGATGGCGGTTTCAGGGGCCGCAAGACCACGGGCGTCACCTTTGCCGAACTTGCCGCTGGCACCGGCGATACGCTTCTCGGTCATGTAGGCCACGGCGCTGGCGAGGGTCGCACCGGCACCGGGCAACACGCCCATGATGAAGCCGAGCAGGCCGCAGCGGATATTCACCACGAACACCGAGGCCGCTTCCTTGAAGTTGAACAGCATACGTCCGGTGGCCTTCACTGCTTCGTGGCCGTGGTGGGTCTTTTCCAGCAGCAGAAGGATTTCGCTGATGGAGAACAGGCCCAGCACCAGCACGACGAACTGGATGCCGTCGGCCAGGTGCACGCTGTCACCGGTGAAGCGGTACACGCCGCTGTTGGCGTCGATACCGACGCTGGACAGGAACAGGCCGATCAACGCGGCGATAAAGGTTTTCAGCGGTCTGTCGCCGGCCATCCCGCCGAGACAGACGATGGCGAACACCATCAGCACGAAGTACTCCGCCGGCCCGAAGGCGATCGCCCATTTCGCCAGCAGCGGGGCGAACAGCACCATGCCGCAGGTGGCGATGAAAGCACCGATGAACGAGCTCCACGCCGACAGCGACAGCGCCACACCGGCCAGGCCTTGGCGGGCCATGGGGTATCCGTCGAGGGTGGTCATCACGGTGGAGGCTTCGCCCGGGATGTTGAGCAGGATCGAGCTGATCCGGCCGCCGTATTCGCAGCCCAGGTAGACCGCCGCCAGCAGGATCAGCGCCGACTCCGGCGGCAGGCCGAGGGCGAACGCGATGGGGATCAGCAGCGCCACGCCGTTGATTGGGCCGAGGCCCGGCAGCAGGCCGACCACGGTGCCGATCAGGGTGCCGCAGAGCGCGGTGACCAGGTTGTACGGGCTGAGAGCCACGCCGAAGCCCTGGCCCAGATAACTTAGGGTATCCATGTCAATTCTCCAGAACGTCGAGCAGGCCAAGCGGCAGTGGAACGTCCATCACCCGGTCGAACAGCACGTACAGGGCGATGCTCATGAAGCCGACGATGATCACGCTGTGCAGCCAGCGACCACCGTAGAGACGGGCCATCGGCACGCCGATGAGGATGCTGCTGACGATGAAGCCGAGGGATTCGAAGGTGGCGGCGAAAACCACCAGCAGACCGACGCAGAGGCCGATCTTGTTCAGGGTTTCGCGGTCCAGTTCCGGTTCGTCCTCACTGCGGACGATAGGGGTGGGGCGAAAGGCCAGGTAGAGCAGGGCGAGGCCCATCAGGCCAAGCATCAACAGCGGGTAGGCGCGGGGGCCGACGGGCTCGTAGGAAAACGCGGCCTGGTAGGGCCAGGCCATGACGGCCAGGGCGGCACAGACCGCCAGCAGTATCAGGGCAAAGACACGTTGCAGGATCATCAAGAAATCCTCTTGGGGAGGCTGATTTCAGGTAATGCCCAGCCCGTGCGGGGCAGGGCATTGGTGCTGTCTTGAGGGACTCATCGCTGGCAAGCCAGCTCCCACAGTGTTTGTGTCAATCACAAGGTTGTGGTCGACGCGATCTCTGCAGGAGTTGGCAAGCCAGCTCTCACAGTGTTTGTGTCAATCACAAGGTTTGTGGCCAACGCGATCCCTGTGGGAGCTGGCTTGCCAGCGATAAGGTCTACTGAATCAGCCCGAACTCCCGAGCCAGCGCCTTGTAGTCGGCGACCTGTTTCTTGACGTAGGTGTCCAGCTCTTCGCCGGTCATGGCGAACGGGAACAGCTCGCGCTGGTCACGCAGCTTGGCGAACTCTTCGGAGGCCAGCAGCGTGTCGAAAGACGCTTTCCACCAGGCGTAGTCTTCGTCGCTCACCTTCGGCCCGAGGTAGAACCCGCGCACCACCGGCCAGACGATGTCGTAGCCCTGTTCCTTCGCGGTAGGAATGTCCTTCATCTCCGGCTCGTCCAGGCGCTTGTCGGAGAACACGGCGAGCAGGCGCATGTCGCCGCTCTGGATGTGCGGCATGGAGTCGGAAATGTCGGTACTGCCGACCTGAATATGGCCGCCGAGCAGCGCGGTAGCAATTTCACCACCGCCTTCCAGGGCCACGTAGCGCAGGTCACGCGGGTTGATGCCGGCGGCCTTGGCGATCAGCGCGGTTTGCATCCAGTCCTGGCTGCCTACGGTGCCACCGGAACCAATCACCACTTTGCTCGGATCTTTCTTCAATGCCGCGACCAGATCGTCGAGGGTCTTGTAGGGCGAATCATTTTTCACTGCGATGGCACCGTAACTGGTGCCCACCGCCGCCAGCCAGCGCACGGCGTTTTCGTCGAACCGGCCGAACTTGCCCTGGGCCAGGTTCAGCAACGAACCGCTGGACCAGGCCACCAGCGTCCCGGCGTCGCCCGGACGTTGGGCGACCACGGCGTTGTAGGCCACCGCGCCGACACCGCCGGGCATGTAGGTCACACGCATCGGCTTGCTGAGGATTTTCTCGTTGACCAGTGCGCTTTGCACCAGTTTGCAGGTCAGGTCGAAGCCACCACCCGGCGAGGCCGGGGCGATGCATTCAGGGCGTTTCGGTTCGGCAGCCAGCACCTGGCCGGCCAGCAACAGGCAACCGGTGGCGAGGGCGATTCGGCGTAGTGAAAAAGTCATCGTCAGTCTCCGTAGCTTTAATTGTTATAGGCGGATTACCACAGGGCCACGCTGTAGCTCACCAGCAGCCGCACCTCGTCCGCGTCGCGGGCGAAGTTGGAGCGGTAGGTGGCGTTGCGCAGGCGTACGGCGACGTTTTTCAGCGTCCCGCTCTGCACCACGTACTTGAGCTCGGTGTTGCGTTCCCATTCTTTGCCTTCGCTGCCGTTCGCCAGGCTGACGTTGTCCCCGTTGACGTAACGGGTCATGAAGCTCAGCCCTGGAATGCCGATTTTGGCGAAGTCGTAGTCGTAACGCACTTGCCAGGAGCGTTCGTCGGCTCCGGCGAAGTCGTTGATCTGGACGAAGTTGACGAGGTACGGGTCGGAGCCATCCACGTAGGGGAAGGCGCTGTCACCGGACATGCTCTGGTAGGCGGCGCTCAACTTGTGGCCGTTGAGGCCGTAGCTGAGCATGCCGTTGAGCGAAGTGTTGTCGATCTTGCCGCCGCGGGCCTGGCCCTGGTCATCGCTGATCGCCAGGCGCAGGTCGGCGCCGAAGGTGCCCGGGCCAAACGGCTGGGTGGCGACCAGGCCAGCGAAGTGCTGGCGATACACGTCATCGAGCTGGGCGAAGTGATAGCTGCCGGTGATACGGTCGGTGAATTTGTAGTCCAGGCCGGCGAGGTCGAAATGATTGCCGGCGACGGTGCCGAGGAAGCGACCGTTCTTGTTGTTCAGTGCGATGTCTTCCTTGTTGGTGTCATCGCGATCCTTGGCCTTCTCCAGACGTCCGCCGGTGAAGGTCAGGTTCTTCAGTTCCTTGGAGGTCAGCAATCCGCCTTCGAAGGTCTGCGGCAGGATCCGCCCGTCGTTGGGCTTGAGGGTTGGCAGCTCCGGGATCAGGGTGCCGATCTTCAGCTCGGTGGCGGAGATCTTCACCTTGCCGGTCAGGCCGAGCTTGGAGTATTCGTCGGCGGCGCGGCCGTCGTCATGGGTTGGCAGCAGGCCGGTGCCGGTACGGTCGGGGCTGGAGTCGAGCTTGACACCGAGCATGCCCAGCGCATCGACGCCAAAGCCGACGGTGCCTTCGGTGTAGCCGGACTGGAGGTTGAGCATGAAGCCCTGGGCCCATTCGTCGCGCTTGGATTGTTGCGCGCTGGTGCCGTCGCGAAAGTCGCGGTTGAAGTACATGTTGCGGGTTTCGAAGGTGGCGCTGCTGTCTTCGAAGAAGGCGGCCTGGCTCAGCGGAGCAACACTGCAAAGGGCGATGGCGCTGGCGAGGGAAGTCGGGCGAGTGATAGGACGACGAATAGGCGCGAACGCCTGCGGCTGTGATGACAGCATCGTGGAGTAACCCCGTTTATTGTTCTTATCGGTTCGAACACTGCGGTTCGTTCTACGGCTCCCGGAAAGGGCCGTGAACGGATGCTAGGGGCTCAACCTTTCGCTAACCTTTCAATCGACTTTCATCCGCGCGGTGGCTTCACAGGCCATGCTTCCTCTGTAAACTCCGCGCCACTGAACGCGATGCGACCGGGAGAAATCGATGCGAGTGCTGCTCGTCGAAGACCATCTGCAACTGGCCGAAAGCGTGGCCCAGGCGCTGAAAAGCACCGGCCTGACCGTGGACGTGCTGCACGATGGCGTGGCCGCCGACCTGGCCCTGGCCAGCGAGGAATACGCCGTGGTGGTGCTCGATGTGGGCCTGCCGCGGATGGACGGCTTCGAGGTGCTGGCGCGCTTGCGTGCCCGCGGCAAGAACGTCCCGGTGCTGATGCTCACCGCGCGCAGCGACGTCAAGGACCGGGTCCATGGCCTCAACCTCGGCGCCGACGATTACTTGGCCAAGCCCTTCGAACTGACTGAGCTGGAAGCGCGGGTCAAGGCGCTGCTACGGCGCAGCGTGCTTGGCGGCGAGCGCCAGCAGCGCTGCGGTCCGCTGGTCTACGATCTCGATACCCGGCGCTTCACCCTCAGCGATGAACTGCTGACCCTGACCTCCCGCGAGCAGGCGGTGCTTGAGGCGTTGATCGCCCGTCCTGGCCGGGTCATGAGCAAGGAGCAACTGGCCTCCCAGGTCTTCGGCCTGGATGAGGAAGCCAGCGCCGACGCCATCGAAATCTACGTCCATCGGCTGCGCAAGAAGCTCGATGGACACGCCGTCGCCATCGTCACCTTCCGCGGCCTCGGCTACCTCCTTGAGCACCGTGATGCGTAGCGCCGGCAGCCTGCGCGGCCGCCTGCTGTGGAACCTGGCGTTGCTGCTGGTGGTACTGATGATCGCCAGCGGCCTGAGCGCCTACTGGAACGGCCGCGAAGCCGCCGACACCGCCTACGACCGGACCCTGCTGGCCTCGGCACGGACCATCGCCGCCGGTTTGTCGCAACGCGATGGCACCCTCAGCGCCGACGTGCCCTACGTGGCACTCGACACCTTTGCCTACGACAGCGCCGGACGCATCTACTACCAGGTCAACGACATCCACCAGAAGCTGATCTCCGGCTACGAAAACCTGCCGGCGCCGCCGCCCGGCACCCCACGCACCGACGATTACCCGGCGCTGGCGCGGTTCTACGATGCGCGCTACCTGGGCCAGGATGTGCGCGTGGTCAGCCTGCTCAAGGCGGTCAGCGAACCGAACATGAACGGCATGGCCGAGATTCGTGTGGCTGAGACCGAAGAAGCGCGGGTCCGTATGGCGCGCAGCCTGATGGCCGATACTCTGCTGCGCCTCGGCATGCTGGCGCTGGGGGCATTGCTGCTGGTGTGGTTTGCCGTCAGTGCGGCGTTACGACCGTTGGAGCGGTTGCGCGGGGCAGTGGAAGAACGCCAGCCGGACGACCTGCGGCCCTTGCCTTCGGTGGAAGTGCAGCACGAACTGGGGCCATTGGTGCGGGCCTTGAACCACTTCACCGAACGCTTGCGCGAGCAGTTCGAGCGTCAGGCGCAATTCATCGCCGATGCCGCTCACGAGTTGCGCACGCCGTTGGCGGCGCTCAAGGCGCGGGTCGAGTTGGGGCTGCGCTCGAAAGAGCCGCAGGTCTGGCATGAAACCCTGCAGGCCACGGCGCAGAGCACCGACAAGCTGACCCACCTGGCCAATCAGTTGCTGTCCATGGCGCGGGTGGAAAACGGCGCCCGGGCGATTGCCGAGGGCGGCGCGCAACTACTGGATCTTAGCCAGTTGGCGCGGGAACTGGGCATGGCGATGGCGCCGCTGGCCCATGCCCGCGGGATCGCCCTGGCGCTGGAGGCCGAGGCGCCGGTGTGGGTGCGCGGCGAGCCGACGCTGCTCAACGAGCTGCTCAGTAATTTGGTGGACAACGCTTTGGCACACACGCCCAAGGGCGGCAACGTGATCTTGCGGGTGACGGCGCCGGGCGAGCTGGAAGTCGAGGATGACGGGCCCGGGATACCGGCGCAGGAGCGGGAGAAAGTCTTCGAGCGCTTTTACCGGGGCAGTGCTCAGGGCACCGGGCTGGGTTTGGCGATCGTCGGCGAAATCTGCCGCGCGCACCTTGCCGCCATCAGCTTGCATGATGGCGAAAAGGGCGGGTTGAAGGTTCGAGTGAGTTTCAATCCGGCGGGGTGATGGTTTCAGGCCTCAACGTCAGCGAAACATCCGCTTCGCATCCATCAGCTCTTCAGACAGCACCGGACTGCTCGCCGACAACCGCAGATGCCGAAACGCCGGCAGCGCCGCCAACGGCCGTTCCCACTCGTTGCTATCGCACAGCACCTGAGCGATCTGGACGATATCGATGTAATCCACCTTGGCGGACTCCCGGTCCAGGTTCTGCACCTCGCCCGGTAACCCGGCCAGTTGCTCGGGGAACTCCCAGACACTGAGAATCTTGTCGCCCAGCACCGGCTGGATCTGCTCGATCACATGGTTCAGGCAGACCGGGTCCGACAGCAGTTCGTTGTGTTCCTCGGCATAGGTGAGGATTGGCAGCACGCCGATCTGATGGACCAGCCCCGCGAGGGCAGCCTGGTCGGGCTTCAACTCGGTGAAGCGTTGACACAGTTCATAGCTTATCCCTGCAACCTCAAGGCTTTTTGCCCAGATTTCCCGCATTTTCTGTTCGATCACTTCCGAGCGGGCATGGAAAATCTGCTCGATCACCAGGCCAATCGCGAGGTTGCAGCTGTAATTGACCCCCAGTCGGGTGATCGCGGTCTGCAGGTCGGTGACTTCAGTGATCGCGCGCAGCAGCGGGCTGTTGACTACCTTGATCAGGCGAGCGGCGAGGGCGGCGTCGCTGCCGATCACCTTGCTAAGGGTGCTGACACTGATCTCGCTGTCTTCCGCCGCTTCGCGGATGCTCAAGGCAACCTCGGGCAGGGTCGGCAAGACCAGATCGTCATTGTCGATGGCGGCCAGTAACTGCGTTTGGACCATCTCGGCCAGCGTGTTCATCGTGATTCTCTCCCGCGTTCAGGGATGGCCCCGTCGGTATGCGCGGTGGGGCGTGGCGGGTTCAGCGCTGGATCTCGCGGTCGCGGTCCAGTTCGTAAGGCAACGGCAGCAGGCTCAGGCGTGGGCCTTCGAGACTGCCCAGATGCAAGTTGTCGTCTTCGACGGCGTCGGCCGTAAGCACCGCGAGCAGCTCGCCGCGGGCGGCAATCACGACTTCGCCGACGGATGAACCGTGGGTCGGCGAGAAAATTTCGCTGCCGGGGGCCGGCATCTCGCCTTCGTTCAGGGCCAGCCGGTACAGGCGGCGCTTGAGCTTGCCGAGGTATTGCATGCGGGCGACGATTTCCTGTCCGGTGTAGCAGCCTTTCTTGAAGCTGACACCGCCCACGGCCTGCAGGTTGATCATCTGTGGAATGAACAGCTCGCGGGTCTGCTCCATGACCTGTCCGATACCGGCGCGGATCTGTCCGAGCAGCCAGTCATCCAGCTCGCCTTCCGACAGATGGTCGGTCAATTGTGCACGCACCGAGTCGGCCTGGGCGGCAGGCACCCACAGTTCGACACGGTCAGGAGAAACATTGATCGCGATCAGACCGTCATGGCGGACGGTCGCGCCAGCCTGATCCGGCACTTCGAGGCCCAGGGAGGCGAGGGCAGCTTCACCGTGGCTCAGGCCGAAACGGACCCAGGCGGCGCTTTCGTCGGTGAGCTTGGCCTTGGAAAACACGGCGTACTTCTTCAGGTCGGCCAATTGCGATTCCAGCAGTTCGCGGGTCATGGCCAGAAGGAAGCCATCGCCTTCGGGAAGGATGCGGAAGCTCGATTGCATCCGGCCTTTCTGCATGCAGCGCGAACCGAGGCTGGAGGTGTTTTCGCTGAGATAACCGATATGGCAGGTCAGTTGACCTTGAAGGAACTTGCCAGCGTCCGAACCGCGTACAGCGAGGACGCCTTCATGGGAGAGGGTGCAGAAAAAAGCGGAGTCGGCCATGGTTCATCGCAGGTGAAATAAGACTGGGGGCCATCATAGAGTGCCATTGGCAAAATAGGTAGCGGACCTAGACCAATGCCGTGTGCCCTTGTGAGGTCCGGTCTGTATACTGGCCGCCTATTCGAGGAGGGCCCCATGGTCGAACAAACTGAACTCAATCGACTGTTCTGGCACAGCCGCCGCGGCATGCTGGAGCTGGACGTACTGCTGGTACCTTTCACCCAGGAGGTTTACTCGACCCTGAGCGAGACGGATCGCGAGCTGTATGTTCGTCTGCTGAGCTGTGAAGACCAGGACATGTTCGGCTGGTTCATGGAACGCTCCGAGTCCGAAGACCCGGAACTGCAACGCATGGTTCGCATCATCCTGGACCGTGTCCAGCCCAAGTAACAGTTTCGAGTGCCGCTGGCAGGGCTCAAAGCTACTGCTGGCGGCTTATCTCGCCTGTCTCGCGCTGGCCATCACGGCGCTTGCGCTCCTGGCGATCCCGCCACTGCTTGCCCTCGCGGGCCTGGCCCTGTGCCTGGGGCATGCCTTCTGGGTCATTCCCCGCCAGATACTCCTTTCCCATCCCGATGCCATCACCCGCCTGCGCCGCGATGCCCATGGCTGGCAGCTATGGAGCGCCGTTCGTGGCTGGCACGCAGTGCAATTGCGCCGTGACAGCATGGCGCTGCCGGGGTTGGTTATTCTGCGTTTCCGCCGGCCGGGGCAATTCTTCGCCCGCAGCCAGTGCATCGGCCATGATGCGCTGGAGCCGGTGCAGCACCGGCGCCTGCGCTTGCGCCTGAAGTTCAGTCGGAAAAGGTGGGCGGCTGCAGAATAGTGTCCTTGGCGTCCGGCAGCAGGTTCGGGTAGTCCAGGGTGTAATGCAGGCCGCGGGATTCCTTGCGCTGCATGGCTGACTTGATCATCAGTTCGGCGACCTGGGCCAGGTTGCGCAGCTCGATCAGGTCGCGGCTGACTTTGTAGTTGCTGTAGAACTCGTCGATTTCATCCAGCAGCAGGCGCACACGGTGCTCGGCCCGTTGCAGGCGCTTGTTGGTGCGCACGATGCCGACGTAGTCCCACATGAACCGCCGCAACTCGTCCCAGTTGTGCGCAATGATCACGTCCTCGTCCGAGTCGGTCACCTGGCTGGCGTCCCAGCAGGGCAGGGCGTTGGGCATGCCGACCTGTTCCAGTTGCGCGACGATGTCGGCGGCCGCTGAACGACCATAGACGAAACACTCCAGCAGCGAGTTGCTGGCCATGCGGTTGGCGCCGTGCAGGCCGGTGAAACTGGTTTCTCCGATGGCGTAGAGACCCGGCACATCGGTGCGGCCGTCCTGGTCGATCATCACGCCGCCACAGGTGTAGTGGGCGGCGGGGACCACCGGGATCGCCTGGCGGGTGATGTCGATGCCGAAGGTCAGGCAGCGTTCATAGACGGTCGGGAAGTGGCTTTTGACGAAATCGGCCGGCTTGTGGCTGATGTCCAGATAAACGCAGTCCACGCCCAGTCGCTTCATTTCATGGTCGATGGCGCGGGCGACGATATCCCGCGGCGCCAGTTCGGCGCGCGGGTCGAAGCGGTGCATGAAGCGTTCGCCGTTGGGCAGCTTGAGCAGTCCGCCTTCGCCACGCAGGGCCTCGGTGATCAGGAAACTCTTGGCCTGCGGGTGATACAGGCAGGTCGGGTGGAACTGGTTGAATTCCAGGTTGGCCACCCGGCAACCGGCGCGCCAGGCCATGGCGATGCCGTCGCCACAGGCGCCGTCCGGGTTGCTGGTATAGAGGTAGACCTTGGCTGCGCCGCCGGTGGCCAGCACCGTGAAGCGGGCGCCGAAGGTGTCGACCTCGCCGGTCGCGCGATTGAGCACGTAGGCGCCGAGGCAGCGTTCGCCATCCAGGCCGAGACGACGTTCGGTGATCAGGTCCACCGCCACGCGTTGCTCCAGCAGTTCGATATTCGGTCGCTGCCGGGCCTGGTCCAGCAAGGTCTTGAAGATCGCTGCACCTGTGGCATCGGCGGCATGGATGATGCGCCGGTGGCTGTGACCGCCTTCGCGGGTCAGGTGGAACTCGAAACCACCGTCGTCGACGCTGGCATGTTCATCACGGGTGAACGGCACGCCCTGGTCGATCAACCACTGGATCGATTCGCGGCTGTGCTCGACGGTGAAGCGCACCGCGTCTTCGTGGCACAGGCCGCCGCCGGCATTGAGGGTATCTTCGACGTGGGATTGCACGGTGTCGGTATCGTCGAGCACCGCGGCGACGCCGCCCTGCGCCCAAAAGGTCGAGCCATTGGCGAGATCGCCCTTGCTCAGTACCGCGATGCGCAGATGGGAGGGCAGGTTCAGTGCCAGGCTCAGGCCCGCGGCACCGCTGCCGATCACGAGGACGTCATGTTGTAATTGTTGGCTCATGTCTGGATTTTCCGCGCGGGGCGACCACGAAGGACACTGGTATAAGGACGGTGGTATCGGCACAATGGTCAAGCGTTTATGGCATTGTGAAACTATCGTGAATCTGGGTGGGGTGCCTTTATAGCAGCCTCAATGCCCTGATTTCCATGTCACTGACGCGCTTCTGGCAGCCACGCGTGGAACTTTACTGGAAACGTACCTATCCATAGAGGGTTGCCTGTACGCCAGCAGCCGCAGCGGCAGGAGGCGACGGTCGTTTTGGTCGTTGCCCATGCATAGAAGACTGATTTATTGACGCAGCCGGCAGCGACCGCGCTGCGTTTTTCGTGCGAGCCGATCAAGGGCCGCCGGAAACTTGTCTGGAGGGGGAGAACTTTTGCAAAAAGCCCGAGTCTATGGTTGCAAGCCTGAACGATGGCCAATGCAGCACCCCTCCAGGTTCACCGAGGAGTGTTCATGCTAACCCAGGAAGAGGATCAGCAGCTTGTCGAGCGCGTGCAGCGCGGCGACAGGCGAGCGTTCGATCTGTTGGTGCTGAAGTATCAGCACAAGATTCTCGGGTTGATCGTGCGATTCGTGCACGACACCCATGAGGCCCAGGATGTTGCGCAGGAAGCGTTCATCAAGGCCTACCGTGCTCTTGGCAATTTTCGTGGTGACAGCGCTTTCTATACCTGGCTGTACCGCATTGCGATCAACACGGCGAAAAACTATCTGGTGTCCCGCGGTCGGCGGCCACCGGACAGCGATGTCAGTTCCGAGGATGCAGAGTTTTACGATGGCGATCATGGCCTCAAGGACCTCGAATCCCCAGAACGCGCGCTGTTGCGGGACGAGATCGAAGGCACCGTCCATCGAACCATCCAGCAACTGCCAGAAGATTTGCGTACGGCGTTAACTTTACGTGAATTCGATGGTCTGAGTTACGAGGACATTGCGAGCGTCATGCAGTGTCCGGTGGGTACCGTGCGCTCTCGTATTTTCCGCGCTCGGGAGGCCATAGACAAAGCCCTGCAGCCGTTGTTGCAGGAAACCTGAGACAGCGGCGACAGCCAAGAGAGGAACCGCCATGAGTCGTGAAGCTTTGCAGGAATCGCTGTCCGCGGTGATGGATAACGAAGCGGACGAACTGGAATTACGTCGGGTATTGAGTGCCATGGACGATTCCGACACCCGAGCCACCTGGTCGCGTTACCAGGTCGCCCGTGCAGCGATGCACAAGGAATTGCTGCTGCCGAAACTGGATATCGCCTCCGCGGTCTCCGCCGCGTTGGCCGATGAAGCCACGCCGGCCAAGGTTACTCGCGGCCCATGGCGTACTGTCGGTCGTCTGGCGGTAGCTGCCTCGGTGACTCTGGCAGTGCTGGTAGGTGTACGCCTGTACAACCAGGACGAAATCACGGGTGCCCAACTGGCTGCCCAGCAACCGGTTCAACAAGGCCTGGTTGCACCACAGGTCCAGGGTCCGGCGGTTCTGGCAGGCTATAGTGAAAGTGCCGAACAGCCTACCGGGCCGATGGCCAATGGCGTGTTGCAAGGTCAAAGCGGCTGGCAAGATCAGCGTCTGCCGGGCTACATGCGTCAACACGCTCAGGAAGCAGCAGTGAAAGGTACTGAAAGCGCACTGCCTTACGCCCGTGCCGCCAGCCTGGATAATCGCTAGGAACACCAAGGAGGATCATGCGCGCGCTACCTCTCATACCGCTCTTGCTCAGCGGCTGCCTGACGCTGCCGGCCTTGGCCGCCAACTCGTCGACAGATGCCGCTGACTGGCTCAACCGTCTGGCCAAGGCCGAGCAGGAGCAAAGTTATCAGGGCACTTTCGTTTACGAGCGCAATGGTAGTTTTTCCACCCACGATATCTGGCATCGGGTCCAGGACGGTAAAGTCAGCGAGCGGCTGTTGCAGCTCGATGGTCCGGCCCAGGAAGTCGTGCGTGTCGATGGGCAGACCCAATGCGTGAGCGGGGCCCTGGTTGAGGGTGTGGGTAATGCGACGCAGTCGTCGGCGCGAGTCCTCGATCCTCTCAAACTGATGAACTGGTACGACTTGAGCGTCGCGGGACAATCCCGCGTAGCCGGGCGCGATGTGGTGATTCTTACCCTGCGCCCGCGTGACCAGCATCGTTATGCGTTCGAGTTGTACCTGGATCGTAAAACAGCGCTCCCGCTGAAGTCCCTGTTGATCAACGACAAGGAGCAACTGCTGGAGCGCTTCCAGTTCACCAGCCTGGAGACCAGGGTCCCAGAGGACGGTGAGCTCAAGTCCAGTGCCAACTGCCAGCAGGTTGCCCCGGCTTCAGGTCAGGTCAACGAGGCGGTGGTGGGCTGGCGTTCGGATTGGTTACCGCCCGGTTTCGAGCTGGTCAACAGCAGTGTGCGCAAGGACCCGGACGGCAAGCACAGCATCAGCAGCATGATGTATGACGATGGTCTGGCGCGGTTTTCGGTGTTCCTCGAGACGATCGACAGTGGTGCCGGCTCTGACGCGCGCACCCAGTTGGGCCCGACTGCTGCCGTCTCGCGTCAACTGACCACGCCCAAGGGCGAAATGATGGTCACGGTAGTGGGAGAAATCCCCATTGGCACCGCCGAGCGGGTGGCGTTGTCGATGCGCTTGCAGGACGCTCAAGCCAGCCAGTGATAAACCCTGGAGTTGTTTCAGTACATGGATGACAAGGATGAAAAGCATGTCCCAGAGCCGCTGACATGATTGGTAAGCCTTCAAGTTTGCAAAAACATCCAGATTTTTCTATAGGTCAGCCCTTCCGGGGTCTGGCCTTTCCTGCTGTTGCAGCATCAAGAATGCCAATGTATCTGGCCTGGTCGCAGCCTTCGGGTTTGTCACCAGGCCTTTTTCGTTGGCAGGTCCCTACTGCTTAACCACGCTCGTTGTGACGGGAGCCGTATGTCAATACCACGCTTGAAATCCTATCTATCGCTGTTTACGGCCGTGCTGATGCTCGGCCAGATGGCTGCTGCCCAGGCTGAAGCCCTGCCGGACTTCACCACCCTGGTCGAGCAGGCTTCGCCGGCCGTCGTGAACATCAGTACCAAGCAGAAACTGCCGGATCGCCGCGTCGCTGCCGGTCAGATGCCGGACCTCGAAGGCCTGCCGCCGATGTTCCGCGAGTTCTTCGAGCGCAGCATTCCGCAGCAGCCTCGCGGCGGTGATCGCCAGCGTGAAGCGCAGTCGCTGGGGTCGGGCTTCATCATTTCCGATGATGGTTACGTGCTGACCAACAACCACGTGGTCGCCGATGCCGACGAAATCATCGTCCGCCTGTCTGACCGCAGCGAGCTGCAGGCCAAGCTGGTCGGCACTGACCCGCGTACCGACGTGGCGCTGCTCAAGGTCGAAGGCAAGAACCTGCCGACCGTGAAGCTGGGCGACTCGTCAAAGCTGAAGGTGGGTGAGTGGGTATTGGCGATCGGTTCGCCGTTCGGTTTCGACCACTCGGTGACCAAAGGCATCGTCAGCGCCAAGGGCCGCACCCTGCCGAACGATACCTATGTCCCGTTCATCCAGACCGACGTGGCGATCAACCCGGGTAACTCCGGTGGCCCGCTGTTCAACATGAATGGCGAAGTCGTGGGTATCAACTCGCAGATCTTCACCCGTTCCGGTGGCTTCATGGGCCTGTCGTTCGCGATCCCGATCGATGTGGCAATCGACGTTTCCAACCAGTTGAAGAAAGACGGCAAGGTCAGCCGTGGCTGGCTGGGCGTAGTGATCCAGGAGGTCAACAAGGACCTCGCTGAATCCTTCGGTCTGGACAAGCCGGCCGGTGCCCTGGTAGCCCAGGTGCTGGAAAACGGTCCGGCCGCCAAGGGTGGTCTGCAAGTGGGTGACGTGATCCTCAGCCTGAACGGCCAGCCGATCATCATGTCCGCCGACCTGCCGCACCTGGTGGGCGGTTTGAAAGACGGTGCCAAGGCCAAGCTGGAAATCATCCGCAACGGCAAGCGCCAAAACCTCGACGTGACCATCGGTGCGCTACCGGATGACGATCAGGAAGTCAGCGCCAGTGCTGGCGGTGGGCTCGAGCGCAACAGCAACCGCCTGGGCGTTACTGTCTCCGACCTGACCGCCGAGCAGAAGAAGTCCCTGGAGCTCAACGGTGGCGTGGTCATCAAGGAAGTCCAGGACGGTCCGGCGGCCCTGATCGGCCTGCGTCCGGGTGACGTCATCAGCCACCTCAACAATCAGGCGATCACTTCGGCCAAGGAGTTCACTGAAATCGCCAAGGAACTGCCGAAGAACCGTTCGGTGTCCATGCGCGTATTGCGTCAGGGGCGTGCAAGCTTCATCACGTTCAAACTGGCTGAATAAGCCGGTTTCGCAACAAAAGGGCAGCCTCCTGGCTGCCCTTTTTGCATCAGCTCGATAGCCCCGACCTGATATTTTTGTCAGTTGCGCGCCTGATGCATTTGGCTCTTCAATCTTCTCAGCCCCGTTCGTGCCGCTGGCACATCCCTCGGGCCCGACAGGATCTGGAGAATACCCATGACTATCAATGAGCGCATTGGCAACCCTCAAGCTGACCTTGACGAAGTAT
>NZ_QKVL01000072.1 GCF_003231275.1 Pseudomonas huaxiensis
ACCGCTGCGCTGGCAGACCCCGCAGATGCCGGGGTCCAGCGGGTTGGCTTCGTTGCAGGCAATGTCGATGCAGAGGCCGAAATCGAAAGGGTTATCGGAATTCATGAGTATTCCTCCGCGTGAGGCAGGTCAGCCGCGGAGCTGGACTCGACGAATCCGGATGCATCGCTGGGGATGAAGCGCAAACAGGATGGGACGGGCATGCAGTGCTCCCTGCAACTGCGCACCCAGCACCAGATTCAGCGCAAGGCCGCATGAGAAAGGTAACCACCGGGGTGCCGGGCCATACGCTTGCTGGCCCCTGACCCTGGAGGATTCCATGGAAGAAATTCCGCAGAATCCTGCATGCGCGATCAGTGACCGGGATATAGGAAAAATCCTAAGAAAGGCAGTGAAATCACCTGGATTTCAGAAAACCAACTGACCGCGGGTTCATCGAAGGAAATAGTCAGCGCTCGAGCGCTTGAGCGCGCTATTGCTGAAAAGCCCGCTACAGGGATCTGCTGCGAGCCAGAAAGCAGGTCAATCAGGGATAACCCAACACGTCGCGAATCGACCTCAGGTTCTGAATGATCCACCCCTTGTCGATCGCACCCCAATCATGAATCCGGTAATGCCCGGCGTGGTTGCGCGCCCCCGCTTCCTGCTCGAATTCACAGACGATATCCAGATCAGCCAACGCGGCGATGGTGTCCTGCGCGGTGCGGCGGGGCATGCCGGTGGCGGCCATCAGCGCCGGGACGCTGCTGGCGGTCTGGCTGTCGATCAGCCAGGCAACATACAGGCGACGGTAGAAACTGCTCTTGGTCTTGCTTACGTCCATGCAAAGGGTCCTTTGACTCACTGATCGCCCGGCAACTCGCGCCAGGTCAGGTAAACGCGCAGGTCGAACTCCAATTGATGGTAGCCCGGCTGCATGTATTCACAGAGTTTGTAAAAAGCCTTGTTGTGCTCGGCTTCTTTGAAATGCGCCAGTTCGTGCACCACGATCATGCGCAGGAACTCCGGCGCCGCCTCCTTGAACAGCGAAGCGATACGGATCTCTTTCTTCGCCTTGAGCTTGCCACCCTGCA
This sequence comes from Pseudomonas huaxiensis, assembly GCF_003231275.1. Classification (GTDB taxonomy): domain Bacteria; phylum Pseudomonadota; class Gammaproteobacteria; order Pseudomonadales; family Pseudomonadaceae; genus Aquipseudomonas; species Aquipseudomonas huaxiensis. Next base: position 1,074 of record NZ_QKVL01000072.1, read on the forward strand.
CCCGCGAAACCGCCGTGTGCAGACCGAGCGCACGGTGGGTCAGGTCGAGACGGTTGTCGAACAGCACTTTGTCGAGGTTCGGCGCGTTGCGCAGGTGTTCCTGCTTGAGGTTCTGCGCATAGCTGTACAGCGCCTTGTCACTCTGCACGTCATGCCGGGCCGGATAGCGCTTTTGCAGGTAGTCGCCCAGTTGGCCACGGGCGATCAACTGGCGTACCTGATCTTGCAGGGCGGGCGGGTAGGCTTGCAGGTACTTGAGGGTGTTCATGGCTGCTGCGGGTGAAAGGGGGAAGGCCGCAGTGTACCCAACTACTGCCCTTGCCAGTCAAAAAAGGCCGGGAAGCGCCCGGCTTCCGCTGCGGTGATCGGCCGTGCCACGAGGAAGCCCTGGACGTACTCGCAGCCGTGTTCGCGCAACCATTGCGCCTGCTCCGGGGTTTCCACACCCTCGGCAATCACGCTGATGCAGTACTGCTGGCAAAGGTCGATGACGCAGCGCACCAAGGCCGCGTCGACGTCGGAATCGGGCAGGCGTGCCACCAGGTGGCGGTCGAGCTTGAGCGTGTCGATCGGCAGGTCGCGCAACAGGCGCAGCGAGCAATCGCCAGCGCCAAAATCATCCAGCGCCACGCGCACGCCCAACTCGCGCAGTTTGCGCAACTGGCGCAACGCGGCGTCGAGGTTGTCGGTCAGCGAGGTCTCGGCGACTTCCACTTCCAGTTGGCTCGGTTTCAAGCCTTCACGGGCGATGACCTGCGACAGCTCTTCGATCAGGTTGGGCATGCCGAACTGCACGCGACTGAGGCTGATGCCCAGGGTCAGGTCGTCAGGAAAATGCCCGCACCAGGCTCGCCGCTGCTCGGCGCCCTGGCAGTAGATCCAGGAGGCCAGGCGGTTGATCAACCGCGCTTCTTCCAGCAACGGCAAGAACAGCCCCGGCGGCACATCGCCGACACTCGGATGGCGCCAGCGCAGCAGCGCCTCGAAGCCGCGCAAGCGACCGTCGGAGAACGCCACCTGCGGCTGGAACACCAGGGTGAAATCCTGGTTATCCACCGCCGCGCGAACGCTGTCTTCCAGCATCAGCCGCGAACGGGCGCGGCCGTTGAGGTCTTCGTCGTAATAACGGTACTGCTGGCGTCCGGCCTGTTTGGCCGCGTACATCGCCGTATCGGCAGCGCGCAGCAGCCCGTCGAGGTTGGCGCCGCAGTCGGGGTAAATGGCGATGCCGATACTGACCCCGAGCATCACTTCGAGGCCGTCGATCTGCTGACGGATCGACATGCGCTCGATGCACTTCTCGGCAAAGCGCGCCGCCTGTTCGGGATAGTCGAGATCGTCGAGCAAGGCGGTGAACTCATCACCGCCCATCCGCGCCAGAATGCCGTGGCCGCCCAGGCAGTCTTTCAGTTGCTCGGCGACCCAGTGGAGCACCTGATCGCCGGTTTCGTGGCCAAGGGAATCGTTGACCCGCTTGAAGCCATCGAGGTCCAGGTACATCAGGGCATGGTGCTTTTCCGAATGTTCGCTGCGTACCAGCGCACTTTCCGCAGCCTGATAGAAACCACGGCGATTGAGCAGGCCGGTAAGCGGATCGGTGACCGCCTGATGCTCCAACTGCTGGTGCAGGCTGCGCACTACCGACATGTCCAGCACCGTCACCACCATCGCGCGTTGCTCACCGGGCAAGGCAGCGCAGGACAGCGCCACCGGCAGCGCCTGGCCATTGCTGGTGCGCAGCACAGCGTCATGCAGGCGGAAGATATCCCGTTCCAGGTACGCCTGATAAAACGCCGACTCGCGCCATTGCGCCGCCGTCGGCGACAACACGAAGTCCAGCAGACCGGCGCCCTGCAACTGGTCGACCGACGCAAGCAGCAAGCGGGAAATGGCCGGATTGGCGAAGCGAATGGTGCCATCCTCGGCCACCACCAGAATACCTTCGGCGGCGTTCTCCAGCACCGAGGCGTTGAAGGCACGGGCCGCTTCCAGGTCGCGGGTCAGCCGTTGCAAGGCGCGACGGTTACGCTGCTGGTCGAGCAGGGCCTGCACCTTGGGCTTGAGAATTTGCGGGTCGAAGGGTTTGAACAGGTAATCCACGGCGCCGCTGGCATAGCCCTTGAGCACCGCCGCCTGGGTCTGTTCGTTGGCGGTCAGGAAGATGATTGGTGTCAGCCGCGTGCGCTGGCTTCCGCGCATCAGCCGGGCCACTTCAAAGCCGTCCATGCCCGGCATCTGCACATCCAGCAGGACCAGGTCGACCTCATGTTCAAGCAAGGTACTCAGGGCTTCGATACCCGAACTGGCGGTCAAGACTTGCCAATCCTGACGTGCAAGCAAGGCCCGCATACTGGTCAGGTTTTCCGGATAGTCATCAACAATCAGTAGAACTGAGCCACCTTCTTGTGTCGGAATCTGAGCGCATTCCATGCTGCTTCTCTATTGGCAACTACGTCATCTTTCGGATGAAATCTGCGCGTTTGACTCTAGACCCGAGTTTTCCAAATCTAAAGCTGGCAACTGGCCAACAGGTGCTTTAACGATAGTTCGCCGACTAACGGTCTTCCTGAGTGATCAACAGGCATAAAAAAACCCGCATCGCTGCGGGTTTTTTTGGTTTGCGCGCGTATCAGTTGACCTTCGCGGCCAGCTCGCCTTTGGCGTAACGCAGGAACATATCGTCCAGGGAGATCGGCTTGATCTTCGATGCGTTGCCCGCAGTGCCGAAGGCTTCGTAGCGGTCGATGCAGATGTCGCGCATGGCTTCGACGGTCTTGGCGAAGTATTTACGTGGGTCGAACTCGGCCGGGTTCTGCGCCAGGAACCGACGGATCGCGCCGGTGGAAGCCAGACGCAGGTCGGTGTCGATGTTTACCTTGCGCACGCCGTACTTGATGCCTTCGACGATTTCTTCGACTGGCACGCCGTAGGTTTCTTTGATGTCACCACCGAACTCGTTGATGATCGCCAGCCAGTCCTGTGGAACCGAGGACGAACCGTGCATCACCAGGTGAGTATTAGGGATGCGCTTGTGGATTTCCTTGATGCGGTCGATCGCCAGGATGTCGCCGGTAGGCGGCTTGGTGAACTTGTAGGCGCCGTGGCTGGTGCCGATGGCGATGGCCAGGGCATCGACCTGGGTTTTCTTGACGAAGTCAGCGGCCTCTTCCGGATCGGTCAGCATCTGGCTGTGATCCAGGATGCCTTCAGCGCCAACACCATCTTCTTCACCGGCCTGACCGGTTTCCAGGCTACCCAGGCAACCCAGCTCACCTTCCACGGAAACGCCGCAGGCGTGGGCGAATGCCACGGTCTGCTGGGTGACGCGGACGTTGTATTCGTAGTCGGACGGGGTCTTGCCGTCGGCTTTCAGCGAGCCGTCCATCATCACCGAGCTGAAGCCCAGTTGGATGGAGCGCTGGCAGACGTCAGGGCTGGTGCCGTGGTCCTGGTGCATGCACACCGGGATGTGCGGGAATTCTTCGATCGCCGCCAGGATCAGGTGGCGCAGGAACGGCGCGCCGGCGTATTTGCGGGCACCGGCCGAGGCCTGGACAATCACCGGAGAGTCGGTCTTGTCAGCGGCTTCCATGATGGCGCGCATCTGTTCCAGGTTGTTGACGTTGAAAGCTGGAACGCCGTAACCGAACTCGGCGGCGTGGTCCAGCATCTGGCGCATGCTAATGAGTGCCATTGTGTATCTCTCTCCCGACAAGCGTCGTTTTTCGTGCAAACCTGCCGCAGCGGCGGTTGCTGTTCAAGTTGTGTGGGCCAGTATCAGCCGGCCCGGCCAGTCACGGTGCCTTGCAGCCCCGCCCTATCAAATCGTTGGTCGCAACCCAGTACACCAGGCCCTCATCGCCCTTGGTGTGCAAGGCCAGCACGCCATCGCTGTACAGCGCTCCAGATCCGGCCGGCTCGGGTTTGAGCCGGTAGACCTGATCGCCGCCGCCAAGGCGTACGTCCATCTCCTGGTTGCCGGCGCCTGCCGCACGCCAGAGCACTTCGGCCTTGCTGTCGCAGACCCAGCGGGTCCAGTTGTCGGCCGGGGCCGCCGCCGGTGCGGGCATGAAGCTGGCGCATCCTGCGAGTGTTGCCAGGGCCATCAAGGCCAGAACACCTTTCATCCACTTCCTCCAGCAGACCACAAACCTGGCGACAGGTTGTCGCGAGCCGATCAAGGGCATCCCTTGGCCCGGCGCTGATGTTCGTCGTCGTATTTTTCCAGGCCATCCGGACCGAGCCGTTTATTGATGACCGGCGCGGTCTCGGCCTGCCATTCGGACTGGTAGCAGCCACCCTTTTCCGCGGCAGGCCGGTCGGGAGCGGAGTCAGGCGTGCTGGAGCAGGCGCTCAGCACGACGCTCATGACCATCAAGGACAAGCGCTTGATCATCTGTTCGCTCCCTTTGCCAGGCACCGGGCGAGTCAGGCCTTGGCCCGCTGTTCCAGAACCTCGACCGCCGGCAGGACCTTGCCCTCGACGAATTCGAGGAAGGCACCGCCACCGGTAGAAATGTAGGAGATATCAGCCGCGACGCCATATTTGTCGATGGCTGCCAGGGTGTCACCACCACCGGCGATGGAGAAGGCGCTGCTTTGCGCGATCGCTTTGGCCAGGGTTTTGGTGCCGTTGCCGAACTGGTCGAACTCGAACACGCCGACCGGGCCGTTCCACAGCACGGTTTTCGACGATTTCAGCAACTCGGCGAATTGCTCGGCGGTTTTCGGGCCGATGTCCAGGATCATGTCGTCGTCGGCAACGTCGGCGACCGATTTGACGGTAGCTTCGGCGTCTTCGGCGAAGGCCTTGGCAACCACCACGTCGACTGGCAGCGGCACGTTGACCTTGGCAGCGATGGCCTTGGCGGTCTCGACCAGATCAGGCTCGTACAGCGATTTGCCGACCTTGTGACCGGCCGCGGCGAGGAAGGTGTTGGCGATGCCGCCACCGACGATCAGCAGGTCGCAGATCTGGCTCAGGCTGTTCAGCACGTCCAGCTTGGTGGACACCTTGGAGCCGGCAACGATGGCGGCCATCGGCTTGGCCGGCGCTTTCAGGGCCTTGCCCAGGGCGTCCAGCTCGGCGGCCAGCAGCGGGCCTGCAGCGGCGACCTTGGCGAACTTGGCCACGCCATGGGTCGAACCTTCAGCGCGGTGAGCGGTGCCGAAGGCATCCATGACGAACACGTCGCACAGCGCGGCGTACTTCTGCGCCAGCTCGTCGGCGTTCTTTTTCTCGCCCTTGTTGAAGCGCACGTTCTCGAACAGCACGATGTCACCGGCCTTCACCTCGACACCGTCCAGGTAGTCGGCGACCAGCGGCACGTCGCGGCCCAGGGCCTTGCTCAGGTAGTCGGCAACCGGCTTGAGGCTGTTCTCGGCCGAGAACTCGCCTTCGGTCGGACGGCCAAGGTGCGAGCAGACCATCACCGCCGCGCCCTTCTCCAGGGCCAGCTTGATGGTCGGCAGCGAAGCAAGGATGCGCGCATCGCTGGCAACCACACCGTCCTTCACAGGGACGTTGAGGTCTTCGCGGATCAGTACGCGCTTACCTTGCAGATCGAGGTCGGTCATCTTCAAAACGGTCATGAATGCAGTCCTTCAGGGCTGTTTGCGAGTGGTGCGGGTGGTGTGGTCCACGACGCGCAGAAAATGATCGGCGACGTCGAGCATGCGGTTGGCGAACCCCCATTCGTTGTCGAACCAGGCCAGCAGGTTCACCAGGCGAGGGCCGGAAACACGGGTCTGGCTGGCATCGACGATGGCCGAATGCGGGTCATGGTTGAAATCACAACTGGCGTGGGGCAGCTCGGTATACGCCAGCAGCCCCTGCAGCGGTCCGCTCAGGGCCGCGTCCCGCAGCACCTGGTTGACCTCGGCGGCCGTGGTGTCGCGGGTGGTTTGCAGGGTGATGTCCAGGCACGACACGTTCACCGTCGGTACACGCACGGCTTTGGCCTGGATTCTCCCGACAAGTTCCGGGAGCAGTCGCTCGATACCCCGGGCGAGGCCGGTGGACACCGGAATCACCGACTGGAACGCCGAACGGGTGCGGCGCAGGTCTTCGTGGTGATAGGCGTCGATGACGGGCTGGTCGTTCATGGCCGAGTGGATGGTGGTGATCGACACATAGTCGATGCCGAACGCCTGATCCAGCACCCGCAGCAGAGGCACGCCGCAGTTGGTGGTGCAGGAGGCGTTGGACACCAGCAACTCGTCGCCGGTCAGGCAGTCCTGGTTGATGCCGTAGACCACGGTGGCATCGACGTCCTGCTCACTGGCCATCGGCTGGGAAAACAGCACCCGCGGTGCGCCCGCATCAAGGAAGCGCTGGCCATCGGCGCGAGTGTTGTAGGCCCCGGAGCACTCCAGCACCAGGTCGACGTCCAGCGCCGCCCAGTCGATGCCCTCGGGCGTGGCACTGCGCAGCACTTTCACGCAGTCGCCATTGATATGCAGACAGTCGCCGTCGACCTTCACCTCGCCGGGGAAGCGCCCGTGGGTGGAGTCGAAGCGTGTCAGGTATTCCAGACTGGCCTGGTCGGCCAGGTCATTCAGCGCAACGATCTCGAAGCCCGCCTTCGCGCCCCGTTCGACGAGTGCGCGCAGGACGCAACGACCGATACGGCCGTAACCGTTGAGTGCAACTTTATAGGGACGCGGTTGAGACATTGGGGGCTCACGGAACAGATCGTTATCGGCAATCGGCGGTTTTTTGCGTTGTCGCATTCGGTGACAAGCCCGCCCCTGCAAGTGCGGGGGCGGGCTTGTCATCGATCCGCAGATCCTTACATCAGTCTTCCAGCAGCTCTTCAGCGGTACCCAGGATGTTTTCCAGGGTGAAGCCGAACTCTTCGAACAGTGCGCTGGCCGGAGCCGATTCACCATAAGTGGTCATGCCGATGATGCGACCTTCCAGGCCGACGTACTTGTACCAGAAGTCAGCATGGGCGGCTTCGATGGCGATGCGCGCACCGACTTCCAGCGGCAGTACCGACTGCTTGTAGCCAGCGTCCTGGGCGTCGAACACGCTGGTGCTCGGCATCGACACGACGCGGACCTTGCGGCCCTGCTCGGTCAGCTTGTCGTACGCCTGAACGGCCAGGCCCACTTCGGAACCGGTGGCGATCAGGATCAGCTCAGGCTCGCCAGCGCAGTCCTTGAGCACGTAACCGCCACGGGCGATGTCGGCGATCTGCTGAGCGTCGCGGTCCTGATGCTGCAGGTTCTGGCGCGAGAAGATCAGCGCCGAAGGGCCGTCCTTGCGCTCCAGGGCGTGCTTCCAGGACACCGCCGATTCAACGGCGTCAGCCGGGCGCCAGGTATCCAGGTTCGGCGTGCTGCGCAGGCTGCTCAGTTGCTCGATCGGCTGGTGAGTCGGGCCGTCTTCGCCCAGACCGATGGAGTCGTGGGTGTAGACGTGGATCACGCGCTGCTTCATCAGGGCGGACATGCGCACCGCGTTACGGGCGTATTCCATGAACATCAGGAAGGTCGCGCCGTAAGGCACCAGGCCGCCGTGCAGGGCGACGCCGTTCATGATTGCGGTCATGCCGAATTCGCGCACGCCGTAGTACATGTAGTTGCCGTTGGCATCTTCATGGCTGACGCCCTTGCAACCTTTCCACAGGGTCAGGTTGGAACCGGCCAGGTCGGCCGAACCGCCGAGCAGTTCCGGCAGCAGCGGGCCGAAAGCGTTCAGGGTGTTCTGGCTGGCCTTGCGGCTGGCGATGGTTTCGCCTTTGGCGGCAACTTCGGCGATGTAGGCAGCGGATTTCTCTGCGAAGTCGGCCGGCAGGTCGCCGTTCAGACGACGCTTCAGTTCGCTGGCCAGCTCAGGGAAGGCGGCGGCGTAAGCGTCGAAGCGCTTGTTCCACTCGGCTTCGGCGGCGGCACCGGCTTCCTTGGCGTTCCACTCGGCATAAATCTCGGCAGGCACTTCGAACGGACCGTAGTTCCAGTTCAGTTCCTTGCGGGCCAGGGCGATTTCGTCGTTGCCCAGTGGGGCGCCGTGGCAATCTTCCTTGCCCTGCTTGTTCGGCGAACCGAAACCGATGATGGTCTTGCAGCAGATCAGGGTCGGCTGCTCGCTCTTGCGGGCGGTCTCGATGGCGGTCTTGATTTCGTCGGCATCGTGGCCGTTGACGTTGCGGATCACCTGCCAGTTGTACGACTCGAAACGCTTCGGCGTATCGTCGGTGAACCAGCCTTCGACTTCACCGTCGATGGAGATGCCGTTGTCATCGTAGAAGGCAACCAGCTTGCCCAGGCCCAGGGTACCGGCAAGGGAAGCGACTTCGTGGGAAATGCCTTCCATCATGCAGCCATCGCCGAGGAACACATAGGTGTTGTGATCGACGACGTTATGGCCAGCACGGTTGAACTGGGCGCCCAGCACTTTCTCGGCGAGGGCGAAGCCCACGGCGTTGGCCAGGCCCTGGCCCAACGGACCGGTGGTGGTCTCGACGCCAGGGGTGTAGCCGAACTCCGGGTGGCCCGGGGTGCGGCTGTGCAGTTGGCGGAAGCTCTTCAGGTCATCGATGGACAGGTCGTAACCGGTCAGGTGCAGCAGCGAATAGATCAGCATCGAGCCGTGACCATTGGACAGCACGAAGCGGTCACGGTCAGCGAAATTCGGGTTGCTCGGGTTGTGCTTCAAAAAGTCACGCCAAAGAACCTCGGCGATATCCGCCATGCCCATGGGGGCACCGGGATGGCCGCTGTTGGCTTTTTGCACGGCATCCATGCTGAGGGCACGAATGGCGTTGGCACGCTCACGACGGCTGGGCATCGCTTGTCTCCTGGGGCTTGAATAAAGAACGAACGGAAAAAAGGCGGCCATTTTCGCCCAGGCGCATGCCCGGGGGCAATGACGGATGGTCGAACTGGAACGATTTTCCTGCGTTTGCGCGGTGATTCCGTGGCCGGACCAACGAAACAGCCGAAAAAGCCTGCCCCGCCGACAGTTTTAGCTCCGCCTATCGACCAATATCAAAACTTTTTGATATTGGTCTTGCGACGCGGGTTTGGCCTGACTAGACTGCCGCCCCATGAATATTCGCGTACCCGTTCCGGATTCTCGGCAAAGCGACCGCCTGGCTGCCCTGTGCAAGTCGGGCGGCGACCCGCTGCGCCTGAACGTATTGCGCGTGTTGGCCAGCGATTCGTTCGGCGTGCTGGAACTGGCGCAGATCTTCGCCATCGGCCAGTCCGGCATGAGCCACCACCTCAAGGTGCTGGCCCAGGCCGAGCTGGTGGCGACCCGCCGCGAAGGCAACGCGATTTTCTATCGCCGCGCCCTGCCCGACGGCCTGAGCCTGGGCGGCAAGCTGCACGCCGCGCTGCTCGAAGAAGTCGACGGGCTGCCGCTGGCGGAAGACATGCAGGCGCGAATCGGCCAGGTCCAGCAACGGCGTGCGGCCACCAGCCAGGACTTCTTCCTGCGCGTGGAAGAGAAATTCCGCGCCCAGCAAGACCTGATCGCAGGCCTGGCGCAGTACCGCGAAAGCCTGCTGACGCTGCTCGACAAACTCAGCTTCGAGCCCGGTGCGAGCGCCCTGGAAGTCGGCCCCGGCGACGGCGAATTTCTTCCCGAGCTGGCCCGGCGCTTCGCCCAGGTCACCGCACTGGACAACAGCCCGACCATGCTCGACCTGGCCCGCCAGGTCTGCCAGCGCGAACGGCTGGCTAACGTAAACCTGCAACTGGCCGATGCCCTCAATACCACCGAGGTCCAGGCCGATTGCGTCGTGCTGAACATGGTCCTGCACCACTTCAGCGATCCGGCCGCGGCCCTGGAACAACTGGCCGAACGCGTCAAACCAGGCGGCAGCCTGTTGGTTACAGAGTTATGCAGCCACGACCAGAGTTGGGCCCGCGAAGCCTGCGGCGATCTCTGGCTGGGCTTTGAACAGGACGACCTGCTTCGTTGGGCGTGCGCTGCGGGACTGGCTCCCGGAGACAGCCTCTATGTGGGCTTACGTAATGGTTTCCAGATCCAGGTCCGCCATTTTCAGCGGCCGACTGGCAACACTCACCACCGGTAAATTTAGGAACCCGTCGAGATGAGCGAATACTCCCTTTTCACCTCCGAGTCCGTATCTGAAGGGCATCCGGACAAAATCGCCGACCAGATTTCGGACGCGGTGCTGGACGCCATCATCGCGCAAGACAAATTCGCCCGCGTGGCGTGTGAAACCCTGGTGAAAACCGGCGTGGCGATCATCGCTGGCGAAGTGACCACTTCGGCCTGGGTCGACCTCGAAGACATCGTGCGTAAAGTCATCGTCGACATCGGCTACAACAGCTCCGACGTCGGCTTCGATGGCGCGACCTGCGCCGTCATGAACATCATCGGCAAGCAGTCCGTGGACATCGCCCAGGGCGTTGACCGCAGCAAGCCGGAAGACCAGGGCGCCGGCGACCAGGGCCTGATGTTCGGCTACGCCAGCAACGAAACCGACGTGCTGATGCCAGCGCCGATCTGCTTCTCGCACCGTCTGGTCGAGCGCCAGGCCGAAGCGCGCAAGTCCGGCCTGCTGCCGTGGCTGCGTCCGGATGCCAAATCCCAGGTCACCTGCCGCTATGAAGGCGGCAAGGTCGTGGGCATCGACGCGGTCGTGCTGTCCACCCAGCACAACCCCGAGGTTTCGCAGAAAGACCTGAAAGAAGCCGTGATGGAGCTGATCGTCAAGCACACCCTGCCTGCCGAACTGCTGCACAAGGACACCCAGTTCCACATCAACCCGACTGGCCAGTTCATCATCGGTGGCCCGGTAGGTGACTGCGGTCTGACCGGCCGCAAGATCATCGTCGACAGCTACGGCGGCATGGCCCGTCACGGTGGCGGTGCGTTCTCCGGCAAGGATCCATCCAAGGTTGACCGTTCCGCCGCCTACGCCGGTCGTTATGTCGCCAAGAACATCGTTGCCGCCGGCCTGGCCGAGCGTTGCGAAATCCAGGTCTCCTACGCCATCGGCGTGGCCCAGCCGACCTCGATCTCGCTGAACACCTTCGGTACCGGCAAGATCTCCGACGACAAGATCATCAACCTGGTGCGCGAGTGCTTCGACCTGCGTCCGTACGCAATCACCACCATGCTCGACCTGCTGCACCCGATGTATCAGGAAACCGCTGCCTACGGTCACTTCGGCCGTACCCCGCAGCAGAAGACTGTCGGCGACGACACCTTCACCACCTTCACCTGGGAACTTACTGACCGCGTTGACGCCCTGCGCGCCGCCGCCGGCCTGTAACCCCCAGCGTTGAAAGAGCCCCGGCCGGGTAACTGGCCGGGGCTTTTTTGTGTCCGTCCGTTGCACCCCCACGCCGATCTCAAGCGGTTTCGCCGCCTCGAAACATGGCCTGACACACCGGTCCAGGCACCTTGGCCGTGCTTTCCTAGGCTGTGATTTCCCCTCCGCCGAGCAAGGACGCTCGTCATGCCGTTAATCGCCGCCCTGCTGTTGTTTTTCCTTTCCGTCCCGGCCTTTGCCCAGGCCTGCCCCGACTGGTCCGGCACCGTTGCCACCCGCCAGCTCACCGAACTGCGGGACCGCCTGGCCATCTGGGACGACCGCTACCACCGCCTCGGTGTCTCGCTGGTCAGCGACGAACTGTACGACCAGCACCGCGCACGCCTGCACCGTCTGCAAGGCTGTTTCCCCGGCACCGACATCAACACCGCCAACCCGCTGGCCAGCGCCGCCGGCCCGATCCACCATCCGGTGGCGCACACCGGCCTCGACAAGCTGGCGGACGAGAACGCCGTAGCGGCCTGGCTGAAAGGCCGGCAAGACGTGTGGGTCCAGCCCAAGGTCGATGGCGTGGCCGCGACGCTGATCTATCAGCGTGGCACATTGGTGCAACTGATCAGCCGCGGCGATGGCAGCACCGGCCATGACTGGAGCCGGCATATCCCTGCCCTCGACCCCGCCCTGCGCAACCTCGTCGAAGCCCGCGACCTGACCCTGCAAGGCGAGCTGTTCTGGCGCCTGGACGGACATGTTCAGGCCAGCGCCGGCAGCCTCAACGCCCGCAGCCGGGTCGCCGGCCTGCTGGCACGGCATCAGGTCAGCGCCGAAGACGGGCGCAACCTGGGCCTGTTCATCTGGGCCTGGCCCGATGGCCCGCAAGATCCCGGTGAGCGCCTCGCCCGGCTTACCGCCCTTGGCCTGCGCAACAGCGAAACCTACAGCCAGCCGGTCAAACGCCTCGAAGACGCCGTGCACTGGCGCCAGCACTGGTATCGCTCACCCCTGCCGTTCGCCAGCGACGGCGTGGTGCTGCATCAGGGCCGGCAACCACCGGCGGACCGCTGGCAGCCGCGGGCGTCACACTGGAGCGCGGCGTGGAAATACCCGTTCGCCCAAGCTGTGGCCGATGTGCGGGGCGTGCACTTCCGGGTTGGCCGAACCGGCCGCATCACCCCAGTCATCCAGCTCGAACCGGTGCGCCTCGATGACCGCCTGGTGCGTCAGGTCAGCGCCGACTCATTGCAACGCTGGCAGCAACTGGATATCCAGCCCGGCGACCAGATCATCCTCAGTCTCGCCGGGCTGACCATCCCACGGATCGAAGCGGTCACCCAACGCGGCCTCCGGCACAACAAGGTGACACCGCCTGCGCCAGACACCTATCACCCGCTGAGCTGCTGGCAGCCAGACTCCGGCTGTCGCGAGCAGTTTCTCGAACGCCTGACCTGGCTGGCGGGCAAACAGGGATTGAACATGCCCGGCGTCGGCCCCGGCACCTGGAACAAACTGATCGACGCCGGTCAGTTGAACAGCCTTGCCGACTGGCTCGACCTGCAGCAGGACGACTTGCTGAGCATCAGCGGCATCGGCCAACGCAGCAGCCAACAGATGCATGCTGCCTTTGGCCAGGCGCGCGTCCAGCCATTCAGCCGTTGGGCCAGGGCGCTGGGTGTGCCGGCGCCGAAACAAACCAACCTGGGCTATTCCTGGGCCGCACTGGCCTCGCGCAGTGCCGCGCAATGGCAACAGGAGCCGGGTATCGGGCCGCTGCGCGCAGGGCAACTCGTGTCGTTCTTCAACGATCCGCAGGTCAGGACGCTCGCCGTTCGTCTGGGCGAACATGCAATCGAGGGTTTCTAAATCCCGTGGATCAGGGCAGCATCACGGGTTCTGCTTGCCCGACGACGGAGCTTTTATGAAATCGATTTCCCCGCTTGCCCTGTTCACCCTCTGCGCTGTACTCGCGGCCCCTGCGCTGGCGGCCGAAGAACAGCCGGGCCTGACCGGATGCGCCGCCAAGCAGCAGGCCATCAGCATCCAGATCGAACAGGCCCGCAGCCACGGTAACGCCGAGCAGCAAGCCGGGCTGGAAAAGGCCCTGAGCGAAGTGAAGGCCAACTGTACCGACGCCGGCCTGCGCAAAGAGCGTGAACAGAAAGTCCTCGATGCCCGCCACGAAGTCAGCCAGCGCAAGAAAGACCTGGACAAGGCCATGAAGAAAGGCGACGCGGAGAAGATCAACAAGCGCAAGGACAAACTGGCCGAAGCCAACAAGGAACTGCAGGACGCTCTGCAGGAACTGGAGAAGTAAGTCGGCTTTTCAGACATCGCGACAGTTCGGCACCCGCCGAACCGTCGCGATCAATGTTGCTCAGTGATTCCTGAACTCGGTATGGCACGCCTTGCAAGCCGCCTCGACCTTGTCCATCGGCGCCTGCAATTGCGCGGCCTGCAACGGCTGAACGCGGGTGACGGTCACCAGTTCAGCCGTCGTCGCCTCAAGTTGCCGCGCCAGTTCCTCGAACCGCGCCTGCTTCTCCCAGACATCCGCCCGGGCGCTGGTATCATCCGTTTCCTTGACCTGTGGAAAATGCTTCCACGGCTCACGGGACAGCCCGTCAAGCTTGACCGCGCCGTCGGCGAATTTCTGTCCGTCGAAGTTCACCCGCCCGCGCAACATGCCGCCCATGTCCTCGCTGGTCTTGAGCATCTGCTTGAAGATGGCCTTGCGCTGGCCCAGCGGCGAATTCGGATCGACCCCGCCACAGGCGGTCAGGGTCAGGCAGGCCAGGAGTACAAAGGAACAACGCTTGAGCATCATGGTCATCAACGGCTCACGGTAAAAAAGGCGGCCAGTATCCTCGCCTCACCGGCAAAGACCAATACCCCCAAGAAAACTACGGGTTGGGCAGCGGCCCTCGCGCCCGCACGACCCGCAAAGGAAATACCCGCATGAATACTCCCCTGCGCCGCCTCGGCTGGACCCTTTCCCTGTTTGCCCTGCTCGCTGGCTGCAACGGCGGCGCCCCGGAAAAATCCAAACCGCACCCGGTCGCCACTTACACCCACGCCACCTGGCAAGACCTGCCGAGTGTCGCCGAAGCCGATCTGGTGGCTGGCTTCGAAGCCTGGCGCAGCGCCTGCCAGCGCCTCAAGAACGACCCGGCCTGGGGCCCGACCTGCGCCGCGGCGGCCAACGTCCCGGCGGATGCCCGGCAGATCCGCGACTTCCTCGGCAATCAGTTGGAGGTCTACAGCCTGCGCTCGGCGGAAAACAACGCCAGCGGCCTGATCACCGGCTACTACGAGCCGGTCTATCCCGGCAGCGAAACCCGCACCGAGCGGGCCAACGTGCCGGTCTATGGCATCCCCGATGACCTGATCGTGGTGGCACTGGACAGCGTCTACCCCGAACTCAAGGGCAAGCGCCTGCGGGGCCGCCTCGAAGGCCGCACCCTCAAGCCCTACGACACCGCCGAAGTGATTCAGCGTCAGGGCGTGAAAGCACCGGTCGTGGCCTGGCTGACTGACCCGATGGACCTGCAGTTCCTGCAGATCCAGGGTTCGGGCCGTGTCCAGCTCGATAACGGCCGGCAACTGCGCCTGGGCTACGCCGACCAGAACGGCCACCCTTATCGACCGGTGGGCCGCTGGCTGGTGGAGCAGGGTCAATTGAACAAAGAAGACGTGACCATGGGCGCCATCCACGCCTGGGCCCAGGCCAACCCGGCGCGGGTGCCGGAATTACTGGCGAGCAACCCCAGCTACGTGTTCTTCAGCACCCGCCCGGACAGCAACGAAGGACCGCGCGGCTCGCTTAACGTACCGCTGACGGCGGGCTATAGCGTGGCGATTGACCGCAAGGTGATCCCGCTGGGCAGCCTGCTCTGGCTGTCCACCACTCGTCCCGACGGCAGCCCGGTGGTGCGTCCGGTGGCGGCGCAGGACACCGGTGGCGCGATCGCTGGCGAAGTACGCGCGGACCTGTTCTGGGGAACAGGCGAAGCGGCCGGCAAGCTGGCCGGAGACATGAAGCAGCAAGGGCAGATCTGGTTGCTGTGGCCGAAAGGGATGGCCTTGCCGGCGGTACCGCAGACTGAGGCCAAGTAAGAGGTAGTTTTTTAGGGCCTCATCGCTGCATGGGTATCTACACATCTCGGAATTCTGTGACGGTCACGATCTGCCGGTCAGAGGATCTGGTCATGGCCACCATTTGCTAGCCGATAGTTC
>NZ_QKVL01000073.1 GCF_003231275.1 Pseudomonas huaxiensis
TAGAAAACCCGCGGCTATCCCTTCCTACATCGTCCCGTTGTCGCACCAGGCGGCTGAGATCGTCCGCCTGATGCTGAGCCTGGTGCGCCCTGGGCAGCGGTATCTCTTCTCGCATCGTTCCAGGCTCAATGAGCGTATCAGCGAGAACACGCTGAACAGTGCCTTGCAACGACTTGGCTATGCAGATCGGCCCACGAGGCATGGTATGAGGGCAACAATCACCACGGCGCTTACAGAGCTCGGCTACCCCCAGCAATGGATAGACGCCCAGCTCTCGCACAGTGAGCCTAACAAGGTGCGAGCCGCTTATACCCACGCTCAGTACGTCGAGCAGCGCCGAGCAATGATGCAGGATTGGGCTAACCGGCTGGATCAATTGGAGCAGGGCAGGGTAGCGTTGGCGTGTGAGCGATTGACCACCAGCTTGGAGGGGGCGGTTCTGCAGTCGTTGAGGGCGCGAGGGCTTGAGGAGGCGGTCGGTTTGGATGGGATCGAGCCGGTAGCGCGATCCGTGCGTGCTGTTGTTGATAGGTCTGTTCGCTAGCCCACATATCAGTGCTTACCGACGCCTGCTGTTGAGGTGCGAAATCCTGAGCCAGTTTCCGAGTTTCAGCGTGAGCGTGCCGAGATGCTTGCCATCTACGAGGCACCGACAAATTTGACGGTACCGGCATTCGCGAAGCTTGCAGGTAAGTCCCGTGACCAGATTAACCGTGGGACCTCAACGGATAAATTCTTCTTCCTTGTGCGACTCGATGTGAACATCTTCCAATGGATAGGCGCAGCACAGCAGGACGAAGCCCTGGGCTATCTGCTCATCATCGAGGAATGATCCGTCGTCCTGGTTGACCGTGCCCGAGGTCAACTTGCCGACGCATGATGAGCAGGATCCGGCACGGTTGGAGTAGGGAAGATCGATCTTCGCATCTAAGGCCACGTCGAGTATGTATTCATCCGTTGGGCAGATGAAACGACAGGCGCCGATTGTTGCGGAGAATGCTTGGCCAGCCATTTGGTTTACCTCCTTGAAATAGCAAATGGCCTGCAAACCTGCAGGTCATGCCAAGACGCATGAAGGTCTGCGTTTTTCAGAAATCAGTTCATTTATCGACTTATCCACATCGTCGTCGGCTGCACCGCGAGTACAACCTGACCATCAGCAATGGTCAGCCATTGCGAAGACTTAATTAATCTTAATGATATTCATTCGTATAGTTCGGGTAGCCTCACGCACCGCCCTATGCAATGGACTCTGCATGAACCTTCCTGGACAGCTGCTTTGTGTCGCCCTCTTGCTGCATGCGCTCGGCGCGCATGCTGAAAATGCCGCTCCCACAGCGCCTTCAACTTCCAGCCAGCCAGCCCCAAGCTCTGGATCGTCGGGTTCAGGCTCTGGCTCGTCAGGTTCAAGCTCCGGTCAGCCAGGTTCAACCGAGCCTGCCCCGAGCACTGGCCCATCGACTTCAACCGAGCCTACGAACGGCCAGCCTCAGCCGGAACAACCCGCCACGTCGCCGACTCAGCAGCAGTCCGAAAGCTCCGGTCCGCTGGTTGCGACGGAGCCTGTGGACGACTTGGAAAAGCCGGAAAGCCCCATTCCGTTAACCTCATACCAAAAGCCGATTCCCCTGTGGCGGAGCGAGAATCCGCAGACGGGTTCGTATCCCTATGGGCAGGTGGACCCACGACAGAATCTGGGGGAGCCCGGCAGCGAGTCCTGTACGGGCAACCCGATCAACATGGCGACCGGCAACAAGTTCCAGCGCGAGACCGACATCGCCAGCCAGCGGGTAAACACGCTGGAGTTCGCTCGTTTCTACAACAGTAACCGCCGGGTTCACTGGACCCACACCTACAGCACTTACCTGGTGTTCAGATCCACCCATATCCAACTGGTGAGCGCCGATGGGCTGGAGCGCTCCTTCCTGCGGGACAGCGGAGGCACCCTGGCGACCTCGACCGCTCTTGGCGCCGGATCATTGCGCAAGGTCGGCAATGGCTGGGAGTACGTGAACCTCGAGAAGGATGTCCAGGCGTTCGACAGCCAGGGGCGGCTGGTGCAGTGGCGCGGGAGCTCCGGCTACCAGTACAGCCTGGCCTACGCCGGTGCAGTGGTCACGGTCACCGACAGCTACGGCAAGAAAATGACTCTGGAGCATGACACCTACGGGCGCCTGACCAAGGTCAGCAACGCGGCGATCAGCGTGCAGTATGGCTACGACAGTGGCGGTCGATTGATCGCCGCGACACGCAAGGGTACGGGCAACTGGAGTGCCAACCGGCAGTACGTGTATGACGATGCGCGCTGGCCCTTCCACCTGACCGGGCTGATTGATGAGCGCGGCATTCGCTTCGCCACCTGGAGTTATGACGGTCGTGGTCGGGCCATCAGCAGCGAGCATGCCGGGGGTGTGGAAAAGGTCACCCTGGCGTACAACGACCTAGGCGTCACCACCCTGACCAATGCGCTGGGCAAGCGCTCGATCCATACCTTCCAGACCATCGCCAGTGTTCGCCGGGCCGTGAAGGTCGAGGGCCAGGCTTCGCCGAATTGTTCGCTCAGCAACTCCTCGTTCGCCTACGACGAACCGGGAAATCTCATCGAGCGCACGGATGAGAAGGGCGTGCAGACGCGCTATGCCTATAACGCCCTGGGCCTGGAAATCTCGCGCACGGAAGCCTATGGGACCGCCCAGGCGCGAACCATCGTGACCGAGCGCGACAGCGACGGCGTGCTGCCGGTGGCCATCCGCGAGCCAGGCCGGCAGACGTTGATGACGTATGACGGGCAAGGTCGTCTGCTGGAGTCCATGGCGAGCTCTCTGCCCGTGCAGGCCGGTGCCGCACCCGTCACCACACGCTATACCTATGACGCCTATGGCCAGGTCACCCGCTTGGAGCAGAACGGCACGGTCACCTTCGCCTACGACGCCGACGGCAACATGACGTCCATGAGTGCGCTCGACAAAGGCCCCTACGTGTTCAGCAACTTCACCGCCTTCGGCCAGCCGAAAAACCTCCGTCTGGGGAATCGACGCTTCAACGTGACCTACACCGGTGATGGCAAGTTGTACTGGATGTCCGAGATCAACGCGGACAACATCAAGCGATTCAGCTACACACCGGCAGGCGATCTGAGCAGCATCAACTCAAACAGCCTGAGCCGCGAGTACGTCTACGATGACGCCAGGCGCATGGTCGAGATGTCCGTCGGTCAGGGCCAGAAAGTCCGGTACACCCTGGATGCCGCCGGCAATCGGCTCGCTACCCGCTATCTGGACCGCAACGGCCAGACGGTCGGTCTATATCGGGAAACCTTCGACGAGTTGAATCGGCGGATTTCGTCGCAATGGGGCGATGCCGGCGTGGTGACCTATCAGTATGACGCGGCCGGCCACCTCAAGGGGCAAGGCAACTCGCTGAACCAGTCGCAACGCTACGAGGTCGACCCGTGGGGCCAGCGGACCGCCGTGACGGACACGGCGGGGGGGACCGCGATCACCCGTTACGACGCCCTTGGGCATGTCGCCAGTGTCACCGACGGCCGCAACAACCAGACGCTGTACAGCCATGACCAACAGGGCCGCACGTTACGGGTCGAGAGCCCGGACAGCGGCGTGCGGCAGGATACCTATGACGCCAAGGGCAAGCTGGTGCGCCGGCTGTCGGCCAATGGCGTGACCACCCGCTTCACCTATGACGAGGAGGGCCGACTTGCCAGCAGGAAATATGATGGCTTGCCGGCGCTGGATGCGCAGTACAGCCCGCAGAGCTCGGGATGGAAAGTGATCACTGCCCAGGCGGAGGACCGGTACTCGCTGCGGCCTGACGATGGAAGCCTGATCAGCCAGCTCACGTTCCATCGGGAACCTACCGGCACCCAGCGCATGCTGGAGAGTGGGTTCACCTATGACGACAGCGGCAACATGACGGGTGTGGGCGTAGAGGATGGGAGTGGCGTAAAGACCGAGCGAAACGGTAACGGTCAGGCCACCAGCATCACATTCCGCCTGGCCGGCAAGGATTACCCTATCGCCAGCCAGATCAAGTACCTGCCCCTTGGCCCCGTCTCCGAGCTGACCTGGGGCAACGGCAGCAAGCTGGTGCGCCAGCATGACACGGCCTACCGGCTGACCGACCTGACCCTCGGCGGCACCTCCATCGCACGTTTCACCTACGATGCCATGGGCAATATCACCAGCCGGCAGGTCAACGATACCCAGCGCTCCTTCGCCTACGATCGCAGCAATCGCCTGGTCAGCGAAGAGAGCGACTACAAGCGCATCAACTACACCTACGATGCCAACGGCAACCGTACCGAAGCCCGGACCACGGCGCTGGATACCGGTACGGTGCTCGACACCCAGAGCCTCGCTTTCGCCGGCAACAGCAATCGCCTGCTGAGCCGGAACGGAGCACCGGTGGGTCTGGATGCGGCGGGCAACCACCTGGATGTCAACGATGGCTGGCGCTATGCCTACGATCCGGAGAACCGACTGAGCGAGGTGCGCAACCAGCAGGGAACCAAGGTACGCGCCTATTTCTACGATGATTTCGGCCGACGCAACGCGACCCACAGTTTCGATCCGGCCACGGGGGCCTTCAGCAAGGCCACCTACTATCGCTACGACCCCCAGGGTCACCTGATCGCCATGGACACGTTCGAAGGTAGTGAAAAAGTGCGCAAGGTTCGCTGGGTGTGGCTGGACGATCTGCCACTGGCACAGATCGATATCGGTGTTCCCTACATGGAGGACTACATCAGCATCTTCTACCTGCACAGCGACCCTTTGAACACGCCGCGAATGGCCATCGATGTGGATGGGGGGGTGGTCTGGTCCTGGAACGGCAGCGGTTATGGGGTCGGCGCTCCAGTCGAAGAGGCAAGCGGCTACAACCCTTGGCCAACGCCCATAGCCCTGCGATTCCCGGGCCAGTTCAGCGATGCCGCCTCCGAGCGCCTGCCTGCGCAGCTCCTGGGCCTGGACACACCGCTGTTCTACAACTATCACCGTGACTACAATCCCGCGCTGGGCCGCTACATGCAGAGCGACCCGATCGGACTGGAAGGCGGAATGAATACCTTCGCCTATGCCGGTGGCAACCCGAGCAGCTTCGTCGATGTGCTGGGGCTTGCACTGACCGGGCAGGGCACCTCCAATGGGGGGCCTGGCGGATTCCCCAAGAGCGGGCTGGAAGATCGTGGCGGTCCTCGGGCGGAGACGCTGACTGAAAAAGCTGTGAAGAAGACGTCGAGCGCTGTCGCCAAGCAAGCGGCCAAACATGTGCTGGAGTCGGCAGTTCCCGGGGGAGGCAAGCTCGTGGGGAGCAATCCTTACTGGGTGGGCTTTATGCTCTTTTTTCACACTGACGGGCTTGGTGGCTGTGATGGGGATGGCCACTGTTCGGATACCCGGGAGAACTCTTACCAATGTCGCCCATGAAACGGCGTGATCGCCTGTCAACCAATTACGGTAGTAGCAACGTTGCGCTTTTGTGCATGTCTCCCTCCATTGTGTTGAGCGCGGTTCTCATTCCCTCGCGTCCCGTATTGGTATGGGTTCTATGGGCATTTCTCAGTCTTCTGGCTTGCGGGGCGTTCTACGCAGTCATGGTAACGATGCGGCTGCCAGTCAGGATCCCGACTGGCTTGCGCTTCCTCGCCTGCCTGTTGGCGCAAGCAGGTTTCTGGTTCCTGTTGATCCACTTCAATGTCGCGTGAGATGACCCGCCCCCCCATACGCCAGCAACGCGGCCTGGCCCTGACCCTCGTGCTCTGGGTGATGGCGGCGCTCAGCCTGGCGATGCTGGCGGTATTGCCATCCATGCGCCTCGAGAGCCGCCAGAGCCATGCCGAGCTGCAGCGCAGCAAGGCCTTGCTCGCCGCCGAGGGCGGGGTGTCGCTGGTGGTGTTCGAGTTGTTGCGACACCCGGAACGCTTCCCGGCCAATGGTCAGGTGCTGCAGGTGCGGCAGGGCGATGTGGATCTGGCGCTTGCGGTCCGTAGCGAGCATGGAAAGCTCGACCTGAATACCGCTCGCCTCGAGTACTTTTCCAGCCTCTTCGTCGCCATGGGCGCTAGCCCTGGCGAGGCTGACGCTTTGGTCGGGCAAATGCAGGCCCACCGGCAGAAAAATAAACCGCTCTTTCACCTGGAAGAACTGCTCGCTGTCACGTCTATGGAGACGGCGCTGTTCCAGCGTGTCCTGCCCCATGTGACGTTGTGGGCAGGAAACCGGGTGCCGGTAGCGCCTTTCATCGACCCGACACTGGCGCAGA
Organism: Pseudomonas huaxiensis; assembly: GCF_003231275.1. Lineage (GTDB taxonomy): Bacteria > Pseudomonadota > Gammaproteobacteria > Pseudomonadales > Pseudomonadaceae > Aquipseudomonas > Aquipseudomonas huaxiensis. The sequence goes on from NZ_QKVL01000073.1 coordinate 6,280, forward strand.
TCACCGGCCTCCCGAGCACGCCCATGACCACCGTCAACCCGGGCTCAATCGTCAGCATCGATGTCGATGCGCGGCTCGACGATGGTTTCAGCGCCGGCCTGACTGCCACCGTCATGCTGACGCCCGACGACCAGCAGTCGGGGGTGTTCCGGACGTTGCACTGGGCGGAGCGCTGAGCTCGCCCGGCTGTCGTTCGTGTGGGCCCTGGCCGGGGCCGTTTCTTGAGGAATCCAGCAGGATATGGACATCATCGACCCCCTCGTCGAACAGCTTGTCTACGAGGGGCATCTGACCCGCGAGGCGCTGGCCCATGCCGAAGCGCTGCGTGTCGAGCAACCACAAAGCACATTGCCGGACCTGTTGCTGCGTCTGGGGATGATCTCCGAGGTGCAATTGGCGCACACCTGCGCAGGGTTGCTGGGCTGGCCGCGGTATGGGGCTTCGGAGGCACTGGTGCAGGAAGCAGCATTACCCGTTCTGCCTCTGCGTTTTCTGCGTCACCAGGGCATCGCACCGTTCGGCTTCGCAGACCAAGGCCAACTGAAGGTGGCGGTAGCACGTCCATTCGATCCTTATCCGATGCACGCCGTTGCTTTCGCCACCGGTCTTTCGTTATGCCCGTCAGTGGGTACCCCGAGTGAGGTCGAGCAGTTGATCGAGACCCTCTACGGAGACGGGCGCTCGGCAATGGGCACGCTCGCCGAGGAGTTCGAGCACCTCCAGGACCCGGAGGATATCGACCACCTCAAGGACCTCGCGCATGAAGCGCCGGTCATCAAGCTGGTCAACCTGATCCTGCAACGCGCCCTGGACCTGCGTGCCTCCGACGTCCATATCGAGCCTTTCGAAAACACCCTGACCATCCGCTACCGGGTGGATGGCCTGTTGCGGGCGGTGGAGTCGCCGCCGGTGCGCTCGGCCGCGGCGGTGATTTCCCGGGTGAAGATCATGTCTCGGCTCGATATCGCCGAGCGTCGGTTACCGCAGGACGGACGAATCTCGCTGCGCCTGGCGGGGCGCCAGGTAGACCTGCGCGTCTCGACCCTGCCCACCAGCTTTGGCGAGTCGGTGGTCATGCGCCTGCTGGACCAGAGCGCCGTCACCCTGGAGTTCGCGCACCTGGGTTTCAGCGGCCTGCCGCTAGAACGCCTGCTCGACGCCTTGCAGCGACCCAACGGCATCCTGCTGGTCACCGGGCCCACCGGCTCGGGCAAGACCACCACGCTCTATGCCGCGCTGGCCACGCTCAATGCCGTCGAACGCAAGATCATCACCGTCGAGGATCCGGTGGAGTACCGGCTCGAAGGGGTGAACCAGTTGCAGGTGCAGCCCGCCATAGGCCTGGACTTCGCCACGGCCCTGCGTTCTATCGTGCGCCAGGACCCGGATGTGATCATGATCGGCGAGATTCGTGACCTGGAAACCTGTCGCATCGCCATCCAGTCGGCGTTGACCGGCCACCTGGTGCTGTCTTCCCTGCACACCAACAGCGCCAGCGCGAGTATCGCCCGCCTGCTGGACATGGGCGCCGAACGCTACTTGCTGGCCTCGACCCTCAACGGCGTGCTGGCCCAGCGTTTGCTCCGGCGCCTTGATCCCGAGCGCTGCGAGTCGTTCGAGGCGTCGCCAACGCTGGTGCGCGAGCACGGCCTCGATCGCTTCACCGACGAGCGTCCGATACGTCTGTACCGCCCGCGACCCGATGCCGGGGGCGATGGCTACCGCGGCCGCGTGGCGATCAGCGAATTGCTGGTCATGTCGGAGGCCATCCGTACGCTGCTGATGGAGCAAGCCGACAGCACCGTGCTGGAGCGCGAGGCTCGGCGAGAAGGCATGCGCACGCTGCACGAAGAGGGCCTGCGCCTGGCGGCGGAGGGCGTCACCAGCCTGGAAGAAGTCCTGCGGATCACCAGCAGTACCGGTGAGGCACTGGCATGAACGACTACCGGTACCGTGCCATCGACCGCCAGGGTCTGCCTGTCAAGGGACAGGTCCAGGCACAGAGCCGCGAACAGGCGATCAGTCGCCTGCAGGGCGACGACCTGCTGATCGTCGAAGTAGGCCTTCGCGAGCGCCACTGGGGGCGCTTGTTCACCCTTCAGCCGCGGCCGGATGCCGGCCCGGTTCTGCGTTTCACCGAGCAACTGGCGACGCTGCTCGAGGCCGGCCAGCCACTGGAAAGCGCGTTGCGCTTGCTGGCCCGGCAGCGCCAGCCCAGGGCGATGCGGGAGCTGCTGGCGCGCTTGCAGCAACAGGTCAAGGCAGGGGCGTCGCTGTCGTCGGCCATGAGTCGGGAAGGCCGCAACTTTTCCTCGTTCTATCTCAGCCTGGTTCGCGCCGGTGAGGCCTCCGGCACCCTGGTCGATGCGCTGGGACAGTTGGCACACTACCTGGAGCGGGCCCAGACCCAGCGTGGCGAGCTCGCCAGCGCGCTGATCTATCCGGCATTCCTGCTGGTGGGCGTGCTTGGATCGCTGGTCTTGCTGCTGGCGTACGTGGTTCCTCAGTTCGTCCCGGTGTTTGCCGACCTGAATATCGTTCTGCCCGCCCTGACCGAAGCCGTCCTCGGCCTGGGCGAGGTACTCGTGCATTGGGGGCTGTTCATCGCGCTGGCTGGCGTGCTGTCGGGGGCGGGCGTGCTGCTGGCGTTGCGCGAACCGCACCGGCGCCAGGCGCTGCATGGGCGGTTGCTGCGCAGCGCCGGGCTCGGTGGATTCCTGCAAGCCCTGGAGACCGCCCGCCTGGCACAGACCCTCGGCACCCTGTTGAGCAAGCGCGTGGCGTTGCTGGCGAGCCTGGACATCGCCCGGCAGGTAGCCAGGAACCTGGCCATGCGTGCCGCCTTGACCCAGGCCGCCCAGGCCGTTCGCGAAGGGCTGTCGCTGGCCATCGCCCTGGAGCGTAGCGGGGTCTTTCCGGAACTGGCGATGCACATGATCCGTGTCGGGGAACAGTCCGGACAGTTGGGGGAAATGCTGCTCCGGCTGGCCCGTATCTACGACCGTCAGGTCCAGACGTCGACCAAGCGTTTCATGGCGGCCCTGGTACCGACCCTCACCCTGCTGATGACCCTGATGGTGGCGCTGATCATGTTGGCGATCCTGCTGCCATTGATGGAGCTGACCAGCACTATCTGAACGCAATCAAGGAGCAATCGTGCGCAAACGTCTTCGTAATGGTGGTTTTACCCTGCTTGAAATGCTCGCGGTGATCGCGCTGCTGGGAGTGGTAGCGGCCATCGTGGTGCGCCAGGTCGGCGGTAACCTCGAAAAGGGCAAGGTCGGCGCGGCAAAGGCGCAGCTGGCCAGCTTGAGCATGAAGCTCGAGAACTACGCCATGGATGTTGGTGCTCCTCCTGTGGCTTTGCAGGACTTGCTGGTGAAACCGAAGGATGCCACGAACTGGTTCGGCCCCTATGCCAAGCAAAGCGAGTTGCACGACCCGTTCGGCCATGAATTCGCCTACCTCAGCCCCGGCGAGCACGGCAGCTTCGATCTGCTGTTCCTCGGCCGCGACGGCAAGCCCGGGGGCGAGGGCATCGATGCGGATCTGGGCAATTGGCAATAGTGCGAGGGCAAGGCGGCTTCACGCTGATCGAGCTGCTTGCGGTCATCGCCCTGATCGGCCTTGCCAGCGCATTGCTGGTCAACGGGCTGGGGCGGGGCGTGTCGGCGCATGGCGAGCGACAGGCCATCGCCGAGTTGCTGCAGACCCTGCGCGAAGCACGCTCGCAGGCCCTGCTGCAACAGCGCCAGGTGAGTGTCGCGTTCGACGCGCAGGCCAGGTGTTATCGCCAGGGAGTGAAAGCGCAGCGCTGCCTGCCGAGCACCCTTGGCTGGACGGTGCACCTAGCGCTTGCGGCGGACGGTCGGTCTGCGCTCCTTCGCTTTCATCCCGACGGTAGTTCCAGCGGGGGCAAGCTGGAGGTGCAATCGACGACCCAGGTGACACGGATCGACATCAGTTGGCTGACCGGTATCGCCAGTGTGCGGCAGCTGCAGCCATGAGCGGCGGACGGCGCAGGCAAGGCGGCTTCACCCTGCTCGAGCTGATCGCCGCCATCGCCTTGTTGGCTGTGGGCCTGACGGTGGTGCTCAGCGGTGCGGGGGAGGCGCTCAAGGGCGGAGTGCGTGACGAACTGAAAAACCACATGGCCGACATGGCGCGCTCGCTGTTCGCCGAAAATGTTCTCGGCAACGTGCCGCCCGGCAGGCTCGAAGGCATGCGGGAGGGGGTGCGCTGGCAGCTCGATTGCACCCTCCAGGACACTTTGTCCGGCACCGGCATCGCCCTGTACCGCCTCGACCTGACCCTGAGCCGCGGTGTGCGCCAGGAGCATTTCTCGACACTTCGATTACAGCGGCCTGCGCGCAAGGGCGAACCATGAGGCGGATGCAAGGTTTCACCCTGCTCGAACTGTTGGCGTCCATCAGTTTGATGGGCCTGCTGATGGTGCTGGTAGCAGGTGCCTACAAGAGCAGTGCCGGCGCCTTGGGCAACGCCATGGCGGCGAGTCAGCGCATGGGCCAGGAGCGCGCGGCGAAACTGTTTCTGCGAAAAGCTATAGAGGGCCTTTATCCCTCCGGAGGATTTATGGGTGAGCCTGATCGAGCGGAGTTCATCGCCCCCTTGCCCATGGGGCTGGGTGGACAACCACGTCGGCACCGGCTGGAGGTGACAGCGGTTGGCAAGGCAGGCCTGGAACTGCGCGTGACCTTCCTGGCCAGTGATCGCGAGGTGCTTTGGGGCGATCCCCAGGTGTTGATCAGCGGCCTGCGCGACCTCGGCCTGAGTTATCGAGGGTTCGACGACATGAGGCGCGACAGCGGTTGGCTCGACCATTGGCCCTGGCCGCAGCGCGCCCCTCGCCTGGTGCGCCTGCAGATGCGCAACGCCCAGGGACAATGGTCGACGACGAGCCTGATGGTGCGCGGCAATCAGCAGACAGGTATTGGAAAATGAAAGGTTCCCTGGCGTCACTTCCCGGTCCGGCGCTTATCACGCGCCGGGCCGTCGAGCGCTGGCAAGGCACACCGCTGGCGCGTTTCTTCGCGTGCTGGTGGCGATCGCTGTTCGATTGCCTGCCCTCACCAATGAGGCATCGGCTACAGCTGCGTGGGCGGGGACGACAGCTCGACTGGCCCGTGGCGAGTGAGGAGCCGGTCACGGCGGGGCCGCAGGTGCTGCTGCTGGCGCCCGGGGCGGTGCTGGAGTGCACCCTTGCGCTGCCGCGGATGTCCCTGCATGCGGCGCGCCAGGTGTTGCTGTTCGAGCTGGACAAGTACACCCCTTTTACGCCGACGCAGGTCTGCTTCGACGTGTGTCTGTTGCCGGGGGGGGCTTCGCAGTCGATGTGGATCAACCTGGTGATGATCGAGCGCGAGCGTCTCGATGGCATCGTCCGGGAAGCCCTAGCGCTGAGCATCGAGGCCGGCTGGGTGGATGTGTGTGACCCGGTCGGTCGACCCCTGGGCCTCGACCTGTTGTCTGGCACCGTCCATGGCCGCGCGCGGCGACAGGCACGCTTGGTGCGCCGCCTGTTGAAGGCCGCTTGCGTGATGCTCGCCCTGGCCACCTTGAACGCCTGGGTCGAGCGCCGCGAGCAGGCATTGGAGACTCGCCGCGAGGAACTGTCCCGGGCTCGGGCGAGCGCCCTTGAGGTCGATGGCATGCGCAAGCAGTGGCAGGCCAGGGTGGAGATGGAACGTGCCTTCCAGCTCAATGAAGAACAGCGTCTGACCAGCGTGGCCATGCTGGACCTGCTGACCCGGTGCCTGCCCGAGCAGACCTGGCTGGATAGCTTGCAGGCCAGTCGCGATGGACGCCTGCAGTTGTCCGGTAGCAGTGAGCGGGCCAGCGACCTGCCCGAACTGCTGAACGAATGTGCCGGACTGCGCAAGGCGGTGTTGCAAGGAGGCATCCAGCCTGACCGCGAATCCGGCCGTGAACGTTTCACCCTACAGGCTCGATGGCCGGTGTTGGAGCATGACGAACGATGAGACTGAATCATGATGCCCGGCGCTGCGGTGCCGTGCTGCTGGCGCTGATGGTGGTGGGCCTGGCGTATTGGTTGACGATCCATGCCTGGTTCGTCGCGCCCTTGCTGCGCATGGCGCAGGAAGAGGGGCAGATGATGATCGATCATCAGCGCTATGCCCGGCTCGAAGCACAGCGCGAAACTTACAAGGTACGCCTGGAGGCGGCCAGTGATTCGCCGATGATCGCCGGTACTCCACTGTCCGCTGCCGGGCCCGAGGCCGCTCAGGCGCAGGTGATGCAACTGGTGGTCGAGCGGTCCGCCATGAATCCGGAAAGCGGACTGCCCTGCATCGTGCTCAATCGGATTCCCCGGCAAGTGTCTGAACAGGGCGGGCTGACCAAGGTGGTCATTGAAGTGGCGCTGGAGTGCGGACCTCAGGCGCTGGCGACCACCTTGCACCGGCTCGAGCACCAGGTGCCGTTGTTGCTGATCGAATCGATGGATATCCGGCGCCTGGACGAGATGTCGCCGGACAACGGGCATTCACCCAATCGGCTGGCGGTGCAGTTGCAGCTCTCCGGTTATCTGGCGCGCAAGCAAGGAGCCCGGCATGAATGATCGCAAGCGGGTGGTGCTCGCCAGCCTGCCCTGGGCATTGGCCTGTGTCCTGCTCGGCGGACTGTGGTTGTTCCTGCGTGGCAACGTGCAGGAGGTGCAGTGGGAGGCCCCAGCACCCATGGTCGTGAGCGAGCCGCCTGCCGCGCCGCCAGCGGCGTCCCGACGGCCCGTCGAACTGTTGGTCTACTCCGCCATCTGGGAGTTGCCCCTCTTCGCCGAGCGGCGTCACGCCGATGCTGCGCCGGATGAGCAGGTGAGCAGCCCACCCCCCGCTACCGACGAGCTGTCGTTGACCGGTGTGATGGTCGCGCCGCCTTTGCGGGTCGCGTTCATCCAGCAGTCGGGCCAGCGGGCCCTGACCGTCAGGCAGGGCGACGTCTTGCCCGGCGGCTGGGTGGTGACCCATATCGATGAGCGGCAGGTCGAGCTGAGCATCGGTCCCCATCGCCATTCCCTGCAGATCAGCAGCCCGAGGCTGCCTACCGTGCCCCGCTGAACCTCATGTTTGCATTTTCAGAAGGATATTGATTTCGTGGCTAATCGTTTTGCCCTGACTTGCCTGGCGGCGTTGACCCTCCAGGGCTGCGCCCATTCGTTGCCGGCGCCATTGCAGGACCACGATCTGATTCGTGAAGGATTGCAGGGTACCGGGCGTGAAGGCCCGGCCGATGCGCCCGCGCAGGTCGAGGCGGCCGCGTCCGTGGAGACACCTGTTCCGGCGCGCCGGCAGATACTACGGGGCAACCGGCAGTTCGTTGCCGACCTGCCTGCGCGGACCAGGACGACGCCCGCTGTCGAGGAAGGCCAGATCAGTTTCAACTTCGCCAATCAGCCCATCGCCGCAGTGATCAATACCGTACTGGGCGACGTGTTGCAGGAGGACTACAGCATTGCCCAGGGAGTCAGCGGCGAGGTGTCGTTTTCCACGGCCAAGCCAGTGGACAAAGGCCAGGCACTGTCCATCCTGCAAACCCTGCTGTCGTGGACCGGCAATGCCCTGATTCGCCAGGATGGCCGTTACTGGGTGGTGCCGGCCAAGCTGGCGGTAGCCGGGCAGATGACCCCACAGCGGCATGTCCCGGCGCCCGGCAGCGGAATGAGCGCACGTCTGTTCACCTTGAACTACATCACTGCGGTGGAAATGCAGAAGCTGCTCAAGCCGTTTGCCCGGGAGAGCGCGTTCCTGCTGGTGGATCCTGCACGCAACGTGCTGGTGCTGGGAGGGACGCCCGAAGAGTTGGCCAACTATCAGGACACCATCGACACCTTCGACCTCAACTGGCTCAAAGGCATGTCCATTGGTGTGTTCAACCTGCAGCGGGCCGATGTTGCCGAACTGATGCCCGAGCTCAATCGCTTGTTCGGCCAGCGCGGTAGCACCCCCCTGGCCGGGATGATCCATTTCCTGCCCATCGAGAGGACCAACGCCGTGGTGGCGATTTCCGCGCAGCCCGAATACCTCGATGAGGTCGGGCGCTGGATCGACACCATCGACCAGGGCGGGGGGTATGAGCCGCAGATGTATGTCTATGACGTGCGCAACATGAAGGCCAGCGATCTGGCACGCTACTTGAGGCAGATCTATGCTAACGAGTCGCCAGGTAACGACGGTCAGGGGCAGGTAGCCCCCGGGTTGCGCAGCACCACGCTGTCATCCCAGCATGGCCTCGGGTCGTTAAGTCCCGATTCCGGATTACCAGGCGCCCGGGAGGTGATCGCTCGTCCTCGTGATGGTGAGGGTGATGATAAGCAGGTGGGCGCCGAGGGGGCTGCTGCCTCGATATTCACTAGCCAACCGGGCGACAGTCAGGTTCGCATTACAGCGCAACAGGGCAGCAATCAATTGTTGGTGCGCTGCCGGCCTGCTCAGTGGCAGGAAATCCAGGCGGCGATTCGCCGTCTCGATAACCCGCCGCTTCAGGTGCAGATAGAAACACGCATTCTTGAGGTCAGCCTTGAAGATGGCATGGAACTGGGTGTCCAGTGGTACCTAGGGCGCCTGGCTGGAAACGCCGGTACCAACGGTATTCAGAACGTACCGGGCAGTCAGGGGGCGATGGGTGGAGGCGGGGCAGCCTTGAAGGCGAGCGACTCGCTGTTTTACTCGTTTGTCAGCAATAACCTGCAGGTGGCCTTGCATGCGCTGGAGAGCAGCGGCAACACGCGAGTGCTGTCCGCGCCGTCATTGGTGGTGATGAACAACCAGAGTGCGCAGATCCAGGTCGGTGACAACATCCCGATCAACCAGACAAGCATCAACCTTGACAACACCTCGGTCACCACTAGCAGCGTACAGTACGTGCAGACCGGTGTGATTCTCGACGTTGTTCCACGAATCAATCCGGGTGGCCTGGTATACATGGATATTCAGCAACAGGTCAGCGATGCCAGCACGTTGCTCGATGCCAATGGCAACCCTAGCATCTCGACGCGCTCCGTATCGACCCAGATCGCGGCACAGAGTGGCCAGACAGTTCTGCTGGGGGGGCTGATCAAGCAGAACGATGCCGAGAGTCGCAGCCAAGTACCGTGGGTGGGCAGGATTCCGGGTCTTGGCTGGTTATTTAGCACTGCACAGCGCAACCGTGAGCGTACCGAATTGATTGTCCTGATCACGCCGCGGGTGGTTGTCGACGCAAGCAGTGCCCGACAGGTCACGGATGAGTATAGGCAGAAGTTGCAGCTGGTACAGCCGGCGGTGGATGGAGGTTAAGCTGTATCTGAAATGCTTCTGCTATTGGACGATTGAAGCGCCGCCATCGAAGCACAGAGTTTCTCGCTTTCCTCAAGGAGGTGGACGCCAACGTCCCGGGCGACATCCCCGCCCATTTAGTGATGGATAACTATGCGACGCACAAGACCGACAAGATCAAAGCTTGGCTTGCAGCACACCCGCGCTACCAGGTCCATTTCACACCGACGTCGGCGTCTTGGTTGAATATGGTTGAGCGCTTTTTCTCGACGTTGAGTGAGAAGTGGATCAAGCGCCAGGCACACACCAGCGTGAAAGATCTGGAAGAGTCTATTGAGTACTACCTGACCAA
>NZ_QKVL01000074.1 GCF_003231275.1 Pseudomonas huaxiensis
TAAAGTAATCGAATAAGTAGTTGATTTAACTCTATCAGGCCGGTATATTGGTCGGCCTGATTAAGCTTTTAGGTCAGTAGCTCAATTGGCAGAGCGACGGTCTCCAAAACCGTAGGTTGGGGGTTCGATTCCCTCCTGACCTGCCAGATTCGCCTCGTGCATCTGGCTTTCTTTTCACAGGACCTTTCCGTATGACTTCCAAGTCTGAAGCCCAAGACTCTCGTTTTGATTTGCTCAAGTGGCTTGCTGTTGTTGCTTTGGTGGTCGTGGGTGTTGTGGGTAATCAGTATTACTCTGCCTCCCCAGTCCTGTATCGCGTAATCGTCCTGCTCATCCTTGCTGCTGCTGCTGCCTTTGTTGCGCTGCAGACGGTGAAGGGCAAGTCGTTCTTTGCGCTGGCTAAGGAAGCTCGCACCGAGATTCGTAAAGTCGTATGGCCAACCCGCCAAGAGACTACGCAGACCACGCTTATTGTAGTGGCTGTTGTTCTGGTCATGGCGCTGCTGTTGTGGGGGCTCGACTCCCTGCTCGGCTGGTTGATTTCCTTGATTGTTGGCTAAGGGTGTCCTGTGGCTAAGCGTTGGTATGTTGTGCATGCTTACTCGGGCTACGAGAAGCATGTTATGCGCTCCCTGGTTGAGCGTGTGAAGCTGGCCGGTATGGAAGAAGGCTTCGGCGAGATTCTGGTTCCCACTGAAGAAGTGGTTGAGATGCGTAATGGCCAGAAGCGCAAAAGCGAGCGTAAATTCTTCCCTGGTTACGTGCTGGTTCAGATGGAAATGAACGAAGGGACTTGGCACTTGGTCAAGGATACCCCTCGCGTCATGGGCTTCATCGGTGGGACGGCAGATAAGCCGGCCCCGATTACAGATAAAGAAGCAGAGGCTATTCTGCGTCGCGTTGCTGACGGCAGCGATAAGCCGAAGCCGAAGACTCTGTTCGAGCCGGGTGAAGTGGTTCGTGTTGTCGACGGTCCGTTTGCTGACTTCAACGGTACGGTCGAAGAGGTTAACTACGAGAAGAGCCGTCTGCAGGTTGCAGTGCTCATTTTCGGTCGCTCTACTCCGGTAGAGCTCGAGTTCAGCCAGGTCGAAAAGGTCTAGTTGAGCGACGCATCCCACACCCCGCAGCCGGCGAGCTGCGGGGTTTTTTCGTCACTGGGATAAAACGCAAGTAAACCGGGGAGCCATTTGGCGCTTGTACCCGATATTGGAGTAGCTCATGGCTAAGAAAATTACGGCTTACATCAAGCTGCAGGTTAAGGCCGGCCAGGCCAACCCAAGTCCACCCGTTGGTCCAGCTCTGGGTCAGCACGGCGTGAACATCATGGAGTTCTGCAAGGCTTTCAACGCCCGTACTCAGGGCCAGGAAGCAGGTCTGCCGACCCCTGTAATCATCACCGTTTACAGTGACCGCAGCTTCACTTTCGAAACCAAAAGCACCCCTGCTTCGGTTCTGCTGAAAAAGGCCGCCGGCCTGTCCAGCGGTTCTGCGCGTCCTAACACCGTCAAGGTGGGTACTGTGACCCGTGCTCAGCTGGAAGAGATCGCCAAGACCAAGTCTGCCGATCTGACCGCTGCTGACCTGGATGCAGCCGTGCGTACCATCGCCGGTTCTGCTCGCAGCATGGGCCTCAACGTGGAGGGTGTGTAATGGCTAAGCTGACCAAGCGTCAAAAGGCGATCGCTTCTAAAGTAGAAGCGGGCAAAGCCTACAACTTCGCAGACGCAGCAAATCTGCTGGCTGAGCTCTCTACTGTAAAGTTCAGCGAGTCCGTCGACGTTGCTGTCAACCTCGGTGTTGACCCGCGTAAATCCGACCAGGTCGTTCGTAGCGCTACCGTGCTGCCTCACGGCACTGGCAAGACTGTACGTGTAGCTGTCTTCACCCAGGGTCCTGCTGCTGAAGCCGCTCTGGCTGCCGGCGCTGACCGCGTAGGTATGGACGATCTGGCTGCCGAAATGAAAGCCGGCGACCTGAACTATGACGTCGTTATTGCTTCCCCGGACGCAATGCGTGTTGTAGGTCAACTGGGTCAGGTTCTGGGTCCTCGCGGCCTGATGCCTAACCCAAAAGTTGGTACCGTGACTCCAGACGTCGCTGGCGCTGTCAAAAACGCCAAGGCTGGTCAGGTTCGTTATCGCACCGACAAAAACGGCATCATCCACACCTCCGTTGGCAAAGTCGGCTTTGAAGCTGACAAGCTGAAGGAAAACGTTGAAGCACTGATCGCTGATCTGAAGCGTATCAAGCCAGCTTCCTCGAAAGGTATCTACGTCAAGCGCGTTACCCTGAGCACCACTATGGGCCCAGGTCTGGTCATCGATCAGAGCTCGCTGGACGCGTAATGAAACGGCGGGGTGAGTAATCACCCCATCGTTGAAAAATTGGGGTCCCTGCCTGGCGGGGGCTATCCAAGACCGTAGGCGGCGCAAGCCTTAAACCAAAAGCCTACGCAGATGGTGCTCCCGGTTCCTTACCGAATCAGACACCAAAACGACATCCGGCTTCGGCCAGATGAAACGGTAACAAGCAGGAGTTAAACCCGTGGCAATTAGACTCGAAGACAAGAAGGCCATCGTCGCTGAAGTCAACGAGGCTGCCAAAGTCGCTCTGTCTGCTGTCGTGGCTGATGCCCGTGGCGTGACTGTAGGCGCAATGACCGGACTCCGTAAAGAGGCTCGTGAAGCTGGCGTATACGTACGTGTAGTACGTAACACCCTGCTCAAGCGCGCTGTTGCTGACACTGAATACAGTGTCCTCAACGACGCCTTCACCGGCCCGACCCTGATTGCATTCTCCAACGAACACCCGGGCGCTGCTGCTCGTCTGTTCAAAGAGTTCGCCAAGGGTCAGGACAAGTTCGAGATCAAGGCAGCTGCGTTCGAGGGCAAGTACCTCGCAGCAAACGAGATCGACGTGTTGGCATCGCTGCCGACCCGTGACGAAGCCATTGCAAGGCTGATGAGCGTGATTCAAGGCGCTACCAGCAAGCTGGCTCGTACTCTGGCGGCCATTCGCGACCAGAAAGAAGCTTCTGCTGCCTAAGGCACCGAAAGCGCTTTCAAAATCATACGTTTAATTTGATGGCTGCGTAGGCTGTCACCCCAATACAGGATTCAAGTCATGTCTCTGACTAACGAACAAATCATCGAAGCAATCGGCCAGAAAACCGTTCTGGAAGTTGTTGAGCTGATCAAAGCAATGGAAGAAACCTTCGGCGTTACCGCTGCTGTTGCCGCTGCTGGCCCAGCTGCTGCCGCTGCTGTTGTTGAAGAGCAAACCGAGTTCAACGTTGTTCTGGTTGAAGCCGGCGAGAAGAAAGTCAACGTGATCAAGGCCGTTCGTGAACTGACCGGTCTGGGCCTGAAAGAAGCCAAAGAGAAAGTTGACACCGCTCCTCAAGTCGTAGCTGAAGGCGTTTCGAAAGAAGCTGCTGAAGACGCCAAGAAGAAGCTGGAAGAAGCAGGCGCTAAAGTCGAAGTTAAGTAATTTCGACTTTGCGACTCCAGCCCAAGCGTTAAGCAAACGGCTGATGGCTGGTGGCTCTTGCCACCGGCCTTTTTCCGTTATTGGCTGCCGGTCAGGCCGGCGCCGATAACGAGATGCAACCACCGACGATGGTGGCGCAAACCAAGGGGTTTGCACGATTTTCTGGCTACTCCCGCCGGGGGGGGCCAAACAAGCAGGTGACCAAGCTGGGGAACGCTGATGGCTTACTCATACACTGAGAAAAAACGTATCCGCAAGGACTTTAGCAAGTTGCCGGACGTCATGGATGTGCCTTACCTCCTGGCCATCCAGCTGGATTCGTATCGTGAATTCTTGCAAGCGGGAGCGACCAAAGATCAGTTCCGCGACGTGGGCCTGCATGCGGCCTTCAAATCGGTTTTCCCGATCATCAGCTACTCCGGCAATGCTGCCCTGGAGTACGTTGGCTATCGTCTGGGCGAACCGGCCTTTGATGTCAAAGAATGCGTACTGCGTGGCGTAACCTATGCCGTTCCGCTGCGGGTAAAGGTCCGTCTGATCATTTTCGACAAAGAATCGTCGAACAAAGCGATCAAGGACATCAAAGAGCAAGAAGTCTACATGGGTGAAATTCCCCTGATGACTGAGAACGGTACCTTCGTTATCAACGGTACCGAGCGTGTAATCGTTTCCCAGTTGCACCGCTCGCCAGGTGTGTTCTTCGACCACGACCGTGGCAAGACTCACAGCTCCGGCAAACTGCTGTACTCCGCTCGTATCATTCCTTACCGCGGTTCGTGGTTGGACTTCGAGTTCGACCCGAAGGACTGCGTGTTCGTCCGTATCGACCGCCGCCGCAAGCTGCCGGCTTCGGTGCTGCTGCGTGCGCTGGGCTATAGCACTGAAGAAGTGCTGGACGCCTTCTACACCACCAACGTATTCCATGTGTCTGGCGAGAAGCTGAGCCTGGAGCTGGTGCCTCAGCGCCTGCGTGGTGAAATCGCGGTGATGGACATCCAGGACGAGAACGGCAAGATCATTGTCGAGCAAGGTCGTCGGATCACTGCCCGCCACATCAACCAGTTGGAAAAGTCTGGCGTCAAGCACCTGGACGTTCCGATGGAGTACTTGCTGGGCCGCACCACCGCGAAGGCGATCGTGCACCCGGCTACCGGCGAAATCCTTGCCGAGTGCAACGTCGAGCTGACCACTGAGCTGCTGATCAAGATCGCCAAGGCTCAAGTTGTCCTCATCCAGACGCTGTACACCAACGATATCGACTGCGGTCCGTTCGTTTCGGACACCCTGAAGATCGACTCCACCAGTAACCAACTGGAAGCGCTGGTCGAGATCTATCGCATGATGCGTCCTGGCGAGCCGCCAACCAAGGATGCTGCGGAAACCCTGTTCAACAACCTGTTCTTCAGTGCCGAGCGCTACGATCTGTCTGCCGTAGGCCGCATGAAGTTCAACCGTCGTATCGGTCGTACCGAGATCGAAGGTTCGGGCGTGCTGAGCAAGGAAGATATCGTTGAGGTCCTGAAGACCCTCGTCGACATCCGTAACGGCAAAGGTATCGTCGACGACATCGACCACCTGGGTAACCGTCGTGTTCGCTGTGTAGGCGAGATGGCCGAGAACCAGTTCCGCGTTGGCCTGGTGCGTGTTGAGCGCGCGGTCAAAGAGCGTCTGTCGATGGCCGAAAGTGAAGGCCTGATGCCTCAGGACCTGATCAACGCCAAGCCGGTTGCAGCCGCGGTTAAAGAGTTCTTCGGTTCCAGCCAGCTCTCGCAGTTCATGGACCAGAACAACCCGCTTTCCGAGATTACCCACAAGCGTCGTGTCTCTGCACTCGGCCCTGGTGGTTTGACTCGTGAGCGCGCAGGCTTCGAAGTCCGTGACGTACACCCGACTCACTACGGTCGCGTTTGCCCGATCGAGACCCCTGAAGGTCCGAACATCGGTCTGATCAACTCCCTGGCGGCCTATGCTCGCACCAACCAGTACGGCTTCCTGGAAAGCCCGTACCGTGTGGTTAAAGAGGGCGTGGTTACCGACGAGATCGTGTTCCTGTCGGCGATCGAAGAAGCTGATCACGTCATCGCACAGGCTTCGGCCGCGATGAACGAGAAGAAGCAACTGATCGATGAGCTGGTAGCTGTTCGTCACCTGAACGAATTCACCGTCAAGGCACCTGAAGATGTGACCCTGATGGACGTTTCGCCGAAGCAGGTAGTTTCGGTTGCTGCGTCGCTGATTCCGTTCCTCGAGCACGACGACGCCAACCGTGCGTTGATGGGTTCGAACATGCAGCGTCAGGCTGTACCAACCCTGCGCGCCGACAAGCCGCTGGTAGGTACCGGCATGGAGCGTAACGTTGCTCGCGACTCCGGCGTTTGCGTCGTGGCCCGTCGTGGTGGCGTGATCGACTCCGTTGATGCCAGCCGTATCGTTGTTCGTGTTGCAGATGACGAAGTTGAAACCGGCGAAGCTGGTGTCGACATCTACAACCTGACCAAGTACACCCGCTCGAACCAGAACACCTGCATCAACCAGCGTCCGCTGGTTAGCAAAGGTGATGTGGTCAAGCGTAGTGACATCATGGCCGACGGCCCGTCCACCGACATGGGTGAACTGGCACTGGGTCAGAACATGCGTATCGCGTTCATGGCGTGGAACGGCTTCAACTTCGAAGACTCCATCTGCCTGTCCGAGCGTGTTGTTCAGGAAGACCGCTTCACCACGATCCACATCCAGGAACTGACCTGTGTGGCGCGTGACACCAAGCTTGGCCCAGAGGAAATCACCGCGGACATCCCGAACGTCGGTGAAGCTGCGCTGAACAAGCTGGACGAAGCCGGTATCGTCTACGTCGGTGCCGAAGTTGGCGCTGGTGACATCCTGGTCGGTAAAGTCACGCCAAAAGGCGAGACCCAACTGACTCCAGAAGAGAAGCTGCTGCGCGCAATCTTCGGTGAGAAGGCCAGCGACGTTAAAGACACCTCCCTGCGCGTGCCGACCGGCACCAAGGGTACCGTCATTGACGTACAGGTCTTCACCCGTGATGGCGTCGAGCGCGACAGCCGTGCGCTGTCCATCGAGAAGATGCAGCTGGACGAGATCCGCAAAGACCTGAACGAAGAGTTCCGTATCGTTGAGGGCGCGACCTTCGAGCGTCTGCGTTCCGCGCTGAACGGTCAGGTGGTCGATGGTGGTGCGGGCCTGAAGAAAGGCACCGTGGTCACCAACGAAGTCCTGGACGGTCTGGAGCACGGCCAATGGTTCAAACTGCGCATGGCTGAAGATGCGCTGAACGAACAGTTGGAAAAGGCTCAGGCCTACATCGTTGATCGCCGCCGTCTGCTGGACGACAAGTTCGAAGACAAGAAGCGCAAACTGCAGCAAGGCGATGACCTGGCTCCAGGCGTGCTGAAGATCGTCAAGGTCTACCTGGCAATCCGTCGTCGCATCCAGCCGGGCGACAAGATGGCCGGTCGTCACGGTAACAAGGGTGTGGTCTCCGTGATCATGCCGGTCGAAGACATGCCGCACGACGCCAACGGTACTCCGGTAGACGTGGTTCTCAACCCGCTGGGCGTACCTTCGCGTATGAACGTTGGTCAGATCCTCGAAACCCACCTGGGCCTCGCAGCCAAAGGTCTGGGCGAGAAGATCAACCGCATGCTCGAAGAGCAGCGCAAGGCCGCAGAACTGCGTGGCTTCCTGACTGAGATCTACAACGAGATCGGCGGTCGTCAGGAAAACCTGGAAGAGTTCACCGACCAGGAGATCCTCGAGCTCGCTGGCAACCTGAAGAAGGGCGTGCCTATGGCCACCCCGGTCTTCGACGGTGCCAAGGAGAGCGAGATCAAGGCCATGCTCAAGCTGGCTGACATGCCAGAGAGCGGCCAGATGGAGCTGTTCGACGGTCGTACCGGCAACAAGTTCGAGCGTCCAGTGACCGTTGGTTACATGTACATGCTCAAGCTGAACCACTTGGTGGACGACAAGATGCACGCGCGTTCCACTGGTTCTTACAGCCTGGTTACCCAGCAGCCGCTGGGTGGTAAGGCGCAGTTCGGTGGTCAGCGTTTCGGGGAGATGGAAGTGTGGGCGCTGGAAGCATACGGCGCGGCATACACCCTGCAAGAAATGCTCACAGTGAAGTCGGACGACGTGAACGGTCGGACCAAGATGTACAAAAACATCGTGGACGGCGATCACCGTATGGAGCCGGGCATGCCCGAGTCCTTCAACGTGTTGATCAAAGAGATCCGTTCGCTCGGTATCGATATCGATCTGGAAACCGAATAACACGTGACGCGAATCGGGGGCGTGGCTGAAAAGCCCGCTCCCTGCTCCGCCAGGAGGAAAGGCCTTGAAAGACCTACTGAATTTGCTGAAAAACCAGGGTCAAGTCGAAGAGTTCGACGCCATCCGTATCGGACTGGCCTCGCCTGAGATGATCCGTTCGTGGTCGTTCGGTGAAGTAAAAAAGCCGGAAACCATCAACTACCGTACGTTCAAGCCTGAGCGTGACGGCCTGTTCTGCGCCAAGATCTTTGGCCCAGTCAAAGACTACGAGTGCCTGTGCGGCAAGTACAAGCGCCTGAAGCACCGTGGTGTGATCTGTGAGAAGTGCGGCGTTGAAGTCGCGCTGGCCAAGGTTCGTCGTGAGCGCATGGCTCACATCGAGTTGGCTTCTCCGGTTGCCCACATCTGGTTCCTGAAGTCCCTGCCGTCCCGTATCGGTCTGCTGATGGACATGACCCTGCGTGATATCGAACGCGTTCTCTATTTCGAGAGCTATGTCGTTATCGACCCGGGCATGACCACCCTGGAAAAAGGCCAGCTGCTGAACGACGAGCAGTACTTCGAAGCGCTGGAAGAGTTCGGTGACGATTTCGATGCCCGTATGGGTGCCGAGGCTGTCCGCGAACTGCTGCACGCTATCGACCTGGAGCACGAGATTGGCCGCCTGCGCGAAGAAATTCCGCAGACCAACTCGGAAACCAAGATCAAGAAGCTGTCCAAGCGTCTGAAACTGATGGAAGCCTTCCAGGGTTCGGGCAACCTGCCTGAGTGGATGGTCCTGACCGTTCTGCCGGTTCTGCCGCCAGATCTGCGTCCTCTGGTTCCGCTGGATGGCGGTCGCTTCGCGACTTCCGACCTGAACGACCTGTATCGCCGCGTAATCAACCGTAACAACCGTCTGAAGCGCCTGCTCGATCTGTCCGCTCCGGACATCATCGTGCGCAACGAAAAGCGCATGCTGCAGGAAGCGGTCGACGCCCTGCTGGACAACGGTCGTCGCGGTCGCGCAATCACCGGTTCGAACAAGCGTCCTCTGAAATCCCTGGCTGACATGATCAAGGGTAAACAGGGTCGTTTCCGTCAGAACTTGCTCGGTAAGCGCGTTGACTACTCCGGTCGTTCGGTAATTACCGTAGGCCCGACCCTGCGTCTGCATCAGTGCGGTCTGCCGAAGAAGATGGCCCTTGAGCTGTTCAAGCCGTTCATCTTCGGCAAGCTGGAAATGCGTGGTCTGGCGACCACCATCAAGGCTGCCAAGAAAATGGTCGAGCGCGAGCTGCCAGAGGTCTGGGACGTTCTCGCTGAAGTGATTCGCGAACACCCCGTGCTGCTCAACCGTGCACCGACCCTTCACCGTCTGGGTATCCAGGCCTTTGAACCGGTTCTGATCGAAGGTAAGGCTATCCAGCTGCACCCTCTGGTCTGCGCCGCGTACAACGCCGACTTCGACGGTGACCAAATGGCCGTGCACGTGCCGCTGACGCTGGAAGCCCAGCTGGAAGCGCGCGCGCTGATGATGTCGACCAACAACATCCTGTCGCCAGCCAACGGTGAGCCAATCATCGTTCCTTCGCAGGACGTTGTACTGGGTCTGTACTACATGACCCGTGAAGCCATCAACGCCAAGGGCGAAGGTCGCGTGTTCGCTGACCTGCAGGAAGTCGACCGCGTATTCCGCGCCGGCGAAGCTGCCCTGCACGCGAAGATCAAGGTTCGTATCAACGAAACCGTGAACGACCGTGATGGTGGCAGCGTCAAGAACACCCGTATCGTCGACACCACTGTCGGCCGTGCGCTGCTGTTCCAGGTTGTGCCGCCAGGTCTGTCGTACGACGTGGTCAACCAGCCTATGAAGAAAAAGGCGATCTCCAAGCTGATCAACCAGTGCTACCGCGTGGTTGGTCTGAAAGAGACCGTGATCTTCGCTGACCAGCTGATGTACACCGGTTTTGCCTACTCGACCATTTCCGGCGTCTCCATCGGTGTTAACGACTTCGTTATCCCGGATGAGAAGGCCCGCATCATCGGTACCGCAACTGATGAAGTGAAGGAAATCGAGAGCCAGTACGCCTCCGGCCTGGTTACCCAGGGCGAGAAGTACAACAAGGTCATCGACTTGTGGTCGAAGGCGAACGATGAAGTTTCCAAGGCGATGATGGCCAACCTCTCGAAAGAGAAAGTCATCGACCGCGAAGGTAACGAAGTCGAGCAGGAATCGTTCAACTCGATGTACATGATGGCTGACTCCGGTGCCCGGGGTTCGGCTGCTCAGATCCGTCAGTTGGCGGGTATGCGTGGTCTGATGGCCAAGCCGGACGGCTCGATCATCGAGACGCCGATCACCGCGAACTTCCGTGAAGGTCTGAGCG
Organism: Pseudomonas huaxiensis; assembly: GCF_003231275.1. Lineage (GTDB taxonomy): Bacteria > Pseudomonadota > Gammaproteobacteria > Pseudomonadales > Pseudomonadaceae > Aquipseudomonas > Aquipseudomonas huaxiensis. The sequence continues at coordinate 10,155 of NZ_QKVL01000074.1, forward strand.
TACTCCAGTACTTCATCTCGACTCACGGTGCTCGTAAAGGTCTGGCGGATACCGCGTTGAAAACCGCGAACTCCGGTTACCTGACCCGTCGTCTGGTAGACGTTGCCCAGGATCTGGTCGTGACCGAGATCGACTGCGGCACCGAGCAGGGTCTGCTGATGACGCCGCACATTGAAGGCGGCGACGTGGTCGAGCCACTGGGTGAGCGCGTACTGGGCCGTGTTATCGCCCGCGACGTGTTCAAGCCAGGCACCGACGACGTGATCGTTCCGGCTGGTACCCTGGTCGACGAGAAGTGGGTTGAGTTCATCGAGCTGAACAGCATCGACGAAGTTATCGTCCGCTCGCCAATCAGTTGCGAAACCCGCTACGGCATCTGCGCCAAGTGCTACGGCCGTGATCTGGCCCGTGGTCACCAGGTGAACATCGGTGAAGCTGTCGGCGTTATCGCTGCACAGTCGATCGGTGAGCCGGGTACCCAGCTGACCATGCGTACGTTCCACATCGGTGGTGCTGCAAGCCGGACCTCGGCTGCCGACAGCGTCCAGGTGAAGAACGGCGGTATGGTCCGTCTGCACAACCTGAAGCAGGTTGAGCGTGCTGATGGCAACCTGGTCGCGGTGTCGCGTTCCGGTGAGCTGGCCATTGCCGACGAATTCGGTCGTGAGCGTGAGCGTTACAAGCTGCCTTACGGTGCGGTGATTTCGGTCAAGGAAGGCGACAAGGTCGACGCTGGCGCAATCGTCGCCAAGTGGGACCCGCACACCCACCCGATCGTTACCGAAATGAAAGGTACCGTGACCTTCGTGGGCATGGAAGAAGGCATCACGATCAAGCGTCAGACAGACGAACTGACCGGTCTGACCAACATCGAGGTTCTGGACGTCAAAGACCGTCCGGCTGCAGGTAAGGAAATCCGTCCTGCAATCAAGATGGTCGACGCCAATGGCAAGGATCTGCTGCTGCCAGGTACCGACGTACCGGCACAGTACTTCCTGCCGGCGAACGCCCTGGTCGGTGTGGCGGACGGTTCTCAGATCGGTGTTGGTGACGTTATCGCGCGTATCCCGCAAGAAACGTCGAAGACCCGTGACATCACCGGTGGTCTGCCGCGTGTTGCCGACCTGTTCGAAGCGCGTCGTCCAAAAGAAGCTTCGATTCTTGCGGAAGTCAGCGGCACCATCGCATTCGGCAAGGAGACCAAAGGCAAGCGCCGTCTGGTCATCACTCCGAACGACGGTACCGATCCGTACGAAGAGCTGATTCCGAAGTGGCGTCACCTGAACGTCTTCGAAGGCGAACAAGTGAACCGCGGCGAAGTTATCTCCGACGGTCCGAGCGATCCGCACGACATCCTGCGTCTGCTGGGTGTGAGCGCGCTGGCCAAGTACATCGTCAACGAGATTCAGGACGTTTATCGTCTGCAAGGCGTGAAGATCAACGACAAGCACATCGAGACCATTCTGCGTCAGATGCTGCGTAAAGTTGAGATCAGCGAGTCTGGCGACTCCACCTTCATCAAAGGTGACCAGATGGAGTTGACTCACGTGCTGGTCGAAAACGAGCGCCTGGCTGCCGACGACAAGTTCGTGTCCAAGTTCTCGCGCGTGCTGCTGGGCATCACCAAGGCCTCGCTGTCCACCGAATCGTTCATCTCGGCGGCCTCCTTCCAGGAGACCACCCGAGTTCTGACCGAGGCGGCGGTAACCGGCAAGCGCGATTACCTGCGCGGTCTGAAAGAAAACGTGGTCGTGGGTCGTCTGATCCCGGCCGGTACTGGTCTGGCATACCACAGCGAGCGCAAGCGTCGCCGTGATGCCGACAAGCCGCTGCGCGTAAGTGCCAGTGAGGTGGAAGCCGCACTGACCGAAGCGCTGAATTCCAGCGGTAACTGACAGTAGGGCAGGGCCTCGGCGGATCTTCTTCGGTCATCGGTGACATGAATTGTCACCGATGACCGGAGTCGGTAAGCCGGGGCCTTGTCTTGACTGAGTACAAGATCCTCTTTAGACTCTTGTACCCCTAAATTTGGTAGGGCTCTGCCCTGCCAATTTATGCTTTCTTGCAAGACAATAGCGTCGCAAGACAACAGTGGAGCTAGTAGATGGCAACTATCAACCAGCTGGTACGTCAGCCGCGTAAGCGTACCGTCGAGAAATCCGACGTACCTGCGCTGCAGAACTGCCCGCAACGTCGTGGCGTGTGCACCCGTGTGTACACTACTACGCCGAAAAAACCTAACTCGGCACTGCGTAAAGTATGCCGTGTGCGTCTGACCAACGGTTTCGAGGTTTCCTCGTACATCGGCGGTGAAGGCCACAACCTGCAAGAGCACAGCGTCGTACTGATTCGTGGCGGCCGTGTAAAAGACTTGCCAGGTGTTCGTTACCACACCGTTCGCGGCTCTCTGGATACCTCGGGCGTTAAAGGCCGTAACCAGGGTCGTTCGAAGTACGGTACCAAGCGTCCGAAGTAATTGGTCGCTTGCAGTAGTTCATTCATTTTTTTGAGTCGATAAGAGTAAGGTCGGGCGCAAACCCTCAAGAGGGTGGATGTCCCGGGCTAACCTGAAGACCGTTTGAGGGCTTATCAATGCCAAGACGTCGTGTAGCAGCCAAGCGTGAGATTCTGGACGATCCGAAATACGGAAGCCAGATTCTCGCCAAGTTCATGAACCACGTGATGGAAAGCGGCAAAAAGGCCGTTGCCGAGCGTATCGTTTACGGTGCGCTGGACAAGGTCAAAGAGCGCAAGAACAGCGATCCCCTGGAAATCTTCGAGAAAGCTCTCGACGCCATCGCTCCGCTGGTCGAAGTGAAGTCGCGCCGTGTTGGCGGTGCTACTTACCAGGTTCCTGTTGAAGTTCGTCCATCCCGTCGTAACGCTCTGGCAATGCGCTGGTTGGTAGACTACGCCCGCAAGCGTGGCGAGAAGTCCATGGCTCTGCGCCTGGCCGGCGAATTGCTGGATGCTGCTGAAGGCAAAGGTGCTGCAGTCAAGAAGCGTGAAGACGTACACCGTATGGCCGAAGCCAACAAAGCGTTCTCGCACTACCGCTTCTAATTCTGGCATCACTATTTTCGCGAGGGCTTTATGGCTCGTACTACACCAATCAACCGCTACCGTAACATTGGTATTTGCGCGCACGTTGATGCGGGTAAAACTACCACTACCGAGCGGATCCTGTTCTACACAGGCCTGAGCCACAAAATGGGCGAGGTGCATGATGGCGCCGCGACCACCGACTGGATGGTGCAGGAGCAGGAGCGGGGTATTACCATTACCTCCGCTGCTGTTACCACTTTCTGGCAGGGTTCCCGTGGTCAGTACGACAACTATCGCGTAAACGTCATCGATACCCCTGGCCACGTTGACTTCACCATTGAAGTTGAGCGTTCGCTGCGTGTACTTGACGGTGCGGTCGTTGTGTTCTGCGGTACCTCCGGCGTTGAGCCGCAGTCCGAAACCGTATGGCGTCAAGCCAACAAATACGGTGTTCCACGTGTTGTTTACGTGAACAAAATGGACCGCGCTGGTGCCGACTTCCTGCGCGTCGTAGGTCAGATCAAGAACCGTCTGGGTCACACCCCGGTTCCTGTTCAACTGGCCATCGGTTCGGAAGAGAACTTCCAGGGTCAGGTCGATCTGATCAAGATGAAGGCTATCTACTGGAACGACGACGACAAAGGCACCACTTATCGCGAGGAAGAAATTCCTGCCGATATGCTGGACCTGGCTGAAGAATGGCGCGCCAACATGGTTGAGGCTGCTGCCGAAGCCAACGAAGAACTGATGAACAAGTACCTTGAAGAAGGTGAGCTGACCGTCGAAGAGATCAAGGCAGGCCTGCGTGCGCGCACCCTGGCTAGCGAGATCGTTCCGGCTGTTTGTGGTTCTTCCTTCAAGAACAAGGGCGTTCCTCTGGTTCTCGATGCTGTTATCGACTTCCTGCCTGCTCCGACCGAGATTCCTGCGATCAAGGGTATCCACCCAGACCTGATCGAGAAGCCAAAGGAAGAGCTGGTCGAGGCTGACTACGACGAGCGTCATGCAGATGACAGCCAGCCGTTCTCGGCTCTGGCGTTCAAGATTGCTACTGACCCGTTCGTGGGTACCCTGACCTTCGTGCGCGTTTACTCGGGCATGCTGCAGTCTGGCGACTCCGTGATCAACTCGGTCAAGGGCAAGAAAGAGCGCGTTGGTCGTATGGTGCAGATGCACGCCAACCAGCGTGAAGAAATCAAGGAAGTTCTGGCGGGCGACATCGCTGCCCTGATCGGCATGAAGGACGTCACCACTGGTGACACTCTGTGCAACGCCGACAAGCCAATCATTCTTGAGCGTATGGACTTCCCGGAGCCTGTGATCTCGGTAGCTGTTGAGCCGAAGACTAAGCAGGATCAGGAGAAGATGGGTATCGCACTGGGCAAGCTGGCTCAGGAAGACCCGTCGTTCCGCGTCAAGACCGATGAAGAAACCGGCCAAACCATCATCTCTGGTATGGGCGAGCTTCACCTGGACATCCTTGTTGACCGCATGAAGCGCGAATTCAACGTTGAGGCCAACATTGGTAAGCCGCAGGTTTCGTACCGCGAGCAGATCAGCAAGGACAACGTTGAGATCGAAGGCAAGTTCGTTCGTCAGTCCGGTGGTCGCGGTCAGTTCGGTCACTGCTGGATTCGCTTCTCGCAGCCATCCGTAGACGCTCAGGGCAACATTACCGAAGGTCTGGAATTCACCAACGAAGTTGTAGGTGGTGTGGTTCCTAAGGAATACATCCCGGCGATCCAGAAGGGTATCGAAGAGCAGATGAAGAACGGCATTGTTGCCGGCTATCCGCTGATCGGCCTGAAGGCAGCCGTGTTCGATGGTTCCTACCACGACGTCGACTCCAACGAGATGGCGTTCAAGGTGGCTGCCTCCATGGCGACCAAGCAACTGGCTACCAAAGGTGGCGGTAAAGTGCTTGAGCCGATCATGAAGGTAGAAGTAGTAACCCCAGAGGACTACATGGGTGACGTGATGGGTGACCTGAACCGTCGTCGTGGTCTGATCCAAGGTATGGAAGACTCGGTCTCCGGCAAGGTGATCCGTGCCGAGGTACCGCTGGGTGAAATGTTCGGTTATGCGACCGACGTTCGTTCCATGTCTCAGGGTCGCGCGAGCTACTCCATGGAATTCTCCAAATACTCCGAAGCTCCGGCGAACATCGTCGAAGCGCTCGTTAAAAAACAAGGCTAATCCAGCCCTTTAGGCAAGAGGTTCACTGTCGTGGCTAAAGAAAAATTTGATCGTTCCCTTCCCCACGTTAACGTCGGCACTATCGGCCACGTTGACCATGGTAAGACCACTCTGACTGCAGCTCTGACTCGCGTCTGCTCCGAAGTTTTCGGTTCGGCAGTCGTTGAGTTCGACAAGATCGACTCGGCTCCAGAAGAGAAAGCGCGCGGTATCACCATCAACACCGCTCACGTTGAGTACAACTCGAAGATTCGTCACTACGCTCACGTC
>NZ_QKVL01000075.1 GCF_003231275.1 Pseudomonas huaxiensis
GCACACGCAATGCCAACCCTCGACCTTTCCGCTGGTGCGGAAAGGCCGAGGGTTGGCATTGCGTGACCTTCGTGGGTAGAGGGCCTCAGGCTTTCCTTTGGCCGCCGAGGGAATCCCCCCCGGCGGCTTTTCTGTTTACCGCGCTACAACTTACTTGTTGTAAGTCATCACGCCGTCGTCACCTTCGACAAAGCCACGGAACGGGCTGACCTGCGAAGCATTCAACAGACCCGCGTCGAACAGTTTCTCCGGACCGGTTTGCTGAACCACCGCTGGCTGCAGCAGCGCTTCCATGAAGCGACGGCTTTCGGCCAGGCTGCCACCGATCACGCGGTTGCCCAGGTCGACCTGCGACGAGTCGTTGACGTCGCCCATCAGTTCCTGGATCAGCGCGTTGGTGCCGTTGTCCGCCGTGAGCGATACCGACCAGGCGCGGACGTTGGCGACGCCCGGCATGTTGTCCAGTACCTGCGGCGCGACGAACACCACGCGACCGCCACCCACATCGTTGGAGGTCTGGATCGACGCTACCTTGATGCTGCTACCGCCGGTGTAGCTGACGGTACCGTTGCCGGTGCTGGTGGTGGAGGTCGGCGCCATGACGACGTTGCCGCTGCCGTTGACGTTGACGTTGCCGCGACCACTGGTGGTGATGTTGGCGTTCTGGTTGATGTTGCCGCCGTTGAGGGTGATGTTGCCGCCGCCGGTGTGCGAGACACCGCCGTTGACGTTCAGGTCACCCGCGCTGTTCAGGACGATGTCGCCCTGGCCAGCGGTCAGCGAGGTCAGGTTCAGCGCCGAGGTCGAAGTGCTGTTCAGCACCGCGCCGCCGTTGCCGCCATTGGAGGCCAGGTTACGCACGTTGACGTCGAAGGCATTGCCGGCCTGGCCGACGCCATTAGCGGCGGTCAGGTTGACGCTCTGCGCGTTGACGTTGTTCACCGTGTTGTTGTTGACATCACGGATCGCGCCGGCGTTGGCGTTCAGGCTGACGGTGTGGCCATTGGCATTGATCACGTCGACGTTGAGGTTGCCGGTTGCACTGTTGACGGCAACGTCGCCATTGGCGCTGTTGACGGTCAGGCGATCCAGGCCATCCGCTTCGTTGATGGCGATGTTGCCGCTGTTGCTGACCTGGGCGTTGATGCTGCCTGCCTTGGTCTGCAGGGCACCATTGGCGCCGATGCCGTCGGTGGCGGTCAGGTTCAGGGCGTTGCCCTGGATACGGGTGCTGCTGTTGCCATCGTCGACCAGTTGGCCGTTCTCAGCAGACAGCGCCACCGAACCGGTGCCGCTGACGTTGCCAACCACGGCGTTGCCGTCGGCGACCGCGACTTGCACGTTACCGTTGCCGGTGCTGACGTTTTCCAGGGTAACCGCCTGCGACTGAGCCAGGTTCACATCGCCGCTGGTGGTGCTGGCGTCGAGGGTGTTGCCGGTCAGCTTCAGTGCGCCTTGCGAGCCGTTGCCCAGGCCGGTGGCCGCGTCGAGTTCGATGCGGTCGCCGGTGATGCCGGTGGCTTGGGCCACGCGAGACAGCATGCGAGCGAAGAAGCTCGGCTGCTGGGTCACGATGGCGCCGCCGGTGGAGGTCAGGCTGACATTCTGGCTGCCGGCGTTCACGGTGTTCACGCCGATGTCGCCGCCAGCGGTCACGCGGATGTTGCCGTCCGCAGTGTTCAGGCGGGTGAGGGTGATGGCGTCGTCTTCGGTCAGCGCGATATTGCCGCTGCCGTTGACCCATACCGTGGCGCTGTCGACGGCGGTGTGCAGGTTGACGCCGGTTTCAGCGTCGACGTTCAGGTCGCCGCCTTTGACCAGACCGCCGGCCAGGGTTTCGACCTTGCCGCTGGAGGTCAGCGCGATGCTGTCGCCCTGCAGTTGCTTGATGGCGATGTCGCCCGCGCTCACCCACACCTGGCCGTTGGCGGCCGCGACGTTGTCGAGGGTGATGGCGTTGGCTTCGTCGACCGCGATCGAGCCGTTGGTAGCGGTGGCCACCAGGGTATCGACGTTGGTGCGCAGTGCATCGTTGCTGCCGATGTCACCCGAAGCGGTGGCGGTCAGTTGCTTGGCGGTGACGTTGCGCGCCGCGTTGCCCTGGACCTGGATGTCGCCGGCCTTGGCCGTCAGCGTGGCGTTGCCGTCGGCGGTGCTGATCTGGTCGATCAGCAGGTTGCCGCCAGCGGTGTAGGCTACGTTGCCCTGGCTGTTGACGTTGGTCAGTGCGCCGACGCTCATGGTCAGGTCGCCTTTGGCATCTGCCGAGACGTTGCCGTTGTTGACCCCGATGGTGCCGTTCTGCACCAGGTTGCCCAGGGTGGTCACGCTCACGTTGCCGCTATCGACGCCGATTTCCTGCACGGTGGCGTTGCCCGCCGCGCTGTAGTCGACATTGCCGGTGGTCGTGGTGGTGCTGGCGACGGAGGTCATCAGCAGGTCACGGCCGGCCTTGGCGCCGACATTGCCTTGAGTGGCGTTGACCAGTGCGTTCTGGGTCAGGTCGCGACCTGCGGTCAGGCTCACATTGCCGTTGAAGGTGCTGGTCACGCCATTGAGGGCGATATCGCTGCCCGCGGTGGTGGTGACGTCGCCTGCATTGGTGTGTACCAGTGCATTCTGGGTCAGGTTCTGGCCAGCGCTCAGCTTGATGTTGCCCTGGGCGGTGCTGGTTTCGCCGTTGAGGGTGACGTCGCTACCTGCAGAGGTAGTGATGTTGCCTGCGCCGGAGTGGACCAGAGCGTTCTGGAGCAAGTTGCCGACTGCCGCCAGATCAACGTTGCCGCTGCCGGTGGTCACCTGCTGCAGGTTGGCGTTGCCGCCAGCGCTGTAGTTGATGTCGCCGGCGCCGACCACGGTGGTGTCAGCCAGGGTGGTCAGGTCAGCACCGGCCTTGGCAGTGATGTTGCCTGCGCCGGTCTGTACCAGAGCGTTCTGGATCAGGTTGCCGGTGGCCGCCAGGTCGATGTTGCCGCTGCCGGTGGTCACCTGCTGCAGGTTGGCGTTGCCGCCAGCGCTGTAGTTGATGTTGCCGGCGCCGACCACGGTGGTGTCGGTCAGGGTGGTCAGGTCGGCACCAGCCTTGGCGGTAATGTTGCCTGCGCCGGTCTGTACCAGAGCGTTCTGGGTCAGGTTGCCGGTGGCCGCCAGGTCGATGTTGCCGTTGCCGGTGGTCACCTGCTGCAGGTTGCCGTTGCCGCCAGCGCTGTAGTCGATGTTGCCGGTACCCACCACGGTGGTATCACCCTGGGTGGTCAGGTCGCCATCGGCGTGTGCAGTGATGTTGCCCGCAGCCGTCAGCACCTGTTGATGCTGAGTCAGGTCACCGCCTGCGTTGAGTTTGATGTTGCCGCCGTTGGTGCCCACGTTCTGCAGGCTGATGTTGCCGCCAGCGCTGAGGTCGATGTTGCCTGCGAACATTGCACCTGTCAGGGCCAGGGTGGTCAGGTCGCGGCCGGCGTGAGCGGTGACGTTGCCCGTGCCGGTCAGCAACTGGCCGTTCTGTACCAGGTTGCCCTGTTGCGCGCTGACATTGACGTCGCCAGCGTAGGCGCCGACGTCTTGCAGCGTGGCATTGCCGCCTGCGGCGACGGTGACGTTGCCGGAAACCGATGAGACGGTCTTGGTATTCGCGTCCATCGTGATGTCGCCGTCGGCGGTCACCGCGATGTTGCCGACCTTGGTCTTGGTATCGGCGTTTTGTTGAATGCTGCCGCCAGCCTTCACCGCAATGCTGCCGGTGTCCGCCACGATCTGCTCGTCCTGCTGGACGTTGCCGCCAGCGCTTACCGAGATGTCGCCGTTCTGGGTTTCGATCCGAGCGTTCTGCTGGACGTCACCGCCCGCACTCAGACGTACCGCGCCAGAGGTAGTGGCTGTCACGGCATTGTTGACGGTCAGGTTGCCAGCGGTGCCGACTTCGATAACGCCATCGGTGCTGTTCAGGCCGGAGAGCGTGCCGAGGCCCAGGTTCTGGGCGAGGGTGCCGATGACCAGGTCACCGTCCAGATCGTTGAGCTTGATGCTGGCCGTTGTGGTTTTGCCGGCGAGGTTGCCGACCTTGACGTTCAGCGCGTTGGCGGCGCCGATACCGTTCTCTGCACGCAGGGTCAGGTTGGCGGCATCGATGTTGCTGGTGCCGTCGGTCTTGGTGCTGGTGATCTGGTTGCCCGCGACCAGGGTCACGGTGTCGCTGGTGGTGCCGGTGCTCAGGGTGCCGACGTTCAGCGAGCCACCGGTGGTGACGGTGACGTTGCCGTGGTCGGTTTCCAGGGTGCCGATGGTCAGGTCATCGACGTCGGCCAGGTTGACCTCGCCAGCGGCGGTGACGTTGACGGTGTTGACCTGGGTGTCCAGCGCGCGGTTGGCGTTGCTGCCGGTGGCACCGACGCTGCCTGCGGCATTGATGTTCAGGGTGTCGGCGACGATCAGGGTGCTGTTGTCCTGGTCATCGTCTACCGCGCCATCAGCCCGCAGGTTGATGGTGCCGGTGCCGGCGTCCAGGCTGCGGACCACCACTGCACCACCGGCCGTCAGGTCGATGTTGCCGCTGGCGGTTTTCAGGCGGTTCGCGGTCACGGCGTTGGCTTCACGCAGGGTGATGTTGCCCGCGTTGGTGACTTCGGCGTTGAGGGTGTCGACTTCGGTGTCCAGGTCGATGGCACCGGTAGCCTTGGCCACCAGGGTACCGCCCTGTACGTTGCGCTCGACGGTGTTGCCGTCAATGATCGAGCCGTTGGTGCTGGTCAGGCTCACGGTGTGGGTGTGAGTGCTGTCTTTTACCAGTTGGTCGATTTTCAGCGAGCCGTCGGTGGTGACGCTGATGTCGCCCGCGCCGGTGATGCCTTTGACTGCGCCTTCGGTGCCGATGGTCAGCAGTGCGCCGCCGTTGGCGTTGACGATGGCCACGCCGCCGTTACCGGCGTCAGCCGCCACGCGGTCGGTTTTGGTGTTGACAGCCTGCAGTGCGCCGATGCCGTTGCCGGCGACCATTTTCAGGTCTGGCGTTGCCAGCGTGCCGCCCTGGCCGAGGATGGCCTGGCCAGCCTTGAGGCTGATGGAGGTGTCGCTGTTGACGCTGCCGACCACACCGATGTTGTTGTTGGCTTCGGCGACGATTTTCTGGCCGGCGGCGACGGTGATGTCACCCAGGCCCAGGCTGCCCGCGGAGTCCAGGTACAGGCTGGAGTCGATGACGCCGCCGTTGTTGATGTCCAGACGGTTGGCGGTGATGCCCAGCGGCTTGTCGGCGGAGCTGTCGATCTGTTGGTTCAGGTTGTACGCGGCCACGGATTGCTTGCGCACTTGCAAGGATGCATCGCGGGCGGTGTTGGCCTTGAACACAGCCAGGTCGGCGGTGGCCTTGGAGGTGGCGGTGGTGTCGCGGATCGCGGTGGTGGTCGCGAGGTTGGTCGCGGCGGTGTAGACCGCGGCGTTGGCCACGTCCAGGGTGTTGTTCAGCTCGACCAGCAGGTCTTGCTGCGGTGCCAGGCTGTAGCGCTCGTAGCTGTCCAGCGCCAGGGTGGCGGCGGACAACACCAGGTCGACCACGGCGAAGGCCGCATCGGCACCGGCGTCACCGGAGAACGGAATGGCCTGGGCGGCGCCGGCGATGACCGCGGCGGCGTTGCGGACCACGCTGGCGGCGTTGAGTGCGGTGTTCAGGCCGTCGGCGACCTTGGACATGGTGTCCACTTTGTTCGACTGCGCGGTAGCGCTGATATCCGCCAGACGCTGGGTCAGCTCGGCCAGGCTGTTCTGCACGGTGGCAGACGTGACCAGGGCCTCGTAGTCCTTGAGCTGCTGGATCAGGATGTTCAGTTGCAGCAGCTTGGCCGCAGCCTCGGCATCGCGCGCCGAGTATTCGGCGATGGCGGTGTCGCGGGTCAGCTCGGCGGTGTACTTGCTCGGGGTGCTGGCGGTCAGGCTGACGTTGTTGCCGCGGATGTTCTGCGCGGTACCGTTGCCGTCGAGGATCACGCCGCCGGCCGAAGCGACGGTGACGTTACCGGTGGTGCCGGCATCGAGCATGCCGATGGTGATGTTCGACTGCGCTTGCAGGGTGATGTTGCCGCCGTCGGTCTTCAGGTTGCCGGCGATGATCACACCGTCGTAGCCCGGAACCGAAGAGCTGGCCTTGTTCATCGCGGTCAGGGTGATGCTGCCGCCACCTGGCAGGTAGATGGTGTCGGTCTGGTTGAGGAAGACGATGTTGCCCGAGGTCGCGGTCAGGGTCAGCGAGCCGCCATCCATGGTGATGGTGCCGCCGCTGTTGTCCAGCACGGTAATGGCGGTGGCGACGATGGTGATCGCGCTGGCGCCTTTGCCGGTCAGCGAGCTGCTGTTCACGGCTACTGCGCCGGCGTTGGTGGCGGTCACGCCACCGCTGCCGCCAGCGGCGGAGAGGAAGCTGACGTCCAGGCCCAGTTGACCCTGTTTGCCGATGCCGCCGGGTGCGCTGATGTCCAGCTCACGGGCGACCACGTTGGCCTTGGTCTTGTTGCTGCGGCCATCTTCGATGGTGCCGCCGGCGCTCAGCTTGACGTTGTTGCCGCCTGCGTCGACGTTGCCCAGTTTGATGCTGCCGTCGGCGGAGATCTGAACGTCGCTGCCGGTGCCGCCGCTGGTGGCCTGCACCAGGGACAGCAGGTTGCCGTTGCTCTGACGGGCGTAGATACCGCCGTTGGCGGCGTCGATCACCAGTTCGTCGACCTGGATTTCAACGGCGTCGCTGCTGCTGCCGAACGACTTCACTGCTGCGGTCAGGCCGCTGGTGATGAAGTTGGCGGCCGAGCCGTTGCCGTCGGTGACGTTGCCGGACACCTTGAAGTTGACAGTGCCGCCGGCCTTGACCTGGCCCACGACCACGTCGCCGGAGTTCTGGAAGGCGACCTTGCCGTTGGTGGCCAGGACGTCCAGCAGGCTGATGGCGCCGATGTTGCTGTAGTTGATGTCACCGCTGGTGGCGGTCAGGTTGACCGCGCCGGCGGCTACCTGGCTCGACAGTGCCTGGGTGCTGGTGCCGATCGAGGCGCCAGTGACTTTCAGCGAACCTGCGGAAATGGCAGTGCCTACGGCATTGGCAGAGGTGGTGACAGCACCGCCCGCGCTCAGGTCGGCGGCAGTTTTGGTCACCAGCGAGTTTACGGCCAGGTTGCCGGTCTGGCTCACGGTGACCGCGCCGTTGGTGGAGCTGGCCTTGGCGGTCAGTTCGAGGTCGGCGGAGGTGTTGGCGACGTTGGCGATGCCGTTGCGGCTGGTCAGGTTCAGGCTGCTGGCCTGGGTCTGCAGCGCGGTGTCGGCGGCGCCGATGTTGCCGGAGGCGTCGATGACCACATCTTTACCGATGATGGCGCCGCTGCCCTGGGTGATGTTGCCGGCGGCGGTCAGCGAGACGCTCTTGTCAGCGCCGGCGTTGATGTCGTTGACCTTGAAGCCGCTGGCGGTGTTGGTGAACGACAGGTCCAGGGCCTGGAAGCGGTTCAGGGTCAGGGCGCTGAGGTTGCGGCTGTAGATCAGCGAGCCACCGCTGAAGTTGATGGTGGCGTCGCCGTTCGGCGTGGTCACCGACAGGCCGCTCAGTGCCTTGGTATTGTTCATGTACACGGCGGACTGGGCCGCGGTGGTGGTGGCGGTGATCTTGTCGACGGTGGTCGCCAGCGCTTTGTTTGCTGCGCCAGTGGCCAATTTGCTCGACGTAGTCAGGGTGCCGGCGGTGACGTTGGTGCCGGAACCGGTGGCCGTGATGCCGCCATTGCCGGCCGTCAGGGTGACGTTGGCGCCGGTGGCGGTGATGCTGCCGAGGGTGATGTTGCCCTGGGTGGCGTTGAGCACGACGTTGTTGTCGGTGCCCGCAGCGGTGAGGGTGCCGATGGTCAGACCCTGGCTTTCGCTCAGGTAGACGCCACCGTTGCCGGCCGCGGCGTTGACGGTGTTGCTCTGGGTGCTCAGGGCCTGGGACGCGTCACCGATTTCGGTGCCGGCGGACAGGTTGACGGTGCGACCGACCAGCGAGGTACCGGCCTGGGCGGCCAGGATGCTGCCGGTGTCGGAGGTCACGGTCAGGTTGTTGGTGGCCGAAACGGTGCCGGTGAGGACCACACCGTCGGTAGCCTGAACCTTGACGTTCTTGGTGCCGGCGTTGCCGTTGCTCAGGGTGATCGTGCCGCTGTTATCGATGGCGCCGGAAACCGAAGGCTGGCCATTGATGGTGATCTGCTCGCGCGCAACCACATCGCCGAGAATCACGGCGCCCTGGTTCTTGACGTTGATGCCACCGTTCTGGGTCGAGGCGGAGAGTACGCCGACCTTGGTGTTGACCGCATCGCTGTCGGTGCCCACGGCGCCGTCAGTGACGAACTTGGCCGAGTAGCCGGAAACGTTGGTCTTGCTGGTGTCGGCCGAGGTGATGCTGCCGTTCTGCGCGGTGATCACCACGCTGCCGCCTTCGGTGGCGGTGCCGGCGTTGACTTCACCCAGTGCCACACCGCCGCTGACGTCGGTGACCAGCACGTGGCCGTTGGCGGCATTGGCGTTGAGCACGTCGGCGTCGACGCGCAAGGCTGCACCTTCGGCACCGATGGAGGCACCGGCGCCGGTGACCGACAGGTTCAGGGTGGTGGCGCGGGTGGAGCTGTTGTCGGCGGTGGTGATGGTGTTGGTTGCCGCCAGGGTCGCGCTGGTGGCAGCGGCGACGCCGACACCCTTGATGGTGCCAGCCTGGGCGATATCGCCGGCGTTGATGGTCAGGTCGGTGGCTTCGATGATGCCGCCGTTGTTGACCACCGAGCTCATCAGGCCGCTGGCGGAGTTGCCTTGCAGCAGGACGGTATCGCCCTTGACGGTACCGCTGTTGTTGACGCCGGTCAGGTCGTTGCCGGTAGCGGCAGCCAGGGTATCGGCCGACACGCTGAAGTTGATCAGGTTGCTGCCTTGCAGGTTGACGGTGAAGCGGTCACCGGCAGCCATGGTCACGCGACCGACGTTGGCGATCACGAAGCCGGAGTTGTCGACCTTCGGCGCCACCAGGTAGACGAAGCCACCGGTGTCGGCGGTGATCTGGCCCTGGTTGGAAATGCTCGCCAGGTCCTTGCCGGCAACCTGGGTGAAGTTCAACTGGCCGCCGTTCAGGAAGCTCTGGTCGGTGACGTCGAAGGTGGTCGCCAGCAGGCCGGCCACGTCGACCTGGGAACCTGCGCCGAAGACGATGCCGTTGGGGTTGATCAGGAAGATGTTGCCGTTGGCTTGCAGGGCGCCCTGGATTTGCGAAACCTGGCTGCCCAGCACCCGGTTCAGGGTGATCGAGTCGTTACCGGCGTTCTGTGCGAAACGCACCAGCTCGCCAGCGTCGATGCTGAAGTCGCTCCAGTTGATGATGCCTTTCTGCAACGCCTGGGTGATGACCAGTTCGTTGTTGTTCATGGTGCCGATGGAGATGCCACCCGACACTGCCACGCCACCTGTGGGCGCTGCGAATGCAACCGAACTGCTGGCGCCGATCACGGAAACCGAGACCGCCTTGATGAATGTCTTCGTGCCTTTTTTCTTGCGGGACATGAGTACTTACCTGTGCGAATTGGGTGTGGTTTCCGTGGCTCAGAAGCGATAGCGGGCCTGGGCGTAGACGTAGGTGCTGTCCTCGGTTTTCTCACTGAGGGGCACACCGATGTCTACGCGCAGGTCGACGCTGTCGATCGGACGGGCCAGCAGGCCGATGGCGGCGCCAGTCAGGTCCTGGTGATCGTCCTGGCCAACCAGGGTTTCCTTCAGCCAGACCTGGCCGTGGTCGATACGCGCGGTGGCCTGGTAGCGGTCGTTGTCTTTGAACAACGAGTAGCGACCTTCCAGGCTCGCGGTGAAACCGTGGTCACCCGACCAGGTCGACGGTGCGTGGCCGACCACCGAGTTGACACCACCGACACCCCACTGCTCGCTGGACACCAGCGAATCGAGGGAGTACTGGCCGGCGATGCGCGGGATCACCAGGAAACGCGGGGTGATCTGTTGCAGGCGAGCGATGTCGAAGGTGAATTTGGTGAACTTGTTGTCCGCCTTGGCGGCTGCGCGGCTGGACATGAACGACTCGTCGTCCATGCCACCGAGGGCTTCGCCCAGGCCGTAGTGCATACCGGCGGTGGCCAGGGTGCGGCCGTACAGGTCGGAGTTGTCCAGGTTCAGGCTGAAGCGCAGTTTGCGGATCTTGTCTTCGGCGGTACGCACGCCAAGGATGCTTTGCTCCAGGTCTTGCGATTCCAGCCAGGCTTCTGCGGTGATGATGCTGCGCGCCGAGCGCACGAAGTCTTGCGACACGCCCAGGCCCCAGCTCTGGTTGTCACCTTCGATTTCCAGTACGCGGTAGGTGTTGCCGACGTCGACGTTACCTTTCGAGAAGTAGGCGCGGGCTTTGGTGCCTTGGGCGTTGAGCGGCAGGCTGTAGTCGACGTAGCCGTACCAGAGGTCGCCGTCGCCGATGGAGGTCAGCGCCATGACGTTGGCTTCGTCGCCGTGGCCCGTCAGGTTGGCGAACTTCAGGCTCGGGATCACGCGGGTTTCACCGGTGTCCTTGCTGCCGTAGTTGTTGACTTCCAGGGCGCCCTGGACGCGGGCTGCCTCGGTAACATCGACCACCAGGTCGGTGGAACCGGTTTCTACGCCTGGCTGCAGGGTCGAGCTGACCTCGATGCCGGACAGACGGTTGAGGTGGGTCAGCGAACGCTCGACCTGCTCCAGGGTAAACGGCTTGCCGGCGACCACGCCGCCTGCGGTCAGGGCGTCAAGCACCTGCTCGTTGGAGAAACGTTTGGCACCCGTGACTTGCACGTTGCCGAGCCAGCCTTCGAGAACCACCAGCTTGAGGGCGTTCTGGTTGGCGAAGTCCTGTGCGGGCACCACCACCTTGACCAGACGGTAGCCGGAGGCCTGGTAGTAGGCCTCGACCTTGGCGGCCAGGGTTTTCATCTCGACCAGGCTCATCGGGCGGCCGATATCGCCAGCGATCTGCGCGGAAAGCTGCTCGTTGGTGAAGGTGCGGTTACCGCTGAATTCCACGGCCTTGACCATCACCTGGGCTTGCGAAGCCTGGGATTGCGGGGCCTGGGTGGCGGATTCGTTGGCCAATGCTGCGTTGGCGGTCATCACGGCAAAACCGAGGGCGCACAGCAGCGCCTTCGCCGGTACGTGGGAATAGAGCATGGGAACCTTGCTGTCAGTGATTGGCGAGGAGGTTTTTAGAGGCAGGTCATTGGGTCGTCGGGATACATCCAGCATCTTTGTTTCTCTAGCGATTGAGCACACTCGAGCCGGCGTCCTGACGGAGCCGAACATCCTTGGTAAACCGTTGGCATTTTTCAGGCGCAAGGGCGCCCGGGCCGAAAAAAGATCAGCCAAAAAAGTTTTACGCAGGCACAGACAAGCGGCCTCGGTTGAGGCGCATGCGCAGGCGTGTAATTAGTTTGATTCGCGGAAAAATAGAACAGCATTCAGCGGCGTGATGCCGACGTGCATAGTCGCGCAGATGAACTGCGTCAACACCCCATCGCGCCTGTTCTTCGCCAGGCTGCAGAATGGATGGTTTTCTATTTTTTCTTGATATCTGCTCCTCTGCTCGAAGGAGCGCTCCCCTATATCTGCTGGGCTTGAACAGCCCCCCCGGTCTGCGTGGCGCGTTTTAAAAAACGGATTCTGTAATGGTGGAAAACCATCGTCCGTTTGATTTTATGCTCCCCCCCGCAATCCGTCGCAGCGATGACCCATAGTAGGGTCAGAGGTAGTACGACCGCATTAATAGCGCTGTTGCGATCAACGGTCAATGGCAATGTGACATCATTTTTTTTGACGCGGTTTAATTGACGTCAGGAAATGTAAGTATTGTAAGTGCGCAAAGGTCAAGGCGTGGGGTCGGTGCTTGTCTGATTGCCTGCAGGGCAGAGGGGGCGGGGCGTGTGCGCTATTTGTTAACGCGCTAACTATTTGTAAAGCGTCAACTTTTCTGTGGTCATGGGCTGGTTGGGGGAGGGGTTGTGGGGAGCACAAAAAGTTTGCGCGATTGTCTTTTGTTTGCAAGAAATAATCTGTAGAGGCGGGATGATTATTGTGCGGCTGTTGTTTGGATTGGGTGTGTTAGTTGGGGTTTGTTTTTTATAATTTGTTTTTAGTTGGTGGGGTGTTGTGAGATTTGTTCAAGGTTGTTGTTCGGTGTTTATAGCCGTGGTTGGAGTTTTTGAGTGTCAGGTTTAATGGGGTTTAATTGTTCTTGCTTTGGTTGCTTTGTTTGCGGTGAAGAAGGAGGTAGAAATAGTAATGATACTGTGATTTTTTGAATGGCCTTTGTCGGGTTGAATTGGAAAGGAGTGTGTCGTTAACATACCTGAGGCGCCCCCGTCGCAGGAGGACTCTTTCAGGGTGTTAATAGTCGTAAAAGGGCGAAAGCCCCGAAAATACGGAGTGGCGTTGGGGGGGAGTAGTAGCGAGAGCACGTCTCTTCGAACGGAACAAAGTATTCGTAATTCAGCGGGAAAGTGAGCCGTGAGTGGCTCATGAGAAATGAAGAATCGAGGTCGTTTATCAACCCAAGGTCGCGTCCGACCGGACGTTGAAATAGTGGTCTATCAACCGCTCAAATGAGGTGGTCAGCATCTAAATGAGTGACAGGATATTACCGCTTATGACTTCGCCGAAAAGCGCCCGGATATTTCCTTTCCAGCCTGTGAATACACCAGTAGAAATGTGACGTGGTCGACATTTTACAGCCGTGTGGG
The DNA here is from genome assembly GCF_003231275.1 of Pseudomonas huaxiensis. Taxonomy (GTDB): domain Bacteria; phylum Pseudomonadota; class Gammaproteobacteria; order Pseudomonadales; family Pseudomonadaceae; genus Aquipseudomonas; species Aquipseudomonas huaxiensis. The sequence continues at coordinate 12,756 of NZ_QKVL01000075.1, forward strand.
GTGTATACCGTATGCGCCGTATTTCAACAGGAGCGTCATTATTCAGCGGGACAGATAATACATTTCGTGTGTTTCAACCTGCTGCCGAGCGACGCCTTTTTACCTGGTACATTTCGCTGTCCGCATGGCTGAGCAGCGTGTCGGCATCCTCGCCGTCGGCGGGGTAACAGGCCACACCGATGCTGCAGGACGGCATGTCCAGACCGTCGAACTCGTCACCCAACGGCTCGGCCATGATCGCGAGAATCTGCGCCACTTTCTCGGCAACCGCTTCTTCCGACGGGATATCGCTCAACAGCATGGTGAACTCGTCACCGCCCATCCGCGCCACCGTGTCTGTGTCGCGCACGCAGCGTTCCAGGCGTCGGGCAATGGCGCACAGCACGCGATCGCCCGCGGCATGGCCGTGGATATCGTTGATGAGCTTGAAGTCATTGATGTCGAGGAACAGCAACGCCACCCTGGTGTTATGCCGCCGCGCCGAGCGCAGCGCCGATTCCAGGCGGTCGTTGAACACCGAGCGGTTGGTCAGTTTGGTCAGCGGGTCATGATGGGCAAGGAAGCGCAGCTCGTCCTCGGCCCGGGTCAGGGCCGTCACATTGCGTGCGACGCCGATGCGCGCGCCCACCTCGTCGGACCAGAAGGCCGCCCACAGGATGTTCACCACGCCACCGTCCTTGCGGATGTAGCGGTTGCGGAAGTCGAAATGGGGTTGTCCGTTCATGACCCGGATGATCGAAGCCCGTGTGGCCGGCAGGTCGTCAGGGTGCATGTAGTGAGTGATCAAGGTGCCGGTCAACTCGTCGGCACGGTAGCCCAACAGGGCTTCGCAGGCGTCGCTGACAAAGACGATCTGGTTATCGCTGTCGACCACGAAGACCGTGTCCAGCATCAGGTGGATCAGTTTGGGGTACAGCGTTTTCAGGTCAACGGGCATGGTTCGTGGCGTCCGGTCGATACAACTTGATCATGGCCCGGCCGTGCAATCTGGCCCCGAGCGGTGTTGCAGACATCCATGAAGTGGGGAGTGTCGCCTATCGGCTGGCCATTTGGAATGGGGCGCGTTTTTGGCGGTTATGGCCTGAGATCAACGATAAACCGCCACAGAGCATTTGAAATACCCGGCATTGCTCGACAGAATTGCCTCCCGATCCGGCCAGGCGCGCCGGACGCTTGTGGTAAAAAAGGGGCGGTAGGTGAACAAACAGACATTGTCCAGACGCCTGGAACGTGTGGCGGCGCAGGTGCCGGCCGGGGCGCGGCTGGCGGATATCGGCTCGGATCACGCCTATCTGCCGGTCGCCTTGATGCGCCGTGGCGCCATTGTTGCAGCGGTGGCCGGCGAGGTGGCGTTGACGCCATTCCGCGCAGCAGAGCGCACCGTTCGTGAGAACGACCTGGCGCATTGCATCACGGTGCGGCTGGCCAACGGCCTGGCGGCGATCGAGGCGGGGGACGGGATTACGGTGGTCAGCCTGTGCGGCATGGGCGGCGAGACGATCCGCGACATCCTCGACAGCGGCAAGGCCCACCTGAGCGGCGAGGAACGTCTGGTCCTGCAGCCCAACGGCGGCGAACAGCCCCTGCGCCACTGGTTGATGGACAACGGCTACTGCATTCTCAGTGAAGAAGTCCTGCGGGAAAATCGCTTCGACTACGAAATCATCGTTGCCGAGCGCAGCGGGCCGATGCTGTACAGCGCCGAGGAGCTGTACTTCGGGCCCTTGCAGATGCAGGCGCGCAGCCCGGCGTTCCTGGCCAAGTGGCAGCGGTTGTTGCGGCTGAAGCAGCGCACGCTGGCCAACTTCGCCCAGGCCCGGCAGGCCGTGCCGGAAGACAAGGTGCGGGATCTGGCCCGGCAGGTGCAGTGGATTACTGATCTGCTGGGGTGATGCCGCCCGATCTTGAAGGCGCTGCCTATCCCGTGACCTACCGCACAAATGCCGCAAAAGCATTGCGCACTAATTGCCGTCCTTGCGTTCCAAAACGGCTACTTCACCTGCAAAGGCACCCGGTAATGAATGCAACGATGGACCGTCTCGATCAGTGGCTTGAAACCCATCTTCCCGAGCTGCACGCCGACCTGGCCCCTGGCGCGACGGATGCCGCGATTGCCGAGTTCGAACAGCAAGTGGGCCGGGCGTTTCCGGAAAGCCTGAAGGCGCTCTACCGGTGGCACGACGGCCAGCGCGTGGAGGTCAACACCGGGCCATTCTATGGCCTGATCTTCCTGTCCCTGGCAGATGCCCGGAAACACTGGGCGTCGTGGCTTGAGATCATCGAAGAGTCGTCGGCCGAGGACCTGGCGGACCTGAGCGCCTTTTCCAAATCGGTGAAACCGGGGGTGGTCAAAGCGCTTTATGCGAGCCGGTACTGGATTCCGTTTGCCTACGATTACGGCGGCAACCACCTCGGTGTGGATCTGGACCCGGGAGAGCGCGGAACGGTAGGGCAGGTGATCAATTTCGGTCGGGACGAGGACGACAAGTTCGTGCTGGCGGACTCCCTGGCGGCGTTTCTGGAATGGCTGGTCGATCAGCTCGAGTCCGGCAACGTCGTGATCAGGGAGGAAGATGATGGTGGGCGCAGTCTGAACACCCGGGAGCCGGATGCGTTTCACTTTCTTGATGCCGCGAAGGTGCTGTTTGCGTCGTAGGGATGAACTTTGGGCGTTGGCGATGGGCTTTGTGAGTTTATCCATTCGATG
>NZ_QKVL01000076.1 GCF_003231275.1 Pseudomonas huaxiensis
TTTCTCCATGTGAGAGTAGGTCATCGTCAAGATTCAATTCCAAAACCCCTGTCTGCATTGCAGACAGGGGTTTTGTCTTTCTAGCGGTTCAATTTTCAGTTGAACAGATTGCGGACGTTATTCATGGCGTCATCCGCAAACCCCTGCAGAAACGCCTGAAACGCGGGAAGCGCATCAGATCCTCCCTCGCTGGGTTCGCCTTGAATCGTCCAGATTGCGCGGCTTTGACCGTTGCCCAGATCCCTCACCTCCATGGCTGCCCAAAGATTGCCGATATCGAGGCTGGTATGGATCAGGCTCCAGGTCATGGTCATTGCCTGGTCGTCGTGGGAGTTGAGTTGTTCGACAACGAAGTTGTTGTCCTTAAAGAACTTCTTGCGGATCGAGCGCACCCCATTGCCCGTCATCTCGATATGACTCAGCGCCGGAATGAATACCGCGAAGCCGGCGAAATTACCGACGATGTTCCAGATGCTCGCGGCATCCGCAGCAATATCGACCTGCGAAACGACCTGGCAGCCTTGTGGATTGCGAATCAGCGTATCGGGTTTCAGTGTTTGCATGGTGTTGCTCCTCTGGGTGGGATGGATCAGATGAACTGAATGTCCTGGAGATACCGGCAGCCTCGGGCCAGCAGGGCAGGGCTTTTCTCCGGATAGCGCTCGCCCATGCGTTGCACGCCATCACGGGCGTTGGCATGGGCAATGTGCGAGATGTCGCCGATGTCTTCCTCGAAGCCGTCCAGGTAGAAACCGAGCACGTCGTAAAGGGCGTTGTTGCGGTCGATCTGCTGCAACTGCTGCTGCCAATGCTCGACGCTGACGAGCTCGAATTCCCGACCGCACTGACGAAACGCGGCGACATAGCGTTCCCAGCGCAGCGGCTCGGGGTTATGCAGGTTGAACACCGCGTGGGCGGCGCTGTAACGACTGGCGTGAAAGCCGATAAAGCGGGCAAGGAAATCCACGGGCATCAGGTCGAACTCGAGGTCCAGCGTCGGCACCTGGCCCAATTGCAGAGAACCCTTGAGCATCAGCATCAGACGGTTCTTCAGTGGCTGACAGACGCCGCTGTGGCTGTTGAAGCTGATATTCCCGGGGCGGAACAGGTTGACCCACACGCCACCCTGGCGAGCCCGTTCCACTAGGCGCTCGCCCACCCACTTGCTCAGGTTGTAGCCATTGCGGATGTACAGCGGAGGTGTCGTGGCCGGTGGCTGTTCCAGTACCCGGCCATGCTCATCCCTTGTGCTACAGGCTGAAAGGGTGGAGATGAAGTTGAAGACCTTCTTGCTACGCCCCTCACACAGGCGAAGGCATTCGAAAAGCGGCTCCACGTTGTCTGCCGCCAGCGCGGGGTAGTCGAGCACGTGGTTGACCTGTGCCGCGTTGTGAATAAGTGCGCCGTAACGGCGATCCAGGTCTTCGTAGTCCGCTTCGCTTAATCCGAGCCGGGGCTTCCGAAGGTCCGCCTCCAGAACGCGAATCCGGCGCCAATCCAGACCGTCGATACGGTTGTCGATCACCGCCTGGGCGAAGCGCTCTTCAGCTGAAAGACCATCGCCACGCCGGACCAGACAAGCCACCTCCGTCGCTCCCCAGGACTGCAGCGCCTCGACGATATGCACACCGAGAAAGCTGTTGGCTCCAGTGACGATCACCTTGTGCGGATCACCCAATCGATCGATTGGCAGCACCTGCAGATCCAGCTCTCGTTCGGCGTCAGCCAGGACCTGTGGGTTGAGCACGCTTCTGGTGCTCGCCTCTCCGCTGACCAGTTGAGCCAGTCGTTGCAACGTGGGGGATTCGATGAAGCGATTGATGGAGATGCCTCGGCCGAAGCGGTCCCGCAGTGCCAGAAGCAGCCGTGAGAGCAGAATCGAATGCCCACCCAGATTGAAAAAGCTGTCGTCGGTGGAGATGTCTTCCTGCGGCAGTTCCAGCAGCTCGCTCCACAGCTCCAACAGTTGTTTTTCCAACGGATTGGCTGCGGCTAGTCGTGGTCGCTGCTCGGAAAGCTCAACCCGCGTTGCCAAGAGTGCCCGGCGATCAACCTTGCCGTTAGGCGTGTAGGGCATTTGCGCGAGTGCTTGATAGAGCAAGGGGCGCATGTAGTCGGGCAGGTGCTGCCGGGCATGGGCTCGTAGCGCTTCTACAGCCTCGGGATGTCGGGGCTGCGCGAGAAACGCCAGCACCCGGCGCTGTTCATCGATCACGACGGCAACCTGGGCAAACAGCCGACTGGCGCGCAGGCAGTGTTCGATCTCTTCCGGTTCGACCCGAAACCCACGGATCTTCACCTGATTGTCGCGGCGCCCGCAGATTTCGATGCCGTTGACGGTCCATCGAGCGAGGTCGCCCGTGCGGTAGAGGCGCAGATGCTCGCCTTCCGGCAGTTCAAGGCTGATGAAGCGCTCCGCGGACAATTGCGGATTGTTCAGATAGTCCAGGCCAACGCCGGCGCCGCTGATGTACAGCTCGCCGACGACATCCTGCGGGACGGGCTGAAGCACCTCATCAAGCAGCAACACGCGGGTGTTGGCGATCGGCAGACCGATATCACGGTTGTTGTCGCCGACGCTGAACACCCGGGTGGTGGCTAGCACCGTGGTTTCAGTCGGGCCATAGATGTTGTGGACGCGGCACCGCCCGGCCAGGCGCTCGATTACCTCCGGCTCGCACACATCGCCGCCGGTGATCAGGTGCTCCAGGCTGGTGTCCTCCAGCTTCAGCAGACTGAGTAAGGCGGGAGGTAAAAAGGCGTGGCTGATTTCCTGATGGCGGAGCAGTTCTTCCAGGCGAGCGGGGTCCCTCCGCTGGTTTTCATCGGGCACTACCAGCTCGGCTCCGGAGACCCAGGTGGGGAGGATGTCGAGCAACGAGGCATCGAAATTGATCGTGGAAAATTGCAACACACGGCTCTGCGGGCTCAGATGCACATGGTCGCCGTACCAAGCCTGGAAGTGACTGAGGTTGGATTGGCTCAGCAGCACGCCTTTCGGCTGGCCGGTGGTGCCGGAGGTGTAGATGGCGACACAGGGCGCGGCTGTATCGGGTCGCCGTTGCATAAGACCGGACAGGGGGTGTGATGCCGGCGGGGGAAGTTGGCTCAGGTTCAGTCTGGGAATTGGCTGATCCAGCGCCGGGAAGCTTCCGTCATGGATGAGGACCGATGCGTTGGCGTTCGTCAGAATGAAGCGCACGCGCTCGGCCGGTGTATCGGGATCCAGTGGCAGGTAGACGGCCGCACAGCCGAGCACCGCCAGAAGGCTCGCATACAAGGCCAGGGATTTGGGCAGGCAGATCGCAATCAGCGCCGTGTCGGACGAGGCCGAAGCCTCCAGCAGCGGCAGCAGTTGCTGCTGAATCGCCAGCGCCTGCGCGTGCAGGTTCGCGTAAGTGATGCGCTGGCCATCGATGTTCAACGCTGGGTGCCCGGCGTGGACCCGCAGGCTGTGTTCGAGGCGTTCGATGAGCGGCGTGTGGCTTTCCCGCAGCAGCGAGGCATTTTCGCGACGATTGAAGACATGCAGATAGGCCAGTTGCTCCAGCCAGCAAAGATCCTGCTCCTGTGGTTGCTGCATGGGCGCGACGACCGGTGCTTCGCGAAAGTACTCCGGGTTGCGCGAGAAACAGCTGACATGCAGCGCCACACGCTCCTGCAGGCTATCGAGAGCGGACAGACGCAGTTGCTGGCCGTTACCCGAGTGTTCCTTCGCCACCTGCTGTCGGTCGATCAGGCGCTGGGCCTTGGCGGTGCCAGACCAGTAGAGCAATTCCAGTTCGGGCAATGAATCGGCATCCAGACCGCTGCTGGCCACCCGCAGGCTCAGGTACGGGCAATTTCCGAGTGCTGGCACGTCAAGGCTGCCGTCCTCGATCAACAGGTGCGGACGGACAAAGGGGCATGTCTGCAGCAGCGCTATATCGATGGCGTGATGCAACGAATGGCCGTGCTGCTCCAGTTCCGCACGCAGCCGGGCAAGGGCCGGGCTCCTGCCGGCCAGCAGGATATCCAGGCGCCTCATGACGTACTCCCTGACGGCAGGTACTCGGCCAGGGCCTGTTGCACGCAAGGCGCGTCGAGCAGTGAGCTGCTTCTGAAAAAGCGCAGGATGTTGCTCAGTAGCGGGTGCTGGTGATTGATCGGCCAGGCCATCGCCGTCACCTCGGCGCGCAGCGCGCAGGCCACGTGATCCGGCACCTCGAGCGCGGCGATCAACTGATGGTCGAACGCCTTCTGGATGTCGTTGGTCAGGTAATGGCCGATGAACACCGGTAGAAGCCGGGCGATATGTTCTCGGTCCTGTTCGGGTGCCTGGCTCCAGTAGATGCGTGTCAGGCGAGCCCAGAAGGTTGAATGGCGACCTTCATCGAGCAGGTGATCGGCCATCAGCCCCTTGATCGAGGGTTTGACGCTGTCATCGCGGGCGAACGCGGCAACATCGTTGGTCAGGGTGTTTTCCGCGATGCCCACGCAAATCAGTTCCACGGCGTCGCGCAGGTGCTCCGGGGCCAGTGCGAGGGCGGCGGGAATAGCCCGGCTGAGTTCGATTTCCGCGGGCAGGGCGATCGGCTTGATGCCGGTCAGCTCCACGGTCTGCTGCATGAAGTCCATGGCCACCAGAGCGTGGTAGTCCTCGTCCACCACCACGGTCATGGCGTCGTAGCGGCAGGCGAAGGGGAAGCGCACGGCGAAGCGGTCCTTGGCGATGGCCCGGGCGGTGCGATCGACGATCTCGGTTTCGAAGATCACCACATCGTTGATGAACTTGTAGAGGCTCTGGACCAGGGCGAAATCGCGCAGGTGCGGACATTCTCGAAGAAAGGTGTCGCTGAGCACCAGCGGCTGGCGGCTGAGCGGATAGATCAGCCGCTCGTCGTTCTCAACCTGGCGCCGCGGCCGGGTGCGGATAGTGGCGCGGCTCTCCCAGCTCTCGGCGAAGGATTGGTAGTCGAGGCTGTTCATAGGCTGGCCTCGGTGACGTCCGCGTGCATCGACAGCCGCAAGCGATCCCAGAACGCCAAGCGACTCTCCACGGCAGCGATGGCGGCGGCGTAGACCTCGCGTTCGCGCTGAGGGTCGCCGTTGACCAGGCGTGCCAGCAGTTGCTCGGCGGCGGGACCGTGGTCGTCGGAGTCGACTTCGATGTGCCGTTGCAAGTAATAGCGGAACGTCGGGGCGTGGCTGCCGGTGATGCCCCAGTCATCGAGGATGCGCTGGAACATGGTTGGTATGACGCTTTCGCGGCCATGCAGGAACGCTGCGGCAACGACATGGGCGGGCGCATTGAGCGCGGTGTCCAGCGTCTGTTCGACAAAATGCCGGGCGGCCTCGCTGGCACCGGCCTCGTGCAGGGCGGCCCGGTGGTGCAGGCCGTCGCGCTGCAGCAGGACAAAGCGTTCGATGCTCTGCGTGCGCGCGCCGACCTCGCGCATGGCGTCCAGATACAGCTCGAAGTGGCTGTAATGACCCTGCTCCAGGCGATCATCCGACTCTTCACCCAGCACGATCTCATTGATCAGCCGCGCGGCCTTGGGGTCTTGGGGCGGTAACCAGGGCAGCCGGGTGCAGGTCAGTTCCTGCTGCAGGCGCTTGGTCAGGGACATGAAATCCCAGACGGCGAACACATGGGTTTCCATGAACCGGCGCAGGACCGGCAGCGAGTCGATTTCAGCGAAGACTGGATGACGCGCCAATTCGTTTTTCTTTTCATGCAGCTGTTGTTCGAGCCTGTTCATTGCAAGTTCCTTTTTAAACTTCGCGAAATGGAAGTTGATGTCCGGGGTAGGTTCGATAGTTGTCAGTCAGGTTATTTCAGGTGATAGAAATCCCCTGGGCTGAATCGCCAGTTAAAGCGAGTTGATGGCATGCAAGTTGCCGAGTGCAGCGCGGGCCGTGGCGTTGGCCAGGCAATCCGGGCGTTCTCCGGTGATCGAAAGCTAAGGCAACTTTTCAATGTTCTGCAAGAGGGGCTGTTGGATATATTTCAAAGAGTGTTTTTCAAAGTTGTTAGTTGGCCTTTAAAACAACTTCTATTTGTTTTATTGGGTTGAAAGTGTCCGCCTCGGCTATAAAGGGCCAAAGTTTAAATGCGGCGAGTGAATGCCTCACTCCGGGCACTTTTTTACGTGGGAAGTTGCAGATTCGAATGTGAGGGGCAGCTGATCGTTATCGGCTCCTGCCCGGGGATGAGTCTCCTTCTGCAGGTCAATGAGGAGCAGGCAACCGGGCCGTGCAAAGGCCGATCAGGGCTGCGTGCTGGACTTAGAGTGTGCAGCAAACGCGCGGGCTGTCATGGAATTGGGTGGCGCAGGGGAAGGTGCCGCCGAGACGGGAGGTGCATCAGGACCGCTGGCGCGGCCCATGGCGGACAGGGAGGGTTACGGCTTGGGTTGTTTGTCGAGGTAATTGCGGATGGTTTTGAGGGCATTGCTCAGGTGGCGGTGGAGAATCGCCACGGCGTCTTCGATGGCGTTGTCGCTGGCGGCGTCGACCAGGCCGTTGTGGTCGTCCTGGGTCAGCTTGCCCAGTCCCATCGAGGACAGGTGGAAACGCAGGAAGCGTTCTTCCTGGCACAGCTCGTTGTCGATCAGGCGTAGCAGCTTCTTGCTCCGCGCCTTGCTGTACAGGGTCATGTGGAACAGCCGGTTCAGGCGGCCGATCTCGGAGTGGCGGGTTTCGTTCTCAAGCTGACGGATGTAGTCGCGAGCCAGGGCTATATCATCAGCGCTCAGCAACGGGATGGACTGACGCAGCGCTTCGGTTTCGAGCATCTCGCGCAGTTCGTAGGTTTCGACGGCATCTTCGCCGATCAGCGGAGCGACCACGGCACCTTTGTGGGCCACGACTTCGAGCAGCCCCTGCGCTTCGAGTTGGCGCAGGGCTTCGCGCACCGGCATCCGGCTGACGCCAAACAGGGTCGCCAGCTCTTGCTGACGCAATGCCATGCCGGGTGCCAGGCGCCCGTCCAGGATCGCGCCGCGCAGGCGTTCCTCGATCACGCTTCGCGCGAGGTGCGGGGGAACCTGTTCGTCGCCCAGGATGGTGTTGAGGAGTTTGGTTTTTCCGGCCACGCTACTTCTGCCCAATATTGGATCCAATCAAGCTAGTAATGGAGGCGATCCTTGTCAAACCTTCGGTTTGAACCGTTCCGGCCTATGGATGAGAGGTCTTGGTGGCGAATCGCGGTGCTATCGTGAATGAACTCTCGATCTAAGGGAAGCACCGGCCTGGCTGGGTCTCCAACCCTCCGTCGGGTGGGTTTTGGCTGATATCACGGTGATTGCTCGGTGTCATTGTCTTTTCCCTGCTCAGGCGTCACCATCGGCGCTTTCCAAGGACTTCGCGGACCGTTCGTCTTGGCGATACGTTGGGCTGTTTATCTGACCATGCGCCGGGTGGGGCTGGCTCTGTTGCTTGGCCTGGCGCTGCTGGGCGGATTGCGTGCGGACTGGGATTTTTCCCAGATCAGCCGCAAGGCCCAGGCCCTGTATGGCCCGCTGGGCGCCGGCCAGCAGCGCATCGACGCCTGGCAGCAATTGCTGGCGACGAAAAAGCAGCTCGGCGATGCCGAACGTCTGGAGGTGGTCAACCAGTTCTTCAATCGGCAACTGCGCTACGAGGAGGACATCGACCTGTGGCACGAAGTCGATTACTGGGCAACGCCAATCCAGTCGCTGATCAAGGGCGCGGGGGATTGTGAAGATTACGCCATCGCCAAGTATTTCAGCCTGCGCCGTCTCGGCATCCCTGCGGACAAGCTGCGTATCACCTACGTCAAGGCCCTGCGCCAAAACCGCGCGCACATGGTCCTGACCTACTATTCAAGCCCTGACGCCATGCCCCTGGTACTCGACAGCCTGATCGACGCGATCAAGCCGGCCAGCCAGCGTACCGACCTGTTGCCGGTATACGCCTTCAACGGTGAAGGTTTGTGGCTGACGGGCGCTGCGGGCAACAAGAAAGTGGGCGATACCAAGCGCCTGTCGCGCTGGCAGGATCTGTTAAAGAAGATGCAGGCAGAAGGATTCCCTGCCGAGCCGGTCTACTGAGGAGCTCAGATGTCACTGTTCAAACAATTGTTGCTCGCCATCTGCCTGTTTCTGGTGGTCGCTTTCAGCGGCAGTTTCATGGTGAGTCTGGAAAGCTCGCGCAGCCAGTACGTCAACCAATTGCGCTCCCACGCCCAGGACGCCGCCACTGCGCTGGCCCTGTCGCTGACGCCCAATCTGGATGACCCGGCGATGGTCGAGCTGCTGGTCAGCTCGATCTTCGACAGCGGTTACTACGCCAGCATCCGCGTGGTGGACCTCGCTTCCAATACGCTGCTGGTCGAGCGCCATGCCGATCCTGATCCGGGCGGCGTGCCGCAATGGTTCATCAAGCTGATCGGGCTGGAAGCGGCGGGCGGCGATGCGATGGTCATGCGGGGCTGGCAGCAGGCGGCGCGGGTCGAGGTGGTCAGCCATCCGATGTTCGCGTTGTCCAAGCTTTGGCAGAGCGCGCTGGGCAGCCTCGGCTGGCTGCTGCTATGCGGCGCTCTGAGTGCCGTGGCCGGTGCGCTGCTGTTGCGGCGTCAGCTCAAACCGCTGGACTACATGGTCGAGCAGTCCCACGCCATCGCTCGCCGGGAATTCCTCAGCCTGCCAGACCTGCCGCGCACCCCCGAGTTGCGGCGGGTGGTCCAGGCCATGAACCAGATGGTCGAGAAGCTCAAGGCTCTCTACAAGGAGCAGGCCGAGCGCAGCGAGAAGTTGCGGGTCGAGTCTTATCAGGACAGCCTCACCGGTCTGGCCAACCGCCGTTATTTCGAAATGCAGCTCAACGCCCGGGTCAGCAATCTTGATGAGACCAGCGACGGCTATCTGCTGTTATTGCGGGTGCAGGACCTTGCCGGGCTGAACCAGCGCCTTGGCGGCCATCGCACCGATCAGTTGTTGCAAGCGGTCGGTCAGCAGTTGAAGAGCGCGTGCGCCAACTTCCCGGAGACCAATAACCTGATCACCCGCAGCCGCGGTGGCGAGTTCGCGGTGCTGGCGCCGGGCATGAGTCATGACGATGCGATCAAGCTGGCCGAAGCGCTGGAGTCCGGCTTGCGCGGCATTTCTGATGTCACCCCGTCGGCGTGCATCGGTCTGGCACCATTCAGTCCGGGAGATGAGCCCAAGGCCCTGCTGGCATTGGCGGACGAAGCCCTTGCGCGCGCCCAGAGCCAGCCGGAGCCGTCGTGGGTTTGCCTGGAGCAGGGCTCGGCGACGCAGGCCAGCGATATCCATCGCCAGTGGCACTCGTTGCTGGATGAGGCACTCAACCAGGGCCGTTTCGAGCTGTTCTTCCAGCCCGTGGTGGACAGCAACGCGCTTGACCGGGTGCTGCACTACAAGGTGCTTTCGCGGCTGATCGATGACACGGGCGAGGCCATTGCCGCCGGCCGCTTCCTGCCGGCGCTGGAGCGTTTCGGCTGGGCGACCCGGCTCGACCTGATGATGCTGGAGAAAGTCCTCAAGCAGATGCATGGCCACAACCAGTCGCTGGCGCTCAACCTCTCGGCGACGACCGTCGTCAATCCGGCCAGCCAGCAGAAAGTCTTCGACCTGTTGGCTCAACACGCCGTCCTTGGTCCGCGGCTGACCCTGGAAATTGCCGAAGAGCAATTGCCTGAACAGTCCGTGCTGGAACAATTGACCCGTCGCCTGCGCACCCATGGCTTCAACCTGAGCCTGCAGCACTTCGGCGGGCGCTTCAGCATGATCGGCAACCTGGCCCACTTGGGCCTCGCCTATTTGAAGATCGACGGCAGCTACATCCGCGCCATCGATGAAGAACAGCATAAGCGCATCTTCATCGAGGCCGTGCAGCGCGCGGCCCACAGCATCGACCTGCCACTGATCGCCGAGCGCGTGGAGACGGAAGGGGAGTTGAAGGTGTTGCGGGAGATGGAGATCCAGGGCGTGCAGGGCCGGCTGGTGGGAGAACCGGCACCCTGGGCGTGAAACCCGGCCCTGTTGTCAGGGCCGGCGGGATTCAGATCAGGCCGCCGTGCTCGTCTTCGTCAATCAGGTTGTTCAGTCCGCCGAGGGCAGCACGGGCGGTGTTGCGGTTGAGCAACTTTGCCTGAGCGCCGGGCGGCAGATCGGTGATGCTGATCACGCCTTTGGTGGTCAGCACGTCGATCAAGTCTTCCAGCACCCGGATCATGTCCAGGTCGCTCTGCTTGAGCTGCTTGAGGCTGTTCTCGACCACATCGTCGGCAAACCACTCCAGAACTTCGGCGTGATCGGCGGGCAGTGTTTCCGTGGCTTCGGCAAAGGCGGCGGCTTCGACCCGAAGCAACTGGCCTGCCATGTCGCGTTGCACGTAGAACATGGTCATCCCTCGTGATTGTGGTTCCATCATCTTCTTCTTAAAGCACTCAGCAGCTTAGGCCATAAACGGCGCACGAGTATGCGCCGCCTATGGCCGCCAGGCAAAAACCGCAGTGTCGTGCCGGCCCGCGAGGGCCGGCACACGCCAAGCGATTACGTGTTGTTGTGGTCGATCTTGATCGTCGGGTCGGCACCGGTTACCAGCGAGTTGATCGAGGTAGAGGACCAGTTCACCCCTTCGAGCTTGATCGTCACGTCCGCGTTGGCGATACCGCCGGCGGCATTGAGCTTGCCTTCGGAGCTGACCTGCAGCGTCGACTCGCCGTTGACCGTGGTGATCTTCAGGTAGTTGTCGATGGTGCTGGCCTTCTCGCCCTGGAGCAGGTCGCTCAGGTCCAGACGGTCACCTTCGGCCGGCTTGAAGTCCTTGATGATGTCGTTGCCGATATCACCCGCCTTCCAGACGAAGGTGTCGGCACCGCTGCCGCCGGTCATGGTGTCGTTGCCCTGGCCGCCGAACAGGAGGTCGTTGCCCTCGCCACCCAGCAGGGTGTCGTTGCCGGTACCGCCGAGCAGGATGTCATTGCCCTTGCCGCCATCCAGGTAATCGTTGCCGCCCTGGCCGAACAGAATGTCGTTGCCGTCGCCGCCGTACAGCGTGTCGTTGCCGTCACTGGTACGCGAGATATCGAACTCGCTGACGTGCTCGGTGACGTACTGGTGCATGGCCTTGCTGTCCACCGCACTGGCATCCAGCCCGGTCTTCAGCGCGACGTAGCTTTGCAGCGCTTCCACGCCGTTGCCCGACACCTGCGAGAACATGATCAGGTCGCCGAACACGATGTCGTTGCCGTCGCCAGCATTGACCGTGTCGTTGCCTGGCAGCGTCGCCTCGGTGTGGCCGAGGATGGCGTTGGCCAGGTTGCTCGGGTCGATGTTGGTCTGCGGGCTGTTGTCGGAGTCGTACGGTTTCAGGTCGTTGACGTCCACGCCGCTGCCGATACCGATGGCCTCGATGGTCGGCGAGAGCGCCTTGAGTACCGCGTAGGCGCTCTTCGAGTTCGAGGTGGTGTCGGAGTCGGTGTAGCTACCTTGGCCGGCCAGGCTCGACAGTTCGTAGGTCCCGTCGCCCTGAGCGTGCAGGGTACCGCTGAGGGACGAATACCAGCTGCCGTTCTTGTACAGGTTCAGGTTGCCGCTGCTGTCGATGGTCAGCTTGTTGCTGCTGTCCAGGTTGACGTTGACCACCTGGCCGATCTTGTAATTGATCGACGTGAGGTAGGTGTCCATCGTCAGGTTGGTCTTGTTGCCGCTGTAGCTGATCAGCGTCGGGTTGGTACGTTCGCCGGTCTGGTAGTAGGTCGGCTGGCCGTCGGTAATGAAGAACGTCTGGTTGGTACCGGTGGCACCGGAGTCCTTCAGGGCCTGGAACCAGTTGGCCGTGGTCTTGAAGGCGTCCTCGTAGTTGGTACCGCCGTTGGCCGTCATGGCGGTCAAGGCGTTTTTCAGGGTCTGCAGGGAACCGCTGTCGGCCAGGTTGACCGAAACGGTGGTCTTGACCTGCGTGGCGAAGTCCACCAGCAGGATGTTGACCGTACCGGAGCTGGCGCCCTGGACGCTGTTGGACAGCGTGGTGAATACCGACTGCAGGGCTTTCTGCGCCGCGTCCACGGAGTCTTTCATACTGCCCGAGGTGTCGACGATGAACGCCAGGTTGTAGTTCTGCCCGGCGACCACATGCAGGCCGTTGATGTCGGCGGCGATGATGTCGTTGCCATCGGTGCCGTTCCAGTTGTCACTGTCGGCGGTGGCGTTGGTCGCCACGGCGTAAGTGTCGCCGTAGACGGTGACCTTGATGGTGCCTGGCGTGTTGGCGGTGCTGCCGTTGATGGTCTCGGTGGACGTGGCGTTGACCGTCACATCGAAGCTGCCGCTGTAGTAGGCCGGCGGCTTGATGGTCAGGGTGCTCAGGTTCCAGCCGGTGACGTCCACCGCGGTTGCGCCGACGGCGATGCTGTGACCGGCGCCGTCGCTGATCACCGAACCGCTCGGGATACCGGCGAGCTTGACCGCCAGGGTCTCGGAGCCGTCGGTGTCGGTCAGCGCCGAGCTGATGCCCACCAGCTTGACGGTGCCGTTCTCGCGGCCTTCGTTGAGTTTATAGCCGTCGTAGTAGCCCTTGCCGCTGGAACCGTGCAGGTCGGAGACGGTGACGCCGGCCGCTGCCAGTGCGGCGACGGTCGGGTACAGCGCGGTGCCGACCTGGCTCACATCGATGGTCGCCCCGCCGTTGACCGACAGGTTGACGTCGTAGCTGCCCGGACCTGCCTGGTTGTAGTGGTAGATCTCGACGGTGTAGTAACCGCTCTTGGTTGGCGTGAAGGTGCCGTTGAGCTGGCCACCGGCGCCCCAGGTGGTGCTGGCCACGTCTTTACCGCCGACCACTACCGCCAGGCTGTCGTCGCCGACGCCGCTGAATTTGTAGGTCGAGCCGGCTTCCATGTACATCAGGCCGGAGGTCTTCGAGGCGATGCCCGGCGCAACATCTCCGGTGGACGCGACGTTGGTGGCGATGGCACTGGTCTGGCCTTTGCCGGCAGCGTCGATCACCGATTTCAGGGTGGCTGCGTCGGCGCCGTTGCCGTTGGTGCCCAGGCCGGACAGGCCGGTCCAGGTTTCTTTGGTCAGGCCGATCGAGGCCACGGCGTTGCTGCCGATGGTCAGGGTCGGTTTGTCGGCAACCGGGGTGATGTCGATTTTCAGCGTGGCTTCGTTACCCAGATCCTTGCCGTCGAACGGCTTGTACTTGATCTGTGCGTAGTCGGCCTGCTGGTTGCCCACGCCGGTGCCGCCGTTGGCGGTAATGCCGGATTCGTTGGCTTTCGGCACGAACTTCAGGTTGCCGGCGTCGATGTCCGCCTTGCTGAAGACCTTGCCGGCATCGGCGCTGGTCAGGGTCTTCCAGGTGGTGCCGTCTTTGTATTGCAGGGTGCCGTTGGCCGGAAGCTGGGTGATGGTGACGCCCAGGGCGCTCTGCACGTTGTCCAGGTCGGTGACGCCGAGGCTGCTCCAGGTCACGGCCAGGTCGGTGTCTTCGGTGCCTGTCAGCTCGCCGCCTGCGGCGGTTGGCGCGTCGTTCACCGGAATCACGTTGACCGTGGTGGTAGCGACGTTGGAGGTGTTGACCCCGTCGGTCACCGTCACGGTGATGATCCGCGGCGTGTTGCTCGGATCATCGCTGGTGTTGATGAACGTGATGTTCTTCAGCGCCTGGATGTAGTTGGCGATGGTGGCGTTGCCGGACAGCGTCAGCACCACTTTGTCGTTGGTGCTGTTGGCGTTGATGCTGATGCCGTTGACGCTGTTGCCCAGGTTCAGCGCATCACCGGCCATGCGGTTGGTCAGGGTGACGGTTGCACCGGTCATGTTGGTGCTGTCGATATCGGTAATGGTCAGGTCGATATCGCCGATGGACACGCCGCTGCCGGCCTGGCCTTCGGTGAAGGTGACCTGGTAATCCGCGCCGGTCTTGCCGCTGGAGTCGTTGGCGTCCAGATCCAGAATCGGTGCCGGTTCGAAGATCTGCGTCGTCACGCTGCCCGCAGTGCCACTGACCACCACGCTCTCGAAGTTACCGCCGGTGGCCGAATCGACCTTGACGGTGAACTGCTCGGTGCCTTCGGTGATGTTGTCCTTGATGGTCGGGATGGTGAAGTCGACCTTGCTGGCGCCGGACGGGATGGTCACGGTGGTTACACCGGTGAAGTCCGAGCCGTTGGTGGCGGTACCGGAGTAACTCAGCTTGACGGTGACCGCTGCCTGCGACGGGTTGCTCAGGTTGAGCGTGTAGGTCGCGGTGCCGCCCTCGGCCACCGAGGTAGTACCGGTGATGCTGATGGTGGTCGGGGTGTTGGTATCCGTGACCTGAGTCACCGCTGCCGTGGTGCTGTAGGCCAGGTTCTCGAAGCCGCCGCCGCTGGCGCCGGTGATCTTGGTGCTCAGGGTAGTGGCGTCGATGTACGGCGTATCCGCCGGCGCCGGCACGGTGATGCTGTTGGACAACTGGTCCTTGCCGATGACGATGGTCGAACCGTTGGACAGGGTCACCGTCACTGGCGACGCGGCCGGGTTGGTCAGCGTTGCGGTGTAGGTGATCTGGCCGCCTTCGGCTACCGAGTTGGTGGCGCTCAGGCTGACGGTGGTGGTATCGATCGGACCGTCGGTGACCGTGGTGCTTGGCGTACCGGCGGTGACCAGTTTCTCGTAGTTGCCACCGCTGGTGCTGGTGATGCTGTTGGTCAGCGCCGGGTTGGCGGTGTAGACGTTGTTCGGCGCGGTGTAGTTGACCGTGCCGCTGCTTTGACCGACCAGGATGGTGATGGTCTGGTTGTTGGCCAGGGTCACTACCAGGTTCGAGCCGGTAACCGGCGCACTGACGGTCGCGGTATAGGTGACGACGCCGCCCTCTACCACGCTTGGAGTTGCCGTCAGGGTCACGGTCGAGGTGTCGATGGTGTCGGTGACCGAGGTGACCGCAGGCGCCGAGCTGACATTCAACTTCTCGAAATCACCGCCAGTGGTGCCGGTGATGGTGGCGCTGACGTTGCCGCCGTCCACATACACGGTGTTTTTCGGCGCGTCGATGGTCACGCTGCCTTCGGTAGCGTTCTTGGCGATGGAGATGGTCGAGCCGTTGCTCAGCGTCACGGTCATCGCGGTGCCGGCCGGGTTGGTCAGCTTCGCGGTGTAAGTGATCTGGCCGCCTTCCTGCACGCTGCCGGTCGCGGTGAGGCTGACACCGGTGGTATCGAGGTTGTTCGGGTTGTCATTGACGGTGGTCGACGGCGTACCGGTGGTCACCAGCTTCTCGTAGTTACCGCCGGTGACGCCGGTGATGCTGTTGGTCAGCGCCGGGTTGGTGGCGTAGATATTGTTCGGTGCGACGTAGTCGACCGAGCCGCTGCTGGCGTTGACCGCGATGGTGATCGACTGGCCGTTGGCCAGGCTGATGACCAGAGGCGAGCCGGTTACCGGAGCAGTGACGGTGGCGGTGTAAGTCACCAC
>NZ_QKVL01000077.1 GCF_003231275.1 Pseudomonas huaxiensis
ATGAGCATTCCGACCGGGCTCGCGCACGAGGCTGTTTTCAACGGAGCATCACCGAGTATCAAGGTTTTTCATACAGAGCCCAGAAGCAAACGTCCCTTTCTATGACTTGGGCCGCAACACACCGCGTAGTCCTTTAATAAGAGCTTTTGCTAGGTTCACCTTTCTAGAATGTCCTGGCGAAAAAAAAGGCCCAGCATCAGCCGGGCCTATTGAGCTACTGCTTATCCCAGCACGCTTTGAAGCGCCTGCTGCAGCTGTGCCACGGCCTCATCGGCGGACCACACCGCGTCGCGTTGGCGCCACGCCACATAGCCGTCTGGACGAACCAGAATCGCGCCGGCTTCGTGTACTTCGCGGACTGCTTGCCAGTCGCAGTAAAGATCGGCTGTGCCTTTGGCACCGGTGACCACAGTCTTCAAGAACGGCTTGTTCAAGTGCTGTGCTGCTTCGACCCAGGCTTGTCCTGCCAGGCCAGTGACAAGCGTCATGCTGCCTTTACCGACCACATCCAGCGTGGAAACGCGCAGCCCACTCTCATTCACCAGCCAAGCGTGAGGGAGCTTCGCGCCAGGTCGGGTGGTTGCTTGCAGGTGCAGTTCCTTGTCTTTGGCCCAGACCTCATGACCGTCGTGCTCATCGCGAACGACAGCGGATGACTCATAACGCTGGTTCAACTCCACGCCCTGTCCATTGAACTCGAAGTTCTTGATCTCGAGTGCTTTCTGCAAATTGAGGCGGACCTCAACGCCCGCAGGGCTAGGGTCCCGCATCCGATCCAGAAGCTTGGCAACGGTGTCGACGCCATTGCCGAAGTTGAAACATTCTTTCAGCAAGGCGTAGTCCTTACGGGACTGGTTGGCACGTGCGACGATTTGCTTGCCTACCGGAGCACGCTCAGGGGTGTAGGTTTCCAGCAAGCTAGGGCTCGCAAAGCCCTTCACCACATAGGCCAGTTTCCACGCCAGGTTGAAGCTGTCCTGCATGCAGGTGTTGGAACCCAGTCCGCTAGACGGTGGATGACGGTGTACCGCATCGCCGGCGCAGAACACGCGACCGCGAGAATACTCAGTGGCATGAGCCTGGTTCACATACCAGGTGGACATGCGCTCAACGTCAACCACCAGTTCCGGGTCACCTGCTAGGAGGCGAATCTTCTGTAGCACGGTTTCAGGAGAGAGATCAGGGGCACCTTTGGCCATGTCGAAGCCCCAGCCAGCGATCCATTGATCCCATGGGCGAATTGCTCGTAGCAGGCCCATACCGATTTCACCGAAGCCAGCTTCAGGAGTGGCGATCCACTGAAGAATGCTAGGGCGGTGTGCAACGTACCTGGAGAGATCTGCATTGAAGATGACGTAGGCGGTACCCGCACGAGCCATTTCGCCAACGATGGGAACATCGATTTCTTTCACGACCTTGGAGTTCGCCCCGTCAGCACCGACAAGATACTTGGCTCGTACGGTGTATTCCTGACCGGTCGACACGTCCTTCATGTATGCAGTAACACCTTCAGCATCCTGCTCATGGCGCAGGTACTCGGTATTGAAGCTCACCTGTGCGCTGCGGGCGGCGGCATGCTTGAGCAGGATGGACTCCATCTCTGGCTGGATCAGGTCGAGCATGGTGCAAGGGCTGCCTTGGACGTAGTCACCCTTGCGTTTGTCACCGGTACCCCAAGTGCGCAGGCGTGCAATTTCTTCACCGCCCAGACTGGTGGTGAAGAGCGTGTCGCCCATTTGCTCCCATGGAGTGGCTGCCCGAATGACTTCTTCCTCCAGGCCCAGATCACGCAACACTTCCATGGCTCGTTGATTGGTGATGTGGGCGCGGGGCGAATTGGCCAACCAGTTGAACATGGTCACCATCTTGACCCGTACACCATAGGTGGCAAGCGCTAAGGCAGCAGTAGCACCAGCAGGACCAGTACCGATCACCAGCACGTCAGTATCGAAGTTGTTGGAGGTGGTCATTTCTTATTCTCCAGGCATTACATATTGATGCTCTGAACCTGTGTGCAAACTCGGAGCATGGATGGAAACCAGAACACCGACGCAGAAGCGGTCGCTACCGATGAGGTATTCGGGAAAGGGAAATATTCAGGGAGGTGCAGCGTTCAGTAAGAGTTCAGTAGAGCGCCGGACTCAACGGTGGTGGGGGTGGTAATCATGAAACCTCCTGATTTTGTATTTGTTTTCAGGCTATCGATTGAGGGGCTAGCAAGACCGCGTTGACGGATCGAGCATCTCTCCAGTTTGTTCTTACATGCTAGCATGCAAGAATTCGGCTCGCAATCATCCGAAATTACCTTTCGTCCTGCCCAAAAAGCCACGGATAAACCGTGGCCAAGGAGCGCGTAACAACCGAGGAGCAGTGAGCCTCAAAATCACCAGAGCGCGAATGAATAGTCGATATTCACTCGAAGTTCGTTGTCATCACGGTGAGTTGCACCAGGACCAAAGTCATTTCGGTACCAGGCATGTCTCACCCGAAAAGCCACGTCCTTGAACGTGCCGCTCTGGACAACGTAGGAGAGCTCCAGATCTTTCTCGCTTTCCTTCAGATCGTTGCCACCAAGCTTTGGCAGGTCGATATTGTCGCCGCTCACGTAACGCAGCATTCCCTTTAGACCTGGCACGCCAACGCCCGCGAAGTCGTAGTCATACTTGACCTGCCAGCTTCTCTCTTGTGGATTGAGAAACTCAGAACTCAAGGTACCCTCGGTAATGACCAAAGGCTCCGTACCGAAGAGATAGGGCATGGCTGTGTCGCCGGTCAGTTGCATATAGCCTGCGCCAAGGCGGTGAGAGCCCAGTTGATAGCTCAGCATCAGAGCGGTATTACGGTTGTCCACCTTACCGGCCTTCGCCGCACCATTCTCTCTGGAGTCATAGAAACGGAAGTCGGAGGTCAGTTTCCCAGGGCCGACTTGACGGTTATCCACGAACCCGAGGTAGTTCTTGTAATAGATGTCCTCGAGCTCGGCGTAGTAGTACTTCAGCGTCAGGTTCTTCGACCATGTGTAATCGCCCCCCAGGAAGTAGAACCCATCCGACTCCGCGGCGCCGTTGAAGCGGCCGTTCGGTGCTGAAACGCGCATCTTCTGGTAATCGGTCGAGTCTCGAAGGTTGATCCGATCCAGCCAGCCGGCGTGCAGCGAGAGTTCCTCGATGTCCTGAGACTTGAGGTACGTGCCGCGGAAGGTTTGAGGCAGGAGTCGGGTGGGGCTCGCAAACGCGATGGGCAAGAAGGTGCTGACGGTACCGAACTGCAGCTCAGTCTTCGATACTTTGACCTTGCCTGTCAGTCCTACCTCGGAATACTCGTCAGCAGGCTCTCTGGTACGTGCTGAATAGGGCAGCAGTCCGGTACCGACGCGGTCACTGGAAGAGTCCAGGCGCACCCCCAGCATCGCTTGGGCATCCAGCCCGAATCCAACGACGCCCTCAGTGAACCCAGACGTGAAGTTCACGATTAAACCCTGGGCCCATTCTCTGGCTGCGGCCTGGGGTGTTTCGTTGATGTAGTTTCGGTCGAAGTAGTAGTTGCGCACGGTGACCTTGGCCTTCGAGTCTTCGATGAAGCCGGCAGCCTGGAGAGAAGCCGCGTGCGCAGCCAGCAGGCCCGCAAAGGCCACTTTCTTGGAGTGTTTCATGTCGATGTCTTCTTTGTTGTTTTTATCGTTGAAGTAGCGCGTCAGTCACGCGACCGACGTGGTGGGCGCCGGGCCTTTCTTGATCGAAGAGAGGTAAAGCAGAGACATGGCTGCCAGCACCAAACCCGGCGCCGATGCGAGCATGACGCCACTTGTCCCTGCTCCGAGGGCCATCATCTTTCCGATGACAAGCGGACCGGTCATTGCACCAATGCGGCCTACAGCCACAGCGGCACCTGTGCCTGTTGCACGGCCATTTGCGGGATAGAACTGAGGCGCCAGCGCGTACAACACGCATTGGCCGCCGGTGGTGAAGATACCTGCCAGGAAGCCCGCAGCCATCATCGCGGGCAACGCGGTAGCCGAGGTCAGGCACGCGAGTGAAATCAGGGTGCCGCCGTACACCAGTAACGACATTACCCAGATTGGCAGACGGTCGGTGGCGACTCCCAGCATCAGGGTGCCAATGGCTGCGCCCAGCTGCATGCTCAGTACCACCATGCTGGCTTCATTTGGCTTGAAGCCTTGCCCGATAAGGATGCTGGGCAACCAGTTGATCAGGATGTAGGTCACCATCAGGGTAAAGAAGAAGCTCACCCACAGCAGCAATGTGATTTTAAGCGAGCCATTCTCAACGAGGATGCTCTTGGTCGAAGGCAGTTCAACAGTGGCGCCGCCTGTTTGTGCTGGCTTGTAGAGGTCTGGGAGATAGAACGCCAGTAGGGGAACGATAACCAGGGGAACAACACCACCCACATAGAAAACGAGCTTCCAACCGACGCCCAGATCCAGAAGGCCGATCGCCGCAGCAAGTGCCGCGCCCAGAGGCACGCCGCAATACATCATGCTCACAGCGGTACCACGCATCCGTTCGCCGGCGGCTTCGGAGGCAAGCGCGATGAGGTTTGGCAGTGATGCACCAAGTCCAACGCCAGTGAGGAAGCGCGCAAACAGCAACGCACTGAAACTCCAGGCAACGGTGGTTACCAGCGAGAAGACGCCGAATAACGCGACAGAGGCAATGAGCACTTTCTTCCGACCGTATCGGTCCGCCAGCCGGCCACCTACGAACGCTCCGGGCAACATGCCCAGAACGCCGACGCTGAACACCCAGCCCATATCCACTTTGTCCAAGCCGTAGTCGGCAGACATGCCGTGTGCAGCGATGCCCGGCGCTTGCAGGTCCAGGCCTTCCATCAGTGCTACGAGGAAGCACAGCATGATGGTAATTAGAAGTTTGGTTTTATCTGTTTTGACAGTCATAGAGACCCCTTTCCAAAGTCTTCAAGAACTTCGGAAAACACGTGATTGAGTTACTTCATGCGCTTGGTTGTGCCTGGCGGCGTCGATACCAGCGCTTACAGATTCAGGTGCTTGAAGCGGGGGCGATATGTTCGAGTTGAAGCTATGAGATTCGACAAGGCATACATAGTGGGCAGCTCTTATTGTTGTGATAGATCCCCCCTCTCGGAGAAAGGGGGGTAGTACAGCGAACAGCTTGCGTGGAGCTGTAAGCGAACTTCAGCGTTTCAGCAGATCAAGGGCGACATCGACAATCATGTCTTCCTGGCCGCCAACCATTCGGCGCTTGCCAAGTTCGACCAGGATGTCGACAGCCTTGATGCCGTAACGAGCAGCGGCGACTTCTGCATGACGCAGGAAACTGGAGTAGACCCCGGCGTAGCCCAGAGCGAGGGTTTCACGATCGACGCGTACCGGACGGTCTTGAAGCGGTCGCACCAGATCATCAGCAGCGTCCATCAGTGCATACAGATCCGTGCCGTGGTCCCAGCCGAGTTTTTCTGCAGCAGCAATGAACACTTCCAGTGGAGCATTACCGGCTCCGGCCCCCATGCCGGCGAGGCTGGCGTCAATGCGGTCGCAGCCTTCTTCGACAGCGGCGATCGAGTTCGCAACGCCGAGGCTGAGGTTGTGGTGAGCGTGGATACCGGTATGGGTTGCGGGATCAAGCACCGCCTTGACCGCGCGGAAACGGGCTCGGATGTCATCCATGTTCATCGCTCCACCGGAGTCGACGACGTAGATGCAAGTAGCGCCGTAGTTTTCCATCAACTTCGCCTGTTGTGCGAGACCTTCGGGGGTCTGCATATGGCTCATCATCAGGAAGCCCACAGTGTCCATACCCAGTTTGCGCGCATACTCGATGTGCTGCTGGGAGACGTCCGCTTCGGTGCAATGGGTCGCGACACGTACCACACGAGCACCGGCGTCATAGGCCGCTTTGAGATCATGAAGCGTACCGATACCCGGCAGCAGCAGCGTGGCGATCTTTGCGTGCTTCACCACATCGGCAGCGGCCGCGATCCACTCGAGGTCGGTATGGGCGCCGAATCCGTAGTTGAAGCTGGAACCCTGCAGGCCATCACCGTGAGCCACTTCGATCGAATCGACCTTTGCCGCATCCAGTGCTCGTGCAATCGCTTGAACCTGGTCGAGCGAGTACTGATGGCGGACGGCATGCATACCGTCACGCAACGTCACGTCGGAGATATAGAGCTTTTTACCATTCATGTCTGCGCTCCTCAGGCCTTGCTCATCGACTGTGCCATGCGCTCGGCAGTGGCCAATGCGGCAGAGGTCATGATGTCGAGATTGCCGGCGTAAGCAGGCAGGTAGTGGGCGGCGCCCTCAACTTCCAGGAACACGGAAGTCTTCAAGCCGCTGAATCTGCCTTGTCCTGGGATGTTCAGCGGAGCAGATTCAGGAATGACCTCGAACTGCACCTCTTGCTTGAGGCGATAACCCGGGACGTAGGCATGAACCGCGGCAACCATCTCAGCGATGGACGCTTCGATCTTGGCTTGGTCGGCGCTCTCGGAGAGTACGTAAACCGTGTCGCGCATCATCAATGGTGGTTCGGCAGGGTTCATGATGATGATGGCTTTGCCTTTAGCCGCACCGCCGATGACTTCGATTGCCTTGGAGGTGGTCTCGGTGAATTCGTCGATGTTGGCCCGGGTGCCGGGACCTGCTGATTTGGAAGCGATCGACGCCACGATCTCGGCGTAGTGCACTTTGGCCACACGAGACACGGCTGCGACCATTGGAATAGTCGCCTGGCCACCACAGGTCACCATGTTGAGGTTTTGCGCCTGAACATGTTCTTCCAGGTTCACCACTGGCACGCAGTAAGGACCGATAGCAGCGGGTGTCAGATCGATAACCCGGATGCCTGGCTTGTGCTGACGCAGAAGCGCATCGTTCTTCACGTGCGCCGCCGCACTGGTCGCATCGAATACGAAATCGATATCTGCAAATTCAGGCATTTTGACCAAGCCGGCCACGCCCTCATGGGTAGTGCCTACTCCCATGCGAGCGGCACGCGCCAGGCCATCGGAGGCAGGGTCTATACCCACCATTACCGAGATTTCCAGGTGCTTGGCATTACGCAGGATCTTGATCATCAAGTCGGTGCCGATGTTGCCGGAGCCGACGATGGCGACTTTACGTTTGGTAGTCATTTTTGAAACTCCATCATTCGACACTGAACGACACACCGACCCGGCCAAGACCTTCGATCTCGGCCTCGAAATGGTCACCTGGGTTAACACCAACCATCGGGCCCAATGCCCCGGTCAGGATGATGTCGCCGGCTTTGAGCGGCTCACCGAATTCCGCCATGGTTCGAGCCAGCCATACGGCAGCATTGAGTGGATGGCCCAAGCATTCGGCGCCACTACCTGAACTCACTACCTCACCATTTTTCGACAGATTCATCGTTGCACCTCGCAGGTCCAGGCCATCGATGCGATGAGCAGGACCGCCCAGCACGAAACAGCCACTGGAGGCGTTGTCTGCTACGGTGTCGGCAAACTTGATGTTCCATCCGGCAATACGGCTGCCCACGATTTCCAGCGCTGGAAGAACCCAGTCGATAGCTGCAACGACATCTGCAAATGTGGTCGATGCGCTTGGCAGGTCGTGTTTGAGAATCAGCGCGATTTCTGCCTCGATCTTCGGCTGAAGCACACGCTCGAACGGCACAACTTCGTTGTCGCCGTAAGCCATGTCAGCGAACAAACAACCAAAGTCCGGTTGCTCGACGCCCAGTTGGGCTTGGACCTTAGGGTTGGTCAGACCGATCTTGCGACCAACAAGGCGCTGGCCATGGGCGATTGCATACGCTTGGTTCAAACGCTGGATCGCATAGGCATGTTCCACATTGGTGGCACCGATAGCGTCACGCAGCGGCCCGATGGGTTCGCCCTTTCCTTCTGCCCGGCGTAAATCAGCGGCCAGGCGTTCAAGGGTCTCTTGTGTGGTATCCATGGATGACCTCGATCAGTGGGTGAGGAAATCAACAACCATGCGGTTGAACTTGTCGGCATGCTCCCACTGTGCCCAGTGACCGCATTTGTTGAAGACGTGCAGCTGGGAGTTCGGAATGCCGGAGACCAAGCGAAGGCCTGTATCGAGAGGAACGAAGCGATCGTTGCGGCCCCAGATAACCAGGGTCTCAGCCTGGATTTCGCCGAGGCGATGGCCAAAGTCCGGGAATTGCTTGAGGTTGGCTGCGAGGCTGGCGGTGAAGTTTTCCAGGTGGTCCTTGCGAGCAAGCATGTTGTTGAGACGTGCCTGGAACAGCTCTTCGGTGAGGTCGCTGGTGTCGAACACGAAGATGCTCATCATCTTCTTCAGGTTTTCGATCGTGGGTTCACGGTACAAGCCATTGAGCAGCTTGATACCCTCGCTCGGCATTGGTACGAACGGACTGACACCACCGGTACCGCCGCCCATGAGAACGAGTTTCCCCACGTGCTCTGGCCAGTTGAGGGCGAACGCAACCGCGGTGTGGCCACCCATGGAGTTACCCAGGATGTGGATCTTGTTCAGATCCAGTTGGTCGACCAGACCTTTCAGAACGCGTGCGTTCAGGTCAGAGCGGGAGCCGGTACTGATGATCGAGTCGCTTTTGCTCCAGCCCGGGCAGTCCATCAGAATTACGCGATAACCGGCATCGACCAGAGGTTCGATGTTGCGGTTGAAGTTTGCCCAGCCGCTTGCACCAGGGCCCGAGCCATGAAGCATGACGACGGTCTCTTTGCCCTGGCCGCAGTCGTTGTAATGAATGCGCAAGTCCAGTTCGCCATCTTGGATGCGAACGAATTTGCTGGTGGCTGATTCGGTAATGGCAGTCACGATTCTCTCTCCGTAAAAAGGGTTAGCGCTGGGAGCGCGCACTGATAGATCCGAAGCCTGCAATCCATTCAGGGATCGGCCGGTAGTAGCGGTGGGTTGTTGAGTAAGGACCGTGAGCGGAAAGCGCCGCGAAGGCGGCAACCCAGGCCTTGACCTCATGAGTTGATTTGCCGGCGATTGCCGAAAGGGACGCTGAGGTCACACCGTCGAGTTGGGCCAGATTGTTCTGCTCGACGATGTCCAGGAACTGCTGGTCCCATTCGGGGTTCAGCGGATGGAGGCTGTTTTGGTCTTCAACGAAGCGCTCAGCTGCACTGATAACTCGCTGGGTACGAGCTTCACGCTCATCTACAGGAAGGTTGCGTCCGCTACCCATCAAGCGATCTGCCATGCGGGCATCAACCTTGGCCAGCTCTGGTACTGGTGGTTGGTGCGAAAGCCCACCTGATCCCAGGAACAACACTCGCTTGTCGAGCTGTTGTGTGAAGTGTCCGACCGCTTCGCCCAGCTTGCGCACGCGCTCGAAGGTGGGCAGCGGAGGGGCCACGCAGTTCACGAAGACAGGGAGTACGGGGTAGGTATCCAGCCCACCCAGCAGGAACTCCAACGGTTGGGCGAAACCGTGATCGACCTGCATGCGATAGGAGACAGCGATGTCGATCCCTGAGATCAGAAGGGATTCGGCCAAGGCCTCCGAGATTGGCTTAGGTACCGGCAAGGTGCCGGCCAACGAGCCAAAGTCCCCAATAGCTTCTGCTGCCATACCCAGGCAGAACGGCGGCATCACGTCGTAGAAGAAGCCGTTGTAGTGGTCGGGAGCGAAAAGTACGACGAGCTCCGGGTCGAATTCGGCGATTCGAGTTCGGGCGGCTTGGACGACTCCATTCACCTCATCCAGTACGTGTTGAGGTGGGTCCAGGTGCCCGATCAGAGGGGTGTGCGACAGGCAGTGCAAGAAAACGCTCATGGATAAGGAACCTTTGCGTCGATGCCCAGGGCGAGCCGTGTCGCACTGGGCGGCATGTGCGTTCTCGGTGCGGCCTTCGGGCTGTCGAGAACGCCATGCAGGTAGATTTGTTGTTGTCTGCCGGATCATCATGCACTCTAGAATGCTAGCATGCAAGTTCATCTCTCGCCGCTTATCGCCAAAGGCTTGCAGGGCTATCCAGGGCCAGCGTCGCTGCTCTGAACATTTCGCCGATTCCGAGAAGCCTCGATATTTCAGAATCAAGACAGATGACCACACAAGCGGCACAGCAGTTTTGGTTTACTATGAGAAATTCTAGAATGTAAGCCTCATAATCAGATCCACCGTGCGTAGCCCTAGGGAATGAAATTCAATGCAAGTGGCAAACAAAAAGACCGCTATTTACCAGCATATCCTTGAGCTTTTGCTCTCTCGCCGTTATGCGTTTGGCCAGAAGATATTGGTAAAAGAAATTGGTGAAGAGACGGGGGTGAGTCGGCAGCCGATCATGACGGCGCTGAACAGCCTGCAAGAGCGCGGCTTTGTTGTTATCACTGCACAGGTGGGCTGTGAAGTAGTACATCCTACCCATTCCGACGTGGAAGATTTCTACGAGATGTTTGCCAACAATGAAGCACTGATCGCCGGGCTCGCTGCTGATCGTGGCTTACCGGAAGAGGCTCTTCGGATGGCAGAGATCAACGACAAGATCAGGAATATCAATCCTCAACACAGCGATGCTTCTGAAAGCTACAGAACGCTGAACGTTGAGTTCCACCGGATGCTGCATTCGATGGCCAGGTCTCCCATTCTGTCGGCGCGCCAAATTGCCAACTTCGAACTGTCCGATTTCTTCATCGTCCAGACCTGCGGCTTCCAATCTCACCTTGGGGCAGCCACCGATGAGCACGACGAGATTGTGACTGCTCTTCGTACTCGCAATAAAAAGGCCGCGGCCAAAGCGGCGGCGGCCCATATCCATAGCATCGCCAAGGACGTAGTAGCGAAGATGTCCTCCGACGCAGAGCTGGCCCTATAACGGGAAAGCGAACTCCAGCCACAGCGAGTCGCCCTTAGGCCCGTTTTTGACCGAGGTCTCATGCATCCACTTGAGGACTACTCCGGATGTCTGGTCAAAGGCATAAAAGACCTGCGGACCTACCGCAAACTTGCGGAGGCGATTGCCATCTTCCAGATCCACAAGATCAGAGCGGTCATCGGTTACCTGATGGGTGTAGTACCCCACCAGACCCAGTTGCACCTTCGGGTTGGACTCCAGGCGGTAGCCCAACAGGTAGTCGATGTTGAAGATGTTGCCAGAGCGATAGTCAGTGTCATCGTTCTTGGCGTTCACCGTGAAGGTGGGAGCAATCGACACTTCCCAGTTCGGGCCAGGGAACCAGGTAAGGTCGAACTCCTGGGTGTAGCTGGCGTTCGGTGTGGGGCTGTTGGCCAGCTTGCTGCCGTCATAACTGCCCAAGGGCACAAACGCACTGAAACCGGTTAACAGGTGAAGGTTCTCGGAGGGTGAATACCCGACGTAGAGCGGTGTCAGGTACAACTGCCGAAAGCCGGTATCAGTGTCGCTGTTCCCGAACGCTTCAACCTTGATCTTGTTCGCGGAGCCGATGACGCCGCTGCTAAGGGTAATCCCGCTTTCGAACTTTACATCCCACGTATGAACCACCCTCACAGCCTGGATAAAGTTTTCCAGCTTGAAGTCAGGGATAGCGGATTCCCCGCGGTTATCACGATAGCTGTCGGCTTTATAGAACGCCGTGTAGCTATACAGTGATGTCTCCCCTGGTTGGGGCAGAATTGCAGGGAGCACGGTTTGTACGCCCAAGGGCCAAACCGTGTCGCCGTTTTCGCTTGAGTAGCTGGTCCCGGGCGCGAGCAAAGCCGATCCAATCGAGCTGACTAACGCAGCCCGAATTACATAACTTTTCATTATTGTTTTCCTATGTAGGTTTCAGCCGTTCAAGCACGCGACCCGATCAAAACAAAGCAGACAAGCGCAGGCTCTGAACTGGGGTTTCTCCAGGCGTGTGTGTTTCCTTGTTGCACCACCACGTCGCCAGTGTTCAATTCTCTCGATTGCCCATCGTCAAGTTCGAGAATGACCGGTCCTTTGACGACAATCCCGTAATCGACAGTTGGGGTCGCGTGCATTCCCGGGCGCTGAGGGTCAAAGCACTCATAAAGGCCAATCAGATGACGCTGCTGCTCAATGTTGGCCTGCGCTGGATCGAAGGCGGTTGACTGGAAAATGCCGTCTGGGGGAAAACCGACCATCAGTAGCTTCGTTTCGCCCGGTCCAGGCAGCAGCGAGGTGGATGCTTGGACCGGGTCGCTGAATCCCTCCGGAATAGACGGGCCCTTCGAAGTGCCCCAGATAAGTGATGTAGCGAAACCTGGTACATGTTCGTATTCGTAGGGGTGAGGGGCATCGCCATCAGCGAGGAATACCGACTTCCCGTTTTGTGTACCTGCAACTACTCGTCTTGTTTTCATGCTCGAGCTCCAGATGCGTGCGCCGCTCGCGAGGAACGGCGCTTCAGATCAGACCAGGCTTGGGTCGATTACGACGTTCGTGAAGCCACCTTTTCGGTCTTCCAACGAGTCCATCGCCTGATTGACCTGCTCGATCGGGAACACTTCCTGATCGAATACTGAAAGGTCGAGCGTTCCAGCAGCAGCCATTTCCGCCATGTCCTGCCCCTCAGCCACGGTGAACCACAGAGAGCCGATCACGCTGATCTGGAAGCACATCAGTTTGAACATCGGCACCGGAAGATCTTCGGACATACCGCCGATATCCACCATGCGGCCACCGCGGCGCAGTGCTCCAATGGCTTCCACAGTGATCGTATGGGGGGCTCCGGGGCCTACCGCATCGATGAAGACGTCAGCGCCCAGTTCTTCGGTGTGCTCACGAACCCAGTCACCTAGCGGCTGATCACCATGCGACAGCGTGAAGATGCGTTCCGGGGCGATCGCCCGCACGCGTTCCAGAAGTTGCCGGTTACGCGCCAGAGCAAAAATCCTTGTGGCTCCCATCGCCAGAGCCAGCAAGACGGCGCCCAGGCCCAAGGTGCCTGTTGCCCCGCTAATGAGAACCGACTGGCCAGAGCACACGCCGGCTTTACGGAGGGCCGAGTAAGCGGTGCCCAGATAGCCAAAACGGCAGCCTTGTTCGAAAGAAATCGCCTCAGGCAGTTTCACCAGGCCAGATGCGGGTGCAGTCATGTATTGGCAGAGACCACCGTAGGGATATTCCTCAAACACTTCTTGTGAGCCTAGCCCGAAGCCGAAGTAGCCCTGGAAGGTGTAGGCGGTGCAGTTGATGTGCTGTCCGCGCAGGCACGCGTGGCAGGACCCGCAACTGCGGCCGGGGTTCACATAAACGCGATCACCGACCTTTATCCCGTGAACGTGCGGCCCAACGGCTTTGACGATGCCGGCAGCGTCCAGCCCGTAGATGGCAGGCAGCTTTGGCAGCGGCAGGTAGGGGAACCAGGTTGGATAGCTTTCGATCACGTTACGAAGGTTCGGTACCAGATTGCACGCTTTGACCTCCACCAGAACGTCATGGACGCCGGGTGTTGGTACTTCGATCGAGTCGATCTGGAACGTTTTGCCTACCTGATGGAGGCGGGCAGCTTTCATCATGCTCATTTCTTGTTTTCCTTCTTATTGGGCTTCAAGCCATAACGCGGGTCTACTGTTCAAAGGGGTCGTGTGCACCTGCAGGCGCGTTCCTGAACTCTTTGATCGGTATGGGGATAAGCAGGGATTCGCTGGAAGCTAAGGCCAGCTGGGCCGCGGACCTGGGCAGGAGCCGCGCCAATGGAGAGGGTTTCACGCACGCAATGCTGACCATGATGGGCACCGCTTGATTTGTAGTTATGCTCAGATCATGCACTCTAGGATGCTAGCATGCAAGTGGTTCGCTGGCGGCCAAAGAGCTGGGTCGTCCTTGACCCGTCCGGTTGCGTTACAGGGTTCATTGGTTATCGATTTGAGGTGTCTAGCACCAATAAATTCGGGGGATGGCTTGAGACGGTGAGGGACCTACCGCGCATTCACCCCGACGAACACCGTCCGGCACGGCCGGGTCACCGGTACCGCTTACTCCCCCGCTGATGCCTGGGCCGTCTCGCGACGTCTCTTCAGGCTTCCGCTACTAATGGTTTGGCAGGCAGCAACGCATGTGCTTGGTAGCAATCCGTATATCGCCCCATGTGATGATGACTACACCTTCGCATGCGTTTATGCGCAGTGGCTGGCTTTCCATATGCTTGGGTGAATTGGAAGAAACAAGCCTGGCAGATTATTACCATTTCTTTGCATTTTTATGACAAATGCCAGCCTATTGACGCCATTTTCCTCGCTATTTAATATCTCGCCGCCATTGATGGCATAGTGATATTGGAGTGGGATTTCGGATCATGTCTGTTCACCACCTCGCGATGAGGTTGTGCGTTGTGGCTTTGAGCCTTGGCGCCGCTGTATCGGCTCTTGCGGCAACCCCTGGCGAACAGGACCTGATCCGTGATCGCCAGGACCGCCTGTTGCAAGAGCAGCAACGGCGCCTAGAAGAACTGCGCGAACTGCCCGGCAACCAAGCCCCGCCCGTTGCTCCCGAATCCGCGCCCGACACCCGCTGCTTCCCCATCGACAGCATCGAGATAAAAGGTGCCGAACGCCTGTCCCAGGCCGATCGCGAGCGCCTGGCCCAGCCTTATATCGGTCAGTGCCTGGGCGTGCAGCAACTTAACGAACTGCTCAAGGCCATCACTGATCACTACCTTGCCATGGGCCTGGTCACCAGCCGCGCGTACCTGCCGCAGCAGGACCTGAGCAGCCGGCATCTGGAAGTGCAGGTGGTGGAAGGGCGCCTGGAAGGCATCAAGAGCGGCGCCGACAGCGGGCTGTCGCCCAGGGAGCTGGCAATGACCTTCCCCGGCGCGGTCGGCGAACTGCTCAACCTGCGCGATATCGAGCAGATGGTCGACCAGCTCAACCGCCTGCCGTCCAACCAGGCCAAGATGGAGCTTGTGCCCGGCACGACGGTG
>NZ_QKVL01000078.1 GCF_003231275.1 Pseudomonas huaxiensis
TCGATTACGGCCATACGCCAAACGCCGTACACGATTAGGTGATTTTTAAGAGACCCTATGAGGTACATCAAAAAATCCACCAAATTCCAGTCCCGCGAAAAACGGGACCTCACGACCAACAGTCATTCGTTTGGTGCCAGCACCATATAGAACAAGTTTTGCAGCGATGCGGGCCTTTTTCGTTTTTGCCGCCAGGCTACCACCATCTCCAGAATCTATGCTCGCGCAGCTGGCGAGGCGGTCATCGACCTGGACTTCGGCATCGACGACGACAGCTCAATGATCCGTCAGGGGCAATCCCTGAATTCAATTTCGAAGTGATCGCCATCCCAAGCAGTGACCTTTCCAAGCCAATCTTTTTTGAAATGGAATTTCTTTTTAACCTTGCTCGCGTCTTGCCCTTTGCGAATGGCTTCCTCGTCGTCGGCCCTTGCAATGACTACTCGCACAGGTTGATCCGTGTCGTACGCGTTGGCGAGCCGCTTACTAAATTCAATATTTCCATGCCCAGACCAACGCGAAACGCGATCCGTATATTTCATTACCCCGCTTTGCCCTTTGAAGAATTGCTGCCACAGGCTAACGACCAATTCCCCCTGGCTATTTTCGGCCGACACCGACCAATTGACGTTCTTGAGAGTCGCGCCGTATTTAGCAAAGCAGTCTGCTATCCCCATGTTTCCTCTACCAATGAAAGCCCAAGCCAACGTTATCAAATATCCGAGAGGCTTGAGTGTAGTGTGCAGGTGCAGTGTGAGGGCGTCCGCTGACCGCCGGAAAGGGTGAAATGCCGTGGCACACCTCGGGCGTCGCTGACCATATGGATTTTTCGTCGTTAACCCCGCCCGACTACTCCCAAGCGCGTGATCCGCCGGTTCTTCCGCCCCCTTTTTGACCTGCACCGGAGGCCGCTCGGGTTGCTTTAACTGCCGTTGAATCAATGCACCATATATCCAAGTCAATCAGTCCATGCTCGGGGAGTTTGACGTGCATCCCGCTTGAGTGTCTTGGTGAAAGTGCTCTGATTGTGGAAAATTCGAAATCGCTTATAAACCGTAGACCACGGCCCGTATCGCTCAGGCACGTCTCGCCAGACCGCGCCCGAGCAAAGCATTCAGAAAAGGCCGTTGAGCATCAGGCGATCATCGGCTCGCGTACGTCCCGTGCGGCGGGGCGAATTGAAGAGGTTCGAAACCAACTCCCGGTCCGCATCGGGAATCTCATATCGCTGCTTGGGCATTACACAGTCATGCGCTGGAAATGGCAAAACTCTACGGAAACTCAGGCTGACTGGGGTGTTAGCGGGATCTCAAGGGTTTTCGTTCAGACCCTAAGTCCGGGATGAGAGCATAACAACCACTGTATGGCGGCTGTTGAGTAAGCGTTCGGCAAACCCGTCTTGTACTACTAAGCCGGACGCCAACGATGCGGCAGCAGCTCCGCAATCTCACTGGCCCGTTGCGTCGGCAGACGCGTCAGCACATCTTTGAGATAGGCATACGGTTCATGCCCGTTGTTGCGCGCCGACTGGATCAAACTCATGATCGCAGCCGCACGTTTGCCACTGCGAAGTGACCCTGCAAAGAGCCAGTTTTTGCGACCCAACGCCCACGGCCTTATCTGGTTTTCACACCAGTTGTTATCAATGGGTACGTCCCCGTCATCGAGGTAGCGTGACAGCACCGCCCAGCGTTTCAGGCTGTAATCCAGAGCTTTGCCGATGGCCGAACCGTTGTGCACGATATCGCGCTGGGCAACCATCCAGGCATGCAGCGCATCCATCACCGGCACCGCTTTTTCCTGCCGTATTCGGCGGCGTATATCCGGCTCCAGATCTTTAATCTCACTTTCGATTTCGTACAGCGGCTGGATATAGCGCAAGGCTTGCTCAGCCAGCGTGCTCTTGTTGGTCGCGTGCAGCTCAAAGAATTTGCGCCGTGCATGCGCCATGCAGCCGATTTCGGTCACCCCGAGTTCGAAGCTGGCCTCGTAGCCAGCAAAATCATGGCAGACCAACTTGCCCTTCCAGTCCTGCAGGAAGTTACGGGCATGTTCGCCGGCACGGCTAACGCTGAAGTCGTAGACCACTGCCGAGGTTTCGCAGAACGGGCTGGTAGCGTAGGCCCAAACGTAGGAGCGATGCGTTTTCTTGGTGCCCGGCATGAGCATCTGCACCGGCGTTTCATCAACATGCACAATCGATTGCCCAAGCACGACCTCGCGCAGCGCATCGACCAGGGGCTGCAAATGCACGCCGCAAGCGCCAACCCACTGAGCGAGCGTCTAGCGCGGGATAGCCAGGCCAGCGCGGCCAAACATGGCCTCCTGACGATACAACGGCAAATGGTCGGCAAACTTGGCGATCATGACGTGGGCCAGCAAGCTTGCTGTCGGAATGCCTTTGTCGATCACCTGTGCCGGTACCGGCGCCTGGATCAACGTTTCGCATTTGCCGCAGACCCACTTGCCACGAACATGGCGTTCGACGGTAAACACGCCCGGCGTGTAATCGAGCTTTTCGCTGACATCTTCGCCGATGCGCTTGAGCGTACAGCCGCAGGCGCACTCGGTGTTGTCAAGTTCGTGATGGATCAGCGTGCGGGGAAACTCAGGAGGCAATGCGCGACGTTTAGGCTTCTGTTTTTCCTGAGTCGGCACGGGCGTTACCTGCAATGACTCAAGCTCAGCTTCAATCGCGGCAATATCGGTATCGATCAGATCATTGAGCAAGCTGGCTTGCTCAGGGCTCATCTGCTCGCTGCGCTTGGCGAATTTGAAACGCTTGAGCTGGACAATCTCGTGACTGAGCTTTTCGATCAGCGTCTTGTCGTGATGGATCTTTTTTTCCATGACTTGGACGGTTTTACCCATCGACTCGACCTGACCATCGAGCGCTGAAACACGTTGCAGCAACTGCGCAGCCAAGGCGCGCAGTTGCTCGGGATCGAGTTGGTCGAGGTCTGGAATCGAAGTCATGTCGCCGATCTTGCCAGACCAACTTAAAGGCGACGACAGGCTTATCGGACAATTCTGCCGGATGAGCACTGTTCAGGTCAAAGAATGGAGATGGCGTTTCCGGGGCCGATTCTTTGCCAGGGCAGGCCCAGGATCAAAGCATGTAGCTGCTCCGCGCTCAGTTCCACTTGCGTACTGTTACGCGTTCCTGGCCAGGCGAACTTGCCCTGATGAAGGCGGCGTGCCACCAGCCAGATACCCAATCCGTCATGCACCAAAACCTTGATGCGAGTGGCACGGCGGTTGGCGAACAGATAAGCACAGTGCGGCTGCGCCGCACCGAACACTGAAACCACGCGGGCCATGGCGGTGTCGGTGCCTGCGCGCATGTCCATCGGTTCTGTGGCGAGCCAGATGGTATCGATGCGGATCAACGCAGCAGGTCTCGGAGAAAGGCTGCGCAGGCTGCTGCACTGCCGGCGGGCCAGGTCATTTTGATGGGCGTGCGCGGATGTTGGATTTCAAGGCAAATGTCGGTGGGTTGACCTTGTGATCCGGTCGGGAGCATCAGGGTATGCAGTGGGATGAACGCTGGCTGCAACGCGGTGGATTTCTGTGTGTGCAAGCGTATCCATTTATGCACGAGGTTGGCGTTGAGGCTGTGGCCCAAGGCGATGTTGGCGATGGAGGCGTCGGGTTCAGAGCACTCTTGAATGACCCGGGCTTTGAAGGATTTGCTGTAGGAACGACGCTGAGGGTGCATGAAGAATCCGCCTGATGGGCCAGAAATGGTGTCCACTTAAATTAGGTGGACACCATGGCCTGCGGCGGGTGGGGCGGAAAGGTGTGTTGGCCGGACGGTTACGCTCCTCGTAACAAGATGCAAAACACCAGAAGCCCACTGTCATGAAGAACCTACTTGTCACAATCGGTTGTGAAGTAATGCTGAAGAAGGCCTGTGAGCTACACCGCGAATACCAAGACTTAAAGCGTTACAAGGAAGCCCACGCGCCTGAAGGCCACTGAACGGGTTACAGGCCCATCTGACTTTAGTCATGTGCGACGCTAGAGATGTGGCGCTGCGCCATCATATTTATTAGCATCGTGGCCAATCTGGTGTCAGCGACTGATGCACAACAAGGTAGTTTCCATGCCCTAGGCTAGGAATGCGCTGCTCAGGCTGTTCGCCCTGCTGCGCCTAGCCGGATTGGGAAGATGATCACCTTGGGGCATGGACATTTTCTGCTGAGGATAAGGATCGACAGGTATGGCAAGGCAGATTAGTGAAGCATCCCTGCGCAAGGTAGCCCATGAAGAGCTGGAGGTTCTTGAGGGGATTATTGATTACGCCGAGCGGATGATCCGTGAGGGCGATTTGGCTTACCGAAATCTCAAGCGCAACGCCTACGGCAAGGCGCTGGTAATCGAACGTGAGAACGAGGGGGTTGCTACATTCCGGCTGGGTATGGACTCGCTGGTATACCCCAAAGCTAGCTCGGGCTATACCACTCCCCACTCACCGGTTGGCCGCCTTTGCGCTGTGGCAGGGATGGGCTTTAAGAGCTTCTCTAAGGCCTGGGGTGAATACCGGGTCACTGAGGCTCGCCAGTTTCGTCGCCATGATTTTGAAGAGCTGGAGCGTCATGCGCGTAACTTTCTGGCGGTGGGGGTAGAGAATGCGAACGGCCAAGGAAACGTAACGGATCTGCGAGCCTTCTTGACAAAGGCTAATTCGACAGACCAGCAAATTGCCGGCAAGCAAACCACTGAACCGAGTAAAAAGTCTGCAAAGTCCAATAGCGTAGAGCAGCCTGTCGCCATTGTGCCGCCCAGTCGCAAGGAGCTGCTCGAGCCTGCCGAGCAAGCATTTAACGATGCAGGGCTTCCAAACACACTGGTGACAGAGGTTTTTACACATCTGCCAGACGATGGACAGCCAGCGGACGAGCCGCTAGAGCTGACACCTCCCGTCCCTGCCGCGCCGCAGCTGCAGATTCTCGATGATGACCAGGAAGAAGATTCGGCACTGTCGATTGCTGATCTAGATGATGTGGAAGATGACGTTGACGGTGAGCTAATTGAGCGCATGAGTCTGGATGAGCACTTTTTTCTTAATCGAACCCCAAATCAGGACAAAATTATTTCCCGTGCACCGGTTGGGCCAATGTGGGTCGAGGGCGTTGCGGGCTCAGGCAAGACCTCGGCTGCCCTTGGAAGGACCAAGATGCTCTGTGACTTCAACTCGAATGAAGTGACGGATCGTGAGACGTTCCGCTCCATTCTCGGCGACGACTTCGACTACTGGGAGGGCGAGTTTGCTGGCAAGTTTTCTCAGGATGGCAGCGTCGGCTTTGTGCGCACTGGTGAGCTGATTCAGTACCTCAAGGAAACCTGCAGCCGCCTAGGTATGCCCGGTTTGCCGGTGCTTGAGTATCACGAGTTGCGCTTCAAGCTGCGCAACTATCGCAATTTGGAGTCTTCGGGGGCTTCTGGTAAGCGCTTCAAACGCAGTAGCGACGAGGGGCATTCTCTGACCACGACACTGGCCTGGCTCAATGCCGCCCGGCTTGCCCTAGCGCGGGTGATTGCCACCGACTTGCAGAGCCCGCTAGTTGAGGTCGACAGCGAGCATCTGCGACGATTTACTGACCAGCAGCGCAGTCAGTTTGCCGCAGCCCGCCAAGCGCTTGTAGCAAGTGTTGATGAACTGGTGCAAGAGCTGCTCTCGCCTTTGGCTGCAGAACGAGCCTTGTATCGGTTGGCGGCCAGATTGTTGGAGAAGATTCAGGCGCTGGCTCAGCGCATTCTTGGTCCGGCAACCCAGAGTATTCATCTAGGGGAGCAAATGGCCTATGGCGAGGGCATTCCGGAATTGGCGCAGAGGCTGGCAGAGTTGCCAGTCGATTTGTTCCAGCAATCCAATCAGGTTCTGGTGCTTTACAGGGCCGGAGCTGAGGGGGCTGAGGCATTGCCCTGTGTATCGAGCAGTCGATACCAATATCTCTCGGCGGATAACCACCCCTTATCCTTCAGTGATGCTGTGCAGGCCTCCCTGACGGGCTCGAGCGTCCGCGCACTGCTGCCATCGATAGTATCTGTTGAAGGGTATGAAACAAAATTCATGCCAGTCAATGAGCTGTTCATTGCGCTTGGTACGCCCAGGTCCTTGCTCTATCTGGATGGTGGGAGACTGAGGTGGTTGAAGGTCAGCAGTGGGATCGGTAGTCAGGTGCTACCTGGCGAGGACGAGCAGGCGCGAACTTCGGTACGCAAGATATTCCTGCAGACAGCGTTGGATTATCTGGCCAAGCCGCTGAAGAACTTCGCCGGGCTGTATGCAAGGGCGCTGTATGAACATGCCGACATCTTTCCTGACGCGGCCATTGCATGGCAGGTACTGGAGCGTCTTGAAGAGCAACGCCTGTGCGAGACCGATATCGACTTGCTGCTCTGCCTGGCTCACGACCTGAGTGCCGGAGTAACAGCCACGCTCCCCACCAGCCTGCGCGAGGCCTTTTTTTATCAGAGCGTGTTTGTCGATGAAGTGCAGGACTTTAGCGAGCAGCAGATCTATTTGATGACCTCTCAGGCTGATCCGCGTTATAGCGCGATCACGGTGGTGGGAGACCGTTCGCAGCAGTTGCTGCACAACGAAGAAATGCACATTGCAGATTGCTTCCCGATTGGCAAACGCCCAGAGTTTGTGGCGTTGGATGAGAATTTGCGGCAGAAAGCGCAGCCGGATCTAGCTGCGCTGAGTTCGGTACTGCGGCAGTTGTTCGAGCGCGGAGCCGATACGGATGTACAGCAGCTAGACGCTGACCTTCTGCTTGATCAGGTTAGCGAGCAAGGTGCTTACATGATGCGTTGCTTTGTCCAACGTGAAGAAGAGTTCAGGTATCTGTGCGAGGTAATCGCTGCTATCCCTGAAAATCAGTCTGTTGCTGTAGTGTTGCCTGATCAGGTAACCGCTCGATCCCTGCATGCTTTCTGTGAGCAGGAGTTGGAGGGCAGTTTCCGCAAGATGAGCGTATCAGAGCAGATCGATCTGTCGAAAAAGTACTTGGTGCACTTCACGTCAGTGCTGCATGTGAAGGGGCTGGAGTTCGATATTGTGCTGTTGCCAATGATCGACCAATACGATCTTGGTCAGCCGGTATTCCGCAACCGGTTGTATGTAGGTTGTACGCGAGCGAGACAGCAGTTGCTGATGAGTCGGCTGCGCTAGGCTGTGTACGAAATGCATCCGAACTCGCCCTTGCTGCGTTGAAAACAGGCTCGGAATGCTCATTGACAACCAGTCAACTCCGCTTCCTCGCCTGTTTTCGCCTTGCCTGACCTTCGCTCGAATACATTTCGTAGAGCCTAGTAGATAACTAAGGATTGAATGAACGATGGAAGTCAACAGCCGTCCTCTGCTAGGAATCTTCGAACCCACGGTCTGCTACCAGATTCCGCTGTTCCAGCGGCCCTATGTTAAATAATGCTGTGTCAAACCCAGATATGGCAAACACCTAACAAGGCGCCGCTACGGAAAATTTATTCGCTGGCGCTCCTAAATTTTAGCGGTAAATGCCTAAAAAATGTTTCAAATCGTTCGATTCGCTTCCTGGGACTGCGTGCCGTAGCCCCTTAAGCAAGCTTTTTCCAAGTTCCTAATGGATTAAAAACTACGACATAATACGTTTACGGTGAACCGTAGCTTGTCCATTAGGTGTCGCAATAATTTGATAGACTCACCTTATGCCGTAATCAGGAGTTTATAGTGGGCCAGCTTACTCAGTTTTTTCAGCCCCCTCTTTATTGGGGGCAGTTCGAGGAGTTAACAAGGGCTTTGGTTGATAGTATTTATAATACCCAAGCCTCGTGCTACGGACGGCCAGGGCAGTCACAAGACGGTGTTGATATATATGCCTCAACAAAGCGCCTTGGAAAGCTTGGCGTGCAGTGCAAGCGCTTATCAGATCTTGATGCCAATAATAATCCATTGCCGGGCGGCTCTATAAGTCGTTCTATGATACTAAATGAATTGAAGTTGACGGAAAAATTCCTCCCTGAACTAAATTCCTATGTTATAGCAACGACTGCGAAGCGCGATGCCTCTATTCAGCGCTTTGTATTTGCACTGAACGATGATGATTCCCGCACCCGTCGAAATTGCAAAATTTATCTGTGGTTCTGGGATGACTATGTTGCTTGGTTAAATGCTTTCCCTGATGTTCAGCGGTGGTATTACGATCAAGTAATCCAGGTGAGGGCCTCATCTGATCAAGACGAAATTATCCTTGGTCTCATCGCGACGGCTTTTCATAGGCCAGCGTTTGAAGATCCTCTGTATTGTGAGCAAGCTTCGGATTTTCTAGATGCCCTTAAAGACACGCAAAGAGCGATGCGGACCGGTGAACTTGTTGATAGAGTTTCTAGGCACGTGATCAGAAAGTCAGTCGGAGGTTGGCGCGAAGTTAGTAATGGGGGCTGGAGGGATAGGCTTAGAGGGGTTGATCACCAATTGAGAACCTTACGTAATATTTTAATCGCTGGGATGGCCAGCCAAAATATTGTTCAGTGCGACAACATTATGCATATAAAAGACGCAGGGCTCGTCCAGACGATGGAATCAATTCGCTTTTCATGTGTTTCTGAAGTCGACAGTATTCTCGTTGAGGCGGGTCTACCTCATTTTTAGCCGTTAACGCAAGTCGCTAGGAATGGCTGCGATGTCGCATACGCGTTTAACAGCGGAAGGTATTGCTCAGCATCCCCCTGTGAAACTGAGAGAATGGTGTAACTATTTCGCTGATTAGCTTCGCAGAAATTCTACATGACATATTTTAATTAAGGAAAATATTAAATGACTGAAGGGCAGAAACGAAATCGATTAACTGCGGCTCAAAGGGAGGAGCGAAAACAATACCAAGAACGCCATGAGCGAACGAAAGAGTTCCTGACAGGCCTTGCAATCCGGTCAAACAAACTTAGATCAAAAGAGAAAGAGTTTCATGGCCTTGAGCGAGAACTGCTAGACCTTCAAACAGAGCTACTTTCCGACTATGAGAAAAGCAAAGATATTAAGCATCCAAGGGATGTTGGGGCGGCAAGGGAGGTCTTGATTCGTGCTTTTTTTCTGGAAACTAAATTACTGCCAAAAAAATACGCTGTGTCCGAAGTAAGTGTTCGTGTAGC
Organism: Pseudomonas huaxiensis; assembly: GCF_003231275.1. Taxonomy (GTDB): domain Bacteria; phylum Pseudomonadota; class Gammaproteobacteria; order Pseudomonadales; family Pseudomonadaceae; genus Aquipseudomonas; species Aquipseudomonas huaxiensis. The sequence goes on from NZ_QKVL01000078.1 coordinate 9,139, forward strand.
CTCAACTTCAGGGCATCTTAGCAATGAGCTTGATTTGCTATTTTACAACGCAGACGATTGCTTTTCTCTTATGCAGCGCCAGCACGTATATGAAGTTATTCCCGTTGAATATACGTATGGTGCAATACAGGTAAAATCCAAACTGACCAAAGCTGAATTAAAGAAGGCCTTCACCAATATTGCATCGTATAAAAAATTAAAGCGAATGATGCCTGCAGGCGTCAGTCACATTGGCACCCGCAGACCTGAACTCAGTGGCTTTGGAATAATATTCGCCTACGACACCGACCTTGATTGGGGTGAGTTGGCTGAAGAACTGAAAACTCTTGGCTCATCTGGCGATGTAAAGCACCTTCCAAATGCGGTATTTATTCTATCGAAGGGCTGGTTTCTATTTGGCGATGAGCAGTCAGCTAAATACTATAATTCGGATATGCAAAAGATCCAGAACATTTTAACCTATGGCAACCCAGACACTTCAGGCCACTGCCTTTATCAGCTATATAGTTTGGTCTTTGACTTCTGCGCTGACACTATCCCTTATCAGGCCCGGCCTCATCATTATGCTCGGCTTCCGTTGACAGCTGGCGAACACTCTTACAAGTATAATGCCGGAAGACTTGCGGAGCTTGGTGTCTGCGATGAGCATGGTGACTATGCGCGCTCCTACACACCAGAAAAACTTGAAAGGGTAATCACGTGGTGTCAAACCGCCGAGCCTATCAACTGGATCAAAGCAACTGAACTAGCTTATGGTCATGATGGCACCAACACTGAGGCCTATGCCAGACAGCCAGGAGATATTAGAATCTACAATCCTGAAAGCCTTCCACTTACTCAAATATTGACGCGTGACTATAACAGCTATTACGAAGGTAGATTGATTTCTACAAAAGCGCTTGCGTTTGACGTCATAGAAAGTAGCGACTTGAACATGTGCATTCCTTATTACTACCAAATGAAAGAAGAGTTGGTGCAAACCTGTCCTCAATGCGATAAAAAATTGAAAAAAACAAAGTCACAGAAAAAAATTATCTAGCAATATCGACACGAGCAGACTGTGGTATGGCATAAAATTCTGGGTATCTTATGCACTCCCTTGCGGGCCGCGACAAAGACGATTTTCGCACGAACTATAAGTTAAACGACACTCACAGCGTTACTTATAGCTCTGATGTTATTATGTCGCATAAGTTTGTCGAAAGTCGCCATATGCTTGCGACATAACCTACGACAGGGAGTGCTATGACTGAACATCACTTAATCGGCTATGCACGTGTATCAACTCTCGGGCAAAGCCTCGAGTAAAACTTGACCGGCTAGTGTCCCGCACGGTTAATTCGTTTATCTATTTAAATGTGTTCGCCCAATGATTCCGGGGCTTTTAGATTAAGTAATACCCGAGCGGGACACTAGTCACGATGGCGATTTTGTGGCTGCCATGAATGTCCGGATATCGCCGCTTGTCGCCCGTTGCGACCCAATGGTTTGGGGCGACTGCTGCCGGATGAAGGACGCAGCATTTCGAGTGGTGCCATGCAGATTCCTGCCATGGCTGGACTCAATAGAATACGCGCCTCGAAAATTCTATAAATAGTTAAAAGCAGTAAAGCATTGTATTTAAAGAATAAATTTAATGCTAATGGTTAGGCTCTGTACGAAAAGAGATGTCGCAAACACCGCATAGAACAAGCCAGTGAGACCATGCCGGCATAACTTTTTGCGAGCTTGTCGAAGCGTGTCACGATCCGGCGGTTCTCTTTCAGCCAGCCAAACATGCGCTCGATGATGTTGCGCTGTCGGTACTTGGGCCGATCAAACAGTCTGGGTAAGCCGGGCTTGGGTTTGCGTTTCATTGAGCGTAGCGGGATGACGGGCTGCATTCGATATTGATCGCAGTAGCGGCGAAGCGCTTCGGCGTCATAGCCTTTGTCGGCAAGCAGCCATTTGCAGCGCTTGCGTGGGCGACCTCGTTGACCTGATGGAATGCTGACGTCGTCCAGCAGTGGTTGGGCGTAACTGATGTCACTGGCTTGACCGCCAGAGAGGAGGAAGCGCAACGGTGTCCCGTTGGCGTCGCAGAGCATGTGAATCTTGGTTGTCAGGCCACCGCGACTACGGCCTAGAGCGTGATTGGCAGGCTCGTCAGGCCCCCTTTTTTCCCGGCGCCAGAAGAGGCTCGGGTTGCACGTACTGCGGTTGAGTCGATCATCCAGGTTTGCACATCGATCAAGCCTTGCTCATTCAATCTCAGGTGCAAGCGTTTGAGCATCTGATCGAAGGTGCCCTGGTTTCGCCAACCCCGGAACCGTTGATACACCGTTGACCATGGGCCGAAGCGTTCCGGCATATCTCGCCACGCAGCGCCCGAACAGAGTACCCAGAGCACGCCATCGAGCATCAGCCGGTCGCTCAGGCGGGGCCGCCCCAGACCATGGGTTTCAGTGAAGAGATCGGCGACCACAGTCCAGGCCTCATCCGAGAGTTCGTAACGCTTTGCCATCACAGAATTCCTTTCCGTAGATGGCCGGGAACCCTACTGAATTTCAGCTTCCAAAGGGCGCCGATTGGGTTTCTCGGGATTTCATACAGAGCCTAGGTTAAAGGCGAATCCATCGGCGGCGTGCTCTACGTCGCGACTAGGGCCAATATCACAGCACGACTACGGAAGACGGCCGTATCGGCTACGTGGCACTGACGAGAGCGAAAAACCTCTTTTGGCTTGCCGTCCCCAACAGTTGCTTGGGCGCAATGCGCGAAGACCTTATCGATGCTGGCTTCACAGAGGCCGCAGCACGGTGAAAATGTGCGACCTATTAGCCGGATCGAAAGCGGGTAGCGCAAAGCCGTCAGCCCATTCGCCAACTCCGGGAATCCTCTTCACATAAGACTGGCGACAGCGGACAGCGCCTGCTCAAAATTGTCTCGTGTTACGAAGGCGATAGGATCGACTCCTCCTAGGCTTGCATTCGGCCCCGTCAGAGCTCGGTATGCCACCCAATAGTCAACGTTCGGTCCACGCTTCAAAACAGCTAACACAAGCTCATGACGCAACGGGTCCAACTGCCAATCAGGAATACGCTGCCCTCGATTCCCTAATCCAATCGACAACAGCCGTTTTGCTTTCAGATCACGGTTAATCTGGTCGCGGGATTTACCTGCAAGCTTTGCGAATGCCGGCACCGTCAAATTCGTCGGGGCCTCGTAGATGGCAAGCATCTCGGCACGCTCGCGCTGAAACTCGGAAACTGGCTCAGCGCTTCGCACGTCAACAGCAAGCGCCTGCAAGCACTGGGATGAGGGTCGCCGAACAGACCTATCAACAACGACACGCACGGGTCGTCCTACAGGCTCGCCCCCATCTAAACCGACCTCCTCCTCAAGCCCTCGCGCCCTCAACGATTGCAGAACCGCCCCTTCCAAGCTGGTGGTCAATCGCTCACACGCCAACGCCACCCTGCCCTGCTCCAATTGATCCAGCCGGTTAGCCCAGTCCTGCATCATTGCTCGGCGCTGCTCGACGTACTGAGCGTGCGTATAGGCGGCTCGCACCTTGTTAGGCTCACTGTGCGAGAGCTGGGCGTCTATCCATTGCTGGGGGTAGCCAAGCTCTGTAAGCGCCGTGGTGATCGTTGCCCTCATACCATGCCCCGTGAGTCGATCTGCATAGCCAAGTCGATGCAAGGCACTGTTCAGCGTGTTCTCACTGATGCGCTCATTGAGCCTGGAACGATGCGAGAAGAGATACCGCTGCCCAGGGCGCACCAGACTCAGCATCAGGCGGACGATATCAACCGCCTGGTGCGACAACGGGACGATGTAGGGAGGGATAGCCGTGGGCTTTCTG
>NZ_QKVL01000079.1 GCF_003231275.1 Pseudomonas huaxiensis
GGAGCGCAGCGTAGGGCCGGATGTGGGAGCGAGCGGTTTTGCCTACTTTTCCCAAGCAGAAAAGTAGGCCGCCGTAGAGGCGGAAGGGGCCGGCAGTCTCACCACATCGAACGGATAAGCCCGCGGATAAACTCGCAAAGCCCAGCACCCACACCCAAGCTTTTAACGGCAGCTAGCCAAACCCCTAGCGAATCTTCGAGGTATCGGACTCCAGTCCCCACTCACTGCGCTTCGACGCCAACTGCGCCTCCAGAATCGAAACCCCACGATCCCTCTGCGACGCCCGTTCCTGGGCGAACGCGTCATTGAGCAGACCCAGCAGGTTACGCGACTCGGACGTCGAGGTCGGCGTGCTCACATCTGCTTCCACCACACCATTGATAAAGGTGCGAACGCGCTCGTTCTGACTGGCCTGTTGTGTCGCGCTGGCCTCGATCAGCCGGTCTTTCTTGTCGTAGGCCAGGCGAGTGCTGCTGCTCGATTGATCGTTGATCTCGTGATAGCGGTAGTTCTGCGACGCGTTATCAGTGCCAAGCGCCAGCGCCACTTCCGGGTTGAGGCTTGCATGGTAGGCGGCCGTCAGGCTGGCTTGCTGGTCCTGTTGCACCGAGCGGCTGGACTGGGCTGTGCCGCGAACCGTGGTCGACTGGGATACCTTGTAGTCGAAGTGGTCAGTCTCCGACAGCCGCATCGGGTTGACCTGCTTGACCTCCTGGCTGATCGACGCGCTGAAGTCGGCCAGGCCGCTGAGCAGCACGCGGTCGTTCTTGCCCAGCACCGAGGTGCGTTCGGTGGAGGTCTTGCTGCCATCGTCGGCGCTGTTGAGCTGAACGAAGGCGTCCTTGAACAAGCTCGTCAGGTTTTCGTCACCCTTGCCCCGACGCTGCGCGGCGTCGAACTGGGTCAGGTAATTCTGGATCGCCGCCTGGCGCTGGGCGTCGTTACCCAGCAGCGTTTTGTCGCGGGTATCGAGGTTCAACTGCACGTTGCCGGAAGGGCCTTGCAGGCTCAGGGTGCGAGCGCTGTCGTCCAGGCTCAGGTTGAAGCGCTGCAGTTCGCCGCTGGCGGTTTCCAGTTGGGCGCTCATCTGCAATGAGCTGAACAGGTTCGGGTCGACCTTGACCAGGTTGCCGAGGTCCAGGCGCGGCGGCTCTTCGGTCAGGCCGTTGATGGCGCCCTGGAAACTGTCAGCCAGCGCAGCCAGGCCCTTGAGTTCATTGTCAGTGAGCTGGCCGCCCTCAACCTGGGCGCTGACCGCCAGGCCCTTCTCGTTACTGGCCAGGGACAGGGTGACGGTGGCGCCAGAGGCGCTGGTCAGGGTCAGGCTGACGGCGTTGGCCGGGTTCTCGCGCAGGCCGTTGCCTTGCAGTTTCAGCGCCTCGGCGCTGGGCTGGGTGCCCTCGGTGAAGGTGAACACCGATTGCGAAACGGACTGCCCGCCGTTGGCCGCCAGTTGCTCCAGCAACGCCGCGCCGATGCCCTGGAAGCGGGCGCCGATGGAGGACGACTGGATGCTGCTGATCAGGCTGATACTGAGTTTGTCGAGGTTGTCTTGCTCCAGCGCGTAGCGGACCTGCGACGCGCCGAGGGTGCCTCGCGAGGTGTAGAGGCGTGCGTCCTCGTTGCTGTTTGGGCTCTGCCCAAGGCTGACGGTGGTGCTGGGGATGGCCGTGACCGGCTCGACCGCGCTGATGCTCTCGGTACTGACGGGTGCCGGCTGGGGCGCAATGTACACGGGGGAAATGCGCAATCCCGCGATGGTTGGGCTCATGATCGGTAGCCTTTAGTTTCCATACTGGTTCAGGCTGTATCGGCGGCTGTCCCCAGAGCTTGAAGAAATTCGTCGATCTGCCGGTTGCCCCGCAGGTGCACCACCGGCACCTGCGGGCCGACGGCCAGGCGCACGCGTTCGATGCCGGGCCGGTAGCCGCGATCGAATTGCCAGATGAACGTGAGGAAAGTGAGGAATTCCCGGTCGAGCTTTTCGCTGCAGCCTTTTGCAAGGTCGGGGCGCGGACGGTTCATCAGGCTGCGCAGGAGCACTCGCGGCAAGCAGGTGAGCCGCGGCGTATCGAGCCAGATGATCAGGTCGGCCCGGGGCAGACGCAGGTCGAAGGTGCGCCGGGCGTAGTTGCCTTCACAGACCCAGGCATCGGATGCAACGGCAGCGCGGACCCGCTCGCGAAACTGCTCGGCATCGGGCTCGACCCAGCCGGGCTCCCAGAACAGTTTGTCCAGGTGCACCACCGGCAGGTCGAGGCGTTTGCCCAGGGCGCGGGCGAGGGTGGATTTGCCACTGCCGGCATTGCCGAGAATCACAATCCGTTGCATGGAGAGCCGTCCTGTCACGAAAAAGGCCGGCGATTCTGCCGGTTTTCGCGGCACTGTCAACGGCCGCGAACGCTGTTAGCGCATGGCCGCCAGTTTGATCCCGAACCCCACCAGGCAGGCGCCCGCCGCACGTTCGAACAGGTTGCTGATACGTGGGTTGGCGCGCATGCGCTCGGCCAGTTTGTGGGTCAGGATGACGGCGATCAGGCCGTAGAGGAAGGTCACCACTGCGACGGTCGCGGCGAGGAAGCCGAAGGTCACCAGGCCCTGGTGTTTCACCGGGTCGACGAACAGCGGGAAGAACGCCATGTAAAACATGATCGCCTTGGGGTTGAGCAGGGTGATCATCATGGTCTGGCGCAGGTAATGGCCATTGTCCATGCGACTCTTGCGCGGCGCGCCGCCGGGTTTGCTCAGCAGCATGCGCAGGCCCAGGTACGCCAGGTAGGCCGCGCCTACCCACTGCACCAGGTGAAAGGCCGCCGGATACGCGGCCAGCAGCGTTGCGACGCCGGCGACTGCCAGCCACAACAGCACCTGATCACCGAGAATCACCCCGCAGGTCGCCGCCATGCCCGCCTTGATGCCGCCCTTGCCGGTGGCCGTGATCAGCGCGAAGTTGCCGGGGCCGGGAATGGCCAGAACGATGATGAACGCGATCACGAAAGCGCCGTAGTCGGTCACGCCGAGCATGGGGAAGTCTCCTGTAGCGGATGGAAGAAGCCGAGTGGGGCGTAGCCTATCATCCGCTGCCGGTATCGAGGGGGCCGCAGTGTGTGTGGCACGCCACTGGCGATATACTCCGCGCCCTCCATTCACCTTCGAGGGCCGTCCATGCGCCAGGTGCTACTCATCGTCGACATCCAGTCCACCTTCAGCCCGCCCGAGTGGCTGGTCGACCGGGCGCGCTGGCTGTCGGCACGGTTGCCGACGATCGCCTCGGTCGAACTGCATGATGAGCAGGTCACGCCATTTCAACGCCAGCTTGGCTGGCACCCGGCGGCGGAAGACGAATGCCTGGTCGAGGTTGACCGGGTGTTCATCAAGCACGGCTACGGCCAGACCGCCGAAACCCTCGAGTACATCAAGCAGCTTGGGGTGGAGCGGGTGCTGGTCTGCGGCATGCAGACCGAGACCTGCGTGCTCGCCGCCGGCTTCGCGCTGTTCGATGCCGGCTTGAGCCCGACGCTGGTCACCGACCTGACCGTGGGTTCCTCGCTGGACCGCTCGGGGCGGTTGGGGATTGACCTTTGGACGCATCATTTTCGCGAGGTCATCACGACCGCAGAGGTGATGGCGGAATTGGGTGGGTGAGGCCCAGGTTCAAGGCTGACAGGCCTTGAACACGCTGGAGATCACCTGCCGCAACACCGAGGCTTCACAAATCACTGATGGCAAGATGATAATAAGATCGCTTATCAATTGTGATGGCCACAGGAATCGGCATGCCCACCCCCGACAACCCCGCGACAATCGAATCGTTGTACCTGGAACACAATGCCTGGCTGCGGGGCTGGCTGTACAACCGCTTGAGTAATTCCGCCGATGCCGCCGACCTCGCGCAAGACACCTTCGTGCGGGTGATGCAGCGGCGCATGGCCGGCCAGCTGGCGCAGCCGCGGGCGTACCTGCGAACCATCGCCCGTGGCTTGGTCATCGACCTGTGGCGCCACCGTGATATCGAGCGCGCCTGGCTGGACACCCTGGCGGAGTTGCCCGAAGAACAGGCGCTGTCGCCGGAAACCAGCATGCTGGCGCTGGAAGCACTGGTGACCATCGATCGCCTGCTCGATCAACTGCGTCCCGTGGTGCGCCAGGCGTTTTTGCTGGCCCAACTGGAGGGCCTGAAATGTCCGGCCATCGCCCGCCAATTGGGTGTGTCGGTGGCCAGTGTCGAGCGCTATATCACCCAGGCCATGCGCCATTGCTACCTGGCGACCTTCGAGGCCCAGTCGCTGTGACCCGCCCCCTTACCGAACTGCACGGCAAGATCGTCGACGAGGCGATCAACTGGTCGCTAAAAGTGATCTTCAACACTCCGGACGCCGAGACGCGGTGCGCCTTCGAACAGTGGTTGGCGGCCAGCCCCACGCATCAACAAGCCTGGCAACGGATGCAGCACCTGAGCGGACAGTTTGCCGGGCTGCCCAAGGCCGCGGCGCTTAAAACCCTCAACCGCCTCCCCGAAGGTCGCTTGCAGCGGCGCCAGGCCCTCAAGTTGCTGGCGCTGCTGACCGGCATCGGCATCAGTGGATGGGGGACGCGGGAGTACGCGCCGTGGCAGCGTCTGATGGCGGACTACAGCACGCGGATTGGCGAACACAGGCGCTGGACACTAGACGATGGCAGCGTGCTGGACCTCAACACCGACAGCGCGGTCAGCGTCGATTTCGACAGTCGGCAGCGCCTGTTCACCCTGCTGCGCGGCGAGTTGGCTATCGCTACCGGCAAAGATGCCGTCGCCGCGCTGCAGCGCCCGTTTCGCCTGCAGACTCCGCATTGTCGGCTCGAAACCCTCGGCAGCCGTTTCGAAGCGAGGCTGTTGGACGGCGCGACCTGTGTGTCGGTCACGGAGGGCGCGCTGAGGGTCAGCCGTAGTGCGGGCGCCGAGGCGCTCACCGTCGAGGCCGGCGAGCGCTGGCGCATCAGTACCGTGCAGGCTCTGCGTCTGGCGCCAGCCGATGCGCAACACGGCGCCTGGCGCGATGGCATGTTCATCGCCCGCAACCTGCCGCTAGGCGAGGTGCTGAAGGAGCTGGCCCGCTACCGCGTCGGCTACTTGGGCTGCGACCCAGACATCGAGCAGTTGTCCATCAGCGGCAACTTCAGCACTGACCGCCCGGAACAGGCGATGGAGCTGATCGCCCGCTCGCACCAGTTGCAGGTCCATCGACTGACGCGCTACTGGGTTCGCCTGGCGCCCGCGTGAGGCGAGAAAAAAACGTCGCACCCTGAGGGGATTTCGATTGCGGGACGGCATAGCTCTTCGAATGTCTCCTGAAGCCAACGCCGAGAACCCCTCCGTGAACCATCGAAATACCCTCGTTGCCCATCCCCGCCTGCTTTCCCGGGCGGTACGCCATGCTGTCCTGTGCCTGAGCCTGGGCCTTGTCGTCTGCCCTGCGGCGCAGGCCGAAGACGCCACGACGGCAGTAATCCAGCTCGATATCCAGACCGGCACCCTCGACAGTGCCCTGACGCAATTGAGCCGCGCCACTGGCCTGAATATCGTCTTCGACCAGCGCGTGCTGGCGGCCAAGGCCAGCGCCGGCCTGCACGGCCGTTACACTCCCGTCGCGGCTCTGAACCAGTTGCTTGGCAAAAGTGGCCTGCGCGCCGTGGCGCTGGGTGACGGCGGCTACCAGATCATCGAGGCGGCCAATGACGGATCGATCGAGCTGGGCGCCACCAGCGTCCAGTCCACGGGGCTGGGCGAAACGACGGAAGGGACCGGTGCGTACACCACGGGTGTGACCAGTACTGCAACCAAGATGAACCTGTCGATTCGCGAGACGCCGCAGTCGATCAGTGTCATCACGCGCCAGCGCATGGACGACCAGCATCTTGCCGCCATCACTGATGTGCTGAACGAGACCCCTGGCATCACCATGTCCCAGGATGGTGGCGAGCGGTTCAACATCTATTCCCGTGGCAGCGCCATCAATTCCTATCAATTCGACGGCGTCAACACCAGCCAGCAGAACGAAACGCGCAACATGCCCAGCACCCTGTTGGACATGGCGCTGTATGACCGGATCGAGGTCGTTCGTGGTGCGACTGGCCTGATGACCGGTGCCGGTGAACCGGGGGGCGTGATCAACCTGATTCGCAAGAAACCCACCCGCGAATTCAAAGCGCATGTCCAGGCCAGCGTCGGTTCCTGGGATAACTACCGCAGTGAAGCGGATGTGTCCGGCCCGCTGACCGAAACCGGCAACGTACGTGGGCGACTGGTCGCTGCCAAGCAGGACAACCACAGCTTCATGGACTGGTATGGGCAGAAGCGCGAGATTGTCTACGGTGTTGTCGAAGCCGACCTGACGGATTCCACGCTCGTGCGCTTCGGTGTCGATTATCAGAAATACCGGTCGACGGGCTCCCCAGGTGTGCCTCTGCTGTACACCAATGGCCAGCAAACCGATTTCTCGCGCTCCGTCAGCTCGGGCGCCCGGTGGATGTATGACGATTTCGAGACCCTCAACTACACCGCCACCCTTGAGCAGCAGTTGAACGATGAGTGGAAGCTCAAGGTGGTCACCAACTACATGGATGTCGATCGGGATGCCGACCTTGGCTGGTATCAGAGCACATCGGGCCTGAGCTACCTGAATCAGGCGACAGGTGCCGCCAGGGCCGAGCGGGCGCAGATCTCCGCGGACCAGGTGCAGAAGGGCGTGGATGTGAATCTTCAAGGCAGTTATGAGCTGTTTGGCCGATCCCATGAGCTCGTCGTCGGCTACAACTATTCGGACTACGAAAACCATCACGACTCCCAGACCGGCGGGATTGCCGATTTCAATTTCTATACCTGGGACAACTACCTCGCGCGTGACGGTTACCGGCCCTCGGTGCTGCTGGACATCAATACCCGCCAGAGCGGCTATTTCGTGGCCAACCGGTTCAATCTCGGCGATGCTCTCCACTTGCTGTTGGGGGCCAGGGTTTCCAACTACCGCTACGACTACGACTTCCTCTCACGGATCACCAACGCCCGCACTCCGCGCAAAATGCGCGAAAGCGGTGAAGTCACGCCCTACGCGGGCCTTGTCTATGACCTGACGCCCGAACAGTCTGTCTATGCCAGTTACACCGACATCTTCCAGCCCCAGACCGCCCAGGACAAAGACGGCAAGGTGCTTGATCCGGTGGTCGGCAAGAACTACGAGCTGGGCTGGAAAGGCGAGTTCTTCAATGGCCGCCTGAATGCCAACGCTGCCGTTTACGTGGTGGAGCGGGACAATTTCGCGGAACTGGATCCGGGCCAGGTAACTCCCACTGGCGCCGATGCTTCCCGTGCAGTGGACGGCGCCAAGACCAAAGGCTTCGACCTTGAGGTCGCGGGTGAGCTTGCTGCTGGCTGGAACCTCCACACCGGATACAGCCATTCCCGGACCGAGGACGCCGATGGCGAACGACTCAGCACCCAGCTACCCATGGATACCGTGCGGTTCTGGACGACCTATCGTCTGCCCGGCGACTGGGAAAAGCTGACCCTGGGTGGTGGCGTGAACTGGAATTCGAGCAAGGCACTGACCTTTTCCCGCTACAACAACGCCAAGGTCAAGGATGACGACTACGCCGTTGCCAGCCTGATGGCGCGTTATCAGGTCAATGATCAGGTGTCGGCCACGGTCAATGTGAACAACCTGTTCGACGAGAAGTACTACGCCGGCATTGCTGGCAGCTATGGCCACTACGGCGCTCCGCGAAACGCGACGTTGAGCCTGCGTTACGACTTCTAAGCCCTGAAGCCCGGTATGCGGCGCTGTTCCGTGGGGAGCGCGCCGCTCCAGCCTGACCTCAGCGCCGGTCAGCCATCTCGTCCACCAGCCGCCGCTGGAATGCCGTCACGGTGGCGCTCGGCTGCTGCAACTGCACGAACTCCAGCATCGGGTCGTTGACCTCGGTCCTGATGCCCGCCAGTTCCTCGATCGCCGCCAGTCCGCAGAACGGCACATACGCCTCCGAATACCCCCCTTCATGCACCAGCACCAGCCGCCCGTGGCACAGCCGCTCGGCGGCTTCGCGCACTTGCCGGGTCATTTCGCGGAACGAGTCGCTGTGCAGCAGCATCCGCGCGAGCGGGTCGACGGCGTTGGCGTCATAGCCGCAGGCGACGATGATCAGCTCCGGCTCGAAACGCTCCAGTGCCGGGATCACGATGCGCTGCATGGCATGCAGGTAGGCGTCATGGCCGCTGCCCGGTGGCAGCGGGATGTTGATGTTCGCTCCCAGCCCGGCGCCCCGGCCGCGGTCTTCTTCGCCGCTGTAGCCGGCCGGGAAGCAGCCGTCCTGATGCAGGGAAATGGTCAGCACATCGCCGCGGTCCTCGAAGATGGACTGGGTGCCGTTGCCGTGATGCACGTCCCAGTCGATCACCGCGACCTTGCCGAGTCCGCGTCTTGCTTTGGCCGCCTCGACGGCGATGGCGATGTTCGCCAGGAAGCAGAAGCCCATGGCGCTGTCGGCCAGGCAGTGGTGCCCCGGTGGCCGCGACAGCGAGTAGGCGTTGTCCACTTCACCGCCCAGCACGGCGTCGACCGCGGCCATGGCCAGGCCGGCGGACAGTTGGGCGATCTCGTAGCTGCCCGGGCCGATGGGCGCGTGCGGCCCGAGTTCGCCGCCACCGGCGTCGCTCATGGCTTTGAAGCGTTGCAGGTACTCGGCGCTGTGGACGCGCAAAAGATCCTCGTCGGTGGCGCTGGCTGCACTGCGCACCTGCAACTGGCGGGTCAGGCCGGAGACGTCCAGCAGGCTTTTCAGGCGGCGCTTGGTTTCCGGTGATTCGGCATGGCCCGCGGCGGAGGGCGGCTGCACCCAGCCGCCGACCGGCAGGGTCAGGGCGTGCAGGCCGGCGCTGTGCCAGAGGCTGAGTTCATCGAAGAAAAAAGCAGTGGTTCGGCTCATGGTCTTTCCGTTCTTTCTGGGTAATGGGGCGGCTCAGGCGCTGGTGCGGCAGCCGAGAATCAGCAACAGGGAGGCGAGGGTGACAACGGCGGCGCTGATCAGCAGCGGCTGGAAACCGCCGCTGCTTTCGATCAGGCGTCCGGCGATGGCCGGGCCTATCGCCAGACCGCCGCCGATCACTAGGTTGGAGGCGTTCATCAGTTTTCCGGAGCGGTCCAGGTCCGCCAGGCAGGCGAGGATCAGCGGCAGGATGAAGGTCCAGGTGAACTTGAAGGCCAGTGCTGCCAGAGCGAGCCGGGCCAGCGGTGGTTGGCCCAGCAGCAACAGCACCGAACCTGCCATCAGGCCGTAACCCAGCAGCAACAGCAGCACGCGCGGCAGGCGGTCGCCGATCAGCGAGGCGCAGCCGGCGCCGACGATGCCCATCACGGTGGCGATGGCGAGCACTTCGCCGCTGGCTTCGGCGGAGATGCCGGCGTTGGCGCTGATGGCACCGATAAAGGTCCAGACCCCGCTCAGGCTGATGTAGAAGCTGAGGATGCCAAGAATGCCCAGCGCGACCTTCCATTTCGCCGCCCGTGGACGCTCATCGACGCTCTGTTGCGCGCCCGGCGCACCTTGGGGAAAGTAGCGCGCCAGCGGCAGGAACAGCGTCATCAGTACCGCCAGGATCAGGTAGCAGGCTGCCAGTCCGTAGTGCTCGAACAGCCGTGGCAGCACGCTCAGGCCGATTGCGCCGACCACCAGTTGGCCCATCACCCACAAGCCATAGACCCGACTCGGATTGGCCGTGGATGCGGCGCTCGACAGGCAGATGATCATCAACGAGCCCCCGGCCAGGGCACTGCAGAAACGCAGCGCCAGCAGGGTGCTGTAGTCCTGGGCCCAGATCGACAGCAGGTTGGCGCCGATGAACAGCAGGCCGGCGAGCACTGCGGCCGTGCGCCAGTTGACCCGCTTGAGCCACCAGAACGCGGGCAGGGTGGCCAGGCTCATGGCGCCCAGCTCGGTGGAAAACAGGTCGCCGATCTGCGACGGGCTCAGTTGCCATTGCGTGGCCAGTTGCGCGGCGACGGCCGGCGCGGTCATGAGGATGGTCGGGGTGATCGCGGCAAACAGCACGATGGCCGCGAGCAGCGCCAGTTGCGAGGAGGCGAACAGGTTGCCGCCGGACAGCGGCCTGGTCTGGGTAGTCATGGGCAAGCTCCGGGGCAGTCGATCAGAACACATGGACCAGACGCAGCAAGGCGTCCGCACCGTGGTAACCGTTATCGGTGGCGACGTTCTGCGAGAGGCTGAACATCAGTTGGTTCTGTTGGCCGAGCCAGTGGCCGACTTCGAAACCGACCTGGGTGTAGCGCTTGTGGGTGTCGTCGATGCGCTGATCGTTGATCCGCAGTTCGCCGCCATCGGCATGGATCAGCCGCAGCGCGCCGTAGGTGGCGGGGGTGAAGTCGTAGGAGGCGAAGGCTTGCAGGCGGTAGAGCGGATCCTGCTTCAGTTCGGCGCCGAAATAGTCGTCGTTCTTGCCGTAGAGCTGGGCTTCGAGGTTGGCTTCGAGCACCCACTTTTCGCCGATGCCCTGGGTGTAGTTGTAAACGAAGGTGGTGCCCCAGCGGTTGGCACCCGGCGAGACATCGGGGTTCTGCCCGTGGTACTCGCCAACTGGCAGGGTGACCAGGGTCAGCAGGCCGCTGTAGGTGCGCGAGGCCGGGTCGTTGATGAAAAACAGCGTGCCGCCGACTTGCGGGTCGCCGAAGCCGCTTTCACCGGTGTGGCCGCTGGCGCCGGGCAGGCGGGCGTCGATATCGGCGAAGGGCACGATGAACTGCGGCGTGCACAGGGTGCCGCAGAGGTCGGTGAAGAACACCTGACGGTAGGCCACGGCGTTGACCTTCAGCTCGGCCTTGCCGGTGCTGTCGGCCGGGCCGTGGAAGTCATTGGCGCGGGTTGCCGGCAGGTACAGCACGCCCAGCGTGGTGCCCGAGGGCGCACCGAAAAAGTCCCGGGCGTTGAGGTCGGCGGCGCTGGCCTGGAGGCTCAACAGGCCGCCGGTGACAGCGGCCAGGGTGCGGTGAAGGTGGTTGCTCATGCTCTTTTCGTCTCTTCTTCGAGTTGTTGGGTGGCGAACGGCTCGCCGGTACCGGGCAGTGGCAAAAAAAAGGCAAAGGGATCCCGTCGCCGGTAAACCGGCGAATCGGTCAGTGCGGGTCAGCGCTGGGGATCAGTCAGGTGGCGTATGCAGCAGATGGGCGATGCGGGTTTTGTCGTTGACCCCGAGCTTGCTGTAGATGGCGCGGATGTGATGGCGCACGGTGTTGGGCGACATGCCCAGGTCGCGGGCGATTTCCTTGTAGGTCTTGCCCTCGCCGAAGCCCAGGGCCACGGCGTTTTCCCGCGGGCTGAGCTGGTCGAAGGCATTACGCCCACGGGCGGCCAGCAGAAACAGGTCACCGACCGCCGAGGCTTCGACCTGCAAGCGCTTGCCGTCATAGCCGCGGGCGTCCATCGGCACCGGCAGCAAGGGGCCGGTCCAGTCCGGCCACTCGTTGAGCAGCAGATCGACAAAGCCCCGTTCGGCGCAGTGCAAGGTACCGCGCTGGTCACACACGGCCAGGGCGAGGTTGCGCGAGGGAGTGAGCATTTCGCGTTTGGCGACCAGCGTGCGGATATGGTTGGCCGACACCGCAGCCACCAGGTGCAGCATGAGGTTGTCGAGGATTCGGCAGTCCTGCTCGGTGAAGCGCGGTGCGCCCGGGGCGCGGTACAGGGCGAGGTGGTCGCTGAGGTGGGTTTGCGGGTCGATGTAGACCACGCACAGCAGCTCGCCGATGCCGTAGGTTTCCCCGAGCCAGTTGAGCCCGGCGCCGTTGGCGGGGTCACGCATGTCGACGATGACGGTTTGACCCGGGCGTTCGTGGACGCGGTGGATGGTCACGTCGGTGTGGCGAATGGATTGCCAGTCCGGCAGGTAGCTGGGCGCCAGATTGTAGAGGTACGAGCTGTGCTCTTCCGGCATGCCATCGATCAGCGCCGCGCGGCCCCACCAGGCGCTGGTGAAGGGCAGTACCTGGCTGATGCTCGCCAGGGCGGGCTGGTGGAAATGTTCGATGTCGTTGTTTTGCGCGAGGCGCTGCAATTCAAGGGTGGTGGCGCTGAACGCCGCGAGAAGGCTGGCAAGGCTGTGTTCATGACCGCTCATGGGTTGGATACCTCTGTGCGACTTTTCTTATTGGTTTCGTCACGGGTTCAACAAGGACCGGAGCGTCGTGGCGACGTTGGCAGGGCCTGGGGGAGAGTGTCGGTGGATTGGGGCGGGATCACTATCCTACAGATGCAGGATGGAGGGGGGATGGTTGAGGCCACGAGGCGCCAGTCAGTGAATCGGGTAATGGCGTCCAAGTGCTGGCCGAGAGGTTTTCAGCGTTCTCGAGATCGAGCGCCGCCCGCGCGGCGCATCGCGAGCAAGCTCGCTCCTACATTGGTTGCAACGTGCCATGGCCTGTGGGATTTGCGTTGCCAGCCTTGGCGCATGGCTGGAGTGTACGGGGCGGTTTAGGCGCCAGTCTAGAGATTGAGCCGGACCACCAAGGCGGTCAACCATGGCCTGACAGACATAGGT
>NZ_QKVL01000008.1 GCF_003231275.1 Pseudomonas huaxiensis
CCCAAAGCGGCCGGCCAGTACCGACAGAAACCGACCAAGAGCAGTCTTAACAACTGGCTGCCGAGGTGCGCAGGGCTAATGACTATTGGCCGAAAGCTGCGATAATTGCGCGTGCCTCTAGGACTGCCTGACTGGCGGGGGAAGCTCTAGACGTCAAACCTTGGGCTGCATCCAAGCTTTCTACCTCAAGCTCTTCTAACTTGAAGTAGTCAAAGGTGTATTGTCCTTTTGCGCTATTTTCAACTATCGCGTATTTAACGAATAGGAAGCGACTAATTTGATGTGACTCCCTGATGAGATGTCGCTCCCACTCATCAAAATTGGGATGAATAAATAAGTAATTTTCGCCTGTTTTGAGCTTTTGCGTGTCCAGCTTGTCAATAACGAAGTGGTCGTCTTCTCCCTTTATCTCCATGTTGCATCTCTTACAGGAGATTGAGAGATTCCATGGCTCAAAGCAAAAAGGCTTATATTTAGTATTGCCCTTGGGTAGTATATGTTCGCGATCGATCATGAATCTGCCACCCCCTTGTAGAATAACTCTACAGTAGCAGCACGTTTCGCCATGGCGAGCAAGGTGATGTGATCGAATTTTGTTTTTTGCACTCTTGATGTGATCGTTTTTTTCATCCCAAGGTTTCGGCAACGCTAGCGCAGCCTGGATTGCATCTGTTTCATAGGCAGAGAACACTAGGCTGGAAAGCGCTGGCAAGTATGCGTCAACCATCTATATTCTATCCTTTCGAACAGACTGGCTTCTTTTTCGTAATTCGACCTTGTCAACGAGCGCGAGCAGTGCGGAGAAAAAACTGGTTTGGGTATCGTCAAAGCTGTGGCTTTGCATTTCCCTGATCAAATTGACAACCTCTACTTTCGTCATCTGATCGCGTTCGTATTGATTTATCGCTTCCACTATTTTTTCGCTAACGAAGTGGTTTTCAGGTGTAATTACTTCGAAAACTTTCCACAGAATGGCCTCAATTGCACTTGAACCCATGTTTATCTTGTTTGCCTGAAGGTTACGGGAGTTATCTGACGTGATCTCAAAGACAGATACTAGATCCGGTCGTTCCGTAATTGCACCTGTAACTAGCATTGGGGAATGAGTGGCTATAACGACAGTCGCACTACGATAACCCAAGGCTGAAAAGATTTTGCCTACATATTCTCTTTGCCAGCTTGGGTGAAGACTGTTCTCAGGCTCGTCAATTAATACCAGCGAATTTTCTTCTACTGTGTTGGCCAAGAAGATCATAGAGCATATGAGTGATAGCTCCCCTGAACTCGCACCACTCAACTCAAATTCTGCCCCGTTTTTTTTGGCTAAGTAAACTTCGATGCCGTCGATAATCCCGGTTTGTTTGAGGAATTTTTCGGCGCGTATGACTCCAGAAAACTCACGACTTATTGTAAATTCATGGATCGTTCTCGATTGATCAATCCATAAAATGTCGTCGTGATCCCATCGCTCGATGAAGCGCCTTGCACTCATATAGTCCTCAAGTTCGTCAGCTTTCTTGAAAAGTCGCTGATAATCAGGAATAAGACTTTCAAATCTTGTAACTGACCCCGAGTCAGCTCCCCTGAGCCTAAATCCGAAGCGCGGTTGATAATGGCAATAATCTAAGATCGAGCTAAGCTGGTAAAATTCTGAGTTTTCTGTGTTAAGCGCCTTTGCGATAGCCTTTTTGATGATTGCTGCCGGTGCAGTTCCGGTCTGAGTTCCTGGAAATTTATTGACGTTTCTAAGTCTGTTGAGTCGACCATATGGTGTATTTGAAACCACTGTGATTTGTCTTGAGCTTCGGTTTTTCTTCGCTAGGTCTAGCAAATAAAAGCTTTTGCCCGCCCCATTTGGACCTACTAATAGTGCTACACCGTCATCGCGTCCTGTTTGCTTACCGAATTCGAGTTCTGAGAGAGACATAAAACCTTCGCTATTATTAGTATTCGCTGGCTATTCAATGCTCAGCGAAGACGTCCATGGGCTGATTCAGGTTGCACAGGACACCATATGGGGTGCGGCTTTCAGTTGGTTAACATTAAAGCTTCTTTCAAAAACCAGAAATTGATCGCCCCGTTAGTAATAGTGCATCCATTTACGCCTGAGCGCTGTTAAGTAACTTCTCTAGCTCTTCACGCCTCTGCTTTGCATTAAGTCTTTCCACCTTCTGGCTCAGTATGTATTCAATGGCCAGCCTCAACATCGGAAACAACTTTAGGCATTCTGCTTCTGAGCAACCGTGTAGCCCTTGAGAAAGAAATCCGTATAGTCTCGGGTGCTGCACCAAATCAGATGGCAGGAAGTCTTCTAGAGCTGTTACCTTATTTGCCATTTTAAGTGTAGGATACGTTCCCCCATGAGTAGACATCCAATCATCGTCTTTTGTGGCCTCTTGATAAGCTTCTTCTACCAAATGCTCGAAAATCTTGCGAAGATAAACTATAGAGCCAGCACCTACGCCATGAGAGAAAAGACCTAAAGCTTTGGTGTAACCTTTCAGATGCTCCTCATTCAAAACTTTACGATAAATCTTTAGGTCTTGTTTTGCAGCGTCAGCAGCGGATGGATACTGACCTATCTTTGTCACGCCATCCTCTTCATGAATTCTGAAAGCGTAACATGCAATGTGCTGCTTTACCCGAGAGCATCTAGCTTCAATTACGCACATAAAAGGATTTTTAAATTTTGTGCACAAATCTTCGCGAATGGGTGACATAGGGGGGTATTCAACGACAAACAAAGTCCTATCCTTGCACTCCACACAATAAGTATCAATTGATCCTGTAAATTTAATTAGAGCTAACACCTTATCAAAGCTAGTATCGCTCCACTTGTAAGCCTCATACATAGCCACAGATAAGAAAAACTCACTAGGCGTTGGGAAATTATTGTCTGACACCTGATCCTGCTCCATGCTATGTGGTCATGAAGGCATTTTGCCATAGGCCAGCTATGCTTTCCTAGAGGTAAAGAAAAGCCCCAGCTTGTGAGGATCGTGCAGCATCAAACGGCATCGTGCCGTACCGATCTTACCGTGCTTAAGGGCGGCCATAGCCGCGAGTGAACTGCATACTCTACCTACCAAAAGGGCAATTAAACTGGAACACTGAATTATCCTTAATTTTCAGGACGCCTTCGACTGGTCCCTTTTGGCTGTTAGCCTTCCTCAGCGGGTCGAACGAGAAAAGGGGACAACGAGAAAAGGGGACAGATTTATTTTTTGGAGAAAAGTGGAAGGAGAAAAGGGGACGGATTTATTTTTCGGTAGCGCGAGACTTGAAAATAAATCTGTCCCCTTTTCTCTTCTAAACGAGCTGTGTGATTCAGGCAGTTTTCAGAATGTTTGCGGCCTCTTTTACGCGCCCAACTTGGATCATTTGAAAAAGCCCGCGTTCAATGTCAACGACACGAGCCGTCGGCAGGTAAGTTTGAGCGATATAAGCGAGATGTTCGCACCACCTCTCATAAGCATTCGAATTCCCTTTGTTGGTGGGAATGCTTGTTTTGTCTTCTTTAATCGCCGCTAACACAGTGTCGTTGTGGATTTGGTGGATTTTCATGATCTGCCTATCCAGTGTCGCGGAATTCACCGGATCTAGATACATACGGACCTTGCTTACAAACGAGACCTTAGAAAATTGAGGCAGTCCCAGTTTAGCGATTTCGTAGAGTGTCGGACGAGCGTGATTTGTGAACAGCTCTGAGGCTTTTTCAAGTTGGTTATTTGTTACCGCAGCCCTGAAGCTCTCTGCGCGAATAAGGGCAAGCCCTCCCATTTGCGCAAAGCCCCAGTAAAGAATATTCGACAGGCCGTCTTTAACGTCTTTAGATGAAGGACTGAGCAATTGTTTCCGGATTCGAGCTTCAAGCTGGCACATGGAAAGCCCAATGACAGGAGTTTGTGTGGCGAAGTCAAAATGGGCCGTCGGGAAAGAATATGCACTTACAGCGTTATTCAAATCTCTAGCTTGAGCGGTACAAAGAGACATCAATTGCTCCTTTCGTGCTTGGGAATTCTAGTGCCAAAGCCCTTATAGGTAACATAGCAGCAAGGCCAATTGCCACTACTTGGGCGACAACAGCTGCCTCAAGGCTCAAAAGGAGCAGGCATCGAAGTCTTCCTCTTATGGCCGTAGTCGCTCACGCTGGGCAGCAAGGAGTGGGTAGCTGCCAAAAACGAGCGGCAGCTAATGGCCGATTGCTGCCCTCGGCGAGAGACCGCCATGGGTCGATAGCAGTCAAAAAAGACCGAGCCAGCTCTAACGCCTCCACCTCCGTTACAGCAACCACCTGCAAAACACCAAACCCATTACTAAGCCCCGCGTCCTTCTGCAAGCCCCTTCGAACACCGCAACTCGCGAGCATTCGCGAACTATTGAAACCTCACCCCAAGCTCTCTTTACTCTCACGACTCGACCACCAAAACCCAAACAACACCAACCCCTCCACCGGCTCATAAAACATCATCACCAAATCCGCCCCCCAACTCTGGTAGTGATACGCAGGCACGCTAGCCACATGGTGGAACGGATTACCCGCAGGACTACACGGATACCCCGCCGTAATCCCGCTCTTCTCACATTCCGCATAAGCCAGCGTCAGGCTGGACACCGGAAACTTCATGAAGTCCGCCACACCGCCAATCTGCTCGACGAACGCCACCCGCTCGACCCGGTGCAGCGGCACGTTCTCCGCCAGGTCCGATGGGCAAAGCAGCACCCCTGATTCGTGATACTTCTTTCGCGCCGCCTCATAAGCCGCTTTCTGGTCAGCGTAATGCGCCAGCAAACTTTCCCGCGCTTCGACATACGGATCAGCAAGGTGCTCATTATCCGGATGCAGGAAGAAGTAACGCGGATCGCCCATCAGTCGGTAGCGTCCTTCCTCGACCTTGAAACCAATCCAGTTGGTGTGCAAAAGCGGGGAGTGCCACGGGGTGTCTTCGGTCGCCTGGCCAACGTACTCATGCTCGGTGGGCTCCAGCGGCCCCAACATCGTCAGATAGCCTGACCACTCGGGGTTCACCACACTCAGATCAATGCCGAAAAACGGCTGCAAGTGCTCGATGAGGTCGGCCTGATCGTCCACGAACACCGTCTCCGGGTCGGGGAACGGGTACAGGCCATAAGGGACGTTTCGGTAGTCCGGCCAGTACTTCGCTACTTCTCGAAGTACACCCATGGCCTCCCGGTCTGCACTCAAGCCTTCCTTGTAAACCTTCAACAGGGCCTGCGCGGCCTCGAAATGTTCGGGGCTGAGTTGCGCCAGGTCATCCGCGTTGACGGTGTAGCCAGAACACTCCTGCATCGACAGTACGATCGCGCGTAAACATCTAGCGGACGCCCGATGGTCATGGACGAGGACGTCCTTGTACTTGAGAAAGGGGGATTCGCTCATCGTTGGTCGTCCTTAGCCGAGATTTTCTTAGTTAAGCAAAACGGCACCCCGAAGGATAATGCCAGTCAGTTAAACCAATTGGGGCCGCTTTGCGGCCCTTCGCGACGGTTCGGCGCTCCGACAAGCTCGCTCCCACATAACCTGCACCTTGGCCAGGATCCTGTGGGAGCGAGCTTGCTCGCGAATGGCTGCAAAGCAGCCCCAAAATAGGCGCCAAAACGCTAACTGACTGGCATTACCCCAAAGGGTGCCGCTATGCCTTACACACCAAGCAGTTTTACGACGCAGCTACAACCGCCGCCTGAGCAGCCTGTGCCTCCGCCGCCGCCCGCGCATTCTGCCGCGCCATGCCGCTGGCATAGAGCTTGTCCAGCTCGGCTTCACCACGCGCAATCAGCTCTTCCTGAGACTGGGCAATTTTCTTTACTACGAAGTAGTGCAGGGCGGTGAGTGCTGCGTAGCCGACGATGAGCGCGGTGACGATGTCGTCACTGCGGCGTTGCGTCATCATGAACGCGAAGGCCGCCAGGTAGATCAGGCCGCCGCCGTAGGTCAGCAGGGCTTCGATCTTGTGCGAGCCCGGCACGACGTTCTTGGTGTAGATGCCGCCATTGCCGTTCCAGTTGATCCAGCCCGCCCAGACCAGCGGCGACATCAGCGCGAACAGCGGGAACATCGCCCAGCCGAAGACCACCAGGATGCCGCCCCAGACCAGCGAGGCCACGGGGTGGTATTTGGTGCCGGTGTCGACGAATTTCTTGCTGGTGGAGTAGTTGATGTCGAGGAAGCTGCGGCCTTTCCAGCTCATGGTGCCGAAGATGTGGCCAGGGCGCGCCTGCAGGTTGCCGTTGCCGGAGTAGGTCACGTCGGTGTCACGGTTGATGTCGTACAGCCAGGTGTTGTGGCTGACCTGTACGTCATGGCTGGTGTGGCTTTCCAGGTTGCCGAAGGCGTTCTGCTGGACGGTGGTGTTGCTGAACACGGTGTGGTTGGTTCTGGTGTCCAGCACGCGGCCGACCAGCAGTTGCATGTCGTCCAGGGCATTGGCGCTGTCGCCGAACACGGTGCGCCCGGATTTGCCCCGCTGCCAGATCGAAAAACCGACGTAGCCGATCGCGGCGCCGATGGCCAGCCAAGGCCAGCGGTAGGAGGTGACGATTTCGATGTTGTACATCAGATCGATTTCGGACTCATAGATGAACCAGAAGGCCGCCAAAGCACCCGCGCCGGCGAAGGCCAGCGCCGATTTGCGCTTGAATGCCGCGTAGCCGGCAGCGACCGTCAGCAGAAAGATGATAAAGCTCACTTCGTATCCTCGTATTGGTAAGACCGTTTCCGGTTCGGCGACAAGATACCGGCGCCAAGGACCTGAGGCGAGTGAAAGTTGCAGTTTGCCATCATTGCGGGATGGCTCTGGGGCGGGGCTTTGCGCTTTCAGGGTGAAGGGCGTCGTTAGTTGGCCGCGACAAGGCGGGTCCAGTAACGGGTATAGCGCTCGACACGCACCGGCAGGGCGCGGGCGATGACGCCGAGGGCCATGCCGATATCGTCCAGCGGGTAACTGCCGGACACCTTCAGGTGGCCGATTTCTGCCGCGCAGCCGAGGTAGCCGCTGCGGTAGCGCTGCAGTTCGGCGAGCAGGCGGTCGAGGCGCCAGCCGTCCACTACCAGGCGGCCACGGGTCCAGTTCTCCGCCTCGCGGGAGGAGGTATCGGAGGTGGTCAGGCGGGTGTCGCTGAAGTGCGCCGAGTGGCCCGCCTGAATCACTTGCTCTGCGCCGGTCGTCTGGCGCGGTCGCACGGCGACGGCGTGTTCGAATACGTCGAGGCGGGTCTGGCGGTCTTCCTGGCGGACGCTGAAGCGGGTGCCGAGAGCGCGCATGTCGCCTTCGGCGCTGCGCACGATCAACGGGCGCGGATCGCTGCCGGTGGCGAGGTGGATTGCTCCGGCCCGGAGGATCAGCAGGCGGGTGCCCGTGTCGAAGCGCAGGTCCACGGCGGAGGCGGTGTCGAGGGTCAGGCGGGTGCCGTCGGCGAGGATTTCGCTGCGCCGCTCGCCAGTTGCGGTGCGCCGGTCAGCCAGCCAAATGCCGGACTCGCGGTAGCCACCCCAGCCCACCGCTCCCAGTCCAACACCCATAAGGAGGCCTTTGAGCAGGGTGCGCCGGTCCACGCCGGGGGCTTGTCGCGTGACCTTGTCCAGCACCCGATAAGCCAGCGGCCGCGGCACGGTGCCCATCTGCGATTGCAACAGGTTCAGGCGCTCCCAGGCCCATTGATGACTGGGGTGTTCGTGGTGCCAGGCCAGCCATTGCGCCTGGATATCCGGGTTGTCGGGGCTGGCGCCCATCCGCGCGAACCACTGTGAGGCGTCGCGCAGGGCCTGGCGTTCGCGGGGGCTGGTCACTCGGCGGATTCCAGGGCGAACAGCAGGCAATGTTCGGTGGCGCGGGCGATGTACTTGGTCACCGAACTGACCGAGACATTCAATTGCGCGGCGATCTGCGGGTAGGTCAGGCCCTGCAATTGCGACAGCAGGAATGCCGTCTTGGCCTTCACGCCGAGGCTGCTAAGCATGCGGTCGAGGGCCTGCAAGGTCTGCAGCATCCCCAGCCGTTCCTCGGGAGACAGATCGTAGTGCTCCGGCTGTTCGGCGAGGACTTCCAGGTAGGCGCGCTCCACCGACTGGCGACGGAAGCTGTCGATCATCACCCGCCGCGCGATGGTCAGCAGAAAGCTCCGCGGCTCTTTGAGGCTGGCCGCCACAGGGCTGCGCTGTTCGGCCAGGAGGACGCGGATGAAGGTGTCCTGGGCCAGGTCAGCGGCCTGCTGCGAGCAGCCGGTGTTTTGGCGCAACCAACTGACCAGCCACGGCTGATGGCGGGAGTACAGCTCTGCGACGGGGTTGAGGGGATAGGCCATGGTGACGGGGAATGCATGAATGGGAATGAGTCGCAATATATGTAAACTTGCCGCCTCCGGCAATCGCTTCGAGGAGGCGAAGCCGTGATTGAAAAAATTTCGCGGGGCATTGTCGGTTTCCGTCCAGGTGCGCGACTGCACTACAGAACTTGAAAAAAACACTTGGGCATCAGGAGACACCATGCAGTACGACCGCTTCACCGCCAACCGCGGCTTGCCGTTCAAACGGGCACTGCTCAGCGCCTCGCTGTGCCTGGCGCTGGCCAGCACCGCGCACGTCCAGGCCGCTGCCGCCAGCAGCACCGCCATCCACAGCTACAGCATCGGCGCGGGGTCGCTGGGGAGCGTGCTCAACCGCTTCGCCACCGAAGCGGGTGTGGCGCTGTCGTTCGACACCGGGCTGACGCAGGGCAAGCAGAGCAATGGCCTGAGTGGCAACTACGGTGTCGAGCAGGGCTTCGCCGTGTTGCTGGCCGGCAGCGGCCTGGTGGCGGTGGTCGGCGCTGATGGCAGCTTTGTGCTGGTGCCGGCTGCCGAAAGCGGCAGCGTGCAATTGGGCGCTACCAGCATCAACGGCCAGGGCCTGGGCAGCACCAGCGAGCATTCCGGTTCCTACACCACCGGTGCAATGCAGACCGCGACCAAGCTGCCGCTGTCGCTGCGCGAGACGCCGCAGTCGGTGACCGTCATCACCCGCCAGCGCATGGACGACCAAGAGCTGCGCACCCTCGATCAAGTGGTACAGGCCACCCCAGGCCTGCGCAACAGCGCGTCGCGGCCGACCAACAACGAGTTCTTCTCCCGCGGCTTTCCCATCACCAACCTGATGTTCGATGGCCTGAGCACCACCTACAACGCCGACTGGGTGAGTAACGCCGACATGGCGCCCTACGACCGCGTCGAAGTGGTCCGCGGCGCCACCGGCATGATGCAGGGCGCGGGCGAGCCGTCGGCGGCGATCAACATGGTGCGCAAGCGCCCGACCCGCGAGTTCCAGGGCAGCGTCAAGGGCAGCGTCGGCAGTTGGGACAATTACCGCGGCGAGCTGGACCTGTCCGGTCCGCTGAACGACAACGGCAGCCTGCGCGGGCGCCTGGTCGGCGCGTATCAGGACAAGCAGGGCTTCCAGGACTACACCGGCAAGGAGCGCAGCGTGCTCTATGCCATCGGCGAGGCCGACCTGAGCGAAGACACCACCCTGACCCTGGGCCTCACCAACCAGAACGACAACCTCAACAGCAACTGGGGCGGCCTGCCGGTCAACCGCGACGGCAGCCACCTGAACGTGCCGCGCTCCACCAACCTCGGCTATAGCTGGGGTCATCAGGACACCGACACCCAAACCCTGTTCGTCGAGGTGGACCACCGCCTGGCCAACGACTGGCGCCTGCATCTGGCAGCGTCGAAAAGCTGGTCGGACTACGAGCTGATGGGCGCGGTGCTGGAGCATTACGCCAGCTACCAGCAGCGCATTTTCAACCAGCGCCACGACTACGATCAGTCCTCCTACGACGCCTACGCCAGCGGTCCTTTCAGTCTGCTGGGACGCGAGCATGAGCTGGTGGTCGGCGCGAGCAAGCGCGAGGTGCGCGACAGCGTGCGCGGCGGCAGCCTCATCCACGTGGTGGGCGGCATCGACAACTGGGACGCCCACAGCCTCGACCGGCCGGTGGTCCCGGACCTCTACACTCAGGCGGAGAAGACCACCCAGGAAGGCGCCTACCTGACCACCCGCTGGAACCTCGCCGATCCGCTGAAGCTGATCCTCGGCGCGCGCCTGGACTGGTACGACTCCGTCGCGCTGTACAGCACCACCGACGCCTACTACACCCCGGACGCCGACCCACGAGTGCGCATCGTGCGCAACGTCACCAAGTACGCCGGAGTGATATACGACCTCGACGACAACCACTCGGTCTACGCCAGCTACACCGACATCTTCAAACCGCAACGGGAGAAGAACACCAGCGGCGGCACCCTCAAGCCCATTACCGGCAAGAACTACGAACTGGGTATCAAGGGCGAGTACTTCGACCGCACCCTGACCGCCAGCGCGACCCTGTTCCAGACCGACCAGCTCAACCGCGCCGCCGATGTCGAGGACATCAGCCGCTGTACCGGCCAGCCCGCCGGCAGCTATTGCTCGGAAGCTTCCGGCAAGGTGCGCAGCCAGGGCGTGGAGTTCGAAGTGATCGGCGCGCTGACCCCGGACTGGCAGGTGGGTGCCGGCTACACCTTCGCCCAGGCCAAGTACCGCAAGGATGCCGACAAGGCCAAGGAAGGGCGCCTGTTCGACACCGACATCCCGCGCCATCTGTTCAAGCTCAACACCACCTGGCACCTGCCGGGCGAGCTGAACCAGTGGCGCGTGGGCGGCGACCTGTATGCCCAGAGCCGCATCTTCAACAAGGGCGTTTCCTCCACCTACGGCAATTACCACATCGAGCAGAACGCCTACGTGCTGGTCGGGTTGATGGCCGGGTACAAGGTCAGCAAGGACATCGACACTCAGCTCAACTTCAATAACGTCTTCGACAAGAAGTATTACCAGGGCCTGGCGATGAACAACTCGTGGAGCCCGTATGACGTATACGGCGAGCCGCGCAACTTCACCCTGACGGCAAAGTATTCCTTCTGATCACTAGCCCACCCCCTGCGGGGTGGGCTGCCTCTCCGGCATGATTCCAAACAGCCATGGCCCTTTCGCAGCGAATGAGATAAATTCTCAATCCCATTCGTCCAAGAGCCCCTTGCCGTGGCTGACACCAACAAGCTGATGCACGACGTCTACAGCGAACACCACGCCTGGGTGTTCGGCTGGCTGCGCAAAAAGCTCGGCTGCGCGCATAACGCGGCGGACGTGGCACAGGACACCTTCCTCAGGATTCTCTCGTCTCGCGATGCCTTGCTGCTGGCCAGCCAGTCGCGGGGCTACATCGCGACCACCGCGCGCAACCTGCTGATCGACCGCGCCCGTCGCCAACGGCTGGAAAAAGCCTATCTGGAAGAGTTGGCGCTGCTCGCTCTGGAGCATCACGGTGCGCCGAGCGCCGAGCGGATCTGGGAAACCCTCGATGCGCTGGAGCAGATCTGTGCATTGCTCGAAGGCCTCGGCGCCAAGCCGCGGCAGGCGTTTCTGCTGCATTACCTCGAAGGCCAGCCGCAGGCGCGGGTCGCTGAACAACTCGGGATTAGCGTGCGCATGGTGCAAAAGCATCTGGTGCAGGTGCTGCTGCATTGCCAGAAGGTGCGCCAGCAGCCGTGAGCGACGACAACGACCTGGCCCTGCAGGCCGCCGAATGGCTGGTGCTGCTCAGCGCCGACGATCCCGTCGAGCGCGAGCAGGCCGAGCGTGATTACCAGCAGTGGAAGCACCTCAGTCCCGCCCATGCCGAGGCCGCTGAAGGCATGGAGCGTCTGTTGGCGAGCCTGCGCGGAATACGCCAGGAGCCCGCCAGCGATCAGCGCCTGCACCGCTTGATCGACGGCGAAGTACGTTTTACCGAGCGTCGGCGGCGCAACAAGCGCCTCGGCGCGGCGCTGGGTTTGAGTCTGATGTTGCTGGTGCCGGGCTGGCTGACCTGGCAGCACTATCCCGGCGCGTTGTTGTTCGCCGATCTGGATACCGCAACCGGCCAATGGCAGGAGACACGCCTGGAAGACGGCAGCCGCCTGATTCTGGCGGGCGGCAGTGCGGTGAATCTGCATTTCACGGCGTCCGGCCGCGAGGTGGAGTTGCTGCGTGGCGAGATCCGCGTGGAAGTCGCCGCCGATGCGCAGCGACCATTCCAGGTGCTGACCCGCGAGGGCAGCATCCGCGCGTTGGGCACGCGGTTCGTGGTCAGCAAGCAGGCCGAGGCCACCGACCTGAGCATGCTTGAATCGAAAGTCGTCGCCCGTGCCCGTGAAGGGCAGGGCGAGGCGGTGGTCGCGGCGGGGCAGCAGGTGCGGATTCATCGCGATGGCCTCGATACTCTGCAGGTCATCGACCCGCAGGCCACCGATCAGGCCTGGCAGCAACATCGCCTTCTGGCACGCGGCCTGCCGTTGTCGCAGGTGCTGGAGCAACTGGAACGGCAGTATGTCGGGGTGCTCAGTTTCGACCGCGAGGCGCTGGCGTCGATCCAGGTGTTCGCCTCGCTGCCGCTGGACAATCCGCAGCGGGCGTTGCAGTTGCTGGAAGCCAGCCTGCCAATCGAGGTCAGCCGTGTGACGCCGTGGTTGACGCGGGTGCAGTTGCGGCGCGAGTAGGCCGTGTGAACGATTTTTTGCGGCGGTGGTTCGTCTTTTTCCGGGTGGTGCGTTGAGGTTCATGAGAATGAAATTCAACACAGGGAGACGCTTCACCATGCCGCAACCACGCATCCGCACCCGGATCAAACCGCTGTTCCTGGTCATCCAGTTGGCCTGCGCACTGCCGCTGGGCATCGCCGGCCAGGTTCACGCCGAACAAACGGTCGCGCAGTACAGCATCGGCGCCGGTGCGCTGGGCGATGTGCTCAGCCAGTTCGCCGCCCAGGCCGGGATCGACCTGGCGGTCGATGGCCGTCTGGTGTCCGGCTTGCGCAGCGCTGGTCTGCACGGCAGCTTCACCGCCGAGGACGGTTTGCGTCACCTGCTGACGGGCAGCGGCTATGGTTTTGCGCTGACCACTGCGGGCTATGTGCTGGTGCCGCAGCCGGAGCAGGGCGCGGCGCTGCAACTGGACGCCACCAGCATCAATGGCGTTCTGGCCTCGCAGAATCCCAAGGGGCCGGTGGATGGCTATCTGGCGACCCGTGCCAGCAGCGCCACCAAGACCGACACGCCGCTGCTGGAAACCACCCAGTCGATCTCGGTGGTTACTCGCGACCGCATGGCCGTGCAGGGCGCGCAAACCGTCAGCGAAAGCCTGGGCTACACCGCGGGCGTGCACGCCAATGTCGCCGGCAACAATCCCACCGACAACACCATCATGGTTCGCGGCTTCCAGCAGATTAATACCAACGCCTACACCGACGGCCTGCGCAACAACCAGATCGGCTACTACGCGCCCGAGCCCTACGGCATGGAGCGCATCGAAGTGCTCAAGGGCCCGGCCTCGGTGCTCTACGGCCAGGGCTCGCCGGGCGGTACGGTGAACTTTGTGTCCAAGCGCCCGACCTTTACCGAGCAGCGTGAAGTGGGTGTTTCCGTCGGCAGTCATGACCGCGCGCAGCTCTACACCGATGTGGCCGGCGTGCTCGATGAGCAGAAGACCCTGGCGTACCGCGTGGTTGCCCTCGGTCGTGATGCCAACAACGGCATCGACGGCATCAAGGACGACCGCGTCTACATCGCCCCGAGCCTGACCTGGGCGCCGAATGAAGACACCTCGCTGACCCTGCTCGCCTCGTACCAGCGCAACAAGAATCTGTTCACCAGCAACATGCCGTACTCGCTGTTCGACGGCTCCAACCCCAATGGCCGGGTGCCGCGCCACCGTTCGCTGAACGAGCCCGGCTTCGATGCCGAAAAGTCCGAGCAGACCAGCCTTGGCTACGAGCTCAGCCACGCCCTCAGCGAGCACTGGACCTTCCGCCAGAACGCCCGCTTCACCCACTACACCGGTTATGAAAACCAGTTGTTCCGCAACAGCGGGGTGATCAACACCACCACCATCAACCGCTATTACCAGCTGCGCGATTACCAGAACGACAACTTCGCCATCGACAACCAGTTGCTCGGCGCCTTCGAGACCGGGCCGTTCAGCCACACCTTGCTCAGCGGTGTCGATTATCAGCACAGCAAGCGCTCCAACCCGAATCAGACCGGCGACGCTCCGGCGATCAACATCTATGCGCCTGACCGCAACGTGGTGGTCGATACCAGCCGCTACACCAGTCTGATGGACACCTCGGTCAAGAGCCGGCAACTGGGCGTCTACCTGCAGGACCAGATCAAGCTGGGCAACTGGGTCGCGTCCTTGGGTGGGCGCTACGACTGGGCCAGCCAGGACACCGACAGCCGCACCTATACCGTCGCCACCAATCGCACCACTGGCGGGTTACAGACTGTGGACGCGGAAGACTTCACCGGCCGCGTCGGCCTCGGTTACCTGTTCGACTCCGGGGTGTTCCCGTATATCAGCTACACCGAATCCTTCGTGCCGACCTCCGGCACCGACCGCAGCGGCTCGGCCTTCCAGCCGGAAACCGCCAAGCAATATGAAGTGGGCGTGAAGTACCAGCCGACCGGCTACGACAGCTACGTCACCCTGTCGGCTTTCGACCTGCGCCGGCAGAACGTGCTGACCACCGATGTGGCGGCGCCGAGTTTCAGTGTCCAGGAGGGTGAAGTCTCTTCACGGGGTATCGAACTGGAAGGCGTGCTCAAGCCGGTCGAAGGGCTGAACGTGATTGCATCCTGGACCCTGAACAAGGTCGAGGTGAGCAAGGACAACCCCAACGTTGCCGGCGTCAGCAACAAAGGCAAGACCCCGGCCCGCACACCTGAGCACCTGGCCTCGCTGTGGTCCGACTACACCTTGCAATCCGGCCCGCTGGCGGGGCTCGGTTTCGGTGTCGGCGTGCGTTACACCGGCTCGACCTACGGCGATGCACAAAACACCTTTCAGGTGCCGGATTACACCGTGGTCGATGCGATGGTCAGCTACGACTTCGGCAAGGCTGATCGCAGCCTCGATGGCCTGAAGGCGCAGGTGAATGTGAAGAACCTGACCGACAAGTATTACGTCGCCGGTTGCTTTGCCACGGTCGGCTGCCTGCTGGGGGCGGAGCGGACGGTTACGGCGGATCTGACGTACAAGTGGTGAGCTGACCTCATCGCTGGCAAGCCAGCTCCCACAGGGTCCTGAGCTAGACACAAAATCCTGTGGGAGCCGGTCTTGCCGGCGATGAGGCCGGCAGGTGCAGCCCGGTTGTCTGGTCTGGCCTCATCGCGAGCAAGCTCGCTCCTACAGAGGCATGAGCTGCGCGGAAGGGTCCACCTCACGCCGAATAAAGCGCCACAGCCTTGCGCAGGTTGTCGCGCACATGCTCGCGTAACCCCACCGGCCCCAGCACTTCGATATCCGCCGCGTTGCTCAACAAAAACAGGCGCAAGCCCTGGCTGTCGAGAAGGTTGCAGGTCAGCTTCCAGTGCTCGGCGCCATCGGGTTGCAACACTTGATCATCGGTCAGCGGGTTCTCCCACAGCCGGTTGTACAGGTTGGCGCCAAGGCGCAGTTCCAGGCGGATTTCGCCGTCGCCATGCAAGGTCATCAAATGCCGCTGGGCCTCCAGCGAATGCACGTCGTAGCCCTCGGGATCGGCGATGTTCACCCGACCCGTGTCGATTGCAACGATGCGGTGCAGCATCAACGCACACAGCTCGCCCGGCCCGTTGCTGCCGTATTTGCCGCGCGGCTTTTGCGGGTCGGGTTGATAACCATCAAGCCACTGCTCTTCCGCCACCAGCGCCGACAGGTAGGTGTTGGAATCCTGGAGGGAGAGGGCCAGCGGCTTGAGCTGATAGACACACAGCGCGTCATCCGCGTCCCGTGGGCGGTAGGTCACGGCCAGTGGCTCGTCGCGGAAAATCGCCTGTTGCAGACGAGTCAGCAACGCGGCGTCATAGCGCCCGGGCCGCAGCACCATGAAGCGGGTACCAGAGGTGATGCGCCGGCCCAGGTCAATCCCGCGCCGGGTCTGATGGTTCATCACGTGGATGGCGAAGTTGCGCAGCTCGGTCAGTTGTTCGGTGTGGGTCTTGAGCCCGAAGCGCTCGGCATGATCGAAGATCGCCGACAACGTCATGGCCTCGATCGGCAGCAGTTTCAGCTCATGCTGGTATTTGCTGATCCGCCACAGGATCGGCAGGCCGTTGCCCTGTTCCTCGGGCTGCACCACACCTTTTCCTTCAAGCCATTCGAGGTCGCGATTGATGGTTTTCAGTGAGCCGGACCATTCGCTGTCAGCGCCGTGCATCAGTTTGAGCAGGGTCGAGGCGGGTTGCGCTTGCTGCTGGCGGCCTAGCGCCTGGAGAAGCCGCTCGCGGCGAATTTCAAAATTTTTCATCGAATCTGGCGGACCTGGACAAAAAGTGGGAAGGCTGGCTGTTTTCATACCCGGGCTGACAGGCGATAGTGCCTGCGCCAGCCCACAGGAGCATCACATGAAGCGTCAGTCCTACCTCGCTGCTACTCACGTTGCCGGTTTTATCGACTGGTTGGCCACCGAGCTTGAATCGGTTTCGCTGTTCCGCCACCAATACGTCGACCGCCGCAAGGCATCCATCTGGCAGTGCAGCGACCTGTTCGACGCCTTCGAAGGTTATCGCTGGAACCATCCCGGCAACGAGCGCCTGGGCTACGACGCCGGCGACTGCCCTCGCAGCAACGCCATCGCCCTCGATGCCCTGCGCCGTGACCTGCTGGCGGCCAGCGGCGATGATGCGCGCAGCCTGCTGGCCTCGCTGGACGTGATGGCCTGGGGCGGTGTCAGCGCCCGTAACGCCGACTGGCTCAAGACCAACGAACACGGCCTGGCGCAGACCCTGCGCACGGTCAAGGCGGCGCTCGACGCCGGCGATCCGCAAGTATCGGTACTGCGCGACAAGGGCCTGCGCTTCAACTCCGGCATGACCAAGGTCTACTCGCTGCTCTGTGAAGACTTCCTGATCTACGACAGCCGCGTGGCAGCGGCGCTGGGCTGGCTGGTGGTCAAGTATTGCAAGGCCAAACACCTGGCCTGGGTCCCGGCCGAATTGTGCTTCCCTTGGGCGGCGGCCAAGGAGGGCGCCAACAGCGCCGCGCCGAAGCAGCGCAATCCGGGCAACCCGCAACTGCAGTTCAAGCGTCTGCGCGCCGGGCATCACCATGCGCTGTGGAACCTGCGGGCAAGCTGGCTGCTCAGTGCGGTGCTGGCGCATCCGGCGGCGGCCGACAGCCGTTTCAATCGGGTGACCGGGCCGGTCACGCCGCTGCGGGCGCTGGAGGCCGCGTGTTTCATGATCGGCTATGACCTGGGCACGGACGACGGCGTGCAGGAATACAGCGACGAATTCGCCCAACGGATCCTGGCAGTGGCGGAAGAGGATTTTGTCGAGATCGATGCCGATGAGCTGATCGGGCAACTGGATGAAATGATCAAGGCTGCGCGGGAGAAAAACTGCGGGCGGGTGTGACGCGCGGGATGAGAGGGGCCGCGTCGGCGGCCCCCGCACCTTGCTTCAGAAGCTGTATTTCACATTGAACATCACGTTGCGCGGGTCGCCGTAATAGGCGGTGTTGTAGTTGCCGATACCGCTGTAATACACCCGGTCGAACAAGTTGTTGAGGTTCACCGTGCCCTTGAGCTGGTCAGTGAAATCGTAGCTGGCCAGCAAGCCAACCAGCGCGTAGCTGCCGCGATTGAGTTTCTGCGGCCCGACCTGCTCGTCGAAGCTGTCATCGATAAAGAAGCTCGCGCTCTGCCATTGCACATTGCCGCCGACGGTGGCCTTGTTCAGCACGCCGGACAGGCGATAGGTGGTGGCGGCCTTGAGCAGGTGCTGCGGCTGGGTGGCGGCAACCCGCACATGGTCGGCGTCATAGGATGCCTGATAGACGTAGCCGGCATTGACGTTCCAGCCCGGCAGCAGCTCGCCGGCGATCTCCAGTTCCACGCCATTGGTGGTCGCACCCGACACCGGGCGCATCTCGGCGTTGCCTGCGCTGTTGGTCCGGCCGGTGCTTTCGGCGAGGTTGTCCTGCTTGAGCTGGAACAACGCCACGCTGGCGTTCAGGCGGCCGTCGAAGTACTCGCCCTTGATCCCCACTTCATAGCTTTGGCCGGTCAGCGGGTCGATCGGCTTGTCGTTGGCATCCTTGTTGTACGGCTGCGGCTTGAAGATGTCGGTGTAGCTGGCGTAGACGGTGTACTGCTCGTTGAGGTCGTAGGTGATGCCGGCGTAAGGGATGACCTCGCCGCTGTTGCTGGTCGGGTAGCTGCGGGTCCGGCCCAGCGCGTTGAGGCTGCTCAGGGTCCAGTCATAGTCGTTGACCCGGGCGCCGATGATCACGTTGAAGGCATCAGTGGGCTTGAGTACCACGGCCGCGTAGCTGACCTTTTGCGTGGCATCGATTTTCTGCGTCGACCACCACGCCCAGTCGGTCGGGTAGGTGGCGTTGTTGTTCCAGGTGAACGGGTTGACGGTCTCGTCGGTGGTGCCGTCGGTGCGGCGCGACTCGGCATCGGTCTTCGAGTAGTTGTAGCCGACCACCAGTTCGTGGCTGCGGCCGAAGAGCTGGAACGGCCCCTTGGCGTACACGTCGAAGGACTTTTCCTCGGTGTCGGTATCGAACTTCGAGGCGCCGCCGTAATAGAAACCGTGGTCGATGGTGTTTGTAGCCGGGTCGATGTGCGCGGCCGACAGCCCGGCGAGAATTTCCCGCGATTTGTACTTGCGGTAGGTGGCGGTGGCCTTGAGCATCCAGTCGTTGTCCAGGCGGTGCTCGATGCCGACGAAGCCGCGCGAAGTGTCCTGGTTGCGGTAGGCCCACTTGTCCGCCGGGTTGCTTGAGCGCGACAGATCGACCCGCCGGCCATCGCTGTAGAACACCGGTAGGTGGGCGTTGCTGGTCGCGTCGTTGTTGTTCTTCTGGTAATCGAAACCGGCACTGAGGGTGGTGGCGTCGTTCAGGTCGGCTTCGAGGATGCCGTAGAAAACCTGCTGCTCGCCTTTCTGGTAGTCGATGAAGCTGTCGTGCTGTTCGCTGCCGGCGACCAGCCGCCCGCGCAAGGCGCCGCTGTCCACCAGTGGTCCGGAGATATCCAGCTCGGTGCTGTAGCGGTCCCAGGAACCGGCGCCCGCGCCGACATGGCCCTGGAATTCACGGGTCGGGCGCTTGCGCACCAGATTGATCACCCCGGACGGATAACCGATGCCGTTGACCAGGCCGGTGGCGCCCTTGAGTACTTCGACGCGGTCGTAGATCAGCGAGTTGCCGATACTGTAGTTGTCGCGCACGTTGCCGCCGTCGGTGCTCAGGCTGGGAATGCCGTCGTACTGGAAGGCCTGGATTTCGAAGCCGCGGGAATAGTAGGTGTAGCCCTCGGAGTTCTCGCGGTTGACGGTGACGCCGGGGGTTTGTTGCAGCACCGAGGCGAGGTTGACCAGTCCCTGGTCGTCCATCTGCTGGCGGGTTACCACGCTGACCGATTGCGGCGTCTTGCGCAGCGACAGGTCCATGCGCGTGGCTGAGGCACTCTGGCCGACGGTGTAGGCGCCGGTGCCTTCGGAAATCGCGCCGAGGGCTGCGCTGTTGATGGTGGTGGCGCCCAGTTCCAGCGAACCGTCCGCTTTGGGCAGTGGCCGCAATGCGTAGCTGCCGTTGCTTTGCGGCAGTGCTTGCAGACCGCTGCCCTGCAGCAGAATGGCGAAGCCTTGGTTGACGCTGTAGCGACCGTCGAGGCCGGCGGACTGGCGGCCCTCGGTCAAGGCAGCATCGAACGAGATGGCGGTGCCGGATGCCGAGGCGAAGGCGGCGAGCACCGAGGTCAGGCTGCCGGCGGCAATCCGGTAATGCTGCCCGGCGCTGACTTCGGCGGCGCTGGCGACGCCTGGCAGGCTGCCGACAGCAATGGCGCAAAGCCCGAGGCGAATGGCCACGGCCACAGGTTTCAGCAAGCGTGCATGCGGGTACTTCATGGTGTTCCTCCCCCAAATGAGGCCGTGCAAACGGCACTTGTCGAGGGATTGGCCGAGTGGGAAAGGCAAATCGTGCAACGCCCCTGAAATTATTTTCCGCGCAGGACGATCACGCGCCGGCAGGCAGCACCGTGACCCAGTAATCGGTGCGCCGCACCACCCGCAGGCCGAAGCCGCTTTCCAGCGCCGCCAACGCGCGGTTGGTGTCGTCCAGCGGGAAGGCGCCGGAAATCTTCAACCGGGCGATGGCCGGATCACAACGCAGCCAGCCATGGCGATAGCGCGACAGCTCGGCGAGCAGATCGCCCAGCGGCTGCTCGATGGCAATCAGGCTGCCGTTGCGCCAGGAGGCGACTGCGGCATCGCTGATTCTGGTCGCGCCAAGGCTGGCGCGGTCGAAGCGTACCTGCTGGCCGGCCTCCAGGCGCAGCACCTGCGGGCTCAGTGCCGGGCGCACTTCCACGGCTTTTTCCAGCACCGCGACCTCGCACCAGGCGTCGTCGCTTTGCACGGTGAAGCGCGTACCGAGGGCGCGGACCTGGCCTTGCGCGGTCTCCACCAGAAAGGGCCGACCCAGTGAGTCCGCCGCGGTTTCCACCAGCAGCCGGCCGCTGAGCAGGCGCAGCAGACGCCGGTCGTTGTCGAACGCCACATCCAGTGCCGAATGGCTGTCGAGCAGCAGCGAACTGCCGTCGGCCAGCGTCAGGCGGCGTTGCTCGCCGATGCCGGTGTGGTAGCTGGCGGTCATCGCGATGCGCCAGTCGCTGTCCCAGGTGCGCCAGCCCAGTGCACCGACTCCGGCCAACACCAGCAATTGGCGCATGACCCGCCGGCGCGTCTGCCCGGCGTTGCGCAGCGCCGAGGCGGCGACCTTGCCCGGCACGCCTTCGACCATCCACCGCACCTGTTCGACCTGCTGCCATGCCTGGCGATTCAGCGGATCGGCGTTATGCCAGAGCTGCCATTGCTGGCGCTCGGCCTCGGACTCGCAGCCCGACGACAGCCGCGCGTACCACTGCGCCGCGCTGCGCAGGGCATCGCGTTCGGCCGGGTCAAGAACGGGCCGCGGCTCGCTCACAGCAACCCCATCTGCATCAGGCAGCAATGCTCGACGGCCTTGGCCATGTGGTTGTTCACGGTGCGTAGGGAAATGCCCAGGCGCTCGGCGATCTTCGGGTAACTCAGGCCCTCGAACTGGGACAGGATGAAGGTCTGCTTCACCGTGTCGCCGAGGGCATCGAGCATGCGGTCGATCTCCACCAGGGTCTCCAGGACGATGGCCTGTTCTTCCTGGGAGGGATGCTCACGCTCGGGCAGGGCGGCGAGGGCTTCGAGGTAGCTATGCTCCAGTGCCCGGCGGCGGAACAGGTCGATCACCAGGCCCTTGGCCACGGTGCTCAGGTACTGCCGCGGCTCGCGGATGTCCAGGGCCTGACGCGCCTTGATCACCCGCACGAAGGTGTCCTGGGCCAGGTCGGCGGCATCGCTGCTGTTGTCCAGACGCTTGCGCAACCAGCCACGCAACCAGCCGCAGTGGGTGGTGTAGAGGTCATGGACGGCGGAACGCAGGGCGATATCGTCGGCGGGCATGAGAAAACATCACTAATGAGAATTGGTTGCAATTCTCACCTTGTTGTCGCGGGGTTTGCAATGACTTGTTACGGCTATTGAGCCGGGAAGGAAATGGTCCTAGGGTTGACGGCCACCATCGACATGGAGACCGACATGGCACAACAGATAGTGCTCCTTCCGGGCATCGGCAACTCCGGTCCCGGGCACTGGCAGCGGATTTGGGCAGACAGCGACGCCGGCATGGCACTGATCGACGGGCAGGACTGGGATCAGCCGGTACGCGAGCAGTGGGTCGAGAACCTCGACAGGACACTACGCCGTATCGGCCCCGAAGCGATTCTGGTGGCGCATAGCCTCGGCTGTCTGCAGGTCATTCATTGGGCGCAGGCCCGCGATGTGCGGATTTCCGGTGCGATGCTGGTGGCGCCACCGGACCCGCAAGGTCCGGCGTTTCCGTCGCAGGCATCGGGGTTTGGCGACGTGCCGATGCAGCGTTTGGCATTCCCCACGTTCGTGGTGGCCAGCAGCGATGATCCCTACGCCAGCCTCGCTTTCAGCCGGCGCTGTGCCGAGGCGTGGGGCGGCCGTTTCGTCGAGGTGGGTGCACGCGGGCACATCAATGGGCAGAGCGGACTGGGCGACTGGGCGCAGGGCAGGGAACTGCTGGATGCACTGAGGGTTTCGGCAGCGGGCTGATTTTCGAATGAATCTCTGCCCGTTCGGGGTGGTCACAAAAATGTCGACCATCCCCATCGAGCCCGCAGGGCAGAGAGGTATTCATGAGCAATGATGAACTGGAGCGTGAAGTCCTTACCCGTTTGTTGCACGCGCACCCGGAAGGACTGGGCAAGGAAATTCTCGACAACTACCGCGGCGAAAAGGCCGTGGCCGGGATGCTCAAACATCTGCAGGAACGCAACCTGATTCACGGCAATCCGGTGACGGTGCAGGACCATGAACCGTCGGTGACCTTTCCGATCAAGCTGACCAGTGCCGGCGTCGATGCCGCGCGGCGGGCGGATGGGACAGGCGCTCAGGGACGTTAATCTTTGCAGCGACCGCGACGGTCCGGCGCCCCCGAACCGTCGCGGTTGCCTGCGCTGTTACAGCACCGGCGTACGCGGCGGAATCATCCGCCGATTGCCGGTGGCCTCGAACGCCGCGCCCAGGCGCAGCAGGTTCGAGTCGTCATAGGCACGACCGGCGAAGGTCAGCCCCACTGGCATACCGATATCGGCCATCACGCCCATCGGCACGGTGACGGTCGGTACACCGAGGTGGCGAATCGCGAGGTTGCCGTTGGCGACCCAGACGCCGTTGCTCCAGGCGATATCCGCCGACTCGGGATTCACATCGGCGTCCGCCGGGCCAACATCGGCCACGGTCGGGAACAGCACTGCGTCCAGCTTCAGCTCATCCATCCAGTCTTCCAGGTCGATCTTGCGGGTCTTCTCCAGGCCACGCAGACCGTCCGGCACGGTGCTGATTTCGTTCCACGGGGTGATGCCGCGCTCGGCCATCTTCACGTACTCGTCCATGCCGGCGGCGAGGTCGCCTTCGCGGTTGGGCAGGGTGCCGGGGTCGTGCGGGAAGATCTTCGGCCCGTCCACATCCACCAGGCGATTGAGCTTCGGATCACCGTTGGCCTGGAGGAAATCGTCGAAGGCCCAGGCGGTCAGGTCCCACAGTTCATGGTGGAGGAATTCCGGCGAGACGATGCCGCGGTTGAACACGGTCGGCGCGCCGGGGCGGTCGCCTTCGCAGTTGGATACCAGCGGGAAATCCACTTCGATCACTTCGGCACCGGCCGCTTCCAGGGCCTGGCGCGCCTGCTTCCACAGGTCGATGACCGAGGCGCGGGTATTGATGCGCTGGCCGGTCGGGCCGCCAATGCCTGGCGCTTCCGAGGTACCGGCCAGTTCATCGGCATTGATGTACATGCGCGGCACGCCCAGGCGTTTGCCGGCCAGGGCGCCGGCGCCCACTGCCAGTTCCTGATAGGAGATCGGACGCACCGAGGCGACGCTCGGGATCGGCACCCAGGTTTGCAGGCGCCACAGGTCACCGCGGGTGTCCTTGTCTTCGGCGACCACTACGTCGAGCACTTCGAGCAGGTCGGCCATGGTCCGTGCATAGGGCACCACCACGTCCATGGTCGGCGTCAGCGGCCAGTTGCCACGAACCGAAATCACCCCGCGTGACGGGGTGTAGGCGCACAGGCCGTTGTTCGAGGCCGGGCCGCGACCGCTGGACCAGGTCTCTTCCGCCAGGCCGAAGGCCGAGTAGCTCGCAGCGGTGGCAGTACCGGCGCCATT
The DNA here is from genome assembly GCF_003231275.1 of Pseudomonas huaxiensis. GTDB lineage: Bacteria > Pseudomonadota > Gammaproteobacteria > Pseudomonadales > Pseudomonadaceae > Aquipseudomonas > Aquipseudomonas huaxiensis. Next base: position 23,859 of record NZ_QKVL01000008.1, read on the forward strand.
GGACGAACCAGAGGCGAAGGGCGCGGTGAGGTAACCGGCGTTGTACGGGCTTTCGGCGCGGCCATAAACGCCGCGCTGCATGCCGCCGTTGGCCATGGGCGGCATGTTGGTCTTGCCCAGGCAAATCGCCCCGGCAGCCCGCAGGCGCTCGATGGTGAAGGCGTCGCGATAGGCCACCAGTTCGGCGAAGGCCGGGCTGCCGGACGCGGCGGTCAGGCCCTTGACCAGATAGCTGTCCTTGGCGGTGTAGGGAATGCCGTCCAGTGGGCCGAGGGTTTCACCCCGGGCGCGGCGGGCGTCGGAGGCTTCGGCTTCCTTGAGGATTTCGGGGTTGCGCACCACCACCGCATTGAGTGCGGTGGGCGTGTCGGCGCCGTCGTAGGCATCGATCCGGGCAAGGTAGGCCTTGACCAGTTCAACTGCGGTGGTTTGCCCGGATTCGAGCGCGGCACGCAGTTGGGCAATGGAAACTTCGGTGACCTCGATCATGCAGCTTGCTCCGGTGACTGACAGGTAACAGGGAAAGTGCTTCCCTCACGCAGGGACATCAGGCTTTTCAAATTGTTATCTCGTTCGATACCCCGTTGTGCGGCTTTACGCAACAGGGCGGCCTAAAGTGGGCGATATATTTAACACTTGGCGATGAACAAGGGAATGGGGACTACGCCAGACCTGATGATTTTGGCGATAAAGGGCAGCTTTCGCTATTTGGAGGTGTAGAAAAATACGAACAGTCGAACGCTGTCTGCCGAGGCATCAGGATCATTCAGAAGGGAGGGTGAAACAGAAGAAGAAAATGGCAGGGGCGGCTGGATTCGAACCAACGCATGGCAGGATCAAAACCTGCTGCCTTACCGCTTGGCGACGCCCCTGTTGCGACGGATGAAAGAACATCCAGATGCAGAATCCTGCTGTTTGCGAAGACGATTTCGCGAAGAACCAAGTGGTCCGTTGCAGGATGGGCGGCAATTTATCAACTTTTGTTACGTCTGTGAAGCCCTTTTCAAACGAAAGGGGTTTTAAAACAGCGACTTAGTTTGCGGGTCACCGTTATTGGCTCCGGCGAAAAGCCAACAGCATCGCGTTGGCGTCCGCAGATGGGGTAGGGTTGCGGACCGCATCTAGCGAAATTTCCCACATCCCCAAGGAAGGAGAGCGATCGTGTTTCCATTGGATATCTGGCTGGCCTACACCGCCGCCTGTCTGCTGCTGGTGATTTCCCCCGGTCCCGACAACCTGCTGGCGATCGGTCGCGGTCTCAGCCAGGGGCGGCTGGCGGCGATCGTCTCGGGGGTGGCCTCGGGGGCCGGTATTCTCTTCCACACCACCACCGCAGCATTGGGCCTGACCCTGTTGATGCAGACGTCGGCGGTAGCCTTCTGGGTCGTCAAGATCATCGGTGCCGGTTACCTGCTCTGGCTGGGCATCAAGGTGCTGCGCTCGCGCAACCTGATCAATTTTGCGCCGGCAGCCCGGCAGCCGCTGCGCAATATCTTCCTCACCGGTTTTCTTTCTGCGGCGCTCAACCCGAAGCCGGGTCTGTTCGTGCTGGCGTTCATCCCGCAGTTCGTCAATCCGCAACTGGGTTCGGTGACGCTGCAGATGTTTGTCTATGGCGTGTGGTTCGCCGCGCTGACGGCGGTGGGCTTTGCGCTGATGGGGGTGTTCGCCACCGCGCTGACCCAGTCGCTGCGCCAGCGGCCACGGCTGGTCAACGGCCTGAATGTCGGGGCAGGGGTGACGTTCGTTGCCTCGGGTGTCTCGGTGGTGGCGCTGACCCAGAAGTAAATCCTGCCCTCGGTTTGGCACGCGACTGAAGACTCCTCGGGAATTTTCGTTCAAGGGGTGTGTCGCATCTCCCACGGGCCACTTTACGTGGCCCCATCGCGTCGCTCTAATAGCAAACCCACGGCTCGGGCTGGCCCGCGCCGGTTTTCCGCATTACACAAGGAACAGTGACCGTGATCATTGGCATCGATCTGGGTACGACCAACAGTCTGGTCTCGGTATGGGACGGCGAATCCGCCCGCCTGCTGCCCAACGCCCTTGGCAATTACCTGACGCCCAGCGTCGTCGGCCTCGACGACGAGGGCCAGCTGGTGGTGGGCGATATCGCCCGCGAGCGCCTGCAGACCCACCCGCAACTGACCACCGCGCTGTTCAAGCGACACATGGGCAGCGGCCGCGAAACCCGCTTAGGCCAGCGCGCCTATCGCCCCGAAGAGCTGTCGGCGATGCTGCTGCGTAGCCTCAAGGCAGACGCCGAGCGCGCACTTGGCGAGACGGTCAGCGAAGCGGTGATCAGCGTGCCGGCCTATTTCAGTGACGCCCAGCGCAAGGCCACGCGCATTGCCGGCGAGCTGGCGGGGCTGACCGTCGAAAAACTCATCAACGAACCTACCGCCGCCGCCCTGGCCTATGGGCTGCATCAGCGGGACGAAAGCACCTTCCTGGTCTTCGACCTTGGCGGCGGCACCTTCGACGTGTCGGTGCTGGAGCTGTTCGAAGGGGTGATGGAAGTGCGCGCCAGTGCCGGCGACAACTTCCTCGGCGGCGAAGACTTCGACGACAGCCTGGTGGCGCACTTCGTCGCGCGGATCGGCGCGAAGGACCTGCCGGACGTCAATCGCCCGGAACTGGCCCAGCGTTTGCGCCGTGAAGCGCAGCGCGTCCGCCATGCCCTTGGCCACACCAGCGAAGCGCGCTTCAACCTCAGTGATGATGGCCGCGAATGGCACCTCGACCTGACCCAGGACGACCTCGCCACGGTGGTTCGCCCCTTGCTCGAGCGTCTGCGTGCACCCATCGAGCGAGCGCTGCGGGACGCCCGGATCAAGGCGGCGGAACTGGACGAGGTGCTGCTGGTGGGCGGCGCCACGCGCATGCCGCTGGTGCGCAAACTGGTGGCGTCGCTGTTCGGGCGCATCCCTTCCATGCAGTTGAACCCGGACGAAGTGGTCGCCCAGGGCGCGGCGATCCAGGCGGCGCTCAAAGCCCGCGATGCTTCGCTGGAAGAAGTGGTGCTGACCGATGTCTGCCCCTACACCCTCGGGATCGAGACGTCGGTGCAGGTGGCGCAGGGTTATCAGAGCGGGCATTACTTGCCGATCATCGAGCGCAACAGCGTGGTGCCGGTGAGTCGTTCGCGGGTGGTGTCCACCTTGAGCGATGGCCAGGAGCACGTGCGGGTGCGCATCTTCCAGGGCGAAGGCCGGCTGGTGCAGAACAACATCTTCCTTGGCGAACTGGACATTCCGGTGCCCAAGCGCCGGGCCGGCGAAGTCGACCTCGACGTGCGCTTCACCTACGACAACAACGGCCTGCTGGAAGCCCAGGTGCACCTGCCGATCAATGGTGAAACGCGCACGCTGGTGATCGAGAACAACCCTGGCGTGCTGAGCAAGGACGAAATCGCCCGACGCCTCGCTGACTTGCAGCAATTGAAGGTGCACCCCCGCGACCAGCAGACCAACACCTTGCTGCTGGCGCGACTGGAGCGCCTGTATCAAGAGCACCTCGGCCATCGCCGCGAGCACATTGCGCAACTGGCCCAGTACTTCCAGCAGGCGCTGGAAACCCAGGATGAACAGCAGGTGCGCAAGGCCTACAGCAGCGTTGCCGAGCACCTGGCGCAGATCGAGCAGGAGGGCTGAGGGTTCATGAGTCATTGGCAATTGCTGGACCTGACCCCCGAGGCGGACGAGCGTGCGGTCAAACGCGCCTATGCCCGGTTGCTCAAGATTCACCGTCCTGACGAAGATGCAGTGGCCTTTCAGCAACTGCGCGAAGCCTATGAGACCGCGTTGGCCGAGCTGCGCTGGCGGGCGCAATGGGAGGAGGAAGAACAGGACGAGGCACCGGAGCCGCAGCCGGTTCTGGCCGCAATCGATGAAGGCGGGGCGTTGTCAGTCGCGCCCGCACCCGCGCCGGTTCGGGCTGAGCCGGAGGAACCGGACTATGCCGCGTACGTTCGCGCCATTCCGGAGCCGGCTATCTCGATGGGGCAAATTCGTCAGTGGTTCGCCGAGGGCCACGAGCATCGGCTGCTGTCGGTATTGCCGCAGATCCTCGCCAGCGAATGGATGCTGTCGTTCGATCGCCGGCAATGGTTCGAGGAGCAACTGCTGGACTGCCTGGAACATGAGGGCCATTGGTCCCCCGCATTCTTCGATCAGTTGGCCGCGCGAATGGACTGGAGCGATGCCAAGGGTCATATCCCCTGCTCGGGGCCGCGCTGGCGCCACCTGATGGACTTGCGTGCGGCAGCGTTCGAGGTGGACAGCGTGCGGCGTGACGTGCAGAGCCCAAACCCGGACGCGGTGCTGTCGTTCCTGTTCGTGCGGCAAAGCGATCTCGACCGACGGCAACTGGCCGATGGCATGGACGCGGACCAGTGGGCGCATTGTCAGCAGGTGGCGGAAAGCTTCGAACAGCGCAATCCGACAACGCTGCAACGCTTGGGACTTGAACTGGTGGATGACTGGCGGGCGTGGCTGCCTCGCACGGCGGTGCCGTTCTGTCTCTATTTGTGGTTGCTTGCCTGTGGATTCATGGCGCTGAAATTCCTGCCTCTGGCCGAAACCCGGCCTTCCGCTTACGTCCTCCGGGTGGTGTCGTCGGGGTTGCTGGCGGCGGCGGGCAGTGTGTGGGCTTACGTCATCTGGCGCAGGATCGCCATGTGGCTGACGCGGCTGGATATGCCCCTCAGTCGCGCGGTGTTGCCGGATAGGCTTTATCGCCGGGGCGCGGGGTTGTTGATCCTGCGTCATGTGGTGCCGTGTGCGGCGCTGTCGTGGCTGGCGGCGTGGCATCTGCGGGAGCTGTCATCGCCTTGGTGGCCGGTGCCGTTGGCGGTGTTTCCGTTGGTGCTGTACCTCGCTGATGCCACCTTGCGGGGTACCATTCCTGCGCCGTGGAGCCGGATGTATCAGGCCATGACCCGGCCGACGGATGAGGCGGGTTGGTGATGCTACCTGAGGCTTGAGTGCTGGCGCAGCCTGGCGCCTGTGGGAGCTGGCTTGCCAGCGATGAGGCCAGCATTGAAAACGATGTCTTTTGATCGGGCCTCATCGCTGCATGGGTATCTACACATCTTATGACTGTATGAAGGCCATGAGGCGCCAGTCAGGAGGCCGAGTAGCGGCGACGATTCGCTAGCCGACAGTTTTCAGCGTTTTCAAGATCGAGCGCCGCCCGCGCGGCGCATCGCGAGCAAGCTCGCTCCTACATGGGTTGCAACGTGCCATGGCCTGACAGACATAGGCACGTTGCAACAAATGTAGGAGCGAGCTTGCTCGCGATGCGCCGCGCGGGCGGCGCTCGGTCTTGAGAGCGATAGAGAACTTCCGGCATGCGCTTGGTGGCCATTACTCGGTCTTTTGACAGGCGCCTTCCAGCCACCACATGACTGAAAGATGTGTAGATACCCATGCTCATCGCTGCGGTTCGGCGCCCCGACAAGCCCGCTCCCACAGGCGGCGGGTTGCAGGGCCCTTCGTCGTATACCGAGCCCCCTGAACAACCAAAAAAAAGCCCTCGCAACCTGACAGTGCGAGGGCAAACGAGTGGAACCCCATTGACGTTGTTGCCTCAGACCCCGTCGACCCGGTACACGCCGATCAGCACTTCACTGTCGCTGACGTCATCGATCGTGCCGACGTAGGTATAGTCCTCCAGCCAGTCGTACTTGCCCGGTGGAGTCTTGAAGGACGGCACCGTTCGGCAGTAGTAATCCGCCTCGGCGAGTGCCTGCCCCTTCGCCTGTTTCGCAACGCCCGCCTCCGTCGGGCGCCACAGGCCGTAGTTGTGGATGATGATCACCTGGCCGTCGTCGGTGCGCAGGCGGTACAGAGCATCGATCCTGGTCACGCCGTCGTTGCGTTCCACCGACAGGTCGGCGCCGCCGGCAATCACGTCGCCCTTGATGCCCTTGCCGACGAAGCTGCCGCCGGCGATCGGGTAGTTGATGCGCTGGCCCTCCGAGCCCTTGCCCATGTCCTCGTCCTTGCCGAGCTTGACGTTGATCTGCATGACCAGCTCGGTCTTGATCCGCTCGGGGCGGGTTTCTTTCAGTTCGCCGGCCTGGACGAGGCCGACGCCGCCGAGCACGCCTAGGCAGAGCGCCGGGGCAAGCAGCTTGCGCAGTAATGCATTCATGATCGATTCCTCACGGGTCAGTTGGCTGCCGGGTTCAGCGGGTCGGGTCGGCAGGGCTGTTTCAGCAGGCTGTCGCAGGCTGGTTGCGCCGCAGGCATCTGGACGCCCTTGAGTTCACCCAGCACCAGCGTCGAGGGGTGCTGCGCGTCATGCAGCAGTTTCGGCTTGGCGGGCAGGGCGAAGGTATCGAAGCCGTAACCTCCGGTGCGCCCCGGCGCGTCGATCCACAGGCGCACTCTTGAGCCTGCGCGCAACGGATGGGAGAACGGCGGGATTTCCACCCGGCCCAGCACGGGCGTGTCCGGCAGCATCGGTTCGACGGCATCCGGGGTATCCAGCCGCCACGGGCGCAGCGCGGTGGACTTGCCGTCATCCAGCTTGCGCGCCGACATCCGTAGCCAACCGCGCTGGATAAAGACTTCCTGGCCGTCGGGCAGCAGCTGGGTGAGGGTGACCTGTACGTCCAGGTCCGGTCCCATTGGCGTCGACAGCCAGAGGTCGGCGCTGCCGGGGCCATAGCTCAGCAGGTCGCGGGTCAGCGGCGCGCTGGTGTACGCCAGGCTGCCGTGTTCCCAGCCCGGTTTGAGCTGGCCCCAGGCGTTGTCTTCCTCGTAGGTGTTCACGTCAGGCCCGGCCACCGGGTAGTTGTATTCGTCCGGCTCGCCCTCGGGTTTGCCGCCTTCGATCAGCTTGCCGCCGCCGGCCAGAGCGAAGCGCACCGGGGTGATGTCCAGCGGCAGGCGCTCGCGTTGCAGCGACCAGCCGGGGGTGGCGGTTTCATTGAGGTCGTGCGGGGTGTCGCGTTTTGGGCTCGCGGTCTCCTGCCAGATCTCGACGTGCTGGGTGCGGTTGAAGCCGTTGTCCTGGCCTTTGACAAAGTGATCGAAGAAGGCCACCAGCTTGTCGCGGAAATGCCGGGATTCGTAGAGGTCGTGCGGGCCGTTGCTCTGCACGGTCCACAGTTGTTCCGGGCGCACGGTCTCGTGGTAGTAGCCCTCGCGGGCCATGACCGCTTCGTCCTGCCAGGCTTCGAAGGACAGGATCGGCACCTGGATCAGGTGGGTGCGGTCGCGGATGTTGCGCTGGTTGACCCACTCGTCGCGCAGCGGATGGCGGATCAACTGGTAGGTCAGGGCGTGCTTGCCGATGTCCGCCTCGTTCTTCGCCAGTTGGCTCAGGCAGCGGCTGTCGTTTTCGCTGGTGGCGCTGGCCTTGACCGCGGCCCAGCGCTGGTCGAGGTACCAGTGCCAGCCAGTGACGAACTCCGGCGCCGGCACGCCGCCCGGTGCCCAACTGTCGCCGCGGGCATCGCCCAGGACCATGCCGGGGGCGATCGCCTTGAGGCTGGCGGGGCGCTCGGCGGCGGTCATCAGTTGCGACATGCCAGACCAGGACCAGCCAAACATGCCGACCTTGCCGTCGGACCACGTCTGTTTTGCGATGAACTCAATGGCGTCACGGCCATCGGTGCCGTAGGCCGGACCGAGGAAATCGAAAGTGCCCTGGGAGCAACCGGTGCCCCGGGCCTGCACGCCGACCACGGCATAACCGAGGCTCACCAGTTGCTTGTCGAGATCGACCGAGAAGGTTTCATCGTCGGCCAGGTAGGCGCTGCCGCCGATGCTGCCGGAGTCGTAGCCGCTGTAGCGGACCAGTACCGGGAAACGGCCCTGGGTGGCCGGCAGCAGCGCCGAATAGCGCAGCTCGGTGCCGTCCGCGGTCTTGATATAGCCGGTTTCGCGTTTGGCCCAGAAGGGTTGCCATTGGCGAGCCGGGGCGGAGCTGACGTCCTGGCCGGGAATGTCCTGAGCGGCGTACGCGGTGCCGCCCAGCAGTGTTGCGACCGCCAGGCTGGCGGCAATTGCAGTTGTGCGAAAAAGCATGATGAGCACCCTGGATCAGAAGCGTTTCGAGGCGGAAACCATCAGCGTCGCCGAGCAGATGTCGTCGATGCCCTGGGTGGATTCGCATTCGGCTTTCGAGAGGTCGGTATCGACGTAGGCGAGGCGCCAGGCGACGCCCAGCAGTTCCTTGCTCAGTCCTACTTCCCAGTCGCGATAGCCGCTGCGGGTGCTGCCGTCGTGGCTGACATAGACCGGGTCCTTGGCATCGGAGTAACCCAGGCGCAGGTCCAGCGCCGACTCCCAAGGCAGGTCGAGGGTGTAGCCGGCCCAGATCACGCCGCGGTCGTCGCCGTAGGGTTTGACGTCGCGGGTGTATTTCACGCCCAGGGTGGCGTTCCAGGCCGACAGCGTGCCGATCCACTCGCCGTAGTTGAAGGCGCTCTCCCGCGGGTAGTCGTATTCGTAGTAAATGAGCGAGGCGCTCAGGGTCTCGTTGAAGGCATGCTCGATACCGACGTAATAGTCGTATTCACGACGGGCATCGCTGTCGAAATCGACGTTGGATGTGAAGATGCCTGCCAGCAGGCCACTCGAATGATGGAGGCTGACATCGAACTGCAAGGCCGGTTTGCCAAGGGTTTGCGAGATCCCGCCGGTGCGGTAGTCGCTCATCGCCGCGACCAGCACATCGAGGGTGAAATCCGGGTTCAAGTCCACGGCCTGTGCTGACAAGGCCTGGGTCAGCAAGACCGCTGCGCCGAGGCGCACTGTGATCGCTTTCATCTGCTCCGCTCCGTTTATTATTCTTGACGGCAGATTGACGCTTTAATAGTTATTTGTATTACTGATTTTGTTGTGTGAGGCTTGTCGTGCGACGCGTCATTGTCGCCGACATCCTTAATTTATTGGCTTTATGCGGCGTGCCTCTATCCGTCTTGCGCATGAAATGGGTAGATGATTAATAAAATTAACAAATGACCGGGGTAAGAGCATGGCGATCAAGGTGCTGGAAGCTCACGAAGTGAGCGAGCATCGTGTGGCGTTGCCGGGCTGGCAGGAGCAGTACACGCAGATGTCGGCGGGCCATTTTCATGGCCGGCTGGTGCATGCGCAGACGGGCGCCGTCGAGTTGTACGAGGAGCACATGAACCTGCGCGTCGAACAGGAATTCCATGCCCCGCCTGATGCCCTGGTGTTCAGCTTCGACATGAGCGATGACGCGCTGTACCTGCTCGATGGCCAGACCCGCAATGCCTGGGTCACCCCGGAGAACTACCGCGAGGTGGCGGTGGTGCTGAAGCAGCCGGCGGCCTGGAAGCGTTCTGCCGCGGAGTTTCGCCAACTGGTGTTGCAACCGCTGCGCTCGACCGGCTGCCGCTCGTTCGCCGACTCGCTGAGTGGCGTGCTGGCTGGCGCGCTGGAAGGTCATGTGGACGTCGATGCACCGGGCTTCGCCGAGCAGATTGCCGAGGGCTGTTTCCTGTTGCTGGACGAGGCGCTGGACGTCGGTGCGCGCCGGCGGTCGGAGAACCAGGCGCGGCGGGTGGTCGAGCGGGTCAAGGAAGTGGTCAACGATTGCCCGCAGGACAGCTTCGGCGTGCTCGACCTCGCGGAAGCGGCGGGGGTGTCGGTGCGGCATTTGCAGCAATCGTTCATGCGCTACGCGGACATGCCGCCGACGGTCTGGCTGCGCAATCGCCGTTTGAATGCGGTCAGGCGTGATTTGCTGGCGGCGGACCCTGGTCAGGTGACCGTGGCCGAAGTGGCGATGCGCTGGTCGTTCTGGCACCTGGGGCGGTTTTCGCAGTCGTATCACGCGCTGTTCGGGGAGTATCCGAAGGCGACGTTGAAGCGGGGTTAGGAGGGGCTTATCTGCATCGGCTCTGTATGAAATTCGTAAGGCGGCAGGCAGGAAATCAGGTGATGGCGACCAAGCGCTAGTCCACAGTTTTTCAGCGTTCTCAAGATCGAGCGCCGCCCGCGCGGCGCATCGCGAGCAAGCTCGCTCCTACATTTTCTGCAACGTGCCATGGCCTGTGTGATTGGCGTTGCCAGCCTTGGTGTATGGCTGGAGAGTGCGGGCGGCTGAGGCGCCAGCCTCGAAATCGAGCCGAACTACCAAGGCGGTCGACAATGGCCTGACAGGCATAGGCACGTTGCAAAAAATGTAGGAGCGAGCTTGCTCGCGATGCGCCGCGCGGGCGGCGCTCGATTTCCAGTGCGCTAGAAAACTTCAGACCTGCGCCTAGTGGCCATTCTCGGTTAGTTGAAAAGCTACTACCCCATCACCTCCCGCATCCGATACCAAAGCATCCCCAACGCCAACAATGGCGACCTCAACAGTTTCCCGCCCGGAAACGTCAGGTGCGGCACCGCGCTGAACACATCCAGCCCGGTGCTTTGCCCCACGGAAATCCCTTCCGCCAGCAACTTCGCCGTCCAGTGGGTGACGTTCAGCCCATGCCCGGAATAGCCCTGGGCAAAGTACACATTCGGGTGCTGGCTCAGCCGCCCAACCTGCGGGAAGCGGTTGGCGGTGATGCCGATCATTCCGCCCCACTGGTAGTCGATATGCACGTCAACCAGTTGCGGGAACACCTTGAGCATCTTCGGCCGCATGTAGGCGCCGATGTCTTTCGGGTCGGAACCGGAGTAGTGGCAGGCACCGCCGAACAGCAGGCGGCGGTCGGCGGTCAGGCGGTAGTAATCCAGCCCGACCTTCTGGTCGCACAGCGCCAGGTTGCGCGGGATCAACTGCGCCGCCAAAGCTTCCGGCAACGGCTCGGTGACGATGACGTAGCTGCCCGCCGGCAGCACCTTGCCGCTCAGCTTCGGTTCCAGTTCGTCCAGGTGCGCATTGCAGCCGAGCACCAGGCTGTCCGCCCTTACCCGGCCGCGGGCGCAATGCACCGTGACCTGGCTGCCATGCTCGATGCGCAACACCGGGCTCTGTTCGAAGACCTGTACCCCAAGCCGGCTCGCGGCCCGAGCTTCGCCGGTGACCAGATCCAGCGGGTGCAGGTGTCCGGAGCCCATGTCGATCAGGCCCCCGGCGTAGCAGTCGCTGGCCACCACCTCGTGCATTCGCCCGGGTTCCACCAGTTCGATGGGATGGGCATAACCCGACGCACGCAACGCCTTCTGCTCGTCGGCCATCGCAGCGAATTGCGCCGGGGTGTTGGCCAGCTCGCAGAAGCCCCAGCGCAGGTCGCAGTCGATGGCGAATTCGTCGATGCGCTCGGCCACCAGGGTGACCGAGTCTTCGCCGGCGCGTTGCAGGTAACGTACACCGTCTTCGCCGACGTACCTGGCAAAGCCGCTGACGTCATGGCCGATGCCGCGGATCAACTGGCCGCCGTTGCGCCCGCTGGCGCCCCAGCCAATGCGCCGGCCTTCCAGCAGCACCACCGAATGACCGCGCAGCGCCAGTTCCAGCGCGGTGTTGACGCCGGTCAGGCCGCCGCCGATCACGCACACGTCGGCGCGGATTTCGCCGTCCAGCGTCGGGTAGGTGTGGCGGTCGCGCGCGGTGGCGGCGTAGTACGACGCGGTGTGTTCGCCGGTTCGATTCATCACGCTGTCCCGGCTCATTGGTTGAACTTGACCTTGCTCCAGCTACGGGTCATCAGCCGCATGATCTTCGGCGATGGCGCATTGGAGATGTACAGCTTGTCGAGCACGGCCTGCGGTGGATAGACCTCGGGATTGTTCAGTGTCTCGGGGTCGATGAAGGCCTTGGAATCGGCGTTGGCATTGGGGTAGCCGACGTAGTCGCTGACCTCGGCGATAACCTTGGGCTCAAGCACGTAGTTGATGAATGCGTGGGCCTGGTCGGGGTTCTTCGCGTCGGCGGGAATCGCGATCAGGTCGAACCACAGGTTGCTGCCTTCCTTGGGAATGCTGTACGCGATCTGGATGCCGTTCTTCGCTTCCTTGGCCCGGTTGGCGGCCTGCAGCACGTCGCCGGAGAAGCCGAACGCCGCGCAGATATTGCCGTTAGCCAGGTCCGAGATGTACTTGGACGAGTGGAAATAGGTCACGTAGGGACGCAACTCCAGCAACCGTTTTTCGGCCTTGGCGTAGTCGGCCGCGTTGGTGCTGTTGGGGTTCAGGCCCAGGTAGTTGAGGATGGACGGGATCAACTCGTCGGCGGAGTCCATGAAGGCCACGCCGCATTTCTGCAGCTTCTTCAGGTTCTCGGGTTCATACAGGACGGACCAGGAGTCGATATGGTCGATGCCGAGCACTTCCTTGACCTTCTCGACGTTGTAGCCGATGCCGTTGGTGCCCCACAGGTAGGGCACCGAATGCCGGTTGCCGGGATCGTTCTGCTCCAGCAGCTTGAGCAGCGCCGGGTCCATGTGCTTCCAGTTGGGCAGCTTGCTGCGGTCCAGTTCCAGGAACACTCCGGCGTCGACCTGACGGGTGAGGAAGTGGTTGGAGGGCACGACCACGTCATAGCCGGTCTTGCCCGCCAGCAACTTGCCTTCCAGGGTCTCGTTGGAGTCGAACACGTCGTACACCGGCTTGATCCCGGTGCTGCTCTGGAATCCGGTCAGCGTGTCGGGCGCGATGTAGTCGGTCCAGTTGTAGATGCTCACGCTCGACTGCGCCTGGGCAGCCAGCGGCAGCGCCAGCAAGGCGAAGGGCGCAAGGCGTTTCAACAGATTCATAGCGGCTCCTGTCCATCCTGTTGTTGTTTTTCGAAGGCGTGCGCTCGGGTCAGACGCTCAGCAGCAGGAACTCCCGTTCCCAGGAGCTGATCACGCGCTTGAAGTTCTCGTGCTCGGTGCGCTTCACCGCGACGTAGCCCTGGACGAATTTGCGCCCGAGGTACTGCTCCAGCACCGCGCACTCTTCCATGGCCGCCAGTGCGTCCTCGATGGTGACCGGCAAGCGCAGGCTGCGGCGCTCGTAGGCACGGCCCTGGACCGGCGCGCTCGGTTCGATCCGCTCGACCATGCCGAGATAGCCGCACAGCAGGCTGGCGGCGATGGCCAGGTACGGGTTGGCGTCTGCACCCGGCAGGCGGTTTTCCACGCGCATGGCTTCAGGCGAGGAGGGCGGCACACGCAGGCCGGCGGTGCGGTTCTCTTCGCCCCACTCGACGTTGACCGGCGCCGAGGTGTCCGGCAGGAAGCGGCGGAACGAGTTCACGTTCGGCGCAAACATCGGCAGCACCTTGGGAATGTACTTCTGCAGGCCGCCGATGTAGTGCAGGAACAGCTCGCTCATCGAGCCGTCTTCATTGACGAAGATATTGCGGCCCGACTCGCCGTCCACCACGCTTTGGTGGATATGCATGGCGCTGCCCGGCTCGTCGGTGATCGGCTTGGCCATGAAGGTCGCTGCCACGTTGTGCTTGAGCGCCGCCTCGCGCATGGTGCGCTTGAACACGGTGATCTGATCGGCCAGCGACAGCGCGTCGCCGTGCCGGAAGTTGATCTCCATCTGCGCCGGGCCGTCTTCGTGGATCAGCGTGTCGAGGTCCAGGCCCTGGGCTTCGCACCAGTCGTAGACGTCTTCGAACAGCGGATCGAATTCGTTGGCGGCATCGATCGAGAAACTCTGCCGGCCGCTTTCCGGGCGACCGGAGCGGCCGATCGGCGCTTCCAGCGGGAAGTCCGGGTCGCTGCTGCGTTTGGTCAGGTAGAACTCCATTTCCGGCGCGACGATCGGCGTCCAGCCCTTGTCCTTGTAAAGCTGCAGCACGCGCTTGAGCACGTTGCGCGGCGACAGCTCGACCGGGTTGCCCTGCTTGTCGTAGGTGTCGTGAATCACCATCGCGGTGGGTTCGATGGCCCAGGGCACCAGGAACACCGCGTCGGCATCGGGGCGGCAGAACATGTCGATATCCGCCTCGTCCAGCAAGCTGTAGTAGATGTCGTCATCGACGAAATCGCCGGTGACCGTCTGCAGCAGCACGCTTTCCGGGAGGCGCATGCCGCCTTCGCCGAGGAACTTGTTGGTGGGGGATATCTTGCCGCGGGCGATGCCGGTGAGGTCACTGACAATGCATTCGACTTCGGTGATCTGGTGTTGCTTCAGCCAGGTGGCCAGCTGATGCGCGGGGGTGTTCATGCAAACCTCTAGCGGGTAGTTGTTTAGGCACTCGAAGGCAGGCGACCGAGTGGAGTGGTCGGTGCCGACGGAGCTAGTGTTCGCTGGAGGCGGGGGGCGGTTCTATCCGTTTTGTGCAGGAATGGCGGGTGTCGATGAAATGGCAAGTTCGTTCAAGCGTGGCGCAGCGTAAGCCGGGTAGACTGCCGCGCTCGCCCATCAGCAAGGAGTGTTCGCGATGATCACCTGCCACGTCCGCTACGTTATCGATCCCTACCAGATCCCGGCATTCGAAGCCTACGCACGCCTGTGGATCGGTCTGGTGGAGCGTATGGGCGGCCAGCATCACGGGTATTTCCTGCCCGCCGAGGGCGCCAACAATATTGCCTACTGCCTGTTCAGCTTTCCGGGATTGGCGCAGTACGAGCAGTACCGCAAGCAGGCCGAGCACGACGCGGAATGCGTGGCTGCAGTGGCCTTGGCACTGGAGAAAAAATTCATTGTCAGCTACGAGCGGAGCTTTTTGCGGCCGGTGCTGGGTTGATCCGGGTCAAGGCCGTGGCGCCAGTGGCGGGCTAGGGTAAGGGCTCGACCGATCCGGAACAGGGAGCTTTCCCATGGCCAAGCCTTTTCCCCTCAACCCCAAACACCCCGAGCGGGTCTGCTGGGGTTGCGACCGCTACTGCGCTGCCAGCAAGCTGGACTGCGGCAACGGCTCCGACCGCACCATGCATCCGGCCGAGACCTTCGGCGAGGACTGGCACGAGCAGGGTGGCTGGGGCCTCGAACAGGTGGCGCGGGATGAGGCCGTGAAGTCATGAGGCATGCCTTCGCGAGCGCGCTCGCGCCTGCAATTGGAGCCACTACTCTGTAGGAGCGAGCTTGCTCGCGAAGACAGCGGCGTTCAGTCTGCCGTCGAGCAGAAACCGCAACGCTCGCTGAAACAGCGGATGGCACTCGTCCCACGGCAGCTCGTCCAGCGCGGCCCAGAAAAAGCTGAACAGGTGGCCGTGGTCGTCTTCGGTCTGGTGGGTCCAGTGCTCCGGCAACGGATCGTGCGCCGTGCACAGGTGAAAGGACCAGATCTGACCCTGGTGCCCGGCATCCCATGTACCGAGGTCCGCCAGCACGCGGGCATCGATGATTCCCGACTCTTCCTTCAATTCCCGCAGGGCGGCACGGGCGGGCGCTTCGCCGGGTTCGATGCTGCCTTTGACCAGTTGCACCCCGGCCTGAGGATGGCGGAACAGCAGCAGGCGCGGCGGCTGGTCGTGGGAGAGCAGGACGGCGCAGGCTTTGCCTGGCGACGGAGTGGTTGGCATCGAGGCGTCCAGTACGGGAACAGTGGGCATTTGTTCAGGCATTCCTTGCTCAGATCGAAGCAGTCGGCGGCGCAAACGGATTCCCGCACAGCCCGACCCCATCCTGATGCGGCCAGGTCTCGACGAGGAAGTCCCGCACTGACTTGATCCGAGCGCTTTCGCGCATCGAACGGTGGGTGCACAGCCAGACTTCGCGGCTCAGTTCAGGCACGTCCATCACCAGCTCCAGGCTGGCGGTCAGGCGGGCGGTGCGTTTCTCCACGATGCCGATACCGCCGCCGGCAATCACGCAATCGTAGATCCCCAGGGTGTGATTACAGCGCAGCCACGGCGCCGGCGCGCCTTCCAGACGTTCCCACCAGGCTTCCATGGTCTGGTCCATCCGCGATTCATCCAGGCCGACGAAATCCAGCTCGGACCAGTTGCGCTGCGCCAGTGCCTCGCGCTTTTGCGCGGCGTAGCTGCTGGACGCATACAGGGCGAATTCGATTTCCCCCAGCGGTTCGGCGATCAGGTCGCTGGCTTCCGGGCGGGCATA
The DNA here is from genome assembly GCF_003231275.1 of Pseudomonas huaxiensis. Lineage (GTDB taxonomy): Bacteria > Pseudomonadota > Gammaproteobacteria > Pseudomonadales > Pseudomonadaceae > Aquipseudomonas > Aquipseudomonas huaxiensis. Next base: position 39,779 of record NZ_QKVL01000008.1, read on the forward strand.
GCGCAGCGAGAGGTCGGCCTCGCGCCGGGTGAGGTTGACCGGGAACGGCGTGGTGAGGATTTCCATGCCCAGCAGCGGGTAACGGGTGCGGATCGGCGCGAGCAGTGCGGTCACCAGGAACGACAGCCATTCATCGGCATTGACCCGCACTGTGCCTTCCACGGTCTCCGGCGAGTCGGCCTCACGCAGTACCTCGTTGGCCGCGCCTTCCATCTGTTCTGCCCAGCCGACGATACGCTGGCCAAAGGCGGTGGCGAAGCAGCCGGTCGAGGTGCGCTCAAGCAGTTGTCCGCCGAGTTGTTCTTCCAGCGCATCGAGGCGCCGCGACAGCGTGGCGGTACTCAAGCGCAGGCGCTGGGCCGCGCGTTTCAGGTTGCCGCTGCGGACCACGGCCAGTAGCACATGCAGGTTGTCCCACTCCAGGCGTTTCATATATGCAACCGTGCGTTAGGAAGTTGGTGGTTGAGGTGCATAAATGTAGGTCATATGCTGGCCGTGTTCAAACGTTGGGAGTAGAGAAATGCTGCAGAAAAAGAGCCTGACCGACCGTATCGTCCATGCGCTCGGCTTCGAATTTTTCGCCTTGTTGCTGTGTGCGCCAACCATCGCCCTGGTGATGGACAAACCGCTGATGAGCGCTGGTCTGTTGACCTTGGCGATCTCGGTCACCGCGACCTTGTGGAACATGCTGTACAACGTGTTGTTCGACCGGCTGCAGAACCGCGCCGGCTTCCAGCGCACGCCGCTGATCCGCATCCTCCACGCCCTGGGTTTCGAGGGCGGGCTGATTCTGGTAGTGGTGCCGGTGGCGGCGTGGTGGTTGTCCATCGGCCTGGTCGAGGCGTTCCTGATGGAGGTCGGCTTGCTGGTGTTCCTGCTGCCGTACACCTACCTGTACAACCTCGGGTTCGACCGGTTGCGCGAGCGCTATGCGGCGCGGCGGATGGCCGCCGCGGTGAGGTGCTGAGCCACCCTCACTTTCTGAAACAGAGCACCTTCGACGTCAGCTTCTGCAACACCTCATCCCGCTGGTTACGGGTGATCGACTGCACCAGCACCATCCCGCGGTCTGGCTTGGAGCGCGATGGAGTGATTTCGAGGATGGTGCTGGTGACCTGAAGCACATCGCCCGGCCGGGTCGCTTGCGGCCAACTGATTTCGCCGCCTGCACCGATGACACCGCGGCCCAGCGGAAAGCTGGCGACCAGCAGTTTCATGGTCAGCGCCGCGGTATGCCAGCCGCTGGCGGCAAGGCCCTGGAAGAAGGTGTCACGGGCCGCTTCCGGGTCGGTATGGAAGGGCTGCGGATCGTACTGGCTGGCAAAGCGGATGATCTCTTCAGCCTCCAGCGGATACTGGGCGCTGACAAAAACATCGCCAACCGCCAGGTCATCCAGATAGATTGGTGGCTGGATTTTTCCTGCGTCCATTTTGTTTTCCTCTGACAGGGTCTGGTCGATGTTCATCGTCCAGACTCGCGGCCCGACATTCAACCCCTGACGAGTCTTTATGAGCGTTGATGCAAGCACTACCTCCGCCAGCGACTGGCTTCGCATGCGCCGCGATCAGGAAACCGGTATCGAGAGCGTGCACGCGCATTTTCAGGGCCACGCCTACGATCCCCACGACCACGACGAAATGCTGGTGGGCATCACCCAGCAGGGCGTGCAGCAGTTCAGTTGCAACCGCTCGCTGCATGTCAGTACGCCGGGTCGGGCGATGCTGATCGAGCCCGGTGCGGTGCACGACGGCCACGCGCCGGAGAAGGAAGGCTTCACCTACGCCATGCTCTACCTGCCGCAGCCCTACGTGTCGGGCATGACCGAGCGCCTGGGCCTGGGCGATGCCTCGGCGTTGCAGGCGGCGTTCCACAATACGCTGACCGACGACGCCGAATTGGTCGGTGCGATCCAGCAGGCATTCGTCGCCGTCCACCAAAATGAGGGCCGGCTGGCCCGCGACCAGGGCCTGGACCAGTTGCTGGGTCAGTTGTCCCGTCACCTGTACCTGAAGGCGCCGTCGCTGCGCCGCGATTCGCCGCTGGAATTGCAGCGGGCGCGGGACTTTCTCCATGCGCAGATGGCCCATGACGTCAGCCTGGAAGAGTTGGCGACCTATTCGGGTGTCGACCGTTTCCGCCTGACCCGGCAATTCAAGAAAGCCTTTGGCCAGTCGCCCCACGCCTATCTGGTGCGCCTGCGCCTGCGCGCGGCCCGGGCGTTGCTGGCGCGGGGCATGGCGCCGGTGGAAGTGGCGGCCGAAGTGGGCTTCGCCGACCAGAGCCACCTGGGCGTGTGGTTTCGCCGGGCGTTCCGCATGACGCCGGCGGCTTATCGGAAACAGTGCACAAACCTTACAGACTGAACCTGCCTCCCACTCCGATCATGGCGCCTCAGCTTTGATCTGGAGTTTCCGATGTTCGATACCAAAGTCGCCATTGTCGTGCGCAATGACCTCGCCACCTGGCAGCGCCTGAATGTGGTCGCGTTCCTTTCCACCGGCATCGCCGCAGCGGCGCCCGAGGTCATGGGCCAGCCGTATGTCGATGCCGCTGGCCATCAATACGGCAACCTGTTCGGCCAGCCGATGATGATCTTCGAGGCCGACCTTCCCGGCCTGCAAAAAGCCCACCGCGCGGGGCTGGAGCGGCAGTTGACGATGTCGCCCTACGTCTTCGCCATGTTTTCCACCGGCCACGACGCCGCCAACCGTGAAGTGTTCTTTGCCGAGGATCCCGCCAACCTCAACCTCGTGGGCCTGGCCCTGCGTGGGCCGAAGAAGGCCGTGGACAAGGCGATCAAAGGCCTGGCATTGCACGGATAAGGAAGCGAACGGATGAGCAGTGCAACGGTATTGGCGTTCTGGGCGTTTTCGATGATTTTCGTGATCATTCCCGGGCCGGATTGGGCCTACGCGATTGCCGCAGGTGTGCGCGGCAGGGGCGTGATGGCCGCGGTCTTCGGTTTGCTGGTGGGCTATCTGGCGCTGACCCTGGCGGTGGCCACCGGCTTTGCCGTGCTCGGCGCCAGCAGTTCGGCGTTCATCACCGGCCTGACGGTGGTCGGCGCCCTATACCTGGGCTGGCTGGGGATTGGCTTGTTGCAGAACCCGCCGGTACCACAGGCGGGCGCCAGCGATGCGGACGGCGTCAGCAGGGCCGGGCAGTTTCTGCGTGGCACGCTGGTGAGCGGGCTGAACCCCAAGGGTTTGTTGTTTTTCCTCGCCTTCGTGCCGCCCTGGACCAGTGCCCAGGCGAGCTGGAGCGTGCCGGTGCAGATCGCCGTGCTCGGCCTGGTCTACACCGCCAGTTGCGCGGTGGTGTATTCGATGGTCGGGCTGGGCGCGAGCGCCGCGCTGAAAACCCGGCCGGCGGCGGCGCGGATGATGGGGCGGCTATCGGGCGGGGTGATGGTGGTGTTGGCGGTGGTGCTGGTAGGGGAGTTGTTCTGGGTATGAGGTCGGCGTCGTCGTGATAACAGTCCTTGGCAATCAAATCGCCATGTCTATAATGCGACTCACTTTCATTCGCATGCCTCCCGCCATGACCAAATCCTCGTCCAATCCCGAACTGATCGGCGCGCTGGCCCTGCATTACGACGACCTGGTGGCTTACATCCGGCGGCGCTTCCAGGGTTCCCAGTTCGCCCGCGAGGTGGTGCATGAGGTGTGCGTGCAATTGCTGGAGAAGCCGCCGCAGCAACCGGTGAAGCTGCCGTTCGCCTTTCTGCGCAAGGTGTCCTTCAACAAGGCCATCGACCGCCGCCGGGCGGACAGCACCCGTAACACCTGGATCGACTTCACTCCGGACGTTCCCGACTGGTACGTCCACGACCTGGACGGCGCCGCCAGCCTGGATTTCGAGCAGCAACTGCACGCCCTGCTGGCGATCATCGAAGCGCTGCCGGCACGGGCGCGGCAGGTGTTTCTGCTGCATCGCATCCACGGCATGGCGCAACGGGAGATCGCCGCCGAGCTGGGTATTTCCCTGAACATGGTCACCCAGCATTTCGCCCGGGCCATGCAGGCCATCGTGCGTGACTGGGAACCGGCACGCCGGGCGCTGGTGGCGAAATGAAGCCCAGGGAAACCCCCGAGCAGATTCCAGACGCCGATCCGCTGGCGCCTTTCGAGCAAGCGCTGCGCAACCGCGTGCCGTCCCGCGAGGCCCTGTTGGCCGAGGCGAAGGCGCAGACCGCGCGTCAGCGCCGACGCAAGCAAACGCTGGGCGGCGGCCTGTCGTTGCTGCTGCTGGCCGGCGGTTTGTGGCTGCTCGATCCGGCGTTGTACAGCGATGACCTCCGCACTCCGGTCGGCACGCGGGATAGCCTGCAACTGGCCGACGGCAGCGCGATCAGACTCAACAGCGCCACCCACCTGCGCATCGAGCACCGCCTGCGCAGTCGCCAGTTCGAGTTGCTGGAAGGCGAGGCCACCTTCACCGTGGTCCACGGCCCGCAGCCGTTCATCGTCCGCAGCCAGGGCCTTGCGGTGCGCGATATCGGTACGGTGTTCAACGTACGCAGCGACAGCCGCGGCGTCGCGGTCGCGGTGATCGAAGGCGAGGTGGAAGTGTCCGCCAAGGGCGCTGCGCCGCGCCGCGTACACGGTGGGCAACAATGGCTGGCGAGCGCTGCGCAAGCGGGGAGGCTCAGCGCCATCGCCCCGGGCCGGGCCATCGCCTGGCAGCAGGGCAAGCTGCGTTTCGATGGCACGCCGCTGCGCGAGGTGATCGCCGACCTGCAACGCTACCGCCTGGCGCCGATACGTCTTGCTGATCCACGGCTCGGCCAGTTGCGGGTTTCCGGCGAATTCGACAGCGATGCGGTGGAACCGCTGTTGGACCTGCTGCCGTCGATCCTGCCGATCAGTGTCAGCCGCGCCGCCGATGGCAGCGTGTCGATCAAGGCTCGCTGACGGAAAAGAGAATATTTTTCATTTCAGACCTCAACATGTGCCGGTGCTCATTCGCCACTCCCTGTGAACGTCACTTTTGATCGTGTCATTGGGGAGTCAAATGAGCACCAATCCATCTTCGCGCCGCTCGCGGCTGAGCCGTCTGTCGCTGCTGACCGCAGGCATTACCCTGTCTTGCGCGCTGCACGCCCAGGATGCCCGCCACGCCGTGAACCTGCCGCCACAACCCCTGGACCAGGCGCTGAACGCCCTGGCCGGGCAGACCGGCGCGCGCATCCTGTTCGCCACTGACAGCGCCGAGGGCCTTCAGGCACCCGGCCTGAGCGGTGAGCTGAGCGTGGAGCAGGCGCTACAACGGCTGCTACGCGGCACCCGGCTGAAGATCCAGAAGTCCGGCGACGGCAGCTATCTGGTCTCCGCTCCGGCGTCCGTCAGCAGCAGCGCGGTGGAGCTGGGCGCCACCAGCGTCAACGCCAGCGGCCTTGGCGCCACCAGCGAGAACACCGGTTCTTACACCACCGGCAGCATGAGCAGCGGCACCAAGCTGAATTTATCGGCACGGGAAACCCCGCAGTCGGTCAGCGTGGTCTCGCGCCAGCGCATGGACGATCAGGCCATGACCACCCTCGGCGATGCGGTGAAATACACCCCGGGCCTGACCCTCACCAAGTGGGGCGGCGAGCGCGAGCGCTTCAACTCCCGCGGCTTCCAGCTCAATAACCTGATGGTCGACGGCATTCCGGTGCAGTACGAGGAAGCCAGCCTGTCCACCGGCCTGCTGTCGATTACGACCGGGTCGAAGTGGTGCGCGGCGCGGCGGGCTTGATGGAGGGCGCAGGCTCGCCGGGTGGCTCGATCAACCTGATCCGCAAGCGTCCCACCGATACCTTCCAGGGCTCCATCACCGCCGGCGCCGGCAGTTGGGACAACTACCGCACCGAGCTCGACCTGAGCGGTCCGTTGAACAGCAGCGGCAGCCTGCGCGGGCGCACCGTGGTGTCGTTCCAGGACAAACACTCGTTCATCGACGACTACAAAACCCAGCGCAATCTGGTCTACGGCGTGCTCGAAGCCGACCTGAGCGAGGACACCCGGGTGAGCCTCGGCGCCAGTTGGAGCCAGGACAACAATCCCGGCGCCGACTGGAACGGTCGCGGCACCCAGCCGGACGGCCGCTTTCTCGACATTTCTCGCTCCAGCCGCATGAGCCCGAGCTGGTCGTACTGGGACAAGGAGAGCACCAGCGTCTTCGCCGACATCACCCACCGCTTCGCCGACGACTGGACCGCCAAGCTGGCCGCCACCGCAGTGAAGAGCGAGATGGACATGCTTGGCACCTACCTCTATCGCCCGGATGAAGCGTCGCGGGTGATGGGCTTCGGCGTGGGTGCCTATCACTACGAAAACACCCAGACCAGCCTCGATGGCTATGTCAGCGGACCGTTCAGCCTGTTCGGCCGCACCCACGAACTGGTGGTTGGCGGCAGTTACCGCGAGCAGGATATCGATGACGGCCCTGGTGGCTGGCCGCTCGGTTTCGAATACGAATTCGACCCGCTGGCCTTCGACGGCAAGGCGGTGCCCAAGCCGCAGACCGTCAGGGCCTGGTCCCGCGATGGCCAGATCGACCAGTCCAGCGCCTACGTCACCGCGCGATTCAGCCTGACCGAGCAACTTAAGATGGCATTGGGCGGGCGGCTGGACTGGTACGAATATCAGGTCACCACGCACTCGGGCACCTGGACCGGCAATGACGGCTACAAAGCCACCCGCGAATTCACGCCGTACCTGGGTTTCACCTACGACCTCAACGACACCTACACCGCCTATGCCAGTTGGACGCGCATCTTCAATCCGCAGAACTACGCGCTGGCCAGCGGCGGCCTGCTTGATCCGCAGACCGGCAGCAACTACGAGATCGGCCTCAAGGGCGAATACTTCGATGGCCGCCTGAACGCCAGCGTCGCCCTGTTCCAGATCGACCTCGAGAATCTGCCGATGCAACTGGACAGCGGCCTGTGCCCTGAGCAGCCTTCCGGTTGCTACGCCGCCTCCGGCGAAGTGCGCAGCCGCGGCGTCGAGTTCGAAGTGAGCGGTGAAGTGCTGCCGGACTGGCAGGTGTCTGCCGGCTACACCTACAACGACGCCCGCCACATGAAGGCCTCGCAGTTCGCGCCGATCGGCACCACCTCCAGCGCCGATCGCTACGCCACCAACCTGCCTTTGAACCTGTTCAAGCTGGCCACCAGCTACCGTCTGCCCGGTGACCTCAACCGCTGGCGCGTCGGTGGCGGGTTGCATGTGCAGAGCGACATCTACACCAGCGACGGCATCGAGCAGGGCGGCTACGCAGTGACCGACCTGTTCGCCAGCTACGACGTCGATACCCACCTCACGGTCAGCGTCAACGCCAACAACGTGTTCGACCGCGACTACTACTCCAGCATCATCACCACCACCGGCGGCAACTTTGTCGGTGATCCGCGCAACTACCTGCTGACGGCGAAGTACCGCTTCTGAGGAGGAGGCGCGGCGTCATGTGGCGGATAGCTACATGGCGCCGCGCTATCATCGAGGTTGCCGTGGCCCGGCAATCTCCCTTAGGATGCGACGAATTCTCAAATGCATCTGATTGTCGTGCAGAGGCTCGCCGTGTCATCTCCTTCTTCTCCCGCCACCGCGCAGGCCGACATTCAGGCCATGTACCTCGATCACCATGCCTGGCTGCTGGGCTGGTTGCGCAAGCGCCTGCGTCATGGCGACAGTGCCGCCGACCTGGCCCACGATACCTTTGTGCATATTCTCGGCCGGCCGCAGCAGGTCCAGGAGTTGCGCCAGCCTCGCGCCTGGTTGAGCACGGTGGCGCGCGGATTGCTGGTGGACCGGGTGCGTCGACAGCGGGTCGAGCGGGCCTGGCTGGAGACCCTCGCGCATTTGCCCGTGGCGCAAGAGATGTCGCCGGAGACCCGGCTGATCCTGCTGGAAACCCTCGAACGCATCGACGCCTTGCTCGACGGCCTGGCGCCGAAGGTGCGCACGGCGTTTCTGTTGTCGCGCCTCGAAGGGCTGGGCTACAAGGACATCGGCGAGCGCCTGGGCGTCACCGTCAGTTCGGTGGAGAAGTACATGGTCACGGCGATCCGCCATTGCTACCTGGCGCAACGATGAGCAGCACTGCACTGCCGGACATCCCGGACACCGTGCTCGACCAGGCCATCGGCTGGCTGGTGCGTCTGCAATCGGGCAGCGCTGATGCGCAGCTGCACCATGACTGCCTGGCCTGGCGCCAGGCCGATCCGTTGCACGAAACCGCCTGGTGCGCGCTGCACACCAGTGAGGCGGCGTTTCAGCAGTTGGCGGCGTTGCCGGGCCTGCCCGGGCCTGCGGCGCTGGACACCCTGCAGCGTTTGGGCACGGGCCGTCAGGGGCGGCGCCAGGTGCTCAAACTGATCGCCGCCGGGGTGATCGTCAGCGCCGGCGGGTGGGGGCTGCGCCAGGGACCACTGGCTGAACTGGGCGCCGACTACGCCACGGCGGTGGGCGAGCGCCGGCGCTTCCAGCTCAGTGACGGCACCCGCTTGCAACTCAATACCGGCAGCGCCGTGGATGCGCGTTTCAGCGTCGAGCAGCGGCTGATCGTGCTGCGCCGGGGTGAGCTGTTCATCGACACCGGCAAGGATGCCGATGCGCCTGGAGGCCGCCGTGAGTTCTGGGTGCAAAGCCGGCATGCGCGGCTGCAGGCCATCGGCACCGCCTTTGGTGTGCGTGAGGAAGCGCAGGGCACGCGGTTGCGAGTGGAGGAGGGCGTGGTCGCGATTCACCAGGAAGGCCAACCGATTCGTGTGGTTGCGGGCGAGGAATATCTGATCGCCGCTGCGGGCAGCCAGCGGGTCGAGCACAGCAGCATGAACGCCAGCGCCTGGACCCGCGGGCAACTGGTGGCGCGGCGCATGCGCCTCGGCGAACTGACTGCGGAACTGGGTCGCTATCGCCGGGGTTGGCTGAGTTGCGATCCGGCAGTCGCCGACTTGCAGGTGTCCGGCGTATTCCAGCTCGATGATATCGACCGCGCCCTGGTGGCCCTTGCCGATTCGCTGCCGGTGCGTGTCCAGCGCTTCACACCGCTGTGGAGCCGTGTCGTCGCGCTCTGAACGAAATACGAAAAATTCTCGAAACGTCTTGCGGGTTTTGTCGCGCCCTTCGACAGACAGGGAAAACACCCTGCTCATTCGAATGGAGTCTGTCGTACATGTCATCCCCGTCGTCCCATCCTCACGCGCTGCGCCGCAGCGCCCTGGCCATTGCCCTGCGCGGTATTCTCGGCAGCGCGGCCTGCTTGCCGGTCATGGCCGGCATGGCCTTCGCCGAACAGACGCAAACCCGCCACTACGACCTGCCGGCCGGAGCGCTGGAAGATTCCCTCAACACCATTGCCCAACTCGCTGGCATCACCTTGCCGTTCGACCCGGCACTGGTGCAGGGCAAGCGCGCCCCGGCGCTGAAAGGCTCGTTCGCGATCAAGGACGGCCTCGACGCCTTGCTGGCCGGCAGCGGCCTCATGGTGCTGGTCAGCCCCAACGGCAACTGGATGATGTACCCGACAGGCGACCAGGGCGGCGCGTTGGAGGTGGGCGCGACTGTGATCGAAGGCCAGGGCATGGGCCAGATGACCGAGAACTCCGGGTCCTACACCCCGACCCGGATCAGTGCCGGCTCCAAGACCCCGGTCAGCCTTCGGCAAACGCCGCAGACCGTCTCGGTGATCACCCAGCAGGTGGTCGAGGACCAGAAACTGGTGGACCTCACCGATGCTCTGAAGATCACCCCAGGCATCACCGTCAAGAACACCAACGAACGGATCTACGAGTACACCTCGCGCGGCTTCGTGATCGAGAACATCCAGATCGACGGCGCCGCGCCGATGTCCCTTGGCACCACGGCCGGCAGTTTCTATTCGAGCAAGGAATACAACCTCGCCGAGTTCGACCACGTCGAAGTGCTGCGCGGTTCGTCCGGCCTGTTCGGCGGCACCGGCGATCCGGGCGGGATCATCAATCTGGTGCGCAAGCGTCCGCTGGACACCTACCAATTGAAGGTCGAAGCCTCGGCCGGCTCCTGGGACAACTACCGCACCCAGCTCGATGTCACCGGTCCGCTGGCGTTCGACGGCAAATTGCGCGGTCGCCTGGTGACCGCATACAACGACCGCCAGTACTTCATCGACGGACGCAGTTCGAGCCTGCCCAGTGTCTACGGCATCCTTGAAGCCGATATCCTTCCGCAAACCCGCCTGACCGTCGGCGGCCGTTATGACCGTATCAGCCAGAACGGCGCCAGCGCCGGCCTGCCGCGCTACAGCACGGGCGAAGACCTGAAGCTTTCGCGCAGCACCAACCTTACCGACAGCTGGGCCTATCAGGACGGTCGCTCGCAGGAGTTGTTCGCCAAGATCGACCACGAATTCTCGGACGCCTGGAAGGTCAACCTGACCTACACCCGCACCCAGGACGCCGGTCTGCAGAAACGCGCGTTCAACGTCGGCGGACTCAACCCGATCACCGGCGAAGGCCCGACCCGTTTCGGCAGCGTCGCGCGCTACCGCAGTGATCAGCAACTGCTGGACCTGAACCTTTCCGGCAAATTCGACATGCTTGGCCGTGAGCAGGAATTGCTCCTGGGCGCCGACTACCAGCGCATCACCAGCCGGTGGCGCGGCACTTCACAACTGGCCGGGGCCTTTGGCGCGATCGATGTGTTCGATCCCGAATCGACCCCGTGGCCGAACCCGCCGACCGACAAGCACTGGATCCGCGACTACAGTCCGAATGACCAGACCCAGTACGGGCTCTATTCGACCTTGCGCCTGCACCTGGCTGACCCGTTGCACCTGATCGTCGGCGCCCGCGCCCATCGCTACAAATTCAACCAGGAATACCGCGAACTCGACGGCGGCAGTTGGGTGACGCAATCCAATATCCCGCTGCGCGAGCCGACCAAGGTGGTGCCTTACGGCGGCGTGGTGTACGACCTCAGCGACGACTGGTCGGCGTTCGCCAGCTACTCGGAAATCTACAAACCGCAGCAGGACAAACTGGCCGGCCCGCCACCGGGCAGCTCGGTAGTTGAGGCCATGACCGGCAAGACCTACGAAACCGGGATCAAGGGTGAACTCTGGGGCGGTGCGGTCAACACCTCGATCTCGCTGTATTACACCCAGCGCGAAAACGAAGCCCTGGAAGACCCGTCGTATCCGTTCGAGGCGGCGCTGTTCAGCGGTAGCTGCTGCTATCTGGCGCAGGGCAAAGTGGTCAGCAAGGGTGTTGATCTGGAGCTCAGCGGCGAGATCCTCCCGGACTGGAGCGTGCTGGCCGGCTACACCTACAACCACAACCAGCGTCGTGACGATGATTCGCCGTTCAACAGCGTTACTCCGAAGCACCTGTTCAAGTTGTTCTCGACCTACCGCCTGCCGGGTGTGCTCGACGATCTGAAAGTGGGCGGCGGTGTCACGCTGCAGAGCGCCAACTACGTCAGCGGTCGGGTGCCGGTGCTGGATGGCGTGGGCAAGCCCGTGGTGGTGAATGGTGAGCAGGTCTCGGTGCCGTATCAGTACAGCCAGGCGGGCTATGCGGTCTGGAATGCCTTGGCCGAGTATCGGCTGGATGAGCATTGGACCGTGGCGTACAACCTCAACAACGCCTTCGACAAGCGCTACTACAACACTGTGGGGTCTTCGGCGGTGGGCAACTACTACGGCGAACCGCGCAACCACATGCTGACGTTACGCGGGACGTTCTGGTAGGGCGCTTACATCAACAAAGCTGTGCCTCACCCTCGGTGCAATCCACCAGCCGAATGCTGTCCCGCCCACCGCGCTTGGACTCATACAGCGCCGCATCGCTCTGGTCGATCAGCGCTGCGAGGCTTTCCGGCGGTTGCTGGAACAGGTTGGCGCCGATGCTCAGGGTCACCGCTTCGGGGGTGACGAAGGCTTTGGCGGTGGTGTGGAATTGCTCGCGCAATACGCTGCCCAACCCGACGATGCGCTCACGCGAAGCATTGCCCAGCAGGATGACGAACTCATCGCCGCCGAGCCGCGCCGCCAGGGCGTCCTGCGGCAAGGCCGAGCGGATCATTTCGCTCAGCGCCACCAGCAGGCGGTCGCCGGCGGAGTGGCCGTAGAGGTCGTTGACCAGCTTGAAGTTGTCGATGTCGATCAGCAGCAGGGCGCCGGGGCGGGCGGCGGACACCTCGCCAAGCAGGCGCGGCGCGCGCATTTCCAGGGCGCGGCGGTTGTACAGGGCGGTCAGCGGGTCGCGGGCGGCCAGGCGGGCGATGCGTTGTTCGCGGCGGTAGCGTTCGCTGCCGGTCATCGACAGGGCGATCAGCATGATCGCCATCGCACCTTCAACCAGGGACACCTGGATGATCTCGCCACGGAAGGAGGCGAGGTCGATCAGCGTGCCGGGCACGATAGCCAGGCCAGCCTTGATGAAATAGAACAGGCCATGGATCAGCATCACGTAACGCAACTGCACCGCGCCGACGCTCAGGGATTTGCCGTGGGGTCGCAGCAGCAGGCTGGCCCGCAGTGCCAGCAGGCCGACCAGTGCCGAGTTGGCGAGCATCATCAGCTTCGACCAGGCCTGGTTTTCCGGCAGCGCCAACAGCGCCAGCCAGGTGGCGAAGATCAGGTACCAGGCGCGGGAAAGCCGAGTGTCGGTGAAGCGCGATACGCCCAGTAGAAAAAACCAGTGGGCAAGCACCAGCAGGCCGTTGGCGAACCAGATGCCGATCAGCAGAAAACCGTTGCTGCGCAGCAGCGACAGGGTGCAGCCGATGGTGATGGTGGCGAATCCCGCGCTCCAGAACAGCAGTGAAGATTCGCGCACGCTGCGCCATTCGATCGCGAGGTAGAGCGCGGCCGAGGCGGCGAGTACGGTGGTGAGCACCAGCAGGGTAGGAGGGTCGAGCACCATGGATGGACTGGCCTTGTTGTTCTGCCTGAAAAGACGGCGATTGTAAGGGGTTGAAACGATTTTTCAGAGCATTTCCCGTCGTTGGCGTTGCGCGAGTCTGTCACGGGCTCTCGGGATTGTATGAAGGCCATGAGTAGCCTGTCAGAGGATCCGGTCATGGCCACCAGGTGCTAGCCGAGAGTTTTTCAGCGCTCTCAAGATCGAGCGCCGCTCGCGCGGCGCATCGCCGGCAAGCCGGCTCCCACATTTGCTGCAACGAGCCATGGCCTGTGGGATTGGCGTTGCCTGCCTTGGTGCGTGGCTGGAGAGTGCGCGGTGGCTGAGGCGCCAACCTCAAAATCGAGCCGAACCACTGTGGGAGCCGGCTTGCCGGCGATGCGCCGCGCGGGCGGCGCTCGATCTTGAGAGCGCTGAAAAACTCCTGGCATGCGCCTGGTGGCCATTGCTCGATTTTTTGAAAAGCGCCTTCAAGCCACCCACATGACCGGAAGGGGTGTAGATACCGATGCTTTCCGGGCACTCATGGACCTTAATGAAACGCGCACAGACTAGCCTGCCCAACAACGACAAAGGGCGCCGCAATGGCGCCCTTCGTGTTCAGCGGTCAGACCGGATCACGCCCAAGGGCGGTCGCCGTTCTCGTCCTTGACGCGGGTCGGCAGACCCATTTCGTCGAGGGCGTGGAGGAACGGCTCAGCCGGCAGTTCCTCGACGTTGACCATGCGCTGCACGTCCCACTGACCACGGGCTACCAGCAGGGCCGCAGCCACTGGCGGTACACCCGCGGTGTAGGAAATGCCCTGGCTGTCGGTCTCGGCGTAGGCTTCTTCGTGGTCAGCCACGTTGTAGATGAAGACTTCGCGCGGTTGACCGTCCTTGGTGCCCTTGACCAGGTCGCCGATGCAGGTCTTGCCGGTGTAGCCCGGCGCCAGCGAGGACGGATCCGGCAGCACGGCCTTGACCAGTTTCAGCGGCACGACTTCCAGGCCTTCAGCGGTTTTCACCGGTTGCTCGGAGAGCAGGCCGAGGTTGCGCAGCACGGTGAAGACGTTGATGTAGTGCTCACCGAAGCTCATCCAGAAGCGCACGTTGGGCACGTCGAGGTTCTTCGACAGCGAGTGCACTTCATCGTGGCCGGTCAGGTACAGGTTCTGCGAGCCTACGACCGGCAGGTCGTCGGTACGCTTCACTTCGAACATGGTGTTGCTGGTCCACTGGCTGTTCTGCCAGCTCCATACCTGTCCGGTGAACTCGCGGAAGTTGATTTCCGGGTCGAAGTTGGTGGCGAAATATTTGCCATGGGAACCGGCATTGACGTCGAGGATGTCGATCGAATCAATGCGGTCGAAATACTGTTGTTTGGCCAGTGCCGCATAGGCGTTGACCACACCCGGGTCGAAGCCCACGCCGAGAATGGCGGTGATGTTCTTCTGCTGGCACTCTTCGAGGTGTTTCCACTCGTAGTTGCCGTACCACGGCGGTGTCTCGCAGATCTTGCCCGGTTCTTCGTGGATGGCGGTGTCCAGGTAGGCCACGCCGGTATCGATGCAGGCACGCAGCACCGACATGTTGAGGAACGCGGAGCCGACGTTGATCACGATCTGCGATTCGGTCTCGCGGATCAGTGCCTTGGTCGCTTCGACATCCAGGGCGTTCAGCGCGAAAGCCTTGATGTCGGCGGGCTGTTTCAGGCTGCCCTTGGCCTTGACGCTATCGATGATGGCCTGGCATTTGGAGATGTTGCGCGACGCGATGGCAATACGACCAAGTTCATCGTTATGCTGCGCGCACTTGTGGGCCACCACCTTGGCGACACCTCCTGCACCAATGATAAGAACGTTCTTCTTCAATTCTCTATCTCTCCTTATCTGCCAGCTCAGGAAAGGCTGGACAGGTAGTCTTCGAAACCAAACTCACGAACCAGCTCAACGCTACCGTCAAGTTGTTTCACTACGATGGACGGCATTTTCAGGCCGTTGAACCAGTTTTTCTTGACCATGGTGTAACCCGCGGCGTCGACGAACGACAGCCGATCGCCGATGGCCAGCGGACGATCAAATTGGTACTCACCGAAGATGTCTCCGGCCAGGCAGGATTTGCCGCACACCATGAAGGTGTGTTCGCCCTGGCTTGGCGCCAGTTTGGCGTTGAGGCGGTAGATCAGCAGGTCGAGCATGTGCGCTTCGATCGAGCTGTCGACCACGGCCAGGTGCTTGCCGTTGTAGAGGGTGTCGAGCACGGTGACTTCCAGCGAGGCGCTCTGGGTGATCGCCGCTTCGCCTGGCTCGAGGTAGACCTGCACGCCGTAGGTTTCCGAGAACGACTTGAGGCGTTCGCAGAAGGCGTCCAGCGCATAGCCTTCACCGGTGAAGTGGATGCCGCCGCCGAGGCTGACCCATTCGACCTTGTGCAGCAGGTGGCCGAAGCGTTCCTCGATGGTGCCGAGCATCTTGTCGAACAGGCTGAAGTCGCCGTTCTCGCAGTTGTTGTGGAACATGAAGCCGGAGATCTGCTCGATCACCGCTTCGACCTTGACCGGGTCCCATTCGCCGAGGCGGCTGAATGGACGCGCCGGGTCGGCCAGCAGGTAGTCGGAGCTGCTCACCTGCGGGTTGACCCGCAGACCGCGGACCTTGCCTTCGGAGGCGTCGGCGAAACGCTGCAACTGGCTGATCGAGTTGAAGATGATCTTGTCGCAGTTATCGAGCATTTCCTCGATCTCGTCGTCGGCCCAGGCCACGCTGTAGGCGTGGGTCTCGCCGGCGAACTTCTGCCGGCCGAGCTTGAGCTCGTAGAGCGAGGACGAGGTGGTGCCGTCCATGTATTGCTGCATCAGGTCGAACACCGACCAGGTGGCGAAGCACTTGAGTGCCAACAGGGCCTTGGCCCCGGATTTTTCGCGCACGTAGGCAATCTTTTCCATATTGCCCAGCAGCTTTTGTTTGTCGATGAGGTAGTACGGTGTCTTGATCACTACGAGGCTCCGGGAAGGCCGGCCAAAAAAAGATCCGCATTGTGCCCGTACTCGATACATATCGAAAGGGCGGAACGCGGATTTAGCTGAGTCAATGGGTTGGGCGCAAGCCGTGCTGGCGTTTGGCTGGCCAACCTGTTGCTGGATGTTACGCGATGTTGGGGGTGGCCGTTGTTGGATCGGATGAAGGCCACCCTGTGCATGCCGTGGTTTTGGTGGTGCCGCCTCGCGAGCAAGCTCGCTCCTACAGGGGGCGTTCGTTCTGTAGGAGCGATGCCGTCCGGTTGCTGAAAATCAATACTGATAGCGAAGTGTGACCGCGAAGTTACGAGGATCACCATAGAACAATCCCCCCCAGTCATTGGAGGTCGGCAGCGACTGGTAGTAGGTTTTGTCCAGTGCGTTGTTCAGGTTGTACTGCACACTCAACTGGCGGTTGATCTGGTAGTTGGCGTGCAGGTTGAGCAGGGCGTAGCCGCTTTGTTCGATGTCGTAGGCCGCGGCGCTGGTGGAGGTGCGGCTCTGGGCATAGACGTCGCCACCCACGCGCCACTGGTCAAGCACACCCGGCAGGCGGTAGTCGCTGGACACTTTGAGCAGTCGACGCGGGATCCGCGTGTAATAGTCGTTGCCCTTGTTGTTGCCAGCGACGTATTGCGGGTCGCTGTAGGTGTAGCCGGCACTCAGGTTCCAGCCCTCCAGCGGCTGGCCGGACACTTCGATCTCGAACCCGCGGTTGCGCACTTCGCCGCCTTCTTCATAGCAGGTGCTGGTGCCGGTCACGCCGCAGATCCGCGCCCCGGCGATGGACTCGGGCATGTTCATCAGGTCGGTCTGGAACAGCGCCAGCGAGGTGTTGAGCGCGCCGTCGAAATACTCGCCCTTGATCCCCACTTCGTAGTTTTCCCCTTCCACCGGTTCCAGCAGACGGTTGCCGGTGCCGTAGTAGCTCTGGGTCTTGTAGATCTCGGTGTAGCTGGCGTAGAGGCTGTGATGGCGGTCGAGGTCGTAGACCAGACCCGCGTACGGCACGGCGCGACCGTTCTCGCGGTAGCGGTCGTTGGTGGCCGGGCTGCTCACCTCGTAGTCCGACCAGCTCAGGCGCGTGCCGACGATCAGGCTCAGGTCGTCGCTCAGGCTGAACCGGGTGGCACCGTACAGGCCGCGCTCCTGGCGCACGTAGTTGTAGTCGGACTGGGTGGCGTTGAGCTCCGGGGCGGGAATGGCACCGTGGTCGAAGTCGTTGATGTTGACGGTCGGCGTGTTGCGGGCAGTGTGAATGCCCACGTCGAAATCATCCTTGCGGGTGTTGGCGCCGAGCATCAGTTGATGCTCGCGACCGAACAGGTTGAAGGGCCCGGTGGCGTAGAGGTCCATGCCCAACTGGCGGTCTTCGTAGTCGGCCTGGGAGACGACCAGGCGGTAGTTGTCGCCGCTGACCCGCGCCGGGTAGGAGGACAGAAACTGTGCGTCGGACCAGACCGCGTTGAGCGCCAGGGTCAGGTCCCAGCCATTGGCGAAGTGATGCTTGAGGTCGCTGAACAGCACCCGGTTGTTGCGGTCCAGGTGGGCCCAGTTGCCGGCCAGCGAGGTCGAGCGCGACAGCGGGTAGAACGAACCGTTGGCGCGGGTGTTGAAACCGCCCCAGTCGTAGCCGTTGTTGTTGTCCTGCTGCAGGGTCATGCCCAGGCTCCAGACCGTGCTTTCGCTCAGGTCCATTTCGCCGATCAGGTAGAGCAGTTGGTTGTCCTTGCCGGCACCGTCGCGGTAACTGTCGGCACTGTTGTAGTAGGCGACGGCGCGGCCGCGCAGGTGGCCGCCGTCGTCCAGCGGGCCGGACACGTCCACCTGGCCGCGGTAGTTGTCCCAGGAGCCGGCGCCCAGTTCGGCGCCGAGGCGGAAGTCGGCGGTGGGGCGCTTGCGCACCAGGTTGATTGCCGCCGACGGGTTGCCGGTGCCCTGCATCAGGCCGTTGGCGCCGCGCACCACTTCGACCCGGTCGTAGAGCGCCATATTGGCGGTGGACATGACGTCCATCGAGTAGTTTTCCGAGATGTTGCTCGGGATGCCGTCGAACTGCAGGTCGTTGACCTCGAAGCCGCGGGCGTAATAGGTCGAACGGTCGGTGCCGAGTTTGGTGTAGGTAATGCCGGTGGTGGTGCGCGCCACTTCGTCGAGGCTCTGCAGGTTCTGGTCATCCATGCGCTGGCGGGTGATCACCGAGACCGACTGCGGCGTCTCGCGGGGCGCCAGGGCCATTTTCGTGGCGGTGCGCGCGGGGCCGTTGATGTAGGCGTGAGAACCTTCACTGGCCTCTGTCGCGCCGAGGCCGTTGACGTTGGTGGCGTCCAGTTCCAGGGCGCTGTCGTCGACGCGGCGGATCACCAGGGTGTTGCCTTGCTGACGGAAATTCAGGCCGCTGCCCTGGAGCAGTTGCGCCAGGGCACTGAGCGGTTCGAGCCGGCCGCGCACGGCCGGGGCCAGGTTGTCGGGGATGATGCTGTTGTCCACCGCCAGGGTCAGTTGCGCGGTTTCCGCCAGTTGGCGCAGCGATGTGGCCAGCGGCTGGCGCGGCAAGTCGATATCCATCGGAGTGGCCCAGGCCTGGCTGGCGATGCTCAGGGCGACGGCCAGCGCCAGGGTTCTCAAGGTTGCGTGGGGCATGGAAGGTCTCATGTCAGTGTTGGATACCCACTGACGGAGGGGCGGGTGAAATCCCTGATGTGCCGTTGCAAAAAAATCACAGCGCCCGCAGCCAGGTCACGTCCTCGGCGTGGCTGACCTCGATGGGCGCGATGGATGGCAATGCCTGGAGGAAGCCTTCGATGTCGTCCAGTTGTACCACCGCGTTGATTGCCGGCCGGCCTTTGCCGGGGCGCACCTGTACTGGTTGGCGGCGATAGCGCGACAGGCTGCTGGCGATTTCCTCGACGCTGGCCTGTTCCAGCACCAGCCGGCCTTGGGCGAAGGCAAAGGCATTACTGGCGGTGATCGGCAGCAACGTCGGCCCGCGGTCGAGCAGGGTGCTGGCGACCTGGCCGGCCTTCAGCACCAGCGCGCCTTGTGCGTTGTCGACCCGCACCGAGCCGCGCTCGACGCTGACGCGCAGCTCCCGTGCGTCCCGCGCCACCACGAAGCGGGTGCCCAGCACGCTGACCCGGGCGAGCCCGGCGTCCACCGCGAAGGTTCGGGCGGCGTCGTGGGCGACATCGAAAATCGCCTGGCCCTGCAGTAGCCAGACCTGACGTCGGCCCTGGTCGAACTGCACGCGCAGGCGGGTATCGGCATCCAGGTACAGCTCGCTGCCGTCGGGCAGGCGCTCGCGACGGCGCTCGCCGATTGCCGTGACATAAGTCTGCGCGAATTCGCCGCGCCCGCCGAACAGACGCCAGGTCAGGCCGACCGCCAGCAACCCCAGCAGGCCCAAGGCCCCGCGACGCAGCACCGTACGCCGGCCGTGCTGACGCTCCAGTTCCCCGGCCAGCGCCTGGGTGCTGGCGGTGGAAGAAAAGTCGCCCCACAGGTCGCAGAACGCCTGGTACTCGGCGGCATGTCGCGGGTCAGCGTCGAGCCACTGGCGCAAGCGCTGGCGCTCGGGGTGATCGTCCGGCAGGTGCATCAGCCGGGTGAACCAACGGGCGGCCTGTTCGCGAACGCTGCTCATGGCATCAGCCTCTCGCGGGCGGCACGCAAGTCGAGCAGGGCGCGGATCAGGTGGCGTTCGACGGCGCTGAGGCTGATGCCGAGCATGCGCGCGATGTCCGGTTGGCGATGGCCTTCGATCCGCGCCAGCCAGAACACCTCTCGGCAGCGGGCGGGCAGGCAATTGATGACCCGTTGCAGGGCTTCCAGGCGCTGCTGCATGTCGGCCAGGTGTTCGGCGGACGGGGCGAAATGTTCGCCGTCGGACTCGTAGGCCGCAGCCAGGCCCTCGGATTCGTCCAGCGAGCAGAAACGCCCACTCACCCGGAAATGGTCGATCAGCACCGTCTGCGCGACGCGGCGCAGGTAAGCGTTGGGTTGGTCGATACGGGTCTGGCGGTCGGCCAGCAGGTAGCGGATGAACGCGTCATGCAGCACGTCATAGGCCAGTTGCATGCAACCGGTCCGCCGCCCGAGGCTCAGCAGCAGATCGGTATAGGCCCAGCGCAGATCGATTCGATTCCAGTTCATGCTGCCCGACAATCCCTACAGCCCGCCGGGGCTCCGGCGGGTGACGGGAGGATAATGATCCGACAGGTTTTGCGCAAATACGAATCACTATCATAAGCGTGGCTGGCTGCCAGTCAGCGTTGCGGGCGGCGGTTGCTCGTCTTGCTGGCGGATGGACGCGGCCGTCGCCGTTCCAGCAGCACCAGCCGCAGGGCCTTGGCCAGCAACGCGCCGAGAATGCAGCCGGCCGCGGTGGCGATGATCTGCAGCAACAAGCCGAGCCCGCTGACCAGGGTCATGGCCTGAACCCAGGTGATCACTTCCGGCCACAGCGCCAGCCACAAGGCGATGAAGCCCAGCACCAGGTCGTACCAGAGACCGTTGACGCCCGCCGGGCGATAGCCGCGCACGAACAGGATGAAGGCGCTGAAGGCCATGGCCAGCAGCACGGTGCCGAAGGTCTGGCTAAGCGCGTCGGGTCCGGACATGGGATTAACCTCCGTTGCCGGCGCGTAGACGCAGGCATTGGTGACGGTGCAGGCCGAGGCGCACTTCGTCCATCAGCGCTTCGGCGCAGTCGAAGGCGCGCTGTGCCTCGGGGTTGTCAGCGGCCGCTGTGCCGCTGAAGTCATCGACCCGCAAGCCGTCGATCAGCGCTGGCGCTTCCACCAGCGTCCAGTCCAGGCCGCTGGCCTCCAGGCTGCGACGCAGGTCGGCGCCGAGGGCTTCGTCATCGGCGGTGTCGGCGTCCACCAGCCATTGCCAGTGACCGATCAGGAGCAGCCTTGGCACGCCGGCGCGGCCCAGGCTCAGGGCGCCGTCGATCAGGTGACCGCATTGCACCGGCAGGTCGTCCTGCAACTCGCCGCCGAGGCAGGCAAAGACCACATCGAGGCCGGCGATGGCGCGGTTCACCGTCGGCACCGAATCGAGGCTGCCGAGCTTGCAGCGCAGGCCGGGGCGGGCGGTCAGTTGATTGAGGTCGTCGAGCACGGCGGTGACTTCGTGCTGGCGGTGCAGCGCGGCGGCGATCAGCGCCTGGCCGAAGCTGTCGTGGGGCAGGAACACGCCCAGTTTCAGGCGCGGGGTTTCAAGGTTGTGCATGGGGGCCTCCCGAAGGTGGACGGCGGATATGCATATCGAAGGCCGTCCATCGCTCGAGTTCCGCCGGTGTGACGCATGACACCCGGCGGGGTCTAGGGCTACAGGTCGTCGTTGCCGATGGAATTGAAAATACGCAGGTTGCTGTCACGCGGACCGATGGTCTGGTCAATGCGGATTTCCGCAGTCTTGATCGCCGCCGCGGCACGCAGGTCGACGTCCGGCATGTGCTGGATGTAGTTGGTCATGACGTAGGCTTCATTGATCGCCTGGATGGGCGTGAGCGTCGCCAACTGACCCAATTGGGGCGGCGCGCCCAGGTTCTGGTACAACGCTTCGAAGTCCGCCAGCACGGTAAAGGGCAGGCCGGACACGCACACGTCATCGGTCGCCAGGTACTTGTGGGTGCATTCGTGGATCAGGGTATTGGTCAGGGTGTTATTGCCGACCGTCGCGAGGGTGCTGAAGCGGATGTTGACATCATGTGGGTTGTGATAGCCCGCAGGGTCCTTGTTCAGGCAGCCGTGAACCGACGGGCCGCCGAACAACGCGTGGGACAGCGGCATCTGTACGTAAGCGACTGCACTCGCTGGCCGGAACCAGTGATAACCATATTCGGCCAGGCGCAGGTCCGGGGAGAGCAGGCCGGTCATCAGCCGCTGCAGCTTCTGGGTCAGGCCTTCCAGGGCCTTGAAGATATCTTCTGGGTCTTGCAGGCGGAAATGGACGATCAGGTGCCGGAAGAAGCTGGTTTCCAGCAAGCTCACGGCTTCTTCTGCGTCGAAGCCGGTTTCTCTCGCGCTCCTGACCACATGCAGGGCGATCACTGTGGTTTCCGTAGCCTTCTTGACCAACTGCCGCGCCTGGCGCATTGCCTCGCTGAGTTTCTGCAGCCCCGCTGGCGCGATGTCATTGATCGCGATGATGTTCAAACCACCGATCTTGTAGGTCACTGCCATGTGTACACCGTGCCGGAAATAGGGAAGGAGTGCCGATAGTGCATGGATAGACGGGCTGTGGCGACTGCCGATAAGGGTGCGCGATCACTTTTCCTGCGGCCTTGACTGGCGTCAACCGGCCAGCGCCCGCGCCGCGCTAGTCTGGCGCGCACGACGAGGCCCCTTCATGACCTATCCCTACCTGTTGACCCTGCACCTGTTTGCCGCGCTGATCTTTATCGGCACCGTGTTCTTCGAGGTGCTGTTTCTCGGCAGCATTCGCCGGCAATTGCCCGACCGGCTGATGATGATGCTCGAACACGCCATCGGTCAGCGCGCCCGGCAAGTGATGCCGTGGGTGTTGCTGGTGTTGTTCGGCGCTGGGGTGGGGATGGTCCGCGAACGTTATCTGCCGTTGCTGGCGGCGCCGTGGGAATCGTCGTTCGGCACCTTGCTGGCGCTGAAGATCGTTGCCGGCGTCAGCGTGCTCGGCCACTTCCTCACGGCACTGTGGTTGTTCCGCAGTGGCCGCATGACGGCGCGGGCAGTGACGTTCATTCATGCCAGCGTCTTCACTCATTTGCTGGTGATCGTGCTGCTGGCGAAGAGCATGTTCTTTCTGACGTGGTAAGCCGGAGGCCGCGATGCAAGTGATCGACCGCAACAAGGCGCTGGCTGTCACGCCGCTGCTGCGCCTGGCGTTTCGCCCGTTCTTCCTCGGTGGCAGTCTGCTGGCGCTGATTGCCGTGCCGCTGTGGCTGATCGCCCTGGGCGGCAGCCTCGACTGGCAGCCGGCGGGCGGCTGGCTGGCCTGGCACCGACACGAGTTGCTGTTCGGCTTCGGTCTGGCAATCGTCGCCGGTTTTCTGCTCACCGCCGTGCAGACCTGGACCGGCCAGCCGGGGGTGAGCGGCAAACCGCTGGCGGCGCTGGCTTTGTTGTGGCTGGCGGGGCGGGTCGCCTGGCTGGCCAATCTGCCGCTGCCTTTGCTGGCCTTGCTGGAGCTGGGCTTTCCACTGCTGCTGGCGCTGCTGATGGGCCGCAGCCTGTGGCGGGTCAAGCAGCAGCGCAATTACCCGGTGGTGGCGTTGCTGTTGCTGCTGACGTTGGTGGATGCCATCGCCGTGACCGGGTTGCTCAACGGCGACGACGGTTTGCAACGCCAGGGCGTGCTCGGCGGGTTGTGGCTGGTGGCGGCGATGATGGGGCTGATCGGCGGCCGGGTAATTCCCTTCTTCACCCAGCGCGGCCTTGGTCGCACCGCGGCGGTCGCGCCCTGGCCGTGGCTGGACTGGCTGTTGCTCGGCGTTTCGGCGCTGGTGGCGTTGCTGTATGCCGCAGGGCCGGCGTTGACGCCGTCGTGGTGGCTCGGCCTGCTGTTCGCCGGGTTGACCCTGGGCCACGGCATTCGTCTGCTGCGCTGGCATGATCGCGGGTTGTGGCAGGTGCCGCTGCTCTGGTCGCTGCACCTGGCGTATGGCTGGCTGGTGCTGGCGTGCCTGAGCATGACTCTGTGGCATCTCGGCGTGACGCTGAATCCGAGCCTCGCAGTGCACTGCCTGACGGTGGGTGCCATGGCCGGGCTGATCCTGGCGATGATCGCCCGGGTCAGCCTTGGCCATACCGGCCGGCCATTGCAGCCGCCGGCGGGGATGAGTGTGGCGTTTGTGCTGTTGAATGTCGCCGGGCTCGCCCGGGTCTTCCTGGTGCCGCTCAATACCCATGCCGGGTTGGGGCTGGCGGCATTGTGCTGGGCGCTGGCGTTTGGGTTGTTCGTTTGGGGTTATGGGCCAATGTTGATGCGGGCGCAGGTGGATGGGCATCCGGGGTAGGGCTGGCGTAGCCATGCCTGCAGGAATTGTTTGAAAAAATCCTCAAAGACAGTTGCCCCCACAGGTTGAACTGCCTCCACCAACCCTGTGGGAGCCGGCTTGCCGGCGATGAGGCCGCCAGTGACGCTCGGTCTCAAGGCGCCAACATCCGCCAACTCTCAGTGAGCTCCCGACCCAACCGCCTCAGCCGGGAACCCTCACTCACTTTGGGGCGAACCGCTCCCACCAGCCGGGCCGGCTGGTTTGTTGTTGATAGGTCTGCACCTGATCGGCCGCGCTGCCCAGCAGTTGCGCAACGGTCGAGCCGCGCCTGGCCACGTAGTCATCCAGTTCGGCGATGGCTTTTTCCAGCACCCCATAGCCACCGGTAAACACCGCCGAGGTCATTTCCGTGGCGCTGGCGCCGGCCAGCAGGAAACGCGCGACGTCCAGCCCGGTGCGGGCGCCGTTGGTAGCGATCAGCGGGTAGTCGTCGGCCATGGCCTTGCGGGTCAGCATCAGCCAGCGCGCCGTTAGCGGCAGTGCCCAGGAACCACCAATCGCGGCGCTGGTGCCGAGCAGCGGCAGGCCGCTGTCCAGGTCCGGCAAGAAGCCCATGAAACGGCCCATCATCACCACGCTGTCGGCGCCACCACGCCGCGCGGCCTGGGCCAGGCCAACCACGTCTTCGCTCTGGCCGGTGAGCTTGATCCACAACGGCAAGGTGGTCGCCTGGCGGATGCGTCGGACGATCGCTTCGATGCGCTCGGCACCGCGTTCCAGAACGATCGCGCCCTTGGCCGCTTCTTCGCCGTGGGGCGCACCGATGTTCAGTTCCAGCACCCGCAATCCGGCCTGTTCGATCTGCCGGGCATAGTCGGCGCATTGCTCCAGGTCGCTGAGGATCAGGCTCGGGATCACATACGCGTCGAGGGTGCGGGCGTAGTGGTCGAGCTGGACCAGTTCGTCGAGCCAGTCGCCGAAGTCGCGCTGCACCAGGCCCGAGCGGCCGAACAGGCTGGCGTCGGCCGGCGGATTGAAGTCCCAGGGCAGGGGATTCCACTGGGCGTCGAGCAGCACGTAGTCGGTCTTGTCCAGTTGCGCCTTGGCCGCCGCAGATTCGTTGGTGGACTTGGCCACCACCGCGCCGGCACCGGTGTCCAGCGCGGCACGGATCGCCGCGGCGGTCATGGTCTGTTCACCCGCGCCGCAGATCACCGGGTTTTTCAAGGTGAGCTGGCCGAGGGTGGTGGTCAGTCGGGTCATGGGCGCGCTACTCACAGGTTCATCAGGCGGGCGGCGTTGCCCGAGATCATTTTGCGGATGTCGGCGTCGCTGTATTCCAGGTCCAGAAGCTGGCCGATGACGTTGCGGAAACCGTCGGCGATGCTCGGGTTGCCTTGCTGGCCGAGGTCGGAGCCGAGGATGGTGAGCTCGATGGTGCCGGCCTCGATCACTTCGCGCAGGAAGGTGTCGTCATAGAATTTGAACTTCGAACCCGGCACCCACATGCACATCGAGTGCTCCATGAACACGCCTTCGCGGGCCAGTTGGCGCATGTCGTCGAGGGTGGCGTCGACCACGTAGGTCGGGTGGTTGACCAGCAGGCGCTTGACCCCGCGGTGGCGCGCTTCCTCGAACAGCGGCCAGATCTCGCGGATGTTCAGGTGGCCGGCGGAGAGCACCACGTCCTGGGCGGCGATCAGGTCGAGGATGGCTTTGACCTCTTCCTTGAGCTTGCCGTCATCGTCCAGCACGGTCAGCGGAATGGGCTGCAGCATGCGCTGGGTGGTCTGCGGGAATTTGTCGACGAACTTCACGTCCTGGTGGTGATGGGCGATGTGGTTGGCCGAGGAGAAGGTCGGCATCCACACCAGCTTGGCGCCGAGGTTCAGGCCGTGCTCCACCGCGTGGACGTTGAGGCCGCCCACCGAGTTGTTCAGCGGTACCCCCGACAGCATGTGCACGTTCAGTTCGCTGAAGTGCTTGTTGAGCAGGGTGGTGACTGGTGTGCAGCTGTAATAGTGGTCCTTGAGCAGCACCGCTTTCAGGCCCGCTTCGGAGGCTTCGCGCATGGCTTCGATATGGTCGCAATAGCGCGGCATCACCGACGGGCCGCTGTGGCAGTGCAGGTCGATGGCGCCGACCAGCAGCTCATTGATGCGGGCCTGGCGTTCGTCGTTGGCGGTGGGGGTGAGAATGGCGTTCATGGGGCAACCTCTTTGTTCTTGTCAGGTGGCGGCTCAGTGAGCGGAACCGCGGAAATGTCGGGCGTGCTGGCTCCAGCCGGCGCGCAGCAGCGCCTGGTCCGAGCCGAGAATGAAAAAGCTCACGCCGCAGGCGGCGAAGCGGTCGAGGTCTTCGAGGCCGGCGACGAAGATGCCGCTGGCCTTGCCGGCGCGCGCGGCGGCGTCGAGCACGCGGTTGACGGCGGCTTCGACCCGGGGGTCGTCGAGGCGCTCGGCGCCCAGTGACACGGCGAGGTCGGCGCGCCCGACCAACAGGCAATCGATTTGCTCGACGCTGGCGATGGCGGCGAGGTTGTCCAGCGCTTCGCGGTCTTCGATCTGGGCGACGATCGCGTGGCGGCCGTCTTCGGCGGCGAGGTGTTCGGCCAGGTTGGCGCGGCCGTAGCCGCCGGCCCGGGGCGAATTGGAGAAACCGCGGTTGCCGTCGCGATAGCGGGTGCCTTGCAGTATTTGCCGGGCCTGGCCGGCGTCGATGATGTGCGGCAGCACCAGCCCGTCGGCACCGAGGTCGAGGGCTTGCAGCAAGGTCGCCGGACGCGCGTCGGCGACCCGCACCAGGCCACTGACGGACGCTGCGCGACAGGCCAGCAGGCCGAGGTCGAGGCTGCCCTGATCGAAGGGCGCATGTTCGGCATCGAGCACCACCGCGTCGAGGCCGGCGTCCCCGGCTATTTCCACCACCGCATGGCTGGGTGTCTTGATGAAACTGCTGAGCAGCGGCTCGCCGGCGCGCAGCCGGGTGGCGAAGGTGGCGGTGCTCATGCCGGGACCGCTGCGTCGGCGAACTCGCCGGCCTGGTATTCGATCAAGTGGCGGTAGTCGTCACGGATCGGCGAGAACACATCCAGGTTCATCACCACTTCAGTGCCGAGCGGTTCGGCGTAATGCACCACGTGCGGCGGGATGCGGATCATGCTGCCGGGACCGCCTTCGACCACCTCGTCGCCGAGGTGAAAACGCACGCGGCCCTGAACGATTATCACGAGTTGTTCGAAGGTGTGGCTGTGGGGGAAGACATCCATGCCGGGACTCAGCCAGTTCATGACGCACAACGTGTCGTCGCCACGAAAGGCCACCCGTTCCACTCCCTTGCGCACGACTTCCCGTGGCAGGTCATTCCAGTTATGCAGCAGTGCCTGGGCGAGGCTCATCGGCGAATCTCCTTTTTGTTTTCTTTTAGGGGAACAGTGTTTCGCTGTGAGATAAACCTACGCCTGCCGTATCCAGGCGGTCAAGCCCCTTTTTCAACCTTGACAGCGGCTTTTGAACGGCTCTAGGATTGTGTCGTTCAAAAGAACAACATTTCTTTGTAAGAAATATTAGCCTCAAGGAATCCACAGATGCGTGTAATCGAGTCTCTTCTGATTGACGGCCAGTGGTCGGCTGGCACCCACGAGCGCCAGGCGGATGTCTTCAACCCCGCCACTGGCGAGCTGATCGCCCATCTCGGCCTGGCCTCGACGGCCGATCTGGATCGCGCCCTGGCCGCCGCCCAGCGGGGCTTTCAGGTGTGGCGCAGGACCTCGGCCTATGAGCGCTCGAAAGTCCTGCGCAAGGCGGCCGATCTGGTACGCGAGCGCTCGGACGAGATCGCCGCGCTGATCACCCTGGAGCAGGGCAAGCCGTTGGCAGAAGCCAAGATGGAAGCCTTCGGTGCCGGTGACCATATCGACTGGTACGCCGAAGAAGGCCGTCGCGCCTATGGCCGGGTGATTCCGCCGCGCGCTCGCGGTGTTCGACAAACCGTGCTGCGCGAACCGATCGGTCCGGTAGCGGCGTTCAGCCCGTGGAACTTCCCGGTCAGCCAACTGGTGCGCAAGATCGCCGGCGCGCTGGCGGCGGGCTGTTCGATCATCGCCAAGGGCCCGGAAGAAACGCCGTCCTCATGCATTGAACTGTGCCGCGCCTTCCAGGATGCCGGCGTACCGGCCGGGGTGTTGAACCTGGTATTCGGCGTGCCGGCGGAGGTGTCCGACTACCTGATCCGCTCCGAAGTGATCCGCAAGGTGTCGTTCACCGGTTCCGTGCCGGTCGGTCGCGCCCTTGGTGCGTTGTCCGGCCAGTACCTCAAGCGTTGCACCCTGGAACTGGGCGGGCACGCACCCTTTATTGTCTGCGACGACGTCGATGTCGAAGCCGTTGCGGCGCTGGGCGCCGGTTTGAAATTCCGCAACGGCGGGCAGATCTGCGCCTCACCGACCCGCTTCTATGTGCAGTCGGCGGTGTACGAGCAGTTTGTCGCTGCCTTCTGTCGAGCCGGCGCCAGCTTGAAGATGGGCGATGGCCACGACCCGTCCAGCCAGCTTGGCCCGCTGGCCAACCCGCGTCGGGTGGCGGCGGTGCAGGAATACGTGGACGACGCCCTCGCGGTGGGTGCGCAGTTGGTGCTGGGCGGCGAAGGGGTCGACGGTGGTGGCTTCTTCTATCCGGCCACGGTGCTGACCGACGTACCTGAAAACGCCCGGGTGATGAGCGAAGAGCCCTTCGGCCCGATCGCCTCGATCGTGCGTTTCGACAGCCTTGATGAAGTGATCGAGAAAGCCAACAGCCTGCCATTCGGCTTGGCGGCGTTTGCCTTCACCCGCTCGATCCAGCGCGCCACGCTGCTGGCCGACGAGTTGGAGTCGGGGATGGTGTCGATCAACCACTTCGGCCTGGCGGCGCCGGAAACGCCGTTTGGCGGGGTGAAGGACAGCGGTTACGGCAGTGAGGGTGGCAGTGAAGGCCTGGATGCCTACTTCACCACCAAGTTCGTCAGCCAGATTGGCTGAGCCAGCACACCACTCACTGAACTAACACAGGCCCTGTGGGCGCTGGCTTGTCGGGGCGCCGAACCGTAGCGATAACGGTCGCAATCGCTGGCAAGCCAGCTCCCACAGGGGCCAGCGTCGAGAATAAAAACAATGCAGAGTTTCGACTACATCGTCATCGGAGCGGGTTCGGCTGGCTGTGCACTCAGCGCGCGGCTGGCGGCGGCCGGCAAGCAGGTGCTGCTGCTGGAAGCCGGTCCCGCCGACAACCATCCCTATATCCATATCCCCGGCACTTTCATTCGTGTCCACGGCACCCAGCGCACCTGGATGTACCGCACCGAACCCGAACCCTTCGTCAACCAGCGTCGCGTCTTCATCCCCCAGGGCCGCACCCTCGGCGGCGGTAGCTCGGTCAACGCGATGATCTATATCCGCGGCCAGGCCGAGGACTACGACGAGTGGCAAGCCAACGGCTGCCCCGGCTGGGGCTGGGCGGACGTGCTGCCGGTGTTTCGCCGCTGCGAGGCCAATGCCCGTCTGGGCGGCCAGTTGCACGGTCAGGACGGTCCGCTGAAAGTCAGCGATCCGCGTCACCGCCATGCCTTGAGCGAGGCCTTTGTGCAGGCGGCGGTGGAAGCGGGCGTGCCGGCCAACGACGATTTTAACGGTGCGAAACAGGAGGGCGCCGGCTTCTACCAGACCACCACCACCGATGGCCGCCGCGCCAGTTCTGCGGTGTCGTACCTGCGCCCGCTACGGCATGACCCGCGGCTCAAAGTGCTGAGCAACACCCATGTCACCGAGCTGCTGTTCGAGGGCCGGCGCGTAGTCGGCGTGCGGGCCACGGGGCAGCAGGGCAACGAGCTGCAGTTCAAGGCTCGCGCCGAAGTGATCGTCAGCGCCGGGGCGATCGCCTCGCCGAAGCTGTTGATGCTGTCGGGGATTGGCCCGGGTGAGCATTTGCAGTCGCTGGGCATCCATACCCGCGTCGACGCGCCGGGCGTCGGCGAGAACTTCCAGGACCACCTCAGCGCCTCGGTCTACGCCCAGACCCGCCAACCGGCCAGTCTGCTGGGGCATGACCGCGGCCTGCGGGCGATCGGTCACGGGCTCAAGTACCTGGCCACGCGGCGGGGCCTGCTCAGTTCCAACGTGGTGGAGAGCGGGGCGTTCGTCGATGCCACTGGCTGCGGCCGGCCGGACGTGCAGTTCCACGTCGTGCCGGCGCTGGTGGGCGACATGGACCGGCTGCCGCCCAGCGGCCACGGTATTTCCATCAACCCGTGCGCGCTGCGTCCGCGCTCCCGTGGCCGGCTGCGCCTGAAGAGCGCCGACCCGATGCAGGAGGTAGCGATCAATGCCAATTACCTGAGTGACCCTGAGGACATGCGCACCATGGTTGCCGGGGTGAAAGTGGCGCGGCGCATCCTGCGCTCGCCGGCGCTGGCCAGCGTGGTCGAAAAAATGCTGCTGCTGCCGGACCACGACGGTGTGCCCGACTCGGTGTTCGAGGACTATGTGCGCACCGTGGCCAAGACCGTGTTCCACCCGGCCGGCACCTGCCGGATGGGTCAGGACCCCGGCGCCGTGGTCGGTCCGGACCTGAAAGTGCACGGCGTGGAAGGTCTGAGAGTGGCCGACGCTTCCATCATGCCGACGATTGTCAGTGGCAATACCAACGCACCCAGCATCATGATCGGTGAGCGCTGCGCGGACTTCATCCTCGCCGCCGGCTGACCGGTCACCGAATCTTCGCCAATACAACAATTACAAGAGTGCAGCGATGAATCTCATAGCCCGTAGTACCTTCGACAACGAGCAGGACAGCACCCTCTACAACCGCATTGCCTGGCGTCTGTTGCCGTTTCTGTTCGTGCTTTACATCGTGGCGTTTCTCGACCGGGTCAACGTCGGCTTCGCCAAGCTGCAGATGGCGGCGGATATCGGCCTCAGCGACATGGCTTTCGGTTTCGGTGCCGGGGTGTTCTTCATCGGCTACTGCCTGTGCGAGATCCCCAGCAACATGATGCTGCAGCGGGTCGGGGCGCGTTTCTGGATCGCCCGGATCATGGTGGTGTGGGGCATTCTCTCGGTGTCGATGCTGTTCGTTACCACGCCCAACCAGTTCTACGTGCTGCGCTTTTTGCTGGGCATGGCCGAGGCCGGGTTCTACCCCGGGGTGGTGCTGTACATGACGTACTGGTTCCCGTCCTACGCCCGTTCCCAGGGCATGGCCTGGTTCAACCTCGGTATTGCCATGGCCGGGGTGATCGGCAGCCCGCTGTCGGGCTGGATCATGCAGACCTTCGCCGGCGTTCACGGCATGGCCGGCTGGCAATGGCTGTTCCTGATCGAGGGCATGCCGGCGGTGATCCTCGGCGTGGTGGTGTTCTTCTACCTGGATGACCGTCCCGGCAAGGTGCACTGGCTGACGCCGGAACAGAATGCGCGGGTGGTCAAGCAGCTTGCGGCGCAGCGCGAGGCGCAGGAGCAGGCGGGGGCCGGACACAATTTCCGCGCGGCCTTCGTCAACAAGGACCTGTGGTTGCTGATCTACGTGAACTTCGCTTTGCTGTGCGGCACTTACGGTGTGTCGTTCTGGTTGCCGCAGATCGTCCAGAGCCTGGGGGTCAAGAGCCTGGCGCAGACCGGTCTGGTGGCGGCCATTCCGTTCGCCGTGGCGTCGGTGTGCATGCTGTGGGTCAGCCGCCATTCGGACCGCACCCGCGAACGGCGCTGGCACGGCACCCTGTGTAACCTGGCGTCCGCGCTGGGCTTGGCGATCGCGGCGTTTTTCCACGATCAGCCGGTGTTGTCGCTGGCCGGCCTGAGCCTGGCGATGTCGGGCGGGCTGGCGGGTTTCTGCGTGCTCTGGGCGCTGCCTGGTGTGCTGCTGACCGGCACCGCCGCTGCGGCGGGCATCGCGTTGATCGCCACCGTGGGTAACCTCGGCGGTTATGCCAGCCCGTTCATGATGGGCTGGATCAAGCAGAGCAGCGGGCACCTGGAATATGGCCTGTATGTGCTGGCGGTGATGACCGTGCTGGGCGCCTGGGCGATGTTCTCGGTCAAACCACCCAGCGCGCGGCAACCGCAGATCATGGCGAAAACTGCCAACGCCTGATGTCGTGGAGCAATACAAGCGTTTCGTCGAGCGATACAATCGGGGCTTTCCACAGCTCGACATGAGGTGATCGCTTGGACCAGGAAGACGAAAAACCCAGCAGCGGCCCGGCGCTGCTGGAATCGGTGGAGATGGTCTTTCGTCTCCTCGATGAACTCACCGCTGCCCGTCGCCCGCTGGGGGTGACGGAGCTGGCCCAGCAACTGCAGACTGCCAAGCCGCGCACCTACCGCCACCTGGCATCGATGCGCCAGTTGGGCATCCTCGAACAGGACCCGGCCACCGAGAAATACATGCTCGGCGCACGGCTGGTGGCCTACGGCGAAGCCGCTGGCGAGCAGTTCGACCTGCGCGCCATCGCCGATCCCTATCTCACCCGCATTCGCGACGCCACTGGCCAGACGGCCTTGCTGGCGGTCGCCACCCATGACACCGCGCTGGTGGTGTCGTGCGTCGAATCCAAGGCCAACGTGTGCATCTCGGTCAAGCCGGGTAACCGCGTGCTGCCGTACTGTTCGGCCCAGGGCCGCACGGTGCTGGCTTTCGCCGATGCCGCCAGCCAGCAACGGGTAATGCGCCGCAAGATGCCGCAACTGACCCCGAACACCCTGCACGACCCCGAGCAACTGGCGCAGCGCCTGGAGCTGATCCGCCAGCGTCTGTACGACGATGCGGACGGCGAAGTGACCCTGGGTATCAATGCGTTGTGCTGTCCGCTGTTCAGGGAAAACGATCAGATCGTAGGGACTATCGGCATTGTGGGCCCGAGCGCGGCAATCCCGTCACCACCGCCTGCGGCGATGCTGCGCGAGTTGCAATCGGCGGCGGCGGAGATCAGCGAGCGGCTGCATGCGGGGACGTATCAGCGGTTGTAGCAGAGGAAAGACCTAACCCCGGGCCCAACCCCAACCCCAACCCCGCCCCGCCCTCTGTAGGAGCGAGCTTGCTCGCGATGTGCTGCTTAGACGCTCCATCGCGAGCAAGCTCGGGTCTACGGGTCTACGGGTTTACAGGTTTTCAGGTTTTCAGGTTTTGTTGAGGGTTATTGCGGCAGGATCAGAACAGATTCAACGGATACTCGGTAATCAACCGCACCTCATTGAAATTCACCCCCCGGTCCGGGCTTCTGAAGCTCGCCTGCCGTACGCGGAACGACAGGTCTTTCGCGCTACCCGACTGCACCACGTACTTCACGTCGATATCCCGTTCCCACGCGCGGCCGTTGTCGGTCCTTGCCGTATGGAAATCAGTGCCACGCAGATAACGGGTCATGAAGGTCAGCCCCGGCACACCCAGCGCCGCGAAGTTGAAGTCGTAGCGCGCTTGCCACGAGCGTTCGTTCTCGTAGTTGAAGTCCGAATACTGCACCGAGTTGGCCAGGAACACCGTGCTGTTGCCGTCCACGCCGTAGGTGTAGTTGCCGGTCCCGCTGACCCGTTGATGAGCGATCAGGAACCCGTGCGGGCCGGCCGTCAGCGAGGCCGCCAGGCTCCAGATGCGGTTGTCCAGTTCGCCAGCGCGGGCCTGACCCTGGCTGCGGGTATCGTAGCCGTTGAAGTCGAGCTTGAAGGCGTAGCCGTCGGACAGCGGCAGCACGGCGGTGGCGCCGACGTAGTACTTGCGCCAGTAGTCATCGACATCCGAGTGGTAGGCGCGCAGGTTGAGGTTGCGGTTGAGCTGGTAGTCCGCGCCAATCAGGTCCAGCGACGACAGGCGGCCGCTGTCGTGCTCGCTCTGGTCGCGGCTGCGCATGGCGGTGAAGTGGCCGGCATGCATCGTCAGGCCGTCCAGCTCCTTGCTGGTCAGCAGCCAGCCTTGGGTGGTCTCGGGCAACAGGCGGTTGTCGGTGGTGGCCAGCACCGGCAGGTTGACTAACTGCTCGCCGACCTTCAGTTCGGTTTTCGACAGCCGCGCCTTGAGCGCCGCGCCGCCTTTCGAATAGCTGTCCTTGGCGCCGTTGCTGTCTTCCTCCAGCAGCAGGGTGCCGCCGCCCTTGCGGCCATTGCCGGTGTCCAGCTTGATCCCGAGCAGGCCGATGGCGTCGACGCCGAAGCCGACCGTGCCCTGGGTGAATCCCGACTCGAAGGTGGCGATGAAACCCTGCGCCCATTCTTCGGAGTAGTTCTGCGCCGTGCGGTCATCGAGGAAGTTGCGGTTCATATAAAAGTTGCGCGCTTTTATAGACAGGTGTGCGTCTTCGACAAAGCCCCCCGTGTCGGCCTGGGCGGTGAACGGAACAGCACAAGCCAATGCAAGCAGGTTTTTGATTTTCATTATTGTTTTTCCATGCAGGTGCGCGAGTCACAGCCCTGTTGCGAAACGAGGACGTGGCTTCAAGGGCGTGACCATGGGTATCCGAAGAATCAGCTATTTGTTCTTTTGATAGAAACACTGTTTCTCTGGATGGCTGATGCTATTGATCCTGCCGGCGTGCTGTCAAGCCGCTTGAGCGGTGCTTGCGGCTTTTCTTCAGGGCAGGAATCGCAGGCATGCGAAAGCCCCGACCGCACGACCCGCACTGCGGGTCATGCGGCCGGGGCCGTGGCAGTCGCGGTCAGCGACGGGTGAGGGAGCGCGACAGCAGCAACAGCAGTGAGGCGAACACCACCATGATCGTCGCCGCCGACAGCAGCACCGGGCTCAGCGCTTCGCGGGCGGTGGTGAACATCTCCCGAGGCAGGGTGCGTTGGTCGGGGCCGGCGAGGAACAGGGTGACCACCACCTCGTCGAGGGAGGTGGCGAAGGCGAACAACCCACCGGAAATCAGCCCCGGCGAAATCAGCGGCAAGGTCACTTTGCGCAGGGTCATCCACGGCGTCGCGCCCATGCTCGCCGCCGCCCACAGCAGGCGCTGGTTGAGGCCGCCCAGCGCCGAACCGACGTTGACCACCACGAACGGCACCGCCAGGGTGGTATGCGCCAGCACCAGGCCGGCGAAGGTGCGGGTGATGCCCGCGCTGGAGAACACGAAGTACATGCCCACCCCGACGATGACTGCGGGCACGATCATCGGCGCGATCAGCAGCACTTCGATCACCCGTTTGCCGGGCATCGCCGGGTGACGCAGCCCCAGCGCCGCCAGCCCGCCGAGCACCACCGCGAGCACGGTGCTGGTCAGGGCGATGGCGAAGCTGTTGAACAGCGCGCCGAGCCATTGCGGCGAGGCGAAGAACTCCTCGTACCAGTGCAGGGTGAACTGCCCGAGGGGCAGCGACATGTAGCGGCTGTCGCTGAACGAGAGTGGCAGCACCACCAGGATCGGCAGCAACAGGAACGCCAGCACCAGCCAACCGCTCAGGGACAGGCCAAGGTTGCCGAACCAGGCCAGCGGCCCGCTATTGGGATTGCGAATCATCGGTTCACTCCTTCGCTGCCGCGGCGGGCCAGCCAGGCCTGGATCAGGTAGAGCAGGGTGGTCGCCACCAGCAGCACCAGGCCCAGCGCCGAGGCCAGGCCCCAGTTGAGGGTGCCAGTGGTGAACTGGGCGATGTAGAAGCTGATCATCTGGTCGGCCGGGCCGCCCAGCAGCGCGGGCGTGATGTAGAAGCCGAGGGTGACGATGAACACCATCAGCGCACCCGCCGCCAGCCCCGGCAACACCTGCGGCAGGTAGACCTGGAAGAACACCCGCAACGGCCGTGCGCCCATCGAATAGGCAGCCTGGACCAGCAGCCGGTTGCAGCCGGCCATGGCCGCCAGCAGCGGGAACACCATGAACGGCAACATCACATGGACCAGCGCCAGGATCACCCCGAAGCGGTTGTAGAGCAGGTGCACCGGGCTGTCGATCAGGCCGAGGCGCAACAGCAACGCGTTGACGATGCCTTCGTCCTGCAGCAGCACCATCCAGGCGGTGGTGCGCACCAGGATCGAGGTCCAGAACGGCAGCAGGATCATCAGCAGCAACACATTGCGGGTGCGCGGCGTGCGCCGGTCGAGGAAGGCGCACAGAGGGAAGGCCAGCAGCACGCAGAAGAGTGTGGTCATCGCGGCGATGCCGAAGGTGCGGCCGAGAATCGAGCGGTACAGGCCGGCTTCATCCTTGGCCACCAGCCCTTGCTGGTAGTCGTACTTGACGTCCACCGCCGACAACAGGTGATAGCTGCCGACAGGTCCGGCGGCGCGCTTGAAGGTCTGCCAGGTGCTGTTTTCCAGCCAGCGCGGGTCCAGGGCCTGGAGTGATGCAGCGCTGCCATCCAGCCGCTCGGCTTCGCGCTTGGCGGTCATCAGCAGGGCGCGCAAGGCCGGTGCCTCGTAGGCCAGGCGCCGGGCCGCCGCCGCGAGGTCGCGCGGGCTGACCGCGCGCAGGTCTTCGACCAGCGGCTTGAACAGGCGCTCGTCCGGCGCCGAGGTGCCATCCCAGTCGGCAACGGCTTGCGCGGTGGCCGGCAGGGCCTGCGGCAGTTCGCCGTCGGCGACGGCCCGCCACAACAGCGTGCCGATGGGGCCGACGAACGTCAGCAGCAGAAACACCACCAGCGGCGCCAGCAGGCCGTAGGCCCGCCACAGGGCGGCGCGGTCCTTGCGCGCGACCACGGGCAGGGCGGTGTCGAGGGCGATTGCACTCATGTCGAATCCTCGATCGGATCAGCGGGCGGACCAGGCGGTCCACTTGGCGTTCAGTTCGTCGATACGGTCCACCCAGAAGCCGTCGTTGAGCACCAGCACGTTGGCGCTGTTCTGCGGCGCGCTCGGCGAGTCGACCATGGCGGCGGGATCGGTGTCGGCAATGCCCTGAACCGAGGTGATGCCGGTGGGTTGCAGCGCCGGCCAGGCTTTCTGGTGCTCGCCTTTACCCATCACGTCGAGCAGGGCGTAGGCCTGGTCGACGTTGGGCGAGTTGGCCAGGATCACCCAACTGTCCATGGTCTGCAGCGACTGGTTCCAGACCAGCCCGAACGGCTTGTGGTCCTGGCGGATGGCGTTGGTCACCCGGCCGTTGTACGAGGTGGTCATGGCGACTTCGCCCGAGGCCAGCAACTGCATGGGCTGGCCGCCGGCTTTCCAGAACAGCAACTGGCCCTTGAGGCTGTCGAGTTTCTTGAAGGCGCGTTCCACGCCGCCCGGCGTGTTGAGGGTTTTGTAGACATCGGCGGGGGCGACGCCGTCGGCCATCAGAGCGATTTCCAGGTTGCCCTTGGGGCCCTGGCGCAAGGCGCGCTTGCCGGGGAAGGTCTTGGTGTCGAAGAAATCGGCCCAGCCGTTGGGGGCGCGGGAGACTTTGCTGGTGTCGTAGCCGAGGACGAAGTTATAGACCGCGTTACCGACCCCGCACTCGCTCACCGCGCTGGGAATGTAGTTGTCTTTGCCGCCGATGCGCTTGTAGTCCAGGGCGACGAACAGCCCTTCGCCGCACCCCAGTTGCAGGTCTTCGGCCTCGACCTGGACCAGGTCCCAACCGCTGTCGGCGCCTTCGGCGCGGGTGCGCAGCAGGCCGATGCCGCCTTCCCAACTGTCTTCTACCACCTTGCTGCCGCTGGCCTGGCTGTAGGGCTGGAAGAAGATCTTGCGTTGTACATCCTGATAGGCGCCGCCCCAGGAGGCGACGGTCAGGTCACGGGCTTGCGCAGTGCCGGCGAGCAGGGCCAGACCGCACAATGCAAGGGTGAAGCTGCGGACGGTACGGGGTGTATTCATGATGTGACTCCCAGCCTTTTGGAATGATTGTTCGTTGGCAGTGAAAGAGAAACTCATCGTCTCGATGCGCTTGTTTTTATGCTTTGGCGTTAACGCAGGATCATTGCCTGAGACGAGGGCAGGGCCAGGGCGACCTTCTCGCCGGGCAGCGGCGCGGCGCGCCCGAGGCTGCCGGGGTTGTAGGTCATCGCCAGCTCCGTGCCGCGGTCCATGCGCAGGCGCAACTTGCAGTGCGCGCCATGGAAGATGCTGTCGATCACGAAGGCGTTGATCGCCGGCTCACCCGGCGTCGCCAGGCGCAGGTTTTCCGGGCGGATCGCCAGTGCGGCAGCGTCACCGACGGCCAGGCCTTCCTCACTGCAATGGGCTTCGTGCAGCGTGCCGCTTTCTTCGAGGCGCACCTGCGCCAGGTTGCCGGAGCGGGACACCAGCGTGCCTTCGAGCAGGTTGGTCTCGCCCAGGAAGTTGGCGACAAAGCGCGTGGCCGGGCGGCTGTAGAGGGTTTCGGGGCGGTCGATCTGGGCGATCTTGCCTTCGTTGAACACTGCCACCCGGTCGGACATGGTCATTGCTTCGTCCTGGTCATGGGTGACGTAGACAAAGGTGATGCCCAACTGTTTATGGATGGCCTTGAGTTCCAGCTGCATGTGCTCGCGCAGGGCTTTGTCCAGCGCGCCCAAGGGTTCGTCCATCAGCAGAATGCGTGGCCGATAGACCAGGGCGCGGGCCAGTGCCACGCGCTGTTGCTGGCCGCCGGACAACTGGCCGGGGCGGCGGTCCTCGAAACCTTCGAGACGCGCCAGAGCCAGGGCTACCTCGACCCGGGTGCGGGATTCGGCGGCGGACACCTTGCGCAGGTTCAGCGGGAAGGCGACGTTCTGCGCCACGCTCATGTGCGGGAACAGCGCGTAGCTCTGGAACACCACGCCCATGTCACGCTTGTAGGCCGGCAGCTTGCTGATGTCGTTGCCGTCCATGAGGATGCGCCCGCGATCCGGGGCATCGAACCCGGCCAGCATCATCAGCGTGGTGGTCTTGCCTGAACCGCTGGGGCCGAGCAGGGAAAGAAACTCGCCCTGGCGGATGTCCAGGTGCAGGTCGTTAACTACCCAGGAGCGCTCGTCGTAGGTCTTGTGTACCTGCTCGAAACGCACCAGCACCGGGGCGTTGGACAGGGCGGATTCAACGGTGGGTGGCGGGGGCATATCGGCCTTGGGCAATGGACGAAGGGGCTGGAGGTTCATGGACGAATACCTGCCAGCACTTCGTCCAGCGCCTGGGACAGCGCTTTGAGAATAGTCTGGATCTGGTCGGCATCGACGATCAGCGGCGGCGCCATGACCAGGGTGTCGCCCAGGGCCCGCAGCAGGATGCCGTTGCGTTGCAGGACGTTGCTCACCTGCTGGGCGATTTTCAGCGTAGGGGCGAAGGGCTGGCGGGTGTCCTTGTCGGCGACGAACTCCAGTGCCGCCATCAGGCCGATGCCGCGGGCCTCGCCCACCAGCGGGTGACTGGCCAGCGCCTGGATGCCGGCCTGGAATGCCGGGGCGACTTCGCGGACGTGGGCGATGATATCCAGGTCGTCATACAGGCGCAGGGTTTCCAGCGCCACCGCCGCCGCCACTGGATGACCGCCGTAGGTGTAGCCATGGCCGAGGCCGCCGAGGGCCTGGCTCTGGTCGGCGATCACCTGATAAATGCGGTCGCTGATCAGCAGCGCGGAAATCGGCTGGAAAGCGGCGGACAGTCCCTTGGCGCAGGTCAGCATGTCCG
This sequence comes from Pseudomonas huaxiensis, assembly GCF_003231275.1. Lineage (GTDB taxonomy): Bacteria > Pseudomonadota > Gammaproteobacteria > Pseudomonadales > Pseudomonadaceae > Aquipseudomonas > Aquipseudomonas huaxiensis. The sequence continues at coordinate 79,184 of NZ_QKVL01000008.1, forward strand.
GCTCGATGCCCATGGTCTGGCAACCCCAGTAATGGCCTGTGCGACCGAAGCCGCAGATCACTTCATCGGCGACCATCAGGATGTCGTACTTGCGTAGTACCGCCTGGACCTTGGCGAAATAGCCCGCAGGCGGAAGGATGACGCCGCCGGTGCCCATCACCGGCTCGGCGAAGAAGGCGCCGATGGTCTCCGGGCCGGCTTCGAGAATGCTCTGCTCCAGTTCTTCGGCCAGGCGCGTGGCGAAGGCTTCTTCGCTTTCGCCGGGCAGGCCCTGGCGATACAGATGCGGGCAACGGACATGGATCACGTCGGCCAGCGGCTCGCCCCAGCCGGTGTGCATGTTCGGCAGACCGGTCAGGCTGGCGGCGGCCAGAGTGGTGCCGTGGTAGCTGCGCTGGCGGGCGATCAGGCGGGTCTTGCCGGGTTTGCCGATTGCCGTGTGGTAGTAGCGCACGAACTTGATCGCGGTATCGACGGCTTCCGAACCGGAGCTCTGGAACACCACCTTGTTCAGTCCGGCGGGGGCGCGCTCGGCCAGGGCCTGCGCCAGGTCTGCGGCCGGACCGTGGCTGCGGTGGGCGAAAGTCTGTTGATAGGGCAGTTTGAGCAACTGCTCGTAGCCCGCCTGCGCCAGGCGCGGCTGGCTGAAGCCCAGCGTCGCGCACCACAGGCCCGACATCCCCTCGATGAAACGCTGGCCGTGCTCATCGAACACGTAGATCCCCTCGCCACGTTCCATTACCAGCGGGCCCACCTGTTCGTGCAGGCGAAGGTTGGTCTGGGGGTGGAGATGGTGGGCGATATCTCGTTGTGCCAGATCCGAACCACGAGCAGTCATGACGTCATCCTCTTGTTGAGCTGTATGCGTATGCGTTACGTGGTTTCATTTTTACGAGCATTTTTTGTCGGCGTCAAATGTTTTGTGTTTCGTTGAGAGGAACAGTGTTTCTTTGTGGTGTTCTCGGGTATGCCGTTTGAGTTGCAGTGCCCATGAGATCGAGCGCCGTTGTCACGGCGCATCGCGACGGTTCGGGCTCCGATAAGCTCGCTCCTACGGTGGTTTGCGATGCGGCATGTATGGTCTGGCAGATATATACACGTTGCCACCAACGTAGGAGCGAGCTTGCTCGCGATGCGGCAACTCGACTTCAAGACCGTAAAAACGCTAAAAACCAAAACCTGCAAGAACCAAGCCTTTTCATAAAGTCGTTTCGCCTGTGCGAACAGCTACTTTATCTCAACACCGCTTACCGCTACTCTCATGCACTTGAACCAGGCAGCAAGGATCTTCGATGAGCGAAGAAGCGAAACAAGGTGGCGTCAGATCGGTGCAACTGGCGCTAGACGTGCTCGAACGGGTGGCCGGGGCCGATGGCGAAATCGGCGTCAGCGAGCTGGCCGTGCAATTGGGGACCACCAAGGGCTCGGTGTTCCGTCACCTGAAAACCCTGGTCGATCGCGGCTACCTGAGCCAGAACCCGCAGAACTCGCGGTATCGGCTGGGCATCCAGGCGTATGTGCTGGGCCGGGTGGCGGCGAGCGGAGTCGATGTGCTCAGCGCCTCGGCCGACGCCATCCGTGACCTGCGCGACGAACTCGGGCTGTCGGTGGTGCTGTCGGTGCTGCAGGGGCGTCGGCTGATGGTGGTGGAAACCCAGTTGGGCAAATCCACCCTGGAAATCGGCGTGCGCCATGGCACCGAGCTGCAGTTGCATTGCAACGCCCAGGGCAAGGTCGCGCTGGCTTTTGCCCGGCACTTGAAGGTGGAACAGCTCGGCGCGCAATTACCGGCCGTCACACCCTTCACCATCACCGACCTGCCGACCCTGATCCAGCAGGTGGAACAGGCCCGCAATCAGGGCTGGGCAGCAGCAATCGAGGAAGAAACCCGGGGCATCTCGGCTATCGCTGCACCGATCATGGGCATCAATGGCGAACTGATCGGCACCCTCGCGCTGGTGGCCACGGTGCAGGACATCCATCGCGAGATCGATCCGGAGCAGGTGCGGGCGCTGAAGAAGGCGGCGCTACGGACCTCGTGGAACATGGGCTTCAAAGGCGAGTTCTGATACAGGATGGGTTGGGATATGGCATCGGACAGCGGCGAAGTCCGCCACGGTCCGATGCCAGGTTCGGGGAAGGATCAGGCCGAAGGCGTTGGCGCGTACTTGATGTAGTACAGAATGTTCGCGTTGATTGGCCGCGTTTCGGCATCTCCGCCGCCTACCGTGGGCGCCTGGGCACCATCCCATTCCGCCACGCTGCTGCAGCAGATGGCCGCGGCGTTATCCGCATCGTCCGTCGGCATGTGATTGATAGGGCCGGTAATATCGCCGGTCTTGGGTCGGCCGGTGGCGTCATCCTGCAGTGAGCCTACTGTGCGCGAGCCGCCCTCCGGGTCGCGGTTCGCATTGTGATCGGTGCCCCTGAGGAAATAACCCCGGTAATCAGGAATACTGAACGTGTCATTCAGGCCTCCGGTGATGGCAAGTTCGAGTTCTTGATATTGACCAGAGCTCGGGTAAGTGGACCCGTCACACAGAAGCCACTGCGAAGCAGAGGGTGGCACATTCCCCGGGAATCCGATGATTGCGCCAATAGGGAACAAGTCGCAGGTGTCTGAGTCTTCAACGCTCAGCACATAGAAGTCTACGGCGACGTTGACCGGACGCGACTCCTCATCACCGCCACTGGCGGTGAAAGATACACTGCTGGAGTTCTGGTTCCATTCGGAATTGTCGTGTCCTGCACAGTGATCCGAGGTCTTTTCCGAATCGCCGATATTCACAGCTACCGTGAAAGGATTGACCGGCGCTGCCGTCGCCCAATCCTGCACCGATCCCACGGAGTCGCCTGTTGCACCTCCTTCGTCCATTGCAATTCGCGATTGCGCATCCGGGTCGCGCCCTGTTCCGTTGTCTACGCCTCGCAGGAAGCGCCCCCGATAATCAGGCACGTTAAACCCTCTAGCATCGCCTCCGTGAGTAGTCCCGATAGCGTTGTACAGTTCCGCATACATGGAATTGAACAAGATCTGTCCATTACATAAAAGGAATGATGATGCCAGATTGGCGCTGCCCGACTGGTTCGGACCTGCGAAGGCTGCAATAACCCCGGTAGGCAGGGCAGCCGTGCCGAAGAGCTTGATAATGTAATTGACGTAGGCATTGAGCGGACGGGTTTCGGCGTCTCCACCTCCGGTTGACGAAAACGTCTGGGCGCTGCTCGGTTCGAGCATATCCGCGTTGGTGCCGCTGTAGGCACAGTGGTCATCCGTTGGAACGTGGGGTATCAGGGCATTGAACGGAACGGTCGGTGTGGCCGTGGCAAACGCCTGGACACTACCGACGCGCGCGCCTGTTGCTGCGCCACTGCGAGGCGCTGTCCGGGTGGCAGCGTTCTTGTCGACCGTGCCGCTTTGATCGACGCCGCGCAGAAAATACCCCTGATAGTCCGGGATATTGAAGTAGCTGTTACCATCTCCGCCATTGCAAGTACCGATCACCGAAAATAGATCAGAATAGAGTGAAATTGCTAGCTCACTGCCATCGCAAATTGACCAGCCTGCCGAGAGGAGTTGAGTGTTGTTCAAGTTGCCTGCATACGGCAAAACTGCGCCGACCGGCACGGAAAGTCCCTGGTTGTTCATGCGTTTCTCCTATTGAGGACGGCACTGGCCATCCGTTGCGTCAAAGCGAGACACTTGAAGTTTCAAGTTCGAGTGGGCGCGCCTGATGAGTACCGAGCTGTTGAAAGCTAGTTTTCCGGATCATGCAGATTCAATAAAAAATAACGCTTGGCGTATGCGCGATAAATGGAGAAGTAATGTCTTGGGTATAACCGATAACGTATTTATCGCCCAACGTTCAGGCCAACAGGATTGTGGGTTGACTACTTGAGTTCAAGGTGTCCAAGTGTTCGCTTTTGCTGAATATGGTTACTTGTTCAGACGTCGTGGTAATAACGACACTGTCGAGTAATGCCGTGCTCTGCATGACTTGATATATCGGCACTCCATGGCCTGATTGAACGAGGTCAGTCTGGCACGCGGTAGTGGCGTTTGAATATCACCAAAATCAGGTATATCGATACCCAAAACCGCTGAATCGTCAGGTGAGGCTTGCATCTCGGTCGGCCTCGAAATACTGTATGGATATTCAGTGTTTCGAGAGCGGGCCCATGCAACTCATCGCCAAGCTCGGCATCCTCGCCGACGCCGCCAAGTACGACGCCTCCTGTGCCAGCAGCGGTGCGCCCAAGCGCAGTTCGAAGGGCCGCGACGGGATCGGCGCCACCGACGGCATGGGCATCTGCCACAGCTACACGCCGGACGGGCGCTGCGTATCGCTGCTCAAGGTGCTGTTGACCAACTTCTGTCTCTACGACTGCCAATACTGCATCAACCGCCGCTCCAGCAATGTGCCGCGGGCGCGTTTCACGCCCGAGGAGGTGGTGCGCCTGACCCTGGATTTCTACCGGCGCAACTGCGTCAGCGGGCTTTTTCTCAGTTCCGGGATCATCCGCTCGGCGGACTACACCATGGAGCAACTGGTACGGGTGGCGCGGCTGCTGCGGGAAGAGCACAACTTTCGCGGCTATATCCACCTCAAGACCATCCCCGATGCCGACCCGCTGTTGATCGAGGAAGCCGGGCGCCTGGCTGACCGGCTCAGCGTCAATATCGAGCTGCCCAGCGACGCCAGCCTCAAGCGCCTGGCACCGGAAAAACAGATCGCCACCATTCGCCAGGCCATGGGTACCATTCACCAGGGGCAACTGGCGGTGGCGGGTGAGGCGAGGGCGCCGCGCTTCACGCCGGGGGGACAGAGTACCCAGATGATCGTCGGCGCCGACGCCTCGGACGACCGCACCATTCTGAGCAACGCCGAGTCGCTGTATCAGGGCTATGGCCTGCGGCGCGTCTATTACTCGGCGTTCAGCCCGATCCCCGACAGCCCCGACAGCGTGCCCCTGGCCGCGCCGCCACTGCTGCGCGAGCACCGTCTGTACCAGGCCGATTTCCTTATGCGTGGCTACGGCTACAAGGCCGGCGAGTTGCTCAGCGAGTCGAGCAACCTGGCCCTGGACATCGATCCCAAGCTGGCCTGGGCGCTGTCCAACCGCGAGGTGTTTCCGGTGGACATCAACCGCGCCGAGCCGGCGCTGCTGGCGCGCATTCCCGGGATCGGCCTGCGTAGCGTGCAGCGGTTGGTGGCGCTGCGACGCGAGCGGCGGGTGCGCTACGACGATCTGATCCAGTTACGATGCGTGCTCGACAAGGCCCGGCCCTTTATCGTCACCAGCGACTATCGCCCAGCCGTGGCAGAGATGCGCAGCGGCCTGCTGCGGGCGCGTTTGCGCGAGCCGCAGGCGCCGGTGCAGATGGGGCTGTGGGGATGATCGCGCTGGATTGCGACGACCATTTCGACACCTGGCGCGAGCAGGCGCGTAATCTGCTTGGCCATGGCATCGATCCTGCCGAGGTGACCTGGAGCCAAGGCCCGATGCAGGACCTGCTGGCCACTCCCGAGGCGCTGCCCGCCGGGGCCGGACCGTTCCGGGCGCGGGTGCCGGCGGAGCTGCTGGGGCACCTGCAACTGGCGGCCCGCTACCAGGGCGAGCAACGCTGGAGCCTGTTGTACGAGGTGCTCTGGCGCGTGGCCCATGGTGATCGCACCGCGATGCTGGCCGGCGATCGACTGGGCAGCGAGCTGCAACGACGGATCAAGCAGGTCACTCGCGAGGCCCATCATCTGCATGCGTTCGTTAGGTTCGTGCCGCTTCCCGAAACCCTGGCCGAGCACCTGCAACTGGATCTGGTGGCCTGGCACGAGCCGGCCCACGACATCCTCGAAAGCGCCAGCGGCCACTTCGCCGACCGTCTGGGTCGTCAGCGCTGGCTGATTGCGACACCGCGGGACGGCATCCGCTTCGATGGCGAGGCGCTGGACTATCGCCGCCACTGTCCCGAAGACTGGCGCCAGTGGGCGCAGCATGCCGAAGACCCTGACGCCGAGCTGTGGCGGACCTACTACCGACACACCTTCAACCCGGCCCGGGTCAACCCTGATGCATTGCGCCAGCACCTGCCCGGGCGCTTCTGGCGCAACCTGCCGGAAGGTGACCTGATTCCACGGCTGGTGGGTCAGGCGCGACAGGGCAAACAGCGCGACGGCCAGGCGCAGGAGGTGGCGGCGCAGGGTGGCAAGAAAATCGTAGGCGGGGGCGCGCAACGGCCCCGAACTGGAGGGTAACGCCATGCACAAGGCCGATCGCCTGTTCCAACTGGTCAATCTCATTCGTGTTCACCAGCCCATTACTGCCGAACGACTGGCCGAGCGCATCGGTGTATCGGTCCGCTCGGTCTACCGCTACATCGACGACCTGTCCCTGAGCGGTGTGCCGGTCTACGGTACCACCGGCGTCGGGTATGCCCTGGACGCCGGCTTCGAGATGCCGCCATTACGTTTGAGCCGCATCGAGGCCGACGCGCTGATGCTGGGCATGGAGATGCTCGCCGGCAGCGCCGACAACGAGCTGGCCGGCGCTGCGCGGACGCTGTTGAGCAAGGTGTCGGCCAGTTCCCCGCAGCAGTCCATCGACCCGCAAAAGAGCCCCGTTCGCGCACTGGGTACCACCAGTGCCATTACCCGCGGTCATCTGAGCACGCTGCGCCAGGCCATCGAGCACAAGCGGGTGCTGTGCATTTCCTACACCAGCCTTGACGGCGCGGTGTCGCGACGGTCGATTCAGCCTATCGGCCTGTTCTACTGGGGAGGCAAATGGACGGTGGGCAGTTGGTGCAACACCCGCACCGCCTACCGTGATTTTCGTGTCGATCGTATCGCTTCCATCACCACCAGCGAAGAGCCCTGGCGGGACAGCCCGCAGATCGCTCTGCGCACCTATATGCGTCACCAATCCGGTGCCTGGCGTACTGACAGCACGCTGTCAGTATGACCCGCGGATACTGGGGCTTCCTCAAACCAAGGGAAGCACTGATCCATGTCTCACGATACCCATGTTCTCGAGCTCGCCATTTTCACCGTCAAACCGCAATTCGTCGGGCAGATGCCTGACTTGCGCGATAGCCTGCGCGAAGCCTTGAAGAGTTTTCCGGGCCTGATCGCCTACCGCGGTTATTGTCCGATGGATCAGGGCCGCATGTTCGTCGACATCGCCGAATGGGAAAACCATGAGTGCGCTGTTGCCGTTGCCAGCGCGTTCAATAACGGCGACAGGCGTTTCGCGGGTTATATGAACGCGATCGAAAGCCTGTCATTCATGAGTCACTTCGTGCCCGAGGCCCGGTAATCGATGTTCAGCCTTTGTCTGGCTGCCGATGCCGGGCATAGATGACCGAACCACCCGTTGTCGCGGTCGTCCGGGTTTGCAGCTCGAAGCTCTCGGGGTACGCCCTGATCAGATCGCTGAGCTTCTTGTAGCCGTGGGTGCGCGGGTCGAAAGCGGGTCGCAGCTTGCTGATATTGGTGCCCAGCGCGCCCAACTGTATCCAGCCATCTTCGTCGGCAATGTCATCCAGCACTTTGGCGATAAAGCCCACTGGCGCCTTGGGTGGCTTGCTGGTGGTGGGCTTATCGCCGTTTTTCGGCGATTCCACCGTGGCAAGCGGTTCCGGCTCGGGCCGGCCGTTGCCCGTGGCAGCGAGAACGCTGTCATGCAGCAGCTCGGTGTAGATGAACTTGTCGCAAGCCACCACGAACGGCTTTGGTGTTTTTTCCTCGCCGAAGCCATAGACCGTCAGGCCCTCCTCACGCAATCGCGAGGCGAGCCGGGTGAAGTCGCTGTCGCTCGACACCAGGCAGAAACCGTCGAAACGCCGGGTGTACAGCAGGTCCATGGCATCGATGATCAGCGAACTGTCAGTGGCGTTCTTGCCCTTGGTGTAGGCGAACTGCTGGATAGGCTGGATGGAATGATCGAGCAGCACCTTTTTCCAGCCGCCCAGTTGCGGGCCGGTCCAGTCGCCATAAATGCGCTTGACGTTGGCAATGCCATATTTGGCGATTTCCTCGAACAGCCCCTGGACGATGCTCGCTGCGGCGTTGTCGGCGTCGATCAGGACAGCCAGGCGTTTTTGCGTGTGGGAAGCGTGAGTGATGGCCATGGATCATCCTTGGGTCTGGTGTCTTCAGTGCCGTGTTTTCTGGCCTGCATTTTTTTCGGAAGAGGCCCTATAGTGGCGGTTTGATATTTGCCGTACAGGAGTTGGCCGATGCCATTCGTTCCCGCGTTTTTCGATTACCTGATCACCCATTTCCAACAGGATGAGCGGCGGCGGATGTTGTCTTCGCTGGCTGTCACTGTAGCTCCCGAACTCTGGGTCAGTCTGGAGTCTGCGGCATTGCTTGATATCAATCGCGAGCGGTTCGGGCTGGGCGAGCGGCTGGGTGAATGGAGCAATGTGCCTCGTTGGCTGATCGCTGCGGAACGCTACAAGGTGGATTTGTGGGTTCAGGACCTGCGCGAGGAGGAGCCATCGGTTTCCATCGAATTCAAGGTGGTCCACAACAACAAGAACGCTTTTACCAAGGTTCTGGAGATTCGCCGCGACCTCGCCAAGACTATCCCGCGCATTGCCTGCAATGACAGCGTTGAGCGCTGGGGCATCGTCATGCTGGTGTTTTCGCGCTTCTATGACGGCCAGTCGGGCGCTTATGTCTACCACCCGGAATTTCATTCTCGCGAAGACATGTTGACCGCATTCGCGGCAGCGCTGGACGACGAAGATCCCTGGTACGGCGGTGCTCCACGTCTTGAGCTGGCGATGGCGCCGGTACTTGTGTGCGACACCGCGACGGCGAACTTTATCGATCCGGGGAAAGAGCCTTCGGGGATCTATCTGGCGCTGGTTCGCTGCAAGCCTTAGAGCTGCCGGGGTAGTTGCCCAAGATAAGCATTGCTGGCAATTTGCCATGCGGTTGGATTGCCAATCGCTTGTGCGGCTGCTTTTGGTGCGCTGGGGTATCCAGCGGTGGGTTCGCCAGCATTTCAAGGTGCTCGAGGATTTCGACGCGCACACCAAGGGCCGTTGAGTCCTTCGCTCAGACCATCACCCGCTCGATCACCACGCCCGGCATCATCGAACGCAGCCCTTCCTCCAGCCGCTCGCCCGCTTCGTGCAGGGCGTCGAGTGGCATTTGCGGCAGGCTTTCGAGGATGAACCACATGTGCCGGGCCTGTTCATCCAGGCGCGTGCGCACACCCTGACGCCAGTTCCAGCGGCGGCAGGTGACACCGCTGTCATCGCGCCAGACCACTTCGCCGGGCTCCGGGGCTTCGTTGAACGGCTGGCCGTCCTTCACCGTGTCGAACGACTCGCTGCCATCGGCGATCACTAACTGCGGCGTACCGTTGTAGGCGGCGAGGTTTTCGCCGCCGACGGGAATGGCGTATTCCAGGCTGATGGCGTTGTACAGATTGACAAGCGGGTCGATGCTCGGCAGTTTGCCGTCCCGCTGAAAGCGCTTGCGTAGCGCCTCGGCGGAGCAGGGCGTGCGTTGCGGCTTGGCGCCGAAACCACGGAACACCTCAGCCCAGGCGGTGAGGTGGGCGTCGGCCCAGGCCGGGCCGTTGCCGGCCAGTACCTGCTCGGCGCGCTGCATGGCGGCGTCGGCGGCGCTGGGGTTGATGAGCGGTGCGGCCTCGACGGTGATGCTCAGGGCGCGGAAACCAGGGGCGAGGCGGGTGACGTCGGGGGCCACCTGAGGGATAACGCACAGCATCGATTCGGTTCTCCAGGGCAACGCTTGATAAGGCAGGGCAGGTCGGTATTTCTACCACTGGCCGACATTAGCCATGATGAATAGCGCGAATGCGAAATCAGTTTTTCTAATAACGATTCAGGAAGATTCCGTCATGCGTGAAAGAAAGTCGGCCCGGTTGCTGGTGATCAGCCCCGGTCAGGAAGTGCTGCTGTTCAGGTTCGTGCATACGGATGATGCTCTGGCCGGCAAGGACCACTGGGCTACGCCCGGGGGCGGTCTGGAGCAGGATGAGAGCTTCCGGCAGGCGGCGATCCGTGAATTGTTCGAGGAAACCGGTATCGACGTCGACGAGGTTGGCGAGCCGGTGGGTGATCGGCGGTTCGTCATGCGCCTGCCCAGTGGCGAGGACGTGATTTCGGTGGAGCAGTATTTTGTCGTGCGGGCGTCTTCGCAGCAGTTGTCCCGTGCGGGCTGGACCGAGCATGAGACGCGGGTGATGGCGGAGCATCATTGGTGGTCCGAGCAAGAGTTGCGCACGACTCGGGCGACGGTTTATCCGGAAGGGTTGCTGGAAATGATGGCGCTGGCGCAGGCTCGTGGCGGCTGAGCGACCAGCGTCAGGAAATCACCGTCGCCCTCAACGTCTTGATCAGCAACCCATAAAGACTGTCTACCGGCTGCGATCCCTGCGAGTTACGGCTGCGGTACACCGCCACTTCCATCGGCTCCAGCGGTCCCAGGTTGTGTTCCGCGCCGAGGATTTCCAGGTGCTCCGGCGCGCTGCAGCGGGTCAGCACGGCGACCGCCAGGCCGCTTTCCACAGCAGCAATCTGCCCGGCGAGGTTGGAGCTGTTATAGACCACCCGGTAATCACGGCCCTGCAATGCCAGGGAGTGAATGGCGCAGCGCCGCGCCAGGTTGGTGCTCTCGTAGGTGGCGATGGGCAACGGGTCACGGCGCCAGACGTCGAATTGCGGCGAGCCGACCCACACCAATGGTTCATGAAACAGTAAGGTGCCGCGCCTTGGGTGATCGCGGGAGATCAGCGCGAGGTCAAGCTCACCGCTCTCCACCCGGGGAATCAGCGCGGTGGACTGTTCGCAGTCCAGCTCGATATCCACCGCGCCATAGCGCAGGGCGAAGCGTTTGAGCACCGGGGTCAGGTACCTGGCCGCGTAGTCGTCGGGCACGCCAAGGCGGATCCGGCCGGTCAGTTCGTTGCCGCTGAAGGCGTGTTGGGCATCGCTGTGCAGGTCAAGGATGCGCCGGGCATAGCCCAGCAGCACCTGGCCGTCGGGCGTCAGTTGCTGCTGGCGTGAATCGCGCACCAGGAGTTGCCGGCCCACTGCGGCTTCGAGCTTCTTCAACTGCATGCTCACCGCCGACTGCGAGCGGTGCACTTCGGGCGCGGCATTGGACAGCGAGCCGGTATCCACCACCGCGACGAAGCACTTGAGCCAGTCGATCTGCAGGTCCTGCATGGAAAGCCGCCTCCCGTATTCGATTAACAAATAGCTGCGGCAAATAATATGCGCTTTTCGCGAAAGTGTGTCTGAGGGATAGTGGCGGCGTCCGTACACGCTTGAACGTAGCGTTCCATCCAAGAGATCGCCAGAGGAGGTAGTTGTGTTGTCGGTTGCCAAGGGTTCCACGGAGCTGGGGTTCAATGAAGTCTGGGGCGGGTTTAAACAACTGCTGCCTATTTCCATGTTCGTCGTCGTGTTCGGTCTGGCCTTTGGCCTGGCTGCGGCGCAGACAGGGCTGGATGGTGTTTCGATCATGTGGATGAGCACCCTGGTGTTTGCCGGCGCGTCGCAATTCGCCGCGCTGGATTTGTGGGGCGATCAGGTGCCGCTGGTGCCGTTGATCGTCACCGTGTTCGCCATCAATGCCCGCCACCTGCTAATGGGCGCCACGCTGTATCCGTGGCTGCGCGAACTGCCGCGTGCGCGGCGCTACGGGGTGATGCTGGTGGTGTCGGACGCCAACTGGGCGATGTCGATGCAGGCGCTGTCCGCCGGCAAGTCGGGGCTGGGCATTCTGCTGGGCGGCGGGCTCGCGTTGTGGAGCACCTGGATCCTCGGCACCTGGCTGGGCCTGTATTTCGGCAATCTGGTGAGCGACCCGGTGAGCTGGGGCCTGGACATGGTCATGGGCTGCTTCCTGCTGGCGATGGTGGTGGGCGGGCAGAAGAACCTGCGCATGCTGCTGATCTGGGCCATCGCTGCTGGTTCCGCGCTGTTGGCTTATTGGTATCTGCCGGAAAACAGTCATGTGGTAGTCGGCGCGCTGGCTGGCGGGATCGTCGGGGCGTTGTGGATGGAGAAGAAACATGAACATTGAAACCAGCGGCAACGGACCGCTGTTGATCATTTTGGTCATGGCGCTGGTGACCCTGGCGACACGCTGGGGCGGGGTGTTCGTGATGTCCTTTGTGCCCATCAGCCACCGCGTGCAGCAGTTTATCGGCGCGATGTCCGGTTCGGTGCTGGTGGCGGTGCTGACGCCGCTGGCGGTGAGTGGCGACAACGGCGCGCGGGTGGCGCTGGCGAGCACGGCCTTGGTGATGCTGCTGGTGAAGAAGCCGCTGCCGGCAATTGCTGCCGGGGTTGTCGCGGCGGCACTGTTTCGTCAGTTGGCGGGCTGAAAACCGGAGATGATGCCAGCCGGAGCAGGTCTGGCCCTATCGCTGCATGGGTATCTGCACATCTCGGAATTGTGTGACGGCCACGAGTTGCCTGTCAGAGGATCTGGTCATGGCCACCAAGTGCTAGCCGATAGTTTTTCAGCGCTCTCAAGATTGAGCGCCGCCCGCGCATCGCGAGCAAGCTCGCTCCTACATGGGTTTGCAACGTGCCATGGCCTGACAGACATAGACGCGTTGTAACAAATGTAGGAGCGAGCTTGCTCGCGATGCGCGGACGGCGCTCGGTCTTGAGAGCGATAGAGAACTTCCGGCATGCGCCTGGTGGCCACTACTCGGTCTTTTGACAGGCGCCTTCCAGCCATCACATGACCGAAAGATGTGTAGATCCCCATGCCTATCGCTGGCAAGCCAGCTCCCACCGGGTGTTGAGCGGAACTCAATTTCAGCGCCTGGCGCGGAACCCCATGGGAGCCCCAGCCCCAGACGCAACTCCCATGCTCTCATCGGTGATGGCGACTGGATATCTCGCCAAGGCTGATTATGCTTCAAGCGTGCGTGCAAAAAAGCGAGGCCGCCGCCTGTTCCAAAGGCCCGGCGCAGTCCGTGATCCGAAGTCATAAGCCTCTCTTGGCCAGAGTGCGTGCGAATGGATCGCGGGAAGCTCCGGCCTACCAGAACAAGACGGAGAACATCATGGCGGCAGTCGACAGTACGACCCCTGGCAGCGAACCCAGGCGCGGTATAACCAAAGAGGAACGCAAGGTGATCTTCGCCTCGTCCCTCGGTACGGTGTTCGAGTGGTACGACTTTTATCTCTATGGCTCCCTCGCGGCGATCATCGCCAAGCACTTCTTCGCCGGCGTCAATGAAACCACCTCCTTCATCTTCGCCCTGATGGCGTTCGCCGCCGGCTTTGCCGTGCGACCGTTCGGCGCGATCTTCTTCGGCCGCCTGGGCGACATGATCGGGCGCAAACACACCTTCCTCATCACCATCGTCATCATGGGTGTCTCCACCGCCGTGGTGGGACTGTTGCCCAGCTATTCCACCATCGGCGTGGCGGCGCCGATCATCCTGATCACCCTGCGCCTGTTGCAGGGTCTGGCGCTGGGTGGCGAGTACGGTGGGGCGGCGACCTACGTGGCGGAGCACGCACCCCCCGGCAAACGCGGTTTCTTCACCTCGTGGATTCAGACCACCGCGACCCTCGGCCTGTTTCTCTCGCTGCTGGTGATCCTCGCCTGCCGCACTATCCTCGGTACCGAGGCCTTCGAGGACTGGGGCTGGCGGATTCCGTTCCTGCTGTCGATCCTGCTGCTGATCGTCTCGGTGTACATCCGCATGCAGCTTCACGAGTCACCGGTGTTCAACAAGATGAAGGCCGAAGGCAGGGCGTCCAAGGCGCCGCTGACCGAATCCTTCGCCCGTTGGGACAACCTCAAAGTGGTGATCATGTCGCTGCTCGGCGGTACGGCGGGGCAGGCGGTGGTCTGGTACACCGGGCAGTTCTATGCGCTGTTCTTCCTGCTGCAGATGCTCAAGATCGACCCGCAGACCGCCAACCTGCTGATCGCCGGCTCGCTGCTGATCGGCACGCCGTTTTTCATCCTGTTCGGCAGCCTGTCGGACCGCATCGGTCGCAAGAAAATCATCATGGCTGGCTGCATCCTCGCGGCGCTGACCTACTTCCCGATCTTCAAGGGCCTGACCGAGTTCGGTAACCCCGACATCTACCGCGCCCAGGCGCAGAACCCGGTCACGGTGATCGCCGATCCCGCGCAGTGTTCGTTCCAGTTCGACCCGGTGGGCAAGGCGCGTTTCACCAGTTCCTGCGACCTGGCCAAGACCGTGCTGGCGAAAAAAGCCATCCCCTACGTGAACGAGAAAGCCGCGGCGGGCTCGGTGGCGCAGATTCGCATTGGCGACAAGGTGATCTCCAGCTTCGAAGGCACTGGTATGCCGGCGGCGGACTTCAAGACCAACAACGACGCCTTCACCGCGACCCTTGGCACAGCGCTGAAAGACGCCGGCTACCCGGAAAAAGCCGACCCGGCCAAGACCAACTACCCGATGGTGCTGTTGCTGCTAACCATCCTGGTGCTGTACGTGACCATGGTCTACGGGCCGATCGCCGCGTGGCTGGTGGAGCTGTTCCCGGCGCGGATCCGCTACACCTCGATGTCACTGCCGTACCACATCGGCAACGGCTGGTTCGGCGGTTTCCTGCCGACCGTGGCCTTCGCCATGGTTGCGGCGACCGGTGATATCTACTACGGGCTGTGGTACCCGATCGTCATTGCGGTGATGACGGCGATCCTCGGCACCTTCTTCCTGCCGGAAACCAAGGATCGAGAGATTCTTTGAACTGACGTTTTCGGGCCTTATCGCAGCAGAACTGCAGCGATAAGGCCCGGAAGCTTCACACGCCTTTGGTCGACGGCAACAGAATCGTCAGGATCCCCAGCAACGGCAGGTACGAGCACAAGGTGTACACCTCATTGATGCCGTGGATATCCGCCAGATACCCGAGCAGCGCCGCGCCAATCCCGCCGAAGCCGAACATCAGGCCGAAGAAAATCCCCGCAATCATCCCCACATTGCCCGGCACCAGTTCCTGCGCATACACCACGATGGCCGAGAACGCCGAGGCCATGATGAAGCCGATCACCACGCTCAGCACGCTGGTCCAGAACAGGTCCACGTAGGGCAGCGCCAGGGTGAACGGTGCGGCGCCAAGGATCGAGAACCAGATCACCGCCTTGCGGCCGATGCGGTCACCGATCGGCCCGCCGAAGAAGGTGCCTGCCGCAACCGCGCCGAGGAACAGGAACAGGTAGAGCTGCGAACTGGCCACCGACAGGTCGAATTTCTCGATCAGGTAGAAGGTGAAGTAGCTGGTGAAGCTGGTCATGTAGAAGTATTTGGAGAACACCAGCAGTGCCAGCACCACCAGGGCGAAGGTCACCCGGCCTTTCGACAGACCGTGGGTGGCCTGGCTGCCAGCCTTGAGCTTGAACAGCGTCAGGTGCTCGCGGTACCAGCGGCTCAGACCGTAGAGCACGCCGATGGCGAACAGCGCGAACAAAGCGAACCAGGCAGTGTGGCCCTGGCCATAAGGAATGATGATCGCCGCTGCCAGCAACGGGCCGAAGGCGCTGCCGGCATTGCCGCCGACCTGAAAGGTCGATTGCGCCAGGCCGTAGCGGCCGCCCGAGGCCAGCCGGGCGATACGCGAGGCCTCCGGGTGGAAGGTCGACGAGCCGATGCCGACCAGCGCCGAGGCGAGCAGGATCGACTCGAAACTGCCGACGAAGGCCAGCAACAGGATGCCGATCAGCGTGCAGATCGACCCCGTCGGCAGCAGCCAGGGCTTGGGATGACGGTCGGTGTGGTAACCGACCCAGGGTTGCAGTAGCGAGGCAGTGAGCTGGAAGGTCAGGGTGATCAGGCCGATCTGGGTGAAGCTCAGGCCGTAGTTGGCCTTGAGGATCGGGTAGATCGACGGCAGCACCGCCTGGATCAAGTCATTGATCAGGTGGGCGAGGGCGCAGGCGCCGATCACGCGCATGACCAAGGGGCTGGCCTGGCTCGCGACCGATGCGGTGGAGAAGGATGACGCGGTGGTACTGGTGGACATGCTGGACCTTCCGGGGCAAGGCGCGGCGCATTCGCTGCCGGCACTGCGGCCAGCGAAAAAATGCGCTCACGGGGGTTCAGGATCGAGTGACGCGAGGGCTATGCTAGGCGCCGGGTGAATGCCTGTCTCACGCGATTCGGGAGACGACTGTCGAGAAAAGGGCATGATGATCAGACCACTGGATGAATTTCTCCGCGCCATCGACCAGGCCGACTGGACGCTCAGCAGCAGCGCCACCGACTACCCGGAAAACTGGCAGATCCCGCCGCACGCCCATGAAAAGCATCAACTGATCTACGCCATCGAGGGCGTGATGGTGGTGCGTTCGGCACACAGCCAGTGGACCGTGCCGCCAAGCCGCGGCATCTGGATGCCCAAGGGGCAAGTGCACTCGATCCGCTGCGTCGGCGCAGTGAAGATGCGCAGCGTGTTCGTCCAGCCTGACGGGCAATTCGACCTCCCCGCGCAAACCTGCGCGGTGAGCGTTTCTCCCTTGCTCAGTGAATTGATCAAAGTCTCGGTGGCCATGCGTCACCCGCACGCGCCGGACTCCCGCGAGGCGCGGGTGATGCGCCTGATTCTCGACGAACTGGAGATACTTCCGACCTTGCCACTGAACCTGCCGCAACCCAGCGATCCGCGGTTGTGCACGGTCTGCGCGGCGCTGCAGCACAACCCCGGTGACAGTTCTACCCTGGCGGACTGGAGCGCGCACCTGAGCCTCGACGAGAAAACCATCCAGCGCCTGTTTCGCAAGGAAACCGGCATGACCTTCGGCCAGTGGCGCCAGCAGGCGCGGTTGCTGCTGGCACTGGAGCGGATTGCGGTGGGCGAGAAGATCATCGATGTCGCAGGTGAGCTGGGCTATGACAGCCCGAGCGCGTTCGCAGCGATGTTCAGGAAGCACTTCGGGCGTACACCGAGTCAGTTTTTTCGTTAAACGCAGAACCTGATTCAGCACGTTTCGTGAATCTTGATATTCCATTCGTTGCATTGATGCTCTATTCGCATTGAATGATGCTTCCTGGCAGGCCGGCCCTTCACCCGGGGCCGCGCACCGTGTTTGCGGACACGCATAACAATCACTCGCGAGAGCTGCCATGAACCGCCCGAGAACCCTCTACGACAAGCACATCGATTCCCACACCGTCTGCCCCCTCGACGACCACGGCCATGTGCTGCTGTACATCGACCGCCAGGTGGCCAACGAGTACACCAGCCCGCAAGCGTTCAGCGGTTTGCGCGAGGCGGGCCGCTCGGTGTGGCGACCTTCGGCGACGCTGTGTGTGGTCGACCACGTCAACCCGACAACACCGCAGCGCAGCGCGGCGATGGCGGATGCCGGTGGGGCGCGGCAGGTTTCATATTTCGCGGAAAACTGCCGGGACTTCGGTATCGAGCTGTTCGATGTGCTGGACAAGCGCCAGGGCATCGAGCATGTGGTAGCGCCGGAGCAAGGCTTCATCCTGCCGGGCATGGTGGTCGCGGCCGGCGACAGCCACACCACCACCTATGGTGCACTGGGGGCGTTTGGCTTCGGCATCGGCACGTCGGAAATCGAACACCTGCTGGCGACCCAGACCCTGGTCTACAAGCGCCTGAAAACCCTGCGCGTCACCGTGCGCGGCGTGCTGGGGCTGGGGGTGACGTCCAAGGACATCATCATGGCCCTGATCCGTCGCATCGGCGCCGCCGGGGCCACTGGTTACGCCATCGAATTCGCCGGGCCGGCCATTGATGCCCTGAGCGTTGAAGCACGCATGACCATCTGCAACATGGCGGTGGAAGCGGGGGCGCGAGGAGCCTTCATGGCGCCGGACGACAAAGTGTTCGCCTACCTCAAGGACAAGCCCCGGGCCCCGCGCGGCGCCCTGTGGGAGCGGGCCGTGGCGCGCTGGCGCGAGCTGTACAGCGACCCCGGCGCGGTGTTCGACCGCGAGGTCGAAGTGGATGCCGCGGCACTGGAACCGATGGTCACCTGGGGCACCAGCCCGGACCAGGCCGCGCCCATCGGCGAGCGAGTACCTGACCCAACCCTGGAGAGCGACCTTATTCGCCGCCAGGACCTGCAACGGGCACTGCGCTACATGGGGCTGGAGGCGGGGACGCGGTTGAATGAAATTGCGATCAGCCACGCCTTCATCGGTTCCTGCACCAATGCACGCATCGAAGACCTGCGCGACGTTGCGCGGGTGGTACGCGGGCGCAAGGTCGCGGCCACGGTGCGGGCGATGATCGTGCCCGGCTCGACCCTGGTCCGTGCCCAGGCGGAAGCCGAGGGTTTGGCGCAGGTGTTCCGCGAGGCCGGCTTCGAGTGGCGGCAGTCCGGCTGCTCCATGTGCCTGGCGATGAATGACGACGTACTGGCCGCCGGCGACCGTTGTGCCTCAAGTACCAACCGCAATTTCGAGGGCCGCCAGGGCGCCGGAGCGCGCACGCACCTGATGAGCCCGGCCATGGTCGCCGCCGCTGCGGTCAGCGGCTATCTGACCGACGTTCGCCACTTCGCCCTGGAGGCCTGACATGCAACCTTTCGATAGCGTCTGCGGCACGGCCGCGCCCTTGCTCGCCGCCAACGTCGACACCGATGTGATCATGCCCAAGCAGTTCCTCAAGGGGATCGACCGCGCCGGGCTGGACCGTGGTGTGTTCTTCGACCTGCGCTTCCTCCCTGATGGTCAGCCCGACCCGGCATTCGTGCTGAATCAGGCACCCTGGCAGTGGTCACGGTTTCTGGTGGTGGGGCCGAATTTCGGCTGCGGTTCGAGTCGTGAACACGCTGTGTGGGGGCTCAAGCAGCTCGGGATACGAGCCCTGATCGGCAGCAGTTTCGCCGGGATCTTTTTCGACAACTGCCAGCGCAATGGTGTGTTGCTGATCCAGTTGCCGGAAGCGCAGGTGCAGGAGATCGGCGCGATGGTGGGAGCGGCGGGGGAGGCTGAAATCTGCATTGATCTGCCGGAGCAGGAGATTCGCCTGCGCAACGGGCAGACCATCGGTTTCGAGATCGACCGGCTGCGCAAGGAGTCGCTGGTGCTGGGACTGGATGCGATCGGCAGCACCTTGCAGCGGACGGCGCAGATCCGGGACTTCGAGGCGGCGCATTTGCGGGCCAATCCGTGGCTGGCGTGACGCTCAATATCGACCCAAGGAAAAATGTCTTCCACGGGTAGGAAAACCTCTCCTGGCTGCCAAGCTGTCGCGGCAGTTGCAGGAGCAGGTGGCGAAGGTGGTGATTTGAGTCGGGGTGAGGGTTTATACGGCGAATCGCTGGCAAGCCAGCGATGCCCCGCGCAAGCGGCGTTCGGTCTCATTCCGGGACCGTACACCTAGAGATCAGTCGGCTGACACTTGGTGACAGGCACTCATGGCCTTTGCCCAATATCTCTTCGACCCAAACACCTTCCCTAACTCCCACAAACCTCATCTAAACTGCCCACCCCACCGCCGCCCACGGACCCCGCGCAATGCTCGAAGAAGGACTTTCCCGCCTAAGCGCCTACCTGCTCTACCTCACACCCGGTTTCCTGCTCTGCGCCCTGTGGTTCTGGCTCACACCAAAGCACCAGGCGGGCATGCGTATTCTTGTCCTGCTGCTGACCTTCGTGCTGCTTCGCGACGCGATGACGCCCCAGGGCCTGTGGTCGCTGTCGGATCAGGTCCAGATTGGCTTCATCGCCAACCCGCTGGTGCTGGCCGCGCTGGGCCTGCTGTCACTGGCGCTGGTCGCTCTGCTGGCACGGGTGGCGCCGGAGTTGTGGGCGCTGTTGGTCTGGCGCAGGGGAAATGCTGGCCTTGGGCTGTTCCTCGGCCTGTTGGCCGGTCTCGTCATCGGCCTGCCGTTGCGGCTGTATCAGGGCAATGGATTCGAAGCCGGCGGCCTCTGGTTCGGCGGCTTGCTGATGCTGGCGTACGGCGGCAACGCACTGGAAGAAGTGCTGTGTCGCGGGATGCTGCAAGGTCACCTGGAACAGCACACCAGCGCCCTGCGCGCTGCCCTCGGCAGCGCCGTCGCTTTCGCCGCCTGCCACGCGTTTCTGGCCCTGAGCGTCACGCAAGTGGGCTGGCCAATTCTGGCGTTCACCTTGATCGAGGGCCTGGTCTGCGCACTGCTGCGGATGCGCTACGGCATCCTCGCGGCCATCGCGGCGCACGGCACGGCGATCCTGTTGATCGCGGTGCCGATGAGCCAGGGCTGAAGCGGCCCAGATTTATGGCGCAACGGTCGCCGCCAACGCCTCCCGCAACCACTGGCTGAACGCCCGGGTCATCGCGCTTTTTTCGCTGTCCTGATGAATCAGGCACGCCCATGTCGCCCCGGCCACGCTGCGTTCGCTCAGCGGCTGCAGCAAGCCTTTTTCCCGCGCCCGCGCCGCCAGCAACTGGCTGACCAGGGCGATCCCGTGACCCTCGCAGGCGGCATCCAGCAGTAGCCCCGGATCGGAGAAGTTCAGGCCGTTGCCGCGTTGGCCGACATCCTCGCCACCCAATACCTGCCAGCGGCTCCAGTCCATGTTGCGCTCGCCATGCAGGGTGGTGCGCTGCGCAGGCGGCTGGTCGATCAGGTCGGGGTGGCAGGCCGGATACAGCCGGTCGTCGAACAGCGGCTGATAGCTGCATTCCACCTGCGGTTCGAGGTCATCGCGCAGGCTCAGGTCGATGGTCTGGGTGGCCATGTCCGGCGCTTCGAAGGTGGTGAACAGCCACAGATCCACCTCCGGGTGCTGGCGATGGAAGTCACCCAGACGCGGTAGCAGCCAGTGGCGAGCGAAGGCCGGCGTGGTGTTGACCACCAGTTGGTTGGGTTTGCGGTACTGCTCCAGGCGGCGGATACCCACCGACAGGTCCTGCAGCAGCGCCTGGGTGGTGCTGAGCAGGTCGTGGCCGGCATCGGTCAGGCTGACACTGCGGCCGGTGCGAAAGAACAGCGGTTGTTCGAGGAAGGTTTCCAGGCTGCGGATCTGCTGGCTGATCGCCGACTGGGTCAGGTGCAGTTCATCCGCAGCCTTGTGGAAGCTGCCGAGGCGGGCTGCGGCTTCGAAGCCGCGCAGGGCGTTCAATGGGGGCCAGTGTTTCAGCATTATCGATAAGTTCGGCTAATCAGTTGTGCGCTAAATCTATCGTTTGTTGCGCCGTAGTTGAAGCCATAGCATGAACCCCATTCCGCACTCAGCGGATTTCAGTCATAAAAAATACTTAACTGAAAGGTGAAAAACATGCTGTGCAATGGCGTTGGATCGAGCGGCTGGACGATGCCCGCAGAATGGGCTCCTCATGCGGCGACCTGGATGGTCTGGCCGCACAACCAGGCGCTGTGGGAAGGCATCTGGGGTGTGACCCTGGCCGATGTGCAGGCGGATTTCGCCCGGGTCGCCAATGCCATTGCCCGCTTCGAACCGGTGAAGCTGCTGGTTGACCCGAGTGGCCGGGCCAGCGCTGCCGATCTCTGCGGACCCAACGTCGAACTGATCGAACATGCGGTCAATGACAGTTGGTGCCGAGACTCCGGGCCAAGCTTCGTCTGCCACCCGAAACATGGCCTGGCCGGGGTCAGTTGGCGCTTCAATGCCTGGGGCGGCAAGTCGGCACATGACCTCGACGAAAGCCTGGCCCGCCGCGTGCTCAATCAGCTCGGCCTGGACTGTTTCGGCACGCCGCTGGCCAACGAAGGCGGTGCCATTCATGTCGATGGCGAAGGCACCCTGATCACCACCGAGTCGGTGCTGCTCAACCCCAACCGCAACCCGGGGGTGAGCAAGGCGGAGATGGAAGAGGTTTTCAGCCGCCTGCTGGGGATCACCAAGACCATCTGGCTGCCGGGCGATCCCGACTACGTCACTGGCGACATGACTGACGGTCATGTCGATGGCGTCTGCGCCTTTGCCCGCCCCGGCGTGCTGCTGGTAGACGCGACCCGCGAGCAGGATTCGGTGTACGCCGAAGTGGTGCGGGAAAACCGCCGTGCCCTGGAGCTGGCGCGGGATGCCAAAGGCCGCTCGTTCGAACTGATCGAACTGTATGAAGCCAGCGCCGCAGTGGACCCGTCCGCCGAAGTGTTCTGCGCCTCGTACACCAACTTCTACATCGCCAACGGCGCGATCATCATGCCGGCCTACGGCATCGACGCCGACCGCGAAGCCGCCCAGGTACTGGCCGCCGCGTTCCCGGGGCGCGAAGTGGTGCCGGTGCAGATCAACCACCTGGCCCACGGCGGCGGCGGGGTGCACTGCATTACCCAGCAGCAGCCGGCCTGGCCGGTAGCGGGGGTGAAACCATGAGCCTGTTGACGGTCGCCACCACTCAGATGCACTGCACCTGGAACCTCCAGGACAACCTCGACCGCGCCGAGCAACGGGTCCGCGAAGCCGCCGCGCAAGGCGCGCAGGTCATCCTGTTGCAGGAGCTGTTCGCCACGCCGTATTTCTGCATCGAGCAGGATCACAAGCACCTCGCCCTGGCCGAGGAGTACCGCGACAGCCGTGTGCTCCAGCGCTTCGCCGCGCTGGCCCGCGAGTTGGGGGTGGTGCTGCCGCTGAGCTGGTTCGAGAAGGCCGGCAACGCCTTCTTCAACTCGCTGAGCGTGGCCGACGCCGATGGCCGCCTGCTGGGGGTCTACCGCAAGACCCATATCCCCAACGCCGTCGGCTATCAGGAGAAGGAATATTTCAGCCCCGGCGATACCGGCTTCCGCGTGTGGGACACCGCCTTCGGCCGTCTCGGCGTGGGCATCTGCTGGGACCAGTGGTTCCCCGAAACCGCGCGTTGCCTGGCGCTGATGGGCGCCGAGGTGCTGCTGTTTCCCACCGCGATCGGTTCCGAGCCCGGCGCCGCAGCGCTGGACTCCCGTGACCACTGGCAGATGACCATGCGCGGCCACGCGGCGGCCAACTTGCTGCCGGTGGTGGCGGCCAACCGGGTCGGGCGTGAAGTGGCGACCGGCGACCCGGAACTGCACATGGATTTCTATGGCTCATCCTTTATCAGCGACCACAAAGGCAAGCTGCTGAGCGAAGCCGATCGCCAGACCTCCGGTGTCTGGGTGCAGACCCTCGACCTCGCCGCCATGCGCGACGAGCGGCTGACCTGGGGCATCTTCCGCGACCGTCGCCCGGAAATGTACGGCTCCTTGCTGGGCCTGGACGGCCGCCAGAACAGCGTCTGGGGTCAGGGAGGTGCGCGATGAATCGTCACTGGCTGTGCGCCGCATTCCTGGGCCTGGTGGTTGGCACTGCCCAGGCTGACGACCCGGGCAAGACCCTGCGCCTGTACAACTGGGCCGATTACTTTGCCGAAGACACCCTGTCGCGCTTCACCGCCGAAACCGGGATCAAGGTGATCTACGACGTGATGGACGGCAGCGAGGTGCTGGAGGCCAAGCTGATGACCGCCGGCAGTGGTTACGACCTGATCTTCCCCGGCGACACCGTGGCCGAACGGCTGATGCGCGCCGGCAGCCTGCAGGCCCTGGACGCTGCGCGGATCACCGCGCTGGCAGATATCGAACCGGGCCTGCAGCAACTGCGCAAGCACTATCCCCACTCTGCGGGCGCCACCGTGCCGTACACCTGGGGCACCATCGGCCTGACCTACAACGAGGAGATGGTCCGCCAGCGCCTCGCCGACGCGCCGGTGAACAGCCTCGACCTGCTGTTCAAGCCGGAGCTGGCGGCGAAGTTCGCCGACTGCGGGATTTCCATCATCGATTCGCCCGACGAAGTGCTGGCGGTGGTGCTCAACTACCTGGGCCGCGAGCCGCGCAGTGCCAAACCGGAAGACCTGGCCGCGGCCAGCGAGTTGTTGCTGAAGCTGCGGCCCTACATCCGCAAGTTCCAGTCGCAGCCGGTCACCGACCTGGTCAACGGCAACCTGTGCCTGTCCCTCGGCTACAGCGGCGACATGACCCAGGCCCAGCGCGCCGCCGATGCCGCCGGCAAGCCGGTGCGTTTCCAGTACCGCATCCCGCGCGAGGGCACCACGGTGTGGATGGACAACATGGCGATCCCGGTGGATGCCAAACACCCGGAATACGCCTACGCCTTCATCAACTTCGTCATGCGCCCGGAGAACATGGCGGCCATCAGCAACTTCACCGGCTACCCGACCTCCAGCGCCAAGGCGCGACCGCAGGTCGATCCGGCGATGCGCGACAACCCGGATATCTATCCTGATGAAGCGGGCTTCCAGCGCCTGATTCCCGGCAAGGACATCGCGCAGTCGGCGATGCGTGCACGGATGCGCACCTGGACCAAGTTCAAGACCGCCAGCGGCGGTTAGCCCCACGTACCCCCAACTCGAAGTGAGAGACAACGAAATGCCGACACGCCGCCAGTTCATCCGGCAGGTTTCCGTGGCCAGCAGCCTGGGCCTGATTGCCAGCAGCGGTTTGCTGCCGTTGCGGGCCTTTGCCGCAGGAGACGACGACTGGTTCATGCCCGACGAGGGCGAACGTCAGCGCCACGCCTTCATCGCCTTTGGTGCGCAGGAGGCGATCTGGGAAGATTTCACCGCCGATGTGCAGGCGGCCCTCGGCCGTATCGCCCGCGCCGTCGCCCGTTACCAGCCGGTGACCGTGCTCTGCCGTGAAGACGAGCGGGAACTGGCCGAGGAACTGTGTGGCAGCGACAACACCCGGTTCCTGGTCACCGAACTGGACGACATCTGGATGCGCGACATCGGCGCCAACTTCCTCACCACCGAGGAAGGAGGCCTGACCGCGCTGGACTTCAACTTCAACGGCTGGGGCAACAAACAACGCCATTCCAAGGACGCGCGGGTCGCCGCGTTACTGGCCGGGCAAAGCGGGGCGAGGCATCTGCGCAGCGAGCTGGTGGGCGAGGGCGGCGGGATCGAAGTGGACGGCCACGGCACCGGGATCATGACCGAGAGCTGCTGGGTCAACGGCAACCGCAACCCCGGCTGGAGCCGGGACGACGTGGAAGCGGAACTGAAAGCCTGTCTGGGCTTGCGCAAGATCATCTGGCTGCCGGGCATTCGCGGCAAGGACATCACCGATGCCCACGTGGATTTCTACGCCCGCTTCGTTAGCCCCGGCGTGGTGATCGCCAACCTCGATACCGATCCGCAGTCCTATGACCATGAGGTGACCCGCGCGCACCTGGAGATCCTGCGCAACGCGACGGATGCGGAGGGCCGCAAGCTCACCGTGCACACCGTGTCGCCACCGCTGAAACCGCGCAAGAGCCCGTTCAGCCGCAACAACCCGGATTTCGCTGCGGGCTACATCAACTACTTCGTCATCAACGGCGCGGTGATCGCGCCGCAGTTTGGGGATCGTGAGGCGGACAAGGCGGCGTTTGAATTGCTCTCGGGGCTGTACCCGGACCGGGACATCGTGCAGGTGGAGATCGACGCGATCGCGGCGGGTGGTGGGGGGATTCATTGTGTGACGCATCAGATGCCTTGGGTATAGATTGACCTATCGCGACGGTTCGGCGCCCCGACAAACTCGCTTCTACAGGTGCTGTAGGAGCGAGCTTGCTCGCGATGCGCTATCCACCTTGCTCCAGCAACCACTCCAGCAATACCCCCACCCGCGCCGGCAGCACCCGGCAAGGCGGATGCAGCAGGTAATAACCCAACGCCCCCGGCTGCGCAAAACCACCAAAAGGCGTCACCAGCAACCCCTCATCCAGATAACGCTGCACCAGACGCTGGCGCCCCATGGCGATGCCGGTGTGATGGATCGCGGCATTGGCGCAGAGGTCGGAACGGTCGAAGGTCATGCGCCGTTCCGGCAGGCAATGCGCCAGGTCGCGGGCCTCGGCCCAGCGGCGCCATTCGGCATCGAACGGCGCGTGTTCCCAGGCCAGCGCATCGTGCAGCAAGGTGCACTGGCGCAGGTTGTGCGGGGCGTCGTGCAACCGGTGTTCCTCGGCATAGCGCGGGCTGCACACCGGGGTGACGGCTTCGTCCATCAGGTGATGATTGACCAGCCCGGCCGTCTCGCCGCGGGCGTAGACCAGCGCGAGGTCGAGGTTCTGTGTGCGGAAGTCCACCGGGTCATTGCCGACCCGCACATCCAGGGCGATGCGCGGGTAACGGCGGTGGAAATCCGCCAGCCGCGGCACCAGCCAGTCATTGGCGATGGACGGGCGGGCATACAGCGCCAGCGGGCCGCTGAGGTCCGCGTCGCGGCTGTGCAGGGCGGTGTCCAGGGCTTCGATGGCGTCATCGAGGATGGCGAAGATCCGTTCGCCTTCAGCGGTCAGGCGGATGCGCCGGGCCAGGCGCTCGAACAGACGCAGTTCCAGCGCCTGTTCGAGGCGGGCGATGCGGTGGCTCACGGCGCTGGGGGTCAGGCACAGCTCCTCCGCCGCTAGGGCAAAGCTCAGGTGCCGGGCGGCGACGAGGAAGGTGTGCAGGTTGGCGAACTGGCTGCTGCCCAGTCGCGTCGCCAGCCGCGGCGGAAGGTTGAGCATCAGTGCGCGCCCAGGTACTGGCGGCCGGTGGCGAGGTAGGCGGCCATTTCGGCCTCCGGCACCATGCTGCCGCCCGTGCCCCAGACCAGGTGACTGGCGTTGGCCAGGTGGCGCCCGGTCAGGCCGAGGCGCTCGCGGTAACCCTGTTGCTCGTGCAGCACCCGCAGGATGCCCGGCACACCGGCCAGGGCCGAGGGTTCCAGGCGCCGGCCTTCGCTGGCGTCCAGTTGCGCCAGCAGACGGTAGAGGTTTTCGTCGCTGACGGTGTAGTAGCCGTCGATCAGGCGCTGCAGGGCCCGGCCGACGAAGCCCGATGGGCGACCCACTGCCAGGCCGTCGGCGGCGGTGACGTTGTCGATGCCGAAGTCGTATACCGAAACCGCGTCATGCAGTCCGGTGTAGACCCCCAGCAGCATGCACGGCGAATGGGTCGGTTCGGCGAACAGGCAGTGCACGGCGTCGCCGAACACCTGCTTGAGACCGAACGCCACGCCGCCAGGACCACCGCCAACCCCGCACGGCAGGTAGACGAACAACGGATGCTCGGCATCGACGCGGATCCCGGCCTGTTGCAGTTGCCCCTGCAGGCGCAGGGCGGCCACGGCATAGCCGAGGAAAAGCTGATGGGAGTTCTCGTCATCGACGAAGTGGCAATACGGATCGCCCTCGGCCTGGCGGCGACCCTCAGCGACGGCGACGCTGTAGTCGGTCGGGTACTCCACCACCGTCACGCCGTGGGCGCGCAGTTTGTCCTTCTTCCACTGCCTGGCGTCGGCGGACATGTGCACCGTGGCCTGGAAGCCCAGCCGCGCACTGATGATGCCGATCGACAGACCGAGGTTGCCGGTGGAGCCTACGGCGATGCGGTACTGACCGAAGAACGCCCGAGCGGCGTCGCTGTCGAGCGCCGCGTAGTCGTCGCCCGGCTGCAGGAAGCCGGCCTCCAGGGCCAGGCGCTCGGCGTGGGCCAGCACCTCGTAGATGCCGCCGCGGGCCTTGATCGAGCCGGAGATCGGCAGTTCGTTATCGGCTTTCAGCCAGAGTTGGCCCTGGTCGGCACCCAGCAGTTTCTGCAGGGCGGGCAGGGGATGCAGAGGAGACTCGATCAGGCCGCCGGCTTCGCGGGTCTGCGGGAAGGCGGACTGGATAAAGGGCGCGAAACGTTGCAGACGTGCGCTGGCGTCATCCATGTCGGCGCGGGTCAGCGGCACATCGCCCAGCGCTTCGGCGCACGGGGCGATGGCGGGGTTTAACCAGGTGCTTTCCTTGAGGGCGACGAGGTCGGCAAGCAAGGGGTGAGCGTTGCACCAGTCTTGAGCGGTTTTTTCCAGGGGCATCGGTGTAAGGCCTCATCTTTGGGGCAGGCGCGGAACCTTGTGGGAGCCGGTCTTGCCGGCGATGAGGCCGGCCGGAACAACGCTGTTGCCAGATCGGGTGCTATCCCACGGTGGTTGCCATTTAGCGCCAGTGCACCGCCAGACAACAAGGGATATCCCGGCAGCGGACAGGTGATTTCACATCATCTGTCCGCCACATAATCACTCTCAGGCCAGCTCCGCCTTCGGCACCGGCGTCGAGCGCGGAGCGCACAGCGGTTTCACCCGCGAGCCGTTGTACTGGCCGTGGCGGAACAGCTTCCAACGCCCGAACAGCCCGTACACATGCACCACGCGCCCTTGTTCGTGGTAACCCATGCGCAGGTGCAGCTTGAGCGCTGGCACATTGTGGGTTTCCACCACATCCACCACCCGGGTGCAGCCCTTGGCCAGCAGCGCGTTCCACAGGTTGACCTGGGCGTCCACCGACAGCCGGCTGCCAAAGAAGGCGGGGATCATTTCGCCGCCGAATTCGAAGAAATCCCCCGGCGCCACGGGGAAGGTGCAGCCGTAGTAATGCCGGTCGTGGTAGTCGCGGGTGCTGGCCCAGATAAATGCCACCGCGTCGCCGGCTTCGTCCAGGTACATATGTCCGGTATGGCCCTCGCGGGCCAGTTCGCGCATGGTTTCCACCCGGTCGCCGAAATGACGGGCAAAGGCGTCGGCGTTGGCTTCAGTGATCAGGGCAAGGCTTACCGGCGGGTGGTCTTTGAGGTTGTGCGGGCCGACCGGGGTGGTCAGGTCGCGTTCCATCCATAACAACTCCCAGTGGAAAAACACGTAGCGTTGCCAGAGGGTGGCGAAAGTCCGGCGCAGGCCTTTTCGTTTGATTCGATCGTGGATTTCGTTGAGTGCACGCATGTTGCCTCCTGCCCGGATTCGGGCGACTCGGGTGTATCGATGCGGGCGATGGCGGCGTGCTTGGATGTCAGCGTTGGCGGTGGCCCGGCAAGGGAACGCGGCGAAGATGAAACTTTTTTCATGGTATAGCGCAGCGTTTTGCCATCGTGTCAAAAAGCCAACGGTGTAGTTGTTTCAAATTGTGTAATTTATGATTTATCGCTCTATTTTGCGGGTTTCGTCCAGGCTACAGATGGTCGGAAAACGATGGTGGTTTTTTGACGGTAATCTGGCGCCGGTTTTTCTCTGCCGCTGGCGAAGCGTCGTGCAAGCGTTTGCGACGCGGGTTCGGCTCACGTAGACTGCGGCCTATTCACTTTTCCTTACAAAGCCCGCTTGGCACACCCGAACCACCGGTTCATGGGTGCTTTTGTCACGTCCGTGTTTTGCCCAGCCTTCAGGAGCCCCAGGCACCGCATGAATAGCCCCGTTGAACCCCGTACCGGCAGTTGGCTCAGCGTTTTCGCGCTGGCCTTGGGTGCCTTTATTTTCAATACCACCGAGTTTGTCCCGGTGGCGCTGCTGAGCGATATCGGCCGTAGTTTCGACATGCCCAGCGCCCAGGTCGGGCTGATGCTCACGGTGTATGCCTGGGTGGTGTCGCTGACGTCGCTGCCGATGATGCTGCTGACCCGCAATATCGAGCGCCGCCGGCTGCTGGGCTTCCTCTTTGTGTTGTTCATCCTCAGCCATGTGATGTCGGGGCTGGCCACCAGTTTCGGCCTGTTGCTGGTCAGCCGGGTGGGGATTGCCCTGGCGCATGCGGTGTTCTGGTCGATCACCGCATCGCTGGCAGTGCGCGTAGCGCCGCCGGGCCAGCAGGCCAAGGCGCTGGGGCTGCTGGCTACGGGCACCACACTGGCGATGGTATTGGGGATTCCGCTGGGGCGGGTGGTCGGGGAGGCGCTGGGCTGGCGCACGACGTTCTTTGGTATCGCCGGGGTGGCGGTGCTGACCCTGCTCTGGCTGCTGCGCTCGTTGCCGCTGCTGCCGAGCCAGAACTCCGGCTCGTTGCGCAGCCTGCCGGTGTTGCTCAAACGTCCGGCGCTGTTGTCGGTGTATGCGCTGGTGGTGCTGGTGATCACCGCGCAGTTCACCGCCTACAGCTATATCGAGCCGTTTACCCAGCAGGTGGCGGGCATGAGTGGCGAGATGACCACCATTCTGCTGCTGGTGTTCGGCGGCGCCGGTGTGTTCGGCTCGATCCTGTTCAGCCATTTCAGCGAACGGTTCCCCCACAGCTTCCTGATCGCCTCGATCGCTGCGCTGGGTTTCTGCCTGCTGATGCTGCTGCCGCTGGCCGGCGTGCCGTGGCTGTTGTGCGCGATGAGTGCGCTGTGGGGCATGGGCATCATGTGCTTCAGCCTGGCGTTGCAGTCGAAAGTGCTGAAGTTGGCGTCGGATGCCACCGACGTGGCCATGGCGATGTTCTCCGGCCTGTTCAACGTCGGTATCGGCGGCGGCGCGCTGCTGGGCAGCATTGTCGCGACCCACCTCGCCCTCGGCGATATCGGCCTGGTCGGCGGCGCGCTGGCGGTGGCCGGGCTGCTGCTGTGCCTGTATGCCACCCGGCGTTATTTCGTCGTGGCGGGCGCGCCGGCTCAGCAGGGCCTGAGCGAGCGCTCGGCGAAGTAACGCTCCAGCACTGCGGTGGACGATGACGTCTCGGCCAGCGCCACGTAGCTGTCCGGACGCAACAGGTACAGCGCGTTGCGCGCCAGCCCGGCAGCTTCATGCGCCGGGCTCCAGGCGAACACCTGCAGGGGAATCTGCCGCGCCGCGCACCAGCCCACCAGGTCCTTGCTGGCCAGTCCGTAGACGTGCACCTGCCAGCATGGCCGCCGCAGTTCGGCGAAGTTGTCTCCCGTCTCGTTACTTACCCAGGGCATGCGGTCGCCGCCATGCACATGGCCGGCGCTGCCGAAGCTCAGCGGCATCAGCCGGTAGTTCAGGCCGATCTGCGAGACGGTGCGGAACATGAAATTGCGCACCGTACCCATGGCGGTCAGCCGCGACAGCAGCGCCGGCGCGACGCGGGTGCGCAACAGCCTGGCCAGGCGGTTGTCGGCGGTGATGAAGTTGAAGACCTGGTCGGTGGTCGCCACCAGCCGTTCGGCGAAGGCCTTGCGCTCGATCTCGTAGCTCGCCAGTAATTCCTCGCTGGCCTTGCCGTGCAGCACGCTGGCCAGTTTCCAGGCCAGGTTGATGGCGTCGCCAATGCCGGTGTTCATGCCCTGGCCGCCGGCCGGGCTGTGCACGTGGGCGGCATCGCCGAGCAGAAAGGCGTTGTGGCGGCGGAACTGTTGGGCGACGCGGTGATGGACGCGGTAGGTGGAGAACCAGTTGACCTGCTCGACCGTGACTTGCATGTGCTCGATGGCGCGGCGGCTGATGTCTTCGAAGCGCAGGGCTTCAGGGTGTTCGGCGCGCTCGTCGCGCACTGTGCCGATCAACCGCGCGCGACCGTCGCCGGCCAGCGGGAACACCGCCAGAAAGTCCGCTTCGTCCAGGTCCACATGCAGCTCGCCATTGATCGCCGGCCCCGACGCCTGCACATCGGCGACATAGAACACCTGCTGGTAGGTGCCGCCGGGAAAGCCGATGCCCAGCGCCTTGCGCACTGCCGAACGGGCGCCGTCGCAGCCGCCCAGATAACGTGCCTCACAGTCCTCTTCACTGCCGTCGGCCCGGCGCAGGCGGGCCTGGACCCGCTGCTCATCCTGGCTGACCGCAAGCAATTCGGTCTGCCATTGCACCTCTACGCCAAAGCTCTGCAGACGCTCGATCAGCAGGCGTTCATGTTCGTCCTGGGGGAAGATTTCGAGGAAGGGATAGGGCGTCTGGCCGGCGCCGATGTCCTGCAAGGACAGGCGGGTAGCCTGCCGGCCCTTGACCCAGAGGTTGGCGGCCGGGACTTGATGGCCGCGTTCGACCACCGTGTCGGCGAGGTCGAGTTGGCGGTACAGCTCCAGGGTCCGCGCCTGCACCGCCAGTGCACGGGAGGTGGTGCCGGGTCCGTTGGCCTGATCGATGATGCGGATGCTCACGCCCAGCTTGCTCAACCACAAGGCCAATGCCAGCCCGGTTGGACCGGCACCGATGATCAGGACTTCAGTGCTGCTCATGCCACACCCTCCGCGCTGGGATCGTCAGCTCAGTGTAGAGGGGCGGTGGGAATGTGCTGTTGCGATGCAGTTGTGATGCTTTGTGAGGGGAAGGAAACGACGCGATCAGGCTGGCGCGGGTGCCTCGCCGTCACCGCCGAAGCTGTCGAGCAGAAAACGTTGCACGGTCGAGAGGATTTCCAGGGACAGTGCCTCGTCGGCCACGCCGCGGGCCAGCCCCAGGGCGCCAACCATCGCGCTGAAGGCGACGATCGCTTGCGCGCGCTTTTCGCTGTCCTGGGTATCGCCCAGCAGGGCGGCGATGCCGCTGAAATTCGCCCGCAGCTTGCGCGTGTACAGCTCGCGCGCCTCGCCTTGCACCCGGCCGATATCGCTGACCAGTGCGCCAACCGCACAACCCGTGCCGACGCCGTCGCGGTGTTCGGGGCTCAGGTATTCGTCGACCAGGCTGGTGAAGTCCGCCCGATGGCTGCGTTGCGGGTCTTCCGAGCGCTGGAACGCTGCGGTCAGCGCCTCGGCCACCAGTTGATCGCGGGATTCGAAGTGCTTGTAGAAGCCGCCGTGGGTGAGGCCGGCTTCCTTCATCAGGTTGGAGATGCTCAGGCCGTCGATCCCCAGCTCGCAGAAGCGTTCGGCCGCGATGCTGACGATGCGGTCATGGGTGGTCTGTTTGCTGGCTTGGGAATGGCCCATTGTCGCTGTCCTTCAAGCGTGATCCGGGGGCGGGATGATAACACCCGTCCCCGGCGCCCGGCTTACCTCACCAGGTCTCGCCGTATGGGCGGACTTCGGTCAGGAAGGACCAGGCACTGCGCGGTTGCTGGATGAGGTGGCCGACTTCGGCGGCGATGTCCGCCGGCTGGATGAAGAAACTGTCCGGCGCGGTGGGGTGCAGCTTGCGCGTCCAGGCCACGTCGATCACCGCGTCGATGACCAGATAAGCGACGTGCACGCCCTTGGGGCCCAGCTCGCGGGCAATCGATTCGCTGAGAATGCGCTGCGCCGCCTTGGTCGGGGCGAAGCCGGCGAAGTGGCCTTTGCCGCGCAGCGCCGAGGTGTTGCCGGTGATGATGATCGCGCCCTGGCCTTTCTCGACCATGGCTGGCGAGAGCTTGCGGGCAAGGTGCAGCAGCGCGAGGACGTTGGTCTGGAAATTGACCTCGAGCGCCTGCGGATCGATCTCCATGAAGGTGCCGAAGGTGGCGCCCACGGCGTTGTGTACCAGCACATCGGCGTGGCCGAGGCGGGCTTCGATCTGCTCCAGGGTCCGCTCCAGTTGCGGGATGTCGGTCACGTCGAGGGGGAAGGCGTGGGTGTCCGGCAGCTCACGGGCGAGGTCGTCGAGGCGCTGGGCGTCGCGGGCGATCATCGCCACCTGGTAACCGTCCGCCACCAGGCGGCGCACGATGGAAGCGCCGGTGCCTGGGCCGACGCCGGTGACGATTGCGGTTTTCTTCGTGGTCATGATCAAGCTCCTGTTGCCTGTTGGAGGGCGGCGCGAACGAACTCTAGGCGGTCGTTGCCGAAAAACATTTCGTCATCACAGAAAAACGTGGGCACCCCGAATACGCCGCGTTGCGCGGCGGCGTCATCGTTGGCGGCTAATTGTTCGCGGATCGCGGCGCTGTCGGCGCGCTGCCAGATATCCGCGTCCACGCCCAGGGCACGGAGGAAATCGGTGCGGCCCTGGGCGCTTGCCAGATCGTCGTTGCCGGCCCACACGGCCTTGAACAACGCCGGGTGCAGCACATCGAATACCCCGGTTTCGCTGGCGGCGAGCGCGGCCCGAACCAGCAGCGCGCCGTCGAACTGGCCGTCACGCATCGCCTGGAACAGCGCGCCGTTGGGCGCGAACGGCACCTGATACAGCGCCGCCCAGCGCCCGGCATCGACGCCCGAATAACGGGCTTTCGGCGGGCAGGCAGGGGAAGGCTGGTTATTGACCTGTTTCATCACGGCGAGGATATCGACGGGGAAGTAGCTGACCGGGTGATTCAGGCCCGGCAGGCGGGTGTTGGCGAGGTACGCGTAGGGACTGCGGTAATCGAAGACAGACTGGAGATTCATGGATCTCTTCCTGTGCAGGTGGGGGAGTGTTGCTGGATGTGGATGTTAGTTGTCATCCTGAGTGGATGTCAATCGACATCCAGATGGGCGAGGGTATTGGTGATGTGGGGCGGGGGCTTATCGGGAGTTTTTCAGCGCTCTGAAGATCGAGCGCCGCTTGCGCGGCGCATCGCCTGGCGCGAAACCCTGTGGGAGGCGGTCTTGCCGGTGATGAGGTCGGCCGGAGCAACGCTGTTGTTGGGCGGGCGCTATGGCTGCATGGTATCTACACATCTTTCGGTCATGTGGTGGTTGGAAGGCGCTTGTGAAAAAGACCGAGTAGTGGCGACTAGGCGCATGCCAGAAGTTTTCTAGTGCTCTCAAGATCGAGCGCCGCCCGCGCGGCGCATCGCGACGGTTCGGCGCCCCGAAAAGCTCGCTCCTACATTTTTTGCAACGCGCCTATGTCTGTCAGGCCATAGTTGAACGCCTTGTTTGTACGACGCGGTATCGAGTCGGCTTCAACAGCTTCCTCGCGACTCATCGCCAAGCGCCAAGGGCAGGCAACACCTCTCTGTCAGGCCATGGCACGTTGCAACCGATGTAGGAGCGAGCTTGTCGGGGCGCCGAACCGTCGCGATGCGCCGCGCGGGCGGCGCTCGGTCTTGAGAGCGATAGAGAACTTCCGGCATGCGCCTGGTGGCCATGACCAGATACCCGCTTCTATCCCGGAAACAGGAACGGACTCACGCCACTACGCCCAAACCCTTCACGTTCCACCTCGGCATCCAGCCCCAGCGAAGCCAGGTCGTCGGCGAGCACTTCAAGGTCTTTGTCATGCTCCGGGTAGAACACTTTCAGGTAGCTCTGGCATTCACCGCAGCTCTCGGCCTTGACCGGTGCTTTCTCGGTGTCCAGCGACCAGTAGTCCAGCGCGCCGGTCGCTTCGCAGTTGCTGCATTTGAGCCGGACCATATGCCAGCGGCTTTCGCACAAGCCGCAGTGCAGGTAGCGCAGCCCGGACCGGGCTCCGGTGAGGATGCTGCTGGCAACCGGCGCGCTGGCGCACACGGGGCAGTGCTGGCGCTGTTCGCCATGGGCCTTGCCGCTGGCCGGCAAATGCGCGGCCATCTGGCTGAAGTACAGCGACAGCGCGCTCCAGAGGAACAACGCCTGGCCGCTGTCGACTTGCTCGTAGTCGCCGGCGAGCAACGCATCGGCGGCGGCTTCCAGGCTCAGCGCATTCTGTTGCAGCAGACCTTGCAGGGTCGGATGCTCCAGGTGCTCGCCCAGTTGCCGCAGCGCGGCCAGCCAGTAAGCATCCCGCGGGAAGGTGGTGCACTCCAGCGGCGGATGGTCCTGACCAAGCCGCTCGGGCAGGGCGTCGATCAGCGCGGGGGGCAGCGGCAACGTGTCCAGCACGCGCTGCTGCGCCTCCACCAGCCCGGCAACGAAGCTCAGGTAGTCGGCCATCGGGTGGCCTTCAGCCAACTGGCGCAGGCGCGCGGCCCGTGCGGTGTAGCGCTCGGCGTTGAGCGGCAGGAACACCGGCGGGATTTCGCCCACCGCGGCCTTGACCGGTTCCACCGGGGTCATCTGGATACTGCTCATGGGTTTTTCCCGCTTCCGCTCTGCTTGTTGCTGATCTGCCGATACCAGCGGTCATGGTGGGTTTTTGCCCAGCGATGGGACACGTAGCCGGTGACCATGCCGCGGATCGAGCCCTTGACCCAGAACGCCAGGTACGCGTGGCCGATCACCAGCAGGATCAAACCGATGCCGGCCAGGGCGTGCACCAGCAGGCCGATGCGGATGGTCGGGATGGAGAACAGTGGCGCGAAATACGGCCGCCAGATCACCAGGCCGCTGAGCAGCAACAGGCTGATCAGCCCCATGATTCCCCAGAACAGCACTTTCTGACCGGCGTTGTACTTACCGATCTGCAGCGCCGGCTCATGCTTGCCGGACAGCACCTGCGGCAGGTTCTTGAACCAGATACGGTCTTCGGCCTCGGGCAGGTTGTAGCGCACGAAACGCACGAACAGGAACATCAGCAGCACGAACACCACCACGCCGAAAAACGGGTGGAGGATGCGCGCCATCTGCGGCGTGCCGAACACCGCGTTGAGGCCGTTGAGCGACGGGAAGAACCACGACAGCCCGGACAGCGCCACGGTGAAGAAACAGATCACCATCAGCCAGTGACTCGCGCGTTCGATGAAGCGCGTGCGCAGGATCAGTTTGTCCTTGTTCATGCGTGGGTCTCCTCGTCGTGTGTTTCGTCCTCGTCCACTTCATTGGGCCCCACGCCGACATAGTGGAAGATGGTCCCGGCCAGGGTGGCGAAGAAGGCCGCTGCCGCCACGGGTTTGAGCCAGCCTTTCCAGCCTTGCACCGCGCCGCTGATGCGCGGGTCGGTGGGCAGCTTGTGGTACAGGTGCGGTTTGTCGGCGTGTTGCAGCACGTACATGACATGGGTGCCGCCGACGCCTTGCGGGTCATACAGGCCGGCCCCGGCGAAGCCACGACCGTGCAATTCCTCGACGCGCTCGGCGGCCAGGTGCTTCATGTCGTCCTTGCTGCCGAAGTTGATCGCACCGGTGGGGCAGGTCTTGACGCAGGCCGGCTCCTGGCCGACCGACACGCGGTCCACGCACAGGGTGCACTTGTAGGCCTTGTTGTCTTTCTTGTTGATCCGCGGCACGTCGAACGGGCAGCCGGCGATGCAGTAGCCGCAGCCGATGCAGTGCTCGGACTGGAAGTCGACGATGCCGTTGGCGTACTGGATGATCGCCCCCGGTTGCGGGCAGGCTTTCAGGCAGCCGGGGTCGGCGCAGTGCATGCAGCCGTCCTTGCGAATCAGCCATTCGAGCTTGCCGCTTTCGCTCTCGACTTCGTCGAAGCGCATCAGCGTCCAGGTTTCCGCCGTCAGGTCGGCGGGGTTGTCGTAGACGCCGACGTTGTGGCCAACCTCGTCACGCAGGTCGTTCCACTCGTTGCATGCGACCTGGCAGGCCTTGCAGCCGATGCAGATGCTCACGTCGATCAGCTTGGCCACTTCGGCCTGGTGACTGCGTGCCTGGGGCGGCGGCGTCAGCGCGCTGGTGGCGGAGCGCTTGATGATGTCCTGGGACTGGTATGACATGAGTGCTCCCTCAGACCTTTTCCACGTTCACGAGAAACGCCTTGTATTCCGGCGTATGGGTATTGGAGTCGCCGACGCCGGGGGTCAGGGTGTTGGCCAGGAAACCTTTGCGCGCTGCACCTTCGTAGCCCCAATGGCACGGGATACCGATGGTGTCCACGGGCTGGCCGTCGATGGTCAGACGCTGGATGCGCTTGGTCACCACGGCCTTGGCCTTGATGTAGCCGCGCTGGGTACTGACCTTGACCCGATCGCCCTGCTTGATGCCTTTTTCCGCCGCGAGTTTTTCGCCGATCTCGACGAACTGCTCGGGCTGGATGATTGCATTGAGCCGGGAGTGCTTGGTCCAGTGACGGAACAACTCGGTGATCGAATAGGTGGTGGCGACGTACGGGAACTGCTCGCGCTTGCCCATCCGTGAGCGGTCGTGGTCGTAGATCCGTGCGGTCGGGCTGTAGGTCACGGCCGGGTGCAGCGGGTTGCTCGCCAACGGGCTTTCGGTCGGCTCGTAGTGCTCGGGGAACGGCCCGTCGTTGAGCGCGCCCACTGAGAACAACCGGCCCACACCTTCGGGCAGCATGATGAACGGGCAGGTGCCCGTGCCGGGGGCAATGGTCGGGGCGAAGTCCGGGACATCGACGCCGCTCCAGCGCGTGCCGTCCCAGCCGATCAGCTTGCGCTTCGGATCCCATGGGTTGCCGGCAGGGTCCGCCGAGGCGCGGTTGTACAGCACGCGGCGGTTTTGCGGCCAGGCCCAGGCCCAGCCCGGCGTGTTGCCCAGGCCCGAGTCGGTGTTGTCGCGACGGGCCATCTGGTTGCCTTGCTCGGTCCAGCAACCTGCGAAGATCCAGTTGAAGCACACGGTGCTGCCGTCATCGCGCAGTTGGCCGAAGTCGTTGAGCAACTGGCCCTTGCGCAGGATCAGCGCGCCCTTGTCGTCGAACAGGTCGACCAGCGCGCGGCCGTTGGATTCCTTGGCCACTTCTTCGGGCTTGGGGTCCAGCGGGTCGGCGTAATCCCAGGCCATGTTGAGCAGCGGCGCAGGGTTGGCACCGCCTTCCTTCTGGTACAGCTCGCGCAGCTTCATGAACAGGTGACCGAGGATCTTGCCGTCGTGCCAGGCCTCGCCGGGTGGCGCGGCACCCGCCCAGTGCCATTGCAGCCAGCGCGAGGAGTTGACGATCGAACCGTCTTCCTCGGCGAAGCAGGAGGAGGGCAGGCGGAACACTTCGGTCTGGATCGCCGCAGTGTCGACGTTGTGCTCTTCGCCGTGGTTCTTCCAGAAGCTCGAGGTTTCGGTCGCCAGCGGGTCGATGATCACCAGGAACTTGAGCTTGGCCAGGGCTTCCTGAGCCTTGTTCTTGTCCGGGAACGCCGCCACCGGGTTGAAGCCCTGGGCGATGTAGCCGTTGACCTTGCCTTCGTACATGCGGTTGGTGAAGTTGATGACGTCGTAGCTGTCATCCCACTTCGGCAGCCAGTCGAAGCCCCAGTCGTTTTCCTTGGTGGCCTTGTCGCCCCAGAAGCTCTTCATCAGGCTGACGAAGAATTTCGGGGTGTTCTTGTAGTAGTTGACCTGGTCGGGCAGCACCGCGCTCGGCGTGGTCTGCTTGAGGTAGGTGGCGAGGTCGGTCTGGGCGTCGGAGGGCAGGTTCATGTAGCCCGGCAGGCGCAGCGACAGCAGGCCGAGGTCGGTGTAGCCCTGGATGTTGGAGTGACCGCGCAGGGCGTTGACGCCGCCGCCGGCCATGCCGATGTTGCCCAGCAGCAACTGGAGCATCCCCGAGCCGCGGATCATCTGTGCGCCGTTGGTGTGGTGGGTCCAGCCCAGCGCATAGAGGAAGGTGGCGGTCTTGTCCGGGGCGCTGGTCTCGCCGAGGATTTCGCAGATCTTCAGGAAGTCTTCCTGCGCGGTGCCGCAGACATTGCTGACCATTTCCGGGGTGTAGCGGGCGACGTGGGCCTTGAGCAGGTTCCACACGCAACGCGGGTGGCTCAGGCTCATGTCGCGTCTGGCGAAACCGTTTTCGTCCAGCTCATAGTTCCACGAGGCGCGGTCGTAGCTGCGCTTGGTGGCGTCATAGCCGCTGAACAGGCCCTCGTCGAAGTGGTAGTCCTCGCGCACGATCAGGCTGGCGTTGGTGTAGGCGCGGACGTACTCGTGCTGCACTTTGTCGTGGGTGATCAGGTAATTGACCATGCCCATCAGGAAGGTCACGTCGGAGCCGGCACGCACCGGCGCGTAGATATCCGCCACCGCG
The DNA here is from genome assembly GCF_003231275.1 of Pseudomonas huaxiensis. Classification (GTDB taxonomy): domain Bacteria; phylum Pseudomonadota; class Gammaproteobacteria; order Pseudomonadales; family Pseudomonadaceae; genus Aquipseudomonas; species Aquipseudomonas huaxiensis. Next base: position 118,488 of record NZ_QKVL01000008.1, read on the forward strand.
GCGCTGCGGTTGAAGCGCGGATCGACCACGATAACCTTGGCGCCGTTGCGGATCTTCGCCTCGATCACCCACTTGAAGCCTACCGGGTGCGCCTCGGCGGGGTTGCCGCCCATGATCATCACGACGTTGGCGTTCTTGATGTCCACCCAACTGTTGGTCATCGCACCGCGGCCGAAGGTCGGCGCCAGCGCGGCTACGGTCGGCGCATGGCAGACCCGGGCCTGGCTGTCGGTGCCGAGGATGCCCAGGGCACGGGTGAAGCGCTGGTCCAGCGAGCCGGTCTCGCTGCTGGCCGCCGAGGAGCAGAGCATGCCGGTGCTGAGCCAGCGGTTGACGGTGACGCCCTTGGCGTTCTTCTCGATGAAGTTGGCGTCGCGGTCGTCCTTCATCAGGCGCGCGATGCGCTCGATGGCGTAGTCCCAACTGACCCGCTGCCATTTGTCCGAGCCCGGCGCGCGGTACTCGGGGAACAGCAGGCGCTGGTCGCTGTGGATGTAGTCCACCAGCCCCGCGCCTTTCGGGCACAGCGAGCCGCGGCTGACCGGATGATCCGGGTCGCCTTCGATGTGGAAGATGCGCGCCTTGGCGTTCTTCGCGCCGTCGCCGAGGCTGTACATCAGCAGGCCGCAGCCCACCGAACAATACGTGCAGTTGTTGCGGGTTTCCTTGGCGCGCAGCAGTTTGTACTGCCGCGATTGGGTGGCTTGGGCCATACCCGGCGCAAATCCCAGGGTGGCGCAGGTCGCGGTGGCCGCGCCGACGGTGCACAGTTTGAAGAACTGTCGTCTACCCAGTCCCATGATTATCTCCTTATTACGGACGACCTCACGAAACGGCCGTGCACAGGAGTGCCCGCCGGGAAAAGCGTCAGGATCGGTAAGTGGTCTTCAGGCAAAAGCATGCAGGGAATACGCCGCTGTCCCTTCTCGGGGGAGGACTATTTGTCGCATTCGCGGGGGAGTGTATTCCCGTGTTTTTTGTGTGACTAATCGACCTTGTTGATGGCGTGATCGATTCTGTCTATTGGCGCACAAAAAACAGGGTTTTCTGGGCTGGCCCGGCCAGTGCTACAGTCGCTCCCTTTTGCGTTCACAGAGGTGAAACATGCGCACTGTATTGGCGATCGTCGCCGCGACCCTGCTGGCGGGCTGCGCCTCGTCGGCCATGAACCAGGCCCGGGTTGGCCAACCGGACAGGATTTTCAATTCGACCAAAGACGTAGCCAAGGTCGCCGAGTGCACCCAGTTCACCTGGCAGGACGAGGCTTCCTTCGGCGTCGATGCCAGTGGCTATCTGGAACAGGTGAACGGTGTGGTCACGGTTTCCACCCGCAGCGGCGAGTACTTTGCCGACATCACCGCGGCCGGCGCCGGCAGCCTGATCAAGTTCTACGCGCAGAAAGACGACGCCCTGGCGCAGCGCCGTATGGCAGCTCTGGCCACCTGCCTTTGAGCGCGCGCATATACTGAAGTCACGATACCGGCGTTCTGCCGGTATCGACCGCCCTTGGCCGCACTGGCCGGGCGCGTTGATCATCCTCGCCATTTGTGGGGGCGCGAGCGGACAACCTGTTGGAGGTGTCTCATGAGCCAGTATCAACGAATCTTCATGATCGCCGCGCCCAGCCTGCGGCATACCCCGGCTCTGGAACGCGCCGTGGCGATTGCCAAGGCCACCGATGCGGCCCTGCACATCGCGGTTTTTATCGAAGAAGGCGACCTGCTCGGACGTATGGCCAGCGGTTCGGCGCTGCGCCAGTCGATGGAGCAAGAGGCCTGGACCTGGCTGCGCGACGAAGCCGGGCAACTGCGCCACGACGGCCTGGAAGTGACCTGCGAAGTGCAGGTGAGTCGCGAGGTGCTGAAAGACATCATCGAACATGTTGAAGAGATGCAGCCGGACCTCGTGGTCAAGGACGTGCATCACGAGTCCGCCCTGCGCCGGGTTTTTCTCACTCCGCCGGACTGGCATTTGCTGCGTGATTGCCCGGTGCCGCTGCACCTGGTCAGCGAGGTGCGCTGCCCGTTGCCACGGGTAATCATCGCCGCCGTCGATACCCTTCACCCGGACAGCCAGCACACCCGCATCAACGAACGGGTGATCCGCGCCGCCAACGCCATGGCCGTGCAATGCGATGCCGAGCTGCACCTGCTGCATGCCTGGGACGTGGCCGAGACCCACGTCGCCGACTTTGGGGCTGGCGCGGTGACCATGCCCGGGTTCAACAGCGAAGTGCGGCGTTCGGCGCAACTGGCGTTCGAGCACCTGGCTGACAGCCGCGGCGTGCCCGAGGCCAACCGGCATTTCGTCAGCGGTCCGGCGAGCCATGCGATTGGCGAATATGCCGGGCATCATCGGGCGGATGTGATCGTCATGGGCAGCAGCCAGCGGCGCGGCGCGAGCGGGTTGCTGGGCAGTACGACCGAGCATGTGTTGCAGCATTTGCCGTGCAATGTGCTGGCGGTGCGCGGGGAGGGCTGACCTGCTCTTGGTGATTTCTGCAACGTGTAGGGTGTAGGAGCGGCTGTTAGCCGCTCCTACAGGTTGTCGTGCGCTTACCACCTCACCCGCACCCCCAGATTGCCGATCAACCCATTCAAATCGTTGTCATCCACATCGCTGCTGTAGTCCGCGCTGACGAACAGCGCCACCTTCGGCGTGACCCGCGCCACCAGTCCCAAGCCCAGTTCCACAGTGGCCGAATTGCGCCCGCTGCTGATCTTGTCGACCTTGTCCAGCGTAACGGTGTCGGCGTTGGAGAAGTCGTACCAGACGTTGGTTCGCACATAGGGTTCGATCGGCATACCGCGCACTTCATAGTGCCCGGACAACCGCGCACCGACCCGGCCGCTCCAGCTCGGCTGGCCGTCCAGCGCCTGCAAGGCATCAGCCTGCGCCGGGTTGCCGGCGAAGTACTGCTGGTTGATCAACTGCGCCTGTGGCTCGATCACCCAGTTCTTGCCCAGGCCAATCGGAAAACCACCTTCCACCGAGAACGTCAGCGCATGCCCGTCGCCATCGATGCGTTCGCCAGCGGCATTGCGCCCGCTGGCGTCGAAGCGGGTGCCCATGGCCACGGCGTCGACATGCCAGCCCTGGTCATGCTGCAGGCTCCAGTACATCCCCAGGCTTTCGCCTTCCAGGCGGACGTTGTTCTGCCGTTCGCCCACGCTTGGGCGCTTGCCGTCGAAGCCGCTTTGCAGGGTGCTGTGCCCGACGAAAATCCCCGCCCGGTGCGTGCTGCCGCCGGCGGTTTCGCGGATGAACAGGTCAGGGCTCATGCGCAGATCGCTGCCCGGTGCCTGCAAGCGGGCATCGGTTTGCTCCGGCTTGCTCGCGGTCGGGAAGAATTGCGCCCATTGGCTCTGCATCATCTCCGGTTGCGCCAGGCCGCTGCGTTCGGCCATGCGCTCGGAAAAGGCGCTCAGGGTGTCGCGCCCAAGCCCCGGAAAACTCACCGGTTGCAGGGACAGGGTGGGGACGTCGAGTTTGAACAGCGGGTCCTGGTCTTCCAGGCCGATTGCTTGTGATTCCACCGGGGTTGCCATGAGCAGCGACGTGGAAACCGCAAAGAAAATCGACTCAAGGCCTGTGGCCGTCGACGGTTTTTTCATGGCGGATCTCCTCTGTGTAACAGCCAAGGGTCTGGCCTGATGTCACGGCCTGCAAACCAGCACAGAGGGGCGACCCAAACCAGCAAAACGATCCCCGACCCGCGCGCGAACGCGCGAGCTAGAGGCTCGGATTGAGTTTTAACGGGTGTAGCTAAGTTTGAGTCAAGGAGACGGGAGGCAAGGCGTCAAGATTGTGTGAAACCCGTGTGAAGAGATCGATGATCCGCCTAAGTGGCTGAATAACCGAGGACTTGAGCGCTGCATAGTCAGAGAGTGAATTTACAGTGGCCCTGCTATTTCGAATGGTTGCAGGTGGCGGGCGAATTGCGTGTGAGAGGGCGGTGAATCTGTAGAACCCACGGCACACATTGGCGTATTCAGGCGAGGTGTAGCGGCTGCGGTGAGTAGCGTTGGCGCATTAAAGGCGTGCTGCTAATGACGATTCGGTTGGCAAGACTGACATTTTTGTCAGGTGTATTTTTTCGAGTCCCGTTCAGTATGGAGGTACCGCTACGGTGAGGGAGGATGGATGATGGCCTACGTCATTACGGATAAATGCAAAAACGACACGTCATGCCTGAATGTGTGCCCGGCTGATTGCATCTTCCAGGGCAACAACACACTGGTGATAGACCCCGATATGTGTATCGATTGTGACGAGTGCGCGAAAGAGTGCCCGCATCACGCGATCTACTTCGATGAAGAGGTTTCCAATCGAAAATTCATAGAGATCAATTTGGATCAAACCCGTACTCACCGTGAAGCAAGCAGGAAGTGAGCAACCACACGACGCGCCGCGCCGCCCGGTTCGTGGGCGGCGCGGCGGGTGCTGGCGTCAATCTTCGTCCCGCTGCAGTTCCAGCAGCAACAGGCTACGCCCGGTGACCTGGAATTCGCTGCCGAAGTCGAGCTTGTGACCCTTGCGCAGGGTCGGCCGGTCGGTGTCGATCAGGCAGTTCCAGTATTCGCCCTGGGGTACTTCGGGCAGGGTGAAGGCGACGGTGTCGTGGTGGGCGTTGACGATCAGCAGCAGCGTCGCGTCGGCACCCGGCTTGGGAATCCCGCTGGCCTGCGCGCGGCCGTCCATCAACATGCCGAGGCAGCGGCCCTGGCTGTCTTCCCATTGCTCCACGGTCATCTCGCTGGCATCGGGCGCCAGCCAGGTGACGTCCTTGACGCCGATGGCCTCGTTGTAGTCGCCGACCAGGAACCGCGCCCGGCGCAGTATCGGGTAGGCCTGGCGCAGGCGGGTCAGGCGCTTGACGAACTTGAGCAGTGCGGTGCCGTCTTCGTCCAGGTCCCAGTTGATCCAGCCGATCTCGCTGTCCTGGCAGTAGGCGTTGTTGTTGCCGTGCTGGGTGCGGCTGAATTCGTCGCCGGCAACGATCATCGGTGTGCCCTGGGCCAGCAGCAGGGTGGCGAAGAAGTTGCGCATCTGGCGCAGACGCAGGGCTTTGATTTCAGGGTCGTCGGTGGGACCTTCGGCGCCGTGGTTCCAGGACAGGTTGTTGTTGCTGCCGTCCTGGTTGTTCTCGTCGTTGTCCTCGTTGTGCTTGTCGTTGTACGAGACCAGATCGCGCAGGGTGAAACCGTCGTGGGCGGTGATGAAGTTGACCGAGGCGTAGGGCCGCCGGCCGCGGCGATTGAACAGCTCGCCGGACGCGGTCATGCGCGCCGCGAAGTCCGCGAGCTGGCCTTCGTCGCCTTTCCAGAAGGCCCGCACGGTGTCGCGGAAACGGTCGTTCCATTCCGCCCAGCCGGGGGCGAAGTTGCCTACCTGATAACCGCCGGGGCCGCAGTCCCAGGGCTCGGCGATCAACTTCACCTGGCTCAGCAGCGGATCCTGGCGGCAGGCGACGAGGAAGCTGTGACGCTCGTCGAAGCCTTCGTGGTAGCGCCCGAGAATGGTCGCCAGGTCGAAGCGGAAGCCGTCCACGTGCATCTCGCCAGCCCAGTAGCGCAGCGAGTCGGTGACCAGTTGCAGCACACACGGGTGGCTCAGGTCGAGGGTATTGCCGGTGCCGGAATCGTTGATGTAGTAGCGCTTGTCGTCGGGCATCAGGCGGTAGTAAGAGGCGTTATCGATGCCGCGCATCGACAGGGTCGGGCCCAGCTCGTTGCCCTCGGCGGTGTGGTTGTAGACCACGTCGAGGATCACCTCCAGGCCGGCGTCGTGCAGGTGCGCGACCATTTCCTTGAATTCGGCGATCTTGCCCTTGGCCAGGTAACGCGGATGCGGCGCGAAGAAGGCGATGCTGTTGTAGCCCCAATAGTTATTCAGGCCCTTTTGCAGCAGGTGCTGGTCGTTGACGAAGGCATGGATCGGCAGCAGCTCGATGGCGGTCACGCCCAGTTGCTTGATGTGGTCCAGCAGTTCGTCGTTCATCAACCCGGCAAAGGTGCCGCGGGCGGCGTCCGGTACGCTCGGGTGACGCATGCTGATGCCGCGGGTGTGGGCTTCGTAGACGATGGTCTTTTCCCACGGCGTGCCGACGCGGCGGTCGCGGCCCCAGGTGTACGCGGGGTCGATGACCTTGCACTTGGGCACGAAAGGCGCGCTGTCGCGCTCATCGAAACTGAGGTCGCCGTCGGGGTGGCCGATGGTGTAGCCGAACAGCGCCTCGGACCATTTCAGGCCGCCCACCAGTTGCTTGGCGTAGGGGTCGATCAGCAGTTTGTTGGGATTGAAGCGGTGGCCGTTGCCCGGGTCATACGGGCCGTGCACCCGGTAGCCGTAGATCAGGCCAGGGTGGGCATCGGGCAGGTAGCCGTGGAAGATTTCATCGGTGTATTCCGGCAGTTCGATCCGCTCGATCTCGGTTTCGCCGCTGGCATCGAACAGACAGAGTTCCACCTTGGTGGCATTGGCCGAGAACAGGGCGAAGTTGACCCCCAGTCCGTCCCAGGTAGCACCCAGGGGAAAGGGCAGGCCTTCGCGAATGCGCGAGGGTTCGGTGTGGGCGATTTCGGAGTTATCGGTTCGACGGCTCATTGGGCACCTGAAGCGGGTTGACGGGAACGGCCAGCCGACGCGGTAGCAGGCGCTACCGCGGCGGGTGGTAAACGAAACGGGACCGGCGAAGGGTCAGAGCGGAGCGGGTTTCTTCGGTGTACGCGGCTTTTTCGCCGGCTCGCTCTTGGCCGTGGCGGCCTTGCCTGCGGTGGGCGCGGGCTCGGCTTTGGGCTTGGCGCTGGCACTGGCCTTGGGCTTTTTCGCAGTGCTGGCCTTGGGCGCCAACGCCTCGGCTTCGGCCAGCTTGCGCGCCATTTCCCAATGGCGCGCTTCATGGCCTTCCGGCTTACCCTCCGACTCCCAGATCTGATACGCGAATTCGCGAATACGTTTTTCCTCGACACTCATGGCTACGCTCCTGATGACTCAATGTGCTCAATGAAAAGATTCACGGGAAAGCGCTCCAGCGCGGTGTTCAGCCACAGCTCCCGGGAGCCGGGCTCCTTGATGCTTGTGACTGCACGCTGATCGAAAAGTCCCGTGCAATTGGCAGTGGACAAGGCGAACGGCAGGACCACCCGGGTATCGCCCCAGTTCTGCGCCGGGATCAAAGGGTGTGCGGTGTTGCCGAGCAGATTGCCGGCAAGGCGTGGAACGATGATGACGGCCCTTTGCTCTTCGCCAAGGCGGGCGAAGGCGAGGACTTTTCCGGCGTGCTCGCCACGGACTTCCAGCGGCAGGTAGTCGCCCCGCAGGAACAGCTCGGCGTATTGCCGGCGACGCTCCAGCACCTGGCCGATCAGTGCCTGCTTGACGCGACCGTCGCGCCACGCGGCAAGCAGCGTCTCGGGTGTCTGGCTGTCGTCGAGGGCCTGGCGGCGTGCAGCGAAGTCCACCGGGCGGCGGTTGTCCGGGTCGACCAGGCTGAAGTCCCAGAACTCGTTGCCTTGATACAGGTCGGGCACGCCTGGCGCGGTCATGCGCAACAGGCATTGGACCAGGCTGTTGAGCGCGCCGGGGCAGGCCAGCGCGTTGGCGGCGTCCGCCAGGGAATGGCGCAGTTGCTGGCACTGACGGTCCAGCAGCAGGCCGTTGATAAAGTCGGCGCAGGCTTCTTCATAGGCGGTATTGGGCGCGCTCCAGCTGCTGCGCAACTTGGCCTCGCGCAGCGCCTTGCGTTGCCATTCGTGCAGGCGGGCGGCGTAGCTGCGCAGCCCCGGTTCATCGTCGGCGCCCAGGTCCAGCGGCCAACTGCCGAGCAGGGTCTGGTAGAGCATCAGCTCATCGGCCGCAGTGGGTGCGGTGCCGTCGGCCAGTTCCTGACGCAGCGGCTCGGCCAGCTCGCGCCAGTGCTCGATGCGGCTGGCGAAGCCGTCAGCGCGCTCGCTGATCACTGCGAGGCGGGCGCGCAGGTCTTCACCGCGCTTGTGGTCGTGGGTGGCGGTGGCCAGCAGGTTGTCAGGGAACTCGGCAAGCCGTTGCTGGCAGTGGGCGTGGAAGTCTGCAGCGGGTGCACTGAAACGCTCGGCCTCGAAGCCCACGTCGTTGCGCGAAAGCAGCACCGCCGAGCGATAGAACGCGGTGTCTTCCACCGCCTTGGCGGCAGTCGGCGAGGTCAGTTGCTGGAAGCGCACGCAGGCATGGCGCAGTTGCTTGCGTGCCCGGCCCGGTGGCAACTGCCGCCAGGCCTGGCCGCCGAGCCAGCGTTGCAGGTAGTCGAGCACGGCGGCGTCGGCATCGCCGAGGCTGATCCGGGCCTGTTCCAAAGCGGACTGGAAAAACCCTTCGTCCTGCGCTGAACGCCCACAGGCGGTGATGTAGGTGCGGTAAACCGGGTAGTGCTCGACCAGCGCCTGCAAAGCGCGGCGGATCGCGCCGAAGGTCAGGTCGCGACTCATCACGTCATTGCGCGCTACCTGCAACAGCGCTTGAGCCACCGACTCGAAATCGCCGGCGAGGCTGCCTTGCAGCACCAGTTGCCGGGCCTGACGGACTTCCTCGCTGAACGGCGGGCGCTCAGTGAGTTCATGCCACAGCTCGGCGAGCGGTGCGGCGCCGGCCGGATCGTGTTGCAGCAACGACACCTGGTTCATGAATTCATAGCCGGTGGTGCCGTCCACCTGCCAGTCGCGGTGCAGGCTTTCGCCGACGCCGAGGATCTTCTCGACATAGATCGGCAAGTGCTCCAGCGCCGCGCTCAAGGGCCGTTGCGCCAGCAGGGCACGGGTCCGACGGCGCAGCTTGCGGCAATAGCCACGCGGGTCGGCGAGGCCGTCGATATGGTCGATGCGCAGGCCGTCCACCAGACCGCGGGCGATCAATTCGAAAACCTTGCCGTGGGTGGCTTCGAACACGGTGGGCCGCTCCACCCGCAGGCCGCCCAGTTCATTGACATCGAAGAAGCGCCGCCAGTTGATGTCGTCCGCCGCAGTGCGCCAGCTCGCCAGCCGATAGTGCTGGCGCTCCAGCAGCCCGTGCAGACGGGTGAAACCGCTTTCCTGGCGGCCATCGAAGCCTTCCAGCAGGCGCTCGATGTCCACCGCGACCTGAGCCAGCCGGGCCAGGTCGATCAGTTCGCGGTGCAGCGGCTCGGCGGCGTCGGCGTCTTGCAAGGCGGCGAAGCGCCCGGCCAGGTCGCGCAGGCTCGACAACTGGCTGGCGGCCAACACCAGCGCGTAATCCGGCGGGCTGATGGGGAAGCGGTGTTCGTGGTGATGAATCTGGAAGCGCCCTGTGCTTGCCGAGAAGCGCAGCGGCGCATCGCCGTTCTGCAGCACCTTGCCGTAGTCGTCGGCGAGGAAGGGCAGCAGCAACTGGCCTTCCAGTAGCGGATCGGGTGAATGCCACTGGATGTCGAAGAACTCCGCGTAACGGCTGCGCCGGCCCCAGGCCAGCAGGTCTTGCCACCAGGGGTTGTGCTCGCCGCCCACGGCCATGTGGTTGGAGACGATATCGAGAATCAGGCCCATGCCGTGCTGACGCAGCGCCGTAACCAGGCGTTCCAGCGCCGCCTCGCCGCCCAGCTCCGGGCTGACCCGGGTCGGATCGACCACGTCGTAGCCGTGCCGTGAACCGGGCCGGGCTTCCAGCAGCGGCGATGCATAGACGTGGCTGATGCCGAGCCGTGCGAAGTACGGCACCAGCGGCACCGCGTCATCGAGGGTGAAGTCGGCGTGGAATTGCAGGCGCAGGGTCGCGGTCAAGGCACTCATCGATCACGCTCCCAGGCTTGTTCGCGGGCTTGGGCAAGCAATTCCAGGCGCCGTGCAGCGTCGTAGTCGTCGAGCAGGTCGCGAGCCGGCGGAGCAAAGCGCCGGCACCAGTTGGGATGGCCTTCGGTGGTACCGGGCAGGTTTGGTTGTTCGTCCACGCCCAGCAGGTCTTCCAGCGGCAGCAGCACCAACGGCGCCCGGGTGTGGCCGAGCAGGCGCACGGCGGCGTCGATGGCGGTGTCGTCGTTGTCCATGGGTTGGTTGTAGTTGCGTTCGAGCAACTGGCGCAGGCCACGGATTTCAGTCTGCCGGGCGTCGCGCCAGTGCCGTTCGGTCAGGGCGTCGATCAGGTGCAGGCGGTGGTTCCAGTCGATGTCCCGCGACGACAGCCAGCCGGCCAGCGGCGGTAAGTCGTGGGTGCTGGTGGTGGCGAGGGCATTGTCCGGCCAGTCGAGGATCGGCTTGAAATGCCCGGGCGGGTCCTGTTCGAACAGCAGCACGCGCATGCCGAGAATGCCCCGCGCCGCGAGTTTCTCGCGCAGGCCGGCGGGCACGGTGCCGAGGTCTTCGCCGAGAACGATGGCGCTGTGGCGCACCGATTCCAGGGCGAGCAGGCGCAGCAGGTCGTCCAGCGGGTAGTGCAAGTAGGCGCCGGCGCCGGCCGCGGCGCCGTTGGGTATCAGCCAGAGCCGTTGCAGGCCCATCACGTGGTCGATGCGCAGGCCGCCGGCATGGGCGAAGTTGGCCCGGAGCATTTCGATAAAGGCGCGGTAGCCGTTGCGGCGCAGGCCTTTGGGCGAAAAGGCGCAGATGCCCCAGTTCTGCCCGGCGCGGTTGAGGATGTCTGGTGGTGCACCGACGTGCAGGTCGGCGAGCAGTTCGTCCTGGCGGCTCCAGGCCTGGCTGCCGGCGCCGTCGACACCCACCGCGAGGTCAGCGATCAGGCCAACCGCCATGCCCTGGCCGCGTGCTGCCTGTTGCGCTCGTTCCAGGCCGCGCGCCACCAGCCATTGGCAGAAGGCGTAGTACTCGATGGCGGCCGGGTAGTTGTCGGCGAACTGCGCGACTTCCACGCTGCGCGGCTCGCGCCAGCCGTCCCACCAGCGTCGCCAGTCCTGGCTACTGCCCTTGGTGGCGGCGGCGTCGAGCAGGGCTTCATAGCGGCAATGGTCTTCCAGCGCCTGGCCACCGGCCTTGCGAAAGCTGGTGAAGTCCTCGCGTTGCGGGTGGTCGCCGCGGCTGAAGTCGCGGTACAGCACGCGCAATAGTTTCTGCTTGGCGCCGGCCGCCCGGGGCCAGTCGATCAGCGGCAACTGTTCCAGCTCGTCGAACGGTTGTTCCAGGCTTTCCCGCGCCACGCGCACGGCGCGCTCGCCAAGAAGGATTTCCGGGCTGGCGTAGAGGCTGTTGAAAAACAGCCGACTGGACGGCGAATAGGGGCTGTAGGTGTGGCTGTTGTTGGCGAACATGGCGTGGGTCGGGCTGATCGCCAGGGCATCGGCGCCACGTTCGGCGGCACTGCGGGCCAGGGCTTCCAGCGCCAGACAGTCGCCGAAGCCGCCGTCACCCTGGCGGCGCAGGCTGTAGAGCTGGGCGCCGATGCCCCAGCCGCGCGGGGTCGGATGGTCTTTGGCGTCGGCGAGGGTGAAGCAGCGCAGAGGCGCCACGGCAAGGGTGAAGCCCTGGCCGTTGATGCTCAGGCGGTGATAGCCGATCGGCAGGCCAGCGGGCAAGGCCGCCTGGGCGTCCAGGCGCAGGGCCTGTTCGCTGCCGTCTTCGAGCACGGCGTGACACAGGTTGCCGGCGTCGAACCAGTGCGCCAGCGGCAGGGCTTCGCCGAGGTCGACGGTCAATAGCGGCGGCAGGTGCTGGGCATCCTCGGCCTGATCCAGGGCTTTGATGCTGTGGGCGACGCTGTCGGCGTCCTCGGCGGGATGGCCGAGCGCGGCGAGGATGGCACGCAAGTCCGGATCGCTGACCTTTTGCGCCTTGCCGTTGGCGTCGATCCAGTCGACGGCCAGGCCCGCAAGGCGGGCCAGGTGGTGCAGATGGAGGTCACTCATTGGGCAGACTCCGCAGCGGAAGGAGGAATGCGGCTGACCAGGGCGCTGAAGGGGGGCAGGATCCCTGGTTGTTGCACTGCTTCAGTGCATTGAAACAACGGTTGATGACGCTCGGTCAGGTCCGATTGCACCGGTTCCGGGCCGAGGTTGAGGTCGATGCGCAGCTCGCTGCCGTCGCCCAGCCGCCAATGGGCGCTGAGTGCCTTGTCGCCGAGCACCTGGGTGCCCAGCGCCCGGGCGCCGTCGAGGTGCGGCACGATGTGATGGCGGCGCAGCGTCAGCAGCTGTTGGTAGAAGTCTTCCCAGGCGGCGCTGTGGCTGTTGCGCCGGGGGCGGGAGTCGATAAAGGTCTGCAGCGCATTGGGATCGGGAATCTGCTCGCGGCGCTCTGGCGCGCTGAACGCGGCGAAGCCCTGGAACTCGGCGCGGCGGCCCTCGCGCACGGCATCGGCCAGTTCGTCGTGGTGATCGGTGAAGAACAGAAACGGCTGTTCGCTGGCCCATTCATCGCCCATGAACAGCAGCGGAATCATCGGCGAGAGCAGCAGCAGGGTGGTCGCGGCGCGCAGTGCGCGGGGCTCGCACAAGGTCGACAGGCGCTCGCCGAAGGCGCGGTTGCCAGTCTGGTCGTGGTTCTGCAGGAACAGCACGAAAGCGCTCGGCGGCAAGTGCCCGCTGGGTTCGCCGCGCGGCCGGCCATGGCGGTCGGCTTCGCCCTGGTAGACGAAGCCCTCGCTCAGGCTGCGGGCCAGGCGCTGCGCCGGTTGCTGGCGGAAATCGGCGTAATAGCCTTCTTCCTCGCCCGTGAGCAGCACATGCAGGGTGTTGTGCCCGTCATCGTTCCACTGCGCGTCGAAATCGGCCCCGAGCAGGTGCGCCTGGTTGAACTCGTTTTCCAGCACCAGCCAGCAGTGGCGGTCCGGAGCACAGTGCTGGCGCACGGCGCCGGACAATGCGCGAAGAAAGTCCGGGTCGTCGATGGCATGCACCGCATCCAGGCGCAGGCCGTCAAAACGGTAGTCGTTGAGCCACATCAGGGCATTTTCGATGAAGAAGTCGCGCACCTCCGTGCGGCGAAAATCGATGGCCGCGCCCCACGGGGTTTGCCGGTCTTCGCGGAAAAACTCGCTGGCGTAGTGGTGCAGGAAGTTGCCGTCGGGGCCGAAGTGGTTGTAGACCACGTCCAGCAGCACCATCAGGCCGAGGCCGTGGGCCTGGTCGATCAGCGCTTGCAGTTGTTCCGGCGAGCCGTAGCTGTGCTGCGGGGCAAAGGGCAGGACTCCGTCGTAGCCCCAGTTGCGCTCGCCGGGAAACTCGCCGATGGGCATCAGTTCGATCGCGGTGATGCCCAGTTCGGCCAGGCGCGGCAATTCGTTCATAACCCCGGCGTAGCCGCCGAGCAGCCCGACATGCAGTTCCTGGATCACCGCTTCGGACCAGGGCCGACCGCGCCAGTCGTCGTGCCGCCAGTGGTAGCGCTGCGCGGCGATGACCTGGCTGGGGCCGTGTACGCCCTGGGGCTGCGAGCGGGACGCTGGGTCGGGGACCGACAGCTCGCCGTCGATGCGGTAGCGATAGAGGCTGCCCGCTGGACAGCGCCGTTGCAGGCGAAACCAGCCGTCGGCCTCGGGGGCCATGGCGAAGGTTGCGCCATCGAGTTCGAGTTCGACGTTGCGGGCATCGGGCGCCCACAAGGCGAAGCGGGTGCGCTGGCCATCCTCGACCAGCGCCCCGTGGTTGAACCGCAGGGGCAGGGGCGGCATGGCTTACCCCCGCTGGCTAGTGGCGCGGACGACCAGTTCCTCGTACAGCCGGGCGTAGGGTTCCACCGCCTGGCACCAGTTGAAGGGCTGGGTCATGGCCAGGCAGCGCATGGCGTTGAGCAGCGGTTTCTTCTCGAAAATGTAGAAGGCCCGTTGCAGCGCCTCGCGATAGCTTTCCACCGTGGACTCATCGAACAGGAAGCCGGTGACGCCATTCTCGATGGTGTCGGCCAGGCCGCCGGTATTGCGCGCCACCGGCAGCGAGCCGAAGCGCTGCGCGTACATCTGGCTCAGGCCGCAGGGCTCGTAGCGCGAAGGCATCAGCAGGAAATCGCTGCCGGCGAACATGCGCCGGGCATCGGTTTCGTTGAAGCCGATACGCACGCCGATGCGGCCAGGGAAGCGCACGGCCAGCTCACGCATGGCCTGTTCTTCCTCGGGTTCGCCGCGGCCGATGATGGCGAGCTGACCGCCTTGCTGGACGATGAACTCGGCCACGCCAAGGGTCAGGTCGAGGCCTTTCTGGTAGACCAGTCGCGATACCACGGCGAACAGCGGACCGGTCGAGGGTTCCAGGCCGAACAGCTCGCGGACCTGGCTGGCGTTGGCGGCCTTGCCTTCCCAGTCGTTGAGGCCGAAGCGGTGATCCAGGTGGCTGTCGGTGGCCGAGTTCCAGCTCTCGTCGATGCCGTTCGGAATGCCGCTGAGCAGCCCTTGCTGGGCCTTGCTGTCGAGGAAACCATCGAGCCCGCAGCCGAACGCTGGCGTAGTGATTTCGCGGGCGTAGGTGGCGCTGACCGTGGTGATGTGGCTGGAGTAGGCCAGGCCCGCCTTGAGAAACGACAGCTTGCCGTAGAACTCCATGCCTTCCTGTTGCAGCGCGTGTTCGGGGATCGCCAGTTCCGGGCAGCAGGCGCGGCTGACCACGCCCTGGTAGGCGAGGTTATGAATGGTGAACAGGGTCGGGGTGCTCAGGCCGCGCCAGTGCATGTAGGCCGGGGCCAGACCCGCCGGCCAGTCGTGGGCGTGGACCAGGTCCGGGGTCCAGTGGACCATGCCTTCGCCAGCGGCGATTTCGGCGGCGGCCAGGCCCAGGCGGGCGAAGCGGATATGGTTGTCGGGCCAGTCACGGCCGTTGTTGGCGCCGTAGGGCGTGCCTTCGCGCTGGTACAGCTCGGGACAGATCAGCACGTAGATGACCAGGCCGTCCGGGAGGTCCATGCGCCCGATCTGGCAGGCGGGCAGCGCCGCATGGCCACCCAGTTCGCCGACCACATGGATCGGGTTGTCGCTTTCCATCACTTGCGGGTAGCCGGGGATCAGCACGCGAACATCGTGCAAATGGCTCATGGCGCGGGGCAGGGCGGCGGAGACGTCGCCCAGGCCGCCGGTCTTGACCAGATCGGCGATTTCCGAAGTGACGAACAAGACTTTGCGTTTGTGCCGATTCTGTCTGGGGTCGGCGACGTAGCCACGGCTCGTCGCGACGATGTCACTGCCCACAGGGGCGCTGGTATCCGGATTGAAATGCTCGGTATGCGGTTCGACAGCGGCACTGATCATACTTCTCTCCATCCCTTGTTCTGCGGGTGAATCACCCTAATGCGATGCCTGTTCGGTCTATCTCTCTTCTGCTGTGCAGTGTTGCGTCCCTGTCACCCGTGCAAGCGCTACGCCAAATGGCGCTCCTGCCATTGGCGAACTGACGAAGTGTAGGGATGGGTGGGCCGCGCCCGGGAACGCCGGAAGCGATGACCTACTTAAATTCCTGACTGGCGCTGTGATCCGAAAGTTTCAACTTTTTTCGGTCGAGTTGTCCGGGCGGTACCAGGCAGGATTTGCCAGTGTAGGAGAGGGATGGGAGAAAATGTGACCCGCTGGTCATATTTCAGATTGAAGACAGAATGGTGGGTTTTTGCATAAGGGGGGAGGGGAAGGGGGTATTTCGGTTATGTGGTGGCCGCAATTTGCTAGCCGAGCGATCTTTAGCGTCCTTGAGATCGAGCGCCGCCCGCGCGGCGCATCGCGACGGTTCGGCGCCCCGACAAGCTCGCTCCTACAGTGGTTGGAACGTGCCATGGTCTGTGAGAGTTGGGTTGCCCGCCCTTGTTGCATGACGATCTATGTTAGAAAACGCTCTTCATGCTGGTTCGAGATAGCGTCGTGCATGGCAGGCATAGGCACTTGCCAACCTACCGTAGGAGCGAGCTTGCTCGCGATGCGCCGCGCAAGCGGCGCTCGATCTCAAGGGCGCTGACAACTTGGGTTCAACCAAGAATCCCCTTCATCTTGTCCCGCAACTGGTCGATGGTGAACGGCTTGCCAATCACATGCATGCCCTGCGGCACTTCCATGGTCGAGCCATAGCCACTGGCAAACAGGATCGGCAGCAGCGGGCGCAATTCGCGGGTCAGGCGGGCCAGTTCCTGGCCGTTCATGCCGGGCAGGCCGACGTCGGTGAGCATCAGCGAGAAGGGCTGTTGCGGGTCTTCGATCAGCTTGAGTGCCTCTTCGCCGTCTTGGGCCTCGGTAACCTCGTACCCCAGTTCATTGAGCACATCGACCAACAGCATGCGCACGATGTTGTCGTCTTCAACGACCAGAAGAGGGGGAATAGCGGGCATGGGTTACTCCTGCGGCAATAGGTATTACTGACTCTGTAAACACAACGCCGCAGGAAGTTCCCCAGCATCAATGGTGTGCAGCATAGCGGTCGGCGTTGAAGCAGGGAACGATTGGCGAACCGATGCCTCAAATACTGGCTTTGTGCCCTGTCGATTGCCGTGAACATGGATAAACTGGGAGGGGCAGCGTGGTTGCGGTTTGCATGTCAGATCGAAAACCTGAACCATAAGACAAAAAATCAACCCAATTCTGCCGCCCGGACCTTACAGATGAATCATTCAGCCTCAACCGACCAACAGCGCTTCCGCAAGCTGTTGGTGCGCAATATCAGCCTGCCCCTCGGGGTCGGCCTGTTGAGTGCCGTGGTGTTTGTCACGGTAATCGCCTACCTGCTTTCGGTCATCCAGTGGGTTGGTCACACCGACCGGGTGATCAACAACGCCAACGAGTCGCTGAAGCTTTCCATTGATATGGAAACCGGCATGCGTGGCTACCTGCTCACGGGCGACGTGCATTTTCTCGACCCCTACGAACTGGCCAAACCGCGGATCAGCGCGCAGATGAAGACCCTGCGCGAGCTGGTCGCGGATAACCCGACGCAGCTCGACCGCCTCGGGCGTCTGGAGGCGATGCAGGCCGAGTGGGACATTTTTGCCCGGGAAATGATCCAGTTGCGCCGCAGTGGCGGTGACTACCGCTCGGATATCGAAGCCGGCCGCGGCAAGCGCCTGACCGACCAGGTCCGTAAGGAATACGAAGATTTTGTCGCCCTCGAGCAGCAGTTGCGGGCCAAGCGCAACGAGCAGGTCAGCACCACCACCTGGGTGTCCATTTCCCTGTACCTGGCGTTCATCATCCTGATCAGCGGCCTGCTGGCCTGGATTGGCCGGCGTGACCTGATCAACCTGTCCACCAACTACCAGGAAAACCTCCAGGCCCAGCAACGCGCCGCCGAGCTCCTGCAGCAACAGGGCTGGATCCGCAGCGGCCAGTCGCAACTGGCCGAGCGGGTGCTGGGACAGCAGACCTTGCCGACCCTGGGCCACAACATTCTGCAGTTCTTCTCCAACTACCTGGGCAGCGTGGTCGCCGCGCTGTATGTGCGTGACGAGCAAGGTGATCTGCACCGGGTCGCCAGCTATGGCTTCTCCCGCGAGCAGGAGTCCCGCGAACAGGTGGTCGGTTCCCACGAAGGGCTGCTGGCCGAAGCCGTGAGCCAGGGGCGTCTGATGGCGCTGGAAGACGTGCCGGAAGATTACTTCAAAGTCAGTTCCGGGCTCGGTGAGGGCCTGCCTCGCAGCGTACTGGTGATGCCGTCGAACAACGACGGCCAGGTCAATGGCGTGCTCGAACTGGGCTTCCTGCGCCCGCTGAACCCGCGCGACGGCGAGTTGCTGGAGCGGATCGCCAACAACCTCGGCACCTCCATCGAGAGCGCGCGTTACCGCCAGCGCTTGCAGGAAGTGCTGGCCCAGACCCAGCAACTCAACGAAGAGCTGCAGGTGCAGCAGGAAGAGCTGAAAACCGCCAACGAAGAGCTGGAAGAACAATCGCGGGTGCTCAAGGAGTCCCAGGCCTACCTGGAAACCCAGCGCGCCGAACTTGAACAGACCAACGAGCAACTGGCCGAACGCACCGACGCCCTGGCGTCCCAGCGCGATGCCCTGGACCACAAGAACACCGAGCTGAACGAAGCCCAGGTGCAGTTGCAGGAGCGCGCCGAGGAACTGCAACGCTCCAGCAAGTACAAATCCGAATTCCTCGCCAATATGTCCCACGAGCTGCGCACGCCGCTCAACAGCTCGCTGATCCTGGCCAAATTGCTGGCCGAGAACCCGCAGGAAAACCTCAGCTCCGAGCAGGTCAAGTTCGCCGAATCGATCTACTCCGCGGGCAACGACCTGCTCAACCTGATCAACGACATCCTCGACATCGCCAAGGTCGAGGCCGGCAAGCTCGACGTGCGCGCCGAAACCACCCAGGTGGCGCGTCTGGCCGAGGGCCTGCGCGGCATGTTCGAGCCCTTGGCGGCGGACAAGGGCCTGGCCTTCAGTGTCTCCATCGAGCCGGATGTGCCGGCGACCCTCTACACCGACCGCCAGCGCCTGGAGCAGATTCTCAAGAACCTGCTGTCCAACGCGCTGAAATTCACCGATCGCGGTCAGGTCGGCCTGACGGTCACTCATCAGCCCGCCAGCGGCATCGTGTTCCATGTACGCGACAGCGGCATCGGCATCGCGGCGGACCAGCAGCAGCTCATCTTCGAAGCCTTCCAGCAGGCCGACGGCACCACCAACCGCCGCTTTGGCGGCACTGGTCTGGGCCTGTCGATTTCCCGCGATCTGGCGCGCCTGCTGGGCGGGCAGATCCAGGTGCAGAGCGAACCGGGCAAGGGCAGTGTGTTCAGCCTGATCCTGCCGGAGGCTTACGAGCCGATCGTCGAACAGGTCGGGCCTTCGCCCATGTCGCGTCCGCAGCCGTTGTCCGCACCGGTCGTGACTGCGCCAGCGCTGATCGATCCGCTGCCGCCGACACCGCTGGCGGCGCCGGCCAAGCGTCTGTCCTTCGAAGACGACCGCCAACTGGCGCCGTTCGCCAACCGCTGCATCCTGGTGATCGAGGACGAGCCGAACTTCGCCCGGATCCTCTTCGATCTGGCCCACGAACTGGGCTACAACTGCCTGGTGGCGCAAGCCGCCGATGATGGCTTCGAACTGGCCGAGCAGTTCATTCCCGACGCCATCCTGCTGGACATGCGCCTGCCCGACCATTCCGGGCTGACCGTGCTGCAGCGGCTCAAGGAACTGGCCACCACGCGGCACATCCCGGTGCACGTGATTTCCGTCGAGGACCGGGTAGAGACCGCCATGCACATGGGCGCCGTGGGTTATGTGGTCAAACCGACCAGCCGCGATGAGCTGAAAACCGTGTTCGCCCGCCTGGAAGACAAGCTGACCCAGAAACTCAAGCACATCCTGCTGGTGGAAGACGACGACCTGCAGCGTGAAAGCATCGCCCGTCTGATCGGCGACGACGATGTGCAGATCAGCGCCGTGGCGACCGCGCAGGAAGCCCTGAAACTGCTGCGCGAGAACATCTACGACTGCATGGTGATCGACTTCAAGCTGCCAGACATGCTCGGCAACGAACTGCTCAAGCGCATGACCGTCGACGAGATCCGCGCGTTCCCGCCGGTAATTGTCTACACCGGGCGCAACCTGACCCGTGACGAAGAAACCGAACTGCTCAAGTACTCGCGCTCGATCATCATCAAGGGCGCCCGCTCGCCGGAGCGCCTGCTGGATGAAGTGACGTTGTTCCTGCACAAAGTCGAATCGACGCTGTCACATGAACGGCAACGGATGCTCAGGACCGCGCGCAGCCGCGACAAGGTCTTCGAGGGGCGCAGGATCCTGCTGGTGGACGACGACGTGCGTAACATCTTCGCCCTGACCAGCGCTCTGGAGCACAAGGGCGCACTGGTGGAGATTGCCCGCAACGGCCGCGAGTCCATCGAAAAACTGGAGCAGAGCAGCGATATCGACCTGGTGTTGATGGACGTGATGATGCCGGAGATGGATGGCTTCGAGGCCACCCGCCTGATCCGCAAGGATCCGCGCTGGCGCAAGCTGCCGATCATCGCCGTGACTGCCAAAGCGATGAAGGACGACCAGGAGCGTTGTCTGCAGGCCGGGGCCAATGATTATCTGGCCAAACCGATTGACCTGGACCGGCTGTTTTCCCTGATCCGTGTCTGGCTGCCGCAACTGGAGCGAATTTGAATAGCGAACGTAACACCGATATTGAAATCCGATTGTTGATCGAGGCCATTTACCTCAAGTACAGCTACGACTTTCGCGATTACTCCGGCGCCTCGATCAAGCGCCGGATCCTGCACGCCGCGCGACATTTCGACTGCGCGACGATCACCGCCCTGCAGGAGCGGGTGCTGCACGATCCAGGAATGTTCCTGCAATTGCTGCAGTTCCTGACCATCCCGGTCAGCGAGATGTTTCGTGATCCCAGCCACTTCCTGGCGCTGCGTCGGGAAGTGGTGCCGCACCTGAAGACCTGGCCCTCGATCAAAATCTGGATCGCCGGGTGCAGCACCGGTGAAGAGGTCTATTCCATGGCCATCCTGCTGCGCGAGGAAGGCCTGCTGGAACGCACCATCATTTACGCCACCGACATCAACCCCAAGTCACTGGAGAAGGCCAAGCAGGGCATCTACTCGATGGAGTCGATGCGCGACTACGAGCAGAACTACATCGCCGCTGGCGGCCAGCGCGCCTTCAGCGACTACTACACCTGCGCTTACGGCAATGCCATTCTCGACAGCAGCCTGCGCGAAAACGTCACCTTTGCCGACCACAGCCTGGCCACCGACAGTGTGTTCTCCGAAACGCAACTGGTGTCTTGCCGCAACGTGCTGATCTACTTCAACAAGGGCCTGCAGGACCGCTCGTTCGGGCTGTTTCACGAGTCGCTGTGCCACCGTGGCTTCCTGGTGCTGGGTAGCAAGGAAACCCTGGATTTCTCCGCGTACGCTGACCGCTTCGAAGCGCTGGTCAAGCCGGAACGGATCTACCGTAAATCATGAAAAGGGTCGAAGTGATCGTCATGGGCGCCTCGGCGGGTGGCGTCAGTGCGCTGCTGTCGGTGCTGGCGTTGCTGCCGCGGGAGTTCGCGGTTCCGGTGATCTGCGTCTTGCACCTGCCGGATGACCACGACAGCCAGCTTGCCGAGGTTTTCGAGCGCAAGCTGAAGCGGCCGGTGCGCGAGGCGCGGGACAAGGAAAGCCTGGAGGCGGGGATGATCTATTTCGCCTGCCCCGGCTATCACCTGTCGCTGGAGCACGACTGCAGCCTGTCCCTGAGCCAGGAAGAGCGGGTGCATTACTCGCGGCCTTCGATCGATATCCTCTTTGAATCCGCCGCTGACGCCTGCGGCCCGTCCCTGGTCGGCGTGCTGCTGACCGGCGCCAATGAAGATGGTGCAAGAGGCTTGGCACGAATCAGCGAGTACGGTGGTCTTACCGTCGTTCAGGACCCGGCTCAGGCCCAGGTTGCGATCATGCCCAGCGCTGCGCTGGCGCTGCACCGGCCCGACCACATACTTCCTTTGAACGGCATCGGGCATCTGCTCGCCAAGCTGGAAAAACAACAATGCTAAGCCATATCCAAGCCAAACTGCTGATCGTCGACGATCTCCCGGAGAACCTGTTGGCGCTCGAAGCGCTGATCAAGGGCAACGATCGCGCGGTGTACCAGGCAAGCTCCGCCGACCAGGCGCTGTCGCTGCTGCTGGAACACGAGTTCGCCCTGGCCATCCTCGATGTGCAGATGCCGGGCATGAACGGCTTCGAACTGGCTGAACTGATGCGCGGCACGGAAAAGACCAAGCACATTCCCATCGTCTTCGTCAGCGCCGCAGCGCGGGAGATGAACTATGCCTTCAAGGGCTACGAAAGCGGCGCGGTGGATTTCCTGCACAAGCCGCTGGACACCCATGCGGTAAAAAGCAAAGTCACGGTGTTCGTTGAGCTGTACCGCCAGCGCAAGGCCCTCGACCAACAATTGCAGGCGCTGGAGCGCGGCCGTCAGGAGCAGCAACTGCTGCTGGAGCAGTTGCAGGTCGCACGCGGCGAGCTGGAGCACGCGGTGCGCATGCGCGATGACTTCATGTCCATCGTCTCCCACGAACTGCGCACGCCGCTCAACGGCCTGATTCTCGAAACCCAGTTGCGCAAGCTGCACCTGGCGCGGGACAACGCCGATGCCTTCGCCCTGGACAAGATGCGCGCCATGGTCGAGCGCGACGAACGTCAGATCAATAGCCTGATCCGCCTGATCGAAGACATGCTCGATGTCTCGCGGATCCGCACCGGCAAACTGTCGATCCGGCCGTCACCCTTCGATCTGGCGCAACTGGTGAGCGGCCTGGTGGAGAACTTCGCCGCCCAGGCTGCGGCTGCCGGCTCGTCCATCGAGCTGACGGTCAACGACGCGGTGGAAGGGGTCTGGGATGAATTCCGCATCGAGCAGGTGATCGCCAACCTGCTCACCAATGCCCTGCGTTATGGCGCCAGGCGCCCGGTGCATGTGCGGGTGGCGGCGGAGGACGGCATGGCCTGCGTCGAAGTGCGTGACGAAGGGATTGGTATCAGCCCGGAGAACCAGCAGCGGATTTTCCAGCAGTTCGAACGGGTCAGCTCCAAATTCAGCGTCGCCGGGCTTGGCCTCGGGCTGTATATCTCCGAGCAGATCGTCCAGGCCCATGGCGGCAGCATCGTGGTGCAAAGCGCCGAAGGCGAGGGCGCGACGTTTAGCGTGCGCTTGCCGCTGGTATGCGATGTGCAAGGAAATGCGCCGGAAAATGAAAGTGATCGACAACAGGCAACCTCTGCGTAAGCCAGGGGTCTATGAACGAACGACACCACCTGAATGAATCGAATCAAGGCGTTGGCATGAGTGAAGATGCACAAGATGTAGTACTGGTCGTCGAAGACGAGCCGGTTATCCGGATGGTCCTCAATGACTATCTGTCGGGCGAAGGCTACCGCGTTCTGCTGGCCGAAGACGGCGCGCAGGCGTTCGAAATCCTCGCCAGCAAGCCGCACCTGGACCTGATGGTCACCGACTTCCGCCTGCCGGGCGGGATTTCCGGGGTCGATATCGCCGAGCCTGCGGTCAAGCTGCGGCCTGACCTGAAAGTCATTTTCATCAGCGGCTACCCCGCGGAAATCCGCGAGTCGGGCAGCCCGATCGCGTTCCGTGCGCCGATCCTGGCCAAGCCGTTCGATCTGGACAGCCTGCGCGAGCAGATTCAGCAATTGCTTCGCTAGAATCAGGCGATTCATACGAATTAAGGGAAATTAACCTGCATCCCGCCTTTCGGAGGGATGGTCCGATCGGTTCCTTGTTTTCTCGACACAGGAACCGTCATGAATCCGTCACTCCCATCCGACCCTCACGCTATTACCCTGCACCTGGGGCTGTTCTTTGACGGCACCGGGCTCAATCTGCATAACCATGAGCAAGGTGTCACCTCAGGCAATACCTCAGGTAGCTACGCCAGCGGCAAGAGCAATGTGGCGCGGTTGTTCCAGCTATATCCGCAACAGGCGCAGCAGTGCCTTGATCCGGGCTCGACGCGGGCGGCGATGGCGCTCTATATCGAAGGCGTTGGTACGCGCGACGGTGGCGCCGACTCACTGCTGAGCCAGGCGACCGGACGCTATGGCAGCGGTGTGTGGGCGCGGCTGGAGGCGTTGCCGGATTGCCTGGCCTCGCGGATGCGCGAATTTCTTGAGCACCACCCGCACGTGGTAATCCGCTCCGTCGAAATTGATCTGTTTGGTTTCAGCCGTGGCGCCGCAGCGGCACGTCATGTGGCCAACCAGTTGGACGACGCTGCCAGCGACTTGCGCCAGGTGTTGGGCGGTTACCCCGTGCGGATCAGGTTTGTCGGCCTGTTCGATACGGTGGCGGCGATCATTGCGCCATTGAAGGCAAATTTCAGTGCGGGTAACGACGATTACCACGGCCTGCAGTTGGGGCTGAGGCCGGGAGTGGCGGCGGAGATAGTGCACCTGGTCGCGGCGGATGAGTGGCGGGCCAACTTCCCGCTAGTGGCCAGCGAAGACGATATTTTCCTGCCCGGCTCGCACACCGATCTGGGCGGCGGCTACCGCCCGGAAGAAACCGAGCAGTTACTGCTGGCGCGTCCCTGGAGCAGCCTTGAGCCGTACCATCTGCCGGTAGAGAAAAGCCAGGCCTGGCGGCAGGCCAGCGAGCACTTGGAGCAGTGCCGTGCAACCTGGCAGGCCTTGAATTTCGACGTGCGTCTGGACAGCCACAGCATTGATCAGCCATTTCTGCCGAAAACCGATATCCAGCGAGAAAAACGCGTCCATGTGCGAATTTTCGGTGAGCGGTGGGTGCATGGCGAGCTGTCGCGGGTCTACCTCGCGATCATGCATGAACGGGCGATACAGGCGGGTGTGCCGTTGCGGGCGTTAGACCCCGACGATGCGCAGATACCTGAAGCGCTACAGGGTATTGCCAGCAAACTGCGGGCCTACGGATTGGGTGTGCAGGCGGCCCATGACTTGGACGAGAGCGAGTACGCGTTGCTGCGCCGTCACTACATTCATCTGTCGGCGCACTGGCAGATCAGCCTGAACGGTCATAACCCGCTGTTCGACGGTCTGCATGTCAACCGGCCGGCGCTCAACGAGAAGAGAGTCGTCCACGCCAACCCGTGGTGCCCTGAGCGTCTTACTGGCCGATAGGCACGAGTACTGGTTGCGGGGCATTGTTGGCCTGCATCGTTTCGACAAAGTCGGCGATGGCCTGCCAGGTGGTGCAGGCCGCGTCGAACCAGACCTGAGCGACAATCGCTTGCTGTGCGTTTTCGGCTTGGGCAACGTCGGTGGCGGCACTGCCCAGCTCACCTGAGAGCACGCCCCAACTGGTGTTCAGCGCACCGAGAGCGGTGCTCATGTCCGCGACATCGCTCAACACCAGCGACAGGCTCATGGACAGCCCGCTCAGTGTCGCCACTTGCTGTTGATCGCTGGAAAGGTTCTGTTGGTCGCTGGCGATGGTGCCCTGGTATTGGGAAATGGTCGTTTCCAGCGAGGACACCTGCGCTTGGGCCTGGGCGATGGTGGCGACGCCGATGCCGGCGAGCACCAGCGACAATCCGCCGGTAAGGGGTGTCAGCAGTACGCCGAAGATGGTTTCGATGAGGCCGCTGGTTTTTTGCGCCTGAGCGCTGGCGATGGCTTGGCGGTCGGTCTGGACCTGCTGTTGCAACTGCGCGATCTGCGCATTGATCGTGGTGATCTGCTCCTGGATATCCGCCTCTTGCGCCTGTATCTGGGCCACGCTGGTGTTCATGCTGGCGTAGGGTACGGCCAATTGCGTGTTGAAGGTGGCGAGCTTGCCGGTGTAGGCGTTTGTTGCGTCGATCATTGCCTGCACCGGTTCTTCCAGGGCATTGAGCGAGGCGATGATACTGGCCTGGAGGGTACTGTCGAACTGGTTTTGCAGTTGCTCGAACAGGCTGTCGAGTTTGGGTTGCGCAGTCAGGAACGCCTGCGCGCAGGCGTTGATCTGAGCCAGGATCTGTTGTTGGAAATACAGGTAGCCATTCTGGCGCCAGCCAACGACGAGGTTTTCCGCTTGGCCCAGCTCCTGGTCGAGCACCGGATACCAAGGCGACGACGAGGGGGCTATCGATGCCTCGATCAAAGCTTGGCACGACGAATTGAGCAACAGCATCGTGCCGATCGAGTTGCTGATCTGCTGGTTGGTCTGTGTGGCATCGAACGCCATGGGCCGGATTTCCTGTCGTTGGAGGGGCGAGTACCAGGGTTACATGGGCAGCGTCTGAGACTGGATCGGCACCTGGGCGTTGACCAGATTGTTCGCCGTGGCGATGGCCTGGGTCCATTCCGTGACCGCCGCCTGGGTGAATATGCCTTCAGTGATGGTCGACAATTGCGCCTCCGCCGACTGCAACTGCGTAACCACACCTTGCAGTTCACCCTGGAGCGTTCCCCACTGGGTCATGAGCTTGGACAGGGCCTGGGTCGCCAGCTCGATGCTTGCCACGGCACCGTCGGAGGCCATTTGCAGTCCTTGCAAGGCGACCAGTTGGCGCTGATCGTCGTTCAACTCCTGCTGGTCGGCGGCGATTTGATTGAACTGATCATTGATCTTGCTTTGCATGACACCCCAGGTCACGCCACCGCCGATGATCCCGGCCGCGCCAATGACGCCTCCGACCAGCAGGCTCGCACCGCCGGTTTCCGGGGCCAGGGCTACGCCGACCACCAGCGCGAAAATGCCGATGCCAATCCCCGCCGCCGAAGCCGCAATGGCCTGATTCTCTTGAGTGATCTCGGCGTTGAGTGCCGCGATGGCGGCGTTCATCTGACCGATATCGGCCTGCAGTTGGGTTTCCGCCGACTGGATATTGGTTGCACCGCTGACCAGGTTGTTGTGCGCGGTCTGCATCGAGTTGCCCCAAGTCACCAGGTCGGTGTTGGTCTGGGTCATTTGAGTGATCACGGCCTGGATTGGCGGCAGCAGGGTCTGCTGGATAATCGTCTGCACCTCGATCACGTACGGGTTGGTGGCACCGGAGGCGGTCGGGTTCTGCTGAACGATCTGCAGGATCGCGTTGGTCGCCGCGGTGAAGTCGGAGCCGAAGTCGATGACCTGCAGGGGAATCGTCTTGCTCACGTCCGGGCCCAGCGTATCGATCCACTGCTGGGCGAGGGTCTGGGCGACGCCCAGCTCACCGTTGAGGGTGTCGAACCAGCTCGGCTGAGGTGTCGGGGAGACGAACACCGTGTTGTCCACGGCATGGCAGGCGAAGGTAATCAACTGCGCGGCATTGTAGGAGACCCCGGTATTGCCGATCAGGGTATCGGGGGCCGGGGCGAGGTTGTTGGGGGCGGTCGCGTCGAGCAGGGCAACATTCATCATGAATATCCTCTGGCGGTGGGGAATTGGACGTCCAGTCAGTTCTGCAAAAAATTGGCAAAGGTCGGCCGGATTTCGGCCGCGGCAATATCCACCGTTACGGGTTCGCCGACGGTGATATCAATCTTCGATAGCTGGGTGACGAAGGTATTGATCGACTCCCAGGCAGCCAGCGCCTGGGGCAGGGTCAGCAGGTCCAGGTATTGGTCAGGCTGCGCGCCGGCCTGCAAGGCGTCGATCGCATCCTGGGTTTTTGCCTGTTGGGTGACCCACAGGTCGACCAGGCCGGGCAGGGCATCACGGAGCGCCAGGTACTGGCCTTCAACGCGGTAGAGGGTCTGCAGGGTTGATTTGGTCAGGGCGACTCCCAGCGCGTCGGCCGAGAGTTGCGCCTGGATCTCGTTGATCTGGTTCATGGTCGCGATCAACTGATTGTCATCGGCGATCAAGTCGTAGAAGTTCTGACCGATGCTGATCGCCGCCATGGCCACGCCAGCGATCGGCAGCGTCGCTTCGGCACCTGCTGCTGCAGCGGCATACAGCAGTGACACCGAGGACTGGGCGATGCCCTTGCCAGAGGCGATGTCTTCGCTGGTCATCTTGCTGCTCAAGGCCTGGACCGACTCGACCAGCTCGCCCAACTGCTCGGTGAGTTGCAGCATCTGCTGCTCCTCACTGGCCAGCGCGTTCCAGCCCTGGGCAATGGACTTGTTCATGGCCGGCAACACCACGCTGAACGCCTCCATCCGCTGTTCCAGTTCGTTCTGCGACGCCCGGGTTGCCTCCAGGCTCTTGTTCACCTGAGGCAGCAGTGTTTCGCCGAGCAGCTTGATCCAGAACGCGGCGTCGTTATTGGTGGTGGGTGACAGCGTTGCGACGCCGGTAAACATTGCGTAGTAGTTCTCGAACGCCAGGATCACCGGCGCCCAGATGGCCGCGCGGTCCAGTTGCCAGGCATCCGCCGCCGTATCGAGTTGTTGGAATTCATCGGCAACTGCCGACAGCCAATCTGGCTCATCAGGTATCGAGGCGATGTGGATGCTTTCGCAACTCAGGGCGAAGCTGTCCACGCCGACGATGCCCGAATAGGCGTCGGTGAGTTTGTCCAGGGTGTCGTTGACGTCAGGCGCAAGCATGATGGGCTCCCTTTTCGCCTGTCAGGCGGTGACGTTGAGGAAGGGGTCGAACGTCATCGCGTTGCCGTCGAACGAAAGCGTGCAACTGTATTGGTACTTCGCGGTGGTGCCCTGGGACTCGATACGCGCCGACCAGACGGTTTCTCCGGTGACCAGGGTCGACTGCTGCGGGATGCAGATCTTCTGGTCGATGGCCTGTCCGGTGAATCCGGTGATTTCGGCGTCGTCACCCGGGTTGATCGGGCTGACTGACCAGATGATGATCTGGCCGTCCGTGCAGTTGGTCACCAACTCCTCCTGGCCCTCGCCGGATGAGCCGAAATACTTGTTGGTATCGACCAGATACACATTCGAGCCAAGGTTGCCGCTGGCCAGTGCGCCTTCGACGTCCACGACCACCAGCACATAGATTTCGTTTGCCATTGAGTTAGCTTCCTGCGTGAGTGAAAAGGTTTCGTCAGACCACCTTCAAATAACTCGAAAAGCTCATGGCTTTGCCGCTCATGGAGAGGGTGACGGAGTAGGGATAGCTGGCGAAGGCGCCCTGGGTTTCTACCAGGCCGTTCCAGACGGTGTTGCCCAGGAAGGGGTCCTGGGTCGGGATGCAGATTCGTTGGTCGACCGCCTGGCCGGAGAACCCGGCGATGACGATCGTGCTGCCGGGCTCGATCGGGGTGACGGACCAGGTCAGTGTCTGACCATCCTGACAAACGGTGTTGAGGGTGCTTTGCCCTTCCTGCCATGAACCCAGGTATTTATTGGTGTCTACCAGGTACACACAACCCTGCAGCGTGCCGGCGGCGAGCGCCCCCGTGACATCCACGACAATCAGAATGTTGATGTTGTTCAAAGTCCTTCTCCAGATTGAAATGCCCACCGGTCGAGCCCGGTGAGAATTCAATGAGCCATCTATGGCTACCGTGGGTAAGGTCTAGGCAAGGTGTGGGAGAAGGGCAAGACGGCGGAGGCGATCTCCTACGAAGGTTAGAGCCATGTTCGTCCATGTTTTTGGGCCGGTCCCGTAAGGCGCACGGACGAAAAGCCTCAGTGGGGGCGGCTGCGTGGGAGCCAGGCAAGGGCTCTCGCGCACGAAAAGAAGGGGGAATGTCTTACAGCAGGTTTTGCGCCACGGACCCGCTGCCAGTCTGGCGTGGTTTTACCCTGGAAACCTGGAGCAAGGTGCACTCCCAGTCGCTGCTTCCACTGCCTGGCAGCGTGCGTTCGATCGTACCCAGCAGCATGTTTTCCATCAATGCCAGGCGCTGGGCCTGGGGCAATGGCGAATGTTGCAGCCAGCCCGGCAGGCTGTTGAGCATGCAGGCGACGACATGCGCCGCAGCCTCCAGAGCCGGGCCGGTGAGGCTGGTGGACGGGGCGATCGCCAGCAGCAGGTGGCTTTCGTACTGCCGGCGCATCTGCGCGATGTGCGCCTGTTGCTCAGCGCTGAGGCAGCAGAGGTCGCGCTCGGCGAGACGGAAATGCAGCGGCCGTTCAGCATGTAGCGCCCAATGCGCGCGGATCACCACGGACAGGCGCACCGTGGTGTGCTTGCCGCGGCCAACCGGATGCAGGGTGGCAAGCAGCTCTTCATACAGTTCTTCGATCAGGTCGAACAACAGGTGCTGCTTGCTCGGGAAATGGTGGTAGAGCGAGCCGGCGGTGAGGCCCACATGGGCAGCCAGCTCGCGCATGCTGACCTGGCCGAACCCCTTGGCGGCGAACAGTTCGAGAGCCTTGTCGCGACGGTCTTCGTAATCGGCGCAGCGTTCGGCACAGGTCTTGGGCATGGTGGTTTACTCGTACGTGTGGAAACCGCGACCGCTCTTGCGACCCAGGTAGCCGGCCGCGACCATCTCCTTGAGCAGCGGGGCGGGGCGGTATTTGCTGTCATTGAAGCCCTCGTGGAAGGCCTCCATGATTGCCAGCAGGGTGTCCAGGCCGATCAGGTCGGCCAGGGCCAGCGGGCCGATCGGCTGGTTGCAGCCCAGGCGCATGCCGGTGTCGATGTCGACGGCGCTGGCCAGGCCTTCCTGCAGGACGAAGATCGCTTCGTTGATCATCGGTACCAGGATGCGGTTGACCACAAAGCCCGGACGGTTGCCGGCAGTGATCGCGGTCTTGCCGACCTTGCCGGTCAGTTCCATGGCCGTGGCGTAGGTTGTGTCGCTGGTCTGCAGGCCACGGATCACTTCGACCAGCGCCATCATCGGCACCGGGTTGAAGAAGTGCACACCGATAAACCGCTCCGGTGCGCTGATGGCAGCGCCCAGTTGAGTCACCGACAGCGACGAGGTATTGGTGGCGATCACGCACTGTTCGCCAACGTTGGCCGCGACTTGCTGGAGGATGCGTTTCTTCAGTTCGAGGTTTTCGGTTGCGGCCTCGATCACCAACTGCGCATCGCTGAGCGCGGCGTAGTCGGTGCTGGTACGGATGCGGGTGACCGCAGCTTCGGCCTGAGCCGCTTCCAGGGTCTGTTTGCTGACCTGGCGATCGAGGTTCTTGCGCAGGGTCGCCACGCCGCGCTCCAGCGCGGCGTCGGAGACATCGATCAGGGTGACCTGGTAACCGGCCACGGCGCAGACCTGCGCGATGCCGTTGCCCATGGTCCCGGCGCCGATCACGGCGATGTTTTCAAGCGTCATCTTCATGGTTTCCTTCAAGCCCGTTCGAACAGCACGGCGATGCCTTGGCCGCCGCCGATGCACATGGTTGCCAGCGCGTAGCGGCCTTTGATCCGTTGCAATTCATGGATCGCCTTGGTGGCGATGATCACGCCGGTAGCGCCCACCGGGTGGCCGAGAGAGATGCCGGAACCGTTGGGGTTGACCTTCTCCGGGTCGAAGCCCAGTTGCTTGGCCACGGCGCAGGCCTGGGCTGCAAAGGCTTCGTTGGATTCGATGACGTCCAGGTCGGACACCTTCAGGCCGGCTTTTTCCAGCACTTTGCGGGTCGCCGGTACCGGGCCCAGGCCCATCAGTTCCGGCTCGACACCCGCGTGAGCGTAAGCCACCAGGCGGGCCAGCGGCTTCAGGCCCTGGCGCTTGACCATCTCACCGGTGGCCAGCACCAGCGCACCGGCGCCATCGTTCAGGCCGCTGGCGTTGCCGGCGGTGACGGTGCCGTCTTTCTTGAACGCGGTTTTCATGCCGGCCAGTTGTTCGCTGCTGACGTCGCCGCGCACGTGCTCGTCCACCTTGAACTGCACCGGGCCTTTGCGGCTGGGGATCTCGATCGGCACGATCTGGCTGTCGAAGCGGCCTTCGGCAATGGCGCGGGCGGCGCGCTGCTGGCTGGTGATCGCGACTTCATCCTGCATGGCGCGGGTGATGCCGTTCTTTTCCGCCACGTTTTCGGCGGTGATGCCCATGTGGAAGCCTTCTAACGGGTCGTGCAGGATGCCGAGCATGTAGTCGATGCTCTTCATGTCGCCCATGCGTGCGCCCCAGCGGGCCTGGGTCAGCAGGTACGGGCCGCGGCTCATGGATTCGGCACCGGCGGCGATCACGGCTTCGGCTTCGCCCAGCAGCAGGGTCTGAGCCGCCGAAACGATGGCCTGCAGGCCGGACCCGCACAGGCGATTGACGTTGAAAGCAGGGGTTTCCTTGGGGATGCCGGCGTTCATCGCGGCGACCCGGCCCAGGTAGGCATCGCGGGCTTCGGTAGGGATCACGTTGCCCATCACGACGTGGCCGATCTGCTCGGGGGCGACGCCGGAGCGTTCGATGGCGGCGCGGGTGACCTGGGTGGCCAGGTCTGCCAGTGGCAGGTCCTTGAGCGAACCGCCAAAGGTGCCAATGGCCGAGCGCACGGCGCTGACTACATAGATATCGTTGTTGTTCATGATCGACTCCAATGGGCGAAGACGTGGCGTGGAGCCACGTGGCTCTGAGAGAATGGCGCCCGGCCACGCCCGGGGTGTGTCGAGTCTAGGCACTGAGGGCGTTCGGGCCTATGCCTGAACTGCCCAGCCAGGCTGTTACTTTTTGCCATGCCGTCGAGGTCAATGCGGAAGCTGTCATGCGGGAAAACGATTCGGTCGCGATGTACTTCGTTCACATCATGCTTTACAGCCTGCGCGACCAGCCCGCGCGGGCCGCGGCGCTGTTGCACCAGGCCGGCATCGACCCGGTGCTGATCCACGAACTCAATGCCCGCGTGCCGGCCTCGGCCTTCGCCCGGCTGTGGTTGATCCTTATCGAAGCGCTGGACGACGAGTTTTTCAGCCTCGACAGCCACGGCATGCCGCTGGGCAGCTTCGCCCTGATCTGTCGCGGGCTGATCCAGGAGCCGAACCTGGAGAAAGCGCTGCGCCAATGCCTGGGCAACTTCGGCCTGTTCCTGCGGGACATGCGCGGCACCCTGACCCTGCGCGGACAACGCGCGGTGATCAGCCTGCACTCACGCATCGACGACCCGCAGCGGCGCGTCTATGCCGAGGAAACCTTGCTGGTGCTGGTGATCAGTCTGCTGTGCTGGCTGGGCGGGCGGCGTATTGCAATCGATCGCACTGAACTGAGTGATACGCGGGTGGCGCTGGAGGACGATGCGCTGCTGTGGGGGCCGAACCTGCAGATCGGCACCGGCCGCACCGAAGTGGAGTTCTCCGCCGATTACCTGAAGTTGCCGGTGGTGCAGGACCTTGGCGCGTTGAAGACTTTTCTGCGCAGTGCGCCGCAGGGGCTGGTGGTGCGCTACCGCAACCAGAACGGCCTGGCGGCGCGGGTCTACCGCTACCTTCGCCTGCGCCAGTATGGGGAATGGCCGACGTTGCTGGGGCTGGCCGGCCAGGTCGGGCTCAGCCCGAGCAGCTTCCGCCGGCAACTGGAGCGTGAAGGCTGCTCGTTCCAGCAGATCAAGGACGAAGTGCGTCAGGCCATGGCCTTCGAATGCCTGCGTGACAGCGATCTCAGCGTCGCCGAGATCGCCGAGCAGACCGGCTTTCAGGAGCCCAGCGCCTTTCACCGGGCGTTCAAGAAGTGGACGGGAGAGAGCCCAGGCAGCTATCGCCAGCGGCTTCGGCCGGTTTAGGCCGGAACCATCGCAAAGCCGACACCGAAGCGGTTCCAGGCATTGATGGTGGCGATCGCCAGGGTCAGGTTGACCACTTCGCTCTCACTGAAGTGCTCCAGCAATGCCTGGTACTGATGCTGTGGCGCGTGCTTTTCCGGCAGCCGGGTCAGGCTTTCGACCCACGCCAGCGCAGCTTGCTCGCGTGGCGTGAAGTACGTGGTATCGGCCCAGACGCTGAGGGTCTGCAAGCGTGCTTCGGTTTCGCCGGCCTTGCGCGCGTCATTGGCGTGCATGTTCACGCAGTAGGCGCAGCCATTGATCTGCGAGGCGCGCAGGCGGATCAGTTCCAGCAGCGAGTTCTCCAGCCCGGATTTGGCCAGGGCCTGTTCCAGGCCGATCATGGCTTTGTAGGCTTCGGGTGCGTGTTTGGCCCATTCGATGCGGGTGGTCATGGTGAAAGCTCCGTTGTGGTTCCGCGACAGGCGGGATGGAGAACACCTTAATGGGCGAGCGGCCGGTTTCAGATAGCCAATTTCTCGAATTGTCGGGAGGCCAATCGGGTCGCCGCAGCACGCCTCAGCCTTGACCTCGCGCCTCACCAAGGCTCTTCAGCAAATCCCGCAATGCCACGCCATCGCCATCCAGTCCGGCCCTGGCGTACAGCGCCAGTTCCAGCCCGGTCACCGGCGGAAAACCTTCGTCTTCGTTCAGTTCCCGGTGCCCCGGCAGCACACAGCGGCTGGGAATCAGGCTCACCCCCAAGCCCGCGCTCACCGCCGCGCCGAGGCTGGCCAGGCTGGTGCTGGAGTAGCTGATGCGCCATGGCCGGCGGGTGCTTTCCAGGGCGTGGATCATTTCTTGCCGATACAGCGCGCCCACCGGAAACACCACCAGCGGCAGCGGGTCGTGCGCGACCATGCCGCGGGCGCTGCACACCCAGGACAGCGGTTCCGGCCAGCGCGCATGGCAGTCGCGGTCGGCGCCCCATTGCTTGACCAGCAGCAGGTCCAGTTCGCCGTTGCGGTAGAGGTGCAGCAGCGGGTTGCTCAGGCCGCTTTCGACTTCGAGGCGCAAGTGCGGGCGTTCACCGATGAAGCCGCGCAGGGCTTCGGTCAGCAGTTCGCCGGCGAGGTCTTCCGGCGCGCCCAGGCGCAGGGCGGTTTGGGTCTGGGTGGGGTTGAGCGCCAGGCGCGCTTCTTCTTCCAGGCGCAGGATGCGCCGGGCATAGCCCAGCAGTCGTTCACCCGCCTCGGTGGGCCAGACCTGCCGCTGGCTGCGGTCGAGCAATCGACTGCCGAGGCTCTGTTCGAGGCGGATGATCTGTTGGCTGACGGTGGATTGGGTCAGGTGCAGGCGGTCACCGGCGCGGGTGAAGTTGCCGGTTTCGACCACGGTGACGAAGGCGCGGAGCAGGAGGGGGTCAAGCATTCACAAATCCACTGGTATGCATGAAATCAATTAATTTCATGCTACACCGCCCGCTCGGGATAATCGCGGCTCATTCGACAGAGGGAATGCCATGCGCCCGAACCGAACCCGCAAACAGCCCTGGCGTGGCGTGCTCGCCGGCCTCGGGCTGGCTGCCAGCACCGCCGCGTGCGCTGATCTGCTGCAGGCGATTGGCAGCGGTGACCGTGAGCAATTGCAGACGCTGCTGCACGCCGGCGTCGCGGTGGATCAGCGTGATGCCCGCGGCAATACTGCGCTGCTGCTCGCTACCGCGCGCAACGATATCGATGCCGCTCGGCAACTGATCGAGGCCGGTGCCGACGTCAACGCCAAAAACGCGATCCACGACAGCCCCTACCTGCTGGCCGGGGCCGAGGGTCGTCTGGAAATTCTCGAATTGACCCTGGCCCACGGCGCAGACCTGAAGAGCACCAACCGCTACGGCGGCACGGCACTGATTCCCGCCTGCGAGCGCGGGCATGTGGCAGTGGTGGCGCGCTTGCTTAAGGCCGGCGTCGATCCCGACCACATCAACAACCTCGGCTGGACCGGCCTGCTGGAAGCCATCCTGCTCAGCGACGGCGGACCGGATCACCAGGCCATCGTCACGCTGCTGATCGACGCCGGTGCCAAGGTGGATCTGGCCGACCGCAACGGCGTCACGCCGCTGCAACACGCCCGCGAGCGCGGCCAGCAGGCCATTGTCGAGCGGTTGCTGGCCGCAGGCGCCCACTGAAATCACCCAGAGAATCGCCAATGAGTAACGAAGCCTTCATGCGTGAAGCCCTGGGCCTGGCCCGGGAAAATATCCAGGCCGGCGGCCGTCCGTTCGCCGCAATGCTGGTGCGCGACGGGCAGGTGATTGCCCGCGCGGTCAATGAAATCCATTGCACCCAGGACCCCACCGCTCACGCCGAAATGCAGGCGATCCGCTTCGCCAGCCGACAGTTGGGACCGCGTCTGGACGGTTGCGAAATCTACGCCACGGGCCATCCGTGCCCGATGTGCCTGGCCGCCATGCATTTGTGCGGGATCGAGCGGGCGTGGTTCGCCTACAGCAACGAAGAGGGCGAGCCCTATGGCCTGTCCACTGCCGAGGTCTACTTGCAGATGACCCGCCCGCCGCTACAGCAGTCGCTGCCGTTGCGTCCGTTGAAACCGGCGGGTGAGGAGGGGCTGTACGGCCTCTGGCAGCAGGTCCGCCCGGCATGACCGAGATTTCGTCGCGCTGGCGTAGCGCCACGCTGTTGCTGCTGGTGGTCGCGGTGACGCTCAACCTGCGACCGATCCTCACCAGCATCGGGCCGCTGCTGGAAGACATCCGCACCGGCACCGGCATTGGCTACCAACAGGCGGCGTTGCTGACTGCGCTGCCGGTGTTGTGCATGGGCCTGGTGCCGTTGTTGCAGCCATGGTTGAGGCGCTGGTTGAGCGAGCAGGGTGGTTTGCTGCTGGGGCTTGCGGCGATTGGTGTGGCCTGTGTCTGGCGGTTGTTGTTGGGCAACGGCACGGCGCTGATCGCCAGCGCCGTGCTGGCCGGGCTTGGTGTGGCCTTCGTCCAGGCGCTGATGCCGGGGCTGGTCAATCGCTGGTTCTCGCAGCGGCTGGCGCTGGCGATGGGCGTGTATTCGGCGGCGCTGATGAGCGGTGGCGGGCTGGCCGCGGTGCTCGGGCCACGGGTCGCCGAGCACTTCGGTCATTGGCAGGCCGGACTTGGGGTCTGGGTGCTGCCGGTGTTGCTGGCGCTGCTTCTGCTCGGGCTGATCGGGCCGAAGCTGGAAGCTGCCGCCGGGCGCGGTGCGGATGGCGGCGGACACTTTTTCGGCAGCCGTCGGGCGTGGCTGTTGGCGATCTATTTCGGCCTGATCAATGGCGGTTACACCAGCATGGTGGCCTGGCTGCCGGCCTACTATCAGCAGGTCGGCGGCAGTGCTCGCGGCGGGGGCGAACTGGTCGGTCTGATGACGATCTTCCAGGTGCTTGGCGCCCTCGGTTTGCCCCTGCTGTTGCGCCGTCTGGCGGACCGTCGTCCCGGCCTGTGGCTGGCGCTGCTCGCGCAATTGCTCGGGTTTGCCGGGCTGTTGCTGGACCCTGCGTTGTCGCCCGGTTTGTGGGTCGGGCTGATCGGTTTTGGTCTGGGCGCCTGCTTCAGCCTGAGTCTGACGCTCACCCTCGAACACCGCAAAGACCCGCGTCAGGCCGGTGGGCTCGCAGCCTTCGTTCAGGGCATCGGCTTTATCATCACCGGGCTGGTGCCGTACCTGACGGGCTGGCTGCGGGATATTAGTGGCGATTTTCAGGCGTCGTGGACACTGCTGACCGTCACGGTGGTGCTGATGCTGCTGGTCACCGGACGCTTCGCGCCGAATGGCTACACCGCTGCGATGAGCCCCGCCAGCACGGTCAACTGATGCCTTGCAGGGTGTCGCGGACCCGGTCCAGTGCCGGGTCGATATCCAGCAGTTCGATGGCGCCGAAACCCAGCAGCAGGCCGTGACGCGGTGCCGCCTGGGTGTAGAAGGGCCGCAACGAATACAGGCCGACTTCCACCTTGCGCGCCAGGGCGATAAGGAAATCCACGTCCAGTTCGCCCTTGGCCAACGCGCTCAGGTGATAGCCCGCCGTGGTGGGCACCGCCTCGAACCACGGGCTGAGGTCGCCTTGCAGGCGCTGCAGGATGCGCTCGCGGCGCGCCGCATAAAGGTCGTGGCAGCGACGAATGTGCTTGAGCAGATGGCCTTCGCTGATAAAGCGGGCCAGGGCCCACTGGCTCAGGGTCGAGGTGTGCCAGTCGCTCAACTGCTTGGCGATGCGCACCGGCTCCAGCAGCGCCGGCGGCAGGATGGCGTAGCCCAGGCGCAGCTCCGGCAGCACGGTCTTGGAGAAGGTGCCGACGTAGGCCACCAGGCCGTGTTCATCGAGACTCTGCAGGGCGTCGGTGGGCCGCCCTTCATAGCGGAATTCACTGTCGTAATCGTCTTCGATGATCACCGCGCCCAGCTCGGCAGCCCGGGATAGCAGGGCACGGCGGCGTGGCAGGCTCATCGGCATGCCCAGCGGGAACTGGTGCGAGGGCGTCACGTAGATCAGCCGTGTGCCGGCTTCGATGCGTTCGACACAAAGGCCTTCGGCATCCACCGGCACATGCTGAATGCGTGCACCCAGAGCTTCGAACAGGTGGCGGGCAGGCGGGTAGCCGGGGTCTTCCATCGCCACCGTGCAGCCCGGCTCGATCAGCACCCGGGCGATCAGGTCCAGGGCCTGCTGCGCGCCGTTGCACACCAGCACATCGGCGCCACTGCAATGCACGCCACGGGCGAAGGCGATGTGCCGGGCGATGGCCTCACGCAGTTCGGGCAAACCTTGCGCGTTGCTGTAGCGGGTGTCGGTGCGCTGGCACTGGCGCAGCGCATGCAGGCTGCACTGGCGCCAGGCGTCGAACGGGAAGTGGGCCTTGCTCGAAGCGCCGCCGATGAAGTCGTAGCGCGACGGCTGCGCAAGCGCCGGGCGACCCATGGGAATGCCGCGTGCGCGCCAACGGGCCAGACTGGCTTCGCCGGCCAGCGGCGTGGCGGTTGGCGTGGGTGTGGCGCTGGTGAGTTGCGGAGTGATGAAGGTGCCGCGGCCGACCTGGCCGCTGAGCAGGTTGTCGTAGGTCAGTCGCGAGTAGGCTTCGGCCACGGTCTTGCGT
This sequence comes from Pseudomonas huaxiensis, assembly GCF_003231275.1. Taxonomy (GTDB): domain Bacteria; phylum Pseudomonadota; class Gammaproteobacteria; order Pseudomonadales; family Pseudomonadaceae; genus Aquipseudomonas; species Aquipseudomonas huaxiensis. Next base: position 156,503 of record NZ_QKVL01000008.1, read on the forward strand.
GACACGCCCAATTGCTCCGCCAGCAGTCGGGTGGGCGGCAGTTGCGTGCCGGCGGCCAGGCGTCCGCTGTCGATACCGGCGCGCAGTTGCTGATAAAGCTGGTCGGCCAGGCCTTTGCGGCCATGCAGGACGATATGCAGTTCCATGGAGGGCGTGGCGTGTGGGGGCAGGAAGCGCAGGTTAACCGATTTGTTGCCGTTGATCCCCTCGGACGGCGTGGTTCGTGGTCTGCGCCCACACTCAAAGGGCTGCACCGTTTCTCATCGCGTTGCTGATGCAACCAGGAGATTCACCATGAAACTGCGTTTGTTGCTGTCCTTTGGCCTGTTGTTCGCGGCTGCCGCCCAGGCACAGGATGTCGCCACGGACTACCACTACGGCATGCGCCTTGATGTCGCCAGGGTGTTGAGCATGACCGAGCCGGTCACCGAGGAGTGCCAGGTGATCAAGGCGGCCATGACCTATCTGGACTCGTCCGGGCAGGAGCACACCCTGCGGTATTTGAAGCTGGCCGAGGTGTGCTCCGATCAGGGGTGAGTCAGTCTCAGACCCTTAGCGCAATTGCTCCAGCAGCGCACCCAACCGCCCAATCCCCGCGTCATCCAGCGGGAACACCGGCGCGCGCGGTGCGCCGCAATCCAGCCCGTCCAGCTTCAAGCCAGCCTTGATCGTCGCTGGCAAACCACCCTTGAGAATGAACTCCAGCAACGGCAACTGCTTGTAGAACAAGGCCCGCGCCTGTTCCAGGTCGTTGCCTTTTACCGCCTGGTACAACTGCTGGTTCAGCGCTGGAATCAGGTTGGCGGCGGCGGTGCACCAGCCGCTGGCGCCCGCAATGAAGGCTTCGAGGGCCAGCGGGTTGCAGCCGTTGTAGAACGGCACCTGGCCTTCGCCGAGCTGGTGCAGGGCGTGCATGCGCTGGATGTCGCCGCTGCTCTCCTTGACCATGGTCACGTTCTCCACCGCCGCGACGATACGCAGGATCAACGGCACGGACATGTCAGTGCCGCTGGTGGCGGGGTTGTTGTAGAGCATGATCGGGATGCCGATGCTGTCGCCGATGCGCTGGTAATGCCGGAGGATTTCCGCCTCGCTGAGCTTCCAGTACGCCGCCGGTAGAACCATCACGGCGTCGGCGCCTTGTTCTTCGGCGAAGCGCGCGCGGCGGATGGCGTTGGTGGTGGTCAGGTCGGAGACGCTGACGATGGTCGGCACCCGACGGGCGATATGGGACAGGCTGAACTCAGCGACCTGGCTCCACTCGCGGTCATTCAGGTAGGCGCCTTCACCCGTACTGCCCAACGGGGCGATGGACTGCACGCCGCCGTCGATCAGGCGGTCGATGGACTGGCCGAGGGCGGCGAGGTTCGGCTGTTCGCCGTCGGTGCTGAACGGGGTGACGGTGTAGCCGATGATGCCGTGAAAAGTCGTGGACATGAAACGTACTCCAGAAAGGGCTTAGTTCAGGCAGTCGGCGTGTTGGCGCAGGCTTTGCCGGGCGAAATAGTTGAACGCGGCGCCATGGCGCTTGGGCCGGTCGATCCAGTCATGGGCCTCGCGGCCGAGGGCCGGGTCGATGGGCTTGATGGTTCCTGCCGCCATCGCCAGCAGTTGCAGCTTGGCTGCGCGTTCGATCAGGTTGGCGGTGACGCAGGCCTGTTCGATATCGGTTCCGGTAGACAACTGGCCGTGGTGCGTCAGCAGGATGGCGCGCTTGTCGCCCAGCGCGGCAGCGATGATCTCACCTTCTTCGTTGCCCACCGGCACGCCCGGCCAGCTTTCGAGAAAGGCGCAGTCGTCATACAGCGGGCAGACGTCCATGTGCGACACCTGCAGCGGCACTTCCAGCATCGACAGCGCCGCGACGTGGGTCGGGTGCGTGTGAATGATGCAGTTGACGTCCGGGCGGGCGCGGTACAGCCAACTGTGGAAGCGGTTGGCCGGGTTGGCCATGCCCTGGCCTTCGAGCACTTCCAGGTCTTCGTTGACCAGCAGCAGATTGCTGGCGCTGATCTCGTCGAAACCCAGGCCCAGTTGCTGGGTGTAGAACGTGCCGGGCTGCGGGCCACGAGCGCTGATCTGCCCGGCCAGGCCGGAATCGTGACCGCGGTCAAAGAGAATACGGCAGGTCAGGGCCAGCTTTTCTCGTACAGTCCACGTATTATCGGCAAGCGAGCCTTGCATCCGCGCAAGGGCCTGCTGGACCAGTTGGTCCTTGGGCAGTGCCATTGTGTTGGCCATTCGGGTGTCCTCGGGTGGTGTGATGAAGCGTCATGGCTTGCCCGTCCCGGTTGCCTGGAAAGTGAGCGGGGCGGTCAGTCGAATGACACAGCAAAGGCTATATGACACAAAGTGTCATAGGCAAGAAAAAAGTTGCCCAACGAACCGGAATCAAGCGCGGCACATGTCTATCCGATTGAAATTATTGAGAAAAAAACTTGGCGTGACCCTCGAGGTTCTGGCGGAAAAGTCCGGCATGACCAAGAGTTATCTGTCCAAGGTCGAGCGTGGCCTGAATACGCCCTCCATTGCCGCAGCGCTGAAGCTCGCGCGGGCGCTGAACGTCAATGTCGAGGAACTGTTCGCCGAAGATGCACCCAACCAGGCCCGCTACAGCCTGGTCCGCCAGGGTGAGCGCCAGTCACTCTCGGGCAGTCTCCAGGGGCCGGGCTACGCGGTGTTGGCCAACCAGATCGGCCAGCGTAGCTTGCTGCCGTTCCTGATAAGCCCGCCGCCTGACTTCAGCGATTCCACGTTCAAGGAACACCTGGGCGAGGAATTTCTGTTCGTCCATGAAGGCCGGGTCGAGGTCGATTTCATGACCGAACGGGTCGTGCTGGAGCGCGGCGACGCCCTGTACTTCAACGCCCAGACGCCGCATCGCCTGCGTTCGCTGGGTGAGGTGCAGGCGCAATTGCTGGTGGTGGTGCACGACGCAGGGTAGAGGTTTCCCCGTCCTTTTGCGGTGGGTTGGCGCGCTAGCATCGCGGCCGTCACCCTCCATCAAGGACGATCACCATGGCGCACCCTTCGCGCGACTACTTCCGCCTGCTCAACAGCATTATTGATCAACGCCTTGCCGTTGCCGGTCTGCGCAGTTCCTGGTTCCACATGAACTCCGGCGAGCGCGCCGATTACCTGGCCGAAGTTGATCGGCGCCTGCTTGATATCCAGCGCACGACCCTCAGTGTTCTCGCCGCGTGCTACTACGCCGAGCAGGACAATCCGCGTGCCATCGACGAACATCTGGCCGTTTTGCGCCGTTGTCGCGAGCACCTTGAGCAACAGGAATCCACGCCCGCGCGGGACGACTACCGCCGCCGGCTCGACGGTGAGATTCAGCTCTACGCACGTCAGCAGACGGTCATGCAAGGCTTTGAGCAAGCCTGGCGCAAGGGGTTGAAGCTATTGGCCTTCAGCAACGGTCTGGAGGCGCCCTGCCAGGCGTTGCTGGTGCGTTTGCAGCGTATGGAGCGTCTGGCGCAGCGCAAGCTGGGTGCACGGCTTGAAGCGGATGCGCAGCGTGCCACGCTGTTCGCCCGCGCCGAGGGCTGGAAGGTCCTGGCCGAGCGTTATCGCACCCTGCTCGATACGCCTGGGCGAGCGCTGCCGGCCGCCGTTGCCGCACTGACGATCATCCCGGCTGCCTCGAATGATTTGCCGGTCAACCTGTCACTGTTGTTGATGGAGGAGCGCCCTGGCTATGTCCGCCTGAACGTGGCGCTGGTGGACCCGAGCTACGACGGCCGTTTCAAGGACTTGTACCTTGAGCGTGGGCATCTTGTGGCACAGACCAATGGGGTGATGAATTTTTCCTTCGGCACGCTTGATCGCTCCTTGTCCTGGCAGCAGCAGTACCGCCTGAAGCACGAGCCGGCGCATGCGCAATCGCCCACGTTTGCGCCGATTCGCTCGGTGCTGGTTCGCACCCGATTCGTTGTCGACCTGCTGGGGCTCTACATGGTCTCCGAGCACACTTTGCGCAAGGGCTTTCTGGTGCAGGTGTTGAATGAGGGGGCGCGCATTCGTGTGGTCAATGTCGACCGCAAGGTGCCCAACCAGGTCGCCATGCAGGTCTTCAACGAACTGCGCACGGCGCATCAGGTGCGCACCGTCGTATTGCCCCATGCCTTGAATGATCTGCTCGATCGCTACGCCGACATCAGCAGCTTCCAGACCATCGCACTGGACAGTTATGCCCGTACTCACTACGACCCTGACCGTGACGGCGATTTTGTCAGCATTCGTCAATGGGAGCAGGCACTGGGCTTTGGTGAGCGCCTCTACCTGCTGGAGTTGCCTCGGGATGGTCTGTTTCTGGCAGCGACACCATTCGCGGCCGTGACCGAGCGCAATAGCCATCAGCTCAGCGCATCGGAACTGCGTCGGGTCTGGGTGCACAACGAGCTGTTCTTCCGCCGGCTCGAGCAGTTGCGCGAGAACGGCAGGGGGGCGTGCCCGTGGCTGCACCATCCGCTTGAGCACGCAGCGTTTTGTGCGCAGTGGCTGCGCCTGCTCGAGCGCAACCACTTGACCCCGGGCGGGATCCTGACAGCACCGGAGGTGATGCGCGACAGTCTGCGGGATATCAAGGGCAATCACCTGGGCAAGGTGCGGTGGGAACAGGCATTCGCGCACCAGGTCTGGCACTGGAGGCCGCTTGAGTCCTTGTTGTTCGGCCTGGGCGAACACCTTGCTCAGCGCGGGCTGGCAAATCTGTTGGATGATGCCTATCTGCAAGCGACAGTGGGTCATGCCGGGCAGTTGCTGGGTGCGCTGCTGGAGCCCATGGGCTACCGGGCGCGGGCGCTGAGACTGCTGCGTCTGCTATTGCTGGGCAGCGCGGCCTTGTCCGATGAAGCCCCGGCGTTGAGCGAGCGTGCCGCACCCTTGCTCGACAGCGAGGCGGGTCGAGGGCTTCGTCGGCAGGCCGTGTGCCAGGTGCTGTTGTGCCTGGCCTGCCAGGCTAGCCAGTGGCCCTCGCCAGTCAACCGCCATTCGCCGCTGGGAGAGGGTCCTTTCCGGGATAGGCGCGAAGCGCTTGATCCTTACCTGATTCTCAATAGCCGTCGCGGTCTGACAGATGACGATTGGCTGATCGCCGAAGACAAATACCGCGGCTACCACCAGTTCGCGTCCGAGCCGGACAGTCCCGTCAGCCTCTACGTGGCGCAATTGGACAGCCCGTTCGTTGCGGGCCTCAGCCCCGTCTGCGCGGCGCTGTGCGGGGATGTGCCACGGCTGTTCGGCGGCGAGCCCGCACGGAAAGACTACTGGCGGTTCCAGTTGGCGATCAGCGCCTTCCTGCTGCGCAGCGGTCATCACGGGTTCTTTGAAACGATCTATGTGGCGGCGCGCTACGAGCCTGGAGGGGCTGACGCCATTGGCCCGGCATTGCTGGCGCTGTTTGACCGCTGCCGAGAGCCGGACACCGGCAGCGGCGAGCTCTATCAGGGCGCCATGGCGCTGATCTTGCCGCTGGTCAATTGCGATATCGAGCCTTCCCGGCAACTGAAAGTCGCCCACTGCGGGTTATCCTGCAGCAAGCCGCTGGAGAGGGCGGATGACGGGTGTTAGGCTCTCTGGCGTGATTTCATTCGGCCCCCGGAGTTTTTTCTGATGAGCAGCATTTCGCACTTCTGGCGTGATCCGGCGCTGCCTTTCATCGAGGCCCGGGGTGTGGCCGATGGCCGCAAGGTCTGCTATGCGCGGCACTCCCACGAAGGCTTTTCCATCGGTGCCATCACCGCTGGGCGCAGCACCTACTTCGATGGCCAGCGCTGGCATGAAATCGAGGCCGGCACGGTGGTCATGATGAATCCGGGCGTGGTCCATGCCTGCAATCCGATCGCCGACCAGCCCTGGTCCTACCTGATGCTGTATGTCGACATGCCCTGGCTGCGCGGCCTGGGTTTCGAGCCGCTGGCCCGCACCCTGAGCACCTCGCCAGGGCTGTACCAGGCCCTGACCGAACTCTACGCACAACTGATCGACAGCCAACTGGACAGCGAGCACAAGCGCATCGCCGCCGAAGCGTTTTTCAGTCAGCTACGTGCCCAGGCGCAGGCGGCGCCGGCATTGGCGGGGCAGGGCAATGAACGCCTCGAGCGGGCGGCGAGCTATATCCGTCAGCACTGCACCGAACCGCTGAAGCTGGAAGACATCGGCGAGGCGGCGGGGCTATCCACTTCCTACCTGATCCGCGCGTTCAAGCAGCATTACGGAATGACGCCGCATGGTTACCTGCTCGATCACCGCGTACGCTATGCCCGTGCCCAGTTGCGCCAGGGCCGCCTGATCGCCGAGGTGGCTCACGAGGCGGGTTTCGCCGACCAGGCGCACCTGCAACGCGCCTTCAAGCACCACCTGGCCGCCACCCCCGGGCACTATCGCTCAGCCCAGTAACAGGTACAGCGCACTGGCTACCAGCAGCAAGGCCAGGGCGCGGTTGAACAGGCGCATGCGCCGCGGGTTGTCGAGGTAGCGCCGAATCACCGTCCCGGCCCAGGCCCAGCAACCCACCGACAGGTAGCAGATCACCAGATAGATCAGTGTGAACTGCCACAGCAGCGCCGTTTCTCCCTGACCGACGAATGCCCCGACCCCGGCCACGCAGGCCAGCCACGCCTTTGGGTTGAGCCACTGCATCAGCGCGCCGTAGGCCATGCTCGGTGGTTTACCGGGACCGCCATCGCCGAGGCTGCCGTCATCCGCGGCCAGTTTCCAGGCCATGTACAGCAAAAACACAATGCCGGCCCAGCGCAGCACCTCGGTCAGCCCCGGCCACTCCCGCAGCACCGCATGCAGGCCGTAGCCCACCAGCAACAACAGCAGACAGAAGCCCAGGGTGGCGCCGCTGACATGCCGCATGGCCGGGCGCAGCCCATGCTGAGCGCCGGCAGCAAGGGCGACCAGGTTGACCGGGCCGGGAGAAATGGATGCGGCCAGCGCAAAGGCGGCCATGGACAGCAACAGGCTCATGCAGCGTCTCTCTTGTCAGTGAAGAAAGTCAGGAGCCTATCGGGCGGTCGTTGGCGGGTATTGAAGAAAACTGCCCTGTTGTACCGTTATGTCTCGCTGCCGAGGCCTGAGGCGCGCAATGGCGGCACGGTCCCCGGCTTTTCTTGTCGATTGCGCGTAACAGGGCGTATAAACTGCACCCCTTTGCCGGTCGCTTCCTGAACCGGCCGTTGAAACAAGAGAGTCGATATGGGCGCACAGTGGAAAGCCAAACATAAAGAACAAGCTGCCAATGCCAAAGGCAAGATCATGGGCAAGCTGGCCAAGGAAATTCAGATCGCTGCACGCAGCGGCGCCGACCCGGACATGAACGCCCGTCTGCGTCTGGTGATCGAGCAGGCCAAGAAGGCCTCCATGACCCGCGAGACCCTGGAACGCGCGATCAAGAAAGGCGCGGGCCTGTTGGGCGAGCAGGTGCAATACCACGCGGTGAAGTACGAAGGTTTCGCGCCGCACCAGGTGCCGCTGATCGTCGAGTGCCTGACCGACAACGTCAACCGTACTGTCGCTGAAGTCCGCGTGCTGTTCCGCAAGGGCCAACTGGGGGCCGAGGGTTCGGTGTCGTGGGACTTCAACCACGTCGGCCTGATCGAAGCCACCCCGGATAGCGCAGACGCCGACCCGGAAATGGCCGCCATCGAAGCCGGCGCTCAGGATTTCGAACCGGCTGATGAGGGCGCGACCCTGTTCATCACTGAAACCACCGACCTGGACAGCGTGCAGAAAGCCCTGCCGGAGCAGGGTTTCACCGTGATTTCGGCGAAGATCGGCTACACCCCGAAAAACCCGGTCAGCGCTGCCAGCTTGAGCGAAGAGGCTCTGGCTGAGGTCGAGGCCTTCCTCGAAGCGATCGATAACCACGATGATGTGCAGAACGTGTATGTCGGCCTGACGGCTTGATTCGAGCCTATTGCTGAACAAAAAGGCCACATCAAGCGTCTGTTGAGGCCCTTCGCGAGCAAGCTCGCTCCTACAGTGCAGGGGCGAGTTTGTCGGGCGCCGAACCGTCGCGATGGTTCCCAACAGGGCTGACTGACTGGCATTGCGCCTGATGCGGTCTCTTTGTTGTGATTGTCAGGCGCTACTCTCCGAGCTTCACCACCACCTCGGCAAACCCCGGCCGCCGACACACATCAGCCTGCACACAATCGCTCTGCAACGCCCGCAACAGCGGTAAATCCCCGTCACAACGCTCCAGCAATTCCCCGAGCAACACCCCAAACGCCCGCACCTCGATGCGCTCCAGCGCCGCCGCCGCGCTGCCGTCATCCAGCGGATGGAACGACGCCGCACCAAAATCCCCCAGCAGGCTGTGCCCGTGCTCATCGCAGAGGATGTTATGGGCGTACAGATCACCGTGGCTCAGCCCGCGCTGGTGCAGGTGCGCCGCCACCGAAGCGATGGCCGACGCCAGTCGGCGCACGCCGTGTGGCTCAAGCCGGCGCTCGGCGGGGTAAATATCCCGCGTGCAGCTTTGCAGGCTGGGTGGGCCGGCGAGGCTGAACCAGGCCGGGTCGATCAGTTCCATCACCAACGCGGGAAGCTGCTGCGGATGGTTGTCGATGCGCCCCAGCAGTGGAATCAGGTGCGGATGCTGGCCGGCGGCGATGCAGGCGTTCATCTCGTCCAGCGGCGTGCCGTCGCTGGTGATCTCGCCTTTGTAGAGTTTCACCGCCACGGCGCTGTCGTGTTCGTTGAGCCGCGCACGATGAATCACCCCGGACGCGCCCTGGCCGAGTACCTGTTCCAGCGTGATGTTCTGCCAGTCCAGCCCGGCGCAGTGCCCGTCCACTGCGGGCGAGCGATAGCCCTCGGGCAGCGGGTTGCCGGCATAGGCCAGCCACGCCAGGTTGGGCAGGCTGAGTAGCCATTCCGGGAACTGCTCCAGGCGGTTGGCGGCGACCCTCACCAATTCGAGCTTTTCGCAGCGAGCGAGGCTGGCCGGCAGGCTGCGCAGGCGGTTGCCGGAAAGCATGAGCTTTTGCAGTTCGGCGCAGTCACCGAGGGCTTCGGGCAACTGCTCCAGGCGGTTGTCGGTCAGCACCAGCGAGCGCAACCCTGGTGGCAGCGCAGCGGCAGGGACGTCCTCGATAAGGTTGCTCTTGACGCCCACCACTTCCAGGCTGGCGCACTGGCCGATACCGACCGGCAATCGGCTCAAGCGATTCTCTGAACAAAACAACACTTTCAGTTTGTGCAGCCGGCTCAGGTCGTCGGGCAGGTCAGTCAGGGCGTTACCAGTCAGGTTGAGGACTTCGAGGCTGTCGGCCAGCGCGAAGATTTCCTCCGGGAACCGCTCAAGGCCACAGGCCAGGTCGAGGCGAGCAATACCTGCCAGACGGCCGGCTTTGAGGTCTTCAAGAGTGTGCATGGGCAGGGTCGTCAGTCAAAACGGCGGCCATGATAGCGGCAAAGACTTCGCGGCATGCGACTTAAGTTCGATAGCGGGCCGACAACAACTGGCCATACTCGACGTTCGCCCTTTAATAACAACAAACGTAGGGTTATTCGTCGATGAGTTATCAGCACAGCTACGACCGTTCCATCGCGGCGCCCGCCGATTTCTGGGCCGAGCACGCCCATGACCTGGCCTGGTTTCGCAAACCCACGGAAATCCTTCGCGACAATCCCGATGGCACCCACCAGTGGTTCGCCGACGGGCGCCTGAACAGTTGCTACCTGGCGCTGGATCACCAGATCGACGAGGGCCGCGGCGAGCAGACCGCCCTGATCTACGATTCGCCGGTCACCAACAGCCAACAAACCTTCACCTTCCGCCAGATGCGCGACGAAGTGGCGCGCCTGGCCGGCTTGCTGCGCGACCTGGGTGTCCAGCAGGGCGACGGGGTGGTGATCTACATGCCGATGGTCCCGCAGGCGGCCATGGCCATGCTCGCCTGTGCCCGCATCGGCGCGGTGCATTCGGTGGTGTTCGGCGGTTTCGCCCCGCATGAATTGGCGCTGCGTATCGATGACGCACGGCCCACCCTGTTGCTGACGGCGTCGTGCGGCGTGGAGTTTGATCGCGTCATCGAATACAAACCGCTGGTGGACAGCGCCCTGGAACAATCCAGCCATCAGCCACGCAAGGTGCTGGTGCTGCAACGGCCGCAGGTGCGCGCCACCTTGAAGGAAGGTCGCGATCTGGACTGGCAGGCTGCGCTGGCCGATGCCAGGCCGGTGCCGCCGGTGGAGCTGGGCGCCGCCGATCCGCTGTACATCATGTACACCTCCGGCACCACCGGAAAACCCAAGGGCATCGTCCGCGAAAACGGCGGCAACGCCGTGGCTCTGCGCTTTGCCATGAAGAACATCTACGGCATGCAGCCGGGTGAAGTGTGGTGGGGCATTTCCGATGTCGGCTGGGTCGTGGGGCACTCGCTGATCGTCTATGGCCCGTTGATGAACGGTTGCACCACGGTGTTCTACGAGGGCAAGCCGATCCGCACCCCGGATGCCGGCGCCTACTGGCGGGTGGTCGAACAATACCGGGTCAACGGCCTGTTCTGCGCGCCGACGGCCATGCGCGCGATCCGCAAGGAAGACCCGGAAGGCCTGCTGCTGCGCGGCTACGACCTGAGTTCGCTGCGCGAGTTTTTCCTTGCTGGCGAGCGCCTTGATTCCAGTACGCACCAATGGCTGGAAAGCATCAGCGGCAAGACCGTGCACGATCACTGGTGGCAGACCGAAACCGGCTGGCCGGTGACCGCGCCATGCCTGGGCCTGGATGGCAGCGGTGGCCGAGCAGGTTCGAGCAACCGCGCGGTGCCGGGCTACCACGTGCGGGTGCTGGACGAAGACGGCCAATTGCTCGGTGCCAACCAGCAGGGCGCCATCGTCATCACCTTGCCGCTGCCGCCGGGCTGCAGTCAGACCTTGTGGGGCGACCATTCGCGTTACCTGGATTCGTACCTCAACACCTTCCCCGGCTACTACCACACCGGCGACGGCGGCTACCTGGATGAAGACGGATTCGTTTACATCATGGGCCGCACCGACGATGTGATTAACGTCTCCGGGCACCGCCTTTCCACCGGCGAGATGGAAGACCTGGTGGCGCGCCATCCGGCCGTTGCCGAGTGCGCCGTGGTTGGCGTTCGCGACGAGATCAAGGGCCAGGTGCCGCTGGCGCTGCTGGTGCTCAAAGATGGGGTCGGGATGGGCGAAGCCCAGTTGCAGGCCGAACTGGTCGCCACCGTGCGTGAGCAGATTGGCGCGCTGGCCTGTTTCAATCAGGTGCGGGTGGTCAAGCGCCTGCCCAAGACCCGCTCGGGCAAGATCCTGCGTGCCGTGCTGCGCAAGATCGCCGACCAGCAGGCCTACACACCGCCTTCGACCCTGGATGACCCGGCGGTGCTGGTGGAAATCGAGGAAGTGCTGGCGGGGCTGGCGCGGGCGGGGTGACTGGCATGCACCGCATCAGGCCGGCCCCATCTGCCGCAACTGTCCCAGCCGGCTGCGGGTGCGCGCCAGGTCTGCGACGCTGCCGCCGAGGCTTTGCTCCAGCGGCAGTTCGCCGATCAGCAGCAGTTGCTTGTCGCGGTCGTAGAGCACGTCCACCAGGTTGATGAAGCGCTGTTGCGCGGCGATGGTGCAGTCTTCCAGGTTCGGCAGGTGCTCGATGGTCCAGTGTTCGAAGCGCTGCACCAGGTCCAGGTAGTCGATGACCGCAGTCGCTTGTTCGCAAATGGCGGAGAAATCGAAAACCACGCTGTGCTCATCGCGTACGCGCGCGCGCAACTGGCGTTTGCCGACGTTCAGAAGCACGTCTTCGGTGGCGTCGTTCAGGCCCAGTTGGTGGCGCTGTTGCGGGCTGCCAGGCCACAGGTACAGCCCCTGGGTGAAGCGCTGTTGGGTTCCGGCGCCGGGCAGGGCGCGGTAGTCCTGGTCGCCGCCGACTTCAAGGATGTCCATGCGCGCTTCGATAAGGCGGATAACCGGCTCGAAACGCTGATGATAGAGCGGGTTGGGCAGCAACCCCGCGGGGGCGTAGTTAGAGGTGACCAGAACGAAAATGCCGCGCTCGAACAGGGCCTGGAACAGCCGGGTGAGGAGCATGGCGTCGCCGATGTCGTGGACGTGGAATTCGTCGAAACACAGCACCCGGCAATCACCGAGCAGGGCGTCGAGGGTCAGCGCCAGGGCGTCGGGTGCCTGGCGATGATCGAACATGCCCTGGTGCAGGCGGGCGAAGAAATCATGGAAGTGCAGGCGGCGCTTGGGAATCTCGCCCAGAGCGTTGAAGAAACCGTCGAGCAGCCAGCTCTTGCCGCGTCCGACCTGGCCATGAAGGTACAGGCTGCGGGCGCGGCCAGCGGGAAGGCGGGCAACCTGTTCGGCCATCGCCGCGATCACCCGTTGCTGGCCCTGGCTGAGGGTGTAGCCCTGCTGGCTGGCTTTGTCCCGGAAGTACGCCTGGATCTGGCTGTCCGGCCCTGGTGTCGCAACCGTGGAAGCGCCAAGGCGCTGGCGCAGGGCGTGCAGTGGCGAGCGGAGCCAGGAGAAAACGGGCACGGGCAGGGTTCCTCGTAGAACGTGAAGCCGGCAGGCGGATAACGAGCGGCGGCAATATTAACCAAATAGTGAAAAATGCTGCCAGTGATGTCTTCCTTGCTTGTCGGATAGTTCTTGTACATGAACTGTACATTTCTTGATCGGCTGGCAGCTTTGTCCTCGGCTGCTACCCTCAAAACCACGAAGTCCTGTAAGGGACAGGGAGGGCAAGTGAAGGGATGGTCACTGGCAACGCTGTTCGGGCTGTGTGCGGCCCAGGGTGTTGCTGCCACGGAGTTTCTCGTCGAGGTGCGTGTCGACGTCCAGCGCGGCTGTCTGCTGATCCATCAGCCCCGCGAAGCGTCCGCCGAGGCCTTGGGCGTGCTGGACTTTGGCCAGAGCCCACGGCTGGACGACCCCGCAGGGCCGCTCAGCAGCCAGTTGCTGGCGCTGCGTCCGCCGCGGCTGGAGTGCAATCCCGATACCGCCTATCAGATCGAAGTCGATGGCGGCCTGCACGGTGGCACCGGCGAAGTGCGTTATCTGGTGGCCGCAGACCCCAAGGCCAAACCCATTCCCTACCGCTTGTACCAGGATGCTGCCTGGCGCGCGCCGCTGTCGGTCAATACGGCCCAGCATGGGCGTGTGCCGGACAGCGGATCGGTTGAACTTCCTCTGTACGCACGTATCGACACTCAAACCGAGCTTCCAAGGACGGGACGTTATTCGGACATGTTGAAGGTGACCGTCACCTGGTGATGGTCACGGTGGCACTGCTTAAGGAGTGAGCAGCATGCAAACGACCCGCATTCTTTTGCTGAGCCTGGGACCACTCCTGCTCAGCACCAGCGTCAACGGCGCGCTGAATGGCCATATTCAGGCGCGCCTGGTGATCACGTCCGCCTGCCAGATCAGCAGCGAACAGCCCGGCGCGCCCCCTGCCGGCGCTGGCGGTGTGCTCGACTTCGGCCAGCAGGGCCCGGTGTGGAACGACACCTTGCGGGCCAATCTCGACGAGCCGGGCGGCAGCAACCTGCAGGTCAGTTGCAACCCGCAGGTACGCGCGTTCACCGTCACCATCAACGGCGGCGCCAACCCCGATGGCACCACCCGACGCCTGAGCAATGGCGGCGTCCTCATTCCCTACCAGCTTTCCACCGACCCGGCCGGGCGTTCCAATTACGGCATCGGCCAGCAGCTCAATTTTTCCGTGAGCAGCGCGGCGCAGATTCCCATCCCTATCTACGGCGTTGTAACCGCCAACCCCAAAGCCCTGCCTGCGGGCATTTACCGCGACACCCTGACGGTGACGCTGGACTGGTAACAAGGAGTGAACCATGAAACCTCGTCTTTCCCGTGTCCTCTTCGCCGGTGTCGCCCTGGCACTGACTTCCCAGGCCCAGGCGGCCACTGTCACCGGGGTGATCAACGCCACGCTGACATTGATCGCCAGTTGTCAGGTCAATGGCTCCACCGCCACCAGCGGGGTCAACTTCGGCGCCCTCAACTTCGGCACCCAGAACGCGCTGTTCACCCAGGCCTCGGGCCAGGTGCAGAGCGGCGGCGCGGCGATCAGCGTGCTCTGCTCGAAAGGCGCGATACCGGTGATCAAGGTCGGCCTGGGTAGCCATGACGGCGCTTCGAGCGGCGGCACCCGGTCTTTGTCCGATGGCACCAACTTCGTGCCGTATGACTTCTACACCGACGCGGGCACTTCCACGCTGCTGCCGATCAACGGCACCATCACCCTGCCGACCAGCACGGGCGTGGCGCAGACCGTTGACCTGTACGGCAAGGCCGTGGGCAAGGCCGGTTTGCCGCCCGGCGTCTACACCGACACCGTGGCGGTCGAGCTGAGCTTCTGAGCCATGCACGGGCGGCTGGCGATGGCGCTGGCGGCAGTGGTGGCGGCTTCGCCGACGCCACTGGACGCGGCGCTCAGCAGCACGTTTCTGGTCAACGCGACGATCCAGGCGGGGTGCCTGGTGGTCGGCGGGGTGACCACCTACGGCAACCTGGCGTTTGGCAGTTTTTCGGCGCTTTCGAGTGCGGCGGTGACCGCTCAGTTGAGCGGCACCACGGTGACCTTGCAGTGCACACCCGGCGTGGCGATGACCATGAAAATCGGCGGTGGCCAGAACAACAACGGCAGCCGCAACCTCAAGCGCAGCACCAGCGCAGACCTGGTGGCCTACCAGTTGTTCAGCGATGCCGGCTTCAGTCAGGCGCTGGGCATCGACCAGACAGTGAACGTCAGCTACAGCGACCCGACGACGATCAAATTACCGGTCTACGCTCGCGCTCAACTCAACGGTGCGCGGCCGGCCGGCAGTTACACCGATGTGTTGCAAGTGACATTGACCTGGTGAGCCTGTGTTCATCGGGACCATAAGAACAAAGGAGAGTGGCATGGGCACAGAGGCTCAGCGTCGGAATACGTGGGGGGCGAGGCTGGCACTGGGATTGGCGCTGCTGGGGTCAGGGGCGGCGCAGGCGGCGACTTCGGTGCTGATCTGGCCGATCGACCCGGTCATCGAGGCCGAGCAGAAAGCCGGCTCGTTGTGGCTGGAAAACCGCGGCAGCGAGGAGGCCAACCTGCAGGTGCGGGTTTTCGCCTGGAGCCAGGGAGAGTTTGACGATCAGTACCAGAACCAGCGCGAAGTCATCCCGAGTCCGCCGGTAGCGAAGATTCCCGCAAACGGCAAACAACTGATCCGCTTGACCCGCCCCGGCAACCCACCTGCGGGCCAGGAGAAGGCCTACCGCATCATCATCGATGAAATCCCCCCGGCCATGCCGTCAGGCGACAACGCCACAGGACCACAGGCGGCGATCCGCTTCCAGATGCGCTACTCGGTGCCGTTGTTCGTCTACGGCCAGGGTCTGTGGGGCAAGCCGGATCCGCAGGGGCAGCGCGATACCGCCGGGGTTGGCAAGCCGCAATTGAGCTGGCGTCAGGTGGCGGTGCAAGGGCGATCCTATCTCGAGATTCGCAACACCGGCCCGGTGCACGCGCGCCTGACCGACGTGGTCATGCAGCAAGGCGGGCAGAACCGGCCAGTGGTCGAAGGGCTGCTCGGCTATGTGCTGCCGGGCGCGACGATGCGCTGGCCGGCGCCTTTGCAGGCGTCGGCGGCGACGGTGCTCAAGGGCAGGATCAATGGCAGTGAAGCGGCCCAGACCATAGGTCAGGGGAATTGAATGTGAGCGGTTAAGTGGTGGACCCGGGCCAAGGAGGCCCAGCCGATGGTGAGATGCAGTGCGTGATGGGCTTTCTGGCCAGTACCCGCCAGCTCGCGCTGGCGGGTGGCATGGCGATGCTCGCGGCGGCCCCGCTGATGGCCGGCGAACTGCCGCCGCCGCCCTCGGGGCTGGAGGCGGTGAGCGATGCCCAGTTGTACCTGGAACTGGTGATCAACCAGATGAGCAGCGGTAGCGTGGTCGCCGTCCAGCAGCGTTCGGGTCATCTGTACATGGCCAGCGCCGACCTGCGCGCCGCTGGCATCGACCTCCCCGGCGAGGTGCCGGAGCAGGTGGCGCTGGACAGCATCAGCGGCCTGCACAGCGACTACGACAGCCAGGCCCAGCGCTTGCTGATCGAGGTGCCGCCCGCCTGGCTGCCGAACCAGCGTCTCGGCAACCGGGCGCTGTTCGACGGCAGCCAGGCCCACAGCAGCTTTGGTGCGCTGCTCAACTATGACTTCTACCTGAATGACACCGACGACGCCGGCACCAGCCTGTCGGCCTTCAACGAGCTGCGCCTGTTCGACAGTTGGGGCACTTTGTCCAGCACCGGCCAGTGGCGCCAGCAGCTCAGCGGCCGTAACTACGACGACAGCCAGCGCGGCTTCCTGCGCTACGACACCACATTCCGCTACACCGACGAAACCCGCCTGCTGACCTTCGAGGCCGGTGACGTGATCAGCGGTTCGCTGCCCTGGACCAGTTCGGTGCGCCTGGGCGGTGTGCAGTTGTCGCGGGACTTCGCGGTGCGCCCGGACCTGGTGACCTATCCGCTGCCGGCCTTCGCCGGCGAGGCGGCGGTGCCGTCCTCGGTCGACCTGTTCATCAACGGCTACAAGAGTGCCAGTGCCGACCTGCAACCCGGCCCGTACACCCTGACCAACGTGCCGTATATCAACGGCGCCGGCGAGGCGGTGGTGGTGACCACCGATGCCCAGGGTCGGCAGATCGCCACGACGCTGCCGTTCTATGTCACCAGCACCCTGTTGCAGAAGGGTCTGAGCGACTTCTCGGTAGCCGCCGGCAGCCTGCGCCGTGATTACGGCTTGCGCGATTTCGCCTACGGCCCGGCGCTGACGTCGGCCAGCCTGCGCTATGGCGTCAGCGACAGCTTCACCCTTGAAACCCACGCCGAAGCCGCCGAGTCGCTGGCCCTTGGCGGTGTGGGCGGCAACCTGCTGGTCGGCCGTTTCGGGGTGATCAACGCGGCGCTCAGCCAAAGCAGTTTCGACAGCCGCAGCGGTCGCCAGGCGAGCCTCGGCTACCAGTACAACAGCCAGCGCGTCGGCTTCAATTACCAGCGCCTCGAACGCTTCGGCGACTATGCCGACGTGTCCTTGCTGGACAGCCCCTACATCCGCCTCAGCCAGCGCAGCGAACAGGTGACCCTGAGCCTGAATCTGGAGCGTTATGGCAGTTTCGGCGCCGGCTATTTCGACGTGCGTGCCGGTAACGACACCCGCACCCGGCTACTCAACCTGAGCTGGAGCAAGTCGCTGTGGGGCAACACCAGCCTGTACCTGTCGGCCAACCGCGAGGTGGGCGGCGGACAGTGGGCGACCCAGGCGCAACTGGTGATCCCCTTCGACCTGCGCGGCACCATCAGCCTGAGCATGGAACGCAACCAGAGCGGCGAGCGCCTGCAGCGGGTCAATTACAGCCGCGGCGTGCCCAGCGAGGGCGGGGTGGGCTTCAATATTGGCTATGCCGGTGGCGACCAGCAGGCGTACCGCCAGGCCGACCTGACCTGGCGCCTGCAATCGGTGCAGTTGCAGGCCGGCACTTACGGCACCAGCGACGCCATGACCCGCTGGGCTGATGCCAGCGGGTCGCTGGTGTGGATGGACGCTGGGCTGTTTGCCGCCAACCGTATCGACGACGCCTTCGTGGTGGTCAGCACCGAGGGCTTCGCCGATGTTCCGGTGCGCTATGAAAACCAGTTGGTCGGTCGTACCGACAGCAAGGGGCATCTGCTGGTGCCGTGGAGCAGCGCCTATTACTGCGGCAAATACGAGATCGACACTCTCGATCTGCCGGCCAACGTGGTCAGCCAGAACGTCGAGCAGCGCGTCGCGGTGCGCCGTGGCGCCGGTTACCTGCTCAACTTCCCGCTGAGCCGGGTGCGTGCGGCCACAGTCGAACTGGTGGATGGCAATCACCAGGACTTGCCGCTGGGCAGCCAGGTTACCCATCAGCAGAGCGGCGGGCTGGCGGTGGTGGGCTGGGACGGGCTGGTGTACCTGGAAGGGCTGGCCGACCAGAACACCCTGGACGTGCAGTTGGCGGGTGGCGCTCGTTGCCAGGTGCAGTTCGCGCTGGATGCCGCGCAGGACGACGTGCCGCTCATCGGCCCGTTGGTGTGCCGGTGAAACGCCTGTTGCTGGCGCTCGTCCTGTGTCTCGCCGGGGTGCGGGCCGAGGCTCAGTGTGCAGTTGTGCAGGCTGCCAACGTGGCGTTCGGCAATGTCGCTTCGACCTCGGTCAACACCACCGTGCAGCCCAGCTCCACCGCCAACGCCGGCTTGCGTTGCAGCGGCGCGCTGCTCAGCCTGTTGCGCACGGACGACTTCTTCAAACTCACGCTGACCCCCTCGGGCGGTTCCACGGGGATGGTCGGGCCGACCGGAGACGTGATCCTCTACACGATCTACGCCGACAACAGCACGTCCTTCCCGATCACCCGCGGCCAGCCCTTCGACTTCGCCCGCCACGGCATTCTCGAAGCGCTGGGCCTGCTGGGCAGCATCGTGCCCAGTACCGTGCCGCTCTACGTCAAGACCCTGACCGGCAGCAACGTTGCCGCGGGCACTTACCAGGAAACCTTCAGCGTGTACTGGGATTGGGATTACTGCTACGGCATCGGTGTGCTGGGAGCCTGCCTCGGTCGCCAGATATTGACCGGGACCACCTCGATGACCGTGAGCCTGCAGGTCACCGCCGACTGCCAGATCACCACGCCGACCATCAACTTTGGCACTGCGCCGGTGGTCAGCGGATTTTCCACGGTCAGCCAGAGCGTCAGCCTGTCCTGTACCAAGGGCAGTGCGTATACGGTCGGGCTCAATGACGGGCTTTACGTCTCCGGCGGACGACGGCGGATGAAATCGCCGGCCAACAACTACCTGTCCTACGACATCTTCAAAAGTGCCACCGCCGTGCGCTGGGGTTCATTGACCACCGCCCGGCGCTCCAGCAGCGACGCCGACATCAACCCCGGCAACGGCACGGGAACCGGCAGCCAGGTGTTCAACTACAACGCCAAGGTCTATACCGACCAACCCACGCCGCCGGCTGCGGCCTATCAGGACAGCGTGATTCTGGACGTGCAGTTTTGAACGCAAGGATCCAGCAGGCGCTGCTCCTCTTGATCGCAGACCCGTAAGGGCGCTTCAAGCCCCGTTATTGGCTGCTGACCTGCCCCCGCGCATACATGGCTCTGTATGAAAAACCTTGATACTCGGTGATGCTGCGTTGAAAACAGCCTCGCCTGACCTTCATCTCAAGGCTTTTCATACAGAGCCATATGGATCGTCCCATGATCCGGGATCTTGCACGTGATCACACCCGGTGCGCCCGGCACTTTCTTATCGTCCAGCGTAATGACGTTGGCGAGGTGGAAATATTGTTTGTCTTTAAGGTTCTTGGCGGATGCGGCCGAGAACGCCAGATGGTGGCGAGTTTTTAGGCAACAGGCGCACCTGATTGAGCGTCTTTCGCAAGTGCGATGGCCGCGTTGATGGCGGCCCGTGCCTGCGGGCTGTTCTTCCAGCACGTTGAACCTGTTGCGGCCGATGCTTGCGCGAGGATGTCATTGATATTGGCTTCGCTGAGCACTGCCAATGAGTCGATGCCCATCTGTTCGAGCCGAGCGATAACGGCTGGCCCTACGCCCTTCAAGGCCAACAAGGCACTGTGTTCCGTCGGTGAAAATGGCATCCGTCAACTCCTGTTATCGGCCAAACAAATCGCCGGAGTTTGCCCTACGCCACAGAGCATCTCAATACCAGCCACTCCGGCCTGGCGTGATCCGTTGAAAACGGCTATTGCTGAATCTCCAGCCTGTCACCGATTCAGGAGTTTCCATGAAGCAATTACTGTTAGGTGCTGTATTGGCAAGCGCTGCCGGGTTCGCCAATGCCGGGATTCCGTTGGTTAATGCCACCTGTCCGGGTAACCTCGAGGTGCACGCGGATGAGGGCGGCCCCATTTATATCAACGGTAAAGAAGCCACGCTGAAGAAATTCAGTGATACCTACTTCGAGGCAAAAGGAAGTGGGGTGACGGTCTCACTGTCGATCCGGCCAGACGACTCGCCTGATGTGTCCTATACCGGCAAAGGCGGCGCACACGGCGTCTGCGAGTTGACCGAGGAGGATTGATGCCTCCAATAAAAAGAAAGAAGGAGCTTTCCCCAATGATTGCGAAGCTGTTGGTCACCATTGGCGTGGTCTTTTATGCCGTTCTCGTGCCTGTTCTGGAAATCAATGACACCCACGTTTTCAATCAGGCCTGGGCGCCCCATGCGCGATTGCACGAGACCTGGCAGTTGTTCACCAACACGGCAATCGGCGTGTACAGCGTCTGGCTCGTTTGGGTCAGGGAGGACCTCAAGCTGGCGAGTCTTCTGACGCTGTTCGTTACGGGCGGGTTCTTGATGGCCTATTGGCTCAGGGACGGTTACGGTGGCTCGATGGTACTTACCGACGGCTCGGAAAATATGATCCTGGGCATCAACCTCGGGCTCTTTGCGTATACGCTGGCGATTCTGCTGGCGGGCATTGCTGTTGCGATGGATCGAAGGAACCGCGACGCCCAGGCAGACGCCTGATTCGTTTGATCAGGGCGAATGATGACAATGGATTGAGGAACGTTTCATGGCTGAAGAAGACGCGCAGTACTCCAAAAAAATATATGAAGCCCTCCTGCAGAATCCGATATCGATTCTTCAACAGGTCAGTATCGAGGTCAACAGCC
The DNA here is from genome assembly GCF_003231275.1 of Pseudomonas huaxiensis. Taxonomy (GTDB): domain Bacteria; phylum Pseudomonadota; class Gammaproteobacteria; order Pseudomonadales; family Pseudomonadaceae; genus Aquipseudomonas; species Aquipseudomonas huaxiensis. Next base: position 177,232 of record NZ_QKVL01000008.1, read on the forward strand.
TTGACCCCCTCAGCTCTCCGATGGTCCGCAATCTGGCGTTTGCCGCCGCGGGTAGAAACATCGTCATCGACAAGTCGCCGACGATCGCCAGCGGCATGCTGAAGCTGGAAATAGACGGCGCAATCGAACGCCCGATGATCGTCTCGCCAATGCGTGGTCACGGATTACCGGTCGGGAAGGGCGATGGTGATCGTCACCAGGCTGCCGAAGTGTTCGATGCGAGGGCGGGAGAGGAACAACTCTGGGTCACTGAGTTGCAGACGGGATGTACCACCCTGATGCTGGACTGGGGGAGCAGCCGGTATTCGCTGGTCCATCTTAAGCCAAGTGAGGACGCGCAATTCAATCGTGCAAGCCAGGCGATCATGTGGGTGGGCAACAAAACGACGTATGCCTACAAGAACACCTGGCTCAAACAGGAAATGACCACGGTCGTGAACAACACTACGACGGCCAAGAGGACGCCGCAGCGATACATCATGGTGCAATCGATGTTTGAGTCTTCGCGCAAACATACGACGCAAGTCATCGGTATTCGCCAGAAAACTGAATTCGATTTCTACCGCCAGCGGCGGGTGGATAGACAAAACGTTGTGGAGAAGCTGACCTGGAGTACATGGCGCTCGTACCTGCCTTATTTCTCTTACTGAACGTTATTCCCCTCGCTTGATGGACGGCCTGTAGAATCGCGAGACATTTTTGATGGGTATTCAGGAGTCAGTGTGAGAGGTCTGGAAAAGTTCGCATCAATGCGGTTCGTCCTCACGATCGCGTTCATTGCCTTGGGGGCCTCGCTTCATGGGGCGGGCAAGGTCGGTTTCTGGGGGATGTTCACCATCATGATGTTGCCGAATATCGCCTTTGCACTGCTCCGGTTCAGAAAGTCCCCGGCGAGCACATCGAGAGATTTACAGGAGTAATCGATATGGCCAGCAACACCCGAAACCCGTTCAACTTTGCCGGTGTACCGCTGATTGCAATCGGCGCCGCGTTCGCGGCTGTTGGTGCCTCAGGCCAACCGGCATTCGGTTATACCGCTGTGGGGCTGCTGATTCCTGGCGCGGTCTTGCTGATTGTTGGCGCATGGCGAAATCGCAGGCAGTCGAAGCCGGCGAGCAACGGATAACCATGCAGTTCATCAATATCCTGCAGGCAGACGCCGTTGTTCAGCAACAGGTCCGGGCGTTGCGTAATCATCGTGATGTCCGGCGTTTCATGTACAGCGTTCACGAGATCTCTGAACAAGAGCATCTGAACTGGTTGAGCAGCCTGCTGGGGAACACTCGGCAAACCGTATTTGTGGTGATGCGTGATGACGCGCTGGCGGGGGTTGTTTCGCTTAATGCGATCAATACCGCTCACCGCACGGCGGATTGGGCGTTTTATCTCGACCCTGAGTTGCAGGGCAAAGGGCTGGGAAGCGCTGTCGAGTTCTGGATGCTGGACCATGCGTTCAATGTTGCCGGTCTGGAGAAACTCAATTGCGAGGTGCTGGGAAGCAATGCCGCCGTTGTGAAGATGCACCAGAAGTTCGGGTTTACGGTTGAAGGTGTTCGGCGGCAGAACATCGAGAAGGATGGCGAGCGTGTTGATGTGGTGTTGTTGGGTATTACCAAGGATGAGTGGCGGATACAGCGTCCGGCGATGTTGAGCCTTGTCGAGCGGGTATCTAGATAGTCTGCCGCCCATCGCGAGCAAGCTCGCTCCTACAGTGTAGGAGCGAGCTTGCTCGCGATGCGGTTATCCGGCCGCCTGCTTTTTCGCAATGTCCGTCAATAGCGCCTCAGACAGCGCCTGACAGATTTCCAGTGACTGGTAAGTGCTCCAGGCGAGGTCTGCCAGCGGCCGGGAAAGCATTTCGCACAATTGCGCGTTGGTTTCGAATGCCGCCGTGAGCGCCGCCGACAGGTGGGCCAGCGCGTCCTGGATATCGGCGTCCGCACGCACGGCAAACAGTGGAGCATGCGCGCCGTTGCATGAGCTGAAGTGGGTACGGAAGGGCGTAGGAATAGGTGGGTCTGGAACGATCCTTTTCATTGTGAGGCTCCTCTGGGCTATGGAGCCGCCACATACGTGACCAAACGATAGGTGGCGACTGTACGCAGGTTGGTCAACCGGGCCCGAGGAAACCGGCGCACCCGAAGGCGCCCCGCGCACAGCCGCCATGAAACTAAATGACAGCCACAAAAAAGCGCCCGCTCAAACGGATGGGGCGCTAGTGCGCATCGGACTCAGGTGACCAAACCTGATCGCTGAATTGGCAGCGACCGCCGCAGACTAGGCACCGATTCCCATGAGCGCAACCGCTGAGAAGGCGCGAAAGTATGATTGGGAAATGGCCTACACGAAAGTCGGACGTGGACTAATTTTCGTTGCGTTATGCAACACCTGACAGTCCGAAATTTCCCATCACACGCAAACACGCATCACGGTTCGCCGCGAACTCAGCCCTCGGTGTCATCAACCATTTCATTACGCAACAGTGGCATTGCTCGCCAAGGTCAGGTATTTAACCTGCGCTGGCATATCGCCGGCTAATGGAGAGTCAAGATGACCAAAAGCAGGGCAATCATGATCTTTGGGATCGTAAGCAACGTGCTGGCGTTGGCCTTTATTATCGCCAACCTGAAAATCGATAAAGAATGCAGCACGGTCGATCAGAGCTGCGAAACGGTCCGCTACTCGCTGATGGGCGCAACGCTCTGGCAAGCGCCAGGCAAGTAAGGCAGGCGAGCAATGCGGTCGAGAAATGCTGCATTATTCTGCCCCAACGCATCTTCTTTCTTTATCGCTCAGCGCTGACGAGTACCCCATGATCGATATCCATAATGTGACCGCCTACCAGCAGCAGACCCGTGTGCTGGACGGTTTTTCCCTGCACATCGGTGCCGGTGAGAAGGTCGCCATCCTCGGCCCCAACGGGGCCGGCAAGAGCACCTTGCTCAAGCTGATCACCCGCGAGCTGTACCCGGTGGAACGCGAAGGCAGCCACTTGAAGCTGTTCGGCAGCGACACCGTCAACCTGTGGGCGCTGCGCAGCCGCCTCGGTTTTGTGTCCCAGGATTTGCAGGAAGACTACACGCCGTCCACCCAGGCGCTGGATGTGGTGGTCTCGGGATTCTTCGGCGCCATCGGCGCCCACGGGCACTTGCAGCCGAGTGCCGAGCAGATCGAACAGGCGCGGGCGTTGCTCGCGGTGGTGGAGATGTCCGGGCATGAGCAGACCATGTTCCAGCGCCTGTCCACCGGGCAGAAGCGCCGCCTGCTGCTGGCGCGGGCGCTGGTGCATCAACCTGCCGCGCTGATCCTCGACGAGCCGGCCAACGGCCTGGATATGGGCGCGAGCCTGGGCATGCTCAAGCTGATGCGCAATTTCTGCGGTGCGGACCACGCGATGATCATCACCACCCACCATATCGACGAGATCATCCCGGAGATCGAGCGGGTGGTGCTGCTTCAGCAGGGCCGCATCGTCGCCGACGGTCCCAAGGCCGAGGTGCTGACCAGCGCCGCGCTGTCCGACCTGTACCAGACCGAACTGCGCATCAGCGAAGAAGACGGTTGGTATCGTTGCTGGCACGCGTGAGGCGTTTCGCGCCGAACCGTCGCGATAGCCCACCCAGATCGATTCAAGCGCGCATCCCATGAACCCGGTTGGCGCTGGACTTCTTGCTGACAATGCACGTCCAGCGGTGATCTTCGCGGTAGGGCGCGCGGGTGAAGTCGATGTCGCAGATTCGGTTCATCCCGCATTTCTTCAGGGCTTCGGTCAGTTGTACGAGTGTCTCTGCTTCGATAGTCATCGCTGTTACCTCGTCAGATTGACTGCGTTCATAGGTCTGGACCGAGGCCCGTCTCGGCGAATTCAATCTTTTTGAGGTTTATCCGGGGAACGGGGCCGCGCAGCGACCTCGGCGGCGGTCTGATGTTTCTGGTAGTCGAGGTATTCGCGGTTCATGACATAGGCCTTGATCTTCTCGACGTCGTCGGCGCTGAGACTGTCGCCGAAGGCCGGCATGCCGAGCGGGCGCAGGACGCCTTCGCGGACGATCTGCTGGAACATGGCGCGGCGGCTTTCGTCGGTCTTGCGCAGGTCGGGGATCAGGCCGCCGCTCTGCGCGCCAACGCCGTGGCACACGGAGCAGTAGGCGCCATAGAGTTGTTTGCCGGTGGTCAGGTCGGCGGCGCTGGCGTGGACCGCCTCGGGAACGCGGGTGGCTGCGACGGCCGGTTTTTCCGCCAGTGCCGGCAGCGAGGCCTTGCCGCCCAGTTTGAACACCAGCAGACGGCTGATGTTGCCGACTCCCGGTGCCTTGGCCGCGTCACCGCCGATCAGCGGGGCGACGCCGCCCCAGCCGGCCATGATCGCCACGTACTGCTCGCCCTGGAAGCTGTAGGTGATGGGCGCGGCGACCAGGCCGGTCTGGGCGCCGAACGACCATAGTGGCTGGCCCTTGTCCGCCGAGTAGGCGATCAGGTTGCCGGCCGCAGTGCCCTGGAATACCAGGTTGCCGGCGGTGGTCAGGGTGCCGCCGTTCCAGTAGTGCGGGTAGGGCACGCGCCAGACTTCCTTCTGTTTGACCGGGTCCCAGGCGAGCAGGGCGCCGGACACCACCTCGCGCGGCACTTCCTCGCCATCGGAGAAGCCGGCACCGGTGTTGAAGGCTTTGCGTCTGACAAAGTCCTTCGACTCGTTGCGGTACACACCGGGAATTTCCTGATAGGGGATATAGACCAGTCCAGTGTCCGGGTTGTAGGACATGGAGTGCCAGTTGTGCGCGCCGAAGGGGCTTGGCCACATCACGATGGGTTTGTCTTCGTAGCGCACGCCGGGGGCTTCGACGGGGCGGCCGGTTTTCAGGTCGATCTTCTCGGCCCAGGTGACCTTGCCGAATTTTTCCGCAGAGAGCAGCTCGCCGGTCTTGCGGTCGAGGATGTAGAAGAAACCGTTCTTCGGCGCCTGCATGATCACCTGGCGCGGCTTGCCGCCGAGTTCCAGGGTCGCCAGGCTCAGTTGCTGGGTGGCGGTGAAGTCCCAGCTATCGCCGGGGGTGACTTGGTAATGCCAGGCCAGTTTGCCGGTGTCCGGATGCACGGCGAGGATGGACGACAAGTACAGGTTGTCGCCGCCGCCTGGGCTGCGGATTTCGCGGTTCCACGGTGAGCCGTTGCCGGTGCCGACGTACAGCAGGTCCAGCTCCGGGTCGTAGGCCATGCCGTCCCACACCGTGCCACCACCGCCGCCTTTCCAGTATTGATCGCCTTTCCAGGTCTTGGCCGCGTCGATCAGTTCGGGGTGCTCGTAGGGCTGGTTGGGGTCACCCGGCACGGTGTAGAAGCGCCAGGCCATCTTGCCGGTCTCGGCGTCATAGGCCGAGAAATAGCCGCGCACGCCATATTCGGCGCCGCCGTTGCCGATGATGACCTTGCCTTTCACCACGCGCGGGGCGCCGGTGATGGTGTACGGCTTGCTGTTGTCGGTGGTCTGCTGACTCCAGAGTTGTTTGCCGGTCTTGGCGTCGACGGCGATCAGGCGGCCGTCGAGGGTGCCGATGTAGACCTTGCCGTTCCACAGGGCGACGCCGCGGTTGACCGCGTCGCAGCAGGCATCGCGGGCCTTGCCGCGGTCCAGTTCGGGGTCGAAGGTCCAGAGCACCTTGCCGGTGGCGACATCCACGGCAATGGCGCGGCTCCAGGACAGCGAGGCGTAGAGCACGCCGTCGTGGAACAGCGGGGTGGCTTCGAGGCCGCGATGGTTGTCCAGGTCGATGGACCAGGCCAGGCCGAGGTCTTTGACGTTCTGTTCGGTGATCTGTTTCAGCGGGCTGTAGCGGGTTTCGTCGTAGGTGCGGCCGTGGCTCAGCCACTGGCTGCCATCGGTCTGGCTGGCGACGATGGCGGCCTGGTTGACGGGCGCCGAGACAGCGATAGGGCCCAGCAGGCACAGCAGGACGGCGGTGGCAAGGCAGGTTCGGCGGTGGCGCGAGGACTGCAAACGGTTCATGTAGGCATGACTCCTTGATTATTCGTTCTTGTGCGGAGCAATGGCCGATCCGCGACGGATCGGCGGGATGTCAGAACACCTGCAGCACGCGCAGGTTGATGCGGTTGTGTTCCTTGAAACCGTTTTCCACGGACATGTCCTGTCCGTAGTTGACCAGCAACTGGGTGCCCTTCGTTACGAAGTAGGAGGCGCCGACGCTGAATTTGCTGGTGTCCGGCTCGTCGTCCTGACGCACGCCGTCAACCTTGGTTTCGCCGTCCCAGAGCCGGGAAACGCCCACGCGCACGTCGAAGGCATCGGTGAAGTTGTAACGCAGGAACGCCTGGCCCTGGAAAAGCTCGGACTGCTTCAGGGTGGCCTTGGCCGGGCCGTATTCGTCGTTCTTGCCGAAGAAGGTCACGTCGGCGACCAGGTCGAGGGTGAGCTTGTCGGTCAGGCCCTGGATGTAGCCGGCCTGCAAGGTGTACTTCCAGCGGTTCTCGCCAAGGTTGAGCGCGTGGTCGTTGTCGTAGCTGCCGGTCGGGACGTAGACATAAGGCGTAATACCGAAGTAGCGGCGCTTGTCCGGTTCGTTCACCAGCCAGACGGTGGAAGCGAGGATCAGGTCGCCGATACCGCTGTCGTCGCCCAGCGACTTGGTGTCGTCCTTGCCCCTCAGGCTGCCGAAGGGCAGGAGAAACTGCGGGTCGACGATGTAGTCGCCCAGCTGCATGAAATGCACGCCCCGCAGGATGCCGACATCCGAATCCAGCCGCGCATTCAGCGGCGCCTTGTGGCCGTCGGTGTACAGCGACTTGCGTTCGGCGTGCTGGTAGTAGACCAGGCCGAGGTTGGTGCCGGCGGGCATGGCGGTGTAATCACCGGCGTCCACATCCGCGGCCAGGGCCGAAGGTACTATTGCCGTCCCAAGGCCAAGCGCGGTAGACACTCCGACAACCTTGGCCAGTTTCCGTGTGTTGAAGAAAGTGGCGAGGCGCGTATCGACGCTCTTCGTCATGACATCACCTTTTATTGTTTTTGTTTAACATCGAGTGGTGTGTCCCGGCCGTTACGTGCACTGTTGACCGGAGACGAAGAAGGCTTGAGCAGAACCTGTGCCAGTTATTTTGATTGAATTAAAAGTCATTCAAAATCAACAGCTTATAACAAGATCAATAGTCGGCTTGAGGTGTTCCAGAACAGGCTTTCACTGCACTGTCTCATGCTGAGGCAGTTGTCAGGGGGGAGGGCTGTACCGGACTGAGACAGCCGTTTCGAGGCAATGTAATGAACAAGCCCGATGACCCTTTTTCTGCCCAGCGTGAAGTGAACGTCATTACCGCGATCGAAGCACGCAACCGTGCCTTTGGTTCGCAACTGGTCGAGCGCTCCTGGGAGCGTTCGCAGCGCTACGGGATTCGCACCCGCGACCGGGTGTTGTTCGATGCGCCGGTGGCGGTCCGCCCCGGGCATCTGCGCGATTACGGCGGTTCGCTGCTGGACGCCGCGCGGCCGGAAATGGAGCAGTTGCATGCCTCGCTCGCGCCGCGAGACTGGGTGCTGGCCTGCATCGACCTGGACGGCGTAGTGCTGAGCGCCATGGGCAAGTCCAACGGTGCCAGCCAGGAACTGAACCAGGTGTTTCGCCAGGGCGCGCAGTTTCTGGAAACTCTGGTGGGCACCACGGCGCCAAGCTGCGCGCTGGCCGAGCAGGAGTCGGTGATCATCGCCGGCTCCGAGCATTATCTGGAGGAAGCGCGCGCGTTCACCTGCATGGCCACTCCGATCTTTGGCGTCGACGGCGGCATCGTCGGGGTGCTGGATGCCAGCCGCAAAGGCGTGGAAGCCTCGCTGTATACCCTGGAGTCCCTGGTGATCGCCGCGCGCGCCATCGAACGTCGCCTGTTCAGCCAGTTGGGCAGCGTGTTGCTGGTGCACTTGCATGGTCGCCTGGATATTCTCGGCACGCCGATGGAAGGGCTGCTGGCCTTCGACCAGGCGGGCCAGCTCAAGGGTGCGAACCGGATTGCCCATCAGCTTTTCCATCCGCCGGGGCTCAAGCCGGGCATGGATTTCAGCGAGCTGTTCGACATGCCGTTTGCCCATGCGCTGTGTTATCGGCGTTACGACCTCAGTGTGCCTTTCCGGCTGCAGACCCATTGGGGCGGCCTGTTCAACGCCTGCCTGACCGCCACACCGGGCAACGCCTCGGTGCAATCGCGCCGGCCAGCGCATCCGCCCGTCACCGCTGAGCGCCGCGAGCCTGCCGGGCAGGGGCCCTGCCTGGAAGACCCGACAGTCAGCGCGGTACTGGAGCGCGGGCGCAAAGCCTTTGCCCGCAGCATTCCGCTGTTGATCAATGGCGAGACCGGCACCGGCAAGGAGGTTTTCGCCCGCCTGTTGCACGACGGCAGCAGCCGCGCCGCAGGTCCGTTCGTGGCAATCAACTGCTCGTCCATTCCGGCCAGCCTGATCGAGTCGGAACTGTTCGGTTACGTCGAAGGCGCGTTCACCGGCAGTCGCAAGGGCGGCGCTTCGGGCAAGATCGAACTGGCCGACGGCGGCACGCTGTTCCTCGATGAAATCGGTGATATGCCGCTGGAATTGCAGGGACGGCTGCTGCGGGTGCTGCAGGAACGCAGCCTCAGTCGGCTGGGTAGCAACAGCGTGGTGAAGGTGGACTTCGCGCTGATCTGCGCGACCCACCGCGACCTGCTTCAGCTTTCCCAGGAACAGGGTTTTCGCGAAGACCTCTATTACCGCATCAACGGCCTGCGGGTCAGCCTGCCGGCGCTGCGCGAGCGCAGCGATCTGGCGCAACTGATCCAGCACTTGTTGCTCAGCGAGTCTGCGGGCTCAGCGCCACCGGTGTTGGACGGGCCGGCTTTGCGTGCGCTGCTGGCGTATTCCTGGCCGGGCAATATTCGCCAGTTGCATCAGGCGCTGCGCCTGGCTGTGGCGCTGGCGGATGAGGACGGCCGGATCGGCTTGCAGCACCTGCCGGATGAGGTGCTGCGGTTTGCGCCGCAACCCGTTGGCGAGGCACTGGAAGTCGAAGCCGAGGAGGGGCCTGGCGACACGTTGCAGGCGTCCGGACAGCGGGCGATTCGTGCGGCAATCGCTGCGTGCAACGGCAACCTGTCCGCCGCCGCACGGCGACTGGGAATCGGGCGGGCGACCTTGTACCGGAAGATGAAGGAGATGGAGCAGGGCGCTTGAGGATCGGCCCTTTCGCGACGCGCTGTCGCGAAAGGGCCGGGTAGCATCAGCCTTTGAGCTGCGGGAAGTCTTCTTCGAAGTGCTCGTGTTCGCCGCGGCTGTCGCCTTGCCGGCGCTGTACTTCCATCTGCCGCAGTTCTACCCGGCGGATCTTGCCGGAGATGGTCTTGGGCAACTCGGTGACGAACTCGATGCGCCGCACCCGCTTGTACGGCGCCAGGTGTTCGCGGGCGAAGGCGAGAATGCTGTGGGCCAGCTCCGCGCTGCCCACCTGATCGTGGACCAGGATCAGGAACGCCTTGGGCACTGCCAGCCGCACCGGGTCATGGCTGGGCACTACCGCCACTTCCATCACCGCCGGGTGTTCGATCAGCGCGCTTTCCAGCTCGAAGGGGCTGATGCGGTAGTCGGAAGCCTTGAACACGTCGTCGGCGCGACCAACGAAAGTGATGTAGCCGTCGGCGTCGATCTGCGCGGTGTCGCCGGTGCGGTAGTAGCCGTCGCGCATGACCTCGGCGGTTTTCTCCGGGCTGTCTTCGTAGCCGAGCATCAGGCCCAGCGGCCGTATCGCCAGCGGCAGGGCGACTTCGCCTTCGTTGCCGGGCAGGCCGTCGGGATCGAGCAGGCTGACCTGATAACCGGGCAGCGGACGGCCCATCGACCCGGGCTTGAGGACCTGGCCGGGAGTATTGCCGACCAGCGCGGTGGTTTCCGACTGGCCGAAGCCGTCGCGCAGGTCGAGGCCCCAGGCGTGATGCACTTGCTCGATGATTTCCGGGTTGAGGGGCTCGCCGGCGCCGACCAGCTCCCGCAGGCGCAGGCGGCCACGGTAGCTGGCGAGGTCTTCCTGAATCAGCATGCGCCAGACTGTGGGTGGCGCGCACAGGCTGGTGATGCCGTAGCGTTCCAGCACCTGCAGCAGCGAGATGGCATTGAAGCGCGGGTTGTTGTGGATGAACACGCAGGCCCCGGCATTCCACGGGGCGAAGAAACAACTCCAGGCGTGCTTGGCCCAGCCGGGAGACGAGATGTTCAGGTGCAGATCGCCGGGCTGCAGGCCGATCCAGTAGAGGGTCGACAGGTGCCCCACCGGATAGCTCTGGTGGCTGTGCAGGACCATTTTCGGTTTGGAGGTGGTGCCTGACGTGAAGTACAGCAGCATCGGGTCGGTGGCGCGGGTCACGCCTTCCTCGATGAACGCGGCACTGTGGTTTTCGGCGTCGGCATGGGGCACCCAGCCGTCTGCCTGGGTGCCGACGCTGATGCGGGTGAAGTCGCCGCCGATGACGGCGAATTTTTCCAGGTTGGCGGCGCCGACGATCAAGTGGCGGACGTTGCCGCGTTCGATGCGGTCGCGCAGGTCTTCCGTGGTCAGCAGGGCGGTGGCGGGGATCACCACGGCGCCGAGCTTGAAGGCGGCGAGCATGCTTTCCCACAGGGCGATGTCGTTGCCGAGCATCATCAGGACGCGCTCGCCGCGTTTCACGCCCAGCGCGCGCAAGTGGTTCGCCACACGGTTGGAGCGCTGCGCCATCTCATGGAAGCTGTAGCGGCGTTCGCTGCCGTCTTCCTCGACGATCCACAGGGCTGGGGCCGGGTTATCGCTGGCCATGTGATCGAAGTAATCCAGCGCCCAGTTGAAGCGCTCCAGCCTGGGCCAGCGGAAATCCCGTACGGCGGTTTCGTAGTCGGTACGGTGGGCGAGCAGGAAATCACGGGCGGCAAGAAAGGCGTGGCGTTCTGAGTTCATGAGGGGCGTGCCTTGATTGTTGTTGTCGGTCCCGCCTGGTCAGGAAACCGGGGGTTGGGCCGAGTATAGGCGCGCGTTTATGAGAGCAGAATTCACATAAAAGCCGGTGCAATGTGCAAATTTGCAAGGTGTGGGCGCAGTGCTCAAGGTGCTGCTGGTATGAGGGGCGGGCCGGTTTTGGCCTTGCGCGGCCACGACGTTGGAGACGTAGTGACTATCAAAACGCTATCATTTTGGCAAACTCAGAGGAGTCCCAGTCGTGGCGCGAAAATCAACAGGGAAGACCCGTGATCGGCTGCTTCGCAGCGATTTCAACAAACGCAATCCACTTCCGGAAAAACTGCGCTTTCTGGAAAACGTCAAGTTCACTGCGGTCGCTTGGGTGACATTGCCCGACAAGGTTCGCGAAAGCACGTTGGTCGAGTTCACCGCAAAGCAAGTTGAGGAACTGTTGGTAAGGCGTGAATACCGATATGGTGGCGCGTTGTCTTTCCTCAATCAGCGCAGAGTCAAGTCGGAACCGGCACCGGTTGGTGAAGCGCTCGCCCAAGCCGGGGAGGTCATCGCGGAATTGCGGGCGAAGAACGCCGAACTGCAAACACGGCAGGAAAGCCTGGAAGCTGAAGTTACCAAGCAGCAACGCCGTGTCCTTGCTCGTGATCGAGAGCTCGGTGAGGCTGCGATTCAAGTGAGCAGTGCCCAAGCCACTTGCAAGACTTACGAGGACAAGATCCGCTCTCTGGAACGCAGGGTGGAAGAGCTTTCAGGGCGTGCCGCGACGCCTGGTGGCAGGACGCCCTTTGATGCCTGGGACAATCACCAGCCAGAGGGCTGGCTGAGCAAGACCAACCTTGCTCGGCCGAAATAGCCAAGGCTTCAGGTCAACCAAACCAGAATCCCAAAGATCATGGCCCGGCATTTCGTGAAGTACCAACAAAAAACCGGTAGGGCTGATCTACCGGTTTTTTGTTCAGACCAGTGACGACTCAACGATGACGATGACGACGCTTGTGTTTGCGTTTGCCAGTGTCGCGGTTGTCATCTGCCAGGTGGTTGCCCAGCGCACCACCGGCTGCGCCGCCCAGGCCCGCGCCAACGGTAGAGCCGGTCGAGCCGCCCAGTTTGCCGCCGATCAGTGAGCCGCCTGCCGAACCCAGTCCACCACCCAGGGCCGCTTCGGTGCGGTTGCCTTTCTTCGCGCCGACGGCGCTGCCGGCTGCGCCACCCAGGCCGGCGCCAATGGCCGCGCCGGTGCTGCCACCGATCTGTTGACCGACGACATTGCCAAGCGCGCCACCAAGGCCGCCGCCGATCGCGGTGGTGCCGTCACCGGCCAGTGCCGCCTGGGACATCAAGATACCTAGAGCGAGGGTAGGCAGTGAAAAACGCATGGTCGAAACCTCTGGCAGTGGGAGCAATCAGGAAAAAGTGGAATGCAACAGGTCAGTCGTCGTCACGGTAGCGGCGATCATCACGGCGATGGTCATATCGGTTGTCGTAGCGGTGATCGCGGCGGTCGTCCTGCCAGCGACGCTGGTCACGGTCGCCACGCCAGCCGTCGTTACGATCATGGTGGTGATGATGGGCGCAGCCGGCGGAAACCAGGATCGCGGCCAGCAGGGACAGTTGAGCAAGACGGGTCAGCACGGTCATTTCCTCTAACCGCGGGGGCGGTATTCGATGGCGTAGCTATGACCGCGTTTTTCAGGATTTGTTGCAGAGGGAGAGCCAAGTGATTGGCAGATATGAAAAAAGCGCCGTGAAGGCGCTTTTCTCAAAAGATGGTGCGAGTGGCGGGACTCGAACCCGCAAGGCTCACGCCGGCAGATTTTAAGTCTGCTGTGTATACCAATTCCACCACACTCGCAGGTTGATCAAGATTCACGAGGTCTCTCAAATCAAGCGCGCTTTATAACTCATCGTTATATTCGCGTCAACGGGTACGACGAATACTCATCGCGCCATGTAACGTTGCACCCACCGCCTGGGAATCATCATCGAGGCCAGTCCGAGCATGGCTGCCAGGACACTGCTGGCCAATAGTGCGGCAAAACCCAGATGGTGTTCCAGCCAGCCGCCGAGCACCGCGCCGAACAGCATCCCGCTCCACGGCACCAACTGCATGCGCCAGCCAGGGCGCCGTTCGCCCATCAGCCAGCGGCCGAGGCCGCGACCGAAGCGCGACAGCGCTCCGGTGACGTAGGTCAGGCCGATAGGCAGCCCGTTCACTTCCTCGACTGCCGCATTGAGCATGCCCATGGACAGGATCGCCGCCAGCATCGCCAGCAGTTCCAACTGTTTGCCGCACAACGCGGCAGCGAGCAGCAGCAGGGCGGTCAGCGCCAGCAACGGCCAGGCGCGCTTGCGGCTGGAACGGGCGATCATGACGCCCAATGCGTTGCCGATGACGAAGGTGGCGATGAGCAGCGCCAGGCGTGCGACCAGATCGAACTGGCCGTCGCTGAATGCCACGGCAAGGCGGGTGGTGTTGCCGCTCATGAAGGATACGAAGTCGCCGCTGGCCAGGAACCCGATGGCATCGGTCATGCCTGCCAGCACCGAAAGGCCGCCAACGAAGAACAGCCCGACCCGGCCGCGGAGTCGGTACAAGCGCAGGGCGTGTGGTCTGCGCTGGCCTGCGGGGTGTTCTGGCAGCATGCCGGGCGGGTCAGTTGGGTTCGATGGCGCTGGCCACGGCGCGCAACTCGTTGATCGAGGCGTTCAGGCCGCTGACCCGTTCGTTGACTTCGACCGCGTCGGCGGCGTGGACCGAGTTCTGCAGGTAGACAGCATGCCCGGCCAGGCCTCTCGCCAGGCGTTCCATCCCGTCGGCCGTGTGCTCCAGATCATCATGAATACGTTGCATGCGCGTGTTTATTACCAAGATCCCTTCCTCGACCGCTTGTCTGTTGTACCTGCCGCACGGAGGGACTATAGCAACTTGCCGGCATTCTCAGGAGGCAGTGTGCAGTCAATGGCGCTATACCTTGATCCAGCTCAGTGTTTGCAGGGCCTGTTCATGGTCGGTGCAGGTGTGCATGTAGGAACTGATGATCACGGATGTAGGAATACGGATCACTAACGGTCATCCTCAGCGTATGCTGTAGCTACACTTCAATCATCATCAGCGGACTCAGCAATGGCTCCATCCGAGCGACTGGACCTGCACAGCATGCACACCAGTCTGTACGAGCAGCTTGTACAGACCGTGGTGGACTACGCCATCTACATGATGGACCTCAACGGCCACATCATTTCCTGGAACGCGGGCGCCGAGCGCATCAAGGGTTACCGTGCCGAGGAAGTCATTGGCCAGCATTTCTCGTTGTTTTTTACCGAGCAGGATTGTGCCGATGGCCGTCCGCTGTTCCTGTTGAACAAGGCTTTGAGTAGCGGCGGCGCCCAGGATGAAGGCTGGCGGTTGCGCAAGGACGGCACCCGGTTCTGGGCGCTGGTGGCGCTGGATGTGGTGCGTTCGCCGCAAGGCGAGGTGATCGGGCTGGCGAAGATCACACGTGACATCACCGACCGCCGTGAAGCCGCCTTGCAACTCGATGCGATGCGCGCGCAACTGTTCCAGTCGCAGAAGCTCGAAGCGTTGGGCCAGTTGACTGGCGGTATGGCCCACGACTTCAACAATCTGCTGACCATCATCATCAGTTCAGCGAAGCTCGCCATGAACAGCCAGGACCCGCAACGCACCCAGCGGTTGCTTGAGCATGTGCTCGATGCCGGGCAGCGCGGTAGTCAGATGACCCAGCAATTGCTCAGCTTCGCCCGCCGCAAGGAGCTGGAAGTGGTGCGCGTCAATTTGCCCGAGGTGATCGAGGCGATCCGCGCGCTGTTGTACCAGGCGCTGCCCAAAGGCATCGAACTGCTCGTGCAGTGCGACGAGGACTTGCTGCCGGTGGAAGTGGATGCCGGTCAGTTACAGATGGTGTTGCTCAACCTGGTGCTCAATGCCCGGGATGCCATGGAGGACGGTGGCGAGATTCGCCTGTGGGCGCGCAATCAGGTGTTGCTGGGCGAACGCGAAAGCCTGAACGGGCCGTTTGCCCTGATCAGCGTCATTGATTCCGGCAAGGGGATTCCCGCGGAGGTATTACCGCGGATTTTCGAACCGTTCTTCACCACCAAGGGCTTCGGCCAAGGCACAGGTCTGGGCCTGAGCCAGGCGTATGGATTCGCCAAGCAGAGCAATGGCGGCATCTGGGTCGACAGTGAGCCGGGACAGGGCACCTGTATGACGCTGTGCCTGCCGCTTTCGGACAACGGGGAGGGCAATGCGCCGTGGAACAGCTCCAGCGTGTAGCGACGGGTATAAAAGGCCTCGATGACTTGCTCAAGGGCGGCCTGATCGCGGGTTCTGCCTATATCGTCCAGGGCCGTCCCGGCTCCGGCAAGACGGTGCTGGCCAACCAGTTGGCGTTCAACCATGTCCATCAAGGTGGCCGGGTGTTGGTCGCGACCTTGTTGAGCGAGTCCCACGAGCGGCTGTTTCAATACCTGTCGACCTTGTCGTTTTTCGACGCGACCAGGATCGGTGACCAGATCCAGTTCATCAGTGCCTTCGACACACTCGACCACGAGGGCCTCCAAGCCGTGGTGCGGGTGCTGCGCGGTGAGATCGTTCGCCAGGGCGCTTCGTTGTTGATCGTCGATGGCCTGCTCAACGCTCGCTCGCGGGCCGAGACCGTGCTGGACACCAAGAAATTCATCTCCGAACTGCAGGCCCACGCGGCCTTCGCCGGCTGCACGCTGTTGTTGCTGACCAGCAGCCACCTGGAGGATGACAGCCCCGAGCACACCATGGTTGATGGGGTGATCGAGCTGGGCGAAGACCTGCATGGCGCCCGTGCAGTGCGCCGCATCCAGTTGCGCAAAACCCGAGGCAGTGGCGCGCTGTCCGGGCTGCATGAGTGCGAGATCACCGGCGATGGCCTGCAGGTCTACCCGCGGCTGGAAGCGTTGTACGCTCGCCCGTCAGGCATGGGCAGCGAGACCTTCAAGCGTGTCGGCAGCGGTGTGGCCTGCCTCGACCGGCTGTTACTTGGCGGTCTCGCGCAAGGCTCGGTGACCTTGGCGATGGGCCCGTCGGGCAGCGGCAAGACCTCGCTCGGGCTGAGTTTTCTCGGCGTCGCCACACCAGAGGCGCCCGGCCTGCATTTCGGTTTCTATGAGCCGGCGCAGCGTTTGCGGATGAAGGCGGCGGCCCTGGGCCTGGACTTCGCGGCGATGGAGCGCGACGGCGCCCTGCGGATTGCCTGGCAGCCAACCACTGAAGGCCTGCTGGATGATGTTGGCGCACGCTTGTTGCGTCAGGTCAGCGAGCAGGGCATCAAGCGGGTGCTGATCGATAACCTCGGCGCCTTCGCCCGGCTGGCGACCCGTCCGGAGCGCCTGAACGAATTCTTCCGTGCCCTGATGGGCGAACTGCGGGCCCGCGACGTGACGGTGCTGGCCACCTGGGAAATGCGCGACATCTTCGGCTCGGAAATCAACGCCCCGGCACCGGAACTGTCGAGTATCGTCGACAACCTGCTATTGATGCGCTTCGTGGAACTGGACTCGGCGCTCAAGCGGGTGCTGTCGATCTTGAAGGTGCGCGACAGCCGTTACGACCCGGCGCTACTGGAAGTGGTGATTGGTGCAGGAGGGGTGGAGCTGCATGAGGCGTTCAACGAGGCAACCGCGGTGCTCTCCGGCACGGCGCAGCCACTGGAACGGTCCTGAGGGCCGCGGTCTGAAATCATGAGCAAAATTCTGGTGGTCGACGACGAGTGCAGCATTTCCGACATCCTCGGCTATGTTCTGGAGGATGCGGGCTTTCAGGTCGAGAAAGCCGCCAACGGTGCGAAGGCACTCGAAGTACTGGAAAAAACACGGGTCGAACTGCTGATCACCGACTGGATGATGCCGGTGATGAATGGCGAAGAACTCGCCCGAAAACTACGCGCCGACCCACAATATAGAGCCATGCCCATCATTCTCATGAGTGGCGCACAGAGCGATATCGCTCGCAAGAGTCCCGAGTTGTTCGACGGTGTGCTGGATAAACCCTTCGATGGTGAAACGCTGATTAACATGGTTCGGGGTCTTGTCCCGTCACCTGGGGGGTAAACCCCCAGTTCAATCCGCGGGCCCGGCGAGAGGGGACCAAGCGCATCCGTGCGACTCGAGTCATGCAAACAGCTTATTGATTGCCTTCTCCTTTTTCCGGCGCCGGGCTGCCGGCCTGAATGCGTTTGTAGATCTCTTCACGGTGCACCTGAACGTCTTTCGGTGCATCGATGCCGATTCTCACTTGCATCCCCTTGACACCTAGAATGGTGACTTTGATGTCATCGTTGATGACGATGCTTTCGCCAACCTTGCGGGTGAGTATCAGCATGTATTTCTCCTTGGTAACTTGAAATGCCTCGCAGGCGGTACCCACAGAGGACAGGGGCGCTGGGAGACGCTTCCCTCTTTCCCTTCATTAAAGACGCATTCGTTGAAAATTAATTCCCCGAACAAAATATTTGCGAGTGTCTTTTTTAGGTTGGGCGTCGACTGGGCAGGTGGGAATTTCGCGACGCGAGATTTTCCACCCGGCAAGCATAGGGGTGTTGAACGCATATGGGAAATTTCTCTTATAAAAAGAGAAACTTTCGACATTTAGCGTTCATTTTGTGGGGGTATTAAGAAGTTCAGCAAATGAGATTTATTCTTGATTGTTGGGCGCTCTTTCTCCGCAATAGCGCCGCAACATTTTCAGGCGCTGTGA
>NZ_QKVL01000080.1 GCF_003231275.1 Pseudomonas huaxiensis
GCTGGGCGGTCACTCGCTGCTGGCCGCGCAGATGATCGCGCGAATCAAGAAACAACTGAGCGTCAGCCTGCCGCTGCGCACGCTGTTCGAAAAGCCGCTGCTGAGCGAGCTGGCCGCCGAAGTGGCGGCGCTGACGACGACCACGACTGACGATGACTGGGACGATATGGACCAGTTCATGGATTCTCTGGAGGAAGTAGGAGCATGAGCGGGACCACAACTGCACGTATCGCCAAACGTTTTGTCGGTATGTCCCTCGATCAGCGCCGCCAGTTTCTCGCCAAGCTGCGTCAGGATGGTAAAGACTTCAGCCTGCTGCCGATCGTGGAAAGCCGACACGACGTCACACTGATCCCGCTGTCCTACGCCCAGCAGCGCTTGCTGTTCCTCTGGCAACTCGACCCGTCCAGCGACGCCTACAAGATGACCACCGGCCTGCGCCTGCGCGGGCAGCTCGATGACCGCGCCCTGCAACGCGCCTTCGACCTGCTGCTGCAGCGTCACGAAGTGCTGCGCACCGTGTTCCGCACCGATGGCGAGCAGCCGTGTCAGGTGATCCTGCCGTCGCTGTCGATGAACCTGGAACGCAGCGACCTCAGCGTCGTCGCCGCCGACCAGCGTGATGCCGAACTGGCGCGCCAGGTTGGCGCGGCCACGGCACGGCCGTTCGACCTGATCAATGGCCCGCTGCTGCGCGCCAACCTGTTCCAGATCGGCGCCGAGGACTTTGTGCTGGTGGTGTGCATGCACCACATCGTCTCCGACGGCTGGTCGATGGATGTGATGGTCAAGGAGTTCGCCCAGAGCTATCAGGCCTGCAGCCAGGGCAGCGAGCCCAACCTGCCGACGCTGCCGCTGCAATACGCTGACTACGCCATCTGGCAACGCCGTTGGCTGGAAGCCGGGGAGGGCGAGCGGCAACTGGATTACTGGCAGCGCCAACTGGGTGACGAGCAACCGCTGCTGGAAGCCGCCCAGGATTTCCCGCGACCACCAAGCCAGAGCTTCCGTGGCGAGCGCCTCGGCTTCGATTTCGGTGTGGAGCGCTCGCAGCGCCTGAACGCCTTCGCCCGTGCCCAGGGCATGAGCCTGTTCATGCTGGTGCTGGCGGGCTTTTCGCTGTTCCTTTCCCGTCAGTCCGGGCAGCGCGATATCCGTATCGGCGTGCCCAACGCCAACCGCGGCCGCGCGGAGACCGAGGGCTTGATCGGCTTTTTCATCAATACCCAGGTGCTGCGTTGCCAGATTGATGAGCGCGTGAGCTACCTCGATCTGCTCGGCCAGATCCGCGAAACCTCGTTCGACGCTCAGGCGCACCAGGACGTGCCATTCGAGCAACTGGTCGACCGCCTGGCGCCGGAGCGCAGCCTCGGCCACAACCCGCTGTTCCAGGCCAAGTTCAACCAGAACGTGGTGCTCAAGCAGGAGCTGTCGCTGAAGCTGCCGGGCCTGGAGGTCAGCGAGTACCCGTTGCACCGCGAGGGCGCGCACTTCGATCTGGCCCTGGACATCACCGACGACGGCACGCTGATCCACGGCGACATGACCTACGCCAGCGACCTCTACCAACGCAGCACCGTGGAAGCGTTCATCCCATCGCTGCTGACGCTGTTCGATGAGCTGCTGGAAGCGCCACGGGCGCCGCTGCTCAGCCTCGGCGCCTTGCCGCAGCCACAAGCGCAGGCGCCGCTGGCTGCCGCGCCGCTGGTGCTGGAGCAGTGGAACTGCCATGTCGCGCAGCGGCCTGACGCTCTGGCCGCTCGCTGCCTGAGCGAAAGCCTGACCTATCGCGAACTGGACGAAGCGGCCAACCGCCTGGCCCATCACCTGCTGGCGCAGGGCGTCAGTCCGGGCCAACCGGTGGCGCTGCTGATGGAGCGCTCGCTGGAATGGCTGACTGCGTTGCTGGCCACCCTCAAGGTCGGCGCGGTGTACATGCCGCTGGATGCCAAGGCGCCTGACGCACGCTTGCAGCAGATGCTGGAACGCGCCCGTGCGCGGGTGCTGCTGTGCGCTGCGGGCGATACGCGTCTGACTTCGCTGAAGATCGACGGCTGCGTGGCGCTGGCCTACAACCCGGCGTCCTGGCAGGCGCAGCCGGCCAACGTGCCGGCACAGAACGTCGACGCGCAAGCCCCGGCCTACGTGATCCACACCTCAGGCTCCACCGGCCTGCCCAAGGGCGTGCTGGTCAGCCACGGTGCCCTGGCCAGCTATGTACGCGGTTTGCTGACGCGCCTGGAACTGGCGCCGGAGGCGAGCATGGCGCTGGCCTCCACCATCGCTGCCGACCTCGGCCACACCGTGCTGTTCGGTGCGCTGTGCGCCGGCCGCACTCTGCATGTATTGCCGGAGGCACTGGGCTTCGACCCGGACGCGTTCGCCGACTACATGGCGACCCATCAGGTGGGCGTGCTGAAGATCGTCCCAGGCCACCTTGTCGCGCTGTTGCAGGCGTCCCGCGCCGCCGACGTGCTGCCGCGCCACGCCCTGATCGTCGGCGGCGAAGCCTGCCCGGCCGGGCTGGTGGAACAGGTCCGCCGCCTGCGTCCGCACTGCCGCTTCATCAACCACTACGGCCCCAGCGAAACCACGGTCGGCGTGCTGACTCACGAAGTCCGCGCTGATGATCCGCTGCCTCAGGTGGTGCCGGTCGGCACACCGCTGCCGGGTGCCTGCGTGCGAGTGCTGGATGACGTGCTCAACGGCGTGGCAGCGCGGGTGCCGGGCGAGTTGTATATCGGCGGCGACAGCGTGGCCCTGGGCTACCTCGGCCAGCCAGCACTGACCGCCGAGCGCTTTGTTCCTGACCCGCATGGCGCGGCCGGTGCGCGGCTGTACCGCAGCGGCGACCGGGTCCGGCGCAATCCTAAGGGACAACTGGAATTCATTGGCCGGGCCGACGATCAGGTGAAGATTCGCGGTTACCGGGTCGAGCCGGCGGAAGTCGCGCGGGTTTTGCAGACGTTGCCGTCGGTGACCCAGGCGGTGGTGCTGGCCGAGCCGCAGGACGGCGACGAGTCGCGCCTGCAACTGCTGGCCTGGTGTGTGGCCAGCGGCGTGCAGGCCGATGCCCTGCGCGAGCAACTGGCCGAGCTCCTGCCGGAATACATGGTGCCGGCGCAGATTGTCCTGCTGGAACAACTGCCGCTGACCGCCAACGGCAAGCTCGACCGCAAGGCCCTGCCCAAGCCGGGCGCGGTCAAACAGCGCTATGTCGCCCCGCAAGGCGAGATCGAGGAAAAGCTCGCCGCCATCTGGCGCGACGTGCTCAAGCTGGAACAGGTCGGCAGCACCGACAACTTCTTCGAACTGGGCGGCGACTCGATTCTCAGCCTGCAGATCATCGCCCGCGCCAAGCGCCAGGGCCTCAAGCTCAGCCCCAAGCAATTGTTCGAAAAGCAGACCATCGGCCAACTGGCCTCGGTAGCCAAGCTGATCGAGAAGAAGGCCGCCGCCGTGGTGGTCGAGCAGATCAGCGGCAACCTGCCGTTGCTGCCGATCCAGGCGCGCTTCTTCGAACTGGACATTCCCGCGCGCCAGCACTGGAACCAGTCGGTACTGCTTACCCCGACCCAGCCCCTCGACGCCGCGCACTTGCAGGCGGCGTTGCATGCGCTGGTCGAGCAGCACGATGCGCTGCGCCTGAATTTCGCCCGGCAGTACGCCGGCTGGCAGGCGGTGTTCGCGCCGCTCGACAGCGCCGAACTGCTGTGGACCCGCGAGCTGGACGCTGTCGCCGGCATCGAAGCGCTGGCCGATGAAGCCCAGCGCAGCCTCGACCTGAAGACCGGCCCGCTGCTGCGTGCGCTGCTGATCAAACTGCCGGCCGGCGAACAGCGCCTGCTGCTGGTGATCCATCACCTGGTGGTGGACGGGGTGTCCTGGCGCGTCCTGCTGGAAGACCTGCAACAGGCCTACAGCGCCATCGCTGCGGGCCGTGCGCCTGGCCTGCCGGCCAAGAGCACATCGTTCAAGGCCTGGGCGGAAAAGCTGCATGGCTATGCCGGCAGCCCGGCGCTGGAAGCCGAGCGTGATTATTGGCGCGCCACCCTGGCCGGCGCCGAAGACACGCTGCCGCGCGACAACACCCAGGCCAATCCACGGATTGCCGACGCCGCCCATGCTGCGTCGCAACTGAGCGCGGAGCTGACCGCGCAACTGCTCAAGGTGGCGCCGGCGGCCTATCGGACCCAGGTCAACGACCTGCTGCTGACGGCCCTGGCCCAGGTGCTGTGCCAGTGGAGCCAGCAGCCATCTGTGCTGATCCAGCTGGAAGGCCATGGCCGCGAAGACCTCTTCGACGACGTCGACCTGAGCCGCACCGTTGGCTGGTTCAGCAGCCTGTTCCCGGTCCGCCTGACGCCTGCCGGTAACGAGGCCGCTTCGATCTGCGCGATCAAGGAGCAACTGCGCGGAGTACCGGCCAAGGGTATCGGTTTCGGCCTGCTGCGTTACCTCGGCGATGTCGACTTCGCCCATGAACTGGCGGCCTTGCCGCAAGCGCGGGTGACCTTCAACTACCTGGGCCAGTTCGATGCCAGCTTCGATCGCCAGCAAGGCGTGCTGTTCGCCCCGGCCAGCGAACACGGCGGCCAGCCGCTGTGTCCAGAAGGCCCGCTGGGCAACTGGCTGAGCATCAACGGCCAGGTCTACGACGGCCAGTTGCGCCTGGAATGGGCGTTCAGCCGCGAGATGTTCCAGCCCGCCACCATTGAGGCCTTGGCCCGTGACTACGAACGGACCCTGACCGCGCTGATCGAGCATTGCGTGGCCGGCAACCAGGGCGTCACGCCTTCCGATTTCCCGCTGGCAACCCTGAGCCAGGCGCAGCTTGATCGCCTGCCGGTGCCTGCCGCCCGCATCGAAGACATCTACCCGCTGTCGCCGATGCAGCAGGGCATGCTGTTCCACAGCCTCTACGCGAAAGAGGCCGGCAACTACATCAACCAGTTGCGGGTGGACGTCGCGGGCCTCGACGCCGCGCGGCTGCGTGCGGCCTGGCAAGCGCTGCTGGACAACCACGAAGTGCTGCGCAGTGTCTTCGTCACCGAGGGCGACCAGCCGCTGCAAGTGGTGCAACGCGACGTGGTGCTGGCGTTCGTCGAAATCGACGCCCGCGAACAGGCTGACCGCGACACCTGGATCGACGACTGGGCCCGCGCCGAGCGCGACCAGGGCTTCGAACTGGCCGAGGGCCCGCTGCTGCGGCTGGCGCTGATCCGTACCGGCGACAACCGTTATCAACTTATCTACACCAGCCACCACATCCTGATGGATGGCTGGAGCAGTTCGCGGATGCTCGGCGAAGTGCTGCAACGCTACGCCGGCGCGCCGATTTCCCGTCAGGGCAGCCGCTACCGCGACTATATCCGCTGGCTGCAAGGCCAGGATGCGGCGGCCGGCCAGCGTTTCTGGCTGGAGCAACTGGCGAACCTCAACGAGCCGACGCGGCTGGCCCAGGCCTTCAAGGCCGGCGCTGATGGCGAGGGCTACGGCGAGTACCTGGAAGACCTCGACGCCGGGCTGTCCCGTCGCCTCGGCGACTTCGCCCGCGAGCAACGGGTCACGTTGAACACCTTGGTGCAGGCGGCATGGCTGTTGCTGCTGCAACGCTATACCGGGCAGTCCAGCGTCACCTTCGGCGCCACCGTGGCCGGGCGCCCGGCCGAACTGGCGGGTGTGGAAGAGCAGCTTGGCCTGTTTATCAACACCCTGCCGGTGGTCGGTAGCCCGCGTTCCGAACAGAGCGTTGCCGACTGGGTGCAACAGGTGCAGGGCCAGAACCTCGCCCTGCGCGAGTTCGAACACACGCCGCTGTACGAAGTACAGCGCTGGGCCGGCTGGGCGGGCGAAGCGCTGTTCGATTCGATTCTGGTCTTCGAGAACTACCCGGTGTCCGAGGCGCTGCAACAGGCCGCGCCCGACGGCCTGGTGTTCGGCGACGTGCACAGCCAGGAGCAGACCCACTATCCGCTGACCCTGGTGGTCAACACCGGTGAGCGCCTGTCGCTGCGCATCAGCCATGACCGCCGCCACTTCGGTGAGCAGGCAGTGGCGCAATTGGCGGCGCATTTCAATCATCTGCTGGGCGCGTTGATCGTTGATGCTGGTGCGCCGGTAGGTGGACTGGCGCTACCAAGTGTCTGGCACCAGGATGTGGCCAGCCATGAAAGCGAGCAGTGCATTCATCAGGTGATCGAAGCCCAGGCGGCGCGCGTGCCGGAAGCGATTGCGCTGACGTTTGGCAGCGAACAACTCACCTACGCCGCGCTCAATGCCCGAGCCAACCGGCTTGCGCACAAACTGCGCGAGCAGGGCGTGGGGCCGGATGTGCTGGTCGGGTTGTCGGTCGAGCGTGGGTTCGAGATGCTGATTGGCGTGCTGGCGATCCTCAAGGCGGGCGGCGCTTATGTGCCGCTGGACCCGGATTATCCACAGGACCGCTTGAGTTACATGATGGAAGACAGCGGGATTTCTCTGCTGCTGGCCCAGCCTCATCTGCTGCCTGCGTTGCCGGTTCCGGCTGGCGTGCAATCTTTGCGTCTCGATGAATCGCTGGACGGCTACAGCAGCGAAAACCTGGTCAACCTCACTTCGCCGGACAACCTGGCCTACGTGATCTACACCTCGGGTTCGACTGGCAAACCGAAGGGCACCTTGCTGCCGCACCACAACGTGCTGCGCCTGTTCAAGGCCACGGATGACTGGTTCAACTTTGACGGAAACGACGTCTGGACCCTGTTCCACTCCTACGCCTTCGACTTCTCGGTCTGGGAGATTTTCGGCGCGCTGATGTACGGCGGCCGTCTGGTGGTGGTGCCGCGTGAAGTGACCCGTTCGCCGGAAGACTTCCATCAGATGTTGGTGGATGAAAACGTCACCGTGCTGAACCAGACGCCTTCAGCCTTCAAGCAACTGGCGCGGGTGGCCTGCGAGTCGCCCGCCGAACTGGCGCTGCGCTACGTGGTGTTTGGCGGTGAAGCGCTGGATATCGGCAGCCTGCAGCCCTGGTTCGAGCGCTTCGGCGACCAGCAACCGCACCTGATCAACATGTACGGCATCACCGAAACCACCGTGCACGTGACCTACCGCCCGATCAGCAAGGCCGACCTGTTGCAGGCCGATGTCAGCCCGATTGGCGAGGCCATCCCGGACCTGTCGTGGCATGTGCTGGACACTGACTTCAACCCGGTGGCGCTGGGCGTCAGCGGCGAGTTGCATGTTGGCCACGCCGGCCTGGCCCGTGGTTACCACCACCGTGCCGCGCTGACCGCCGAGCGTTTTGTGCCGAACCCGTTCGCCAAGGACGGCAGCCGTCTTTACCGCACCGGCGACCTGGCCCGCTACCGCGCCGAGGACGTGATCGAGTACGCCGGCCGTATCGACCACCAGGTGAAGATTCGCGGCTTCCGTATCGAGCTGGGCGAAATCGAAGCGCGCCTGCAAGCGCATGCTGCGGTGCGCGAAGTGATCGTGCTGGCGGTGGAGGGCCCGAGCGGGCAGCAACTGGCGGCGTATCTGGTGCCAAGCGCGCTGGAACAGGATCCGCACACACTGCGCGAAACCCTGAAGGCGCACCTGAAATCCAACTTGCCGGACTACATGGTGCCGACGCACCTGATCGTGCTCGATGCCATGCCGCTGACTGCCAACGGCAAGCTGGACCGCAAGGCCCTGCCCAAGCCCGATGCGGCGCTTCTGCAAGGCGAGCACGTAGCGCCGGTCAGCGAGCTGGAGAAGCAACTGGCGGCAATCTGGGCCGAGGTGCTGAAGGTGGAGAAAGTCGGTCTGACCGACAACTTCTTCGTGCTGGGCGGCCACTCGCTGCTGGCGACCCAGGTGGTCGCACGGGTGCGTCAGCAACTGGGCCTGGAGCTGTCGCTGCGCGCGCTGTTCGAGGCCGAGGACCTGGCCGCGTTCGCTGCGGCAGCCGGGCAGGGCGCGGCCAACAGCGCTCCCGCCTTTATCCACGCTGATCGCGATCAGCCGCTGCTGCTGTCTTACGCCCAGCAACGCCAGTGGTTCCTCTGGCAACTGGAGCCGGACAGCGCCGCCTACAACATCCCTGTCGCCTTGCGCCTGAATGGCTCGCTGGATATCGAGGCGCTGGAATCGAGCTTCGCCGCGCTGATCGCCCGTCACGAAACCCTGCGCACCAGCTTCCGCCAGGACGGTGAACAGGCGGTGCAGATGGTGCATCCGGCAGCGCCGTTCGTGCTGGCGGTGGAGCAACTGGCCACGGGTGAAACCCTGCGGGCCTGTGTCGAGCAGGAAGTGCAGCGGCCATTCGATCTGCAACAGGGGCCGCTGCTGCGGGTCAAGCTGTTGCACCTGGGCGAACACGAACATGTGCTGGTGCTGACTCAGCACCACATCGTCTCCGATGGCTGGTCGATGCCGATCATGGTCGATGAGCTGGTGCGCCTCTACGAAGGCTTCAGCCAAGGTCGGGAAGTCGCGCTTGGTGCCTTGCCGATCCAGTACGCCGACTACGCCCTGTGGCAACGCACCTGGATGGAAGCCGGCGAGAAAGCCCGGCAACTGGACTACTGGACCGCCCAACTGGGTGGCGAGCAGCCGGTGCTGGAACTGCCGATGGACCGTCCACGTCCGGCGATCCAGCAACTGGCGGGCGCGCGCTGCGCCATCGCGCTGGACACCGCGCTGGTGGACAACCTCAAACAGGTGGCGCGGCAGCAGGGCGTGACCCTGTTCATGCTGCTGCTGGCATCGTTCCAGACCCTGTTGCACCGCCACAGCGGCCAGACCGATATTCGCGTCGGCGTGCCGATCGCCAACCGCACCCGTGCCGAGACCGAGGGGCTGATCGGCTTCTTCGTCAACACCCAGGTGCTCAAGGCCGAATTCGCTGCGGGCGACACCTTCAGGCAGTTGCTGCAACAGGTCAAACAGACCGCGTTGCAAGCCCAGGCCCATCAGGAATTGCCGTTCGAGCAGTTGGTGGAGGCGTTGCAGCCGCAGCGCAGCCTCAGCCACAGCCCGCTGTTCCAGGTGATGTTCAACCACCAGACCGAGGTCAAGGGCGAGGGCCGCGAGCTGTCTGGCCTGACCGTCGAAGGACTGGAGTCGGACAGCCAGGCCGCCCAGTTCGACCTGACCCTGAACACCTCCGAACATGCCCGTGGTCTGTTTGCCGAACTGAGCTACGCCACCGCGCTGTTCGACGCGGCGACCATCGAGCGTCTGGCCGGGCACTGGCGCAACCTGCTGCAAGGCATCTGCGCCGATGTCGGGCAGCGCGTGGCGGCCTTGCCGTTGCTGGACGCCGCCGAGCGCCAGCAGATCGTCGTCGAGTGGAACCGCAGTGAGGCCGACTACCCGCGTGAGCATTGCTTGCCGGCGCTGTTCGAGGCCCAGGTGCTGGCGACGCCGGATGCTACTGCGTTGGTGCTCGGTGACGCGTCGCTGAGTTATGCACAACTGAACTCCCGCGCGAATCAACTGGCCCACAAACTGCGCGAACTGGGCGTGGACCCGGACGTGCTGGTGGGTGTCGCGCTGGAA
>NZ_QKVL01000081.1 GCF_003231275.1 Pseudomonas huaxiensis
CCCGCCCACAAGAAAAAACCCCGCAGACGTTAATCTGCGGGGCTTTCGAATATGGAGGCCGAGGTCGGAATCGAACCGGCGTAGACGGATTTGCAATCCGGAGCATAACCACTTTGCTACTCGGCCTCTGATGAGTTTCGGAGATCGTTGATCTCTCTAACTCTTTGAAAACGTTGAGATTTTTATTTCTCGTCGCTTTCGATGGACGCCATTATGCGTGCATTCACCCATGCTGGCAACCCCCTGATTTAAAAAAGTTTTCGTCCGGGAATCGGGCGGTTTTTCCCCAAGTAACCGCCCTGCTCCAAGGGTTCGCGTCAGGCTGCGGCACGCTGGCCGCTGGCGCGGCTGACTTCGAACAGGCCCACCAGTTTCTGCAGCTTGTTGGCATTGAGGCGCACGGTCTCGGCGCTGGCGTGCAGGACGCTGACGGTCTGGTGCATTTCCACCGAGGACTGGTCGACTTCCTTGATGGTCCGCCCGTAATCCAGGCTGCGCTGGTTGAGCTGCTGGATGATGCTGAACATGTTTTCCACAGCCTGGTGCAACTGCACGTTTTCCGAGGATGCCTGCTCGGCCAGGCCGAGGCTCTGGTCGACGTTCTTGACGCCATCTTCCATGAAGCCAACGGCCTTTCGGGTTTCGCCTTGCAGGCTTTCCACGGTCAGGCGGATTTCTTCGGCGGCGCTGGAGGTGCGGGAGGCGAGGCTGCGGACTTCATCGGCAACCACGGCGAAGCCACGGCCATGCTCACCTGCCCTCGCCGCTTCGATGGCGGCGTTGAGGGCCAGCAGGTTGGTCTGGTTGGTGATGTCGCTGATCAGACCGCTGATCTTGCCGATCTCGGCCATGCGACTGTCGAGCAACTGCACGCTGGACGCCGAGCGCTCGACCACGTCGCGGATCGACTGGGTGCCCTCCTGCACAGTGTGGAACTGTTTGCGCGCGCGCTCGACCACTTCATCCATGGCCTGCTTCATTTGTTCGGCACCGGCGGAGGCCTGCTGGATCTCGCCCAGTTGTTCTTCGACGATGACCATCATGCGATGGATGGCGTCAGCCACTTCCATCGAGGTGCTGCTGGCCTCTCGGCTGCGGCCGAGCATCATCTGGTTGGTGGTGCCAACGCTGTGGCTGGCCTTGACCACTTGCCCGACCACCGAATCAAGGTGATCGATGAAACTGTTGATCCAGCGGCCCATGTCGCCAGTCTCGTCATTGGCCATGCGCGAGGTGTCCAGGCGCTGGCGCAGGTTGCCTTCGCCTTCGGCAATGGTGCGGATGACGCCGGTCATCTCGTTGAGGCGCACGGCCAGGCGTTTCGGGCCGAGGGTGCTGAAGATCACGGCGGCGATCACCAGGCTGCCGGCCTCGCACAGGTCGATCAGGTGTTGGGACAGCCCGCTGTAATGCTGGACCAGGTAGTTGCAGGCGAACAGGCCGAGCATGGTCGCCAGGTACGGTTTCATCAGGCCGTAGCTGAGCGAGCGGCGGCGATAGACCTCTTCCAGGTCGGCCTCGCACATCATGCCCCAGCGGTCCGGTGAGCCCGGCATCTGGAAGGTCACGCCCTTGCCCACCACCGGGATATGGCGGTAGTCGGAATAGCCCGGGTAGGTGACGAACAGGTTCGAGCCATTGCGGATGGTTTCGCGCACGCCGGGGTGCAGTTGCTGGGTCGCAGGATCGGTGAAGCGCAGTTCCAGTTCGGTATGGCGCTGCACCTGCACGGTCTTCCACGCGGTGTGCACGCCGCTCTTGAGGTTCTCGCCATGGCTGAAGGTGCCGTCTTCGAAGCGCGAGCGCGACAGTGCCACGCCCGGCTGCAAGCTCGGGTCGAAGCGCGACTGGACCATGAACAGGTAGTTGTCCCCGGACTCGGCGAAGATGTGCCCGGCCTCGCGCTGGATCAGGTCGCCCAGTACGTCGTTGGGCACCCGCCCGCAAAGGCAGCCGAGCACTTTGCCCGCCACTTTCACTGGCTGGTAGAACATCAGCGTCACTTCGTCATGGAAGCGCGACGAGGATGGGCCGATGGCCTGGGTTAGCGGATCGCTATAGGGCCCGTGCAGGAACGGCGCTTTCAGGCCTTCGGCGAGGGCTGCCGGGTTGACGCTGCGGCGGTCCTGGCCGTTCCAGGTCGAAGCCAGCAGCTTGCCCGCAGGATCGAGGACGAACAGTTCGGAAAAGTCCTCGGCCTGTTGCAGTTTTTCCTGCAGGGCGTGAGGGTCGATGCCGCTCAGGTCGCCAAGGCCCTGGGCCAGTTCGGCCAGGTGTTCCCATTGTTCCAGGGCCCAACTGTTGAGCAGCTTGACCCGGGTTTCTGCGATGGCCTCGAACGTCTGTTCGATGACCGGATAAGCCGAACGGTTGACCCGGCAGGCCCAGCCCATCGCCAGTTTGCCGGTCTTGCCAAACCACGGCAGCCAGCGACGCTCATCCCCTGATAAATGCATGGAGTTGCTTGTAAGCGACATAGACCTCTCCAATGACGACATTCCAATGGATTTTGAGAGGCAACTACCAGGCCAACTGAAAGCTTGCTAACTAACTGAATGGTTTAAGGATGGCTTTCTGCTATCGATAAACCCGAAGATGAGAGTGACTCTTGAACAGACTTAAAACAAATGCCCCAAACAGGGGCATATCGTTATCGCCAGTTGTCATAAAGGTGCAATAAAACGCTCTGGCTCAGGCCCCTGCGGCCAGCGGCCAGTCCGTTGCGCGGCGACCGTAGTCGGTGGCTTCGGCGCTCGGGTGGGTTTCCCGGGTCATGAACAGGCCGAGACGGGCGGCGCGGGCGATAGCTGCAACCTTGTTCTGCACGCCGAGTTTGAGGATGGTGTTACGCGCATGGAAGTTCACCGTGGACTCCGACAGGTTGAGGATGTCGGCCACTTCCTCGGCCGTCTTGCCCGTAGCCGACCAGCGCAGCACTTCAATCTCGCGCTCGCTCAGGTGCAAGGTCTGGATCTTGCGCTTGAGTTCATCCGCCTGGTTCATGTGGATCAGGTTGCACAGCAGCAAAACCTGCCCGGCCTTCTCGTACCACTCCTCGTCAGAGATACCACCCTTTTCGCGGGCAACGTCGAGGATGCTGAACACCCCTTCAGAATGAGCCCCTTGGGACCAGCCATTACACAGGCCAAACGCCTGGGCGTCCTCCCACATGCCAGGAGCCGGCCGAAAGAATTCTTCGGTCCAGAAGATCGGCATGATCGAGCGTCGACAATGGTCGATCCGCGGATCGGTATCGATGTATTGCCTGCGTTTGTAGTTCTGGATCCAGCCCGCTGGAAAGGTGCTGTAGAGCAACGGACGGTGATCGAAGCTGGTCCAGCAAGTGAAGCCGAAAAAGTCGAACCCCAACTGCAACACCAATTGGTGAAGAGTTCCAAAACGCAGCGTAGGGGAGATTTCTTGTACCAAAACATTCAAGGCATCGGTACTGAACGGCATGATGGCAAAACCCCTTGATGAGCGCCGGGCTCCCTCCCAGATGCGCTGCGGGTGTTAAAAGTATGGTTGACGAGCTCTGAGGCTAGTTGCAGGGCTGCCAGGTCACAACCGGATATTGGTGATATATCCAAAGCATACCCGGGTGTACGAACGGCTCTGGAACGAGGGTTCGCCGAGTGCCAGCGGGTGCTGGCGCAAATGTTTCACGAGTGAACTTCTGTTCACGCACGCTGTAAAGCCTCGCGGCAGCCCCTCGACGGGGCTGCCGCGAAAGGCTCAGACCTTGAACTTGGAAATCATCACGTTCAGTTCCACCGCCAGACGCGACAGGTCCTGGCTGGCAGCGTTGGTCTGGTTGGCGCCGGTCGAGGTCTGGATCGACAGGTCGCGGATGTTGACCAGGTTACGGTCCACTTCCCTCGCTACTGACGCCTGTTCCTCGGATGCGCTGGCGATCACCAGATTGCGCTCGTTGATCGCGGCGATGGCCTCAGCGATCACCTTCAATGCTTCATCGGCGGCCTGGGCCACCACCAGGGTGCGGCTGGCCTGGCTCTGGCTGCTGTGCATGGTGCTGACCGCACGGTGAGTGCCGGCCTGGACGCCGCCGATCATCTGCTCGATTTCTTCGGTGGACTGCTGGGTGCGGTGCGCCAGGGCACGAACCTCGTCGGCAACCACGGCGAAGCCCCTGCCCGCCTCGCCGGCCCGCGCCGCCTCGATGGCAGCGTTGAGCGCCAGCAGGTTGGTCTGGTCGGCAATCGAGCCGATCACGTCCAGCACGCGGCTGATGTCATTGACGTGGTTGGCCAGGGTTTCGACTTCCTGGGCGGTGTCGCCCACATCGCTGACCAGGCTCTGGATCGAGGCCAGCGCCTGATCGACCTGGGCGCGGCCGTGCTGGGTGGTGTCGTCGGCACGGCGCGAGGCATCGGAGGTGGTCACCGCGTTGCTGGCGACTTCTTCGACGGCGGCGGTCATTTCGTTTACCGCAGTGGCCGCCTGCTCGATCTCGGCGCTCTGTTGCAACAGGCCGCGGCTGGTGTCGTCGGTCACCGCGTGCAGCTCTTCCGAGGCCGAGGCCAGGCGGTCGGACGATTCGGCGATCTGGCGGATGGTGGTGCGCAGGCGTTCCTGCATGGTGCGCATCGACTCCAGCAGCAGCGCCGGTTCGTCGCGACCGGTGACGATGATTTCCTGGGTCAGGTCGCCATGGGACACGCGGTCAGCCACCACCACGGCTTCGTGCAGCGGGGTGACGATACTGCGGGTGAGGATCGCGGCGATGGCGATCATGGCGGCGAGGATGACCACCAGGGTGATGGCGATGATCAGGATCGCCCGGTTGTACGAGTCATTGCTGACCTTGCCCGATTCCGCCAGGCCATCGTAGTTGTAGCGCAGCAGCGTGCCGAGTTCGTTCATCATGCCGTCGGCGTATTCCACCAGCGGGCCGTTGATCAGGTCGATGGCGTCAGACATGCGTTCGCCACGCACCGCGTCGAGAATCTGTTTCTGCAGGCCGTGGTACTTGTCGTAGGCGACCTTGAAGGCATCGTACAGCTCACGGTTGTGTTGGCTGTTGATGTTCTCTTCGTAGTATTTGAGGTTGCTCAGGATGTCTTTCTGGCGCAGGGCGATCAGTTCCAGAGTGTGCTGGCGATCACCCACGTCGCGCAGCAGAACGGAGCGCAATGTCAAGGCGCGAGTGCGGCCCAGGGCCATGCCGGTTTCGCTCAGGGCATGGCTGGTGGGTTGCCAGTAGCCGGTGATCTTGTCATTCGCCGAGTTCATCTTCTCGGCTTCGAAAATCGCGACGGCGCCCAACAGCAATACCAATACCGCCAGGATCGCGAAGGCAAAACCGGCTCTTGCGCCGATGGATAGATTTCTGACCCGCATTGACCTTTCCTCAAATATCCGCGCTGACCTGGGTGGATGCGAAAGCCAGACGGATTAAGCCTTGGAGCCCACGGGCACGGCGATACAGCGCCGGCTTGCGAGGGCGTGGTGCACACAAAGGCTTTGCCGCAATGCGCGGTCATTTTAGTTAGGTCGGGAGGCCCGATGAATCAAGCGCCGAGGCTAAGCCTTGGCGCCTTTAAATACTTGGCGATTCTACGGGAATGGCGAAATGATGGCAAACCCGGCCAGCGCTTGAATGGGGCGGGTTTTATGAGACTTTGGGCCTGATTTGTAGGTGCATATCGCGACGGTTCGGCGCCCCGACAAGCTCGCTCCTACAAGGGGCGGATCACCGCGCACCCTGTAGGAGCGAGCTTGCTCGCGAAAACCCCCTAAACAAACGCATCCGCGTAAAAATCCGCCTCCGCCAGATTCCGCTCCGCCACATAATCCCGCCGCGCCGAATCCACCACGATCGGTGCGCCACAGGCATACACCTCGAAACCCTTGAGGCTGTGGAAGTCATTGACCACCTGACGGTGCACGAAACCGGTCGCGCCCTGCCAGTCGCACGCCTCGGTCGGCTCGGACAGTACCGGGGTGTAGCGCAGCCACGGCAGTTCGGCTTCCCAGGCCAGCAATTGCTCATGCCGATACAGGTCTTCGCGCCGCCGCCCGCCCCAGTACAGGTACACCGGCCGACGGTTGTCGCCACGTTCGCGCAACTGCTCCAGCAACGCCTGGATCGGCGCAAAACCAGTGCCGCTGGCGAGGAAGACCATCGGCGCGTCGCCGTCGCGCAGGAAGAACGAGCCGAACGGCCCTTCCATGCGCAGGATCGCCTTGGGCTGCAACGCGGTGAATACATGGCCGCTGAACACACCGCCCGGCATATGGCGGATATGCAGTTCCAGTTGCTGGTCGCGGGCAACCGAGGTGGCCATGGAGTAACTGCGACGGCTGCCGTCCTTGAGCAGCACCTGGACGTACTGGCCGGGGAAGTAGTTGAACGCACTGCCCGGCGCCAGCATCAGGCGCAGCACGGCGACGTCGTGGCTGACCTTGTCGACGCTGGCGACGCGCACGCCCATCTGCTGGATGCTGATGCCGCGCAGTTCGGTGACTTCCGGGGCGTCGATCACCAGGTCGGATCTGGCCCGGGCGCAGCAGAACAGCGCCAGGCCCTGCTCACGCTCGGTTGTGCTGAGCACGTCGAGCGGGCTGTCGCCGTGGTCGACTTCGCCGCTGAGCAAGCGGCCCTTGCAACTGCCGCAGGTACCGGTGCGGCAACTGTGCTTGAGCATCAGGCCGTCAGCCAGAGCGGCGTCGAGGATGGTCTGGTCGGGGGTGACCGGGCAGCTCAGGCCGACCGGTTGGATATGCAGGGTGAAGTTCATGGTCTGGGCCTTGGTTGGGGTTTGTGTTTAGGGCCTGCGGGGCAGGCCAATCGCCGGCAAGCCGGCTCCCACAAGAATCGGTTGTGGGAGCTGGCTTGCCAGCGATGAGGACTAACGCCGAGCCAGCAGATCCAGCGCCACATCCACAATCATGTCCTCCTGCCCCCCGACCATCCGCCGCTTGCCCAGCTCCACCAGAATGTCCACGGTCTTCAACCCATACCGCGCCGCCGCAATCTCGGCATGACGCAGGAAGCTTGAATAAACCCCCGCATACCCCAGCGCCAGCGACTCGCGGTCCACACGCACCGGCCGATCCTGCAACGGCCGCACGATGTCATCCGCCGCATCCATCAAGGTGTACAGGTCAGTGCCATGGTTCCAACCAAGGCGCTCGGCAGCCGCGATAAACACTTCCAGCGGCGCATTACCAGCACCCGCGCCCATGCCCGCGAGGCTGGCATCAATGCGATCACAGCCCTCTTCCACCGCCGCAATCGAGTTGGCAACACCAAGGCTCAGGTTGTGATGCGCATGCATGCCGGTCTGGGTTTCCGGGTTCAGCACCGCCTTGAACGCCCGCATCCGGTCGCGGATGTCCTGCATGTTCATCGCGCCGCCCGAGTCAGCCATGTAAATGCACTGCGCCCCGTAGCTCTCCATCAACTTGCCCTGCGCCGCCAACTGCTCGGCCGGAACCATGTGGCTCATCATCAGGAAACCGACCGTGTCCATGCCCAGCTCGCGGGCGTATTCGATGTGCTGCTTCGAGACATCCGCTTCGGTGCAATGGGTAGCGACGCGAACCACACGGGCACCAGCATCGTATGCAGCTTTCAAATCGTGAACCGTACCGATGCCAGGCAACAACAGCGTGGCGATCTTCGCGTGGCTGACCACCTCGGCCACCGCCTCGATGTACTCAAGATCGGTGTGCCGGCCAAAGCCGTAGTTGAAGCTGGAACCCTGCAAGCCATCGCCATGGGCGACCTCAATGGAATCGACCTTGGCCTTGTCCAGCGCCCGGGCGATATCCCGCGCGTTATCGAGGGTGTACTGATGGCGCACCGCATGG
>NZ_QKVL01000082.1 GCF_003231275.1 Pseudomonas huaxiensis
AAGTCCATAAAAATTTCGTTTAAAAACATATAGATACATACATTTTGATTCCGCAAATCGCTCAATCTGAACGGGCTGGAGGCCTTAAGCAATCAGGTTCGCTTTTTCAGTTGCGGAACTGAATTGAGCTGATCCAACTACGCGAGTTTAGTGCAGAATCGGAGCCGTACCGCCGAGCACCCGGAGCTGGTTGTCACTCATGCCTGAAACAGCGATTCTGCCAGCACACGGAGACGCTCTGCGTCTTCGACTCGACGCCCAGCCGCCACAGCTTCGTGATACTCACGCATAGCGTGGAGAGCCTGAACCAACGGCTCTCCCGCCTCGATCATTCCCTTCATCGGCCCTCTCACAATCCTAGTCTCTTCCCCCATGGAGTCAGGTCGACTGTAAGCGTCCTGTGGAAACGCACGTTTTTCGCGCACCGCATCAACAATTAAGGCTGGCTTAAGCTGGCCCGCTCATTATCCAGCACTTCCCCGCCCCCCGGCGGACTCAGCGCTAACAAGGAAACCGCGATGGCCTGGAAAAATACCGAATCCCGCTATGGCAGCCTCAGCATCGCCCTGCACTGGCTGATGCTAGTGATGATTGCCGGCCTGTATGCCTGTATCGAACTCAAGGGAAACTTTCCCAAGGGCAGCGACACCCGCGAGCTGCTCAAACAATGGCACTTCATGCTCGGGCTCGGGGTTTTCGCGCTGGTCTGGCTGCGCCTGTTCGCCCGCCTGATAGCCCCGACGCCAAACATCAAACCGGCACCACAAGGCTTGCAGCAAGCCCTCGGCAAGCTCATGCACCTGGCGCTCTACGCCCTGATGATCGGTGCGCCGCTGGCCGGTTGGTTGGTGCTCAGCGCGGCCGACAAGCCAATTCCGTTTTTTGGCCTGGAACTACCCGCACTGATCGGCAAGAACCCGCCGCTGGCCGGCGAGATCAAGGAATGGCACGAACTGGCCGGCGTCGTCGGCTACTGGTTGATCGGCCTGCACGCCGCTGCCGCCCTGTTCCACCAGTTCATCAGCCGCGACAACACCGTCGTGCGCATGCTCCCCGGTCGCGACTAAGCCGCCTGCGGCCTAGCAGTGGATGTCTGTAGGAGCCAGCTTGCTGGAGAAAGCTCTGCAACAAAAGGCATCGCCAGCTTGCTGGCTCCTACAAAAGCCCGACGCCCAACGAATCGCGAAGGCGGCACTCAAATTTCCACCTGGGTTCCCAGCTCTATCACACGGTTCAACGGCAGGTTGAAGAAGCGCACGTTGCTGTTGGCGTCCTTCAATAGAAAGGCGAATACGCCCTCGCGCCAGCGCGCCATGCCGATCCGCTTGGTCGAGATCACTGCCTCGCGACTGAGGAAGTAGGTGCTGCGCATCGGGCTGAAATCCAGCCCGTCCAGGTGACACAAACCATCATGGCACATAGCGAACAGCGGAAACCCTGTACCCATAGAACTGCAGCGACGACACCTCTTCACGACACCCCTTGCCTCGACGACAACACCCCTTTACAACACCCCTTACCCGTACAAGACACTCAAAAAAACTGAAACCCTGTAACCATGCGGGTTACAGCGGCAACACCCCTTCACGACACCCCTTCGGCACAATTGGGCATATTTCCTCTATGTGAGGTGAACCGTCAGACTCCCATAAGTAAGAGAGGTGTTGTGAGCATGTTTTTGAACACGTGTCGCGCAGCGGATGTGAGCGGTGCGCCGGTTGCTCTGGAATGTAATCAGCCAGGTACCGGCGAAGAAAGATTTCAGAAGGAAGAAATACTTGGGATTGGCACAGCAGGTGAGAAGCTGAATTCTGTGCAAATTTTCAGCCCAGAAGGAGCAAGACATGGACGCGATTGAGCTACTCGTTTACGCGGTCATTGGCGTAATCGGAACGTTGGGATTGGCAGCGGTAATTGGCTACAAGGTCGCGGATCATCTCGATAAAAAAAATCACACCGACTGACCTTGCAGACACCTGCTGGCTCGCCTGGCGGTGGCTTGGGATTCACTAGCGCTCGGGTAATATTTTGGTATGTGCCAATCCCGCAGGTTCACGCCATGAGCAAAGTTGAGTGCCAGTGCTGCAAGAAGATGATGGTTCCAAAGGTAATCACCAGCGCGCCGTTCTACATCAGCGGAGTACCCGTGGGCGGCCATGACCCGGAGTCGTCTGTATGCCCCTTCTGCCTTTCGCCGAAGTGGATGCTCACCGAACATCAGGCTCTGGCTGCCGGCAAGGCCAATGCCGAGTTCTTTGGCCTTATGGTTCTCGCCCTGGTGAACATCGTTGCGTTCGTCCGTTTCGGCGAAATGGTGGGCGTTATCGCGCTTGCGGTGTCAGTCACAACCGTTCTCATGCGCGCTGGGATGATCCGAGCGCTACGCCGTCGCCTGGGCCGTAAGACGAACTAGTCTATTCCAGGCAAGCGGGATGCTGCTCTGGCTGCAGATACAGTCTCCTACCTGGGTAAAATTCATGCGAATCTCGCTTCGGCTCGACAACACTTCAAATCGCGTCGTCACTCGGTCATTTGATCGCGGATTTTAAGCACTGTGGTGGTACTGCACCCTCTATGGCGAGGGGTCGGCCGCCCCCCAGGCCTGCACCAAGCAGCTTACCAATGCGCTGAGGCAGTTCATTTCAGGCCGACCTTTGTAAGCACCAAGCTTTACCCTCCTAAGGGGAAGATTGGCCGTTCGAACCGGCCCTGGGACACCTTAAAAATCAAGGTTTCCAGCGATCCGCCCGGGTCTACCCACTGCACTCATGGGTGCAGGGTGGGTGCAGAAGCATAGAGAAAGGCCCCGCCGGATCGATCTGAGCGGGGCCTTTTTCTGCGCGCCACAAAATGGCGAAGTCGGGTTTTGTGGCGCGGATTATTGATCAGGCTGCCGAGTCTCGAATGCGCAGCACGGTGGTGGTGGAGCAGTTCGCGTGCCTGGTCGTGGCTCGGATGCCCAGGCCGGCCCCCAGTAGTTCCTTGACCCGCTTGTGCAGTTCTTCGTCCACCGGCCGCCCTTGGTATTTGCCTGCGGCCTTGGCCTTCTGGATACCCTGGGCCTGGCGCTCGCGGCGCTGCTCGTAATCCTTCCGGGCGATCGCCGCCATCATCTCCACCAGCATCGAGTTGATCGCGGCCAGCATCCGGCCGGTGAACTCGTCGCCTTGCGTGTTACGCATCCCCTGGTGGCTGGTGGGCAGGTCGAGCGCGACGATGCGCAGGCCCTTGGCGTCGATCGCGCCCTTGAGCGTGGCCCAGTCATCGGCAGGGAGACGGGAGAGACGGTCGATGGATTCGACCAGCAGCACGTCACCCTTGCGGGCATCCTTGAGCAGGCGCAGCAGCTCCGGCCGATCTGCGGCGGCACCGCTGGCGTTCTCCAGGTACTCACAGGCGATGACCTTGTTATGGTCGCTGGCGAACTTTTCCAGGGAGGCCCGGGCGCGGCCGGCGTCTTGCTCGTCGGTGGAGGCCCGGAGGTAGGCGCGGATGAACATAGTGCAACCTGTATCAGTTTGAGTGTTGTCCTAATGCTGTTGCACTATGAGTGTTACTTATCAAGTAAATCTGTGTATTTCTCAGTATTTTGTCCGTATCTATGAAGGCATACTCAAAAAATCACCGAAGGTTTGCGAAAAACCCACGGCACAGCCCAGCAAAATTACTGCGTAACTGCAATCACGTGACCGCCAATTACGCAATTACTTCCCTACAAAGTAAAACGCCGTGCCCTGATTGAAGATTGCCGCAGGGATCGAGTTTTTCCTCAGCCGCTGGCCAGGGTGGTAGATGTAGATCCACTCAGGCAGATCTTGCGATACAAGCAGTATGGCTTCCGACGTCGTCATGTCGTTCTTGTAGGAATCAAGCGTGAACTGGTTGTCACGTATAAAGATCGGCCCGTAGCTGAGTGGCGATCTCAGAAAGTTCGGCGATTTAGCAGCCTCGTCACTGTATGGAATCGGCCGCTCGGCATAGCTATCTGCCAGGGATGCATAGCCGCGGGCATGGCCATCAGGATACTTACCAGTCTGCATTGGCAACTTCGATAGGCCATGGGCAAAAACTCTCTTGCGAGCATCTTCGACCTTACGCAATGCGAGAGCTGACGCCGCCTCCGCCGAGCTTGCCTGGTCAGCGGGCACCCACGCGACAACCTGAGTTGCACGCACCGGATCGCTCGAGCCACCCAACAGCATCAAGCCCAAGCTAATTCCCGCTGCTGCGCCACCACTCAAACCTGTAGGTGGCGAAGCGAAGCTAACCGCGCTTAATCCAGCATCCCCGAGCACTGTTCCAGAGCCGCTGGCCGGGCTCGCCCTATCAACTGCCCCTGCCAGCTCGATTGGAACGTCACGCTGCCCGGAAATCCCCATGGCGGTCAGAACATGCATAGCATCCGACCATTTTTCCCTCGGTACATCTTTCGGCTCAGGAAGCTGCACAGTCCTAGCCCCCTGGGTGCCAGAGCACCCAACCAGAAGAGCTACTGTCGCGGCCAGCAAGCCGATTCGGATCGTTGTTGATTTATTACCCATGGCGCCACTCCCTGTTTTGATCGCCACAGCTTACGGAGACCTTCAGGAAACCCAACGGCATCAGCCTTTGAGCGGTGCCGGCTTGGGATTTCCAGAGCCTGGCATAGCGTGTCAAGCAACCTCATGCATGCGGAGCGCCACCATGAAATTTCGTCACTTGGGCAATGGATAGACTTTCCCACCCATAGCGCCGAATGGCCGGATATACGCCGTACCTGTCGCAGAGGAAAACCACGTAGAGATTTTCTGCCTGACGCCTGAAGGCATTGTTGGAAGTAGCGTTACTGCCATGTGGGCAGAGATCACGGGCGTCTACTACGACGATGACTCTTGGGAAATCATCCTGCGCAATTACACCGGGCGGGGAATGCGTTTCCGTCGTGGCCACCCCTGCTTCATGGTTGTGGAGGGCGACGAAACGATACTGACGAGCATTCAGGGGTACTCAATTCCCGTATGCACAATGAACTGCATATATTTTGAGAAAACCAATGATTCCTGCCAAACACCAACGTCAAAGCGAGCCTAGATAAAAGAATTATAACTTTTACGGCAATTTTAATTTCCGACGCTAAAAGCGTTTGAAAGCGAAACCTATCCCTCCTGAACCCCGGTAGCTTGTACTCAAACGGACTGATACGGAGCGCTGAAATTGATCCCAAACATATTCCCTGGCAGGGAGCGAACATTCCAATGAGCACACCGTGTTGGGTTCTTATCAAGCATGCGCCTGAACGAATTCTTCATCACCTCTGCCGCCATGCGCGGCGCGGAGAAAACCATGGAAATTCAGACTGAAACTCTGGGTGAAGAGGAAATTGTAGCTATCACTGGCTATCAACTGCCTTCGAAACAAATTCAATGGTTAGCCACTAATGGATGGCAATACGCTCTATCTGGCGCCAGACGTCCGGTCGTTGGCCGAGTGTACGCTCGCCTAAAGCTGGCTGGCGTTAAGCCAACAGCAATGAACGCCGTCGCAGAAACTTGGACTTTTGATTTGTCTCGGGTGGGTTAGCAAGATGCGTCCGAAACAAACCGCTAATAGAGATCTTCCGCCGCGAATGATTCGGCGTACGCGAAAGCGCAAAAACGGCAACATCTGGGTTGCTTACTACTACGACGGCAGGGACGAAGATGGCAGGCGTCGAGAGATACCTTTAGGAAACGACCTGGACATCGCCAAAGTGGAATGGGCGAAGCTCGACAGGAAGGCCATTCCAAAGATAACGCGCTTGATGGGGCAGCTATTCGATCGCTATGAGAGAGATGTCATTCCGGGTAAAAAGCCGCGAACCCAGAAGGACAACCTGGCCGAGCTCAAACAGCTGCGCAAAGCCTTCGATGATGCTCCGATGGAGCTGATTACACCTCAAGTACTTGCCCAGTATCGAGATCGGCGGACAGGCAAGGTTAGGGCGAATCGGGAGATCGCCCTTCTCTCTCACATTTTCAACATGGCAAGGGAGTGGGGCATTACTGATCGCCCAAACCCAGCGACCGGTATCCGCAAAAACAAGGAGACACCTAGGGACTTCTATGCAGGACCGGCGATCTGGGATGCTGTCTACGAGCAAGCCGCTTCCGAGCTGCGCGATGCAATGGATTTGGGCTATCTGACCGGTCAACGTCCAGCGGATGTACTGGCCACCCGGGCGACAGACGTGGTTGATGGTTTTCTGCAATTCGCTCAGGGAAAAACGACAAAAAAACTGAGGATACGTCTTGAGTCGGAAACAGAGACCAGCCAGTTGGGGATACTGGTGGAGCGCCTCCTTACCCAACGCAAGGCGCGAGGGGTGCGCAACCCTTACCTGATCGTGACAGAG
The DNA here is from genome assembly GCF_003231275.1 of Pseudomonas huaxiensis. GTDB lineage: Bacteria > Pseudomonadota > Gammaproteobacteria > Pseudomonadales > Pseudomonadaceae > Aquipseudomonas > Aquipseudomonas huaxiensis. Next base: position 6,371 of record NZ_QKVL01000082.1, read on the forward strand.
GATGGCCGCAACGTAACACCAGCGATGCTGCGCCTTCGCTTTGACGATGCGAGGTCTAAGGCAGCCGCTAAAGCAGCTGAAGAGCAGGACAGCGCCCTAGCTGAAAGTATCCGTCAGTTCCAGTTTCGCGACATCCGCCCAAAGGCAGCGAGTGAAATTGAAGACCTGGCGCACGCTAGCAGGCTACTCGGCCACACCGATAAGCGAATCACGGAGACTGTTTACCGGCGCGTCGGAGAGATCGTGAATCCAACCCGATGAAACCTTTTTTACGGAAGAGTTGCGGAACACCATCGAAAAGTTGCGGAACACTTGGCCTTTTCAGCGTCGAGTTTTCCGCCCTCCAGAAACGAAAAAAGCCCTGAATAATCAGGGCCTTGAATATGGCGGAAGCGTAGAGATTCGAACTCTAGGATAGTTGCCCATCGACGGTTTTCAAGACCG
>NZ_QKVL01000083.1 GCF_003231275.1 Pseudomonas huaxiensis
GGTGGCGTTCCTTCAAGTATCAGAGGGCGGGTAATGCTCGATCATTTGGGAACTTCGGAGCGTTTGATCTTGACGCACGACAGTTTTCCGTCGATTTGCCCTTTGATCATTTTGTTCTCCATCCGTACCCCGCCTGAGCCGGCCACGACCGTGCCAACGGGGGTCGCTGCGGCAATATCGAGTTTGAGTGGGCTGTCGAACGACAGGTTGTTTTTTACCGTCTTTAGAAAGAAGTAAAAGTTTTGGTCGCTCTTGTCGTTGCAGTCCGGCGTGTCATGAAATGAAATAACGGTCGCGGAAGGCGCATTGAGTAATTTGAAGAAATAAATGGCGTCGTTTTCGCAGGTCTCCATGTCCTGGAAGTTGTTTTCTCCCGTTTCAAGTTCGATAGAACACGACAGGCCTCCAGGTATACCGTCTTGTGGGCCTCCTTTATAAAGTTCCAGTGTTCCATTGCTGCGCGCCTCGGTATGGGCTGGCAGTGCTGCGGCGATTGTCAGAAGCAGCAAGAGTGCACTAAGGCAGCGCGACGGTGTGGGTAATTTTCGGATGACTTGCATGGGGGGTTACTCCGTTGTTTTTAAAGGAATTTCACGAGTTAGTGACGAAGCCGGATGACCGTGTTCGCAACTACGGTAGCACCGCGACAAAGGCTGCGAACCTAGCATTTTTGTCAGTAGGCGGCCCTTGGGGAGTGGCGTAGTGTGGTGAGCGTATTCACATGACTGCGGTTTGGAAGTTCCAGCCCTGAGCTGATGTACAGAAAGCACGGAAACAAGGAGAGCGACGATGGACAGTAATTACTACAGTGTCGATGAGCTGTTGGCCTGGATGTTGGACAATTCCAGGACCCTCGGGTGGGGCGCCATCGTCGCCTATGATCAGCTCAGAGCCAACCGGCTGTTGGTTCAGGGCTATATATTACGGTTTGGTTCCAACAGTTATCTGCCGCTGATAAATCAAAAAATGGAGTCCGGAGAGTATTCCACGGAATACCTAACCAACTTGAAGTTGAGCGTGCCCCGTTTGGCCTTCCCCAATGCCGATCTGGAAGACTCCAACGCCACCCTGACCATGGACTTCTTGGGCGGGACGATCATGACTGTGTTGAACATCGCCGGCGGAATACCGCGAATCGACAGGATCCTGAAAGTGCTGCCCGTGGGGGGGCCGCAATTGACCATGGAAATAGATCTGAAACGGCTAAGCGGCACCGTCGGCGATGTCGGCCAGGTAGTGCTGAACATCGCAGAGGGCGAAGTGTTCAAGGCCAATTTCGTGTTGGGTGATTTGTCCCAGGAAATGGTGGGGGCCCGCTTCAAGCTTCTGTTCGAAGAACTGGACGACGACCAGAAAGTCTTTCCACTGGGCGAGCTGGTCGGCGACCTGAATGGTCCGCTGACGCCGGAAACCTTTGAAATTCGCACCATGCCGGCGCCGGGCGCGACACTGTTGTCTGCAGATAACTACGGCGATGGAGCGGTGCTGTTATTCGTTCGGCTCAAGGGTGGCACCGGTGGTAATTACCCTGGGGCAAACTCGGGCTTCAAATACCTGATCCCCGCGGACAAAAATGGTCAGGAGTACTCCGGTACTGTGTTGCTCGCCAGTAAGGTGCTGGCAATCAATCTGTTCAAGCCGCACATCGAGTCAGAAATTGGCAAAGGCATCAGCCTGATGCCCAGCACCGATAGCAGCGATAAGGCGATAGCGCTGAGTGCCACAGCGGGTAGCTGGACGCTAGGGAAAATGTCCCTCGTGAAACAGAGCAATCCTTTCCTTAGTGCGGAAAGCCATGAGGAGCTGGTCTTCGATTTTAGCCGCGATGAGCCGCTCACGTTTACTGTGGCAGCCGGCGGACTACTCAGGGTCACGTGGAAGCAGGCGAAATCCTTCATGTTCAATTTCGTCCGCCAGGACATGGGCTGGGATCCAGAGGAAGAAGATTCGCTTGTCCACTTCACCCACAGCATGGAGTTCTTCCTGAAGGCCAGTATCGACCAGGCCACGGGTGTTGTGACCTTTGTTCCGGCGTCCGCTGTTTCCTCAACGGTAACGGTGGAGAAGGCGAAAGGCGACATCGATCTCTACTACACCTTCAAAGACGATATGTTGGGATCCGTTACTCGCTTGCTCGACGACATGTACGCGCAGTTGTCTAGCATGGCTCTGCCCGAGGTCGATACGTTCCTGATTCGCAACTTGTTGTTCCCCGGACAAAACGCCCTGCGACTGCGCGAGGGATTTGTCCCTGGTGACCTTGCATTGTTCGGCCATATCGATCCGCTGCGTACCTCGGTCGCAATATCTCCGCTGCAAGTGAACCTCATGCCGGGAGGCACGCAGAAATTCACCCTCCAGCCGGCAGTCAGTGGTGCTACTTGGAGTGTGGAGGGCGAACTTGAGGAAACCGATGTCGGCACTATCGATGCCAGCGGCGTGTACAAGGCACCTGCCGCCAGTTCCCTGAAGGAGGGATACCGGACGGTGAGGGTGACCGGCAAAGGCAAGCTCAATGGCCAGGATGTTACCGCCTCGGCCCTGGTTTCGGTGATGGAAAGCTCCATCAGCGTGTCGCCCACCTTCAAGGTGTGTGGCACAGAAGGCAAGGTTACGCTGACGGCCGGGATCATGGATGGCGGCAATCCAGCGTGGTCCCTGAAAGACCCGACGCTGGGCGGCGAGCTCAGCACAACCGCGGGCGCTGAATGCGTGTATACCGCTGGGCCCAGAAGCCCCACCCGCAAGGGGATGTACATCGAGGCGGTTCAGGTCAAGAACGCGGCCGCAAACGAGACGGTCGAGGCGCTACTGCTGGTACTGAACACCAAGATCAACACACAGGTCACTATCAGCGCGGATAGCAAACCGGAGACGGGAAAGGTGCAACTGCAGGTGGAGGGCAAAAATGGCCCGATCAATCCGCCGGCTAACGCCATTTGCGAGCTACTGGTCAGCGGGGGAGGCACCCTCAGTTCGGCTGGCGTATTCACGGAGCCGGCCAATGCCAAAGGCTTCGCCGTTGTCTCCATAGTGGTCCCGTCAGATTTTGAAGATCACTCCGGATTCATCGTGTTGCCATTGCCATTGTCGACCTACGCCGACATTTCCCGCCGGGTCAGTGACTCGATCCGGGCGCGCGCTATAGGGTTCCCGCCAGCCCATCCTTGAACGACCTGCTTCACACCATGGCCGCCGCCGTTGCTTGAACGGCGACGGTGCTTTGACACCGACAGGATGAAATGAAATGTCTGATCAATCCCTCAATGGCCTGCTGCAATCGATGCAAGGCAAATCTGTTACCCGTGGCTGGGACGCCGTTGTCACCATGAGCCGGCCCAAAGTCAATCAACTGCTGGAGCAGCAGTATATCTCGCAGTTCAACCAGAACAGTTTCCTCAAACGCATCCACGGCAACGTGCCGCTGACCAGCGATGGCTTTGAGGTGCTGGAACTGACCGGGCTGCTGCTCAGCCAGCCGCGGCTGTCGTTCGAAACCGCCTCGCTGAGTGACTCCCGTGCCCACCTGACGATGGACATCGTCTCCGGCATGGTGGCCTACAAGTTGAACGAACACAACGAGCCGGAGCGAATCACCTCCAGCTACGCGATCACCGAACAGCATCTGTTCACCCTGGTGATGGACGTGGACCTGGAAGCGGTGATCGGCTCCGTGGGACGGAAGGGCGAGGTGGTTCTCGATCTCGCCGAGGGCTATGAGTTCCGTTGCAACCTGGTGGACAAGCCACTGGGGCAAGAGGCGCTGGGTGAGTTTTTCCATGCGCTGTTCAAGCGCCAACCCGCCAGCGCCCGCCGCTATGTGTTGGGCATGCTGGATTTCGACCCGGACGATAAACTGGCGCCACGCAACTTCGAGGTGCGGACCCAGGCCGCGCCGGGGGCGAAGGTCGCAGGTTCTGACAGCTATGGCGAAGGCGCGGTGGTGCTGTTCGTGCGTACCCGCGAGAACCTCATCGACGGCAACACCCCGGATGACGACAGTGATTTTCCCTACCTGATCCCCGACGACCGCGAGGCTGGCTCAGGCAAGCTGCTGTATTCCGGCTCTTTGATCCTGGCCAGCCGTGCGGTATTCGACTGGTTCATCCAGGGTTACCTGGAGCGCCATATCGGCAACGGTCTGTCGCTGCTGCGCACTTCGGAAAGCAATGACCTGGCGCGTGGACTGAAGGCGCGGGCGGGTAGCTGGACGGTGGACAAAATCGAGGTCTCGCATGGTGGTGGCGGCTCCCACCAGAGCGCGTCGAGCCATGGGGATCTGACCTTCGATTTCGCCAGCAGCGCACCAGGCTCCGTGCCGTTCGATGTGTCGGTGATGCCCGGCGGGTTGCTCAGGTTTGCCTGGAAAGGGGTGAAGAACTTTTCCTTCCACTTCACCCGCAAAGAGTTGATGGACGATGAAAGGAAAGAGGACGCCAATGTCCGTTTTACCCACAACCTGGAGTTCTTCCTGAAGGCCAGTGTCGATCCGGACACCAGTGTCGTGACCTTCGTTTCGGCGCCTGGTGGTTCCAGGTCGGTCGAGGTGGAGAAAACCAGCGGCGATATCAAGCTCCTCGACACCTTCAAGGCTACGTTCGAGACGACTCTCAAAGGCCGGATCGATAGCATGCACGATCAGCTCCAGGCGATCCGCCTGCCCGAACTCGACCTGTTCGCCATCAACCACCTGCTGTTTCCTGAACAGAATGCACTGCTGCTGACCCACGCCGCAGTGCCCGGCGACGTAGCGCTGTTCGGGCACATCAATCCGAAGCACACCGCATTCAAGCTTGAGCCTTCCATCGTGCATGTCCTGGCCGGCACCACCAAACAGTTCGCGGTGCTCGAACAGCAACTCAAGGGCAAGGCCGGCAAGCTCACCTGGTCGGTGCGCAGTATCGACGGCAGCCGTGCCCTGGGCGACATCAACCAGAGCGGTGTCTTCACCGCACCGCCGCGCGATCGCATGGTCGGCCAGGCGGTGCGCAATGTGGTCACAGCCACCCTCGAGGACGGCAGCAACACCCTCAGCGCCTCGGCGCTGGTGGTGGTCGTGGCCGAAGCGCTGGTGGTGACCCCGGCGATGGCCACGGTCGACCTGCGACGGCCCAAGCCGGTCACGCTGAAGGCCTCGACCCTCGACGGCGGAACCATCAAGTGGACACTGCGCAGCGGTGGCGGCTCATTGCAGGCTAACGGCAATCAAGCGACTTACACGCCGCCGGCCAGCATTGAGCAGCCGGTGGCTGCGGCCCATATCGAGGCCGAGGACGCCTCGAACGGCGCGAAGGTCGTGGCGACCGTCTTGTTGCTGAAATCGAACTTCTCGCTGGCGCTGGCCCCGACCTTCCACCGCGGTCTGCCGCCGGGTGCCTCGACGCGGGTGCGGCTGGCCAATGAAGACTTGCCTTCCGACCTCATTAGCTGGTCGGTCAGTGCCGGGGAGGGCACAGTCGATCCCAAGACTGGCGTCTTCACAGCGCCGGCCAGGATCACCCTGCCTTACAGCGTGGTGCAGGCCAAAGCGGAGGATCACATCAACTACTACTACGGCTACAGCATCATCTATCAGTCGGAATACGCCAGCGAAGCGCGCTGGGAAGAGCTGAGTAAGTTCGAGCTCAAGGCGCGGTCTTCGCTGCAACTGTTCGCCAACGGCCAGCAGCAGGTCGAGGTGGAGATTTTAGCCGCGCCGAAGGATGTCGATTTGGTTCCCGTGGAGCTGTCGGACGCTGAGTTGAACAGCATCGTGCTGATCGATGCGAACACCAAGGTGCCTTTGCCTCGGGTTGATAGCGAGGGTGTGCCGGTGGGCGGTGGTTGGGCTTACAACGAGTCGCACAATGATTATCTGTTTCATCCTGGCGGTCGTGACCGCACTGATGATGTGGACTCCCGGATCAGAACCCTCTATGTGCAGACCCGCGCGGGTTCGAAGACGACCATCGCCGCCATGCTGACGCGCGATGACCTGATGCCGTTCTATTCCAACAAAGAAGGCAACGAAGCACCGTTCGCCCTCGAGCCGATTCCAGTGCAGCCACCGAAATTCGACACTACCAGCTACAAGTTCGAGGCGACGCGAGTCATTGGTGAGGAGGACAACGACTACCACCTGGACACCGTCGACTATTACATCCTGCAACTGACCCACAACGGCGAAAACATCCACTTCCGCCATATCGAGTTCGAAGAGCGCAGCGGCATGGTGCAGTGGGAGAGCCGGCAGTTCGAGGAAGACGTGGTCAGCTACACCGGCTACGCCTTGCGCGGTGATACCGCGTTGCATTTCGACACTGGTCTGTATGACCACATCCCCGACGCGGTCAAGCCCGAGCCCGGGGTGGTGCCGGGCGAGGAATGTCCGGAGGGAGCGTTATTGGTCAGCCTGCATCGCAGCCAATACTGGCGCTTCGACTTGGCCTGCGAAACGACCTATGGCCGGCCGGTGAAGCTGCGGATCCTCGATCAGTACGGCAATCAGCACCGTCTCCAGGTCAATTTCCGTGCACCGACCAATCGCAACGAGTTGCGCATCACCGTGCTCTGACCTGCTTGCCTCGATAGCCGTGACCCCGGCCCCGCTGGCCGGGGTCACGGTGTGATGATTGCTCTGCATGGAGTTTCTTGTA
>NZ_QKVL01000084.1 GCF_003231275.1 Pseudomonas huaxiensis
ACGCGGCTGCTGGAGCATCCGGCCGTACATGAAGCAGTGGTGATCGATATCGAAGTCAGCGGCCACAAGCAATTGGCGGCCTACCTGATCGGTGACGAGGACAGCACCGCGTTGCGTGCCGAACTCAAGGCCCACCTCAAGGCGGGCCTGCCGGATTACATGGTGCCAAGCCACCTGGTGTGGCTGGAAAAAATGCCCCAGACCCCCAACGGCAAGCTGGACCGCAAGGCCCTGCCCAAGCCCGATGCCAGCCCGCTGCAGAACGTCTATGTGGCGCCTGTCAGCGAGCTGGAGCAGCAACTCGCCGCGCTCTGGGCCGAGGTGCTGAACGTCGAGCGCGTGGGGCTGACCGACGACTTCTTCGAGCTGGGCGGGCACTCACTGCTCGCGGCGCAGCTGATTTCAAGAATCCATTCCGGCCTCGGTATCGATGTACCGCTGCGCCTCATTTTCGAGAAACCGCAATTGAACGATTTTATCCAGGCATTCGAGAGCACTGGTCTGTCGCTGACCGAAGACGGCTTGTCCGATATCGAAAAAATGATGAACGAAATGGCAGGGGCCTGAGATGGACAAGACTACCGCAGAGCGCATTGCCAAACGTTTCGTCAGCCTGCCGCTGGAGCAGCGCCGGCAGATTCTCGACAAGATGCGCGAGACCGGGCAGAGCTTCCGCCTCTTGCCGATTGCCGTGACCCGTAATGAGGTGCAGCGCATCCCGCTGTCCTACGCGCAGCAGCGCATGCTGTTCCTCTGGCAGATGGAGCCGGATAACAGCGCCTACAACGTGCCGATGGCGGTGCGCCTGAGTGGCACGCTGGACGACGCTGCACTGGCCGGCGCCCTGGCGCAACTGGTGCAGCGGCATGAAACCCTGCGCACCCGTTTCGTTTCGGTGGACGGCGAGTTCCACCAGGAAATCCTCGAACAGGCGCCGGTGGCCCTGGAGGTGGTGGAGGTCTCGACCGAGGTCGGCGAAGAAGCCGAAAACACCCTGAAAGCGCTGGTCGAAGCCGAAATGCAGGCGCCGTTCGACCTGCTCAGCGGCACCTTGCTGCGGGTCAAACTGTTCCGCCTCGGCAGCGCCGAACATGTGCTGACCCTGTGCATGCACCATGTGGTGTCCGATGGCTGGTCGAGCCAGTTGCTGGTGCGCGAGTTCGTTCAGTTCTATCAGGCTCAGGTCGGCGGTACCGCCGCAGCTCTGCCGGCCTTGCCGGTGCAGTACGCCGACTACGCCATCTGGCAGCGCGGCTGGCTGGAGGCCGGGGAGGGCGAGCGGCAGTTGCAGTACTGGAAGCAGCAACTGGGCGACGAACAGCCGGTGCTGGCCCTGCCGCTGGACCACGAACGTCCGCAGCAACCCAGCTACCGTGGCGCGGTGGTGCGCGCCGACCTGTCGGCGGCGCTGTCCGAGCAGCTCAAACGCGTGGCGCGCACTCAAGGCGTGACGGTGTTCATGCTGACCCTGGCCGCGCTGTCGGTGGTGCTGTCGCGCTACAGCGGCCAGGCCGATATCCGCATCGGCGCGCCCAACGCCGGCCGTACCCGCAGTGAACTGGAAGGGCTGATCGGTTTCTTCATCAACACCCAGGTGCTGCGGGTGCAGATCGATGAGCGGCAGACCTTCGCCGAACTGCTGGAGCAGGTGAAGCAGGTGGTGACCGGCGCGCAATCCCATCAGGAGCTGCCGTTCGAGCACCTGGTGGACGCCCTGGCGCCCGAGCGCAACCTGGGCCACAACCCGCTGTTCCAGTTCAAGATCAACCAGCAGGTGTTCAGCGCGGACGAAGGCGATGATGCCGAGCGCGGCGTCGATGGCCTGAGCGTGGACAAATACGCCTTCGGCGCCACCGATGCGCGCTTCGACCTGGCCTACGACTTTATTGATACGCCGCAGGGCCTGCGTGGTTACTTCACCTATGCCACCGACCTGTTCGAGGCGGCGACCATCGAGCGGATCGTCGTCTCGTTGCGTGGCGTGCTGGAAAACCTCGTCGCGCACACCGGCGACATGCTGCTGGCACACGCCGAGCCCGCGCCGCTATTGGCGACGCCACCGGCAGCGGCGAGCAGCACCAATGGCTTCCTCTCGCTCTGGCAGCAAGGGCTGCTGGCAGGCCAGGATAAGCCGGCTGTGCGCTCGGGCGAAGACGTCCTGAGTTACGCGCAACTCGACGCGCAATCCAGCCAGCTCGCCCATTACCTGCGCGCACAAGGCATCGGCGCCGGCATGACCGTGGCGCTGTGTCAGGAACGCGGGATCGAGTGGGTGACGAGCCTGCTGGCGGTGCTCAAGCTGGGCGCGGTGTACCTGCCGCTGGATACCCGCCAGCCGCTGGAGCGCCTGCAACAACTGACGCGGGACAGCCGCGCCGCGCTGCTGATCCATGCCGCCGGATACGACGCCTCGTCCTTCGACCACTGCCCGACCCTGGCCTGGGACGCCAACCTGTGGGCCGCCAGCGCGAGCAGCGCGCCCGAGGTTGCCATCAGTGCGAGCCAGCCGGCCTACATCATCTACACCTCCGGTTCCACCGGTCAGCCCAAGGGCGTAGTGATCAGCCATGGCGCCTTGAGCAATTACGTGCAGGGTGTGCTGGAGCGTCTGGCGCTGAGTGGTGAGGGCAGCATGGCGATGGTCTCGACCATCGCCGCCGACCTTGGTCACACCTTGCTGTTCGGCGCCCTGGCGTCGGGCCGCACGCTGCACCTGCTGTCCCATGAACATGCTTTCGACCCGGACAGCTTCTCCGCCTACATGGCCGAGCAGTGTATCGAGGTGCTGAAGATCGTGCCGAGCCACCTGCAAGGTCTGTTGCAGGCGGCGAAACCGGCGGATGTGCTGCCGGCGCAGTTGCTGATCCTCGGTGGCGAAGCCAGTAGCTGGAGCCTGGTTGAGCAGATTCGCGCGCTCAAACCCGGCTGCCGGATCCTCAACCACTACGGTCCGACTGAAACCACCGTGGGCATACTCACCCATGAGGTCGGCGCCGTTATCGAAGGCTGTCGCAGCGTTCCGGTTGGTCAGCCACTGGCGGGTGCCCGGGCACGGGTGCTGGACGCCTGGCTCAACCCGGTGGCCGAGCGGGTCGCGGGCGAGCTGTACCTGGGCGGCGCCGGTCTGGCCCAAGGGTATTTGGGCCTGCCGGCGCTGACCGCCGAGCGCTTTGTGCCGGATGCCGATGGCCAGCGCCTGTACCGCTCCGGTGACCGTGCCCGGCAGGTGCCGGGTGGGCTGGAATACCTGGGTCGTGCCGACGACCAGGTGAAAATTCGCGGCTACCGCGTCGAGCCGGGCGAGGTCGGCCATCTGCTGCGCGGCCTCGACGGCGTTGCCGAAGCCGTGGTGCTGGCGCTGCCGCAGGACGGTGATGAAGCGCGCCTGCAACTGGTGGGCTACTGCGCCGCCGCCAGCGGCGTGACCCTGCAGGCCGAAGCGCTGCGTCAGCAACTGGCGACGAGCCTGCCGGAATACCTGGTGCCCACGCAGATTCTGCTGCTGGAGCGCCTGCCGCTGACCGCCAACGGAAAACTGGACAAACGCGCCCTGCCCAAGCCGGGTGCGATCAAGCAGGCGTACACCGCGCCTGTGGGGGAAATCGAGGAAAAACTCGCCGCGATCTGGGCCGATGTGCTCAAGCTGGAGCGGGTCGGCACCACCGACAACTTCTTCGAATTGGGCGGTGATTCGATCCTCAGCCTGCAGATCATTGCCCGGGCCAAGCGCCAGGGCATCAAGCTCAGCCCCAAACAACTGTTCGAGAAACAGAGCATCGGCCAGTTGGCCGCAGTGGCCAAGTTGATCGAGAAGAAAGCCGCCGCCCCCGTGGTCGAGCAACTGAGCGGCAACCTGCCGCTGCTGCCGATCCAGGCGCGTTTCTTCGAGACCGATATTCCCCAGCGTCATCATTGGAACCAGGCGGTGATGCTCAAGCCGACCCGTGTTCTGGACGCCGTGCACCTGCAAGTCGCCCTGCATGCCCTGCTCGAACAGCATGATGCTCTGCGCCTGAGTTTCGCGGCGCACGCGGCGGGCTGGCAGGCGAGCTTCGCCGCGATCAACAGCCCTGACCTGTTGTGGGTACGCGAGCTGGGCGATAGCGTCGACCTGACCGCGCTGGCCAACCAGGCCCAGCGCAGCCTGGACCTGACCAACGGTCCGCTGCTGCGCGGGGTGCTGGTGAACCTGGCGCAGGGCGAACAGCGCCTGCTGCTGGTGATCCATCACCTGGTGGTGGACGGTGTGTCCTGGCGCGTGCTGCTGGAAGACCTGCAACAGGCCTATGCCGCGCGGGTGGCGGGCAACACGGTGGTGCTGCCGGCCAAGAGCAGTTCGCTCAAGGCCTGGGCGGAAAAACTACACAGCTACGCCGCGAATGCCGCACTGGAACAGGAATTGGGCTGGTGGCAAACGCAGTTGCACGGCGCCAGCGACAGCCTGCCGTGGGATCACCCCGAGGGCAGCCAGCAACGCCAGCACGCCATCTCCGTGAGCACCCACCTGGATGCCGGACTGACCCGCAAACTGCTGCAAGACGCGCCTGCCGCCTACCGCACGCAGATCAACGATCTGCTGCTGACCGCGCTGGCGCGGGTCATCAGCCGTTGGACCGCTCGGCCCGATGCGTTGATCCGCCTGGAAGGCCACGGCCGCGAAGACCTGTTCGACGATATCGACCTGAGCCGCACCGTCGGCTGGTTCAGCAACCTGTACCCGGTGCGCCTGACGCCCGCCGCGCAGGTGGGCGAATCGATCAAGGCGATCAAGGAACAACTGCGGGCGATTCCCGACAAGGGCATTGGCTACGGCGTGCTGCGTTACCTGGGCAGCGAGCCTGCGCGGACGTCCCTGGCGCAACTGGCGCAGGGCAGCATCGTGTTCAACTACCTCGGCCAGTTCGATGGCAGCTTCGATGCCGGTGATGCGCTGTTCGCGCCGTCCGGTGAAGCGTCTGGCGACAGCCAGGATCCGGCTGCGCCACTGTCTGCGCCGATCATCATCAACGGCCAGGTGTATGGAGGCGAGCTGGACCTGAGCTGGAGCTTCAGCAGCCAGGTGTTCGAGCATGCGACCATCCAGCGCCTGGCGGACGACTATGCCGCCGAACTGCGCCAACTGATCGAGCATTGCACCGCCGCTGGTGTGGCGGGGATGACCCCGTCTGATTTCCCGCTGGTCGACCTGACCCAGGCGGAACTGGACCGCTTGCCACTGCCAGCAGCCCGGGTGCAGGACCTCTACCCGCTGTCGCCGATGCAGCAGGGCATGCTGTTCCACACCCTGTACGAGCAGGAGGCGGGCAACTACATCAACCAGTTGCGGGTCGAGGTCGAAGGCCTCGACGTGCCGCGTTTCCGTGCGGCCTGGCAGGCGCTGGTAGACCAGCATGACGTGCTGCGCAGTGTGTTCTTCAGCGACCTGCGCCAGCCCGTGCAGGCGGTGTTGCGTCAGGTCGAGGTGCCTTTCGTCGAGCTCGATGTGCGTGGGCAGGCGGAGCAGGGGGCGTGGATCGAGCAATGGGCGGCGGCGGAGCGTGCGCTCGGCTTCGTGCTGGAACAGGGGCCGCTGCTGCGTCTGGCGGTGCTGCGCACCGGCGAGCACAGCCATCAACTGGTCTACACCTGCCACCACATTCTCATGGACGGCTGGAGCACCTCGCGGATGCTCGGCGAGGTGCTGCAACGCTACAGCGGTCACAGCGTGGCGTCTCATAGCGGACGCTATCGCGACTATATCGAGTGGTTGCAGCGCCAGGACGGCGCGGCCAGCCGGGACTTCTGGACCCGCCACCTGCACGGGCTGGAACAGCCGACCCGGTTGGCCCAGGCGGTCAGCGCGCCGGTGGGCGGCGACGGTTATGGCGAACAGCTTCATGGCCTGGATGAGCAGCAGACCCAACGCCTGAGCGATTTCGCCCGCGAACAGCGGGTCACCCTAAACACCCTGGTGCAAGCCGCGTGGCTGTTGCTGCTGCAACGCTACAGTGGTCAGGCCAGCGTGGCCTTCGGCGCCACCGTGGCGGGTCGTCCAACCGAACTGCCGGGGATCGAGGAACAGCTTGGTCTGTTTATCAATACCCTGCCGGTGCTCGGTAGCCCACGCCCGGAACAGACCGTGGCCGAGTGGCTGGCGCAGGTGCAGGAGCAGAACCTGGCTCTGCGCGAGCACGAGCACACGCCGCTCAACGACATCCAGCGCTGGGCTGGACGGGGCGGCGAGGCACTGTTCGATTCGATTCTGGTGTTCGAGAACTACCCGGTGTCCGAGGCCCTGCAGCAGACCGCGCCGCAGGGCCTGGTCTTCGGTAGCCTGATCAACCAGGAGCAGGCGCACTATCCGCTGGCGCTGGTGGTCAATGTCGGCGCTGCGCTATCGATGCGCCTGAGTCATGACCGCCGGCAGTTCAGCGATGAGGTGGTGGCTCAGTTGGCGCGGCATCTCGATCACCTGCTGCAGGCGCTGATCCGCGATGCCCAGGCCCCGCTGGGCGAACTGCCGCTGCTGGACACCGACGAGCGCCAGCACCTGCTGCAT
>NZ_QKVL01000085.1 GCF_003231275.1 Pseudomonas huaxiensis
TTTCAAGCTTCTTCCAACGAAATTCATCATCCAAAAACTACCAAATACAGCAGACATCGTGACCATGAGTTTAGATGTACCATTTACAATGGTCCCATTCATTGATGCGTCTATGGCATCAAAAATTGGTTGAACTACAGCAACGTCCATAAAGAATTCCTTTGCTTAAATATTGTCTATTTGCAATTCGTAATCTTGTTTATTAGCTTCGCCACATTGGAAAATGTGGCGCTCGCCAAATTGTCAATTCCAGTATTGAATACCCTCAGCTCGGAAGGAGACATCTTTGGCTCTTTGCTTAGAGCGGAATTCTTTATATACGTATGAAGCATCAAGTGCATGGCCTGCAATGAAGATATTTCTTTGTTCAAAGAGTCAATAATATCTATGAGATCGAATTCGTGATCAGATGCCATGATTATTCCTCTCCTACAGGAAGAGGTACTGTATGCAGCGGTTTTCTTACTAGGCGGTAGCCTTTGCCGTCGCGGCGATGTTGGATCTGTATCAAGCATGGGGCATATAGCTTGAGATCTTGATGAGTGGCGACTAGCTCCAGGACAGTGAATTGCGAGTCCTGCAGGGCGTTTTCTGTAGAATGCGGTCCAGCCATAGTGAACACCTCCTAGCGGTGTCGTTGTGGTTAGGCGCTAGTCGGGGTTGCCCCCCCGGCCAGCGCCGGTTCCTAACCCTTATCGGGTCATAAAAGGCCTCCGCCACCATGGCGTCGGCTTGTCGTCAGGGACCTTCTCAGGTACCTCTGTATGTGTGTCAGGTTGTGCCAGATCCGGCTTGTGCTCGATCAGGCGCATTGCCTGGCGAAGCTCGGCCACTTCCTCCCTCAAAGCTTTCAGTTCGGCCATGATCAGGGCGGTGTCCTGTGAGCCAAGGCCAGTGTCAGCATGTGCCGTTTTTTCAGGTTCTGGCTGTGTCAGAGGTTTCAGCTCGCCATAGACGCGGATTAGCTCTGACGTTTCCAGGCGGCGGGCGTTTTCACCCTCTGGCTCCCAAGATAAGCGACCTGTGGCCATATCCCGATAAAGAGTCCTACGACTCTTGCCGGTCAGTTTCTGTGCTTCCTGGATGGTGTGCCAAGCCATGTGTCACGTCTCCTCAGTGGTCTGTGCCACCTTACTCGTGATCGCCCTGGCCGTCAGGATCTCTAACGCGAGGAACTTCGTCCCTAGTCAGAGGCAGTAGCTCTGCTTGGTCTGGTGGTGGCAGATCTCCAGTAGAGATAGGTTGCTCTCCTGCTTGAAGAACTGGCACGTGCCGCAGCTCGATGTTGTCCCAATCCTCGACAGGTCGGCCCTGATCGCTCTCACTTGCAACGACCTCGGCATAGAACGACGCATAGCGTTTGCCGCTGTGGTCGCGCCAAACCACCTTCGAGTTGATAACGTACCCATTGGCAGTGCCGATCTTCACGATCTGCAGCCACCGCTCAGACTCCAGCAGGCGGATAGCGTTGTGTATCGCCGTCCGGCCGTAGCTGAGGATCTGGCAGAGCGTGGTTTGGCTAATGACAATGGCATTGGTCTTGTTCATACGCTCAGTGAGCAGCATGAAGACCTGGAAGGCGCAGGGACTGCGCCGGGACAGCTCTCTGATGTCCCGTATGTAGCCGCGGGTCAACATAGCGAAATCAGCAGGGTCTTTTCTGATCTGTTTCAAGTGAACATATCCGTTCGGCTCAGTGAACATTGTGTTCAGTATATATGAACACCGTGTGCGCACACAATGTTCACTCAAGTGGTAAATGTTCACTAGCTGAGTGAACATATATGTTCGCTCTAGAGTGAACATTGCAAGCAGGCCCAAAAACCGCTGTAAGCCGCGAAATACGTGGCCTCCAGCATTTTCGGAGTGAAAACGCCCTCTTATTCTTTTAGGAGCGGCCCCGGGAGGGGCTATGTGGTGCCGCCTGCGGCGCCACCGCTTGCGGCCTTGCAGGCTGCCATAAAGGCAGCCGCCGGCCTCGGTGGTGCCCTCACCACCGCGTTCTTCTGCACCTCAGACAAGGGAAAATGAAGCCGTCTGAAGCCCAGGTCCGTCTGGATCGCTGGGTCGCCGTAGGCGAACCAGGGAGCCAGGCGGACCCGACAAGCGAAGCGCGTCAGTGCGGATCGACAGGCTACGCCTGCCGGCAGTTATCCACGGGCGTAGCCGGTGGGTAACTGGCAAAGTCATACACGGTAGTGGGTTCACTACTGCAGGCGGCGCGTAGCGCCGGGGCGGCCGAAGGCCGCCTGTCTTAGGATTCAAAATTTTCGCCAGCCTGATGTTAGCGGCGTTCCAGTCGCTGTGCGCCCAAGAAATTCTGCGTCTTTCCCGCAAGACCATGCATGGGCGCTTCGCTCCTTCACGCCGCTGGCTTCGCCCTGCGCACTTCGTTTGCGGGTGATCCAGTGTGAAGGGAACTAGAAAATTCGGTGATGGCCGCCTTACCAGTAGTCAGGCTTGTCTGCAGGTTTCTTGCGAGTGGGTACCCGAGATGGAAATTGATGCGCGCTAAGCTCGACGTTCGTCACAACGTGGCGCATCCAGTGGGCGTACTGCTTAAGCGAGCCTGGCACGGTTCGCTTGATGCCTTCACGGTGAGGAAGTATCACGCCCAAGCGCAGCTCCGGGAAGTCTTCGTGAATAGCCTTCAGGGCCGGAGTCATGTCGGTGTCTGCAGAGACCAGAACCAGCTGCTCGATGCGCTGATCAGGCGGCAGCGCGGACTGGCGTACCGCAAGCCGGTACATGCTGATCGCGATGTGTACGTCCGTCTCTTTCTCCTCGAGCTTCCAGATTTCGACCTGGTCAGCTCTGGATGCGGGGGTGTTCTTGTCGATAAAGCGGGGAGCCTTGCCGGATTCGAGCTGATGCCTGCCATAGAAGACATTTACGCCACGTGCGATCAGGGCTCGGAGATAAGTGTCTTGGGCTTCTTTAGACGCAATTCCCCGAGTAGCTAGTGACGGTTTGACGCCTGAGGTGAAGAAGCTTACGGCCTCTACCGTGCTGCCTGGGTGCTCGACATGGACGATATGACCAAGAAGGGCCTGCAGATCAAGCCATTTGTACTCAGTGCCTGCCAACAGGCCGTAGAAAAGGTTGTAACCGTCGACAAAGCAGGCCGTGCGCAAGATTTCTCATCCCTTAGAAACGAAAAAACCGGCTCTTGGCCGGTTTTTTCACCCCAACGGCCAGTGAACTTAATCGCTGCGTACGGGGCTGAGTAGTGAGACCATATTCCACTATTTGTGGAATGGGATCAACGGTTTTTTATAAAAACCTCGGCAATCAGCGAGGTTTTGCGCTCGTGATCGTTCTAAGCGAGCTGGTGGCCATCACCTGGTGCAGATCTGCCCGGGGCCCGCGTGTCGACGTGGCCGGCCGGCTCGCCGGCTACGCCGGTGCTGTCCTGCAGGGGCTGGCCAGGCGCTGTTCTAGGGCGACGATCGGCGCCGCCGGGATCGATGTCGAGCAGCTGGTGGCCAGTACCTGGTGCGGATCTGCCCCGGGACGAGCTGGTCGACGTGGCCGGCCGGGTCGCCGGCGGCGCCGGTGCTGTCCTGTAGGGGTTGGCCAGGCCCTGTTCCAGGGCGGCGATCGGCGCCGGCGTGATCGAGGACGAGCAGCTGGTGGCCATCACCTGGTGCGGATCTGCCTCGGGGCGAGCTGGCCACGCGCCCGGCCTGGTCGCCGGCGCTGTCCTGCAGGTGACGGCCAGGTCCAGGGCGGCGATCGGTGCCGGCGACATCGAGCACTAGCTGGCGGCACTCACGAGATAGTGAAAATGTTCATAGCAGAAGCCAGTTTTACTTCCCATTCAACCTATCCATAAAAGCTTGGGCCCTTTGGCGATCCATTATTTTTTCTTGTTGCTGTTGTAGCATTTGAATATTTGCTATTCGCATTTGTTGATTTTGTTGCTCAATAATCTCTTGTTGATAGCGTAGTTGTAAGTCGCTTTTTTGTTGAGGAGTTTCCACTTCATCTAGCTTGGATCGTAATGCCTCTGCATTCGAAACACGCTCTGTACTCGCGTTGTAATTACGCTCTAGGGCTTCTACTGCCGCTAGCATCATGTCGAATTTCTGTTGAACGCTGAGGTTATCGGATATTAAACCGTACCGTTTTCTCAGAGCTACTATGTCTGTAGCAGTATTGTAAACTTCTGACCATTCGCCGAGTGGAAGGACTTTATTCAAGGATGGGCTGTTTAAGAACCTTCCAAGTTTATCGTTCCCTGACACGAGGCTTTTGTAGTTTTCGTATTGCTGTCTAGCTTGCGCAATACCATTTTTTGCATTATTTAATGCATCTAGTGCCTGTGTCGCTTGAGCAATTGCATTGTTTTGTAAAATTGCTGCTGCCGCAACATCTACAGTCGGAATTCCGGTTGCCAGTGTGACTGTAGGAAGAATACTGATTGAAAATAAACAAAAAACTATAACTGTGCTAATTTTTTTCTTCATGATTATCTCGGTTTAAATAATGCGTAAAATATATTTTTAGCGCTCGCTGTTTAACGGCCGCTGCCAGTCAATAATTGTATTTTTTGCCAAGGTGTGCATTACGCAGGAAAGGTTGTTCTGCGCCAAGAGACAGGATTTTAATAAAATCAAATGACTTTCTAGATCGAAACTTTTCTCCCCGCTACTCATGACTTCCTTTTCCATTTTCTGCATAACAGACAAATGATGCTGAGCTTCCTCAATTTGTTTTTTAATCATGTCTCATCCAACTATTGTTTTATATCTGAAGGGTAAATCAAGCTTTTTTTGGGCGTTGGGTCATAATTAAAATCCTGGCGTCGGCGATACCCATCGCGAGAGCTTGAGGGTGATTTGAACGGATGATTTTTATTCGTATCAACTTCTTGAGTCTGATGTGGCTCAACTATTTTAGGCGGTTTCTTTTTACGCGCCCGATATAGCATTGACGAAAGTAGCTCAGGAGATATGGGTTTTTTAGACCCCTGTGTGAGCACGTTGCTAATAAACCCGTTGCTATATCCAAAATCTCTAAGTTTTTCGAGAATTTGTAGATTGTTTTCGATGGCTTTCTGCATCGGTATAGATGCGCTCAAGGCTTCTGCTACCAGACTTAGTTGCTTCCTGGCCGCTTCGTCGTTCATCTGTAAGACCTGTGTGCATGTGGCGTCCGTAGGCTGTCTAGGCACTGTCTATGAAGAGATTTGGCTTGTCTAGTAGGCGCCCAGTAAGCGCTATGAGCTGATTTTTAAGGAGAAAACTGAAAGTAAAATGAGGCACGTTACCGATTGTTTACACAATCGACGTGCCAAAGGGGATACCCCTTTGAAACCCCTGTTAGCGCCCGACGAACGGTCAAAAAAAAGAGGCTGGAATTCTCCAGCCTCTTTTCCGATTACTCGATTGATGCACGGTGACGGCGTAGTTTAGAAAGATTTTTTGCCATTTTAAACGCTGCCCCAACACCTCCTGATCTGAGCATTGAGCCAACTGATGAACTACCTATGGGCGTTCCGCCCATGACGCTAGCTGCGTAGTTGGGGATCGTTTGCGCCAGGACTGCGAAAGCACCGAATACAAGAGGCATGCTCAACAGGCTTATCCAATCTGCTTTAATTGGGCCGTTAGCTGGTAGAATTGTATTGCTGATATATGTGACTTCTACCGAAACTACAACGCCGAACAGAATATTTGTCAGCATGAAACCAGCCAATAAATTTATCCATCCCCAAGCATATTGCTTTGTGGCATCAAATAAGAAGAAGGCTATGAATACAGGGCCGACTATAAGAAACAAAGTAGTGGCCAGCTTCAACATTATCAATGTTGAGACACAAACTCCTAAAAATGCCAGTCCTGATAGAACAAGTATCGCAAGCGCAATTATGGCCGCAGCGAGGTCTGCCACATCGCTATTGAATAAACTGAAGTCGAGACCTTTCATGAACTCAATAACAGTGTTCATATATGAGCCAATTAGAGTATCTACCATGTTCGCAGAGTTTGAGTCGGATCCAACTAGAATCTGAGTTATCCCGGCGGGGATGCTAGAGACTAGTGGAACTATATTTTCCATGTACCAACCAACATTAAAGGCAAAGCCAGTAATGATGCCCATTTTCAATATGCTATAGATAACATCTTCGAATATCATGTCCATGCCCTGGAACAGCCA
>NZ_QKVL01000086.1 GCF_003231275.1 Pseudomonas huaxiensis
ACAAGGGATTTCGGTAAATTCTCGCATGCGAGAACTCCGATAAATGGTCAGTTTAGTTTTTACCAATAGTTGACTTTGGGTAGTGGATTTGCGATAATTTCTACGTCGAAGCAATACCGCTAAGACAGCCTGGAACCAGCGGCGGCAACCGCCCAGGCAAATCGCGAAGGAGATTCAAAAATGCGTCTATCCAGCAACTTCCGCAACCCTTGCATGGTTCGCAGCAACGTCCCACTGACCAATGATGAGATCGCCCGCGTTGCGCCTTCCATCTTCGCACTCGAAGCGCACGACAGCCGCTCCGATCGCTACCGCTACATCCCAACCGTCGACGTGCTCACCGCACTGCGCAGCGAAGGGTTCGAACCCTTCATGGCCTGCCAAACCCGCGTTCGCAACTCCGACAAGATCCAGCACACCAAACACATGATCCGTCTGCGCCATGCGTCGAACATCATGGACAAGGAGGCGAACGAAATCATCCTGCTGAACAGCCACGATGGCACCAGCAGTTACCAGATGATGGGCGGTTGCTTCCGCTTTGTGTGTGCCAACGGCCTTGTACTGGGCGAAGCCGCGATGGATCAGAAAGTCCGTCACAGTGGCCGCCAAGACGTGATCGGCGAAGTCATCGAGGGGGCTTACGAAGTGCTGAATCAGTTCGCACTGATCGAGGATCAGCGCGAAACCATGAAACAAATCCAGATCCGTCCCGAGCTGCAACACGCCTTCGCCGAGGCTGCTTTGGCGTACCGCTACGACCCAGCCGAAGGCCCGGCGCCGGTGACAGCTAGCCAGTTATTGCGTCCACGTCGCGCCGAGGATCGGGCCGATGATCTCTGGACCACCTTCAACCGAGTACAGGAAAACACCATCAAGGGAGGGCTTACAGGCCGCAACAAGCAAGGTCGCCGCACCACTACCCGCGCCGTCTCCGGCATTGACCAGGACGTGAAATTGAATCGCGCCCTTTGGGTACTGGCTCAGCACATTCGCCAAGCCGCCTAACAAGTCCAGGCCGGGCGCTACACGCCCGGCCTACCTCGCAAGGAGATTGCCGCCATGTCGAAAGTTTTCTTTGTACCAGGTCAAACCACAATCATTGACTATGCCCGCGAGATTGGCCCCAACATGTGGGCCGCACGCTGCAGCTGGCTAATGTTGCCGGAGATTCGCGTGCGTCACCCCGGCGCAGTGCTGGACGATCAAACCGCTTTCCTGCAGGCGCAGGAATCGAGCAACGGCACCAAGCCTGCGCGCCTCACTGAGGCGCGCTTTGATTTTGCGGTCAGTAATGGCCAGGTGCTGGACTACTTCGCCGATGAAACCGGCGATTCATTCATACTGCAGGCCCCCGAGGTCGGTGATTTGGTGCGCGTGTATGCCCGTTGTTTCGGTCATTGCTGGTCGTTCCTGTGTCTGCCGATCATCACCCATAGCGAGATCCGTTCTCGGATCTGCACAGCGGTGGCCACGAATCATTGACCACTGAAAAACGGAGTTACTACATGCAGCCGATTTACACCGCCGAGGACTGGAAACGAATATCGCCGGTATTCGCCTCGCGCCGCTTGGCGGTCTCTACGGTAGAGATCGCCAAGGCCATCTTGGTTGATGGCCAGCGACCGCAAGACGTGGCCAACGCTAGAGACATGTCGAAACAGACCGTTCATGCGGCGGTAAAGCGGGTGCGGGCCATCCTGGACGAACACGGGGCCAGCGAGCTAGTTCCCGTTATGGTTTGGTTGCCACCCGAGCTGGCCGCGCAAGTCATGGAGATGGCCAAGCCCTATATGGACGCCAAACCGGCACCGAAAAAGGGTGGCAAGGATGCGTAAGACCGACTTCAAATCATGGCTCAAAGACAACGGTATGGCACTGCCGGTGCTGTTTGAAGATGACCCAGTGGCCTACACGTTCGCGCCAATGACAGTCACCCTCACGCCGGATCTGCTGCACCAGCTCGACCGCGTGCGCCTGTTGCAAGACGCCGCCGATGATCACAACTGCCCTGATCGCCAAGCGCTGGAAAGCGAGATCGAACAGGCGCACCGCTTTGTGAGTTGGACGCTACAAGGTATCGTTTTCCCCGAATCAAAGTGAATGGAACTCACCAATGAAAACAGCCACAACGCGACGCAAGAAAATCCTATTTGTTGGGCTGGTGATCTTTTTAGTTACCGGATGGATTCAACAAAAATACGCTAAGTACCGCGCCCAAGCTGACTATGAAAATCACTGTGCGGAGATTGCGAAAAACCCGGCAAGGGTGCCATGCCTAACCCCGACGCCGCCCGACATTCCATTGCCTGCACAGGGTTAGAGTCTCCCACTGATCTCGGTCAAGAGAGGTGCATATGCAACACTCAATCGCTGAACTTCGAAAAATCGCCAGTGAATGGCGGCAAAACAACCAGGAACACACTGGGGGGATCGTGTGCATTTGGGAGCGCTCAGCCTACTGTTGGAAAAACGAGCTGCGCGATCCGAACCATGAAAGACCAAGTGTGTACGCGGTTTTAGAAGATGGCCAAGTGTTCATTGCCGAAGGTGGTAATTATCAGAACGGAGCCGAACAGTGGGCAGAGGTTGCCCCAGCAGCAAACAAGAATCTCGCCCAACGTTAGCCCCTAATTTCCCTTCCTGTGCGTGCCCCCTTCGGGGGGCGGCTGTCGTGAACCAAGCCCTGGCCAAAAGCGCGCCAGGTCTTGGCCCTTCGGGCTTCCATCCTCACGCCTCCGGCCTTCGGCCTGCGCGCTCCGCTTGCGTTGTAACGTACGGCACAGGGTTTTACCTTGGCCGACCTCCCGGTCGGATTTGAAACCATCCGGCCTTGCGGCCGGGCGCTGCAGCAACTCACGTCTGAGATCTGCGCACGACTCAGGAAATCGTCCTGCAGCTGCCCACCGCCCGGGCAAACAGCACGCCCGGCCCGTGGACAACTGCACCGCTCGCTCTGGCCTTTGTTGGGCCTCGCTCGCTGGACGATTTTTCATGCGTGAGCTCCTGCAGCGCAAAAGCGGCCTTCGGCGACCAAGAGCTGCGCCCTTGGATCCGCAGCTGATAAGTCGCCTGACCGGCAGCGGCCAGCCGCAATCAACTGACGTTCATTCTGAAACGTCAGATATTTGCGACCGGCTCAACTGGGTGCTGGATCGGCAGGGACTTCCACCAATTCTTTAGAATCTACGAACAGCACCTTACAGTCGACGCATTGCACGCGACCGCTCAAACCAGGCTTGCCCCACAAATTCAAATGGCAGCTCGGACATGTGTATTTGCGCTTGTTCTTCGGATCCTCGGGGTTTGTGGCAGGCGTCAGCAACCCCGCCGAGGTTAGCGCCAGTATGTCTATCGTCGGATCGGCCACAGGCTGTTCGACGGGTTTTCCATCAGGCCCATACAGCTGGGTCGCTGACATGGCTACCCGCTGAGTTACAACGTCAATCCAAGAAAGCATGCCGCCCTGTTCAATCAGTTCCTGGCATGCAACTGCGAATGGCCCACCATCAATGATGTAGTGCGTCATCTGCTGGCCGCATTGCTTACCACCTGGCTCACCTGTATCGGACGGCATCAGCCCGATGGACTTCATTTTGTTGGCCCACTCGCGGTTGTGGTAGCCGCTTCGTGATCGCGTGCCGAAGTGGTCTTGCCACTGGTGAACCTGTTCATGTGCGAGCGTGGAAAGCGTCTGATCGATCCGACGATGCGCGAAGTAGGCGCAATTGAGCGCAATCTCATCGCTTTTTCCCGCGCCGTTCCGGCGCAGGAAACGCGACGGCGAGAAATACCCAAACGTATTGGCTTTTCGTTGCAGGGTGAAGATGCAGCCGGGCAGCTGCCCGTCGAACAACCTCTCATTGAACCAGTCGTAGGCCCCTTCAATTTCTTCGTAAAGCTGCTGACTTGGCGTAGCGGACATAAGGACTCCTTTCTCGCATGCGAGAAAAACCCCACAACCTGATTACCAGCGGCGGGGCGGGTGTAATTCTTGGGAAAGCATATTCTGTATCGTACGATACAGGATACACCCCAAAAAAAGGAGGCCGTGCCCCCTCGATCAACCGAATAGCCTGAGCTGCTGGCCTACAACCATGAGAAGTGCGCCGATAACCACACCGGCACCGATGAGCATTGCGCAAAATCCCACGGCGCGGCGCTGCGCTTGCGCCGTGATCAGATTGGCCGAACTCCGGTTAATCTCGTTACCAATCCTTGCGACCGCTTCGCGTCCGGCAAGGATCAGGGCATTGCGCTCCTTTTCCATCATGGATTCGAAGTTCATCTGCGACTGGAGCAGAGCCTTACCCGAGCCATCGCGCACCGCCTCGGAGATCTTCGCCGCCAACTCGCCGTCGACCTGTTCCAGGCGCCGGACGAGCGCGTCGAAATCTTCCATCATCTGCCCGACCATCGCTTCACGCGCTGTCGTAGCGTCCTTGGCCATCGCTTACTTCCCCTTTCCAAACAGTGTGGCGTACACCTGATCGAGGTTTTGCCAGGCCGACTTTGCCAGGCGCTGCACAGAGATCATCCGTTTGGCCTGTTCCTTTGCGGCATCGTCTTGCGCGGCTCGCAGTTGCTCGCGGTAATCCGTGGTGTCCTGCACCACAGCGGCGATGCTGGTTTTCAAGGCCCGGAGCCGTTCGAACACTTCGTTCGAGTAAATCACCGCATCACGCTTGAGCGTGAATTTCTTCTCCAGTTCGTGGAAACCCATCAGCGCTGCGAAGGTGTGCGGCAAGTCGTCCGCGTCGTCGATCTCGACCTTGTTGAAGACCACCAAAATCCGGCTGCGCGGAACGCCCAGCGCGGCCAGCGTCTTGATCGTGTTGATCGTGTCCGCTTGCTGTTTTTTCTCGGATACCGTGGGCACCAGGAAGAAATCGAATTCTTCGTGCGAGCCTGAAAACTGGCCCATGTACTTGAAAAAATCCTCGACGTTGGATGCTCCAACGTCTACCACGGCGTTGTCTTCCGTCATAAGAATTTCCGACAACTCACCGAACTGGCGACCCTTGAGCCGCTCGATCTCGGCGGCATCATCCGATGCGCCGGCATTGATCGTTTCTACTGCGAAACGTACGCCGCCCATGCGTGGCGACAGCAGCGAATCGGACAAGGTTGTCTTGCCGGTGTTACCGCTGAAATTGACTACTGCGATTTTCATTTTGGCGTCCTTTTTCGACGGCCTGCATTCTCATACATGGCCAGATCTGAGGCGTTCTGATCATCCCCAGGATTCATAATCTTGCTCAGTTCATTCGGCCCCAACGGGGCCGTTTGACTGACCTTCGAATCTGTATCTGTATCGTACGATACACCTCCGTCATTTTCTGGTGCCTCACGCTCAATCACTGGTTGCATGCTTGGCACTGGGCTTGTCGTTTTGCTCTGTGTTGCCGGGTTCTGTCGTTGTGCTTTTCGATACCTGTACAGGTAACTTTTCAGCGTCTCCATGCTCAATTCGATCCCCTGTTGTTTCAACACATCCAGGATCACTTGGCGACGTACACCCGCACTCAGTTGTTGCTCAATCAATGGCATCACCTGGCGTATTTTCGCTGCCTTTGACTCAGGCCCTACCGCCATCAGTGCATTGGTTAGATCTTTGTCGACCATTTTGCACCCTATCTGCACCCCTATTGCACTCTATATGCATCTTACTCGCCCC
>NZ_QKVL01000087.1 GCF_003231275.1 Pseudomonas huaxiensis
GTGGGTTCACGAATTTTCGAGCGTTTCGTCTTCACCACCACAATTCGGTGCCCTGTCTCCAGAAGCAGTCAAATTGCTTGGGTGTTATATGGTCAAGCCTCACGGGCAATTAGTATTGGTTAGCTCAACGCCTCACAGCGCTTACACACCCAACCTATCAACGTCGTAGTCTTCGACGGCCCTTCAGGGAGCTCAAGGCTCCAGTGAGATCTCATCTTGAGGCAAGTTTCCCGCTTAGATGCTTTCAGCGGTTATCTCTTCCGAACATAGCTACCCGGCAATGCCACTGGCGTGACAACCGGAACACCAGAGGTTCGTCCACTCCGGTCCTCTCGTACTAGGAGCAGCCCCTCTCAAATCTCAAACGTCCACGGCAGATAGGGACCGAACTGTCTCACGACGTTCTAAACCCAGCTCGCGTACCACTTTAAATGGCGAACAGCCATACCCTTGGGACCGGCTTCAGCCCCAGGATGTGATGAGCCGACATCGAGGTGCCAAACACCGCCGTCGATATGAACTCTTGGGCGGTATCAGCCTGTTATCCCCGGAGTACCTTTTATCCGTTGAGCGATGGCCCTTCCATACAGAACCACCGGATCACTAAGACCTACTTTCGTACCTGCTCGACGTGTCTGTCTCGCAGTCAAGCGCGCTTTTGCCTTTATACTCTACGACCGATTTCCGACCGGTCTGAGCGCACCTTCGTACTCCTCCGTTACTCTTTAGGAGGAGACCGCCCCAGTCAAACTACCCACCATACACTGTCCTCGATCCGGATAACGGACCTGAGTTAGAACCTCAAAGTTGCCAGGGTGGTATTTCAAGGATGGCTCCACGCGAACTGGCGTCCACGCTTCAAAGCCTCCCACCTATCCTACACAAGCAAATTCAAAGTCCAGTGCAAAGCTATAGTAAAGGTTCACGGGGTCTTTCCGTCTAGCCGCGGATACACTGCATCTTCACAGCGATTTCAATTTCACTGAGTCTCGGGTGGAGACAGCGCCGCCATCGTTACGCCATTCGTGCAGGTCGGAACTTACCCGACAAGGAATTTCGCTACCTTAGGACCGTTATAGTTACGGCCGCCGTTTACCGGGGCTTCGATCAAGAGCTTCGCGTTAGCTAACCCCATCAATTAACCTTCCGGCACCGGGCAGGCGTCACACCCTATACGTCCACTTTCGTGTTTGCAGAGTGCTGTGTTTTTAATAAACAGTCGCAGCGGCCTGGTATCTTCGACCGGCATGGGCTTACGGAGCAAGTCCTTGACCCTCGCCGGCGCACCTTCTCCCGAAGTTACGGTGCCATTTTGCCTAGTTCCTTCACCCGAGTTCTCTCAAGCGCCTTGGTATTCTCTACCCAACCACCTGTGTCGGTTTGGGGTACGGTTCCTAGTTATCTGAAGCTTAGAAGCTTTTCTTGGAAGCATGGCATCAACCACTTCGCGCTCTAAGAGCGCTCGTCATCAGCTCTCGGCCTTAAGATCCCGGATTTACCTAAGATCTCAGCCTACCACCTTAAACTTGGACAACCAACGCCAAGCTGGCCTAGCCTTCTCCGTCCCTCCATCGCAATAACTAGAAGTACAGGAATATTAACCTGTTTTCCATCGACTACGCTTTTCAGCCTCGCCTTAGGGACCGACTAACCCTGCGTCGATTAACGTTGCGCAGGAAACCTTGGTCTTTCGGCGTGGGAGTTTTTCACTCCCATTGTCGTTACTCATGTCAGCATTCGCACTTCTGATACCTCCAGCAAGCTTCTCAACTCACCTTCACAGGCTTACAGAACGCTCCTCTACCGCATCACCTAAGTGATACCCGTAGCTTCGGTGTATGGTTTGAGCCCCGTTACATCTTCCGCGCAGGCCGACTCGACTAGTGAGCTATTACGCTTTCTTTAAAGGGTGGCTGCTTCTAAGCCAACCTCCTAGCTGTCTAAGCCTTCCCACATCGTTTCCCACTTAACCATAACTTTGGGACCTTAGCTGACGGTCTGGGTTGTTTCCCTTTTCACGACGGACGTTAGCACCCGCCGTGTGTCTCCCATGCTCGGCACTTGTAGGTATTCGGAGTTTGCATCGGTTTGGTAAGTCGGGATGACCCCCTAGCCGAAACAGTGCTCTACCCCCTACAGTGATACATGAGGCGCTACCTAAATAGCTTTCGAGGAGAACCAGCTATCTCCGAGCTTGATTAGCCTTTCACTCCGATCCACAGGTCATCCGCTAACTTTTCAACGGTAGTCGGTTCGGTCCTCCAGTCAGTGTTACCTAACCTTCAACCTGCCCATGGATAGATCGCCCGGTTTCGGGTCTATACCCAGCGACTAAACGCCCTATTAAGACTCGCTTTCGCTACGCCTCCCCTATTCGGTTAAGCTCGCCACTGAATATAAGTCGCTGACCCATTATACAAAAGGTACGCAGTCACCTAACAAGTAGGCTCCCACTGCTTGTACGCATACGGTTTCAGGATCTATTTCACTCCCCTCTCCGGGGTTCTTTTCGCCTTTCCCTCACGGTACTGGTTCACTATCGGTCAGTCAGTAGTATTTAGCCTTGGAGGATGGTCCCCCCATATTCAGACAAAGTTTCTCGTGCTCCGTCCTACTCGATTTCATTGATAAGAGATTTTCGTGTACGGGGCTATCACCCACTATGGCGGCACTTTCCAGAGCCTTCCACTAATCTCAAATCAACTTAAGGGCTAGTCCCCGTTCGCTCGCCACTACTAAGGGAATCTCGGTTGATTTCTTTTCCTCAGGGTACTTAGATGTTTCAGTTCCCCTGGTTCGCCTCTTACACCTATGTATTCAGTGTAAGATAACCATCTTATGATGGCTGGGTTCCCCCATTCAGAGATCTCCGGATCAAAGTCTGTTTGCCGACTCCCCGGAGCTTATCGCAGGCTACCACGTCTTTCATCGCCTCTGACTGCCAAGGCATCCACCGTATGCGCTTCTTCACTTGACCATATAACCCCAAGCAATCTGGTTATACTGTGAAGACGACATTCGCCGAAAATTCATGATTAAACTCACAAATTTTACCTTAGCCTGAACAAACACCAGTGAAAGTGCTGTCCAGTCTATCTTTCTATCACATACCCAAATTTTTAAAGAACGATTCTGATAAAGTTCAGAAATCAATATTCGATGCGAATATTCATTTCTAAGCTTTTACATAGGTGCAAGAGGGGGTGGTGGAGCCAAGCGGGATCGAACCGCTGACCTCCTGCGTGCAAGGCAGGCGCTCTCCCAGCTGAGCTATGGCCCCAGCAATTGGTGGGTCTGGGCAGATTCGAACTGCCGACCTCACCCTTATCAGGGGTGCGCTCTAACCAACTGAGCTACAGACCCAATCGAAGGTTGCTAACCTAATCGTCTTCTTCAATGAATCAAGCAATTCGTGTGGGAGCTTATGAAGCGGCTGATGTCGTCGATTAAGGAGGTGATCCAGCCGCAGGTTCCCCTACGGCTACCTTGTTACGACTTCACCCCAGTCATGAATCACACCGTGGTAACCGTCCTCCCGAAGGTTAGACTAGCTACTTCTGGTGCAACCCACTCCCATGGTGTGACGGGCGGTGTGTACAAGGCCCGGGAACGTATTCACCGCGACATTCTGATTCGCGATTACTAGCGATTCCGACTTCACGCAGTCGAGTTGCAGACTGCGATCCGGACTACGATCGGTTTTGTGAGATTAGCTCCACCTCGCGGCTTGGCAACCCTCTGTACCGACCATTGTAGCACGTGTGTAGCCCAGGCCGTAAGGGCCATGATGACTTGACGTCATCCCCACCTTCCTCCGGTTTGTCACCGGCAGTCTCCTTAGAGTGCCCACCATTACGTGCTGGTAACTAAGGACAAGGGTTGCGCTCGTTACGGGACTTAACCCAACATCTCACGACACGAGCTGACGACAGCCATGCAGCACCTGTGTCAGAGTTCCCGAAGGCACCAATCCATCTCTGGAAAGTTCTCTGCATGTCAAGGCCTGGTAAGGTTCTTCGCGTTGCTTCGAATTAAACCACATGCTCCACCGCTTGTGCGGGCCCCCGTCAATTCATTTGAGTTTTAACCTTGCGGCCGTACTCCCCAGGCGGTCAACTTAATGCGTTAGCTGCGCCACTAAAATCTCAAGGATTCCAACGGCTAGTTGACATCGTTTACGGCGTGGACTACCAGGGTATCTAATCCTGTTTGCTCCCCACGCTTTCGCACCTCAGTGTCAGTATGAGCCCAGGTGGTCGCCTTCGCCACTGGTGTTCCTTCCTATATCTACGCATTTCACCGCTACACAGGAAATTCCACCACCCTCTGCCCTACTCTAGCTCGCCAGTTTTGGATGCAGTTCCCAGGTTGAGCCCGGGGATTTCACATCCAACTTAACGAACCACCTACGCGCGCTTTACGCCCAGTAATTCCGATTAACGCTTGCACCCTCTGTATTACCGCGGCTGCTGGCACAGAGTTAGCCGGTGCTTATTCTGTCGGTAACGTCAAAACACTAACGTATTAGGTTAATGCCCTTCCTCCCAACTTAAAGTGCTTTACAATCCGAAGACCTTCTTCACACACGCGGCATGGCTGGATCAGGCTTTCGCCCATTGTCCAATATTCCCCACTGCTGCCTCCCGTAGGAGTCTGGACCGTGTCTCAGTTCCAGTGTGACTGATCATCCTCTCAGACCAGTTACGGATCGTAGCCTTGGTGAGCCATTACCTCACCAACTAGCTAATCCGACCTAGGCTCATCTGATAGCGCAAGGCCCGAAGGTCCCCTGCTTTCTCCCGTAGGACGTATGCGGTATTAGCGTTCCTTTCGAAACGTTGTCCCCCACTACCAGGCAGATTCCTAGGTATTACTCACCCGTCCGCCGCTGAATCGAAGAGCAAGCTCTTCTCATCCGCTCGACTTGCATGTGTTAGGCCTGCCGCCAGCGTTCAATCTGAGCCATGATCAAACTCTTCAGTTCAATACTGCTTGGGTTTTGAGAAAACCCTAAACTTGGCTCAGCAATCTCAAAATGAACTATTTCGATTTCTCGTATAGTCACTTGTGATGCTGATAATCTTGCTGACTATCAGTCCGAATTCACAAGCACCCACACGAATTGCTTGATTCAATTGTTAAAGAGCGGTTGGTTAAGAGCTTTTCGTCTCAACCGAGGCGCGCATTCTACGCTTTCCTCTCAGCCTGTCAAGCGTTTATTTTGAAGTTTTTCAGAATTTCTCTTTCAACTTCAAACACTTGA
>NZ_QKVL01000088.1 GCF_003231275.1 Pseudomonas huaxiensis
GCCGGGGAAATGAGCAGAGACACTGCCAGCACGAGTAGGCTGGCAAGCAGAGGCATAGCCAGCACCCGCAAGAAACGCGAAGCTTTGCCTGCTGAATCGCTCCACGTTCCAGAGCGCATCCGTGCATACAAGGCAGAGGCCCTGCGCACTTGCTCGGCATCCGGTTTTACCCGTACTGACTCATACCCCGTCACCCGGCCGTTTTCGGTTATCGGCGTCACATAGGCGTTGACCCAATAGAAGTCACCGTTTTTGCAGCGATTCTTGACGATGCCCATCCAGGCCTTGCCGACCTTGAGGTGACTCCACATGTGCGCGAATACCGCTTCTGGCATATCCGGATGGCGCACGATATTGTGCGGGGCTCCCAGCAGCTGATTACGTTCGAAGCCACTGATGCTGACGAAGTCATCATTACAGTAGGTGATGGTGCCATGCGTATCCGTAGTCGTGATCAAGCGTTGAGTGGCGGTGAAATCACGCTCTCTCGTAGTCACAGGGCCATTGTTTTTCATCGAGTAAAGTCTCGGAATCAATATTCAATTATAGCAAAAAGCCATCATACCAAAAAGCTATTTTAGCATCCCGGATGATTAGCTGAATCGGCAATTGGTCGTATATCTTTTGAGTGAAACCGGGCAGTTGCAGTCAGTTTTTGCGGTCGTCCCATACCATGCGTGAGCAGCATGCTGCCAGTAGCTTGCCTTGCTGAGCAACTTGCCAAAGTGGAGTACGC
This sequence comes from Pseudomonas huaxiensis, assembly GCF_003231275.1. Taxonomy (GTDB): domain Bacteria; phylum Pseudomonadota; class Gammaproteobacteria; order Pseudomonadales; family Pseudomonadaceae; genus Aquipseudomonas; species Aquipseudomonas huaxiensis. The sequence continues at coordinate 737 of NZ_QKVL01000088.1, forward strand.
GCCCTCCGGAGCTTGACACCGCTGAGTGATTCGCTACGCCCGCTGACGGGGCGCCTTCAAACAGGCTTTGAGCTACGTACGATGTATTATCACGCTGCCTGACGCCCCTGCCACAGACTGATGCGCATCTGGCACAAATGCTCCACGAGCACGCCCGCGAACGCTTGACGATCCTGTCGTCGCGTACCTAGCTGGGGAAGGCGCTGCCCCGCTCAGTTGTAAGTTCATCTATCAGCCAGCAGCCTGCTAGCTCTGTGGATCAGCATATAAAGAAGCAGGTAACGACTCGCTCTCGAGCCGTATAGGACGCCCTGCACCAGAGCGTTTTCCTCCCCATTGCCCTCGCACATCCGCGCGGCAGCGATGCCACCCCTCGGCCCGTATTAGCATCGGCCAGATCAGTAATGGATGCTCGTACAGATGCTGATTGATAAGTCGATAAATTTGATTGGCCTTGGGTGGCAGGCCATCAGGACAGTGCAATAGATCAACCAGCATGCTCACGGCATTCGTATCGTTGAGCTGCTGCTGTCGTTCCCCGAGCAACTGCCACAGCAACGGGCGACGCTCAGTCAGCCAAGTCACAATGCCCTGTTCGGGGAACAGCACCACGGGAGTAAAGAGCCCTTCATGGAACTCCGTCACTTCCCTGGTCAGGATGCGATTTACCGCCTTATCGAACCGCTCTCTTTGGCGAACGCCTGATTTGTAGCGGGCCGCCGCAGCTTGCGTTCCGACCTCATCCTGAAGCGGAACATTGGGGGAATGGTGTGCGCAGAGCTTTCTTCCTGGCAATGGCTGCCGCCAACACAGCGTGCAAAAGCTGAACGGATCAAGTCGCAGGCCATTTTCCAAGCGCAAATGGCTCTGCACGGAAATCTTCAGTTGAGTACACATGCTGAGGAAGTAGGTGACCTCAATGACAGTCGGGAACGTGTACTCCCTTGGCGGCCAAGTCGTGTAGTGATGGATAAGCTCCACTGCCTTCATTACTTCAAACAGCAGAGGGGTGTTGCTCTTGCCAACGCAACATCCCAGCTCGGCATAAATTCCCCAGATGCCATTCCAGGTCGCTATGCGCTGCCCATAAAGCACATGGCAATGCTCAGGTGGGATCAAGGGCTGTAGATACTGCCTGATCAGTCGCAGCGCGATTGCCGGCGTAACAGCGATGTCAGCAGCGTGCAGCCTGATTGCCCAGAGGGCAACCGCCACATCCTCGTATACGAAAGAATCGAGAAATTCATCGTTCAGGTAGAGAGGCAAATCAAGTGTCCAGTCTGGCTAGTAGTTAGGTATCCACCAACTGCCTAGCATGCGTTATCGGGATATTGCAGCTCAGGCAAGGGGATAACGGTGGATACGATGACACTCATGGAGGTGAGTCAGATTCTCAGAATTTCTGAACATACGGCTCGCAACCGATTGAGCATGGGCTTGCCGATGCCGCCTTCGTTTCGCGTCGGTCGCCGCCGCTTGTTCCTTAAGCAGGAGGTCGAACGGTGGCTGGCCGCGCAGGCTGGAGTATCCGGCAGCCACGACCACTAAAGCCCAGAAAACTACAGGACATCACGCTATCAATTAGGTCATGCGAGCAAGAAAAACTGTGGACGCAAAAAAGGCCCGGAGCAGCAACTCCGAGCCTTTTTCTAGATGACATAAGCACCTTCAACGCTTGTGAATTCTCAGCGTCCTTCTATCGGCTGTCAAGGCCGAGGGGCAGGTACTGCCTGCCGTTAAGCGCCCTCCACAGGGCAAGAAGGAGTATGGATGAGAGTCAGGATTGAACCGCGCCTGCTGCGCGAAGCCGTGCGCCTGCACTATGGCACACGTTTATCGACACGCGAAATCGCTCATAGCACCGGGCTTTCGCGCAACAGCCTCAAGCGCTTGTGCCGGCACTTAGAAAACGTTGCCCTCGATGTGGGTCAGCTTGCTGAATGGAGCGACGAACAGCTTTATGAGCGCTTGGGTATCAAGCCATTCAACGGCTTCCGCCTGAAAGCCTGCCCCGACTGGAACTGGGTGCATTCTGAAATGCGTAATCCTTGCGTCACCCTGGAACTGCTCTGGCGTGAATGGCGGACCACCGAGCCAGACGGCATCGCCTATTCGCAGTTTACGGCCAGCTATCGCAGCTTTCTGCAACAACAACCATTGGCAATGCGTCAGCTTCATCTGCCTGGCGACAAGCTCTTTTTGGACTTTTCCGGCAAGACCATGCCGATCTATCTGGAAGGTCAATCGGAACCGCGCCTGGCACAAATCTTTGTTGGTGTGCTGGGTTACTCCAGCTACACCTTCGCCTGTGCCGTGTGGAGTCAACGGATTGAAGACTGGATGCACTGCCATGTGCAGGCCTTCAATTTCTTCGCAGGTGTACCCCGCCTACTGATTCCCGACAACCTCAAGGCGGCGGTGATCAAGCATGGCAAGGATGAAGTTCAGCTCAACCTGATCTACCAGCAACTGGCCCAGCATTACCAAGCCGTCATTCTGCCGGCGCGTCCGCGCAAACCCAAAGACAAGGGCAAGGTGGAAGCCGGAGTGAAACTGGTTCAGCGCTGGCTGCTGGCAGCTCTTCGTCACCGTCGGTTCTTCAGCTTGGCAGAACTCAATCAGGCCATCCTGGAATTGTTACCGGCATTCAATCAACGCCCCTTCAAGCGACAGCCCGGCTGTAGTCGGCACAGCCTGTTCGTTGAGGTGGAGCAGCCTGCGCTCCAGCCGTTGCCAATCCACGCCTATGAGCATGCCGACTGGCGCTTCAAGGTACGGGTGCGCAGTGACTACCTGGTGGAGTACGACAACCACCACTATTCAGTACCGAACCGATTAGTTCAGCAGCAAGTGGATGTCCGCGCTACTGGCGAGGTCGTGGAGGTTTTTCACAATCATCTGCGGGTCAGCAGTCATCCCCGACAGTATGTTTCCGGCATCAGCATGCAACCGGAGCACAGGCCGCCGAACCACCAGTATTACGCTGACAGTGAACCCGCCGCATTGCTCGCCTGGGGCGAGCGAGTCGGGCCAGCACTGCTGCGACACCTGCAATATCACCTGACCGAACGTACCGATGTGGCCAACGGGCACAAGGCTGCCAGCGCCTTGCGCAAAGAAGCTCGCTTGCATGGCGATGCCCGACTGGAGGAGGCCTGCGCCTATGCGCTGACCATCAAGACCTTCGCCCTGAAAAGCCTGCAATCCATTTTGCGCGAGCAACCCGACAAGCGCCCTGGCCTGAAAGCTTTACCCAGCTCGACACCGGCTCACGAAAACCTGCGTGGTGCCCATTACTTTGCTGATGAAAAGGAACGCTCGACATGCTGAACCAGCAGACCCAAAGCAAGCTCCAGCAACTGCAACTGTCCGGCATGGCCAAGGCCTACCGCGACCAGCTTGAACTGCCGCGCATGCAGGAACTGCCCTTCGATGATCGCCTGGGCCTGATGGTGGATCGTGAACTCAGCGAGCGCGAGAATCGCAAGCTATCTCGGCTGCTGAAACAGGCAAAGTTGCGCTATGCCGCACACTTGGAGGATGTTGACTACCGCAGCAGTCGAGGCCTGGATAAGCAAGTGATCGCCAGCCTGGCGGGCTGCACCTGGATCGGTCAGCAACAGAACCTGCTACTGACCGGTGCCACCGGCACAGGCAAGAGCTGGCTCGCCTGTGCATTCGGCAGCCAGGCCTGCCGGCAGGGCTACTCGGTGATCTATAAAAGCGCTTCGAAGCTCTATGAAGAGCTGCAAATCGCCATTGGCGACGGCTCCCTGCCCAAGTACCGAACGGCCTTGAGCAAAGTCCACCTGCTGATCCTCGATGACTTCGGGCTGGCACCGGTAGAACCCACTGTGGGGTATACCTTGCTGGATATTGTCGATCAACGCATGCAGACCGGCTCACTGATCATAACCAGTCAATTCCCTACGGAACACTGGCATAGCATGTTCAGCGACGCCACGCTGGCCGAGGCCATCCTGGATCGCATCGTCCACCGATCACACCGTATTGGGCTCAAGGGCGAGTCCTTGCGCAAGCAGGCTGTCAAGGCGCAGTGACCGATAGCGGAGGGGGCATTGTCCCCTTCGCTATTTTCGCGCCCGCGAAAATAGCCGAGTCAGTGAGCTGCATCTCAGGTGGAGTAAGCAGGCATGCACTACGGCTTCGTCGGCATCTCGAAAATGTCCCTTTAACCAAGCCTCCAAAGCGGAAATAACATCACTGATACGCACGACGAGCATAGCTTTGCGCTGCATTGTGTTCGCATGTGGTGTGCCCAGATCAGCATAGGCGTTTGAACTAATTTTCTCGACGTGCATTTGATGGAGCCAAGGCGGTTTGAAATTGCATCCATATTACCCTTGGCGGGTGGGCCAGAATCATCAGCGTAGTGGATCACAATCACTGGAAAGGATGGTCAGAACCTCCAGCGTAGGTGGGTCATAACCATTGGAATAAAGTGTCAGAACCAGCAGCGCCCACAG
>NZ_QKVL01000089.1 GCF_003231275.1 Pseudomonas huaxiensis
ATGAGAGGGGTTAGGTTCGGAAAGTAGCCAGCTCGGCGGCGAGTAGCACGCTCTGACTGGGCGACAGTTTTCCTTCGGTTTTCAGTTCTTGGATGACAGCAGAAACAGCCCAATACCCTTTGGGTGGGCTCCTTCTGTCTCTGTCTCGCACCGATAGGGATTCTTCCAATGTTTTCAATGGCTGAATGCACTCAGGGAATAGCACAGAGAGTTCATCCAGCTTTATTGGATTGATAACCAGCTCGGGGAAATAGTTGGCCAGAGCTGGCCGATCTGAATCCATCAGGCTTTGAATCCCGATGCGCAGATCCTGTTTCACAGAGCCAGTTGCCGCCCAGTAAGCACCGGTAATCAGATCCTCTGAGGCGGTCTCAAGCCACATCAACACGTCAAGGTATTCGGGCGTGCGCAGTGCATTGGTGTTGTCCATGACTTCGTTCCTCAGAGGTCCATTTCATCGCGTGCGGAATCGATCAGCGAACGGCATTGTTCCGCACGTCGCATGTAGGTCAGGCCGTTGCCCGGCCAGATCGAGGCGGCGGCTTCGTAAAGTTCCGCGGCTGAATACCACTTCTTGTGCAGTTCTGCCAGCCGCGCAGCGGATTGCAGTGCATGGCAAGAACGTTCGGCTTTGCTTTGAGTGAGGTCACGAAAGTGCATTTGTGGATCTCCTTCGCTGAAATCCCGGGGCGGTTGCCGCCGCTTGATCCGGGAGGGATGCGCCCCGTCAGGGGCGCAGATTTATGCTGCGTTATCGAGGTGGTTGGCCAACGACAGGCCAACGGCCACGGGCCGGACCCATACGGGCATGTGGCTGAGCAAAAAGGTTTCGCCTTGCTTGGCCAGCAAAATGGTTTGAGCCATCACACCGGCAATCGCCTCGGCGGCATTCGGCGGAACCGCGTTACCGATTCGTTCCCGCCATGCCTGATCGCTCAACCCGTCCAGCTCTAGCATTTCCTCGGGATCGACGAGGCTTTGCAGTGCAGCCATTTCCAGTGTGGTGAAAGGCCGGTGCCAGGTGCCGTCAAGGCTTCTGATCACACACGTCAGGCGTTCATTCGCTGCAGGCATTCGAGGATCAGCGACACTCCAACGGCCATTGTCCAATCGCGCACTGGCGGAGATAGCGCCTGCAGTGCTGTCCCACGGGACGACGCCGTAATGTCCGCCAGTGAGGTACGCATCACCTTTTACGCGGCGCAGGCCGGAGCGGGGATCCTGTACCGCAAAGGCCCCCTGCCCTGTTGTGCTGCCCGCAATCACTGTTCGGGCTGATCCGTCCCAACGGGTAACGTTGTACTTGCCGTGGCCACCAGCTGCGCCACGCGGATCCGCCACGCTGAAAGTGCCCTGACCCGGTGACTTGACACCGATAATCGCGCCGCTGGTGTCTTCCCATCTACGAACGCCGTATTGGTGGTATTGAGGCGCGTCTACCGGGCTTCTCGGATCCGCGACAGAGAAAGCCCCGTTGGTAGCTCTTGATTGCCCTGCCACGGTGCCGACAGACTTATCCCATGCGTTGACACCCAAGTATCCTGAAAACGCCTCTGGCACGATCACAAAGTCCCGCAGATACCCGTCACTGATAGCCAGTTGATCAAGGCTGCGCCAATCCTTGCCCGCTTCGACAAGGGCGAGTCGCACCCACGTTTTCCATTGCAGTGACGGCACGCGGTGCATTGGGCCTGCGCGCTCGATGTCACCTGGCATCGGCATGCGGCCGAGGACGGCACCAACGGATTGCAGCGACTTCTTTTCCGGCTCGTACAGGAACGGTGGAACCTTCTCGACGTGGCGGGCGACCAGCAAGAACCGTTTGCGAGATTGGGCCAGTCCGCCCAGTTCGCCGCAGTCGTGGGTCGTCTCCGATACGGCGTAGCCGAAGAACTCAAGAATCTGCCCGATCTGGTCAAGCAAGTGTCGGCCCCGGCTGGCCAGACGCGGTACGTTTTCGAACACGATCAAGCTGACTGGGTTGTGTTGCCAGGCTTCGCACATGAGCCACACACAACGTAGCGTCAGCTCGTTGAGTGCCTGATATTTGGGGGTGAGGCTCAATGCTTCGGACAATAAGCCCGACGCGCCTTTGCATGGGCTGCTGATGAACACAACGTCAGGATCTTGGTTGCCAGCGGCGCGGCGAATGTCATCCGGCGTAGCTTCCCGCCAATCCGCAGGCGGTTGCTTACCGTGAAACGCGATGTACTGCTCGCGGGTGAACAGATCCATCTGAGTACCTGGTACACCGGCCAAGCGCTCAAAATCCTTGAGCGCTCCGGCGTCCACGTCGACACCACCGACGCAACGCCATTCGGCCTGCAGCTTGCCGACTACCTCTTTGTTCTGATTGAAACCCTTTGCCCCGCCGCCTAGACCGCAGCAGAAATGAAAGTGCTTGAGCACGTACCTGATAGGCATGATCGCATTCCGTCACTGGTGCCCGGACCGTGAGGTCCGGGCTTGCTGAGGTCAGATGGCTGAGGCAGTCGCTTCGGCCATGTCGCGGAAGATTTCGGCGTGCAATTCCAACGGGAACTCTGCGAGAACTTCGCGCTGGCCAATGCCGGAGCGCTGCGCAACAACCATGTAGAGGGTGACGGTGGAAGGAATTTGCCCAGGACGGGCTTGGTGGGAAGGCTCAACGGTAAAACCGCTGTACTCGCGAAGGGTTTTCGCATCGCTGAAATAAAACAGGTGGGTTTCGGTAGTCATTGTTTGAATCTCCTTCGAGTGACTTGGAGCGGTTGCCGCCGCTTTGTCCCAAGCTGCCGAGGCGGTATTACCTCGACAAATTCATTATCTCAAAAGAGCGATTCAGGGTCAACTATTAGTATCATCCGTTTTTACTAGAAATTGATTTTTATTTATCTTCTTTGTTGGACAGGTAGTCGGCAACAATGAACGAGCTGAGGCCCCCCCCCAGCAATGCCGATTGCCAATGCAAGAGCAGTTGCAGTACCCAGCCATTCCTGTTCGCTGGCAAGTACATATTCATTAACCACGGAGCCGATACCGCCCAAAAAGATGAAAAAGAGCGCCCCGCACCCAACCATTGACGCTATGAACATGCCATCAGATTTATTTTCGCGGATCGGTTTTGGTGTCGGGGTGTTTGGATTGGTTTTCATGGTAATCATCCTTGAACATTGATCGATTTAGGTGATGGAGTGCAGCCCAGCTCGCGTGGGCCAGCAAGGCGAGCGACGTAGCGCGGCTTAGGTTTGCGAGTCCAGTCATTATCTTTCGCACATTGTGCAGCATCTGCGCATGTGCGCGCACGAACGTACATCGTGTGGATGACCTTCTGTTTCCTGCCGGTGTGCGCGATTAAATCAACCGCGAAGGTCTTCCACTCTTTGTCCTTCCAGAATGCGTGAGCGTCAGCCTCATCGCCGAACAACATGCGTTCTTGGCGTGGTGTCTGATTCATGATTGCACCCGAATGCCCGGCGAACCGGGCTTCCCGAATTAGTAGTCCGTGCCTGCCAACAGCACGTTCCAAAGATCGCCGCTCACAAAGCGCAACTGGCATTTGACGCCTTGGGCGCGAAGCGCGTCCCGCGTCTCGATTGCGAGGGTCAACGAAATTTCAGTGAGCCCAGCCGGTTTGGTAGTGGTCATGGATCAGTAACCCAGCCAATGCATTACGTCTCGGGACTTGTACTCCGAGTGATCGCCCAGCTCGTCTACAAGATCCGCGAAGGCGAGGGAATGTTTCTCGCACTCGGCTTTTGCTTCGTCGCGGCTTACCACGTTGTCTTCTTCGAGAGCTTCGTCCAGGGTCATCGTTATCACCTCATCTGTCGGGGTTGCCCGGTGCTTACCTGCACCGGGCGCGCTGAATGTTGATTACTCAGTGTCGTCGCCTTCGAGGTCACGGAGACTCGGTGCCAGGTCGACCAACGCGCGCTTACCCTTCGGATCGATGACAGTGAACACGCATGCGCTACCTGGCTCACCATTCGCGACATGCTTAGCGAAATAGCGTTTCGCAACCGCTTCCACTGCCTCTCTGGGGCCGCCAGTAACATCAACGTCCATTTCCCAAATAACACGATGAACAGCCATTTCATTCTCCTTCGCAATTCGCTTGGGCGGTTGCCGCCGCTGGTTCCAAGCTGCCGAAGCGGGATTGCTTCGACGGAGAAATTATCTCAACAAACAGAAATAGGGTCAACTGTTAGTATCATTCGATAGGACTATTTATTTACTTTCTCGCATGCGAGAATGCACCAATCAGCTTGATTACGTGTCATATATGTAATACACTTATACACATGAAAACGATTATCCAAACCGCCACTTACATGACTTGGGAACGCAAACTGCGTGACAAGAAGGCCAAACTGATTATCGCGGCGCGGGTGTTGCGCGTAGCCCACGGCTTGCTTGGTGACGTGCAGCCAGTCGGTCAAGGCGTCAGTGAGTTGCGTATTCATCATGGCCCCGGCTACCGGGTGTATTTCCAGCAGCGCGGCGATCAGCTGGTCCTATTGCTCTGCGGTGGGGATAAAAGCAGTCAGGCGCGGGATATAGAAACCGCAAAAACTCTGGCAAGCCAGTGGAGTGAAGACGAATGAAAGAACCAATTTACGAATACGATCCAGCGGAATTACTCACTGACGCGGAATCTATCGCCATCTTTATGGCTGATGCTTTCGAATCTGGTGATGCCTCATTTATCGCGCAGGCGCTGAGCGTGGTAGCTCGCGCCAAAGGTATGACCGCGATTGCAAAAGAGGCTGGCGTCACACGCGCACACCTCTACCAACTGAAAAACGGCAACCCAACGCTGAAAACCATGATCGGGGTGATGCGTGCGGTTGGCCTGGACATGACGGCAAAACAGCACGTCGACGTAGCCCACGGCTAAACGTCCGCAAATCAGGCCCGCCATTGTGCGGGTTTTTTTCGAAACCCTTGC
>NZ_QKVL01000009.1 GCF_003231275.1 Pseudomonas huaxiensis
GAGTGTTGAGCTGAGCTCAATTTCAGTGTCTGGCGCGGAACCCTGTGGGAGCCGGTCTTGCCGGCGATGAGGCCGGCCGGAACAACGCTGTTGCGGGGCCTGGCCCAATCGCTGGCAAGCGGAGCGCCGCCCGGCCAGCGCCCATAGAGTGCTGGCCTGACTACCCCCGCAACACCCGTCCCTTGGGCACCAGCAACGGTGTCCCGGTCACCGGGTCGGCAATGATCAACGACGCCAGTCCAAACACCCGCTCCACCAGTTCCTCGGTGAAAATATCGGCCGGCGCGCCGCTGGCGACGATCGCGCCGTCCTTCATCGCCACCAGGTGCGAGGCATAGCGGCAGGCCTGGTTGAGGTCATGCAGCACCGCGACGACGGTGCGACCCTGACGGTTAAGGTCCGCCAGCAGGTCGAGCAATTCGACCTGATGAGCAATATCCAGATAGGTGGTCGGCTCATCCAGCAGCAGGATCGGCGTCTGTTGCGCCAGCACCATGGCGATCCACACTCGCTGGCGCTGGCCGCCGGACAGTTCGTTCAACGCGCGTTCGGCCAGCTCGCTGACGCCGGTCGCCGCCATTGCTTCCTTTACCACCTGTTCATCCGCTTTCGACCACTGCCGCAAAAATGACTGATGCGGATAGCGTCCGCGCGCCACCAGATCAGCCACGGTGATGCCGTCCGGCGCGGTGGCACTCTGCGGCAGCAGGCCGAGGCAGCGGGCGACTTCGCGAGCGGGAAACTCGCCGATCGGGCGTTGGTCCAGCAACACCTGGCCAGCGGCGGGAACTAGCAGGCGGGAGAGGGCGCGCAGCAGGGTGGATTTGCCGCAGGCATTGGGGCCGACGATAACGGTGAAGGATCCGTCCGGAATGCGCAGCGAAAGGTCCGTGGAAATGGTGCGCTGTTCGTAGCGCAGCGTCAGCGCATCGGCCTGCAGGCGGTGCGTCATGGGGGCGGGTTCCTCGGCAATGATGGCGCGGCAGTATTGCATGTGCGGAATTTATTCCGCAATATGGAATGCGAAACGCTCTCAAATCGTATCATTTCGCATTCAATCTGCCGATATTGACCTCACCATGACGACCTCTTCGCTGTTGCGCCTCGCCGGCGCTACCACCCTGGCCCTGTTGGCGGGCTTCGCCCAGGCCGCGGACACCCCGTCCAAACGCATCGTTTCCACCACGCCCAGCGTGACCGGCATTCTGCTGGCCATGGACGCGCCGCTGGTGGCCAGTGCTGCCACAACGCCGAGCCGGCTGTCCGACGGCAAGGGCTTCTTCACCCAGTGGGCTGAGGTCGCCGATCAGCGCGGCGTGCAGGTGCTGTACAAGAATCTGGTGTTCGACATCGAGTCGGTGATCGGCCAGGACCCGGACCTGCTGGTGATTTCCGCCACCGGTGCCGACAGCGTGATCCAGCACAAGGCCGAGCTGGAAGCCCAGGGCGTCAAGACCCTGGTGGTCAACTACTCGAACCAGAGCTGGCAGCAGATCGCCACCGAACTGGGTCGCCACACCGGACTGGAAACCCAGGCCGCCGCCGCGATCAAGCGCTTCGACGACTACGCCGCCGACGTCGGCGCGCAGCTCAAGGTGCCGGCCGGCAGCGTCAGTGTGGTGGGCTACAACATCGGTGGCAGCTACTCCATCGCCCGCGAGAACAGCCCGCAGGCGCGAGTGATCGAAGCGCTCGGCTTCAAGGTGGCAGGGCTGCCGACGGTGCTGGAATCGCAGGTCAAGCGCAGCTCCGACGTGGCCTTTATTTCTCGCGAGAACCTGTCGGCGGGGATCACCGGCGACAGCGTGTTCCTGCTCAGCGCCACCGACGCCGATGTCCAGGCGTTCCTGGCCGATCCGGTGCTGGCCAACCTGCCGGCAGTGATCAACAAACGGGTGTATCCGCTGGGGCCCAGTTCGTTCCGGATCGACTACTACTCAGGACGGGAAATGATCGACGCTGTGGCGCGGAATTTCCGTTAAGTGGCCGTCGGTTTTTCTTCGTGTGCGCCGCTGACGCTAATGGAGCGTCGGCGGCGTCGACGTTTGCGGGGGCTGGTGTTTGGTCTGACGCTGCTCGCTTTGGCGGTGGTGCTGAGCCTGATGGTGGGTTCGCGTACCGTGCCACCCGCCGACGTGCTGCAAGCCCTGCGCGCCTATGACCGGCACAACGACCTGCACCTGATCGTGCGCGAGATGCGTATCCCGCGCACCCTGGTGGCGATCCTCGCCGGGCTGGCATTAGGGCTGGCGGGGGCGATCATGCAGGCGGTGACGCGCAATCCGCTGGCCGAACCCGGCCTGCTAGGCATCAATGCCGGCGCTGCCCTCGCAGTGATCGGCGCCGCTGCGGCCTTCGGCATGGCGAGCATGGCCAGTTATGTCTGGTTCGCCTTCCTCGGCGCCGGGCTGGCTGGCGCTGTGGTGTTCATGCTCGGCCAGGCCTACGAAACCACCACCAACCCGGTGCGTCTGGTGCTGGCCGGGGCAGGACTGTCGGTGCTGCTGGCATCGGTGACCGGGGTCATCATTCTCAATGCCCCGGCAGATGTGTTCGACCAATTCCGACACTGGGCCTCCGGCTCCATCGAGCGCGCCGGCTTCGATGCCGTGGCGGTACTGCTGGTGGCGGTGCCGCTGGGTGCCCTGGCAACCTTCGCCATCGTCGGCAACCTCAATGTCCTGGCCTTGGGTAATGACCTTGGCCAGGCGCTGGGCGCCAGTGTTCGCAGTACCTGGCTGCTGGCGTGCCTGGCTGTGATGTTGCTGGCCGGCGCGGCCACTGCCGGCGCCGGGCCGATCGCCTTCGTCGGACTGGTGGCACCGCACCTGGCGCGGCTGCTGGTGGGGCCGGATTACCGTTGGTTGCTGCCTTATTCGGCGCTGTTTGCCGCAGTCCTGTTGCTGGTCGCCGACGTGCTCGGGCGGGTGGTGGGCGGCAATGCGGAAATCGCCGCCGGGGTTATCGCCGCCTTGCTGGGCGGTCCGTTCTTTATCGCCGTGGTGCGCAAATACCGGTTGAACACGCTATGAACAAAAGCGCTTCGGTTCTCCGCTTCGGCGGCTGTTCCTTGCTCTGGCGCCCACGGGTGGCGCTGGTCTGTTTGTTGCTGGCGGCGACCGCACTGACGCTGGGCGTCCTGCTGCTGGGCATCGGCAGCCTGCACCTGACCCCGGCCCAGGTCGTCGCCGGCCTGTTCGGCACGGCGGACGATCCCACCCTGCAGCGGGTGATCACCCGGGTGCGCCTGCCACGGGTGCTCACCGCCATGCTGGTCGGCGCGTCGCTGGGCATGGCCGGCTCGATCTTCCAGTCGCTGTCGCGCAATGCCCTCGGATCGCCGGACATCATCGGTTTCACCACCGGGGCGGCCAGCGGTGCGATTGTCCAGATCATCCTGTTCGATAGCGGTCCGCTCGGCACATCCGTGGCGGCGGTCGCGTCCGGCATGGCCACGGCGGCGCTGGTGTTCCTGCTGTCGATGAAAGGCCGTAGCACCGGCGGTTATCGGCTGGTGCTGGTGGGCATCGGTATCGGTGCCATGCTCTCGGCGCTCAATACCATCCTGCTGGTGACCGGCAACCTCGACCAGGTAATGACCGCGCAACTGTGGCTGGCCGGGTCGCTCAACACCCGCACCTGGTCCCATGTGCTGCCTGCCGCGCTGGGCCTGCTGCTGATCGTGCCGGTGGCGCTGTACCAGGCGCGACGGGTCAACTTGCTGGAAATGGGCGATGACAGTGCCAGCCAGCTTGGCGTGGCGGTGGAGCGCACGCGCTTGCTGATGATGCTGGCGGCGGTGGCGCTGACCGCGATTGCCACTGCGGCGGCAGGGCCGATCGCCTTTATCGCCCTGGCCGCGCCGCAGCTGGCGCGGCGCCTGACCGCCAGTGCCGGCGTGCCGCTGGTGTCAGGGGCGTTGATGGGCGCGGTGCTGTTGCTGGCGGCGGACATGCTCAGCCAGCGCTTTCCGCTGTCGCTGAACATGCCGATCGGGCTGACCACGGGGATGTTGGGTGGGGTGTATCTGCTGTGGCTGTTGGCGCGGAATCGACGGGTGTGAGGTGGGGGCCTTATCGCGAGCTCGCGCCTACAGGGATTTTAGAAATGCCAACAATGTAATGCGATCCTCACCCGATAACGCGGCAAACCGCTGCCGCGCCACCGCCGCTTCGCCGCCGTGCCACAACACCGCCTCGGTCAGGCTGCGGGCGCGGCCGTCGTGCAGGTAGCCGGCGCCGGGGTTGATCTGTTCGATCAGGCCCACGCCCCACAACGGTGGCGTGCGCCATTCGCGGCCGCTGGCCAGGTAGTCGTCACGGCCATCGGCCAGGCCTTCGCCCATGTCGTGCAACAGCAGGTCGGTGTAGGGCTCGATCTTGCGCCCGGACAACGCTTTGTAGTCCGGGTGCACCCCGGTAGTCAGTTGCGGCCGATGGCACAGGGTGCAACCGGCCTCGGCGAACAGCCGCTCGCCGTGTTTCACCGCTGGCGTATCGCGTTCCCGCCGAGACGGCGGCGCCAGATGGGACAGGTAGAAGTGCAGCTCGCTCAATTGCATCCCGTCCACTTCCGGCTGCCCGCCGCTGACGGCCTGCTGGCAGGCGCTTTGCTGCGGGGCGCAGTTTTCCTGCGGGTACAGCGACGAGGTCAGGCCCATGTCGCCGTGCAGGGCGCTGGCGATCTGCTGGTTGAGGCTTGGCTGGTTGGCCTTGAGGCCGAAGCGCCCGACTTCCAGGCGCTGGCGCTCCACGCTCCAGACCGTGTTGACCCGCCCGCGAACGCCATCCGGCTTGCGCTCGTCGGCCATGCGCTGCAGGGTGCTGGCGCTGACCGTTTCCAGCAGGCCAAGGCCGAACACCGGTGTGCCGACCCGCGCCGAGGTACGGATATCGCCCAGTGGCCCGTAGGCCAGTTCGCTGAATTTCAGTTGCGGCCGGCGCAGGTTGACGGTCTCGCCAGCAGACAGCGTGACCTGTTTTTCCTGCCAGAGAATCTGTGCCCGGCCTTCGCCGCGCACACCGGGAATGCCCAGCTCGTTGAGCTGGTCGCCATAAGCGGGATGCGGCTGCGGCCCGCCGTGGGCATCGCGGCCCGGCAACGACAGGCGGACCAGCATGGTGCGCATCGGCGAATGTTCATTGATCGGTGCCTGGCCACGGCCGTTTTTCGGGTGGCAGGCAATGCAGGTGATGCGGTTGTACAGCGGGCCGAGGCCGTCCACCGCCTCATCCCGCGACGGGGCGACGACCCAAGCCTGGCGAAACAGCCCGCGTCCGCGGAAGAAACGCTCCAGTTGCGCCTCGTCGTCCATCCCCGCCAAGGGTTGGGCGAAGGCCTCGCGGTCGGCCTCGGCGCTGGCGGAAAAACTCGCCAGCGCCGCGACTAGCGCCACTAACCAACCGCGCATTACAGGCCCATCTCGTCGAGCTGCCGCGCCGCCTCGGCATGTCGGGTGGCGCTGTAGAACTGCCAGGCGATTTCGCGCTTGCCGAGTTCGTCCTGATCGGTGACGGGCTGTTGTTCCATGCCGCTGTCCTGGCGTTGGCCGAACAGGCTGAGCAGGTCCGTCGCGGCGGCCTGTTCCGCGCTGATCGGGGGCACCGTGAGGTACGCCCGCACCGTGCTCAGATCGCGGCCCACCGCCTCGCCGGCATGCACCCGCGCCCACAAGGCCGTGAGGCGTTCATGGGGTTGGCTGAGCCATTGCGCGAACAGCGAGGTGATCAGCGCCAGGCGTTCGCGGGACATCTTGTCGCCATATTGGTACGCGCCATCGCGGGCCGCCGCAAACGGGTCGTGATAACCCGTCGGCAGCTCGGCGTAGACGCTCGGGCGCACCGGCAGCTTGCGGATGTCCGGGTCGGCCAGCAGTTTCTGCCCGGTGTCGGACAACACGAAGCGCACGAACGCCCGAGCACCTTCGACATCCTTCGCACTGCGGGTAATCGCAATGTGCGCAGGGTTGAGCCCGCCGTGGGCCGGGTAGACGAAGTCCACCGGCTGGCCGTTGCTCACCGCCGAGGCGACGAAAAAGTCGATGGACAAGCCCACCGCCGAGCGCCCGCTGGCCACCTCGTCGCTGACCAGGGTGCCGCCGCGACTGACCAGCCGCGACTGCCCGGCGATCTCGCTCCACAACGCCCAACCCCGTTCCCAGCCGTAGGCCTGCAGGACGATGTCGAGCAACACCGGAGCGAAACCGACCCGCGCCGGGTCAGGCAGGGCGATGCGTCCGCGCAGCCGGGCGTCGAGCAGGTCAGGCCAGTCCTTCGGCGGCGCCACGCCCAGTTCGGCGAGCACCTTCGGGTTGGTGGCGAAGCCATAGCCGGCCAGTTCCGTGGCCTGGTAACGGCCGTCGCGGTCGCGCAGGGCGGTGCCGCCGATTCGGTCCGGCAAGCCTTGCAGATCGACACCCAGCGGTTGCCAACTGTTGTCCCGCGCCAGCCGGGCAAAATTGCCCGGCGACGGCGCCCAGTAGACATCGACCCCGCCCTGGTCCGCCTGGCGCAGGAAGGGCAGGGCATCGAAGCCCTGGCGCCAGAGGATCTGCAGGCGGTAATCGGGGTTGGCCTGTTCGAAGGCCTCCTCGAAGCGGGTCATCATCTCTTCCGGGTAGCTGGTCATCACCACCACCGGCTGCGGCGCGGCCAGTGCGCTCGTCGAACCGAGCGCCAGGGCCAGCAGCCAGGCCTTACAGCGGAACATTGAACTGCACGAAGTAGTTACGGCCAATTTCCGGGTATCCCTCGCTGTATTCGTAGAGGCGGTCGAACAGGTTGCGTACGCCGGCTTCTACCAGCACGTCGTTGCTGAAGCGGTAGCCGGACTTGAAGTTGTACACCGCGTAGCCGCCGGACATCTGGCTGCCATCGGACACGTTGTAACGGCGCGAGGCCGCTTCGGCGCTACCGGTCAGGCGCAAGGCGTCCAGGTTCCAGGTGGCCGAGGCGAACAGGTTGTGGCGTGGCGTGTCGATCGGGTGCAGCTCGGGATTGCTGCGGTTTTCGCGGTCGAGGAAGGTGTAGCTGGCGCCCAGCTCCCAGTCGCCCAGATCACCTTTCAGGCCCAGTTCAACGCCCTGGTTACGCGCTTTGGCGATGTTCTGGTATTGCCCGCATGGCGCCGCGCAATTGAGTTGCGCCGGCACGGTGACCTGCTGGATGGAGTCCTCGATATTGGCCACGAACAACGCCGCATCCAGGCTCCACTGCGATGTCAGCGCGCCACTGTAGCCCAACTCGTAATGGGTGGCACGTTCGGACTTGAGGTCCGGGCTCGGGATGACCGTGCCGAAGCGCGTCGAGTAGCGGTCCTTGATGGTGGCGAAGCGGCTCTTGCGCGACACGGTCAGGCGCACCTGGCCGTTGTGGTCGATGTCCAGCAGCGGGCCGGTGTTCATGAACAGGCCAAGCTGGCTGTTGACCGCGTCGTCGCTGCCGGTGGGTTCGTCGTACAGGGTCTTGACCCGTGTCGAGGACGGATTGGTACCGAAGTTCTCGGCGTCCAGGCTCTTGCGGTAGTTGTACGAGACGCCGCCGACCACGCTGAAAATATCGTTCAGGCGCAGGGTGTCTTCCAGGGCGATGGATTGGGTCTGGTCGCGGAAATGGGTTTGCGGGTCGCTGCCGTCGCGGGAGCGGTGCACGTCTTCCTTGAAGTGGTACGCCACGCCCAGGCGGTTACCCTCGGTGATCGCCAGGTCGCCTTCGACCGAGAAACCGGTGGATTCATCGTCGTACTTGCTCGGGAAGCCCGACTGCAGCGTGCCGGGGATGCCGTTGTTGTAGTTGAAGCTTTCCAGCGAGTTCTTGAAGGTGTCGTGGTAGACGCGGGTCTTCAGGCCGTGGTCGCCGAAGCGGGTGTTGGTGGCCAGGAACAGGCTGGTCTTGTCCCAGGTCGGCCATTCCCACCAGCGCTTGCGCTGGCCGGTGGCGGGCAGGTCGCCGGCGTAGGGCGGCTGGCCCTTGCGGCCTTGTTGCTGGACGTAGCCGAGCACGTATTCGTCGGTTGCGTTGGGGGTGAAGCCGAGCTTGAAGCTGAACTTGCCGTCGCGCTTGTCGCTGTTCTCGCGGCGACCGTTGCCTTGCTGGTTGTTGGTCGGCTCGAAGTCGTCCGGCAGCAGGGTGTAGTCGTAATCGACGTAGGAAACGCCGCCCTGCATCCACCAGTTACCCTGGTTGGAGCCGACGTTGGCGTAGCTGCGGTAGGCGTTGACGTTGCCGTGGTCGGTCATCTCCAGGCCGCCGCCGACTTCACCCTCGAAGGCCTCGGTCGGGCGCCGGGTCACCAGGTTGATCGCCCCGCCCAGGGTGTTCGGCCCGTACAGCAGCGACGCGAAGCCCTTGGCCACTTCGATGCGCGACAGGTCGTACGTGGTGAAGCGCCCCAGGTCGATGTTGCCGTCATAAGGCACGTAGGTCGGGATGCCGTCGATGAACACCGGCACCTGCAGCCGATCGAAACCGCGCACGTACACCACCTGCTCGGCGCGGCCGCCGATGTAGCTCTGGTTCACGCCGGGCGCGAGGGCCAGGGCGCGGTCCACGGTTTCGCGGTCGTGCAGGCGCATGTCCTGCAACTCGACCACGGTGCTGCCGGTGGCGAGTTTCTCGTCCTGCGGGGCGGAAATCTGGATTTCACCGAGGCTGAAGGGCTTGCTGGTGTCGGCGGCGATAACGTACTGAGCGTTGATGGCGGCAATGGCCACGACCAGGGCGCGAGGGGTGAACGACTTCATGACTGCTCCATGTTATGGAGGCTGGTGTGTTTTCAGGTCATTTCTCTGTGTGCCCATCGCTGGCAAGCCAGCTCCCACAAGGCCCGGTGCATACCGATCCTGTGGGAGCTGGCTTGCCAGCGATGAGGCCCAAAAACAACGCTCCAACCTCATCGTTATATATTCTTGTATACAGCGACACCCGTAAAAAGACCCGAAACCTCCCTCCCCGGAGAGCTCGAATCCTGACGACCGAACGGATATCTGACCCGGAAGACAACCAGGCCGGGGCGAATACTAGCGTTGCCGACCGCCTGCTGACAACGCTGTATATCAAAATGCATAACGATATTGTCGTAATGGCACTGCCAGGCTCGCGTCGTCCCCAGCAACAGGATCATCCCGTTAGCCCGAAGCATTCGGTAACATGCAGCCTTTCTACCGTTCACGAGCCGCAAACATGGATCTTCACTCGATACTCGCCTTCACCCTGGTCGCCGCGATCGCCATTGCCAGCCCCGGGCCGGCGACCTTGATGGCCATCAACAACAGCCTGGCGCACGGCCAACGCAGCGCCGTGTGGTCGTCCCTCGGTAATGCGAGTGGTTTGTTCTGCCTGTCGGCGGCGGCGATGCTCGGTTTGGGCGCGTTGCTGCTCAGCTCGGAATGGCTGTTCAACGCGGTGAAAATCCTCGGTGCCGGCTACCTGTTTTACCTTGGCGCCAAGCAACTGCTGAACAAGCGCCCGATGCTCGCGGAAGGTATCGAGGAGGGCGCCGAGAAAGTCCGGCCCACCCGGCTCAAACTGTACAAATCGGCGTTTTTGACTGCGGTCACCAACCCCAAGGCGACGATGTTCTTCACCGCGCTGTTTCCGCAATTCATCGACCAGAGCGCGGCGCTGCTGCCGCAGTTCTTTATTCTGACGGGGATCTTCATGACGTTGTCGGTCACGTCGTTAAGCCTGTACGCCGCGCTTGCCTCGCGGGCCAAAGGCGTCCTGACCCGGCCCGCGCTGTCGCGCTGGGTGAGTCGTGTGGTGGGCACCACGTTTATTGGGTTTGGTGCGGCGATTCTCACCCTGCGTCGGCAGACGGTGTAACGCTGCTGTTGGGCAAACCCATTGGGGCCCTTCGCGAAGGTTCGGCGTGAAGGGCCCCAATGGGTTTAACGGGCTGCCATTACGCGAGTGCGCGTCTATTTGAGGTCGATCACTTCAGTGGTGATTCGATCCGGCTCAGATGAGACTTCGCCAACCTTTCGCAAATTTCCAACGAATGACAAGTCGCCCACGTCAGCTTTTTTACACTTATTTCAAGATAGTATTGAGGTCAACGCTTTTTAGGCCCAATGAGGAGCCGGGAGGCGCGAAGTTGGGGCCTTTAATATGTAAAGTTCCGTGATCAAACCCTGCAGGCACCATAAACGGTGAGAACGTAGTTTGCCACCCAGGAAGCGCCCGATAATTGAAGATAATTGTCTCCAACTCCTTGTCAGCGGCGTCGTAAAAAATGATTACCCCCTCCCCACGGATCCATTCTGTGGATTGTGGAGAAATATGGTTTACTTCCAGCCAAATCCAGGCTTCAAGTCCAGCGTCCAGGCGTGTGAATTTTTGTTCGATAAACGCCGTCGAATCAAAGTAAACATAATCGAATAAGTTTTCTCTGTCGTTGGCGTGTACGACAGTTAGCGGGGCTTTCCAATGATTCAGTTTCTCTTTGAATTCAGGGTTTCGGAGCACATTGGCGCCTTTTAAATGCATGTCAACCTTGTTTGTCGTGTTCATCTCTAGGTCCTTCTCATATTTGGTTTGATAGGGCCTGCCCTGATGAACTACAAGGTGGGCAGTCGATACAGCCTATGTCATGCGCCCAGCGCTGTGCTACTGGTAGAAATGTCAGGTTCGACGTCGAATACAAGAGCGTAATGTGGAGAGTTTCAGGTGCCTAAGTCCTTCACCCTGGTCGGCAATTCATGGCGTTGTCGGTGACGTTCTTGGGCCTGTAAGCCGCGCGGTGGTGGGCACCACGTTTATTGGTTTTGGTGCGGCGATTGTGACGGTGCGGCGGCAGGGGGCGTAAGGCTGCGGTAAAGGGGCCGCGAGCGCGGCCCCTTTACGGTCGATCACCTCACCTGCGGCCTTTCGACCCGGCCCAGCAACGACTCCACCAGTGCCTCGCAAATTTCTAGCGAATGACACGTTGCCCATGCCAATCCGCCGAGCGGCGGCGTGTCGATCATCTCGCAAAGCTGCGCGTTGGTTTCGAAGGCTGACTTCAAGCTCATGGACAGATGCACCAGGGCATCTTCGATATCGACACCTTCGCACACGGCAAACAGCGGTTTATGGCTGTCATTGCAGGTGCTGAAACGGGTGTGGACGGTGGTGAGGCGAGGGGCGGGTGGATCGGGGACGATCTTGATCATTGCGGTTCTCCAAGTTCAGTGGAGCCGCCACGCATACGTGACCAAACGATGGGTGGCGACTGTACGCAGGTTGGTCAACCGGGGAACTTGGAACCCGGCGCACACGAAGGTGCCCCACGCACAGCCGCCATAACTCGGAACAGCAGCCATTACTCGCTGCTGAATCGGATGCGCACGCCTGAGCGTTAAGTTCCAACAGGTGACCAAACCTGATCGCTGATGTGCAGCGACCGGCGAAGCGTAGGCACTGATACCGTGGGAAACAACCGCTCAGGAGGCGCGGAAGTATGATTCGGAAATTGCCTACGGGAAAGTCGTACATCGAAGGGATTTCGTAGCTTTTTGCGTCACCTTCCCCGCGAGTTCAACCGCCCGGACTGGCCGCCGACCCTGCCAACAAACCCCCGTCGATATTCACTTCCGTCCCCGTCATATACGCTGCCTCATCCGACGCCAGCATCAGCGCCACCGCTGCGACTTCCTCGACCGTGCCGAAGCGCTTGAGCGGCGTATCCGCGACCAAGGCGGCCATCCGCGTGTCGCGATCAGGCCCGTCGCCGAGCATGGCTTCCCACATCGGCGTCAGAATTGCCCCCGGATGAATCGAGTTGCAGCGAATTCGCCATCCCTGCTGCGCGCAATACAGCGCCACCGACTTGGTGTGATTACGCACTGCCGCCTTGGACGACGCATAGGCCGCCGCCCCCGGAATCCCCACCAGCCCGGAGCGCGAGGAAATATTGATGATCGAGCCCGCACCGCGCCCCTTCATTGCGCCGATCGCATAGCGGCAACCGAGAAAGGTGCCATCCAGATTCACCCGATGCACCGCACGCCAATCCTCCAGGCTCGCGTGCTCGGGATCGTGCGCCACCACACCCGTCTCGAAACCCGTGATGCCGGCATTGTTCACCAGCACATCCAGCCTCGGCACCTGCTGCGCCAGGCGCAGCCAGTCGGTTTCGTCAGCAACATCGAGCTTGATGAACTGCGCGCCGATCGCCTGGGCAACCGCCGAGCCGTTCGCCTCATCGATATCGGTCACGATCACAGTGCCGCCTTCTTCCTTGAAGCGGGTGGCAACGGCCCGCCCGATGCCGCGTGCGGCGCCGGTGATCAGGCAGGTCTTTCCCTTGAGTCGTTCCATGGTTGCTCCGGGTGGGGTGGCTTTTTGCGTGCTATCAACGCTTACACGCGCTGCAGAACGTAACTGCTTTCGAAGCCATGCACACTACCCAGCACATTGAAGCCACGGAAGAACCCTGTGGCTCTGAGTAGATCGACCGCCGGACCGACCTCAGGCGAGTGATCGAAATCGCGGTAATCGTCGAACACGATGAAGCCGCCCTTTACCACGCTCGGCGAATACAGCAGGAAATCCAGCACCACGTTGCGCGTGGTGTGTCCGCCATCGATATGCAACAGCGCAACCTTCGGTTCGAGGTTGTAGAAGCGTTCGACACTCATCTCCGAATAACCACGGATCACCAACACATCAGGCAGCAGCAGTTCCTTGTAGTGACTGAACTCTTCGAACTGGTTGGGCAGCTCGAAGGGGTCGATCCCGATAACACGACGCTGGTGGTTGCAGGCCTCGTTCATCAGCATCAACGACTTGCCTTTCCACACGCCGATTTCCACCACGTCACCTGGCAGATCTTCAATTAGCGTAGAAAGGTAGCCCAGGAGGAGCACATGGTCGTGGAACGATATCTCACGACGGCGCATTGCATGCTCAGGTGGCAAGCTGTCTTGCGCCTGTTCGAAATGCTGGCCGATCAATTCCCAGACTTGCGTTACGCAGCCAGTCAGTGTCGGGTCGCTGGTGAATTCATTAAGTTCTCGGATAGTCGTCATGTTTTCTCTACTTCGAACGGCTGGAAGGACGTTTGTTGGTAAGCAAACCGGAGTTCAGGCCAAGGCTGATGCTGCAATAGGGTGAAATTGAGGACGGCCTGATTGCGCTGGGTGATGGGGCGAGGACCAATAGGAAAGGCCGCTAATATTGGTTAACCCCATCTGGGCCCTTCGCGAGCAAGCTCGCTCCTACAGGTACAACAGCGGCACTTTTGTAGGAGCGAGCTTGCTCGCGAAAATCTCTAATTTCTGATTGGAGTGATGGGAAAACGCTGCCCGAACGGCAGTAGCGGTCATATCCCCAGAGCCGGAATAGACATTGTCGACGTAGCGCCCGTCGACCGGCGTAGCGATGGTAAAAACTTGCGGGGGATCAAGTTTGTTCGGGGTCGCCGATACATCCGTTTGCGTGTATTTGGCAGTGCAACCCGCTGCAACAATCGAGAACAGGATTATCAGAAGTTTCTGCAAGACTTCCCCTCCGTGGAAAGATGATTGCCAGTTCCTTGGCAATGCAGGCACGGTACAAGCAAAAATACTAATTTGCCATCATTCTTTGTCGCCCCTTTATCTGTGTAGGCGAAAGCGGTCGCACACTGCTTTCCTGTTTCAAACCAGCGCTTTGGCCAGCATTCCCAGCGCTATTGGATCTTAAAAATGTTGCTTATCACGGCTAGCGCCTTCTTGCCGTCAGTAGCATAAATACTATTCAGTAACGTTTGGTCGGCGAGGCGATGCAGGTGAAAGAAATTATAAAAGGCCTGGCCGAACCGTTGTTGTTTGAAGGCACCTTGGCTCCAGAGAGCCAGGAACTCATCATAAGTAGCGCGCTCGATTTCTAGTTTCGGTCCATTTTCCATATTGCCTCCACACTCGAGAGCTGTTGCGCTGAATGCGAGCGCTGGTGGGATATTCACCGCCCCCGCTTGCGCGAAACCACCGCCTCAATATTCTTGCGCCCAATCAACTTCGGCTGCTCCAACTCCCCCAACCACTTGTACATCACCAGGCAATCCACCAACCCCAACCGCCCATGCCGATACGCTTTCGGCAATCTTCCCACCACCTCGAACCCAAGTTTCTGCCACAGCGCAACCGCCGCATCATTGGTCGCGACCACGGAATTGAATTGCAGTGCGAGAAATCCTGAGGCGCGGGCCAGTTGTTGGGAGTGTTCGCACATCTGCCGGGCGATTCCGCGGCCGCGGGCGGCTTCGTTGACCATATAGCCGCAGTTGCCGACGTGGTTGCCGGGGCCGGCGGCGTTGGCTTTGAGGAAGTAGGCGCCGAGCAGTTCGTCGTTTTCTTCGGCGACCAGGGTGTGCTGCGGGACGTCCAGCCAGAGGTGGCGGGCTTGTTCGAGGGTCATGGCCGGGTCGTAGGCGTAGGTCTCCCGGGCGGCAATGATGCTCTGGAAGGTGGGCCAGAAGCGGTCGAAGTCAGCAGCGGTCATCGGGCGGATGTGAAGCATGGTGTTCCTTGGCAGGTGATCGGGCAGTGGAGAGATGCTAGCGTTGGGCCGCTAGTCATTCAATGTAAGAGAAGGATACTCATGAATTCCATTGTTCTGCGTCCGGCCAGGGCCGGCGACGGCGCCGCGGTGTTTGCGGTGACGCATCAGTCGATCAGCCGCCTCGGTCGCGAACGCTATTCCAGCGATCAGTTGCTCGGCTGGATGGGCGAGCGCACGCCGGAGGACTACGAGCGTTCGATCGCCAAGGGCGGGATGGTGGTGGCCTGTATCGCGGATCAGGTCGTCGGGTTTGTCGATGCCGAGCCGGGTGAGGTGACGCGGTTGTTCGTGCTGGAACAGGCGGCGGGCCAGCAGTTGGGCAGTCGGTTGTTGCAGGTCGGGATCAAGAAGGCGCAGACGCCGGGCGTGCAGCGGGTGCGGGTGGAGTCGACGCTGAATGCCGAGGGCTTTTATCAGCGCCACGGGTTTGTGACGCTCGGCCATGGCGTGTTTTCCCACGGGGTGGGCGGGGCGCCGATCGCGGTGGTGTATATGGAACGGCCTGTCACCGGCTGAGCCGTGGCAGGCCGTAAGGGTGTTGGTTTATTCGCTGGCCTTGCCCACGGCATCCAGCGCCCGGGCGGAATAGACCAGGGCCGCGCCGGCGTTCATGGCGACGGCGACGCCCAGTGCTTCGGCGATTTCCTCGCGGGTGGCGCCATGCTTGACCGCCTGCTGCGAGTGCACGGCGATGCAGCCGTCGCAACGGGTGGTGACGGCCACGGCGAGGGAGATCAGTTCGCGGGTCTTGGCGTCGAGGTGGTTGGTCTTGGCCCCGGCGCCGCTGGCGGTCATGTAGCCGCTGACGGTGTCGGGGGAAAGTTGCTTCAGGTCACCGATGCCGGCCATCAACTGCTTACGGTAGGCATCCCAGTCCATCATGCTCATCTGCTTCACCTTGTGCGTTGCGACAAATTGAACAGTGAAGCTAGTTTTTTCCAGATTGCCTGGCCGCTGGTCGTTGGTCGCAAGCCGTTAGTGCTTTAGGCCAGTACGTTCACCACCGCCAGCAGGCTGACCACGGCCATGACCACCGCAATCGCCATGCGCTGGATCCAGCGGCGCTGGAACGCGGCGTCGCCTCCCGCCAGTTGAATGGCCATTTCGATCTTGCCCGGCGAGGCGAGGATGGAGATCGCCGCCGCGACGTTATGGGTGGCCATGAACAGCAGCAGGTCGGCACCCAGCGAGCGGGAAATCTCCGCCTGGGTGGCGGCGAACATGGCGTTGGAACCGCTGCTCGAGCCGGTGACGAAACCGCCCAGTGCGCCGACGAAGGGCGACATCGCCAGGTAGCCCGAGCCGATTTCAGCGAGCAGGCGGGCGAGGTACGCCGCAGTGCCAGTGACGGCCATGACGATGCCCATGAAGATGAACAGCGCGGTCACCGGCGCCACTTGCAGCCAGGCTTTCCACGCGCGGGACCAGGGCTCGGCCGGCGGACGCCCCGCGCAGAACCACAGCGCGGCGACAAACAGCCAGAGCGCGGGGGAGGCGAGGTAGCGCCATTGCTCCGGCAGATGACCGAAGCGCATCACCGCGCCCATCACCAGCACGCCGCCCAGCAACAGGCCGTAGGCCTGAAGTGCGCGGCGGCCGATGGGCAGAAGGGGTTCGCTGCCGTGAGCGCGTCGGCTGCTCCAGAGCAGATGCAGGCAAATGATCGCCACGCTGCCGAGGGCGCCGGCGGGGGCGGTGCCGAAGGCGAGGTTGGACAGTCCGACGACGGTGGCGAAGACCAGCGCCGAGACCCCCGCCAATGCCAGCGCGCGGCCTCGCTCACCGGGCGCGCTGATCAGCCAGGCCGCCACGCCGCCGGTGATGGCGAAGGGGATGATGCTCAGCAGTGCCGAGGCGATGCCCAGTTCATCGAAGCCGATGCCGGCCAGGCTGGCGGCGATCATAGTGCCCGGCCCCATCGACCCCCACGGCACCGCGCACAGGCCGAGTAGGCCGATCAAAGCCGCTTGGCGCGCCGGCAGGCCCATGAATACCAGCAGCGGAATGCCGATGGTCACGCCGATACCGAAGCCGGTGACCGATTCGGCAAACGGCGTGATGCCGTGGACCACCAGCAGCACGGCGGCGACGCCGGTGCCGGCGCGGCCCTTGATCCAGTTGGCCAGCGCCGCCTGCGCGCCGGCATGGCGCAGCACTTCCGACATCAACAAACCGCCGCCGACGATCAATACGACCTCTGCTACCAGCGGCAACCATTTGAGGCTTGCATAGCCGATTTCCGTTGCGGGCAGTGGAAACGCCATAATCGCCGCAACGATCGCGGCGACCACCCCCAGCATCGCGGCATGCAAGGAGCGCATGCCGAAGCCAAGGGCCAGGATGGAGGACAACACGGGGGAGGCTGCGAGGAATGCATTCATTTCGAAACTCGACGTTTGCGTATGCGCAATTATTATTTGCGTAACGGTAAAATCGCAAGGCTAAAAAAAGGCTCAGGATGAAAGACAACAACGAACAGGCGGAGCAGGGGCAATTTGGCGCGGCGGTGCGCCAGCGGCGGCTGCAGTTGGGCGTCACCCTGGATCAGTTGGCGCAGAGCAGTGGCGTATCGGCGGCGGCGCTGTCGCGGGTGGAGCGAGGGATGCTGAGCCCGAGCCTGCGCAACGCGCTGGCGATTGCGCGGGGGTTGGGTTGCGATCTGTCTGAATTGATCGAGCAGGACTATGCCGAAGTCACCCGGGCGGGCGAGAACCTGCGCTTTGTCGACGAGGCGACGGGGATTGTCAGGCTGGCGCTGGCGCGGCCGAGTGCGGACCTGGAGTTGTTGTCGTACACCGTGCCGCCGGGGGCGTCATCGGCGCGCTTTGCGCCGCACAGGAGCGGCGGGCGGGAGATCTTCCACATCCTCTCGGGGACGCTGGAAGTGAACGCCGGGGATCAGGTGATCGAGTTGCGGGCGGGGGATACCGCGACGGTGCGGGTGGATTGCGAGCACTGGTTCCGCAATATCGGCGATGAGGATGTGCGGATTGTTTTGACCATCATGAAGTAGCGGACAGTGCAGGAGCCGTCTGGCCGGCTCCTGCCGTGGCAGATCAGATATAGATAAACACCAACGCAATCGCCGCCACCACCGCCCATTTCTCCGCGTAATACCGTGCGCGGTTGCGTTTTTTCAGGGCTTTGCCGCGTTCGCGGATTTTGTAGATGCGGGTGAACAGGCGGTTGATGCCGCCCGTCTTGTCGCCGGCATCGTTCGGTGCGGCAGCGGCGGCCATGACATTGGTGCTGAACCAGCGGTTGAACGCGGTAGCCCAGCGGTATTTCAGCGGCCGCTCGACGTCGCAGAACAGGATCACCCGGTTGTGCTCGGTCTGGTTGGCGGCGTAGTGGATGTAGGTTTCGTCGAACACCACCGCCTCGCCATCGCGCCAATGGTAGTTCTCGCCATCGACGCAGATGTAGCAGGCCTCGTCGTTCGGCGTGTCCAGCCCGAGGTGGTAGCGGTAGGACCCGGCATACGGGTCGCGGTGGCGCACCAGTTTCGAACCTGGCGGCAAGGTGGCGAACATGGCGGCCTTGACCGTGCCGATGCTCTGCAGCAATTCGGTGGTGCGCGGGCAGAGCTTCATCGCCGAGGGGTGACTCTCGCCGTACCACTTCAGGTAAAAGCGCTTCCAGCCGCTCTTGAAGAATGAGTTGAAGCCGACGTCGTCGTAGTTCTTCGAACTCTTGATCTCGCCACCGTGCAACAGTTGCAGCGCTTCTTCGCGGATCGCCTGCCAGTTGTCCTGCAGCGGTTTGAGCTCCGGAAAGGACTCGGTCGGCAGGTAGGGTTTGGCCGGCAGCTTCGAGAACAGGTAAAGGAAAGCGTTGACCGGCGCCAGGAAGCTGGAGTGGTCACCCAACTGGCGGCTGATCTTGTGCCGTACGCGACCGCGGAAGTGGACGTAGGCAATGGAGAGGACAAACAGCAGGACGATAACTACTTTCATGGGCGTTTACTTGTCGATGTGGCGATGCGCCATGGCATGAGCCCGCCAGCATAAACAATCGGCCCTGGGGTTTGTACAAAATGTTGCGCAGGGTAGGGGAGACATTGGTATCAGGCTCACCCTGGCGTATGCCGTGGGGTGAGCCGTTTCAGCAGGCGATCAGTCGGTGATGGTGATGTACGGGTCCCAGGTGTGGGTGCCGCCGATTTGTTGCAGTTCCTGGTTCAACAGCACGAATTCGATCGTGTACCAGATTTTGCCCGGCTTCTCCGCGGTTGCTTGCCACTCGGTGTAGGTCACCTTGTTGCCAGCGATCTTGATCGGGTTGTTGCTGACCAGGTAAGCCACCGGTGCGTCATACACGGTGATGAAGCTGGGAGCCGAAATGGCCCCGTCATAGCCCGGTTGAGAGCGGCCCTGAGTGACCTTGGTGATCAATGCGGTGGTGTCGAAGTTGCGCGACAGGGTAGTCGCGCGCCAGCGGATGTTGTCATTGCGCTTGACGTCGAACCACAACTCGTTGCCGCCATCGAGTTCATTGCCGGTTGCTGCCTTGTCGACCAGATCGTCGCTCACTACCAGCGAAACCGCGCCGGCGACGTCGCCGGGATTGGCAATGAGGTGATCGGCGTTGACCAGCAGCAGTACGTCGACGGTTTGTGTCGTTCCAGACATGGTGTTGCTCCTTGAGGTGTGATGGGCAGTGTGCGACCGCGCCCTTGGCCGGCTGCCAGGGGTGTCCGTTACCCCGACCTTGGGTGCGGTAGCGGATTCAAGCGTGGATGATGGCACTTCAATGTCAATTTTCCGGTTTTTGGCGCACCCCGCACGACCTATAGCGAAGGCGCATCCATCTCCTTGAATCCGTTCACTTGTCGATAATGTCGCGCGTGGATCCGGGCGATTCTCCTGTGCTGCCTATGGGAAATGGCTCACGCCCGCTGTCAGCAACTCCTGGCTGTTTCCGTTGTCGGCCCACCGCCCGCGACCCTTCATCGCGGCTTGTGATCTATCGTTCTGAGGATTTACCGGACACGGATGAGGCCAATGACCTTCAAGCACATCGACCTGCGCACGCTCATCCTGCTGTTCGCCCTGGTGACCGCCGGGGTGACCCTGGCCAACAGTTTCTACGCGGCCCGGCAGGTACAGCATCAGGTGCTGGTGGAGAACGCGCTGGAGGCCAACCGCGCCTATGCCGCCAAGGTGGCGTCGAGCATCGAGGCCTTTCTGCTGTCGGCGCAGCAGCAACTGGCCTACAGCGTCGGCCGGATGAACGTGAACTTCGACGACCCGGACCTGCTGCGCGTCGAAGCCCGGCGTATCCAGGAGCAGGACCAGGGCTTCAATGCCATCACCATCGTCGATGCCGAGGGTCATGTGCTGGCCGCGTGGCCGCCGTCGCTGTTGCGCGATGGCCAGGCACTGACCTCCAGCGGCGCCGAGCACGCGCTCAACAGCCGCGTGCCGCTGATCAGCGACGCTTACACCTCCAGCGCCGGCAACCTGGTGGTGTTCATTTCCCACCCGGTATTCGACGCGCAAAAGCGCTACCTGGGTTTTGTCGGCGGCGCCGTGTACCTGCGCGAGAAGGGCATCCTGCACACTCTGATCAGTAACCATTTCTACCGCGACGGCACCCTCAGCTATGTGGTCGACAACAACCGCCGCTTGCTTTATCACCCGCAGTTCGACCGGGTGGGCAGCGTGGTCGGGGCCAACCCGGCGGTGGACGCGTTGCTGGCCGGCGACAGCGGCGCGATGCAACTGATCAATTCGCAAGGGGTGGAGATGCTCGCCGGCTTCGCCAGTATCCCGCTGACCGGCTGGGGCGTGGTGTCGCAGAAACCCTACCGCGACACCGTGGCACCGCTCGACAGCCTGATGTGGCAGATGCTCTACCGCACAGCGCCCGTGGGGCTGCTGATTCTGCTGGGTATCTGGTGGATGACGCGGCTGATCACCCGGCCGCTGCGCCAACTGGCGGACAGCGCCAATGCCATGGAAGCCACCAGTTCGCCGGAGCGCATCGACAAGGTGCGCGCCTGGTATTTCGAGGCGGACCACATCAAGCGGGCCTTGCTGCGCGGCATCGGCTTGATGCAGGAACGCATGGGTCGGCTCAACCTGCAGGCGCAAACCGATCCGCTCACCGGGCTGTTCAATCGCCGCGCTCTGGGCGAGGTGACTGCCGTGATGACCGAGCGGCAGCAACCGCTTGCCCTGGTGACGCTGGATGCTGATCACTTCAAGTCGATCAACGACACCTACGGCCACGACGTCGGTGATGAGGTGCTGGCGCGTCTGGCCGGGTTGCTGCGCCAGTGCTCGCGGGATGGCGACCTGGCGTTTCGTCTGGGCGGAGAGGAGTTTTTGCTGCTGCTACCGGACACCTCGGTGGCCGATGCCAGCGAGGTCGCCGAGCGCTTGCGTCGGCTGGTGGAACTGACCCGGATCGAGCCGGTGGGTCACGTCACCGTCTCGCTCGGCGTGGCCCGCTGCGCCGTCGGCGGGGATTTCGCCGAGGCGCTGAAGCGGGCCGATGAGTTGATGTACCAAGCCAAGCAGGCCGGGCGTAACCGGGTGCTCAGCGAGCCGCTGTGAAGCTGGTCATGTTGGCGAAGAGTGCCAGTCAGGAGACCGGGTAATGGCGGCCAGGCGCTAGCCGAAAGGTTTTCAGCGTTCTTGAGATCGAGCGCCGTCCGCGCGGCGCATCGCCGGCAAGCTGGCTCCCACAGTGGTTGCAACGTACCTATGCCTGTCAGGCCATGGTTGGCCACCTTGGTGGTTCGCCTCGATTTCGAGGCTGACGCCTCAGCCGCCCCACACTTTCCAGCCATGCGCCAAGGCTGACAACGTAAATCCCACAGGCCGTGGGAGCCGGCTTGCCGGCGATGCGCCGCGCGGGCGGCGCTCGATCTTGAGAGCGCTAGAAAATTCCCGGCATGCGCTTGGTGGCCATTAGCCGGTTTTTTGACAGACACCTTCCAGCCATCACATGACCAAAAGATGTGTCGATACCCATGCTCTCGGCCCTGTGCCAGAGCCTTCCGGGCCGCCACCTGTTATTTCTGTCAGTAGTCGGAAAAGCAAACTCTGGTTAGTTTCGGCGGAGGGCGGCCAGTTGGCGCCGTTGCTCTACCGAAGGAGAACACCTCATGCCCCGGCGCTCCCGTGTTTCCGCACCTGCTTCCCAGCCCCGCGACCTGTTACAGGCGGGGCTCGATTCAGCCTTCAGCATCGCTCGCGGTTCTTTGGAACACCTCATGGCACAGCGACCGGACCTGGCCGATGACGAGGCGCGCACGCTGCACCAGCGCGCGAGCACGCTGGCGGTGCTGGCAGCGCGGCACTACCGCGAGCAGCGGCTGACCGGCACCGCCACCGCCAGTGCACCCTGGCGTACCGGTCTGCGTGCGCTGGTGGACGGGCCGACCTTCGAGGGTCAATTCCAGCCCAGTTGGGGAGACAACTGCGTGCCCGGTGCCATCGAGGCGACGACCTCGCCCGTGGCCTACCTCGTGGCGCTGTACCAGTGGGTGACCACGGTCATCGAGCCGATGGCCAATGACCAGGCCATCACTCTGGCGCAGCGTCGCCCGGACCTCGCTGCGTTGATGCTGGACAACCAGGCGTTCGAGCGGGTCGAACCGACCATTGGTATCGTCAACGGCATCCTCGAGCGCGCGGTACGCAAACACCTGGACGACCACAATCAGAAAGACCGCACGGTGGACGATGCTCTGGCTGAAACGCGCTATCCGTTCGCGCTGCCATTCGAGCGTTACCTGTCGCAGATTCGCGCGGTCCTGCAGCGGGAGGACTATGGCCTGGGTGACCTCATTCGCCAGTTGGACCCGGATTTTCCATACTTCTGTCAGGGCGGGCTGCATTCGCCGCGTTCCGACGACGCCCTGCAAATGGACATGGCCGTGGGGCCGGAGCAGCGTGCGCTGTTGCTGGAGAGCCCTTACTTCCCGCGTGGCGCAAGGCGTGCGAGCACGCGCTCGATCCAGACCCGCACCAACCCGCGCACGCTGTTGCGCGAATCGGTGCACGCCGCCCAGAACGGCTTTTTCATGCGTCATTACGGCGTGGGTGCGCTCAAGGACCTGCTGGACCTGAGCGCGTTCAGCCTGCGCACCTCCCTCGACCAGGACTCTGTGGCGTCTCTGTTGTCGATCGAGCACCACGCGCCGACAGCCTCGCCAAACGTTCCGGGGTTGGCGCCGGCGAGTCCGGCGCGCTTTGGCTCGACCTACATCAACGCCGGTCTGGAGCCGGTGATTTCCTTGTCCAGCAAGGAGGGTACGCACACGTTTACCAACGGGACCGAGGACCATTTCGACCGCATTCAGCGGATCGTTCGCCTGTCCCGCTGGCTGGACCTGTCGCTGGGTGAAACCGACTGTCTGCTCGATGCTGCGTTGCTGGCCGAGCATGGCGAGTCCGGACGTGGCGCGGGCATTAGCGAGAACACCTTGCGCGCGTTGGGCCTGTTCTGTCGGCTGCGCCGTGATTTCAAGGTCAGTGCCGAGGACTTCGCGGCGCTGTTGAGTGGCCTGGCGCTGTACGCGCAGGGGAGCGAGTTGGCGCAGTTCGACCGGGTATTCAACGACCCGACCCTGTTCAGTGACCCGCTGGTGCTGGATAACAGTGTCTTCGACATAGCGCCGTCCACCGACGCGGAGTACCGCAAAGTCCATCACCTGTGCAGCGCCCTGGGGATGAGCTTCGAAACCTACCTGTACGTGGCACGCTACATTGCCCAGACGTTTGGCGAGCAACAGATGCTGGATGGCGGTGTGCACCAGCAACTGCACTGGTCGCATGCGGTGGTGTCGGCCTTCTACCGCCTGACCCGTTTGTCGGCCCTGCTCGGATTGAGCAGCATCGAGGCGATCGCACTGCTGCAACTGATCGGTCAACGCGGTCATCAGTACGTGTCGCGTCTGGTCCGGCCCGCGCTCGCGGTCCATCAGTACACGCACTTGAGCGATACCCTCAGCGTGGTCCAGTCGCTGACCGACACGGTGCAGTGGTGTCGCGACAACGACCTGACCGTCGCGTGGCTTTATCAGCACTTGATGCCGCTGGCGCCGGTCGCGGCCGCCAGCGACCGTGAACTCGACCTGCTCAAGCAGATCAACGGGCGCATGCTGCCGGCGATTCTCAGTGAGACGACGTTCATCGATGCCGGCGTGCCCATGGAGGCCGGGGTCGATCATCCGGTGCCCATCGACTGGTTGCAGCAGCTCGATCATTTCGTCTCGGCGCAAGGCCTGATTCGCGAGTTGCCCGACTACCCGACCACCGATGCTTATGAAGCGGCGCTCAAGGCGCAGTTGGAACACATCATCGACAACCTGGAGCTGTCGTCGGGTCCGGACCTGCTGGTACGGCTCTTTCAGTTGGTGATGGAGGCCCGCGCTGCGCAGCAGAGTCTGGTCTGGGAATCACTGGCCAATACGCTGGGCGGCAGCGCCGAGCTGAGCCGTGAGTTATTGATCTGGACCGGTGGCAACAGTTATCAGTTGCTCCAGGAGGTGTTGCGCCTGTTCGAGGGCTCTGACCCGACGCCTTTGCCGGTGCCGGTGGGTGATGAGATCCTGACGCTGCTGGCACGCCTTACCCACCGCATGGGCATTGTCGAGCAGTTGTCGCTGAGCCCGCTGGCCTTGCGCAGTTACGTCGCGTATCCGGAGTGGTTCGATGCGCCGCGCGACACCGGGCCCGACGCTGTCGATATCACCTTTTCCCGGCTGCATGTGTTGGTGCAGTACCGCTGGCTGCTGGAGCAGACCCGCCAGGGCGAGCAGGCGATTCTCGATTACCTGAGGCTGGTCAACAGCCTGCCACCGGACTTGACCGAGCAGGACCTGCTGATGATTCGTGAAGATGCGGCCGGCAAGATCGCGCTGTTCACCGGATTCGGCATTCGTGATGTGCTGGAGACGATGGCGGAAATCACCGCGACCGGCTTTGTCACCACGGTGCGTCAACTGGATCACCTGGTCCGCGTGCGCCAGGCCTGCCAGGCCTTGCAACTGGGCAGCAGTGCGGCGATCGAATTGAGCCGGTTGCGCAGCAACAGCTCGCGTGAGCAATACCGCAATGCCGCCGAGGGCGCGCTGGCTAGCCTGTCCGAGCACTTGCATGATCAACCTGGCGTGGACCAGGGCGAGTTGGGGCAGAGCGAGGCCTCGTGGATCGTTGTGGACACCCAGAAACTGGTGGCGGGCTCCGGTGAAGCTGCCCAGTGCCTGCTGACGGTGAAAAATTTTCTCGGTCAGCCCATGGCCGGTATCACGGTTACCTGGGAGAACAGCCTGGGGCAGTTGGGTACGCCGTCCTCGACCAGTACCGACGACAACGGTCAGGTATCCGTCGAGTTGCGGGCAGCCGCAGAGATGGGGGTGGCTCAGGTCATCGCCCGCTTTGGTCTGGACCGGCGAATCCTGGCACCGGTGATTCATATTGATTGCGATGAACACTCGCTGCGTTTCAAAGACCCCGTCTGCGAGCCGACGGAGGCGCTTGCGGGCAATCTGCAAGCCATCAGTTATCGCCTTCAGTTGCTCGACCAGTACGACAACCCTGGACGGGATCGGGTGCTGGCATGGAGCACCGACCTGGGGGCGTTCGAGCGTCCGCAGACCCGTACCGACGATCAGGGTTTCAGCAGCGCATCACTGCGCAGCCGGTCGTCCGGCCAGGCACTGGTCATTGTCGATTTCGAGCCCAACGGCGAGCGCGAGCGTTTCGACCCGGTGACGTTCCTCGAGCAGCCGTACTTCCAGTACGTGCGTTTCAGCGGGCCGGTGGCGGCTACGCAGGAGGCCGTCGTGACCTGCCGGGTCGTCAATCTCGATGGCAGTCCGGTGGCCGGTGCATCGGTGGCCTGGACAGCCGATATCGGCGGCTTTGTCGAAGACCCGGCGCAGAGCCTGACCAACGAGCACGGCATCGCCAGTATCACCTACCTCAGCGAGCAGACCGGGCAGGTACGGGTGACGGTCAATGCCGAGGTGGATGATATGCCGTTGCAGACGCTGACGTCAGAAGCGGTAACGGTCTATGAGCTGCCAAGGCTCTTCTACATGTATCCGGAACAACAGTACTTCGTTGTGTACCAGAGTAAGCCGGCTCGCTTCGAAGTCGAACTGAGGCCGCAGGCCGCAGGCTATCCAGTCACATGGTGGGACGGCGAGCGGTTGTTGGCCACCAACTACACCGACCGTAATGGCAAGGCGGAGTACCAATCCCATTTCACTATTGCGCAGGTCGGTGAGCAGTCCATCCGGGTGCGCTCACTGAGAGAAGGCGATTACTTCGACTACAAGGTGTTCGTCACTCACGCTCACACGGCGCTGGAAGTACAGCTTCCCGAAGACGACCCGCATTTTCTTCCGCTGGAGGACACCGTCAACGGGTTTGTCGTAGACCGCGGAGCTACGGGAGAGGTGTTGATCCGCGCGGTTCGGGACGGTGGTCAGGGCGATGACAATGCCTGGCTCAAGGTCAGCCTGGCCTCGGGAGCCGATCCCTCGGCGCTGAAAGTGCGTTTTCTGCCTGCTTTGGGCGAAGCGCTCTACTGTGACGAACACGGTGATACCCGACTGCGCATTGACTGCTCTGAGGCCGAATACCTGCCTGGTAGCGACCCGCACAACAATGAATTCGTGCTGCTGGTGACCTCCAACCTTGGCATAACTACCCGATTGACTGGACGTCTGCGCGACTTCGTCGATCTGGCACGTTGTGATCTCAAGGTGGTCAGGGGCAGTTCGACGGTCATAGGCATCAGTGGCTATCTGAAGCGGCTGGACGACTCATCGCTAGCATTGCAGAACAGCGGCGGGAGGTTGCGTGCCTCGCCATCCGGGGATCCGAGTAACGGCCAGGTGGCGGCACTGTTCAGCGACAGCAAGGGGCGCACCTGCTTAAGGTTCGACAATCTTTACGCCAGTCAGGAACAGCAGCGAGCCTGTAGCTTCTACCCCACCGAGGGCCTGGAGAAACGGCTCCATTTCGTCGGCTCGACCGTACGCACCTTCACCGACGACGAACTGTTCGCCGACATCAACCTGGCGTATGAAGGCGCGGCAGACGTGATGTCGATCAAGGACGGGCGAGTGTATGTGGATACCCATAGCCGCGGTGACTTGAAGATAACGATCCGTAGTGGCGATGTTCCGCTGAGCGGGGTCGGTTACTTTGCCTCGTCCTTCGATGTGGGTGGCGCGAAGCTCGACCTGCAGGATGTTCTGAGTGATGAAAAAGGGCAAATCACCTTCTCGGTATCGACGACCAATGTGTTCATGACAGACGCCTCGCAGACTGATTTCCAGCTTCCAGGCAGGGCCGGTCCCGTTGCGGACCCGCTGCTGTTTTCATTGCGCGAATTCACTGTTGTGAGCGTCAGTGCAGCATTTCGCAAGAGGTCCTCGCGTGACATCTATTGTTCCTACTCGGCATCGTTCAACAGGCTGCCGGGGAAACTACTTGGAGGATCGTCAGATTTTTCCGGGACGCTTGGGGTGAATGGATTGTCAAGGTCGTTCTCCACCTCAGCCACTTCCAGTGGCGTGGTGTTGTCAGGTGAGATTGATGCCCACCAGGCCGAGATACCGGGTTCGTTCTGGGTGGACATGAGCAAGTCAAAGCGGTTTCTGCTGGTAGGTACTACCAGATTCCCGGTCGCAGACGAAACCGGCGGCGCGCCTCAACTACCCACCTCTTCGGGAGACGCATCATGAACCCTCTGTTCGGCACCCTGGCCCAGGACCACCGCGATGCCCTGGTCGCCTATTACCTTGGCCAGATTGTCCCGGAACACCTGGTGCCCGCCGGGCAGGGGCTGGTCACCGAGCAGGACCTCTACGAGTTCTTGCTGATCGACAACCAGGTCAGTGCTCAGGTGGACACCAGCCGCGTGGCCATGGGCATGGCCAGTGTCCAGCAGTACATCCATGCCATCTTCAACGGCATGGAACCCGGTTACCAAGGTGTGTTCGACAGCAAGGCGCAACAAGTGTGGCGCTCCAGCAAAAGCGAGTACGCCGTATGGGCCGCCAACCAGATGCTTCAGGATTACCCCGAGAACTACATTGATCCGGGATTGCGCCTCAAACAGACCCAGGGGTTCGGTGAATTCGTCAACGACATCAACCAGAGCCGGATCTCCACCGACTCGGTGCAAAAGGCGTTGCAGCATTACCTTGGCAAGTTCGAACACATCAGTAACCTCGAGGTACTCAGCGGCTATATCGATGGCGTGGATTTTCGCCATGCCGATTACTACCTGATCGGTCAGCAAAACGTCGAACCCCACGCCTACTACTGGCGCAAGGCTGAGGTGCGTTTCGCCGCCGAGGACGACACTGACCGCGCCGACGATTACCTGAGCCCGACGGCGTGGAGCGAGTGGTTGCCGGTCGAGATTCCCAAGGGCCACGCGGTGCTGCACATTCGCCCGGTGGTGATTGAAGGGCGCCTGCATGTGGCCTGGGTCGAGCACCGTCTGGAGCAGAAACCGATGCCGGCCAGGCGCGCCGACATACCCGGCCTGTTCGAAGAAGTTTCGCGCTACAGCATCAATCTGGCGTACCGCACCCTGGAGGGCAGTTGGTCAGTGCCGATGAGCATCCCGCTGCACAGCGGCAAGGATCATGTCGCCGACACTGATGCGTTCGCCGCCTTTGTCAGCACGTCCGACCCGTACGACAAGCGCATCGTCCTGGCCTATGGCGCTGACAATGAGTGGACCGAAGATTTCGAAGTCGTCGTGCTGAATACCCGGCTACGTACGGTGTTGCATGAGACCGTGAGCGAATTGCCAACGGATGGCAGCTACCTGAACAAGATCGTCAATGCCCTGACGCATTTCTCGACGAACAAGAACGAATTCCAGCATCCGCTGGCGACTGATCGCGCTTCGCGTACCACGGTGCATCGGGATCCTGATGGTGAACATAACGAGCAGGGGCCTCACAACACCAAGCTTGCACTGTGGGCAGCGCTGGGGCAGGACACAGCAGGCAATTACTCGCTGCTGTGCAATGGCCACGCCAATCTGCTCCTCATGGTGGGGGGGGAGCGGTCTTGGCAGATGCGGCGCGCCGCTGTCCGGCTCACCTACCACCCGAGCCAGGGCACGGATCAATCGCTTGAACAAGAGGTGTTCCTGAACGGCGCAGCCCAAACGTCGCTGATGACGATCCCGCTGGGCAATGTGTTCGATGACATTCCGCACACCCTGGCCTTGAGCTTCGGCCTGGTACCGGAAGACCTCCGGGGAGTGGTCCAGTTCGCGGTGAAAGTTGGCGCATTGACGATAAACCGTCCGAGCATCATCACCCAGCCTGACGGTGGGCAGTTCCTCGACCTGGCTGCGCTCGGCCTGCAAGGGTTGCGCTATGTGCGGCTGAACACGCTGTTCGCCAAGGATCTGGTGGCCCGGGCCATGGTGTCGGTCGATGCCCTGCTGAGTTGGGATACGCAGCATATCGAAGAGCCGCCATTGCCGGGCAGCTCGGCCCGCCAGCTCATGGATTTCCATGGTGCCAATGGCCGCTATTTCTGGGAGTTGTTCTTCCACATTCCCCACGCAGTGGCGTGGCGCCTGCATCACGAGTTCGATTACCTGGCCGCCGAGCAGTGGCTGCATTACCTGTTCAATCCACAGGCCCGCGTCAAGCCGACTCACCCGCCAAGCCCGTTCTACTGGTCGGTACGGCCGCTGGAGGAAGCGGGCCGGGGCGAGTACGAAGTGGAGGGTATCGCCGATCCGGATGCCATCTGCTACTCGCAACCAGTGCACTACCGCAAAGCGATCTTCGCCTTCTATGTGCGTAACCTGCTGGCCTACGGCGACCTGCTGTACCGGCGCCTGACCCGCGATGCGCTGACCGAGGCGCAACTGATGTACACCCGCGCGCTGAACCTGCTCGGGCCCAAGCCCGATAACCGTACGGTGGGACGCTGGGAGCCGGTGCCGCTGGAGCAGGCGGCCGAGCCCGACAGCGCGCTGCTCGCCGAGATTGGCGCGTCGCTGCCGCAGGTGATGTCGCTGCACCTGCCGGTCAGCAGCGGACCGTGGCTGGAGTTGCTCGATTCACCGCGCTTTCGCCTGCCGATCAACATCGAACTGCTGGACCTGTGGGATCAACTGGCGAGTCGCCTGAGTAACCTGCGTAACAACCGTACGATCGACGGCAAGCCACTGGTGTTGCCGTTGTACGCACCAGTGGCTGATCCCAGGGACCTGCTGCGGGCGCAAAACAGCGGCAGCGGGCTGGTGCAGCGCACGGTCGGTAGCCTGGCGCCGATTCCGCCGTTCCGCTTCCGCGCACTGTTGCCGCGCCTGCAAAGCGCCGTGGAAACCCTTGGCCGTTTTGGTGAGCAGGTGCGGCTGTACCGCGAAATGAAGGACCGCGCCCTCCAGGAAGAACTGCAGCAATCCCATGTGCTGGAGCTTTCGCAGTTCTCGATCCAGTTGCAGGGCGCAGCGCTGGAGCAGGCCGAGGCCGGGTTGTTGGCGCTGGAGGCGAGCCGGCGCGTGATCGAGAAACGCTTCGGGCATTTCCGGGCCTTGGCGGCCGAAAATATTTCTTCCGATGAACAGGGTGCCATTGCCCTGTACCTGAGTTCCTCGATCAAGAATGCCACGGCGCAAGCCGTCGAGACCGCCGCCGGCGCGATGCAGATGGGCTCGATAGTGGTCACCGCGTTCGGTGGCGGACCGAACCGATTGGGCGCTGCTTTGCTGGCGGGCGCTGCGGTGGTTCGTCTAGGCGCGGCAACTGAGCAGATGATTGGTGATCGGCTGTCGATCAACGAGCAGTACCGCCGCCGCCTGGAGGAATGGACTTTGCTGCGTGACCAGGCCGAGGCCGAACTGGAGGCCATCGACGAGCAGATCGACGGCCAGCACACCACTATCGAGATGGCCCGGATCCAGTTGGCGCAGGTGCGCAAGGGCGAGCAACAGTCGCAGGATTACTACCGTTTCCTCAAGACCCGCAGCACCAACGCCGACCTCTATCAGTGGTTGCTCGGCCAACTGTCGACCTTCTACTTCCAGGCGTATGACGCGGTAGTTGCCCTGTGCCTGAACGGGGAGGCGTGCTGGCAGTACGAGATGGGTGACTACCAGACCCGTTTCATCCAGCCCAATGTCTGGTTCGATAATTACTACGGACTGACGGCCGGCGATGCCTTGCGCCTGCAACTGTTGCGCATGGAGTCGGCGTACCTCAAGCGTTTCGAGCGGCGCCAGGAATTGGTCAAGACGTTCTCGCTCAAGACGCTCTTCGATAGCCAGGCATACCCCGAAACGTCCTGGTCGGCAGTGCTCGAAGAGCTGGCCGAAGGCGAGAGCGGCAGCCTCGGCTTCGAGCTGTTCGCCCGTCTCTTCGACGACGACTACCCCGGCCATTTCCTGCGCCAGCTGGTCAGCGTCTCGGTGACCTTGCCCGGGCTGGTGGGGCCGTATCAGGATGTCCGCGCGGTGCTGACCCAGGTGTCCAGCCGCACGGTCCTCAAAGCGGATCAACGGGCGATGAATCACCTGTATGGCAAACCCGACAGCGATACTCGCCATATCCTCTACAACCCGCGAGCCAGCCAGAGCATCTGCCTGTCTCGCGGGCTGGATGACCACGGCGTGTTCCAGCTCGACTTCAACGACGAACGCTACCTGCCGTTCGAAGGCACCGGTGCGTTGTCGAGATGGGAGCTGCGTTTCCCTCGCCATGGCTCGGAACAGCAGCAGGTGCTGTTGCAGAGCCTGACTGACATCATCGTCCAGGTCCGCTACACGGCCTTGGACGGTGGGCCGGAATTTGCCGCGCATGTGGAGGGGTTGCTGGACGGCTGAAGGGGGCCGGCATGCGTCTGGTCGCCGCTACCCGGTGTGCTGACTGGCGCCTCATGCCCACACCGGTCCCGGCGCTTTCAGAAGCGCCGCAACAGCGGCCCGATGCGTGGATTCGCGACATGCTTGCCCGCAAGCTGCAGTGACTGAACGGCAGCCTCGAATTGCGAAGCCGGCAGCAGGGCTGCATCGAACTGCGGGCCGTCCAACCGGTAATAAATGCTTTGTGCTTCGCTCAGCGAGGCCGTTTGAGACCAGGCTGAGCGGTTGTTGACCGCCTCCATGAGATTGTTCGCCAGCCAGTTCTGACTTAACGCGGGCGCTGTCGAATAATGTTGCGCGCGTAGTTCAGCGACGCGCTCGGTGCTGATTGCAAAGCCCGGGTCACCCGGCATTCGTGGTGTGAAGTCCAGCGTCGGTTGGTCGATGATGTTCTGCCCCCACGACAGCAGGTGGGGAACCGGAGCCGTCACCCATGGATCGACCACTATCGGATCGGTGAGGCGCGGATCACCCAGCAGCCCGAAGCTGTGATCGTGTGTTTGCGCGATGGATACCGGCGTTCCGGGCCATTGGGCGGATGAGGCTGCCAGGTGCACGAACACTGCCGCGTGCTCATCGCACAAGCCTGTCGCGGCGGCCAGGCCATGTTCGGCATGAACCCTTGTCCAGCGGCTGGCCGGCGTCACCGAAAAGCGTCAGGCGCCAGCCGGCGTCGGCGCTCTTGTCGAGGATGGATTTACCAGAGAGGGCCG
Organism: Pseudomonas huaxiensis; assembly: GCF_003231275.1. Taxonomy (GTDB): domain Bacteria; phylum Pseudomonadota; class Gammaproteobacteria; order Pseudomonadales; family Pseudomonadaceae; genus Aquipseudomonas; species Aquipseudomonas huaxiensis. Next base: position 32,108 of record NZ_QKVL01000009.1, read on the forward strand.
TCTGCTGTGTCTGACTTGGCACGACGGCATGACCATGATCGAGGCAGGCGAACAGGCGCGGATCCCATTGCTCACGCATCTGGCTGGACGGGGCGTGTCGGCTCAGGGTGATCCGGCGCTCGGCGAATACCTGCGGTGCGGCTCGATGGTAGGCGATACGCCGGATCGCCAGACCGCGAGGGTCGGTCACGTTCAGCGCGGGTGTCTGTGCGTGGACGGAGCTGTTCATGCCGAGCGTCCTCTCAGCGGAAAGTGTTTATCCGGCGAGGCCCGCCCGGTCGCGATATAAATCAGTGGGGGCAGAATACCGCCGCAATTGAAACATGCCGGGAAATCCGCGCCGAGCCCATACCCTTTGCCGGCCACCAGCCGTTCAGTGAAGACATAGGTCTCACTCAAGACTTTATTGATGCCTTCCGGCGGCGTTTGGTTCAGCAGCGCGTTGACTGCCTGAACTTCCGCATGCAAGCCGGGAATACCTGCGCCGATAGGAATTTTGAAGTTGTTCTCTTCGATATGCCCCCTGATGCGTTTTTCGATGAAGGGGTGCAGCTCCTGCTGGTTCTGCTGATAAGCCTGTTTTATTCCCTTTAGAAGCGCATTGGTGTTGCTGACCAGATAGTAGCCAAGGTCTCCCAACGATGGCCTGCTCGGGCCAGGATGTCGGTCGGTGCTGCGGGGGGCGTAGCGGCTGAGCGTTGCCATCGTGGTTTGTTTCAGGGGCAAGACTCCCGGGAAGGTATTTTTCCCGATCGGGCTTCCTGAAAAATTGGTGAAGCCATCGACGGAGATCGAGGGCGTTTCAACATAGGCGCCAGCATGGGCCGCGCTGGTCTTCAGTTTTGCCTCCGTCATCAGGCCCGGATGCGCGTCAAGGTACTTCTGGCGCTGGCTGGCCTTGATGCGTTGCAAGTCCATCGAGTTTTTTCTTGCCGCACCCAGAATCGTCTGGGTTTTCTCCGAAAAGTCGCTGCGCCTGCGGGCCATTCCCGGTGCGAGGTGCAGCGCGGTCGTCATGATCTGGCGCTGGTCTACCGAGTGCAGGGCCAGATCTAGCGCCTCCATTGCTCGCTCCTTGCGCGCGAGACCGTGATCATCGCTGAACCTGAGTGGGTTGTTGGCAACCATGCAGAACAGGTTCAGCCCATCCACATCCCCGGCCGGATCCGGATTGATCCACCGCGCCAGCCATGGCGCGTAGTAGCGAAAACCATAGTCGTACAGTCCGCTGGCATCCCGTTCTTTACCCGCGTATCGGCGCACCTTGTAGCCCGCTTCCACAGCGGAATGCGCCGCCCACCAGGCGGTGCCGCCGAACGGGTAATAGCCTTCGTGGCTGATGATCCTCGCTTCGTCATCCAGTTCCAGGGCGCTGCTATCGAGGTGATCGCCGAGGCTGTAGCGCAGTTGCGGGGTGTCGATACCCTCGGGGTTGCCTTCGTGCCAGTGCAGGCAGCGCACTGCGCAGCGCCCGGCCTGGACGGTGGCCACGCTCAGGCGTTCACCCTCACGATTGCGTATTTCCAGGCCCGGCAGATAGCGCACCTCACTGCGCTGCTGGCGACCGCCAACCAGGCGTGTGGTGACTTTACGCAGCCGCAGACCATCGCCGCCGTAGCGGTAGTGCTCTTCATCGTTTTCGCCACGCTCGCGGGCCACCTGGCGGGTGCCGTGCAACTGATTGCGCGCATTCCAGCGCAAGGGCTGGCCGGCGTGCAGATTCAGCAGGTTGCCGTTGCTGTCGAATCCGGCACGGGGATCTTCCGGGGCGACGCCATCGATCCACGGCAATGCGTGGTTGCTGTCGTCCGCCACCGCCATGTGGCGGGTGTACGCCTGCCCGCCGATGTGTTTGAGGCTGAGCAGGTTGCCGCTGGCGTCGTATTCGTAGTGCTGGCGGTAGTTGAGCAGGCGGCTGGTATCGCCGGGTGCCGGGGTCAGTGGCGGCAGATCGGGGTTGATCAGCGCCCCCACGGCCTCGCGGCCAGTAGCTTCGATCAGGCGGTAGAGGGAGTCGTAGCGGAAGGTGCTGACCGGGTCGACTTTCTGATTGGAAAAATGGCTGACCGGTTGGCTGAGGTCTTCGATACGCAGCACGTTGCCGACCCGGTCATAGGCGTAGATCAGCTCTTGCAGGGCGCTGCGCCCGGGGCGGCTGGCATTCAAGCGTTGCAGGCGGCCGTCGGCGGGATCGTAGTGAGCGTGGCTGATGACGCCGTTGCCGGCGGTCTGTGTTTCGACCTGTCCGAAAGCGTTGTAGTGGATGGCGCGAAGCAGGTCGTGTTCGCTGCCGTTCTCTAGTCGCAGGGTGATAGCCGCCAGCTCTCCGGCCACGTTGGTGCGTGAGCGCTGGCGGTTGCCGAGGGCATCGGTCTGTTCCAGCACCTCACCCAGCGGGCCGTGGAGAAAGACGGTGCGCGCGCCGTCGCCGGGTTCCAGCAGGGCATCGCGTTCGCCGGTTGCGGCGGGCCAGTCGGGCTGGTCGAGGTCGGCCAGGAAGTGGCGAATCTCGCTCTGTTCCGCGCCGCCCAGGCTGTAGTCGGGAATCAGGCGGCTGCCGGCTTCATCGTCGTGGCGCAGCAAGCGACCGCAGCGGTTGTTGGTTGATTCTTCGGGGCCACCGTAACTGAAACGCTCGGCAACGCGTGCGGGCTGCCCGGCTGCGGTCTCGCGAATCAGCAGCGGGCGCAGAAGCTCGTCGTAGTCGGTGTGCCAGTGGCTGTCGCGGCTGTCCCAGTTTTCCAGCGGCTGCCCGGCGTCACCGAACAGCGTCAGACGCCAGCCGCTATCGGCGCTTTCCAGCCACAACGGCTTACCGGACAGCGACGACAACAGCGCCTGGCTGGGCAGGAGGCTGTCGTCCTGGTCCAGCCGCCGGAACAGGCGCGGATCCCATTGTCGTGACCACTGCCCGGCGGCGTCGTACCGGCTCAGGTTGATTTGGCGCTCAGCCGTCTGCTCCAAGGGGGACCGGCAGTAGGCCACGTGGCGCAACTGCCGGCCCAGGCTGTCGTCGACGCTCAGATCAGGCGTGTGCAGGTGCATTGCGCTACGCATTCTGTCCCCGCATTTCTTCCCAGGTGTCGTTTTCGTCTTCACTGATGCTGTACCACGGCAGGTAGCGCTGGCGGCGCAGGTAGCCCTTGGCGGTGAGCGTGCGCAGCACCCGGCCCTGCGGGTCGTAGAACTGTTGGTCGTTGTAGCCGAACAGGCGCAGCGAGGCATCGTTGATGTAGCGCCAGTGGTCGGCGAAATATGGGCGGTAAACCCGCACCGCCAGCCCCTTGTTGTTGTATTCGACACGCTCGCTGACCCGCCAGCGCTCGGGGCTGTCCACCAGCACGGGCTGGCCATCCTCGATCTGCAGCTCACCCCGTTCATCCACCGCGTAGGCGATGCCCGGTTCGACCTTTTGCTTGCTTTGCAGCGCCCGGCCAAAACCGTCGCTGCAACTCAGGCTGATGCGAATCTGCGCCTCGGGATCGCCGGGGTAGCGGTCGGCCAGCAGCACCGCGCTGTGCACCGGCTGGCGCGATTCGGCGGGTTGCATCCAACTGAAGGCGTCGTAGTAACAGACGCTGGCAGCCTGTTGCACGGCGCGGGCGGGGTCAGCGATGGCGTCGGCGAGGCTGTCGCTGTCGCGCTGGTAATCGCTGATGGGCGCGAAACCCACCGGCAGGCCCGCTTCGGTGCCGTGGAAGCTACTCGCCAGCAGGCGCCCCAGACCGTCATACAGGGCTTCCTGTACATTCTGGTTGGGGTCGGTGATGTGCACCGGTTGCAAGCCGTGATAGTCGAAGCGTGCGTGGATTCGGCAGCCGTCGGGCAGGGTGATGTCGCTGATCAGGCAGTGATAGGGATCATGCCCGACCAGGGTCAGGCCGTGGCTGCGTGTCTGGCGGAACGCTACGGTGCGGTGGAAGGCGCTGGCCGGGCCGTAATGCGCGAAACCCTGGCGCACCGCCCACAGTTCCAGTTCCGGTTGCTCCGGCAGAAACGCCGGCATGCGCTCGTAGCCCAGGGTCAGCAGCTTTTCGCGCAGGTCTTCGCGGCTCATGACCCGGTCGTAGGCTTGCAGCGCGGTGTCGTTCAGCTCGGCACTTTCGAGGAAGCCGGGTAGCGCCTCGAAGGTCGCCTGACCGTCCGGCAGGTCGGTGCGGTTGGCGCTGTCGGTGGCTTGGTAGCGTTGCAGGGTCTGACCGGCGAGGGTGCGCTCGGCGTCCGCATGCAGCGGTCCTTCAGCGCTGGCGAAGTGTTCGTAGTTGCGTTTTTCGGCGGGCAGTTGCGTGCGTGGCAGCACCAGGGCGTTGCCGCGCTGGCGCCATGGCAGGGCCAGGCGCCAGCCCTGCGGGTCGGTCAGGTGGATCGCCTCGGCGCGTGATTCGTTCAAGTAGTGGCTGTACTGGGCCTCGTCATGAGCGTCGCGCCACCAGGTTTGTTCGTGTTCGCTCTCGAACGGCGGAGGATCGCTGACCTGGCGGCGCCGCGCACAGTTGATCGTGACGCTATGGGTCAGTTGGCCAAACCGGTCATGGGCGAGGTTGATCTGGTGTTGGCAGCGTGGGTCGTCGGCCTGGCGCTCGTAGTCGTGGAGTACGGTTTCCAGTGTGACCGGGAGCATCCGCGCATAGGGTTGTCGGGCGGTGGCCGGTGCCAGTTCACGTACCCGGTAACGGTGCTGCTCTACCGAGTACGGCACGGTGCTTTCAGGTCCGTCGTCGAGGCCGTAGCGCTCACTGCGGATCGGCAGGCCGCTCAGGGCGTGGGCCTGGGCTCGGCGTTGCGCTTGGTCGGGATTGGTGATGGTCTGTTCGATCCCACTGAGGGTGTCGAACCGGCTGAGCAGGTCGGTGCCGAGCGAGGGGGCTTCATTGTCCTGCCAGAAGGTGTCGAGTGCCGGCGCGGGGTATTCGCCGGTGTGAAACCAGGTCTTGCTCAGCAGGGGTGCGGTGAAGTGTGCATCGTCGTTGCCCCGGGCACTCTCGCTGTCGGTTTGCAGCAGCAGGGCGAAGCCGCGCATCTCGCGCTCGTGGCTGTCGTAATAGCCACCCCGGTAGCGCATGCACTGGACCAGACGATTGCCGGTGATCTCGTCGAACTGGCTCTGCCGCGTCACCAGGTGCAGGGCGAAGGGCAACTGGCTGACCGGCGAATCGCCGGCCTGACGCCGCTCCTGCTTTTCGTCCAGCCATTCCTGCGCCGAACTGCGGTATTCGACGCAGCCGACCGCGCCCATGTGGTTGTCAGTGCACTGCAGCAGGTAGGGCTTGCGGGTGTTGAAGTCCAGTCGCCAGTGGCGAGGATTGATGTGCGGCACCGTCAACACCAGGCTGGCACAGCCGAGCCCTTGCAGGTCAGCGGCGCTGACCTGGCACAGGCGGTCGTAGCGCACGCCGTCCGGCCAGGGCTGCATAACCGGGGCTTCGAAGCCGGAGCCACAGCGATTCATGAACACCTGTACGCCGTCGCTGTGCAGGTACAGCAGGTCGCTGGCGCCGGAACCGTCCAGGTCGGCCAGGAGCAGGCGCGCGGCATCGAATTCGCTGTGGCTGAAGGGCAGGCTGGCGAGGTGAAAGCCCTTGCCGAAGCGCCCGCGGCCAAGGTTCGGCCAGCAACGCACTTCATCGTGGCGAATGCGAACCAGATGTTGCTGGCCGCTGCCGAGCACATCGCTGAAGGCCACCAGTTCGGCGCGGCTGTCGCCGATCAATGGCAGGTCGCCGTCGCGGTGTTCGACCTCCAGGCCCTGGCCGTACCCCTGTTCGCGGCGTGACGGATACAGCCGCACGCTATGCGGGCCGATCAATGCCAGGTCGCGGAGGCCGCCGCCGCCCAGGTCCGCCAGTTGCGCCAAGGGATGCAGCACCTCGCTGGGTACTGCGGCAAACGGCACGAAGGTTGACCAACTACGGTCCGGATTGAGGGTGAAAAAGCCGTTCAGCCCTGGCGCGCTGACGCACCAGTCGAGTCGGCCGTCGCCGGTCATGTCGGTCAGGTGCTGGCGCACCGGGCGCGAGCGGTCGGCCAGCGGGATGCGCGGCAGGAGGGTCCAGTCGCCGTAGGTCACGGCATCGGGATTGTCGTCCTCTTCGCGGCGCAGGGGTTCACGGTAATACCAGCCCTGATCATTGCCGTGCAGCACGCCGGGCAACCCTTCGCCATACAGGTCGACCAATTGGTAGCGCTCGCCGTCGTTGAGGCCCGGCATGGCCGGGAATTCGCTGAATGTGGGGCCGGACTGGTTGTCAAAGGCGCTGTAGCTGAAGTCCAGTGGCGGCAGGCTGCTGCGCTGACCGTTGGCGGCCCAGCCTTGTTGGTGTGCGCTAGTGAGCAGGCTGTAGGACAGATCGGTAGTCTGATAGTCGAGCAGCAGGCGGGACACCAGCACCGGGTCCGGGCCCAGCTCGTCGGGGAAATGATGGAACATCAGCAATTGGCGGCACAGGCGCAGCGTGCCCAGTTCGAAACCATAGGCGAAGGTGCTGTGTGGGTCACTGCGCACCGGCCAGGGTGTGGTCGGGGCGTAGTCTGGCGTATCGTCGATGCCGCCCGGGCGTTCACCATGGTCCAGCAGTAGGTCGAAGTGCCATTGCTGGCGCTCGATGTCGTCCGGCTGCCACAGGTACAGCCACGGATGGGCCTCGGCGTTGCCGTAACGTACTCGGCTCAGGTAACGGCGGGCGCGGAAGTCACGCGGCGTGTCCGGCGCGAGCCCGGCCAGATCCTCGGCCTTGTACTGGTAGAGGATGTGCTCGCCGTGGGCGTTCATGCTTTCTTCCAGCAGCCATTCGCCGACCCGATGAGGATCGTCCGGATCGCAGTGGCGCGAGGCAGGGTTTCGCCCGTACAGGTGCAGGCTGCCGTCAGCCCCGTGGACCAGCCAGAAACCAGGATCGCCGTGGTCCGCGCGCCAGTGTTCGATGCGCTCGAAGGCGCCCTCGATTCGCGGAAAATGGCGGATGACCTGATAGCGTCGATCCAGCGTCAAGCCACGGTAGCTGTCGGTTTCGCTGAACAGCGGTGTGCCGCTGTCATCGCGCTCCACCAGCCAGGGCTGGCCATCGGGGCCGACGATCATGTCGTCGTCGGTGTAGTGCGGCACGCCTTTGCTGGTGCGCCGGGCAACGCAGCCCACCGAGAGGCTCCAGCCCATGCCGAACACGCCATTGCTGACCGTGCTTTGGTAGTTCAGCGAAAGTACCGGGGCGTAGCCACGCCCCGGCGAGAGCGGCAAGGGAATCTCGAAGGAGCCGGCACCGCTGCTTCCGGCACCGCCCCAGCCACCGCCGAGACTCTGGATTGCGCCGCCGCCCTTGGGTAGGGCGGGCGGCGTGATAGCGGGCGTCTGATCCTGCATGTCCTTGCTCCATGTCCGGTAGGCATGGGGTCAAGAGTGCACTGTTAGGCGATTTCCGTTAACTGACAAAAATAACAGGTGGGCGCACGGCCTATGGCGTGCCGAACAACGCAGTCCAATAGATTCCCGCGTCGCTTTTCGGGTCGGTGGCATACGCCGCGCCGAGTTCACGCAGGGCCGGGTTCATCAGGTTGGCGCAGTGGCCGGGGCTGGCCAGCCAGCCTTCGAGTACTTTGCGCGGGCTGTCGAGGCCGGCGGCGATGTTCTCGCTGATGCGCTGGCCGTTGTAGCCGGCCAGTTCGGCGCGGTCGCCGGGGGTGCGGCCGTCGCGGTCGATATGGTCGAAGAAATTCTGGTTGGCCATGGCCCGGCTGTGACTCTGGGCGACCCCGGCCAGAGTGGCGTTCCAAGCCAGCGGGCTGGTGGCGGCCATCGCCTGGCTGCCGCACTGGCGAGGTTGGGCGCGGGCACTGTTGATCGCTTCGAGCAGTTGCTGGCCTTCACTCTGCCAGTCGCCCAGGCGCGCGCTGAGCAGTGGCCGGGCAACGACGATGCGCCATTCGCGGTCCACGCGGCTCACGCCGATATCGACGAACTGCGGGTCGAGCACCACCTGGCAGAAACTCTCGCGTATCGCCTGCATGGCGGCCGCCGCATCCCGCGGGCCGGACAGGCTGATGGCCTGGACATTGACCATGGGGTAAGTGGCCCGGGTCAGTTGCTGTTGCAGGTCGCCCATGCCGGTGACCGACAGGATCAGGCGCGGATCACTGGCCAGTGGCGGCAGTTCCAGTGAGGCCTGGCCTGCGCAGTGTTGAGGCTGGTTGCGAAAACTGTTGATCGCATCGATCAGTTGCGTCTCCTCGCTTGCCACGGCCTGACTGGCGAACAGCGGGGCCAGGCAGAACATGGCGATACGCAGGATGGATGAGCTGACGCGCATTTGAATCTCCCTTGATCTGGCGCCACGGGGCATGCTGGAAGGCCCGGTGTGGCACGTCTTGCAGTAAATCCGGCGGTCCGCGGTCATGGTCGGCCGGTGCTCCCCGGTCACTTGGGGAATGGTTGCCGTATGGCGTGCATGGTAGCCAGATATGACGTGCGCGTGTCGTCTTTGTCTGGCCCAGGGCCTTCAGGGTTCCGCATCGCTATTAACGGGCGGCGCCATTCTTGGGTCGGTAAAAGACGAATTTGCCGGTCTGTGCGGTTCTGAGGAAGGTTTTCGACCAATCGGGGGAGACATTGCGGTCGTGGAAGTAAAGGGCGCCGCGGCTGTTGTCCGGCAGTTGACGGTTGAGTACCTGGCGGGCGACTTCCTTGGCCTGGAGGTATTCGTCGTCTTCCTTGATCTGGTCGGCGCGGCCGTCGCACCACCAGGAGAACTGGCACGCATGGCGCTCCGAGCCGTCCTTGACCACCGCGCAGACAGTGTCGGGGAACCCGTCGTGCCCGACGCGGTTGAGCACCACATTGGCCACCGCCTGCATGTCGGCGCTGCTGGCGCCCTTGGATTCCCAATAGATGGTCCGGGCCAGGCAGGTCAGGGTGTCGTCGAGGGGCGCGGCGCCTTGCGGGTCCACCGCCTTGGCTTCGGTAGCGGTGATGGTCTCGCTGGGGGCCGGTTTGGCAGGAGCAGCCTGCGTCGCGACCGCGTGCTCCAGCGCTTCGGCTTTCTCTTCCGCCTTGGCGGCAACGGCGGGGTCGGCCGCACCGGCGGTGGCGCTGAGCACAAGCGTGATGGTCAAGCAGATGGCATTCAGCATGAGGCGCATGATCGAACCCTTCCCGCAACAGGCGCTACCTGACTCGGTAGACCTTCGATGACGTTCAATCATTCCGGGGTTGCCGCCGGACGGTAGCGTTGCGCTTGTTTTTTCGCAGCAGCAGGTGGCCAGTGGCGGCGTCAGCTCATGGCCGATCCCGTAGATACCGTTCCAGGAATTCCACGCACACCCGCAATTTAGCCGAGTCCGATAGTCGCGTCGGGTACACCGCCCAGACGTTGGCGCTCTGGGTGTAATCGTGCAGCACCTGAACCAGCTTCCCTTGTTCCAGCAGCGGTCGCACGTCCCATAGCGAGCGCAGCAGGATGCCTTTGCCACCCAGTGCCCATTGCAGGACGATCTCGCCGTTGTTCGATGATAACGGCCCGCTGACCCGAACCGCTTCTTCGCGCCCAGCGCTTTCCAGGTGCCAGACGCCGAAGGGGTTGTTGCGTTCCTTGAGCACCAGGCAGTCGTGGTCGGCCAGGTCCTTGAGGGTGTTTGGCGCGCCGCGGGCGGCAAGGTATTCCGGGGTGGCGCACAGCACCCGACGGTTGCTTACCAGCTTGCGGCTGATGTGTTGCCCCGGGATGTCGTCGCCGACGCGGATTTCCAGGTCGAAGCCTTCGGCGACGATATCCACCACCCGATCGAACACGTCCAGACGCACTTCCAGGTCAGGGTAGGTGGAGCTGAGCCCGGCAATCGCCGGGGCCACATGGTTACGACCGAAACCGAAGCTGCTGCAGATATGCAGCATGCCCCGCGGCGCCTTGCGTGCTTCGGTCAGCTCGCCGACGAAGTCGTCCAGATCATCGAGAATGCGCACCGCCCAGCGCTGGGTGCGCTCGCCGGCTTCGGTCAGGGCGATACGCCGGGTGGTGCGGTGCAAGAGGCGGGTACCCAGGGTTTCTTCAAGGATGCGAATGCGCTTGCTGACATAGGCGGGCGATTGGCCCAACTCATCGGCGGCCCCGGCGAAACTGGATTTGCGGATCACCGTGAGGAACACACGGAGGTCTTCGGGTAACGGAGATTCGATACGAAGTGTGTTCATGGCTCTTATGGTTTGCACGTTTATTCCACTAAACGCGAAGGATAGCATTCCTTATCGACGCTCCGGGCCACAGATTCGGCAGCGTCGCTACTCCTCCTACAACAACAAATAGAGGAACGACCATGAGCCTGGTTTCCGATTCCCCGGTGGCGCCTGCCGACACTGCCACCTCCTCGTTGCGCCGACTGCTGCGTTATGAAATCGGCGTGATCCCGTTGCCGTACTTCATCGGTATCGCCCTGACGGTGTTTCTGTCCGCACACTTTGGCCTGTTGCCAAAAACCATGATCGGCGGTCTGGCGGTGATCATGACCTTGGGCATGTTCTTCGGTCAGGTTGGCCAACGCCTGCCGATACTCAAGGAAATCGGCGGCGGCGCGATTCTGTGCCTGATGCTGCCGTCGGTGCTGGTGTTCTACGGCTTCTTCGGCAGCACCACCATCGACGCGACCAGGATGCTGATGAAGGACGCCAATTTCCTTTATTTCGTCATCGCGAGCCTGGTGGTGGGCAGCATTCTCGGCATGAACCGCTTCATCCTGGTCCAAGGCATGGTGCGCATGTTCGTACCGCTGCTGGTCGGCACGCTGGCCGCAGTGGGTGTTGGCCTGGTGGTAGGCTCGCTGTTTGGCTACAGCGTCTACCACACGTTCTTTTTCATCATCGTGCCGATCATTGGCGGCGGCATCGGCGAAGGCATCCTGCCGTTGTCGCTGGCTTACTCGGCGATTCTCGGCGGCAGCCCCGACCAGTACGTGGCGCAACTGGTTCCGGCGGCGGTGGTGGGCAATATTGTCGCGATCATCTGTGCCGGGGTGCTGGCGCGCCTGGCCCTGCGTCGGCCGGAAATGAATGGCGACGGCATGCTAATCCGCGCCCGGGAAGAGAACGACCGCTTCCGCGAGCCGGAAGACAAAAGCCAGGGCATCGACATGCGCTACATGGGCGCGGGAGTGCTGGTGATCTGCGCCTTCTTCGTCCTCGGCGGCCTGCTGGAGAAGGTGGTGCACATACCGGGGCCGGTGATGATGATTCTGGTGGCGGTGCTGTTCAAATACCTGCAAGTGCTGCCGGCACGGCTGGAGGAGGGCAGCAAGTCGTTCTACAAGCTGGTGTCCACGGCGTTCATCTGGCCGGTGATGATCGGCCTCGGCATGCTGTATGTGCCGCTGGACAGTGTGGTCAAGGTGTTCTCGCCGGGCTATGTGGTGGTCTGCGCCTCGGTGGTGATCGCCATGACTCTGGCGGGTTTCCTGATCGGCAACCTGCTGAAGATGTTCCCGATCGAGTCGGCGATCGTCACGTGCTGCCACAGCGGGTTGGGTGGCACCGGGGACGTGGCGATCCTGTCAGCTTCCAACCGCATGTCACTGATGCCGTTCGCGCAGATTTCCACGCGGATCGGCGGTGCTTCGACGGTGATTCTTGCCACCTTGCTGCTGGGCTTTTTGCACTGAGCCGAAGGCCACGCCAACGCCCGGAAAAATCCCCGGGCACGACGTGGCAAGCCGTCTATGCTTGGCCTTTCACCGGAGGCTCTTCATTGGGCGGGTCGCCGACGGTAGGCGGAACGGTTGGTTTGACCGGTACGCCTTCGGGCTCCTGTACCGGATCCGGTGGTGGCAGGTTCGGGTCGTCGATGTTCGGATCGGGCGTTTCTGCCGGGATAGGGATATTCATTGGCCTCACCTCGAAGGGACGTTGATTGCGACGTTCAAGGCTTCGACCTCGCACTCCCGGCATCGCTCACTTTTTATTGAACCCCCGCGCCAGCCATTGCTCTGAACCATTACCGCCAGCCGTAACGGAGCGATGTTCGATGACCCGCAATGAGCCTTTCGAAACCGAGCGAATGGCCGGTGGCGACAGCCCCGCCGACGAACCCCTGAGCCTGTCCCAGGCCCTGTTGCTGCCGCGTGTGGTGATCGAGAACACCAGTCCCGTGCTCGATGCCGGGCTGTTTCCGGTCAAGACCGAAGTGGGCAAGACGGTGACGGTGAACAGTTCGGTGTTCGCCGATGGCCATGACGTGCTGGCGGTCACCCTCAACTGGCGCCAGGCCCGCAGCCGGCGCTGGCACAGCATCCCGATGGTGGCGCTGGGCAATGACCGCTGGCAAGCGGCGTTCCGCATCAACGAGGTGGGCCGGCACCTGTTCCTGATCGAGGCGTGGATCGATGGCTACGCCACCTTTTGTCACGATCTGGAGAAGAAATTCAGCGCCGGCGTGGATATCGCCCTAGAACTGAAGGAAGGCCGCCTGCATCTGGAGCACGGCGCCGAACGCAGCGCCGGCCCGCTGCGCGAACAACTGCTGACGATCGCCAAGCGCCTGCGCAAAGGGCTATCGGCGCAGGCTCAGGTGGAACTGCTGATGGCGTCCCCCACGCGGGTGCTGATGGCCCAGGCCGAACCGCGCAGTTACCTCAGCCGCAGCCCGGAATTCCCTCTGGAAGTGGAGCGCGAGCGGGCGGTGTTCGCCAGTTGGTACGAGTTGTTCCCGCGCTCGATCACCGACGATCCACAGCGCCACGGCACCTTCAATGACGTGCACGAACGCCTGCCGATGATCCGCGACATGGGCTTCGACGTGCTGTATTTCCCGCCCATCCATCCCATCGGCAAGCAGTTTCGCAAGGGCCGCAACAATGCCCTGCAGGCCGCGGCCGACGATCCCGGCAGTCCCTATGCCATCGGCAGCGCCGACGGCGGCCATGACGCCATCCATCCGCAATTGGGCAGCCGCGAGGATTTCCGCCGGTTGGTGGCCGCCGCCGCCGAGCATGGCCTGGAGATCGCCCTCGACTTCGCCATCCAGTGCTCCCAGGACCATCCCTGGCTCAAGGAGCATCCCGGCTGGTTCTCCTGGCGCCCGGACGGCAGCATTCGTTACGCGGAAAACCCGCCGAAGAAATACCAGGACATCGTCAACGTCGATTTCTACGCGCCCGACGCCATCCCCTCGCTGTGGCTGGCGCTGCGCGATGTGGTGCTGGGCTGGGTGGAAGAGGGCGTGACGCAATTTCGCGTCGACAACCCGCACACCAAACCGCTGCCGTTCTGGCAATGGCTGATCGCCGACATTCGCGGCCGCCACCCGGAGGTGATTTTCCTCGCCGAGGCCTTCACCAAGCCGGGGATGATGGCGCGGCTGGGCAAGGTCGGTTTCAGCCAGAGCTACACCTATTTCACCTGGCGCAATACCAAGGCCGAGATCGAAGAATATTTCCAGACCCTCGACCAACCGCCGTGGTCGCTGTGTTACCGGCCCAACTTCTTCGTCAACACCCCGGACATCAACCCGTTCTTCCTGCACCACAGCGGGCGCGCCGGCTTCCTCATCCGCGCCGCCCTGGCGACCATGGGTTCGGGCGTGTGGGGCATGTACTCGGGCTTTGAACTGTGCGAAGCGACGCCGATCCCCGGCAAGGAGGAGTACCTGGACTCGGAGAAATACGAGATCCGTCCGCGCGACTTCACCCAGCCCGGCAACATCGTTGCCGAGATCGCCCAGCTCAACCGCATCCGCCGCCAGCAACCGGCGCTGCAAAGTCACTTGGGCGTGCGCTTCTACAACGCGTGGAACGACAACATCGTCTATTTCGGCAAGCCCGATCCCGATGGCGAGGGCTTCATTCTGGTGGCGGTCAGCCTTGATCCGCACAACGCCCAGGAAGCGCACTTCGAATTGCCGCTATGGGAACTGGGGCTGGATGACAACGCCACCACCCGCGGCGAAGACCTGATGACCGGCCACCGCTGGAACTGGCACGGCAAGACCCAGTGGATGCGTATCGAGCCCTGGCACCTGCCGTTCGGTATCTGGCGTCTGGACAAAGCGAACTAGAAAGGGAACCGACCATGGCGAGAAAAAACCGTCCCGCGGCCTTCATTGATGATCCCCTCTGGTACAAGGACGCGATCATCTACCAGATCCACATCAAATCCTTTTTCGACTCCAACAACGACGGTATCGGCGATTTTCCCGGCCTGCTGGCCAAGCTCGACTACATCGCGGACCTGGGGGTGAACACTCTCTGGCTGCTGCCGTTCTACCCCTCGCCGCGCCGCGATGATGGTTACGACATCGCGGCCTACAAGGCGGTGCACAGCGACTACGGCACCCTGGCCGATGTCCGCCGCTTCATCGCCGAGGCGCATAAACGCAACCTGCGGGTGATCACCGAGCTGGTCATCAACCACACCTCCGACCAGCACCCGTGGTTCCAGCGGGCACGGCACGCCAAGCGCGGCTCCAAGGCGAGGGATTTCTATGTGTGGTCCGACAGCGACCAGAAATACGACGGCACGCGGATCATCTTCCTCGACACGGAAAAGTCCAACTGGACCTGGGATCCGGTCGCCGGCCAGTACTTCTGGCACCGCTTCTACTCGCATCAGCCGGACCTGAACTTCGATAACCCGCAAGTGATGAAGGCGGTGATCGACGTTATGCGGTTCTGGCTCGACCTCGGCGTCGACGGCCTGCGCCTGGACGCCATTCCGTACCTGATCGAGCGTGATGGCACCAACAACGAGAACCTGCCGGAAACCCATCAGGTCCTGAAGCAGATCCGCGCCGAAATCGACGCCAACTATCCCGATCGCATGCTCCTGGCCGAGGCCAACCAATGGCCGGAAGACACCCAGTTGTATTTCGGCGAAGGCAAGGGCGACGAATGCCACATGGCCTTCCACTTCCCGCTGATGCCGCGCATGTACATGGCGCTGGCCCAGGAAGACCGTTTCCCGATCACCGATATCCTGCGCCAGACCCCGGAAATCCCGGAGAACTGCCAGTGGGCGATTTTCCTGCGCAACCATGATGAGCTGACCCTGGAAATGGTCACCGACCGTGAGCGCGATTACCTGTGGAACTACTATGCCGAGGACCGCCGGGCGCGGATCAACCTCGGCATCCGCCGGCGTCTGGCGCCGCTGATGCAGCGCGACCGCCGCCGCGTCGAGCTGCTGACCAGCCTGCTGCTGTCGATGCCCGGCACGCCGACCCTGTACTACGGCGACGAAATCGGCATGGGCGACAACATCTACCTCGGTGACCGCGATGGCGTGCGCACGCCGATGCAGTGGTCGCTGGACCGTAACGGCGGGTTCTCCCGCGCCGATCCGGCGCGGCTGGTATTGCCGCCGATCATGGACCCGCAGTACGGTTACCAGACGGTCAACGTCGAGTCGCAGGCCGAAGACCCGCACTCATTATTGAACTGGAACCGTCGCTTGCTGGCGGTGCGCAAGCAGCAGAAGGCCTTCGGTCGCGGCACCCTGAAAATGCTCGCGCCGAACAACCGCCGCATTCTTGCCTACCTGCGCGAGTTCACAGGACCCGATGGCGTCAGCGAAACCGTGCTGTGCGTGGCCAACGTGTCCCGCGCCGCCCAGGCGGTGGAGCTGGACCTGGCGCCGTGGGTCGACCGGGTGCCGGTGGAAATGCTCGGCGGCTGTGCCTTCCCGCCGATCGGCCACTTGCCGTTCATGCTGACCCTGGCGCCGTACGGCTTCTATTGGTTCCTGCTGGCGCCGAAGGACAGCATGCCCAGTTGGCACGTGGAAGCTGCGCAACCGCTGCCGGAGTTCACCACCCTGGTGTTGAAGCAACGCATGGAGGAACTGCTCGACGCTCCGGCGCGCGGCACACTGGAACAGAGCATCCTGCCGCAGTACCTGCCCAAACGGCGCTGGTTCGCCGGCAAGGACGCGGCCATCGATCAGGTGCAGATCGCCTACGGCGTGCGTTTCGGCTCGCCCACCAGCCCGGTCTTGCTCAGTGAGATCGAGGTGGACAGCGGTGGCCAGCGGCGCCGTTACTTCCTGCCGTTCGGCCTGATCGGCGAGGAGCAGATTCATACCGCGTTGCCGCAGCAACTGGCCCTTGCGCGGGTGCGCCGTGGCCGTCAGGTCGGCTTCATCACCGATGGCTTCAGCCTGGAGACCTTCGTTCGCGGCCTGCTCGACGGTTTCGCCCAGCACACCCGGCTGGCGGGCAGCGACGGCGAACTGCAATTCGAATCCACCCCGCAACTGGCGGAACTGAACCTGGGCGCTGACGCCGAGGTGCGCTACCTGTCCGCCGAGCAGTCCAACAGCTCGGTGGTGGTCGGCGGCAAGCTGGTACTCAAGCTGATTCGCCGGGTCAACGGCGGGATCCACCCGGAACTGGAAATGGGCGCCTACCTGACCGCCGTCGGCTTCGCCAATATTTCGCCATTGTTGGGCTGGTTGAGTCGCGTCGATGCGTCCGGCGAACCGCACCTGCTGGCGATTGCCCAGGGTTACCTGAGCAACCAGGGTGATGCCTGGGACTGGACCCAGAACAACCTCGAACGCGCCGTGCGCGATGAAATGGATGCCCCGCAACTGCGCGGCGAAGGCCACGCTGACGCGCTGGAAGACCTCACCGTCTTCGCGGCATTGCTCGGCCAGCGCCTGGGTGAAATGCACCAGGCCCTGGCATTGCCCAGCGACGACCCGGCGTTCCAGACTCGCGTCAGTGATGGCCAGGACAGCCAGCGCTGGGGCGAGCAGATCGCCGAGCAACTGCGCACCGCGCTGGACCTGCTGGTGCAGCACCGTGACCAGCTCGACGGCGAAAGCCAGGCCCTGGTCGCCGACCTCGAACAGCAGCGCGAAGGCCTGCTGCGCGAAGTCGGCCAACTGGCCCAGCAGGCCGAAGGCGGCCTGGTGATGCGCGTGCATGGTGACCTGCACCTGGGCCAGGTGCTGGTGGTGCAGGGTGATGCCTACCTGATCGATTTCGAGGGCGAGCCGGCGCGGCCGCTGGACGAGCGTCGGGCCCGGCACAGCCCCTACAAGGACGTCAGCGGCGTGCTGCGTTCCTTCGACTATGCTGCTGCGATGGCGCTGCGCGGCGCGGCGGGAGCTGGCGCGCTGCCCGACAATGTGCAGGCGCGGCAACGTGTCGCCCGCCGCTACCTGCATCAGTCACGCCACGCCTTCGTCCAGGCCTACGGCCTGGCCACCGCCAGTCTTCCCCATGCCTGGGCGCAAGACGGCGGCGAGCAGGCGGCGTTGGAACTGTTCAGCCTGGAGAAGGCTGCCTACGAAATTGCCTATGAAGCCGAAAACCGCCCGAGCTGGTTGGCCGTGCCCTTGCATGGTCTGCACGGGCTTGTCAGTACCTGGGGAGAGCAGTAGATGAGCGTGCACAAGCGGGAACATGGCGGGCTGAGTCGTACCGATGTCGATGATCTGGTGAATGCCCGGCACAGCGACCCATTTTCGGTGCTCGGTGCGCACGGCGATGGTGCGGGAGGCACCTGGTTGCGCGCCTATTTGCCCGATGCGCTGAGCGTACATGCGCTGAGCCGCGGCAATGGCGCGGAACTCGCCGAGCTGGAGCAGGGAAGCGTGCCAGGACTGTTCATCGCACACTTCACCCAGCCACCGGGCGATTACCTCTGGCGCATCCGCTGGGCCGGGGGCGAGCAGGTCACCGAAGACCCCTACAACTTTGGTCCGCAACTGGGCGATATGGACCTTTACCTGTTCAGCGAGGGCAATCACCGTGACCTCGCTAACCGCCTTGGCGCGCAGCCGATCGAGGCCAATGGCGTGCATGGCGTGCGGTTCTCGGTATGGGCGCCGAATGCCCGGCGCGTCTCGGTGGTGGGCGCCTTCAACAACTGGGATGGCCGTCGTCATCCGATGCGCCTGCGCCATGCCAGCGGGGTCTGGGAGTTGTTCATTCCGCGCCTGGGCGCTGGTGAAACCTACAAATACGAAGTGCTCGGCCAGGACGGCGTGCTGCCGCTCAAGGCCGACCCGTTGGCCCGGGCGACCGAATTGCCGCCCAGCACCGCCTCGAAAGTGGCCGGCCCGTTGGGGCACCAATGGCGCGACCAGCAATGGCTGCAGGAGCGAGAAGCGCGTCAGCGCAGCAACGCGCCGTTGTCGATCTACGAACTGCATGCCGGCTCCTGGCAGTGCGAGCTGGACGAGGTCGGCGAGGTCAGCCGGTTCTTCAACTGGCGTGAGCTGGCCGAGCGTCTGGTGCCGTACATCCAGGAAATGGGCTTCACCCATATCGAACTGATGCCGATCATGGAGCACCCGTTCGGTGGCTCGTGGGGCTATCAGCCGCTGTCGATGTTCGCACCCACGGCGCGTTACGGCTCGGCGGAGGATTTCGCCGCATTCATCGATGCCTGCCACCAGGCCAGCATCGGCGTGATCCTCGACTGGGTGCCGGCGCATTTCCCTACCGACAGCCACGGCCTGAGCCGCTTCGACGGCACCGCGCTGTACGAATACGAAAATCCGCTGGAAGGCTTCCACCAGGACTGGGACACCCTGATCTATAACCTCGGCCGCACCGAAGTGCACGGTTTCATGCTGGCTTCGGCGCTGCACTGGCTGCGGGAATTCCATATCGACGGACTACGGGTCGACGCGGTGGCCTCGATGCTCTACCGCGATTATTCGCGCAAGGCCGGCGAATGGGTGCCGAACCGCCACGGCGGCCGCGAGAACCTTGAAGCCATCGACTTCCTGCGTCACCTCAACGAGGTGGTGGCGGTCGAAGTGCCGGGTGCGCTGGTCATCGCCGAGGAATCCACCGCGTGGCCCGGCGTCAGCCAGCCGGTGCAGCAGGGCGGGCTGGGCTTCTCCTACAAATGGAACATGGGCTGGATGCACGACACACTGCACTACATCCAGAATGACCCGATCCATCGCCAGCACCACCACAACGAAATGAGCTTCGGCCTGATCTATGCGTACTCCGAGCATTTCATCCTGCCGATTTCCCATGACGAAGTGGTACATGGCAAGCACTCGCTGATCGACAAGATGCCCGGCGACCGCTGGCAGAAATTCGCCAACCTGCGCGCCTACCTGGCGTTCATGTGGTGCCATCCGGGCAAGAAGCTGTTGTTCATGGGTTGCGAGTTTGGCCAGTGGCGCGAGTGGAACCACGACAGTGAACTCGACTGGTACCTGCTGCAGTACAGCGAACACCTTGGGGTGCAGCGCCTGGTCGGCGACCTCAACCGCCTGTACCGCGAAGAGCCGGCCCTGCACCAGCAGGATTGCGCGCCCCAGGGTTTCCAGTGGCTGATTGGCGATGATGCACACAACAGCGTCTATGCGTGGTTGCGCTGGAGTGCCAGTGGTGAGCCGCTGCTGGTGGTCGCCAACTTCACCCCGATTCCTCGCGAGGGCTACCGCATTGGTGTGCCGTTCGGCGAGCGTTGGGATGAGGTATTCAACAGCGATTCGCAGCGCTATGCCGGTACCAACTACGGCAATGAAGGGGCGGTGGTCGGGCAGGCGCTGCCGAGTCATGGCCAGCCGATTTCGCTGGCGTTGAACCTGCCGCCGTTGGCGGTGTTGATTTTGCGGCCGGCTTGAGGGTTTGGCGCCGAACCGCAGCGATGCGCCGCGCAAGCGGCGCTCAATCCTCTTAACCAAACACCGCCCGCAGATGCCCGCGATAGGCATCGAACGCATTGATCGCACCCTTCACCGCATGAGCCTCTTCCTCGCTACTCAGCTCCAGCGCATCCACCAGCGCAACGAACTGCCGCCAGTGCGGCGCGCGGCCGTCCGGGTGGGCGGCCAGGTGGCGGGCGCCTTGCTCGCCGTCCAGGCCCAGGCGCTGGGTCTCCTTGAACAGAAACGCCGCACCCAGGTTCGAGCCTTCACTGCAATACAGCCAGCCCAGGGCTTCAGCCGGGTGCGCCAGTTCCACCAACGCCGGCGCGGCGGGTGTTTCCAGGCCGAGGTCACGCAGGTCCGATTCCACCGCTGCAAAACGCGACAGCAGTTCCAGGCCGGGCAGTTGCGCGTTCAGGTCGCTATCGCGGTACAGCCCCAGCAGGCTGCCGTGAAAACGGTGTTGCAGCTGCAGGAACAGCGCGTAGCGCTCGCGGCTGGCGAATGGCTGCGCGGCCATGACCAGTGCGTCAACGCTGTCGTGGTCGCTACTGCTGGCGGCTTTCAGGCGTTTGCAACGGCTGGGGGAGGGGGCGGAAACGGCGGGAGCATTCATCGGGCATTCCATCGAAGGTGACTGTGCCGGGAATGATGCGCAGCGGGGTGGGAGGGGGACAATCGTGGCTCTATTAAGATCGCTTAAGGTCAGAGAGTTGAGTCCCCGCATCGCGAGCAAGCTCGCTCCTACAGGTGTGTGTGTGAACTGTAGGAGCGAGCTTGCTCGCGATGCGCAAAACTCAGAACGCCGACTCCCGAATCACCACCGCCACCAGATTATTCACCCCCCGCCACAACAGGCTCTGCCGCTCACCTTCCAGCACCACCGTACCCCGCAGGACCATGGCGTTCTCCGGCGCATCACCACTCACCTTCAGCGTCGCCCGGTACAGCGCTTGTTCGGGCTTGGGCGGTTCGTTGCCGTCGAGGCTGGCGGCGATGCTGCCCTGGTAGGGTGAGGCGAGTTCCGGGGCCGAGCCGAGGCGGCGGCTGGCGGTCTGCGCCAGGTGTTCGAGTTGCACCGGCCGCGCGGCGCGGCTGAAGGTCTCGGGGTAGAACCAGCCGCGGCTGTCCGGTGGCAGGCGGTGCAAGTCATGTTCTTCGACAAACGCCTCGACCTGCTGGCCAGTTCCCCCCACCAGTGTGCCCAGCCATTGCCCCGCGGGCAGCCATTCGCCGACGGCCAGCGGTTCGGCCACTTCGCGGACCTCGCCGGCAAACGCCGCACGCACGGTGAGTTCCTGCCATTGCTGGCGCAGCACCTGCTGGCGCTGTTGCGCGGCAGTCAGTTCCTGGCGCACCACGCCCAATCCGGCAGCGCTTTCGCGGTCGAGCAACTGGAAGCTGGTCTGCCATTGCAGGATCAGGATGCGCCGTTCGACGCTGTCCAGTTCATGCCGCAGGTCCGGTGCATCGAGCATGAACAGCGGCTGCCCGGCCAGCACGCGGTCGCCGGGTTGTACCAGCACCTGCGCCAGCCGTGCGGCTACCGGTGTGTACAGGCTGCTCTGCTGCGCGGCCTTGAGCAGCGCCGGGGCTTCGACGCTGCTGCGCCACGGCAGGCACAGCAGCACCAGCGCCAGCAGGCAGGCGGACAGGCTGATCACACTGTTGCGGTTCATGCGGTAGTCCTTGCGGCGGGCGTACCACTGGCGGGCTTCGTTGACCAATGGCATCAGGATGAAATAGCCGATCTCCACCGCGAACAGCAGCAGGCCGAGCAGCTTGAAGGCGAAGTGGTAGACCAGCAGGGCGATGCCCAGAAACAGGAAGAACCGGTAGATCCAGGTGCCGATGGAGTAGCCGATCAGCAGCCTGCGCAAGCCCGAGGAAAACGGCTCCGGCGCGGCATCGCCGAAGCCGAACAGCATTTCGCGCAGGCGCCAGCGGGTCAGGGCGAAGGCCCGTTGTTGCAGGTTGGGCACGCCGAGCAGATCGGACAACAGGAAGTAGCCGTCGAAGCGCATGAACGGGCTGAGGTTGACCGCCAGGGTGAGAATCCAGGTGGTGCTGGCCAGGGTAAACACGGCGCTGCGCAGCATGCCGTCCTGCAGGAAACTCCAGAGCAGCGTGGCCCAGCAGGCCAGGGCCAGTTCCGCGGCCATGCCGGCGGCGCCGATGGCCAGGCGCTGACGACGACGGGCCAGGCGCCAGGCGCCGGACGTATCGGTGTAGAGCACCGGCCACATCACCAGCAGCGCCACGCCCATGGTTGCCACCCGCGCACCGTAGCGCTTGCAGGTGTAGGCGTGGCCCAGTTCGTGGAGCACCTTGGCGAGGATCAGGGTCAGTCCGGCCAATGCCGCGCCCTGGAAGGTGAAGAAGTGCAGGAAGGTGTGGGTGAAGGTGTCCCACTGGCGCAGCACCAGGGCCAGGCCGAGCAGGCCGGCGGCGACGGTCAGCAACAGGAAGGTGCGACTGAAGAACGGCGCGACCCAGGGCAACGTGCGTTGCAGAAAGGCGTCCGGGCGCAGCAGCGGTACGCGCACGAACAGGTAGTTTTTCAGCAGCCAGCGCGCCCAGCCGGTCTTGCGGCTGTGCAGTGCTTCTAGCAGGCGCCCGCGGTCTTCGTCGTCGCGGCATTGCAGCAAGTGGTTGTTGCGCAGGAAGGCGCGCAGGCGTTCGACGTCTTGGGTGTCCAGTTGCAGGGTAGTGCTGGCGCTGACCTGCTCGGCGATGCGTTGCGCGCAGCCCAGGCTCCAGCGCTTGAGGATCTCCAGTTCAGCCCAGCCAAGGCGGAAGAACTGCCCGCTGGCCGGGTCTTCCAGGGTCCAGCCGGGCGCGCCGCTGGCGTCACGCGGACCCGGGTGCAGGCGCAGTTCTTCGCGCAGTTCGCCGAGGGTGGCGCTGGCGGCGGTCACAGGGCGAACCAGATGCGCAGGGTCGCCAGCGGGCGGCGCAGCAGGTAGGTGAACAGCGTGGTGCGTTCGCCGTAGACCTTGGCCGTGCCTTTGAGGCCGATGCGGATGCGCGGGTCGGCCTCGCTGAACGCGGCTTTCAGCCGATAGGCCATGCCGCCTTCGGCGGTGGCCGTGGCGCGGTAGCCCAGGCGCTTGAGGCTGCCTTGCAGCGGTGCCGCCGGATCGGTGTTGAGGAACAGCAGCACCTCGGCGCCGCTCTGCAATTCGATGGCGTCATTGACCGGCAACTGGATCTCCAGTTGGGTGTGCGCCGGGTCGGCCACCTGCATGATCTGTTCGCCGAGGGACACCGGGCGACCCTGCCATTGCGCCGGGTCGTCGAACAGCGCGACGCCGTCGTGCGGGGCGAGGATCCGTGTGCGTTCGAGGCTTTGTTCGAGAAAGCGCACTTCGGCCATGGCCTGTTCGCGACGGCCTTGCAGCACCGCCAGCCCGGCCTTGCTGCGGGCGTCACTGAGGGCCTGTTGCTGGGCCTGGCGGAACTCGCCTTCGGCGATTGCCATGGCCTGGCGCGAGGCTTCCAGGCGGCTTTGCAGTTCACGGGCATCGAGCTGGATCAGCGGCTGGCCGGCGTTCACGCTCTGGTTCGGTTCCACCAACAGGCGTTCCACCACACCTTGCAGCGGCGCGCGCAGCACGCTGGGTTGCAGGGCGACGATTTCCGCCGGGGCGAGGGCGGCCTGGCGGATCGGCAGCAGCAAAATCACCAGCAACGCGCCGGCACCG
Source organism: Pseudomonas huaxiensis (assembly GCF_003231275.1). Classification (GTDB taxonomy): domain Bacteria; phylum Pseudomonadota; class Gammaproteobacteria; order Pseudomonadales; family Pseudomonadaceae; genus Aquipseudomonas; species Aquipseudomonas huaxiensis. Next base: position 55,400 of record NZ_QKVL01000009.1, read on the forward strand.
CCCAGCCACCAGCGACGGTCACGGCGCAGGCGTTGCAGCGGACGCTGGCGCGCCGGTTGCAGGCTGGCCCAGGCGTGACCGAAAGCGTCTTGCATCAGCGGCAGCAGGCTGGCGTCGTTGCCGTCGAGCGCCTGGTCGCGGGCCAGCAGCAGGGCGCCGAGCAATTGCCCGTGGCGGTCCGCCAACGGTAGCCAGACCAGCCACGACGGCAGGTATTCGGCCCATTGCGCCTGATCGGCAGCGTCCAGTTGGCTGGCATTGAACTGCGCCAGTTTCGGTCCCGGATGTTGCTGCTGCCAGACGCGGCACTGGCTGGCGAGCCAGTGATTGAACGGCGCGTCGGCTTCCACCGTGGCCAGCCCGGATAGAGTCAGCAGCCGTTGCTCGCGGGCATCCCAGAGCATCGCCTGGCGATAGGGCAGCAGGCGCCGGCTGTCGTTGACCATGACGAAGCCCAGCGCCGCCATGTCCTCGGCGGCGCGGACCTGGCGTTCGAGCTGGACCAGACCGGCCAGCGCAGGCGTCGGCAGGGCGGCGCTCATGTCGGCGGCGCCGCTGGCGGATCGATGCGCGCCGTGCCGCTCATGCCCGGCAGCAGTTGGCCGGGTTGAGCGTCGAGGCGGCCGAAGACTTTGAGGGTCTGGCTCAGCGGGTCTATCACCGAGCCCAGCCGTTCGACCCTGGCCGGGTAGTCGCCACCGGTTTCTTCCAGGTGCACGTCGAAGCGGTAGCCCGGCTTGAGCCAGGCCATCCAGCGCGACGGCACGATCAGTTCCACCTCGAAGGCGCTGTCGTCATACAGCGCCAGCAGTTCCTTGCCTTCGGCGACGTATTCGCCCGGCTGCACCTTGCGCTCGGCAACCCGGCCGGAGAACGGCGCGGCGATGCTGCAATGCTGCACCATCACCTGGTTCACGCCGTTCTGCGCCCGCGCCATGTTCAGTTCGGCCTGGGCCTGGCTGAGGTCGGAGACGCTGATGGACTGCAACTGATCAAGCTTCTTCGCCACCCCGAGCTTCTTGTTCGCCGCTTCCTGGGCGGCGCCGGAGTGCCCCAGGCGCGCACGGTGAATGGCGCAGTCAAAGGCCACAAGGCGGTCGCCCTTGCGGAAGCTGTCGCCTTCCTTGACCTTCAGTTCGGTGATCTTGCCCGCCAGTTCGCTGGAGATCACCGTGCGCTGGCTGGCACTGAGCTGGACCCGCAGGTCCGGCGCGTTGATCGCGTTGGCCGGCGGCGCCTGCAATGGCGCAGGCTCCTCGGCCAGGGCCGTGGCGCTGCCGAGCAGCAGCGCCAGTAGCCAGGTTTCAGCGGCGGGCCGGCGCATGGCTGACCTCGACCACTTCGGTGCCATGCAGCGAACCGACGCTGCTCCACAGGTCCATGTTCACCGGCTGCAGTCGTTTCGGGGTGACGTAGTCGCTGCTGCTCACCGCGTAGCGCACCATCAGTGGTGCCTGGATCGAGCCTTGGGCCAGGGCCGCGCTTTTCTGGCCGATGGCGCGGGCCAGTTCGGCGACGCTGTCCCCGGCCAGACGCTCCGGCAGCGGGTCGAGGCCGGCAGCCTGGTAGATCGCGCCGTAGGCGGTCTGCAACTGGGCGAAGCTACGGTCGCGGCTGCGCAGGGCGAGGACGGTTTCAGTGCTGGTGCGCACTTGTTCGAGCACGGTCTGGGCGTCGCTGCGCACGGCGTTCTCGGTTTGCAACAGGATGCCGTTCTGGATCCGTTGCAGCTCATTGGAACGCTCGAACAACTGGGTCGCCTGATGGTATTGCTGCCAGGCCACGTTGACCTGGGTCAGCACCGCCATGCGCATCGCCTGGCGGCGCATTTCGCCCAGTGCTTCGCGGGCTTCGCCGGTGCGGCTGATCGCCGGGTAGGCGAGCACGTTGAACAGGTTCCAGCTCACTTGCACGCCCGCGTCGGCCCAGTGGCTGTTGGCGGTGTAGCTATTGCTGTCGTAGTTGCCGCCGACGAACAGCGAGGCCCCCGGCAGCAGGCGCAGCAGCGCGGCGCGGGTTTCCAGCACGGCGTTGCGCGCCTGGTAGCTTTCTTCGCGGACTTCCGGGCGGCGGACCATGGCCATGGCTTCCAGGTCGTCGAGGCGGTAGGCCAGGTTCGGTGCCTGAAGCTGTTGATCGCTGGGCACCACGACGTCGAAGCGGGTTGCCGGTGGCAGGTTCATCAAACCGGCCAGGCGCGCCTTGGCGGTAGCCAGTTCGCCGTCGACGGTTTCCAGTTGGCGGACCATCTCCAGCAGGCCTTTCTGGTAGCGCAGGGCGTCCACCGGGGCGAGCAGGCGCTGGCGTTCGGTTTGCCGGGCCTGTTCCAGTGCCTGGCGGGCGTCGGTGAGGGCGCGCTGCACTTGCGGTTGCAGGCGCTGGGCGGTGGCGGCTTCCCAGTAGGCGCTGCGCACCTGCTGGATGATATCGGCGATCACCCGACGGCGGCGTTCCTCGGCGGCCAGCACCTTGTTGGCCTGGGCTTTGGCGCCGAAGTAGCCGATGCCGAAGTCGAGCACGTTCCATGACATCTGCAGGTCGGCGCTGCGCACCGAGCGGTCCTGGCTGGTGGACGGCTCCAGCGACTGGTTGCCGGTGCGGATCGACTCGCTGGACGAGGCCAGGGTGTTGTCGCGGCCACGCCAGCCGGCGCGGGCGGCCAGCTTGGGCAACATGTCGAAGCTGCTCTGGTCCAGCAGGTTGTCTTCCAGGGCGCGCTCCATCAGGCCCAGCCGCTGTTGCAGGTTGTACTTGACCGCGCGGGCCATGGCCTGGTCCAGGTCGATGGCCTGGGTCACCGGTTCCTGGTTGTCGAACATCTGGCTGCGGTCGGCGCTGGCCTGGGCGAGTTGCTGGTCGAGGGTCAGCGGCTCGGGGGTGATGGCACATGCACTCAGGCCCATGGCCATGAAGCCGACGGCGAGGTTCAGCGGTAGCCGTTTCGGCGAGCCGGGCAGTTGCTTCTTGATCACGTTATTTCCCTTGAACGAATGGTAAGCGGCGAACCAGCGGCGGGCGGTCGGCTTGGTGCTGGCGAGGATAAGAATCATTCCCAATATTGGGCAATTGCGGGTTCATTAAGATTGCTTAAGGTCGGGGAGCCGGTGGTGTGGGTTCGGGCCTCATCGCCGGCAAGCCTGCTCCCACAAGGTGCGGTGCATGCAATACCTGTGGGAGCCGGCTTGCCGGCGATGAGGCCGCGAATCGGCCTCCGGGTGCTTACAGCGCAGCCAGCATCTGGCTCAGCGACTGGCTACCAGGCAAGGCAGCTTGCTGGTGCTGCCCTTCGGCGCTGAGCTGCACCTTGATCGACGCCTGCTGCCCCTGGGCATCCAGCCCGCGCAGCATCAGCTCCAGCTGGCCGAAGCGCGCCAGTTGCCGGTTATCGACCCGCAGCTCGCCGCTGCGCGGGTCGAAGCGGATCCAGCCCGGCAGGTCGAGGCCGTTGGCCAGACGCAGGCTGACCTGGGTCTGACCGCCGCGGCCTGGCAGCAACCCCGTTGGAAGCTGTACCACGCCATCGACGCCGGCCTGCACATTGATCTCGGGGGGAACGGCGGCGCTGCCGATCACCAGCGGATCCAGGGTAATGACCGTGCTGGCGACGGTATTCAGGTCGTCGGGCTCGGGCAGGTCGTCCGGCTCCGGCAGGCGGGCGATGGCCTGGCTTTCCTCGGTGAAGGCGGTCCGGCTTTCCTCGGTTTGTTGCAGTACCTGTTCGGCGCTGGCCGGGGCCTGCTGTTGAACCGCTGCTGCCGGCAAACCGATGCCCGCACCGCTCTGTCCGGCAGGTTGTGGCCAGTCCTGGTCACTGTCGCCCTGTTGGAGCACTACGGGCGTGACCCTGTCGACCACAGGCGGTATGACGGGGGTTACAGGTTCGACCGGGTCCACTGGATCTACTGGGTCGACCGGGTCCACCGGATCAACGGGGTCCACAGGGTCGACCGGGTCCACGGGATCAACAGGGTCCACTGGGTCGACTGGGTCCACGGGATCAACAGGGTCCACTGGGTCGACTGGGTCCACGGGATCAACAGGGTCCACCGGGTCGACCGGGTCCACGGGATCAACAGGGTCCACTGGGTCAACCGGATCAACCGGATCAACAGGCTCCACGGGATCAACAGTCCCCGCCGTCCCGGTCAGCCGCAGACCGCTGCTATAGGTCGCACTGTCCGACTGCCCGTCATTGAGCTGGATGATCAGGCTGATGGTTTCGTCGCCGCTGCCCGTGCTGTTGGCGAACGACAGCTGGCGCAACAGGTTGTTGACCTGTGCGGTGGTAAGCGCGGCGTCGATGCTCAGGGTCATCTGCCCGCCGGCCGATTCCAGCTGCGCCACTTCGACGCCGTTGAACAGCACCTTGCCGTCCTTGAGGCTGAAGCCATTACCCTCGATCAGGCCGAACTGGTCGGCAGACGAGCCGTCGAACTCGCGACGGATGGTCAGGCTGGCGCCCTGGTAGTTGCCCTGACCGTTATTGCCGGCGTCCAGTTCGTAGTCGCTCAGGCGCAGGGTGGGGGCCAGGGCCACTGGCTGGCCGCTGCGGTTGTACAGTGGATCGGCCGTGCCGGCGGCTTTCAGCACCGCCAGCCCGTCGCCGAGCACCAGCGCGCGGCCATCGCTGCCAAGCAGCAGTTGCCCGGCGCTGTTCAGGGCGGCCAGCGAGCCCGCCGCCTGCAAACCTTCCACCGTGCTGTAGCGCTGCACCGTGCCGTCGGCCTGGCTGATGTAGAGCAGCCGGCCATCGCCGGACAGCCGCAGGCCGCTGATGTCTTTCAGCGCCAGGGTTTCGGTGACTTTCAGGGTCTTTCCGGCAGTATCGAGGGTGAGGCGCTGCACCCCGTTGGCGTCGGCGATGTACAGGGTCTTGCCATCGCTGCTGACTTGCAGTTGTTCGATTTTGAAGGTGATTGCCACCCCGTTGGCGTCGACCTCGCCGTTGCTCAGGTTGGTCACCAGGGTCAGTTCGCCATTGCTGTTGCGGCTATAGACGATCACCCCCGCGTTCCTTTGGAACTCGGTAGTGACGATCAGGTAGTCACCGCGCACGCTGAGGGCGGACGGCTGCCAGAGCCACGGCTCGCCGAAGGCGGAGGTGGGCAGGATGCGATTGAGGGTCAGGCTGCCGTCGCTGCCACGGTTGAACACCGCAATGGTGTACTCACCGACCACATACGCCAGCTTGCCGTCGGCGGACAGGTCGAGGTCCTTGAACTGGGTAATCTCGTTGTTCATCTCGTCGGTGGTGGTCACCACTTGCACCAGGCTCAGCGCACCCAGGGCATCGCGCTGGTAGACCCGCAACTGGGCGTTGTTGTTGGCCGACACGTAGAGGTTCTTGCCGTCGCTGCTCAGGCTGATGCGCTGGATGCTGGTCAAGCCGTCGGCCAGCGCCAGGTTGCTGACCAGCGTCACCTGGCCATCGGCGCCAAGACTGAACAGGGCCAGGTGGCCTTTGGCGTCCGCCAGGTAGAGCAGCTTGCCGTCGGCACTCAGGGCCGCGCCGCTCAGTTCGCCGAGACCGGCGAGGCTGGCGGTGGTGCGGGTCACGCTGAAGTCGCCGAGGGACAGCAGGGGATGATCCTCCACCACTGGCGTGTCATTGAACAATTCGGTTTTGATCTGTACTTCCAGCACCACCGAGGCCAGGCGACCGTCGCTCAGGCTGACCGTGAAGCGCTGCACTTCATCCGGGCTGTGGCTGGTGCTGGCGTAGGTGAGCTGGTGCAGGACGTTATTGACGTCCTCCGTGGTCGGAATGGTCCCGGCATCATCGTTGAAGCGCACGGTGACCTTGCCGTTGCCACTCTCCACGCTGCCGATGACCACGTTGCCCTTGAGCAATTTGCCATCCACCACCTTCAGACCGTTGCCTTCCTGGAAGCCCAGGGTGTCGCCGGCTTTGACGTTGAGCAAGGTCACTTCCAGCGTGCTGCCCTGGTAGTTGCCCAGACCGCCGTTGAGGGCGTCCATCTGGGCGTCGCGCAGGGTGGCGGACGGTGCCAGTGCCACGGCACTCTCGCGTTCGCGATAGAGCACCGCCGCGCCCTTGTTTTCCACCACCGGCGCGGTGTTTGTCGCCGCCGGCCCGAAGGTCACCGTGACCGCGCTGGCCAGCGTGGTGAGGGTTTCGCCCTGGACGCCGTATTCGACGTATTCGTCGATCGCCAGGTTGATCTGGCGGCTGCCGCTGTTATCGCTGCCGCTGTTGTAGAAGGCCAGGCTGTCGATCAATGCGGCGGCTTCAGCGGCCGGTTTCATGGCAAAGAGAGTCAGGATGGTCGTGCCATTCTCGTAGCGCACCTGGTATTGCAGGTTGTCGCGCAGAGTGCCGAAGCCTTCGCTGTCGAGGTAGATCTTCTGGTCGCCGACCACGATCACGTCATGCTGCTTGGTCGCATCCAGAGTCAGGATGATCCGCTGTACGAGTTGCTCCGCTTCGATGGTGTCGATGCTGGTCTTGTCGAACAGCTTCACCGGCACGCCGAGGTCGATCAGGGTCGGGTTCAACGGGGTGCTGTCGAGGATTGCGGGGTCGTTGATGGCGACCAGGGTCACACCGATGTTCTGCGCCGCGCGGTTACCATCGCCGTCGAGGAAGACCATCTGCATTTTTACCTGGGCGCCGTCACGGGTCGGGTCCTGGCTGACGTTGCGGTAGTCGAGTTGACGCAGCACCTGCTGGGCATCGGCCTGGCTGACCGTAGCGGTGAAGGTCAGGGTCAGCTTGCCGCCTTGTTGCAGTAGCGTGGCGATGACCGTGCCGTCCTTGAAGAGCTCGCCGTTGACCAGGCTAAAGCCGTTGCCTTCGCTGAAGCCGAACAGGTCATCGGCGGAGGCACCGCCCTGGCGGGCGATTTCCACCGAGGCGCCGTTGTAGTCGCCCAGTGTGTCCAGTTGCAGGTCGCTGACAGTGGCCGAGGGCAACAGCGCTACTGCGCCGTCGCCTTCGGTGAAGGTCAGGCCGGTGAGGCCCGGTTGCAGGGTGTAGAGCTTGCCACCGTCGTTGTTGCCGCCTACCAGGTAGAGGCTCTTGCCATCGGCACTGAGGCTGAGGCCGGTCAGCTCGTTCAGGCCGCTTTCGTCATTGCCGTAGCGGCGACCCTCGCCGTTGAGCAGCCCGTTGCTGTTGCGGGCGTAGCCGGTCAGGGTCTTGCCGCCAGCGATGAACAACGCGCTGCCATCGGCACTCAGGGCCAGGTCAACGGCGTCGTTGGCCACCGCCCGGCTGGCGAGCAGTTGCAGGTTGCCGTCGCTGCCGAGGGCGAGGATGCGCAACTGGACGTTGCTCTGGTCCACCCGGTCGATGGCGTAGATGAAGCGACCATCGGCGCTCTGGGTCATGGCGGTGAGCGAGTGCAGGGTGGTGCCGTCGCCAAGGCCGGCGCGCGCCACTTCGGTGAGGCTGCCGTCGCTGCCGATGCGCAGGCTGACCAGCAAGTCGCTGGCGCCCAGGCTGCTGGCCAACAGGTATTGGCCGTCGCTGCTCAGCAGCAGGTGGCTGGGGTTTTCCAGGCCCGGCAAGGTGGCGAAGAGCGCCTGCTGGCTGAGGCTGCCGTCTGCGGCCTGGCGCAGTTGGAGGATGCCGGCGCTGGTGGCCAGGTACAGGTTGTCACCTTGCTGGACGATGTCCTCGATGCTGGAAAAATCCCCCAGGCCGCTGCTGGAGAAGCTCGACGCCAGTTGCAACTGGCCGCTGTCGCTGTTGCGCGAGAACACCAGGACGTTGCCGTCGCTGTCGTTGCGAGTCAGCACGTAGAGCCATTGCTGGTCGGCGGACACCAGCAGCTTCTCGGCGCCGGTGAGGCTGGCGCTGTCGCTACCGAGGGTTTGCAGGAAGGTCAGGTTGCCCTGGTCATCACGGCTGAACACGATCAGGTGCGGCGTGCTTTCGCCGGCCCAGTCGGTGCCGTCGCTGACCACGTAGAGGTACTTGCCGTCGCTGCTGAGCAGGGTGTCGCGGGAGGCGAGCAGGGCGCGGTAGTCGTAGTCGATGTTATCGATGGTCTCTACCAGTTCCAGGTCGGTGCTGGAACCGCCGAGGCTCGGCCGCTGGTCAGGCTGGGCCTGCACTTCCAGTTCGAGGCTGATGACCTGTTGCGCGCCACGGGCGTCGGTGGCGGTGAAGGTCAGCCTGTACACACCGACGGTGCCGTCGGCAGGGCTGCCGCTCAGTTCGCCCGTCAGCGGGTCGAACACCAGGCCGGCGGGCAGGCCGTCGAGGGTAAAGGTCAGGGCGTCACCATCGCTGTCACTGAAACGGTCGAGGGGCAGGGTGATCTGCAGGGCCTGGCCGATTTCGATCGGTTGCAGCGCGGCGAAGGGTTCGCTCAGTTGTGGCGCGTGGTTGACCAGCACGACGATTGGACGCTCGGTCTGCTTGACGCCGTCGTTGAAGCGAATGGTCAGGTTCAGTTGCTTGTCCGTGGCGGTGGGCCCGGCGACGTAGTTCAACTGGTGAAGAATCTGGTTGGTGACCTGGCCGTTGACCGCAGCGGTCAGGGTCACGGTGAGGGTGCCGGCGCTTTGCACGAAAGTCGCCACTTGCTGACCATCGAGCAGGATGCGCTGGCCGTCGAGGCTCAGGCCATTGCCGGCGCTGAAGTCGAAACGGTCGGCGGCGTTGGCGCTGGTGGTGCGGGCGAGGGTGATGACCAGGCCCTGGTAGCTGCCGAGCGCCTCGTAGTCGACGTCACTCAACTGCATGCCGGCGGCGACGTGGGTCGGGGTGTTTTCGTTCCAGTGCACGTTGTAGCGCGCAGAGAAGATTTCCAGGCCGCTGTTGATCAGCGCAACGCCACTGTAGATGTTCTGGCCGTCCGGGCTGACGGCCAGGAAGGCGCTGTTCTTGGTCAGGCCGCTGATGTTGCTGTCGAAGGTCAGCAGCCCGGTTGCGCTGTCACGGTTGAACACCATCAGCGAGCGGCCGTTGGTGGCGACGTAGAGCGTGCTGCCGTCGGGCGACAGGACCATGTTGCGCATGGCAGTGGCGGCCAGCAGGTCGTGGGTGTTGATGTAGCCGGTGAAGGTCACTTTGCCGGTGGCCGGGTCGCGGCTGAAACTGGTGAGGTAGGCCGTGTCGTTGGAGTTCAGGTAGACCGAGCGGCCGTCCGCCGACACCACCACATCGGTGGCATACAGGTAGCGGGTGGCGTTGTCACCGGTTGGCTGGGCGGCGCTGTTGGCATCGGCGGCAATGCTGGCCGCGGTGATGCGCTCGACAAAGGTCAGCAGGCCGGTTGCCGGGTCCCGGGCCAGTACGGTCATGCTGTTGTTGCTGGCATTGCCGATGTACACCGAGGTGCCGTCGGCCGTCAGCGCGATCGAACTGGGGCGTGGCATCTGCGCGGTGTCGTAATAGCTCCCCAGGTAGGTCAGGGCCCCGCTGTCCGGATCACGGGTGTAGATGCCGATCGCCGCCTTGCCGGTGCTCTGGAAGGCGGAGTTCATACCGTTGATGGTGTAGAGCGATTTGCCATCGGCACTGATGACGATTTCCGTGAGCATGCCGTCCAGACGGACAAGGGCCTGGGTGTCGGTTTGCTCGCGGATGATGTCGTTCTGTGTGGCGGCGACACCGGCGTAGCTGAGCAGGCCGGTGCCTGCATCGCGGCTGAAGCGCAGCAGGGTGGCGTAGCCCTTGGCACTGTCGAAACCGGCAACGTAGACCGACAGGCCGTCGCCGGAAGTGGTCAGCGAGGTGATGCGGTTCAGGCCATCCACCTCGATCGCGCTGGTGGCCGGGTCGTCGCTGGCGCCCTGGGTGAAACTCTGTACCAGGCTCAAGGCGCCGCTGGCGCCATCCCGGGCGTAGACCCGCAGGTAGCTGATGCCGCCACCGTTGCTGCCGGTGGTGCCGGACAACAACAGGGTCTTGCCGTCGGGGCTGACCTGGACGGCGGTGACGTATTCGCTGTACCCGCTCAATTGGCCGTTCAGGTAGAACAGGTCGGCCTGTGGGTCCACCTGTTCGGTTACCGTCGGCGCGGTGCCGGTCTTCACGGTCAGGCTGCTGCTGATCTGCAGGGTGCTGGTGTCGCTGCCACCGCCGCCGCTGCCGCCGTTGTCCTGCACGCTGGAAAGGGTGACGCTGCGCTGGCCGCTGACGGCCACCGGATTGTCGTTGCGGTAGCTGATGCCGTTGACCAGGGTTTGCAGAGCCGAAGGCGCAAGGCCGGCGGCGCTGCTCAACACCAGCGTCGCGTCGTCGCCGTCGACGCTGTAGGTGTACGTCATGCCGTTGGCCAGGGTGCCGCTGGCGGATTGGCCGAGGGCGATGGCGGTGTTGTCCACCAGCACGAATTCGTTACTGGCGCCGGCCACGCCGGCGAGGGTCAGGGTCAGGCTGCTGATGCTCTGGCCGGCCTCGCCGGTGTTGACCTGGGCGTCCTTGAACAGTTTCACCAGGGTGCCGTAGGTGTCGTAGGTCGGGTTGACCACTGTGGTGGCGCTCAGTTGCGGGGCGCTGTTGACAGTGATCATCAGGCTGACGCGCTGTTCGCTGCTGTCCAGTTGGCCGTCGTTGGCCACCAGACGCAGTTCCACCTGGCCGCTGTCGCTGGTATTGCGATAGATCACCTGTTGCAGTAGGGCATTGGCTTCGGCGCGGGTCAGCGCGGCGCTGATGCTCAGGGTCAACTGGCCGCCGCTCTGCACGAAACGACCGATTTCCACGCCGTTGCGCATCAAGGCTTCGCCATTGAGGCTGACACCGTTGCCGGCGGCGAAGGCGAACTGGTCAGCGGCATTGGCGCCGCCGACCCGTTCGAGGGTGATGCGCATGCCGCTGTAGTCGCCGGCGCCGGAGGCCAGTACATCGGCGTTGCTGTCGCTGAGTTTCAGGCCCTGGCCGATCACCAGGTCACTGGCGCTGAGGTAGGTGCGCACGCTGGTGAAGCGGCTGACTCCGCTGCCGGCCACCAGCATCGACTGGCCGTCGGGGCTGGCGACCACCGCCTTGGCGCCGGTCACGCTCTGGCTGCCGGTTTCGCTGAGCAGGCCGCTGCTGGTGTTGACCTGATACTGGTGCAAGGTGCCGTCGGCGCTGGTGGCGTAGAGCTGGCTGCCGTTGGCGCTGAGGGTCAGGCCGTTGACCTCTGCAAGGGCGATGCTGTCGATGCGTAACAGGCCGTCGTTGCCCAGTTGATAGACCTGAATTACCCCTTGCTCGCTGTCGCCCAGGTAGATGAAACGGCCATCGGCGCTGGCTGCCAGGCTGTGGTCGGTGGTGCCATCGAAGCTACCGTCGGTGGTGTAGGCCCAGCCCTGATCGACCACCGACAGGCTATCGTTGCTGCCGCGCTTGAGAATCGTCAGGGTGTCGCGGGCGACGAACGAGTCCGGGTCGAGCACCACGTAGACATAGTCGCCGATGCTCTGCACCAGCTTGGCCCGGCCCGACTGCAGCGTGCCTTCATTGAGGGTCTGCAGGGCGCTGGTGGCGATGGCGCCGGTCAGCGCGTCGCGGCTGCGCACTTCGAGGCCGCCGTACAGGGTGGTGAAGTAGACCTGCTTGCCATCGTCCGACAGCGCCAGCCCGCGCAGGTTGCCGACGCTGGTGCCCTGGATGCGGCTGAGGGTGCCGTCCGCCGCCACCTGGAAGGTATGGATAGTGTCGCTGCTGGCGCTGTAGAGGAATTTGCCGTCCTTGCTCAGGGCGACATCCACCAGTTCGGTCATCCCGCTGGGCGCGGCGAGGTTCTGCACCAGGCTGAGCATGCCCTTGGCATCGATGCCATAGACCAGCAGCCGGCCGTTGTCGGCGGCGGCATAGAGGAACTTGCCGTCGCCGCTGTAGATCGCCTCTTTCAGGGTGATACCGCTGGTGGTCAGGGACTGCGCCAGGTCCAGCGGGTTGTCGCGCTCCAGCACCGGCGCGCGGTTAACCCCGCTGATCAGGTTGACCGTCGCGCTGATGTTCAGCGCGGTGCTGTCGCCGCCTTCGCCGCCGTCGTTGATATCGCTGAACTGGGTCAGGCTGATGGTGCGGCTGCCGTTTTCCGGGGTGCCGTCGAGGGTCTGGTAGCGGATGCCTTCCACCAGCGCCTTGACGTCGGAGGCGCTGTTGGCGAGGCTGGAATGGAAATTGATGTCGATGGTGGTCGTGCCACCGGTGCTGCTGACGGTGTAGCTGTAGAACTTGTCCGCTGTCTCGCCGCTCGGGGGGCCGTCGAGCAGGATCTGCGTGCCGTCGATCAGCAGGGCCTCATGGCTGCCGCTGCTGTTGAGGGTGATGCGCAGGTTGTTGAAGTGCTGGCCGCTGTCGTTGGTGTCGGCCAACACATTGCTGAACAGCGGGCTGCCGCTCACCGCGCCTTCGGTCACGGTATGGGTGACCTGCGTTGCCTCGGCGCTCAGGCTCGGCGCATGGCTGGCCGCGGTCTGCTGGGCATCGGCCTGGTCGGCGGTCTGCACCGCGGTGGTCACCGCGGCGGCGTCGAACATCATCCTCGGTTCGAGGGCCAGTGCCAGGCTGGTGTGGGGCTTGCGGTTGCTCATGGCGTGTCCTTGTCGGGAAGCGGAAAGAGGGGCGGTCAGTCGATCAGGCGCACGAAGCGTTCGTGCTTGATCTTGTTGGCGATGTCGCGAAGCAGACTGCGTAGCTGGGCTTCGCCGTCGCCGAAGTTCTCGGCATTGGCGAAGGTCATGCTGCCGTCCTGGGCGCAGACCCGCAGACCGGGGCCGGCGACCCGGTCGAAGAGGCGGCGGCCGAAGTCGTTGGGGTCACCGGGGCGAACCCCGAGGAAATGAAACTTCAGGCCACGGGCGACGAAGCTGTTGCACAGGCTCATGAAGCGCCGGCCGGCAATGTCGTTGGACGACACCGTGGAGTTTTCGCCGTCGATGGCCTGGCCGACCTCGGCGTTGTACGAGTCGGTGTCGAACCAGTTACCGCTGGTGTTGGCCAGCATGACCACGATCTTCACGTTGTCGCCCTGGCGGTCGGCGTTGAAGTCCAGTGGCAGGCGGCTGTCGCCCCAGCCGGCGGACCCGCGCATTTGCGGCGAGAGGCTGGCGGCGGCCCAGCCCATGGCGATGGCGTAGTTGGTGTTGAAGCGGGTCGAGAACTCCTGTACGCGGCGCTCGATGCGGGTCATGTCGCGGGTCAGCGGCAGCAGGGCGGCGGCCGGACAGCCACGGTCGGCGACCATCCAGCGGATGTCGTTGACCCCGCTGGCCTGGCCGAAGTCGGGGTTGGGGCCGGTCCAGGAAATTGCCGGCGCGCCGGGGCTGCCGTTCTCCGGCAGGTCGTGGCGGTAATGGATCTTGAATTGCCCGGACGGCGGCTGGTCCCAGTAGTAGTTCTGGCCCAGGCTGAGGCCGCGGTAAACGCACAGCAGGTTGGCGCGGCGGTCGGGAATGCGCTGGTCGGCGAGGCCGCTGTAGCCGGTGCGGAACAGCGAGCGCAGTTCCACCGGGGTCAGCGCACCAGGCGCGGCCCAGCGACGGATGCGTCCGCTGTCTTCGCTGCTGTAGACATTCACCGACTGGCTGTAGGGCACCAGGGAAATCCAGGTCTGACCGTCGGGGCGGGCGCCCAGCACCTGCTCGGCGAACTCGCGGACCAGACGACGCAAGGCTGCAAGGTCCCGGGCCTGTTCGCTGAGGGTGTTGGGGATTACCAGAGCAACTTCCACCGGCCGATTGACCACCTCCACCGTGGAACTGACCTGCATGCGTTGCGTGGGTGCTTGCAGCAGTTGCGACTCGGCGCTGTAGGCGGCGCTGACGGTCAGGCGCACCACGCCTTCGCCGTCGCGCTCCTGGGTGATATTGATGGCGTCGCCAGCGACCTGCTTGCGCAGGGCCAGGTCGGTGCCGAGGTTGGCCTGCACCATGCTCGTTGCCAGTTGCTGCATCTGCTGCTGGCTGAGGCGGTCATCGAGCAGGCGTTGATTGCCCACGGCCATGGCTGCGGCGTCGGTGGCGCGCTTGAGCTGGGCGGTGTTTTCCAGGGCGCGGCTCTGGTCGATGACATAGGCGGTGGCCATCAGCGCACCGCCGAGCACCAGAATCGCAAAGGGCGCTACGGCCCCCTGTTGTTGCCGGGCGAAGTGACGGAGGCGGGTTGCGAAGCGGGGGAAAGCGGGCATGGCGGGACGGGTTCCTGCGCAGTGAGCGGGCCGGAGGTGCCTCGGCCGAGGGTGGCGACAAAGATAAGAATCGTTCTTGTTCGCGGCAATTGGCGCATCATTAAGATTGCTTAAGGGTGGGGGCATCGCGAGCAAGCTCGCTCCTACAAGGTCCGCGGCACGTCGCCTCTGTAGGCGCGAGTTTGGCGGGGCGCCGAACCCTTGGGAGGTGGCCCTCTAACCCCGCTCCGGCCGCGACCAGATAAACACCGCCCCGCAGCCCATCCCGCCGCCTGCGCACAACAACAGCCACAACGGCGGCTGGTGCCACAGCAGCAATCCCAGGCACAGCAGCATCGCCACGCTGGCGACCACTTTGCTCCGCCGGCTGATAAACCCGCCCGCCTGCCAGTCGCGCAGCAGCGGACCGAACAGGCGGTGCTGTTCCAGCCAGCGGCTCAGGCGCGGGGAACTGCGTGATGCAGCCCACGCGCTAAGCAGAACGAACTCGGTGCAAGGCAGCCCCGGCAGGATGGCGCCGAGCACCGCCATGCCGAGGCTGGCCCAGGCCAGCAGCAAGTACGCCAGGCGTTTCAGCCCTCGCGCCTGAGGGACGGTCTGGCTCATTCGTCTTCCTGTGGGTCGAGTTCGCGGGTCAGGACGTCGTCCAGGGTCGGCGTGCCGTGTTGCAGGCGGCTGATGGCCTGGACTTCGATCTTGTCGCTGCCCAGCAAGGCGTAGCTCAGGGCCAGGGCATCGACGCTGGCGCACACCTGCACCACCACTGTGGGCACGCTGGTCAGGGTCTGTTCGTCATCGGCGCGCAGCGCATCGGGGAATTCGCCGGTAAAGCGCGAGCCGGCACTGTGCCGTTCACACACGCCCTGAGCCTCGCCGCGATACAGCGGTCGCCAGTTCATGCTGCGGTCGCTTTCGACCTTGCTGATGATCAGTTCGACCGGTGTGCGGTTCATGCTGGTGGCGCGCTCGACCAAAGCTTGCAGGCCATTGTTGTCGAGGGTGCTTTGCACCCCGAGCACCGAGGCGATGGTGTGCGCCGACTGTTCCATGTAGCTGCGTGCCTGATGCAGGTTGTAGAGGTCGGCGGCGAGCAGGGTGACGCCGATCAGCACCGGGAACACCAGTACTGTTTCCAGCAAGGCACTGCCACGCTGAGATTGCTTGCGCTTCATTGGCTGTCCTCGTTGTCCGGGTCGCTGGGCAAGTTGCCGAGGAGGTGACGGTATTGGTACTGGTAGCCGTCGCCGAGGCCGAACAGGCCCGGGAAGACGGTCATGTAGTCCTGCTTGAGGTCCACCGTGACGCTGAGGATCGGTGGCGAAAACACGGTGTCCAGCGGCGTTTCAACCGTGGCTTCACCGTCGCTGCCCGTCTCGCTGGCGCTGCTTGAGGCGCTGGCGCCCGGGCGCGATTCGCCATAGCGGCGCAGGTTGTCGAACGGCAGCACATCGACCTTCAGTTCGCCCGCCTCGATCAGCCCGAAGCTGCGCGCCTGCATGCTTTCGGCCAGCCGCTGCTGCAGGTCGCTGGCGCCGAGCCGGTAGTAATCCGGCATTTCCCGCAGGCGCTGCACGGCATGTTCCAGCGCCAGGTTGCCGGCGCCGATGACCAGGGCCATGTGCGCCAGTTCGAACAGCATCATCAGGCCGAACAGCAGCACCGGCAGGATGAACGCGGTTTCCACCGCAGTGACACCGTCATCGGCGCCGCGCAAGCGACGCAGGGCAACGAGCAGTTTCATCGACGCTCTCATCGACAATCAGTCCTGGCTGGCCAGTTTCAGGGGTTGCTGGCTGGCGGCGAGCAGTTCGCTGTCGACCGGCGCGCCGTTGACGATGCGCTCGCGGGTGGCGCGGAAGCGCTCGAGGATGTCCTGGGCGTACTGCGGCTCCAGGTTTTCCTCAAGGATGCGCAGGGCGGTGTCGTCGTGGCCGTCCAGCACCCAGGCCAGGGCCAGGTTCAGTTGCAGGGCGACTTCGCCGCTCTGCCGCGCACCGTTGAGCAGGCCGATGGCCTTGCTGCGCTCGCCGTCGGCCAGCCAGCTCAGGGCCAGGTTATTGGTCGCCGGGCTGTAACCGGGTTCCAGCGCCAGGGCTTGCTGGAACGACTCGCGCGCCGCAGGGCGCTGGCCGAGCAGGGTCTGCGCCACGCCGAGGCCGTTGAGCAGTTGCGCGCGCTGGCTGTGTTCGCCTTGCACCTTCAACGCGCAACTGAAGTTCTGTTCGGCGCTGCTGGCGTTACCCAGGGCCAGCGCGGCGCGGCCCAGTCCACCGCACAGGGCCTGACGCTGGGCCGGGTCGAGGGCGGCGAGGTCGCTTTGCTGGCGGGCGCGGTCGTACAGCGCCCAGGCATCGCGCGGCGGGCGTACGGCGGCGGCGACGCTGGCGTACTCCAGCAGGTAGGCACCGGTGAGCGGGCTGCGCTGGTCGAGTCGCTGGTAGACCTCGAACGCGCCTTCCAGGCGGCCGTTGTCGCGCAGTACCCGGGCCAGTTTCAGCGCTTCGCGGTTTTCCTTGCCTGACAGCGTCGGGGCGCCGCCGGGCAGGGCCGAACCGAGGCTGCTGCAACCGCTGAGGGTGAGCAGGGCCAGGAGGGTCAAGGTGGTCAGGGAGCGGGGCATGGCGGTCACTCGAAAAGGGCAGTCGATAGGTTCAGTTGGACAGCAGGCGGACGATGCGCACCAGCGCCGGCGCACCCATCATCGCGATGATCGGCGGCAGGATCAGGGTCATCAGCGGCACGCTGAGCTGGGCCGGAAGTTTGCCGGCGCGCTCTTCCAGGGTGAGGATCAGGGTCTTGCGGCTCTCGTCGGAAATCGTCCGCAGCGCCTGGGACAGCGGCGTGCCGTAACGCTCGGCCTGGATCAGGGTCGAAACCATGCTGTCGATGCCGCTGACGCCGGTACGTTCGGCGAGGTTGAGCAGGGCGCGCGGACGGTCGGCGAGGATCTGCAGTTCGGCGCAGGTGTAGCGCAATTCGTCGGCCATCTCCGGCGCCGACAGCGCCAGTTCCTTGGCCACCACTTGCAGCACGCGGCCCAGCGGCAGGCCGGCTTCGGCGCAGATCACCATCAGGTCGAGGGCGTCTGGCAGACTGCGGGCCAGCCGGCCACCGCGGCGGGCGGCGCGCCATTTCAGCCACAGTTCGGGGATCAGCCCGCCGACGAACAAGGCCACCAGCGACGCGGCGACGCCGTTCAGGCCAAAGCGTTTGCCCGGTTCCATCAGCGCCATCACCAGCGCCACCAGCAGCAGGCCGAGCAGGTACTTGCCGGCCACCAGCAGGCCGAGGGCCTCGCGCTGGCGCAGGCCGGCCATGGCCAGCAGAACGCCGAGCTTGTCGCGGTCACGCGGGCTGCCGGCGGCCTGTTCGCCAACCCGGGCCACGGCTTGCAGCATGGCGAGCAGACGCGGCGGTGATTGCAGGCCCTGGTCGCGGAGGATGTCGGCGCTGCCGCTGGTGGGGCTGCTGGCCGCACGGCGGTTGAGGCGTTCGTGCAGCACCGGCTGGCGCTGCTGGCGATACAGGCCGATCAGGCCGATGCCAAGGCCACAGCAGAGCAGGCCGAGCGCGGCCTGGATGAACGGATCCTGGAGCAAGCTGTTCATGCGATCTTCCGTACCATCAGGTGGGTGATGACCAGGCCCAGCGTCACGCTGCCGAAGGCGTAGAACAGCACGTTGTTGCCGGTCGGGTCGTTGAGCAGGAACTGGAAGTCGCGCGGTGAGTTCAGGTACATGTAGCCCAGCGCGCAAGGCACCAGTGCCGCGACGATCTTGGCCGAGGCGCGGGCCTCGGAGGTCTTGGCCTGCACCTTGAGGTGCAGCTCCTGGCGTTCGCGCAGGGTCGCAGAGAGACGATCGAGGGTTTCGCCGAGGCGTCCGCCGGCTTCCTGGTTGATGATCAGGATCACCGCGAAGAAGCGGTATTCATTGAGCGGAATGCGGTTGGCCGAGTCCTGCATCACCTGGCGCAGCGGCAGGCCGAGGCGCAGCCAGTTGTCGATCTCGGCGAACTCCACCGACAGCGGTCCGCTGATGTTCTGCGCCACCAGGGTGAAGGCGTTGCTCACCGGCACCCCGGCGCGGGCCGCGCGGGTGATTGCATCGATCGCCTGCGGCAGGCTCAGCTTGAGGTCGTGCAGGTAGCGGTTCATCGCGTTGCGATAGATCACTGCGGCAACGCCGACGAAGGTCAGCACCGCCAGCAGGCTGCCGTACAGCCACGGCCACGGCATCTGCCGGCCCAGTACCACGCCGACGATCAGGCTGGCGACGGCCAGCAGGCCAAGGCGTGAACGCAAGGTGCCGTGCCAGCCGAGGCTGCGGGTACCCAGCCACAGACGCCCGAGCGGCGCGCCCAGCAGCGGCCAGCGGGTACAGGCTGGGGCGTCCTGGCCACGCAGCAGGTCGGCGTTTTGCTCCAGGGCCAGGGCCGCGCCCGGATGCGCCGCGACGAAACCGGCCTTGAGCGCAGTCAACCGTTCGGCCTGGGCCTCGGCGCGCTGGCGTTTGCGGCTCAGGCTACGGACCGCGAAGAAGCCCAGCAGCACGCAGAGGAACACCAGCAGGGTGAACAGATCGAGCAGCGCGTCCATTCACTGGCCTCCCGTGAACAGGTGGGCGTGCCGGGTGTAGAACTGCGGGCGCTGGCCGCTGGCGTTGAACTGGCCGACCAGGCGCCCGTCGGCATCCACGCTGCTGGTGGTGAAGCCGTACAGTTCCTGGGTCTGGATCACGTCGTTTTCCATACCGCAGACCTCGGTGATGGAGACGATGCGGCGACCACCGTCGCGCATCCGCTCGACCTGGACGATCAGGTTCACGGCACTGGCGATCTGTCGGCGGATGGCCTCCAGCGGCAGTTGCATGCCCGCCATCATCACCATGTTTTCCAGACGCATGATGGCGTCCCGCGGGGTGTTGGCGTGGACAGTGCAGAGCGAGCCGTCGTGGCCGGTGTTCATCGCCTGGAGCATGTCGAAGCTTTCGCCGCCGCGAACCTCGCCGAGGATGATGCGGTCCGGGCGCATCCGCAGGGCGTTGCGCACCAGGTCGCGCTGGTCGACCTTGCCGGTGCCTTCGGCGCTGACCGGGCGGGTTTCCAGGCGCACCACGTGACGCTGTTGCAGTTGCAACTCGGCGGCGTCTTCGATGGTGATCACCCGGTCCTCGTCGCTGATGTTCTGCGACAGGGCGTTGAGCAGGGTGGTCTTGCCCGCGCCGGTACCGCCGGAAACCACGATATTGAGCTTGGCCAGCATGCCGCGCTTGAGCACCTCGGCCATTTCGAAGGACAGCGCGCCCCGCTCGGCGAGGATGTCCAGGGACATGTTGCGGCGCATGAACTTACGGATCGAGATGGTGGTGCCGTCGATCGCCAGCGGGTAGGTGATGACGTTCACCCGGCTGCCATCGGCCAGCCGGGCATCGACCATCGGGTGCGTTTCGTCGATGCGCCGGCCCACCGCTGCGGCGATGCGCTGGGCGGTGTTGAACACGTGTTCTTCGTCGATGAAGGTGATCGGCGACAGCTCCAGCTTGCCGTAGCGTTCGACAAACACCTGCCCGGCGCCGTTGACCAGGATGTCGTTCACCGAGTCGTCGCCCAGCAGCGGCTGGATCGGGCCGATGCCGACCATCTCGTTGAGCATTTCCTCGCCGACCGCCTGTTCTTCCTGGCGGGACAACTGCAGGCGGCTGTCGTCGCAGATCTTACGGATCACCGACTCGACCTGCTGGCGCAGGGCATCGCGGCCGAGGGCAGCGGCCTTCAATGGATCGATCTGGTCGTAGAGCTGGTTGCGGATCAGCCGACGGTTCTGGGTGCCAAGGGTGTCCACCGGGCGGGCGGGGGCCGCGCGCTGCACCGAGGTCGGCTCGGTGCTGGCGCGGGGGCTGTGGGTCGGCGCGGGCACGTCGCTGACGGCGACGGCGGCGAGGTTCTTTTTCGGGTGTCGGATGATCATTGGCCGGTTCCTCGCTTCAGGCGGCGCGACGGCCGCGGCCCAGGGCCTGGCGCAGACGCAGGATCAGGTTGCCGCTGGCTGCCGGGACGCTGCTCGGAACTCGTCCGCAGGCGAGGTCGGCGAGGTCCAGCAGTGCCTGTTGCAAGGCCGGGGCGCGGGCGGTTTGCAGCGGGCCGGCGAGCAGGCTGTCGGCGATCACGCTGCCGGCGTGGGGCAGGATCAGGTCCACTTTGTGCCCGACAAAGTCTTCGAACTGCTGGCGCTCCACCAGGTCCAGGTGACCCGGTCGTACCGGGTTACCTACCAGCAGCAGGCGCTGACCATTGCTCTCGTCGCCGATCTCGCGCAGCAGGCGCAGGCAGTTGCGTGCGTCCTGCACGCTGAAGTCGCACAGCAGGATGCGCGTGTCGGCATGCTCAAGTACCTCCAGGGCGCCGTGGCAGCGGCCGCTGGGCAAATCCCAGATCACCTGGTTGAACAGTTGGCAGAGGCTGGCGCCGAGGTTGAGCAGGTGTTCGCCGCTGAAACCGTCGGTGGCGCGCAGGTCGGGTTGCTGGCCGAGCAAATAGAGGCGTTCGTCGATCCGCGCCAGGGCCCGTTCGAGGAAACGCGAGTCGATCTGCGCGGTGCCGAGCGCCGCAGCGAGGCCGGCGTCGCCGTCATGCCCGAGGAGCAGGGCCTGGTCGCCGCGACCGCGGTCGAAGTCCACCACGGCGCTGCTGCTGTGACGCTGGCTGGCGAGCAACTGGCCAATGCCGGCGACCACGGTGCTGGTGCCGCGGCCACCGCTGACGCCGGTGATGGCGATGGTGCGGCCGGTGCGGCTGCCGGGGTGCTGGCTGTCATGCGGATCGCGGGCGCGGCGCAGGGTGTTGGCGAACTGGTCGAGGGGCACCGGTTTGCACAGGTAGTCCTGTACGCCGTTGTGCAGCAACGCACGGTAGAGGTTCAGGTCGTGGGTGCTGCCGAGGGCGATAAGGCGGCAGTCCGGCGGGCAGACCTGGGCCAGTTCGGCCACCGCTTGCAGCGGCGAGGCCTGGCCGTCGAGATCAACCACCAGCACTTCAGGCGCCGCGTGCTCGCGGCAGCCTTCCAGGGCGGCGGCGAATCCGCCGGCGCGGGCCAGTTGCGCCGGCAGGCCGAGGCGTTGCAGGTACTGGCCGAACAGTTCGGCGTCGGCGGCAGTGGCGGCGTACAGCAGCACCGGTTGCACGTCGTTGCCGGGCGGGGTGACTCGCGTGGTGTCGTTCATGGCTCGCTCCCGGTCAGTCCTTGTTGAAGTTGATGTCCAGCAGTTCCACGGTCTCGTGGCGCTGGTAACGCTCGACGGCGTTCACCGCGGCGACGCCGTCGGCGCCTTCGAGGCTTTGCGCGCGGTTGAGGTCGCGCGGGTCGGCGACCATGCGGGCGATGTTGGCGCGGTTGGCGCAGCCCAGGTCGCCGATGGCGCGGTACGGCTTGACCGCCGAACGGCTCGGGTCGCTGATGGTGCAATCGGGGATCTGCGCCACCAGCGCTTCGGACACCACTTGCAGGTCGGCACCCTGGGCTTTGTCCAGCTGGGTCGGGGCGACGATCACCTGGCGGGCGCCGAGCTGGGTCAGCACCTCGCTCAGGCGTTTGGCGACCTGCTCGCCAACCGGTGTGGACGGGCGCAAGGTCAGGGTCTGCTGGCTGAGGCGGCCCTGGCGGGCGAGCAGGGTGTTGAGGTCGGCCAGCGACTCGCGGCTCATGCCGCCACCGGCGGTGGCGGTGAGGTGCGCGACCATCGCCGACGGCACGGCACGGATCGGTGCCTGCGGGCTTTGTGGGGCGTAGGGGGCGATACGCTGGTTGTTGACGTTGCGGTCGCAGGCGCCCAGCAACAGCGCGAGGGACAGGGCGACGAACAGGGGTTTGGCGGCGTGCATGCGAAGTGCTCCGAAACTTAGTACAGGTAGCCGGCGGAAGCCTGGGCAGGCAGTTGCGCATCCAGGGAGCGCAGGCCTCGGCCCGGGGTTTGCAACTCGCCCGCAGTGGTGGGCTCGACGACGTAGGCGGTGGCGATGATCACCAGCTCCGTGTCGGCCTGGCTGGAGGTGTGGGTCTCGAACATGCGGCCAAGGCCGGGGATGCTGCTCAGGCCGGGAACGCCGCTGACCTGCTGGGCGCTGTTGCTGCGCAGCATGCCGGCGAGGGCGAAGCTCTGGCCGCTGGCCAGTTCCACCGTGGTGTCGGCGCGGCGCACCTTGAACGCGGGGATCACGTTGCCTTGCAGCTCCACCGCGCCTTCGTCGGACAGGTCGCTGACCTCCGGGGCCACGTGCAGGCTGATGCGGTTGGGCGAGAGCAGGGTGGGGGTCATGCGCATGATCACGCCGTACTGCTTGTACTCGATGGTGATGTTGTTGTTGGTGGTGATGACGATCGGCACCTCGCCACCGGCGGCGAAACCCGCCGTCTCGCCGGACATGGCGGTCAGGTTGGGTTCGGCCAGCACCGTGGCCAGGCCGTCCTGGGACAGGGCGGTGAGCAGGCCGGAAACGGTGGTCGAGCCATAGCGGTGGAAGCCGCCGGCTACCGCGTTGGTAGCCGTGCCGCCGGTAAATGCGCCGGTGGTGGCGTCGAACAGACTGCGGGCGTTGCGGAAGAAGTAGTTGCCGTCCTTGAGGGTCGCTTCCCAGTTCAGGCCCAGCTCGGAGCTGAGGCTGCGCGAGACTTCGACGATACGCACACTGAGGTTGACCTGGGCCGACAGCTCGACCTTGAGCTGGTTGATCACCCGTGGTCCGTCGCTGCCGGCGGCGCCGCCACCGTTGGGGCTGCTGCTGGGCGAGCCGAGGTAGGCTTCGACCGCGCTGATCACCTGGCGCGCCTGCTGCGGCGTGCGGACATTGCCGCGCACCACCAGGCCCTTGGCCGAGGACGGGCCGAACTCGACCTTGGCTCCCGGTACTTCGGCGCTGATCTGCTTGCTCAGGGCATCCAGGTCGTAGTCGGCGATCACCCGGATCGCGGCGATCACCTGGTCCTGTGCATCCAGGGCGTAGAGCGTGGTGGCGCCGGCGCTTTCGGCGAACACGAAGACGCTGCCGGGAGTCGGCACCTGATAGCTGGCGATCTTCGGATCGGCCACCAGCACTTTGCTCGCCGCCTTGGGCAGTTGCAGCAACCGGCCCTGTTTGAGCAGCAGGTGCAGGTCGCGGGTTTCGCGAACTTCAGTCAGGGTTGCCGGCAGGCGTGGCGCGGCGACTTTGGGCGCCGGCGCGACAGGGTATTCGGCCTCGCTGGCGTAGGCTTCGGTGTCCACCGGCTGGGCCACTTCTTCATATTGCGGCGGCAGTTGCAGCGGCGGGTCGAGCACCACGACCTCGGCGCGCAGCGGCAGGGCGCAGAACAAACCGAGGCCCAGCGCGCAGGACAGCGACAGGGGGGAGCAGGCAGGGGCGAACTTCATCGTCAGGAATTCCGGAAAGGCCAGTCAATGCCCGGGGTGCGGGCACGGTCGGGAGGGGCGGGCGCCTCAGTGGATGGGCAGCACGATCTCGGTGGTGCCGCCGCGATAGAGCATGACCGGGGGCGCGGCCTTGGCCGGGTAGAGGTCGGTGGTCTGGGCCAGGCGGGTAACCTCGCGGCTGCCGCTGCGGGGCAGGCTGTCGCTCTCTTCGCGGTTGCTGCGCAAGGCCAGTTGCAATACGCCGATTTCCTTGCTCAGGGACAGGCGCTCGGCCTGGCGCGGCGTGACTTCGACGGTGACGCTGTCGAAGTACGGGTGTTCTTCTTTCTTGCCTGGCGTGGCCGGGGTCTTGGCGCGGTCGTTGCGCTGGGTCAGGTCACGGGCGCTGCGGTTCAGTGCCAGTACGCGGACGTTGCGCAGCAGGGTCTGGGCTGCGTACGGCGGCGGGAAGATTGGCGCGCCAACGGATTCGCGGCCTTCGAGGGCTTCCTTGTTCAGCGCCAGGATGATGTCGACGCGGTCACCCGGTGCCACCAGGCCCTGGCCGGCAGCGACTGCCGACGTGGGCAGGGTCAGGGCGCGCATGCCCGGGGTCAGCGCGGTGGCCAGGAAGCCCGCCTCGCCGGGACGCACCAGGGCGTTGGCGAACACCGGCTGGCCCTCGGCGACGGTGCGCCGCACAGTGGCGCCGACCACCAGGCCGAGGTCGTCCTGGCCACGCAGGTAAACCTGTTCGGCCGGCAGTTCGGCCTCGGTTTCCTGCCAGCGCACAAGGCTGCTGTCGATGAACTGGCCGGGCTTGAGTTCACGGGTAGCGACCAGCACCGCCAGTTTGCTCACGGAGACGGGGGCGGCTTCAGGGGCCTTGGCTGCGACGGGCGCGGCGGGCGGTGCGAGCAAGACGCGCGCCAGCAGGGCAGCGCCGCCAGCCAGGGTCAAAGCGCCTGCCAGCAGGAGGACGGAAGGGGTTTTCATGGTTCAACCGGTCGTCAGGAGTGAATGGGAAACAGCAGGGTGTAGAAGCTGCCGGTCGCGATGGCCAGGCCGTAGGGCAGGCCTTGCGGGCGGTCGCTGGTGAGTACCGTGGGCGTGGCGATGGCCAGCACCGGGAAGCGTGCGCCGAGGCGTTGCCAGAGCAACGCGACGATCTGTTCCAGTGGCGTCAGCAGCGGCATGGCCAGGGCGAGGATGCCGCCGGCCAGGGCCGTGACGATCAGGAACGCCATCTGGTTGCCGCTGCTCCACAGGCACAGCACGGTCATCAACTTGACGTCGCCGGCGCCGACCTGGCCCAGGTTGAACAGCATGAAACCCACCGCCAGTACCAGCGCCGCGCCGAACAGTGCGCTGCCGGTCTGGTTCAGCAGCGCCTGGCCGGAGAGTCCGGCCCAGGGCCCGAGGCCGAGCACCGCGAACAGCGGCAAGGCGCACCAGACCAGCAGCAACAGCACCACCAGCAGGTTGTGGATGCGGCGATAGAGCAGGTCCGAGCAGATCACCCAGCACAGTGCGGGGAGCAGGACGATAAGGGCGTAAGTGCTGTTCATCTGGACTGGCTGGCCGGCTTACTGCGCGGCGCCGCCCTTGTCGCCGTTGATCTGGTTGCCGATGGCGGCGAAGCGATCCTTGAGCGCTTTGATGAACACCCCGTCCTCGCCAAAGATGATGCCGATGGCCGCGGCCATGGCGGCAGCGAGGATGCCATACTCGATGGCGGTCACACCGCTTTCGTCGTTGAGGAAGGCACGGATGCGTGGGGTCATGAACAGTCTCCGGGAACAGGGTTGGGGGGAGGAAAGCCCCCGGCGGGGCGTGGCGATATTAAGATTTATTCTCAATTGGCGAGCAAGGCGACAACCATTAAGAATGCTTAACGAACCTCGCCCGCCGGGCCGAGGCGCTGACGGCGCACGCACAGGGTGGCGATCAGGCCGGGGCGGTTGTCGCCCAGGCGCAGTTCGCCGCCGTGCAGCTCGGCGATGGCCCGCACCAGGGTCAGGCCGAGGCCGTGGCCGGGGGTTTCGGCGCTTTCGCCGAGGCGCTGAAAACGCTCCATCGCCCGCTCGCTCTGAGCGGCGGCGATGCCGGCGCCGTGGTCGCGCACCTGCAGTTCGCCATGGCCGTTGCGCGACTGCGCGCGCAGGGTGATCGGCAGCCCCGGTGGCGCGTACTTGAGCGCGTTGTCGATCAGGTTGGCGAGGGCCTGGAACAGCAAGGCGCGGTCACCGTAAAGCTGACAGTCACGGGCCACGTCCAGGCGCAGCGGACAGCCGCGTTGCTCGGCCAGGGGCTGGTAGTAATCGGTGACGTCGTGCAGCAACTCGTATACGTCGATGGTCTGGAAGTGGCAGGTCATGCGCCCGGTTTCCACCTCGGCGATCCGCATCACCGCGCGGAACAGGTTCTGGATCCGCTCGCTGTCCTGCACCGCGCAAAGCAACTCTTCGCGGGCCGGGCCTTCGAGCATTTCACTGGCGGTGAGCAGGCGACTTTGCAGACGGGTCAGCGGTGTGCGCAGCTCATGGGCGATATGGCTGGTGATGTGCTTGACCTCGTCCATCAGCTTGTTGATCCGCAACAGGCCGTGGTTGATCTCCATGCCCAACTGGTCGAATTCGTCGCCTTGCTGGGTGGTCGGCGCGCGGGCGGTGTAGTCGCCGTTGGCGTAGCGCACCAGCGCATCGCGGATGCGGTTGATGCGGTAGAGGTTGTGCAGGCCGAAGGGCAGGGCGGTGATCAAAATCGACAACAGCAACAGCAGCAACCCGGCGCCGGTGGCCAGCGGGATGATCCGCGTGCGCTCCAGCATCGGCCGCAGGTCGAAGGCGCTGAAGTACTGACCGCCATCTGGTAGCGGAATCGACAACCCGAGAATTTCCGCGGTGTAGCCGTTGCGGGTGGTGAGGGTCATGTGGTGCCAGCGCGGCTTGCCGGTGACCGGGCGGCTGGTGTCGGGCAGGTAATCGGGGTTGCCCAGCAGCAGTCGACCGTGGCGGTCGATGACCACCGCCTGGTGTTCCTTGCGCACCTCCAGTGACTGGCGATGCTGCAGCGACCAGGCCAACTGCGCGGCATCGTCGAAGCGACCTTGCAACTGCCCGCTGCGCACCTCGTTGAGGATCATGTCGCGCACATGGCTGCGCATCACGACCTCCAGCAACTGGTTGCTCAGCACGATGGAGATCAGCGAGAACAACAGGCAGATGAAGGCGATGGTGGTGGCTTGGCGCAGGCTGCTGGTGGCGAGGAGTGGGCGAAAGCTAGCCCAGGACATAGCCGATCGCCCTTACCGTCTTGATCAGCGGGTGCTCGAAGCCTTTTTCCAGCTTGGTGCGCAACTTGGACAGGTGCACGTCGATGAGGTTGGTCTGTGGATCGAAGTTGTAGCCCCAGATCTTCTCCAGCAGCATGCCGCGGGTTACCACTTGCCCGGCGTGTTCAGCCAGCACCTGGAGCAGCTTGAATTCCTTGTCGGTGAGGTCGATGGCTTTTTCGCCGCGCTGTACCCGGCGGCTGGCGAGGTCGATGCGCAGGTCCTGAATCTGCAGGATCTCGCTCGGCACCTGGCGCTGGTGACGCCGCGCCAGCAGTTCCAGGCGCAGCAGCAGCTCGTTGAAGTCGAAGGGCTTGCCCAGGTAGTCGTCGGCGCCGGCCCGCAGGCCCTCGACGCGGTCGCTGCTCTGGTCGTTGGCTGACAGGATCAGGATCGGCGGACGATTCTGGCCGTGCAGCCGTTGCAGCACTTCGATGCCGTCCATCTTTGGCAGGATCCGGTCGAGAATCACCACATCGAAGACCTCGTTGCCGATCATCTGCAAGGCACATTCGCCGTTGTCGATCAGCCGGCAGTTATGCCCGCACGCATGCAGCTTGCAACCAAGCCAATGGCTGACCGAAGGGTCGTCCTCTACTACTAATACCCGCATTCACCGCTCCTTCACTGGAGATTCGCGTTTGTTCTATCAGCCTGCTGACTCATCGTTCAGTTAAGAATTATTAAGATTAGATACTGAGAATCATTACCAATAATTGTATGACAACTAATTCCACTTTGGAATCGATTGATGGCATTTGCCTATCAGCCTGAAACCCGCATCAGGGAAAGCCTTACTCCATTTACGGTCTTCCAGTAAGCAGTACTTGGCCGGGTAAAATGAGCCACTTTGCTGTCAGATGACCGACCTTAATCTGGTAGACCAACTTCTTGCGTGGGCCTTTCATGCACACCCTTTCGCGAACTTTCGCCGGCGCGATTCTTGCCGCGCTCGGTGAGTCTGATCCCGCTGTGGCAGCGCTTTGCCGGCGCCTTGGCGAGCCGCTGCTGGCGGCGTCCGGGCCGACGTTTATTTCACTCGCTTCGCTTACCACGTTGTTCGAGCAGGCCAGTTCCCTGAGCGGCGACCCGGACATCGGCCTGCGTGCCTTCCACCACGCCCATCCGGCCAACCTCGGGCCGTTGGGCTATGCGCTGATGTCCAGTCCGACGATCGGCAGCGTATTGACGGCCATGGCCGAGTTTCACCACCTGATTGGCACCGGCTTCTGCCTGTTCATCGAGGAGCGGGTCGAGGGCGTGCGTCTGGTGGGTGTCGTGACCGACCCCGAGCAGCCGCCGTTGTCGCGAGTGTTCATCGATGCCATAGCGGCCATCACCCTCGGCTTGTTGTGCTGGCTGGTGCCGGGGCGGGCGATTCGGCCGTTACGGGCGGAACTGAGCTACCCGCGACCGGCCGACACCCGCGCCATCGAAGCGCTCTACGGTGCTGAAATCCACTACGGCGCGGCGCAGAACGCGTTGCTGTTCAGTCACGCTGATGTCCAGCTCGCGGTGGCCACCCACGACCCGGCGCTGCACGCGGTGCACAGCCAGTACCTGGCTCAGTGGCAGCGGCAACTGGATAGCGATGCCTTCAGCCTGCGGGCCCGGCGCGTGATCAGCGAATACTTCGCCCAAGGCCGGCCGGTGACCCTGGCGGGTGTGGCCGAGGGCCTGGGGCTGAGCCAGCACCAGCTCAGTCGCGGCCTCGAAAGCGAAGGCCACGGCTTTTTACGACTGGTCGATGAAGTGCGCCTGCGCGACAGCCACAACCTGCTGCGCAGCAGCACCCTGAGCTTCAAGCAGATCGCCTACCAGGTGGGTTTCCGTCATCAGAGTGCGTTCAACAAGGCCTGTGAGCGGTGGTTCGGGATGGGGCCGGGGCGGTATCGGGACGAGGGCAGCAGCTAGTTTCCTTTATCCATGCAGCCCTTTCATTTATCCCTCGGCCGGCACGGGGTTAAAGCTCGCCGCGAAAGTACGGACAATAGCCCGCACACGTTTGCGCCCCCGCCGAGGTCTCCCATCTCCATTCCACGCTTTGTCCTCCTGCTTGCCCTGTCCGCCGTAGCCTTGAGTGCGCCGCAGGTGATTGTGTTCGGCAAGACGGCGGGCTTGTGTGTGTTGTTGCTGATGCTGGCTTGCTGGCAGACGGCGCGGCTCCGCACGGCGCGGCGTGAGGTGGAAAGGCTGCGCCAAACCCTGTCCGCGCTGCATCACGATACGTTGCTGTTGGCACAGTTGGCTGCGCGCCTCAACGTCCTCACTGACGGTTGCGACATCGCTTTGCAACAACAGCAGCGCAAGCTTGAACACACCGCACCGGCCTTCGCCCGGATCAAGGCGCAAGCTCTGAAACTGGCCGGCACGGCGCAGCAGGTCGGCAACGAATCACGCCAGTCGTTGCGCCTGGCGCGCAAGGGCCAGGCCGGGCTCAGTGCGATGCTGATGGCGTTCCGTTCAATGGACAAATCGGCGAGCGGTGCCGAAGCCGAGGGCGCGATGATGGTGCAGGACGTCCGGGCGCTGGCCCGGGAAAGCCGCGATCAGACCTACAGTGCCAACCTCGCCCTGGCCGGGATCAGCGATGCGGCGAGCAGCATCAGCCAGTGCGGCACGCTGATTGCTCGCGATTGCGAGGCCCAGGGGCGCGCGGCTGATGAGCTTGAGGGTGCCCTGGCAACTATCGAACAACTCGCGCAGACCTCGGCCTGGCGCTCACGCCAGGTCAGCGCCGCCAGCCATGAGCTGGCGCGCAAGGCCGCACGGCTGGAAACACGATTGAAGGCTTGTCCACGGCCCGAGGGCCTCCACGCGTAGTGCCGGAGGTAAGAGTGATCCTGTTCAAAGCGCTGATACGTCGTTATCACGACCTGATGAAATGTGTCGCCCAGCGGCCCGAGCCGGTGGATGCCGAGTCCGCCAAGCCACTGCTGGAGGCCCTGGAGCAACTGGCAGCCGAAGCCGAGCGGCTGGAGGCGCGGTTGCGCGTGCTCAGCGAGAATCGTCAGCGCCTGCGAACTCCCCAGCCGCACCTGCGGCTGGTCTGGCCGCCGAAGGACGATCAGGACAAAGCCAACGGTTGATTGCTAGCGTTTGAATACTGTTATGAATGTAAATCGATTTGTTGATTAGCAAATTCGCTAATCCTTTTCTATTTTTCTCGTTTCTTGTGAATGCATTGGTGTATGTTTGCGGCCGCAGGCCATACCTCTGCCATTACTCTTACAAGAACGAGGCATTTCATGTCCGGGTTGAGAAAACTCCGCATCAGTACGCGTGTCACCCTGTTGGTTGCGTGTATTTCCCTGTTTGTCTTGTGCCTGAGCGGCTGGCTGGGGCTGACCCTGCAGCGCACCTTGCTCAGCGAAAAAATGGCCGGCGTCGGTACCGCACTGAACACCGCCTCGAATATTCTCGGCCACTACCAGCGCCAGGCCAGCGAAGGTCATCTGAGCACGGAAGAAGCACAACGCCAGGCGCTGCAGGCGGTGAGCACCATCCGCTATCTCGGCGACAACTACCTGCTGGTCCTCGACCTCGACCACCGCATGCTCATGCACCCGACCGCGCCGACGCTGGTGGGCAAGCAACTGGCGGACTTCAAGGACGTCAACGGCAAGCTGTTTTCCCGCGAGATGATCGACAAGGCGCGCACCCTCGGCCGCGGCACGGTGGAGTACTGGTTCCCGCGAGCCAATGGCGCCCAGGCCGAGTTCAAGGTCTCGGAAGTGTTGCTGTTCAAGCCTTGGGGTTGGGTGTTGGCCAGCGGCATCCATCCGCAGGACGTGCGTGACGAAGTCAACCAGGTGCTGCGCGTGCCGGCCTTTATCGTCGGCCTTGCCCTGCTGGCCATCGGCTTGTTCGCCTGGTTACTGATCCGCAGCATCACCCGGCCGCTGAACGACACCGTCGATGCCCTGGCCCGCGCCACCCAAGGCCACACCGACCTGACCCTGCGCCTGCCGGTGGACGGCAATGACGAACTGAGCCAGGTGTCGCGCAGCTTCAACAGCCTGGTCCTGGCGGCCCATGACGTCACCGCCAGTGTGGTCGACGCCAGCCAGGCCATCGCCAAGGCCAGTGACGACCTCGGCCGCATCACCCGCACTGCCCAGGACAACATGGCCGCCCAGCAACAGGAAACCGACAGCGTGGTCGCGGCCATGACCCAGATGGTCTGCACCGTGCAGGAAGTGGCGCAGAACGCCAGCGTCGCCGCCCGTGCCACCGAAGAAGCCGAGCGTCACGCCAGCGAGGGGCGTGGCACGGTGGACGAAACCGTCAGCGCCATTGGCGTACTGGCTGACGGCCTGAATGACAGCCGCCGTGTGGTGGACCAGTTGGCCGCCGATTCCGGCAGCGTTGGCCAGGTGCTGGAAGTCATCTCGGCCATTGCCGAACAGACCAACCTGCTGGCGCTCAATGCTGCCATCGAAGCCGCCCGCGCGGGCGAGCACGGGCGTGGCTTCGCCGTGGTCGCGGACGAAGTGCGCAGCCTGGCCATGCGTACCCAGAAATCGACCCTGGAAATCCAGCAAATCATCACCCGGGTCCAGGCGGGCGCCAGCGAAGCGGCGGGCCAGATCGGCACCAACGTCGCCGCCGCGCAGCACCCGGTGCAGGCTTCGGCTCGTGCCGGGCAGGCGCTGGAGCGCATTACCGTGTCGGCGGCGACGGTCAGCCAGATGGCCTTCCAGATCGCCAGTGCGTCAGAGGAACAAGCGGCCACGGCGGACGAAATCAACCGCAGCATTACCCGCATTCACGATGCCGCCTCCACCGGCACCCAGACCCTGCGCCAGACGGGGGAGGCGTGTGAGGGGTTGAAGCGGGTGTCGCGGCAGTTGCAGGAGCAGGTGGCGAAGGTGGTGATTTGAGGTAGAGGGTGGGTGACAGATTTTGTGGGGCCCTTGAAATCACCCCTCAATACGGCTCAGGCAATCACCCCCATATACTCGCGCGCCAACCCCAGGTATTCCTCTGCGCCGCTGTACCGCGCCACCAGTTCCGAAGGCTTGAGTACGGTGTCGGTGGCCAGTCCGCGCTGCGCGCGAAGGGTGTCGTAGGTGGCCTTGATCGCGGCGAAGCAGGCGGCGTGTCCGTCCACGACGATGCGCACACCGAGGCGGGCCACGCGCTGTTCATCCCACTGCTGGACGGTGCCATAGCTCACCAGCATCAACGGTACCCGCAAACCGTCGGCGATGGCTTCAAGGTGCTCAAAATCCCGCACGCCCATCAGGCAGATACCATCGGCGCCCGCGTCCTGGTAGGCGCGGGTCCTCTGGACCACCTGTTTCAGCGATTGTGCACCGGCATGGGTACGGGCGATCAGAGCCAGCCCGGAGTCTTTGCGGGCACGTTGCGCGGCGCGGAGTTTGCCAATGGCTTCCTCGACGCTGATCAACTCCGATAACGGCTCTTCGAAACGTGCCGGCAGCAGGGTGTCCTCCAGTGTGAGGGCGGCGACACCGGCACGTTCCAGTTCTGCCACGCAGCGCATGACGTTGAGGGCGTTGCCGTAGCCATGGTCGGCATCGGCGATCACCGGCAGGCGCGCGACGCGCCCGATTCGGGTGGCCTGTTCGACAAATTCACTCAGGGTGAGCAAAGCGATGTCCGGGGCACCGAGGACGTGCAGTGAAGCGACCGAGCCACCGAGGATGCCGACCTCAAAGCCAAGATCGGCGGCGATGCGGGCGGACAGCGGGTCAAAGACGGAGGCGGTGCGAAAGCTCATGTGGCCGGCGAGCAGGCCACGAAAGCGCTCGCGCAGTTCAAGGGGACTGGCGTTGTGCATGGCGATCTCGGGTGGTTGCGTTGTTCAAAAGACGCCCGGCCAGGCTGCGTGGGCCATGACCGGGCGGGGGATCACTTGATGAAGCGCACCTGGCTGTTGATCTTCTCGATCACTGAGCCCTTGCGTTCGTTGAAGCGTGCCTTGTTCTGCTCGAACAGGTTGTTGCCTTTGGTGTCGATGGAGATGATCAGCGGGCCGAACTCACGCACGCGGTTGACCCAGAGGGTTTCCGGCATGCCGAGGTCTTGCCATTCGGCCCGTTCGATTTCTTCGACCTGGGTCGCCGCCAGTACCGCGCAGCCACCGGGGAACACCGCATGCACCGCCTTGTTTTCAAGGCAACCGGTGGTGGTTTCCGGGCCCATGCCACCCTTGCCGACAATCAGCTTCACGCCCGTCTGTTCGATGAATTCCTTCTCGAACTTCTCCATGCGCATGCTGGTGGTCGGGCCAATGGAAACCATCTCGAAGCTGCCGTCGTCCTTCTTCCGGACGATGGGGCCGGCGTGGAAGATTGCCCCGCCGCGCAAGTCCACCGGCAGTTCGCGCTTGAGTTCGATCAGGCGCCGGTGCGCCACGTCGCGGCAGGTCACCAGTTGGCCGGTGAGGTAGACCACGTCTCCGACATTGAGAGAGGCCAGGTCTTCGTCCTTGATTGGGGTATTGAGGATCTTTTTCACAGGACTACTCCTTCGTGGGACAGGATGTCGTAGGACAGGTCGGCATTGATGCGGATCTTGCCGCGGCGATGGGCCCAGCAGCCGGTGGACACCGCCACGCCGATGGTCGAGGGGTGGCGCGCCGAGGACTCGATGTTCACGCCCATAACGCTGCTGTTGCCGGTCAGGCCCTGCGGGCCAATGCCGATTTCGTTGAGGCCGTCTTCCAGCAGGCGCTCCATCAGCGCGGCGTTGGCGTTGGGATGGCTGGAGTCCACCGGGCGCAGGATGGCCCGCTTGGACAGGCGTGCTGCGGTTTCCACCGAGGTCGATACGCCGACACCAACCAGCAGGGGAGGACAGGCGTTGACGCCGCGGGAAGTGATCACGTCGAAGACGAACTCGGTCACGCCTTCGTAGCCTTGGCCGGGCATCAATACCTTGGCCGAACCGGGCAGGGTGCAGCCGCCACCCGCCATGTATACGTCGACAATGGCGTAGTCGGCGTCGGGGATGATTTCCCAGTCCAGCCACGGGATTTTCGAGCCGGTGTTGGTGCCGGTGTTTTTCTCGTCGAACGTCTCTACCGCGTTATGCCGCAGCGGGCCCTTGATAGTGGCCTCCAGCGTGGCGTTCTGCATGATCCCTTCCAGCTCGCCGAGCAGCGGGAAACGCGCGCCGGCGGCGATGAAGTATTGAATCACCCCGGTGTCCTGGCAGCTCGGACGGTCGAGCTTGTCGGCGTACTCCTGGTTCTCGGCCATCGAGTCGTACACGGCGATGGCCAGCGGGTTGGTTTCCGCGGCGCGCAGCTTGGCGGTTTTCTCTTTCACGTCTTTGGGCAGGCGCTTGCCGATGTAGGCGGTGAATTTCGCCATGGTGTCGGTGAGCGACTCAACTGCTGCTTCTTTATCCACTTTTGTTCTCCTTACTGCATCACAAGGCGGGTTTCCGGGCAGCGGCGTTCATGCGCCGCTGACGGTGGTTGCCGATTTCACGGTCTGATTCAACGCGGGGGATTCTTCTTTCTGGCACTGCTGAACCGGCTCGGCCTGGCCGTCCAGCATGCGGTTCATGCGTTCGGTATCGAGGGCGCCAACCCATTTGGCGATGGCCATGGTTCCGACGGCGTTGCCGATGGTGTTGGTGATGGCGCGGGCTTCCGACATGAAGCGGTCCACGCCCAGCAACAGGACCATGCCGGCCACCGGAATGCTGCCGAGGGAGGCGAGGGTGGCGGCCAGGGTGATGAAGCCGGAGCCGGTCACCCCTGCCGAGCCCTTGGAGGTCAGCAACAACACGCCGAGGACGATCAACTGGTCGGTCAGGCTCAGCGGCGTGTTGGTGGCCTGGGCAATGAAGATGGCGGCCATGGTGTAGTAGATGCACTGGCCATCGGGGTTGAAGGTCAGGCCGGACGGGATCACCAGGCCCACCACCGGCTTGGACACGCCGACGTTTTCCAGCTTGCCCATCAATTGCGGCACCACCGATTCCGACGAACTGGTGCCAAGCACGGTGAACAGCTCTTCCTTCAGGTACTTGAGGAACTTCCACAGGCTGAAGCCGGACAGCCGGGCGACGAAGCCGAGGACGATGGTCACGAACAGGAAGCAGGTGACGTACATCGTTGCCATCAGCTTGCCGAGCGAGACGATCGAGCCCAGCCCGTACTTGCCGACGGTGAACGCCATCGCGCCGCAGGCCGCCAGTGGCGCGACCCGCATCACCATGCCGACGATATGGAACATGCCGTGGGAGAACGACTCCAGCACATCGACTACCGGCTTGCCGCGCGGGCCGAGGTGCGCCAGGGCGATACCGAGCAGGGTCGAGAACAGCAGGATCGGCAGGATCTCGTTCTTGGCGAAGGCGTCGGTCACGCTGGCGGGAATGATATGCAGCAGGAAGTCGGTGAAGCTGCCAGAGCCGGCAGACGCGGCCGAGGTGTAGCTGGCGATACTCTTGGTATCGAGGGTCGCCGGGTCGATGTTCATGCCTTGGCCGGGCTGAACCAGGTTGACCACCACCAGCCCCAGCACCAGGGCGAAGGTGGACAACACCTCGAAATAGATCAGTGCGCGTGCACCGACCCGGCCCAGTTCCTTCATGTTCTCCATCTTGGCGATGCCGAGCACCACCGTGGCGAAAATGATCGGTGCGAACACCATCTTGATCAGTTTGATAAAGGCATCGCCCAGAGGCTTGAGGTCAACGCCGACTTCGGGCCAGAACACACCGAGCGCAATGCCGATGGTCACGCCGATCAGAACCTGGACATACAGCTTTCCTAAGAATCGCATGGCCGTTTTTCTCCGCTTTATTGTTGTGAGTCGGATTTTTTTGTTGGCGGCCGGGCTGTCCGTCGGCGGCGAGGCATTGCCACCGGGAGGAGAGCCCAGATTTCGTGTGGGTAATCACGGGAGGCAAAGTTAAAGGTTTTTCTGAAATGTGGTAATACAATGAAATTAACTACATTGTTTACCTGAGGTTACTAATGAGTCCGGTCTCGGAATTGGCGTTTTTCGTCCAGCTGGTGCGCCTGGGCAGCCTTGCGGCCACGGCGCGAGAGCTCAACCTGACCCCGCCGGCGGTATCCAAGCGTCTGGCCCAATTGGAGCAGCGCCTGGGTGTGCGCCTGCTCAACCGCACCACCCGTAGCATCAGCCTCACCGCCGAAGGTGAGCTGTACCTGGTCAATGCCCAGCGCATCCTCGGCGAGATCGAGGAAATGGAGCAGCAAGTCTCCAGTAGCCGCGCCGAGCCCAAGGGGCTGTTGCGGGTCAACGCGCCACTGGGTTTCGGCCGCACCCATGTCGGGCCGGCGATTTCTTCGTTCGTCAGGCGTCACCCAGAGGTCGAGGTGCAACTGCAACTGACCGACCGGCCGATCAACCTGCCGGACGACGCCACCGACGTTGCCATTCGCTTTGGCGAGTTGCCCGACTCACGGCTGATCGCCCGCAAGATCGCCAGCAACCGCCGCCGCCTGTGCGCCACGCCGGCCTATCTGGAGCGTCATGGCCACCCCGAAACACCGAAGGACCTGACGCGGCACAGTTGCATTGTCTTGCGCCAGAACGACCTGGCCTTCGGCGCCTGGCGTTTCAGTCGCGGCAAGCAGTCGGAGTCGGTCAAGGTGCACGGTGGGCTTAGCACCAACGACGGTGAAGTGGCATTGAAATGGGCGCTGGACGGTCACGGCATCCTCATGCGCGCCGAGTGGAACCTGGCGCGCTACCTGCGCTCCGGGGAACTGGTTGAAGTTTTGGGCGACTACGAGACCCCGCCGGCGGATATCTACGCCGTGTATCTGGAGCGCTTGAACCTGTCAGCCAAGGTGTCGTTGTTTATCGAGCACCTGCGTGAGTTCTTCCGGCGCAACGCCGACGGCCCCGAAGACAGCCTGTCGGCCTGGCAATGACCCAAGGAAAAATATCTTCCAAGGGTAGGAAAAACCTATCCTGGCGGCCAAGCTGTCATCCCACGTCTACGGTAAGGTGACAGCTTCATCGACCCACCTTGCTGCGGGACGGAGCCGGCAGCCGGCCAGGAGAGGTTCACGTGGCTTCCTACACCCTGCGACAACTCAAGTACTTCGTCACCACGGTCGAGGCCGGTAGCGTTGCCGAGGCCTCACGTCAGCTCTACATTGCGCAGCCGTCGATTTCGACGGCGATCAAGAGCCTGGAAGAAAGCTTCGGCGTGCAACTGTTCATTCGCCACCACGCCCAGGGCGTGTCCCTGACGCCCAGCGGCAAGCGCTTCTACAGCAAGACCAAATTGCTCTTGCAGATGGCCCGCGAGTTCGAACAGAACGCCCTGGCCGACAACGACACCGTGGCCGGTCAAATCGATATCGGTGTGTTCGAGACGGTCGCGCCGCTGTACTTGCCGCGGCTGATCGCCGGTTTTCGCCAGCGCTATCCGGGCGTGGATATCCGCATGCGCGACGGCGAGCAACAGGAACTGATTCAGGGTCTGACCTCGGGCGCCTTTGACCTCGCGTTTCTCTACGATCACTACCTCGACAACACCATCGAAACCGAGCCGCTGATGCCGCCGCAGAAACCCTATGTGTTGCTGCCGCAGAAGCACCGTTTCGCCAGCCAGAGCCAGGTCTCGTTGCGTGACCTGTGCCCGGAACCGATGATCCTGCTGGACGTGGCGCCGAGCCGTACGTATTTCGTCAGCCTGTTCAACGACCTGGGCCTGACGCCGAATATCGTTTTCAGCTCGCCGTCGATCGAGATGGTGCGCGGCATGGTGGGGCAGGGGTTCGGGTTCTCGCTGCTGGTAACCCGGCCGAGTTCCGAATGCACCTATGACGGGCAGAAAGTGGTGGCGGTGGAGATTGCCGAACCGGTGGAAATGTCCGGGCTGGTGACCGCCAGGCTGAAGCGGATGCAGTTGACCCGGCCGGCGCAGTTGTTTGTGGATTTCTGCCGAGAAGAGTTGGCGCGGTTGGGCTGATGGATGCTTTGTGGTCCATCGCGAGCAAGCTCGCTCCTACAGTTCACAGCACGCACTGTAGGAGCGAGCTTGCTCGCGATGAATTACTCCGGAATTACTGCGATTACGTCAATCTCCATCAGCCACTCCGCCTGCGCCAATCCCGCCACTACCAGTCCGGTGGAAATCGGGAACACGCCCTTCAGCCATTTTCCCACTTCCCGGTAGACCGGCTCGCGGAAGCGCGGGTCGGTGATGTAGGTGGTGGTCTTGACGATATGCGACAGGTCCGAGCCCGCTTCTTCAAGCAGTTGCTTGACGTTCTTCATCGCCTGTTCGGCTTGCGCTTGAGGGTCGCCGAGGCCCACCAGGCGGCCTTCGAAGTCGGTGCCGACCTGGCCGCGGACATAGACGGTGTTGCCGGCCCGCACGGCCTGGCACAGGTCATTGTCCAGGGTCTGGTTGGGGTAGGTTTCCTTGGTGTTGAACATGCGCACGCGGGTGTGAGTAGGCATCAGTTGACTCCCATGAGGTCGGCTTTGGCAGTGGAGGATTCGCTGGTTTCAGGGGCCTGGCGCTGGTCGCGGTCGCGGTAGGCCAGGTAGGTGCGTTGGGTGGCGATGTGTCCGGCGACATGCTTGGCGTCGTGCCACACGCCCCAGATGAACGATGAACCGCGACGCGACAGCCATGGCAGGCCGACGAAGTACACGCCCGGCTCGGCGGACACGCCGCGCTGGTGCTTCGGCTTGCCGTTGGCGTCGAAGGCATCCACTTTCAGCCAGTTGAAATCGACGGCGTAACCGGTAGCCCAGATGATCGAGGTGACGCCGGCGACGGCCAGGTCCAGTTCGAGAGTCGGCGCCGTCACGCACTCGGGGTCGGCCAGGCGGCGACGGGCCTCCGGCTCCAGTGGCAAATCCAGGCCGTTGCGCTCGACGTAGGCGTCGGCGGCATCCAGCAGGGCCAGGTAGTTTTCATCGCCACGGCGGATGTTGTCGGCCAGGTTGTCTTCGAAGTACGCGACGCCGTTGTCGAACGAGCGAGTCAGGCCGACCAGATTCATGCCTTGGTGGGCGAGGGCGCGGAAGTCCACGGTGTGGCCACCGCGGGCACCGCTGACGGCGATGGTCACGTGCTCGCGGCCGGGCTTGGCGATCTCCGCGTCCCATTCGCCCAGCACACCCAGCCACCAGCAGAAATCACGATTGCGGTAGCTGCGCGGCGGCCGGTCGTGAGCGCCGACGGAGAGGTAGACCTTGCGCCCGGCGCGCATCAGTTCGTCGGCGATCTGTACGCCGGAAGAGCCGGCGCCCACCACCAGCACGGCACCTTCGGGCAACTGCTGCGGATTGAAGTAGGCGGCGGAATGGATCTGGTGCAGGCCGGCGTCTTTCGGCGCGATCGGCGGAATCACCGGCCGCTGGAACGGCCCGGTGGCGGCGACCACACGGTTGGCGCGGATCACGCCTTCGCTGGTGTCGATGGTGAAGCCTGGACGGTCGGCGTTGCGCACCACGGATTTGACCTCCACGCCGGTGCGGATCGGCAGGTCGTACTTGCGCACATAGGCTTCGAAGTAGTCAGCGACCTGGTCCTTGCCGGCGAAGGCGTCCGGGTCGAGGTCGAATTCCAGGCCGGGAAAGCGGTCGTGCCAGACCGGACCGTTGGCGACCAGCGAGTCCCAGCGGCCGCTGCGCCAGGCTTCGGCGATACGGTTGCGCTCCAGCACCAGGTGCGGCACGCCGAGTTTGCTCAGGTGTTCGCTCATGGCCACGCCGGCCTGTCCGGCGCCGACGACGAGGGTGTCGATTTCGAGGTTGTTCAAAGTCATGTCCATGCCCTGTTTGGTAGGCGTTGTTGTTCGGGACGGTCGTGGGGCCGTCGTTGCCTGGAGCCAGACTAGGGACGGGCGGTTTTTCGCGAAAATAGTAATTAGCGAGGGATTGCCGACAAAAAAGCGAAGGCCCGGCGCGACGGGCCTTGCGGCGGGCTAGACAGGTTTTTCCTATGCCCGAAGCATATTTTTAATCGTTTTCCTGTTGCCGGACGTCCCGCACCATCTGCTCGAACAGCCGCAACCAGTGGCCGCGCGGGCGGCCCTCAAGGAGCACACATGACCTTTTCCATCATCGGACGCTGCGCAGAGTCCGGGCAGCTCGGCATCGCCATCAGTTCTTCCAGCATCGCCGTCGGCGCGCGTTGCCCGTGGGTACGCGCGGGCGTGGGTGCGGTGTCGACGCAGAACATCACCCTGCCGGCCCTCGGTCCACAGATACTCGATCTGCTGGAGGGCCAGCAACTCGCGCCGGGCATTGCCCTGGAACGGGTGCTGGGGACCAACGGCTGGAGCGAATATCGCCAGGTCACGGTGATCGACAGCAATGGCCAGGTGGCGCTGTTCACCGGCCAGGAAGCCCTCGGTGTGCACAACGCGGTGGCCGGCGAGCAGTGCGCGGCGGCGGGTAATTTGCTGACCAGTCGCGAGGTGATCGAGGCCATGGTGGCGGCCTTCGAAAACAGCCACGGCCTGCTCGCCGACCGCCTGCTGGCGGCCATGCACGCGGCGATGGCAGCGGGTGGCGAGGCTGGGCCGGTGCATTCGGCGGCGCTGAAAGTGGCGGGCGAACTGACCTGGCCGCTGGTGGACCTGCGGGTGGACTGGGCTGATGAAGACCCGATCGGCCAGCTCGACGCCCTCTGGCAGGCATACCGGCCACAGATGCAGGATTACGTCACCCGCGCCCTCGACCCCACCGCCGCGCCCAGCTACGGAGTGCCCGGCGATGAGTGACACCCGCAGCCGTGAGCTGTTGGGCCGGCTGATCGGTTTCGCCACGGTCAGCCGGGAGTCCAACCTCGAATTGATCACGTTCATCCGTGATTACCTGGCCGGGCATGGCGTGGACAGCGAGCTGTTCCATAACGCCGAAGGTACCAAGGCCAATCTGTTCGCCACCCTCGGTCCGCAGGGTCGGGGTGGCGTCGTGCTGTCCGGGCATACCGATGTGGTGCCGGTGGACGGCCAGGCCTGGACCCTTGATCCGTTCGCCATGACTGAACGCGAGGGTCGCCTTTATGGCCGCGGCGCCGCCGACATGAAGGGCTTTATCGCCTCGGTGCTGGCGGCGGTGCCGGCGTTTCTTGCCGAGCCGTTGCAGATACCCGTGCACCTGGCGTTTTCCTATGACGAAGAAGTCGGCTGCCTGGGTGTGCGTTCCATGCTCGCGGCACTGGAACAGCGTCCGCACAAGCCAATCATGTGCCTGATCGGCGAACCCACTGAACTCAAGCCGGTGCTGGGTCACAAGGGCAAGCTGGCGATGCGTTGCCAGGTGCAGGGCGCGGCTTGCCATTCGGCTTACGCGCCTTACGGGGTGAATGCCATCGAGTACGCGGCGCGCCTGATTGGCAAGCTCGGTGAGATCGGTGATCGACTGGCCCGTCCTGAACAGCATGACGCGCGTTTCGATCCGCCGTTTTCCACGGTGCAGACCGGCGTGATCAAGGGCGGCAGGGCGTTGAATATCGTCCCGGCGGAGTGCGAATTCGATTTTGAAGTGCGTGCTTTGCCGGGCTTCGATGCACAGACTGTGGCCGATGAATTGGGCGCTTACGCTGAAACGGAACTGTTGCCGAAGATGCGCGCCGTGCAGGTGGAGACGTCGGTACGGTTGCAGCCGCTGAGCGCCTATCCGGGGCTGGCGACGCCGGCTGACAGTGAAGCGGCGCGGGTATTGGCGCTGCTCAGCGGCTCCAGTGAGTTTGGCACTGTGGCGTTTGGCACTGAAGGCGGGTTGTTCGATCAGGCGGGAATTCCTACGGTGGTCTGTGGTCCGGGGAGCATGGATCAGGGGCACAAGCCGGATGAGTTCGTCAGCCTGGAGCAACTGCAAGGGTGTGATGCGATGTTGATGAGGCTGGTGGAGTATTTGCGACAGCCTGCTTGAGAGATAAAGCGCCGCTTGCGGCTCATGCCAGTCAGTTAAACCAGTTGGGGCCGCTTTGCGGCCCTTCGCGACGGTTCGGCGTCCCGACAGGCTCGCACCCACAACCTGCATCTTGGCTAGATCCTGTGGGAGCGAGCTTGCTCGCCAAGGGTTCATGATTGAGCTGTGGGAACTGGCCTGTCACACCAGCGTAAAGCCCCGAATTTTTACGCGTTTTTTACGCCCCGCCCCAACGCATAAAACGATACT
The DNA here is from genome assembly GCF_003231275.1 of Pseudomonas huaxiensis. Lineage (GTDB taxonomy): Bacteria > Pseudomonadota > Gammaproteobacteria > Pseudomonadales > Pseudomonadaceae > Aquipseudomonas > Aquipseudomonas huaxiensis. The sequence goes on from NZ_QKVL01000009.1 coordinate 97,332, forward strand.
GAGCGCGTTTTTTTCCGCCCCCGGACGCCTCCGGTGAACTACACCAGCTCATGAAGGGCCCGCGTCAGCCCCTCAACCCAGAGAAATCACCCGTGAGTGAAGCACTGACCGTTGCAGAACCCTCCCATCACGCCAAAACCTCCGGCATCGGCATGCTGATCGCCGCTGCCGGCGTGGTGTATGGCGATATTGGCACCAGCCCCTTGTACACGCTCAAGGAGGTGTTCTCCGGCCACTACGGCGTTCAGCCCAGCCACGACGGTGTGCTGGGGATCCTGTCACTGGTGTTCTGGTCGCTGATCTGGGTGGTTTCGATCAAATACGTGCTGTTCATCCTGCGCGCCGACAACCAGGGCGAAGGCGGAATCATGGCCTTGACCGCCCTGGCTCGGCGGGCCGCCGCACCCTTTCCGAGAATGAGCAGGGCGCTGGTGCTCCTCGGCCTGTTCGGCGCAGCGCTGTTTTACGGCGACAGCATGATCACCCCGGCGATTTCGGTGCTGTCTGCGGTTGAGGGCCTGCAACTGGCCTTCGACGGCATTGACCATTGGGTCGTGCCGTTATCGGTGATCGTGCTGGTGGCGTTGTTCCTGATCCAGAAACACGGCACCGCGCGCATCGGTATCCTGTTCGGTCCGGTGATGGTGGTGTGGTTTGTGGTGCTGGGCGCACTGGGACTCTACGGCATCGTGCAGCGCCCGGAGGTGCTGCTGGCGCTCAACCCCGCCTGGGCCGTGCAGTTTTTCGTGGTGCATCCGGGCATTGGCGTCGCGATCCTCGGTGCGGTGGTGCTGGCGCTGACCGGCGCGGAAGCCCTGTACGCCGACATGGGCCACTTCGGTCGCAAGCCGATTGCCCGGGCCTGGTTCAGCCTGGTGCTGCCGGGTCTTGTCCTCAACTACTTTGGCCAGGGCGCGCTGATCCTCGATAACCCGGAAGCCGTACGCAACCCGTTCTACCTGCTGGCCCCCGGCTGGGCGCTGCTGCCGATGGTCGCGCTTTCCACCCTGGCGACGATCATTGCGTCCCAGGCGGTCATTTCAGGCGCCTTTTCCCTGACCCGTCAGGCCATCCAGCTGGGCTACGTCCCGCGCATGTTCATCCAGCACACCTCCAGCCAGGAGCAGGGGCAGATTTACATCGGCACGGTGAACTGGGCGTTGATGGTCGGCGTGGTGCTGCTGGTGATCGGCTTCGAATCTTCCAGTGCCCTGGCCGCAGCCTACGGCGTGGCGGTCACCGGCACCATGCTGATCACCACCATCCTTTCGTCCGCCGTGGTGCTGCTGTTGTGGAAAAAACCACGCTGGCTGGCCGTGCCGCTGCTGCTGGGTTTCCTGTTGGTGGACAGCCTGTATTTCTCGGCTAACGCGCCGAAGATCGTCCAGGGTGGCGCCTTCCCGGTGATCGCCGGGATAGGCCTGTTCATCCTGATGACCACCTGGAAGCGCGGACGCAAGATCATCGTCGAGCGCCTGGACGAAACCGCGCTGCCACTTCCACTGTTCATCAGCAGCCTGCAGGCGCAGCCGCCGCACCGGGTGCAGGGCACGGCGGTGTTCCTCACCGCGAGGACCGACGCGGTACCCCACGCCTTGCTGCATAACCTGCTGCACAACCAGGTCATGCATGAGCAGGTGGTGCTGCTCACCGTCGTGTTCGAGGACCGTCCACGCGTCAACCCCGCCAAACGTTTCGACGTCGAGGCGTATGGCGAGGGCTTCTACCGGGTCAACCTGCACTTCGGCTTCATGGAAGAGCCCGACGTGCCATTGGCCTTGAGCCAATGCCCGCGCACCGACCTGGATTTCAGCCACATGCGCACCACCTACTTCCTGAGCCGCGAGACCGTCATCCCGACCAGCCGCATTGGCATGGCGAAGTGGCGCGAGCACCTGTTCGCCTTCCTGCTCAAGAATGCCAACAGCAACCTCAAGTACTTCAAGCTGCCGTTGAACCGGGTGATCGAACTGGGCACGCAGGTGGAGATATAAGGCGAGCGCGCAGGCCGATGAGGCTGCCGGGCTGCTGAGAGCGAGTGCCGCCCGCGCGGCCCCTCTCGGCGCGATCAGGCCATTACCGTCCGTCGCCCCCCCGACTGGCACGGAATTCTCATGGTTTGGCTAAGCTCTCTCGTTACAAGCACGAACAGACGTGCCTTTCCCACCACAAAAACAACCCAGGGGGATCCATGAGTTGCCTTATTTGCGCGGGTCGCGCTGAATCCATCGAATGCTCACCGGGGTGGGAACAACGGCGTTGTTTCCAATGCGGGTGTTACCGGATGTCTCAAACCTTGATCCTCAGCATGATGGAAGAGGGGCAGATTTTCGATGCGCGCAAGATGCGCGAGTGGCTTGATGGGCAGCGCGGCAGGGTGCCGGTCCCTTCCATCGAGGTGCACGAAGCCATCTTGATGCCGTGATGTTCGTGCGCTGAAATGGCGCCCGTGTGAACTTTGTCCGGGGTCGCGGATTCCCAACCTGCGTGGGATCCAGTGCGACAACGCTCCTGCATCCCATGCCCCGCGCAACGGACAGGAGCTACCGAGTGCCCCGAATCATCACGCCCGCCACCCCCGATCACCAGATCGACGCCCAGAACGCCCGGATGTTCGGTTCTCCCAAGGAGCGTCTGGACTTTTACCGGCGCGAAATCCAGTACGAAACCAGCATCCTCGCCAACCGAACCGACGCCTACCTGGCCGCCCAGTCGTTCCTGGTGATCGCCTTCGTGTCGTCCATGGCCAACCTCAACCCCGAGTGGGGCAAGATGTTCACCATGGTAGTGCCCCCGTTTCTCGCACTGCTGGGGGTATTGAGTTCGCTGAACGCATGGCCGGGGATTCATGCGGCGTACCGGATCATCGATCACTGGCAGGTCAAACAGAGCCATCTGCTGCACAGCGACCCGCTGATGGGCCTGGCCTACGACGAATCGCCGCTGTTCAGCGAAGCCGAGACGTCCCGCGTCGGTCACCGCAAGTCGCTGCTGTTTTCGCTGCGCACGCCGTGGATCTTCCTCGGGTTCTGGATGTTGCTCGGCGGCTATTCGCTGTACATCCAGATCGCCTGAGCCGCTGGCGCAAATCAATCTGAACAGTCACCTCATGCCCTCGCAGCAGGGCGCGGGGTCAGCGCGGCTCGTGAATCGGACAGCCGTTGTGGCTGGCGCGATAGTCTGCCGACATTTCATACGACGGCTTGCGTACCCGCATCACCCCGCCCAGCGGCCGGTGCGCGGCCAGTCCGTGCCACGGACTGAACGCCATGCCGTCGTCGATTTCCCTGACCTTTTCCGCGTCCCAGGTGCTTTGCGCGGGGATTTCGACCCGTGCCACGGTCACGAACGGGCTGAGTTTTTCGTCCCATTGCACCGAGGCATCCTCGATGGGCATCTGCTCGCTGTCGGTGGCGAGCTGGACGCGTAATTCCCAGGTGCCGCCGTGCCCGGCGAAGTACTGGGTGACTGCCGCCCGCAGCCCATCCGGGTTGCCATGAAAATCGACATGCAGGTTGGTCAGCTCGGTCAGCGACGCCGACACCGGCACCATCGCCAGCTTGGCGTAGTAGGGGCCGTAAAGCACCGGCACCACGGTGTTGAAGGTTTCGCCGAGGATGTGGGTTTGCGGATGGCCGCCGAGGCTCTTCAGCGTCGCGCTTTCACCGCCCAGGGCTTCCACCGCCGCCTCGACACCGCGTAGCACCGCCGACAGCACTTTCTTCGAGCCCGGCGCCTTGTCCGTGGTTTTCGCCAGCAGCTTGAGGCTTCTCAGAAACGCTTTTGGCGTGGCGGAAATGAACGCCTTGGCGTTCTGCATCACGAAGTCCTGGGTAACGTCGCCCTCGCTGCCCGGCAGGCGTGGTCCTTCGACGCCCACCAGCTTGATCGCCAGGCCCCGGGGCGTAGACACCTTGTCATCGAGGATATCGCCGGGGTTGGTGGACAGCCGCAGGTAGACGGGCAGGGTGGCGGGGCGGGCAAACGCGCCCTGGGCCAGTTCGGGCGGCAAGTTGTCGAGGACCGTCAGTTCGCCCCGCAGCAGACCGTGGCCCTTGGCATGGACGCTGCGGTCGGCATGGCCACGGTCGGCGAAGGTGGTTTCCATGATCGAGCGCAGGGTCTCGGCCAGCTCCTTGCTGGTCTGCGCCTCGTCCTCCGGGATCTGCTCGAAGTCCGGTTGAAAGCGCAGTGGGGTTGCGACGGGTCGTGTGGTCGGTAGATCGCTCATCGGTACATCTCCAGTCAGGCTCGGGAATCACGCAGGCGTCGCGCTTCTTTGGATGAGCGCTGTAAAGAGGACTTCGCAGGCAATGACGTCGTTCGCCAGGAGCGCGCTGTATGCGACCGGTGGCAAGGGTAAATGCACACGCCGTTTTACTTTGCGCGCAAGTTATAGATAAACACTGACAGGTCGCTAGCAGACGGTGTTGCCAGGTGTGTTGATGTGCATCAGGAAGTTGTCACTTATTCTCAATAAATAAAATATTTACGGTCAGGGTTACAGGGCGATGAAAACTTTACATAGCCTGCCCTCATCACTAATGGCTATGGGCCATGGGTGGGCGTAAGCTATGCGCCGCGCCCGGAGGGGCGTTTCCCGGTTATTGAGGCAGTCCCTGTAAAGCGTGTGATGAAAGACGCTTTCATCGAACTGACTGTGCCTTCGCAACTGCAAATATGCTTTTTCGGATCGAGTTGATGCCCATTTCCCAGAACCTCTCTGATATCTTCGTGCAAACGCTGGAACAAGCCATTGATAGTGTTGTGGTAATCGACACCCAGAATTGCGTGGTGTTGTTCAATGCGGCAGCGGAACAGTTGTGGGGGTTTTCCAGAGAAGAAGTGCTCGGAAGAAATGTCAGCATGCTGGTGCCGGAAAACATTCGAAGTAAACATGATAATTATGTCGATTCCAATCGGCGTACCGGTATCAACAAGATTGTCGGAACGACCCGTGATGTTCCCATTCATAAAAAAGACGGCACGCAGCGCTGGGGTTCGATGTCCATTTCGCGGGTGGTCAGCGACGGTCAGATATTATTCACCGCGTTTGTCAAAGATGTGACGGAACAGCGCAAGGAACGTAAACGGATCAAATTGTTATCGATGGTTGCCGATCAGACCGATAATGCGATCTTTATTACCGATGGCGCCGGCAAGGTGGTGTATTCGAATAAAGGCTTTGCCACGCTGTTTGGTTATGCCTTCGGTGAAGTTGAAGGCTGCATGCCGGCGAAGTTGCTGGTGCCGCATTTGCCGGCCACGCGTATTGCCAAAGTTCAGGAAGGCCTGAAAGGTGGACGCTCATTCCGCCTCGAAGAGTTGCTGCAAGTCAAAGGCGGCGAACGGATCTGGTGTGATGTTGCAATCAACCCGGTGGTGGGCGCCAATGGCGAACTTGCCCACACCGTAACGGTATTGACCGATATCACCGCGTCAAAGATTCATGAGGTGCTGCAACATTGCATTCTCGACGCCATGGTGCGGGAGATGCCGCTGGAATCTGTCATGGATTTGCTCTGCAAGGAAGTCGAGCGGATGTCGCCGGAGATCCGCGCGACGGTGATCCAGGTCGATGAAGACGGCGCCATGCACCCGCTGGCGGCGCCGAGCTTCTCCGAGCGTTACGGGCATTTGCTCGAAGGCATGCCGATCAAGAACGGCATCGGCTCGTCCAGCCTCGCGGCTGAGCGTGGCGAGATCGTGTTTGTCCGGGATATCGGCAGCGATCCGCGCTGGACGCTGATCCGTGACGAATTCCTTGGCCAGGGAATCAAGAGCTGCTGGTCCATCCCGATCAAGAGTGCCAAGGGCCTCGCCATCGGCGTGTTGGCCTTCTACTACAGCGATCACCGCACGCCCTCGGTCCTGCACCAGCAGATGGTCGATGTGATCATTCCGCTGTGTGCGCTGGCGATGGAGCGCGAGGTCAACCGCGAAAGCATCCGCCAACTCGCGTTCTACGACAGCCTGACCCAATTGCCCAACCGCAGCCTGCTGCACGCCAAGGCCGATCACGCGCTGATCGAGGCGCGGCGCAGCAAAACCTCGCTGGCGGTGTTGTTCATCGACCTCGACCGTTTCAAGCAGATCAATGATTCGCTGGGTCACCCGGCGGGGGACGAGTTGCTCAAGTTGATTGCCCAGCGCCTCAACGCCAACCGCAACGCCGCCGATATCGTCGGCCGGCTGTCGGGCGATGAGTTCGTCATCGTCCTGCCCAATTGCGACAGCGAAAACGTCACCGAGGCCATCGAGGAGATCAAGCATGCGATCTCCCAGCCTTGCCAGATCGCCGGCTCGTGTTTCTCGCCGTCCGCCAGCATGGGCGTCAGCATCTACCCGCGCGACGGCCACGACATGGGCACCCTGATCCACCGCGCAGACATGGCCATGTACCAGGCCAAGCACTCGGGCCGCGGCCGCTTCAGCTTCTTCAGCCATGAGCTGAACGAGCTGGCCCAGGAACGCCAGGCGCTGGAAAACGCCCTGCGCGACGCCATCGAACAGGGCGGCCTGCATCTCAATTACCAGCCACAGGTGAATATCGAAGACGGCGAGGTGTATGGCGTCGAAGCCCTGGCCCGCTGGACGCACCCGACCTTCGGCGTGGTCTCGCCCGCGCGTTTCATCCCTCTGGCGGAGGAGTGCGGCCTGATTACCGAGCTGGGTCACTGGGCGGTCAAGGAAGCCTGTCGGCAACTGGCGGTATGGCGCCGCAAGGGCCTGAAGATCCCGTCGGTGTCGGTGAACCTGTCGCCCAGCAACTTCCACAACCTCGACCTGGCCGGGATGATCGGCAACGTGCTCGATCAACATGGCCTGGCGGCCAAGGACCTGACCATCGAACTCACCGAAAACCTGCTGCTCGACACCAACCCCGGGACCATGAAGGTCCTTCACGACCTCAGCGAACGCGGCATCAAACTGGCCATGGATGATTTCGGGACAGGCTACTCAAGCTTGAGTTACCTTCGCAAACTACCCATCCAGGAATTGAAGCTGGACCGTAGCTTCGTGCTGGATCTGGAAGCGGATGAAACCAGTCGTGCGCTCAGTGACGCAGTGATGCGCATCGGCGACAGCCTTCGCCTGAAGGTGGTTGCCGAAGGGGTCGAGGAGCAAGGCCAGTACAAGATTCTCAAGGATCAGGGGTACCACGTTGCTCAGGGTTACCTGCTGTCGAAGCCGCTTACGCCGCAAGACCTGGAAGCCTGGATGACGAAGTACTGACGTATTGAAGGTGCAAGCTGCTTATCTCTCTCGTAATTGGAGGACTTCCTCATGTTTTCAGCATATCGGCGGCTCAAGCAGGAGCTTGCAGAAGCGCGTGAAAAGCTCTCGTCGCTCGAACAGGTCAAGGACAGCCTGGACAGCGAAATGCTTGTTCTGACGTTGAGCTCGCAAGGTGAAATCACCTATGCCAACGGCAACTTCCTCAAGGAGATGCAGTACTCGGCCAGCGCCGTGGAACGCAAGATCCTTTTCGGGCTGGTGCCGGAGTATGCTCAGAGCACCAACCACTTCGGTCTCATGAAGCGCGCGATCCAGAGCGGCGAGCACTGGGCCGGCGCCCTGCAACTGCGCCGCGGCAACGGTAACGAGGCCTGGTTGCGGGCGATCGTGCAGCCGGTCCGGAACGCCCGCGGGCAAATCGACTATGTCTCGCTGTACGCCAACGACCTGACCCGCACTATCGAAACCTCGCGGGAGCGGGAAAACCTCATCGAGGCCCTGCAACGTTCCACCGCCGTGGTCGAATTCGACCTGCAGGGCACGGTGCTGAACGCCAATGAGCGGTTCCTCAACGCGATGGGTTACACCCTCAAAGGCATCCAGGGCAAACACCACCGGGTGTTCTGCGACGCCGAAGAACAGGCGTCCGCGGGCTACGAGCGCTTCTGGGAAAAACTGCGCCGTGGCGAGTTCATCGCCGATCGCTTCAAGCGCATCGACAGCCATGGCCATGTGGTCTGGCTGGAAGCGACTTACAACCCCATTTCCGATGCCCATGGCCGGCTGTACAAGATCGTCAAGTTCGCCACGGTCATCACCGACCAGGTCAACCGCGAAATCGCCGTGTCCCAGGCGGCGGAAATCGCCTTCACCACCTCACAACAGACCGACGACAGCGCCCGGCGCGGCAGCGTCGTCATCCAGGAAACCGTCGATGTCATCCAGGGCCTGGCGGTGCAAATGACCGCGGCGGTGGAAGGTATCGCGGCGCTGGACAAGCAGTCGCAGATCGTTGGCAGCATCGTCAAAAGCATTGGCGGCATTGCCGACCAGACCAACCTGCTGGCCTTGAACGCGGCGATCGAAGCGGCGCGCGCGGGCGAACAGGGGCGCGGGTTTGCGGTGGTCGCCGATGAAGTCCGGCAACTGGCCTCGCGCACTACAAAGGCGACCGAAGAAATCGTCGACGTCGTCACACAAAACCAGAAACTGGCCGAAGAAGCCGTGCGCATCATCGAACAGGGCAAGCGCCATGCCGAGCAAGGTCTCGAACTGTCTGCGCAGGCCGGGACCGTCATCATCGAGATTCAGGACGGCGCGCAGAAAGTGGTAAATGCGGTGGGGCAGTTCACGAATCAGTTGTCGGTGTAACGGCGCGCTCTGGCGGAGCGCTGCACAACCCCGCTTGACTCTCCCCCAAGGGGCAGCCTCTATGTTTTGACGATCAAGAAACCCGTTGATCCCAAGGCAAGGAGGTTGTGTGAGCGCGTTATGTCTGGTGACAGGTGCCAACGGGCATTTGGGCAACACCCTGGTCAGGGCGCTGCTCGATCAGGGCTACCGGGTGCGAGCCGGGGTGCGCGATATCACCAGCACCGCACCCTTCGCGGGACTGGATTGCCAACTGGTCTACGCCGAGCTGCAGGATGAAGCGGCCATGCTCAACGCCTTGGACGGGGTGGACGTACTGTTCCAGGTGGCCGCGGTGTTCAAGCACTGGGCCCGCGACCCGCAGGCCGAGATTGTCGAACCCAATATCCGCGGCACCCGCAGCGTGCTGGAGGCTGCGGCACGTGCCGGGGTCAAGCGTGTGGTTTATGTCAGTTCGGTCGCAGCGGTCGGTCACGACGGCACGCCGCTGGACGAAACTACCTGGAACGACGAGACCGAAAACGCCTACTACCGGTCGAAGATCCTCGCCGAACGCATGGCTTGGCGCACCGCCCGTGAGCTGGACCTCTGGATGGTGTCGGTGCTGCCGTCAGCGATGGTGGGACCGAATGCCACGCAACTGACCGACACCATGGGCTTTCTCGAATCCGTCCGGCAGCACCAGGTTCCGCTGGACCCGGGATTCCATTTCAATTTCGTCGATGTGCGCGACGTCGCGCAGGGCTTGATCCTGGCCGCAGAAAAGGGCCGCGCCGGCGAGCGTTACATTCTCGCCAATGAACATTCCTCGTCGCTTGCCGATCTGATCGACGCCGCCAATGCGGCCTCGCCGGGGCATCGCCAACCGCCGCAAGCACCCGCATGGCTGCTGATGGGTGTCGCCTGGATGCAGGAGGGCCTGGCGAAACTGACGGGGCGACCGGCCCGCTTGATGATGAGTCAGGTCCGTCTGTTTCATGGCGTACGGCAGGAATACAGCCTCGCCAAGGCGCGCCGGGAGCTGGGTTATTGCCCGCGCTCGCCGGAAGAGGCGCTGGCCGCCGCGTTCCGTTATCTCGACAAGCGATTGACTCAGCCTTACGAAGTGCAACCGGCGTCGTCAGCCGTCAGAGCGCCTTCAGCATCTTTTCGACCTGCTGCACTTCCCACTGACTCATGAACTCCACCGGATTGGTCCCGTACGGGTGCGTGCTGTCGTAGAGGTAGGCGGCGCCTTCGGGGTCGTAGCAGCGGTCGCAGTGGCTCAGCCGCTCGCCATTGTTGTGCAGGGTGAAGACCCAGCCATCGACTTCCACGGTCAGCAGTCCGTTGCCAATCTCCAGCCAGCCTTGCTCACCGATCCGCCGCATCAGGCGAATGCCCTGGGCGATGTCTCGGAGAATCTGGTAGGCCTCGCGGGGTGTCAGGGTTTGGGTGGTCACGTTGGGCAAGTATCCGGGGGATTTCGCCGGAGGGTACAGGAGCGCCTTGTGCGGTTTCCAGTTTGCGGGGCGTTTCTGTGGTCCAGTCGAGGCTACGATGAAAGCCTGGACGGGGAGGAGGAGAGGTGATGGTGCGGTTATCCGGGTGCGGTTGGCTGTGGGCGTTGGCCTTGATGCTGGCGCCGCTGCGGTTGTTGGCCGCTGCTGAGGGTGCTTGCAGCGAGCACGCCGACGCTGCGTGTTTGCGCGCATTCGAGTTGCCGGAGAATGCAGGGCGCATGAGCTTTTACGTGTCGGATTCCACCCCGGCGCCACAGTCGGTGCTGGTGGTGATGCACGGCCATCCACGGGACGCCAACCGCAGTTTCGACGCCGGCCTGCAGGCGGTGCGCGGGGCGGGGCGACTGACGGACACCCTGGTGGTCGCGCCGCTGTACCAGGTCTCCGACGCCAGCCATTGCCAGACCCAAGGCGTGCCGCATGCGCAAGCGGGCGATGCGGTGTGGACCTGCGGGGGATGGCTGGCCGGCGAACCTTCGTTGGGCGCGCAGCCGATTGGCTCTTTCGCCGCCCTCGACGCGCTGGTGGTGGAACTGGTCAGGCAGTGGCCGAGCCTGCGCAGCGTGACCCTTGCCGGGTTCTCGGCGGGTGCGCAGATGCTGCAACACAGCATCGGCTTCGCCGCCGACCCGCCGGCGGGCGTCGCGGTGCGTTATGTGATCGCCGATCCGGGCAGCTGGCTGTATTTCGATCCCGTGCGGCCTGCGCCCGAGGGCTCGTGGGAGACGTGTGGCGGCGACTGCCGCTTCACCTTTTCAGTACCGCAGGCGTGCCCCGGCTATGACCACTGGAAATACGGCGTTCAGGCCCTGCCTGGCCATCTCGGCCGCAGCGCCGAACAGGCACGGGCGCGTTATGCCGCGACCCAGGTGGATTATCTCGAGGGCGCGCTGGACAGCAGCGCCGCGAAAGGCGCGTTCTACCCGATCCTCGACAAGTCCTGCGCGGCCATGGCGCAAGGTCCTTTCCGTCTGCAGCGGGGTCTGGCCTATGCAGCGTACGAGCAGGCGCTGCTCAAACCGCAGCGGGCCCGGCGGATGATTGTGGTGCCGGGGTGCGCGCACGATGTGGCGTGCGTGTTGCCTTCCGAGGCGGCGCGGGCGGTGTTGTTCGGGCGCTAGCGGTGGGCCGCTATCTGCTAGCCGACAGGTTTTCTGGCGTCCTCTGGATCGAGCGCCGCCTGCGCGGCGCATCGCCGGCAAGCCGGCTCCCACAGTGTGGAATTGGTGTTGTCAGCCTTGGTACATGGGTGGAGAGTGCGGGGCAGTTGAGGCCTTCAACCATGGCTCACCAACCTGTGGGAGCCGGCTTGCCGGCGATGCGCCGCGCAGGCGGCGCTCGATCTCGAGGGCGCTAAAAGTCTAAAGACATGCACTGTCATACCGCGCCAGCTAAGCCTTCGTCGGCTGACGCTGCACGGTATCCGGCGCGGTCTGGCGCCGCCTGCAAGGCTGGCCGGCCATAGAACACCAGCGCCGTCGCCCAACTGGTCAGCCAGACGAAAATCCCGGCCCAGAAGGTGTGCGACATGTAGTGCCAACCCTGCAGCACGCGGGTGGTGCCGTAGATGAGCCCGATCACCAGAATCGCCACCAGCAACGTGCGCGCGTGAACCCAGCGGTACCGCCGTGCGACGAAGTACAGGGCCAGCAGGGTGAAACCGCTGGACGCGTGCCCGGCTGGCCAGCAACGACCGTCGCCTGCCTTGCTCAGCAGGCTGAACTGGTTGAACCACTCGAGGTGCGGCTGGGCGCCGCCATACAGCGTGGTTTCCACCGGGCAATACACGCCGGTGTGGCTTTTCAGGTAGTGAATGACCCCGGTGCACAGGGCGAAGGCCACCACCACGAAAACGAAATCGCGACGATGGCGCGCAGTGAAGCGCAACACCGGGGCGATCCGCGCGGTTTCCAGCAGGCGCACCGGCGCCGTATGGGAAAACTTCGCAAGGCCCGGCCAGAGCAACGACAGCAACATCCCCACGATGGCCGCCTCGCCGGTCCAGTCCGGCAGGATGCGCGGCCATTTGTGGGTCAGCTTCTCGAACAGTTGATCGTGAAAGAACAGGAACTGGCCGGTGGCCGGGTCGATCAGCAGGTTGCTGATCCAGCGGTCGAGGTTGGTCAGGTCGAACAGCAGGAACACGGCCAGGGCCAGTGCCAGCGGAACACCCAGGTTGAGCAGGTAAAAGCGGCTACGGGACGAAGACGGCATGCTCAACTCCCGGCACGGTTAACGAGTTTTTTCCACTGCTCGGCATTCATCTGCCCGAGAATCCGCGCCTTGCCGTTGTTGCCCATGGAGACGAACAGCGCGCTGGCGTACTCGCTGGAGCGTTCCCCGCCGGGCACTTGCAACTGCCGCTCGACGCGGTCGATGCAGCCGCTGTGGGTCACCAGGACCAGGTTGTAGCCGGCCTCCTTGTGGCTGAAGGCGTTTTTCGCGAAATCGCGGTCGCATTGGCCGAGCCAGTCCTGGGTGGCGATGGCCTTGCCGAACAGGAAGTGCGCGGTCTGTTGAGTGCGCACCTCGGGGCTGCTCAGCAACTGGGCATGCTGCAGGCCGAGTTGCGCAATGCCTTTGCCGACCTCGGCGGCTGACTGGCTGCCCGCCACGGTAATCCCGGCGGGGTCGCTCAGGCAGGTATTGTCCGAGCGGTCGCAGCGCTCGGCGTGGCGGATCAGCACGATCACCGCGCCTTTGGCCCATTCGCTCAAAAGGCCGCTGCTGTTCATCTGTTGCTCACTGCGAAAGTCCATGACCCGTGTCCGAGTTGCATACCAGGTAGAGAAACCGGCGAGCACGACCAGCATGCCCGTCACCACGGCCAACGCCCTCGTGGACAGTCGTCGGCGTCGGTTGGCCGGGTGGGGAAGCTCGGGATGGGTGATTGCGCCTTGCAACATGAGGTCACTCCGGACAAAAAGACCGGGCACCGCCGAAGAGCGGGCCCTGGGAATGACGGCACTGTAGGGAGCGGGGTGTTCAGCGGGAGTGAAGCGGATGTGAAAAATGCCTTGAGGCGGGGGGAGGTGGTTTGGTGTTCAGGCAAGGGAGCGCGTTACAACCCTTGGTCAGTATGGGTATCTACACCTCTTATGGCTGGATGAAACCATGAGGCGCTGGTCAGGAGACCGGGTAACGGCGACCAGGAGCTAGCCGACAGTTTGTCAGCGCACTCAAGATCGAGCGCCGCCCGCGCGGCGCATCGCGGATGAATCCGCTCCTACATTTGTTGCAACGTGCAATGGCCTGTCAGATAAGCGTTGCCTGCCTTTGGCGTTTGGCGATGAATCGCGGGGAGGCTGTTGAGGTCGACTCGATACCGCGACGTACCACCAAGGGGGTCAACTATGGCCTGACAGGCATCGGTACGTTGCAACAAATGTAGGAGCGAGCTTGCTCGCGATGCGCCGCACGGGCGGCGCTCGATCTTGAGTGCGCTGAAAACCTGTCGGCTAGCATTTGGCCGCTATTGTCCGGGTTAGGTGAGCCACCAGGCACGACAAACGCACTAACAAATCCGCGGCAACTGCTCCCCCACCAGCCAATCCACAACCCGCCTCCCGCCAAACCGAGTATGCATCTGCACGAACCCGTGTTCATCGGCGATGACGGTGCCGATACGGGCGGCGTTCTGGCCCAGGGGATGGGCGCGGAGGGTGCGGAGCAGGGCGTCGGCGTCCTGTTCGGCGCAGATGGCGACCAGCTTGCCTTCGTTGGCGACGTACAGCGGGTCGAGGCCGAGCAGTTCGCAGGCGGCCTCGACCTGGGGCTGGACGGGAATGGCGGCTTCGTCGAGGAGCATGCCGACGCCCGACTGTCCGGCAATTTCGTTGAGGGTGGTGGCCAGGCCGCCTCGGGTCGGGTCGCGCAGTACGCGCAAGCCGGGAGCCACGGCCAGCATGGCGGCGACGAGTTCATGCAGCGCCGCGCTGTCGGAGAGGATCTGGGTTTCGAATTCCAGCGACTCCCGCTGCGAGAGAATGGCCACGCCGTGCTCGCCAATGCTCCCGGAAAGCAGGATCACGTCTCCCGGCCGGGCGCGGTGGCCGCTGGTGTCGATGCCGGCGGCAACCACGCCGATGCCGGTGGTGCTGATGAAGACGCCGTCGCCCTTGCCACGTTCGACCACTTTGGTGTCGCCGGTGACGATGGCGACGCCAGCTTCTCGGGCAGCCTGGCCCATGGAGTCGGCGATGCGCTTGAGGTCGCCGAGGGGGAAGCCTTCTTCGAGGATAAAGCTGGCCGACAGGTACAGTGGCTGCGCGCCGCTCATGGCGACGTCGTTGACGGTGCCGTGCACCGCCAGGCTGCCGATGTCGCCGCCGGGGAAGAACAGCGGCGAGATGACGTGGGCATCGGTGGCCATCACCAGCCGCTCGCCGGGGTTGAGCATCGGCGCCAGCGTCGCGCCGTCGTTGCCCTGGCGCAGCCAGGGGTTGTCGAAGGCGCGCAGGAAGATCTCGTCGATCAGTTGCGCCGAGGCGCGGCCGCCAGCGCCGTGGGCCATTTCGATCTGGCCGTCGCGCAGGTTCAGCGGGCGCACGTAGCCGCGTTTGACGGTGGAGCGGGCGTTCATACGGCGCGTACCTCGATGTCTTTGTAGCGCCCGTAGGCGTAATGCGCGGCGCAGGCGCCTTCGTTGGAAACCATGCACGAGCCGATCGGGTTTTCCGGGGTGCATACGGTGCCGAACAGGCGGCAGTCGATGGGCTGTTTCTGCCCGCGCAGGATCGGCCCGCAGTCGCACGCCTTGTGGTCAGGCACCGACTGGTAGTTCAGGGCGAAGCGCGCTTCGGCGTCGTGACGGGCGAAGGCCGGGCGGATCTGTCGGGCGCTGGCCGGCATCTCGCCGAGGCCACGCCATTCGAAGCTATCGCGCAACTCGAAGACCTCTTCCATCAGCGCCTGCATCGGCCGGCTGCCGTGGTCGCTGACGGCGCGGATAAATTCGTTTTCCACTTCGGCACGGCCGTCGTTGACCTGCTGCACCAGCATGAGGATGGCCTGCAGCACGTCCAGCGGCTCGAAACCGGCGATAACCACCGGTTTGCGATAGCGCTGGGCGAATTCGCCGTAAGGCGCCGCGCCGATCACCACGCTGACATGGGCCGGGCCGATGAAGCCGTCCAGCGCCACCGCCTGTTCAGCGGGGGTGTCGAGGATATGGGCGATGGCCGGCGGGGTAAGGACGTGGCAGCAGAGCACGCTGAAGTTGTCCAGACCGCGTCGGGCGGCCTCGCGGATGACGAGGGCGGTGGGCGGCGTGGTGGTTTCGAAGCCGACAGCGAAGAACACCACGTCGCGGCCGGGGTTGGCCTCGGCGATCTTCAGCGCGTCTTGCGGCGAGTAGATCATGCGGATGTCCGCGCCCCGGGCCTTGGCCCGCAGCAGCGAGAGCCCGTCGGACGCCGGCACGCGCATCGTGTCGCCGTAGCTGCAGAGGATCACCCGTTGTTCCAGCGCCAGGCGGATGGCCAGGTCGATGCGCCCGATCGGCAGCACGCACACCGGGCAACCGGGGCCGTGGATCATGCGCACATTGCCCGGCAGCAGGTCGCTTACGCCGTAGCGCGAAATGGCGTGGGTGTGTCCGCCGCAGAATTCCATGAAGCGGTACTCACGGTCGGTGCGGGCGGCTTCGCGGATGCGCCCGGCGATCTGCCGGGCGAGATCGCCGTCGCGGTATTCGTCGATGTACTTCATGGTTGTTGCGCCTGATCGAGTTCGTTGAACATTTCCAGGGTGCGCCGGGCTTCTTCCGGGTCGATCAGGCCGAGGGCGTAGCCGACGTGGACGATCACGTAGTCGCCGATCTGCGCGCCACTGACCAGCGCCAGGGAGATTTCCTTGCGGATGCCGCCGAGGTCGACCAGCGCCTGATCGTTGTCGCGCAGTTCCACCACGCGGGCGGGGATGGCTAGGCACATGCGGGGAGATCCTCCAGTGGCAGGGCGGTATGACCGCTGAGGTCGTTCCAGTGCGCGGCGACCCAGGCCTGACCGACGGCCAGACCGGCGTCGCCGCAGGAGATGCTGTTGGCGCTGAACACCTGGCGGCCCTGGGCGGTGAGGTGTTGTGTGAGGTAGCTGCTGAGCAGGCGATTGGCGAAACAGCCGCCGCCCAGTAGCACCGGCAGGTCGCGGGACTGGCGCCCGACCTGATCGGCCAGGGCCGCAGCCAAGGTCAGGTGAAACAACGCGGCGCCTTCGCCGACCCGACCCTGATCGGCCAGGTCGAACAGTCGCGCCAGCAGTGGCAGCAGGTCAAGGCGGCCATCGTCGCGCAACCACCAGAGCCCGTCGACGCGAGGCACTGGCGCCTGTTGCAGGTACGCGCTGGCGCGTTGTTCGAGGGCGATGGCGGCTTCGGCTTCGAAGGCCTGGCGCAGGCTCAGGCCGAGGATCCCTGCGGCGGCGTCGAACCAGCGTCCGGCGCCGCTGCTCAACGGACAGTTGAGACGGCGTTCGAGCATACGCGCCACGGTGCTGGCGGCGGGCGCGCCGACCAGCGCATTCAGGCGCGGGGCGATTTCGTCGTCGCGACCCAGCAGGTGCAGCGCGGCGGCCATCAGCCGCCAGGGCTCACGCGCCGCGATATCGCCACCGGGCAATGGCAGCGGCAGCAGGGCGCCGAGGCGGCGCCAGGCGCGATCATCGACCCACAACAATTCCCCGCCCCAGGCGCCGCCGTCGCTGCCCAGGCCGACGCCATCCAGCGCCAGGCCGAGCACCGGACCGCGCAGGCCGTGTTCGGCTTGCAGGGCGGCAATATGGGCGTGGTGATGTTGCACGCCGAGCGCCGGCACGCCCAGTTGCGCGGCGGTGTCGAGGGCCAGGCGGGTGCTGTGGAAGTCCGGGTGCAGGTCATGGGCGACGGCCCGTGGCGTCGCGTCGGCGCGGGCCAGCAGGTGCTGCACAGAATCTTCCAGGGCCAGGCAGTTGCTGGCTTCGCCGAGGTCGCCATGCACCGGCGACCAGATCACCTGGTCGCCCTGCAGCAGGCAGGCGCTGTTTTTCAGCCAGGCGCCACAGGCCAGCACTGGCGGCCAGACCGCCGCGCCGGGCAGGGTTTGCGTGCGCAATTCACTCATGACGGTCGCCCAGCAGCCAGTCCAGCCATTCCTGCAGGCCGCTGCCGTCGCGGGCGCTGAGCTGGATCACGCGCAGACCGGGGTTGACCCGGTGGGCGTACTCCAGGCAGCGCTGCACGTCGAAATCCAGGTGCGGCAGCAGGTCGGTCTTGGTCAGTAGCATCAGGCCGGCGGCGGCGAACATGTCCGGGTACTTCAGCGGTTTGTCCTCGCCCTCGGTGACCGAAAGGATCGCCACCTTGGCCGCTTCGCCCAGGTCCCACAGGGCCGGGCAGACCAGATTGCCGACGTTCTCGATAAACAGGATGCCGGCCGGCCCGCGGGCTGTCAGCGGGCGCAGCGCACCGGCAAGCGGCGCGGCACTGGCCGGCGCGAGGGGCGCGGCGGCGTGGCCGTGCGCGTGACCCAGAGCGTGCACCGCCGCGTGTAGCGGCAGGCGCGCATAGGCATCGGCGACCATCCGCGCATCCAGGTGGCAGCCCTTGCCGGTATTGACCTGGATCGCTGGCACGCCGGTGGCGCGGATGCGCTCGGCGTCGTTGCTGGTCTGCTGGTCGCCTTCGATCACCGCCAGTGGCAGGTGCGGCCGGCGCTGGCGCAGGGCGTCGAGGGTGGCGCAGAGCAGGGTGGTCTTGCCCGAGCCTGGGCTGGACACCAGGTTCAGCGCCAGCACGCGGTGGCTGTCGAAATCCTGGCGATTGCGCGCGGCGTGCTGGTCGTTGGCGCCGAGCACGTCCTGCTCGATGCGGATGGTGCGCGACTGGCTCACGCCGGGCAGCGATACGCCGGCGCTGCCGAGGCCGTAATGCAGGTCGCCGCCGGCATCGACCACCGCCTCGGTGGCGTGGGATGGCGCGGGGGTATGGGAATGGCCGCTGGAGCAGCCGCAGACGACGCACATGGCGTTTCTCCTGTTGCGGGTTCAGTGATCCTCGACCTGCAGGTCGAGGATGCGCAGTTCGGTACCGCCGTTGGCTTGCAGCCAGAAGCCGCCGCATTCGGGGCAGGGCGCGCCGCGCTGGATCAGCGGCACGTTGCAGGCGCAGTCCAGGCACCAGGCCTGGCCGTCGGGTTGTTCGATCTCGATATGGGCGCCGGCGAGCAGGCTGCCGGGAGCGAGGGCTTCGAGGGCGAAACGCAGCGCCTCGACTTCCACGCCCGCCAACTTGCCCGCCTCCAGGCGCAGGCGGCTGACCCGTACGAACGGGTCCTTGCGCGCGGCGTCTTCCACGGCGGCGAGAATGCCGCCGGCCAGACTCACTTCATGCATAGCGCGGCGCTCCTGAATCGTTCGCCGGGTGATCGGGTTGCCGAGTGGCGGGACTCTCCAACTGGTAAGCCAGACAGGGGTCGAATACCGCCAGCAGCAGTTCGGCCTGGCGCTGCGCGTTGCCGTCGTCGGGCAGTGCTTCCAGGGCGCGGGCCAGTGTGCCGCGAGGATGCAGATTCCATTCGGTGGGCGCCAGTACCTGGTAGTCGTATATACGCTGGTCTTCGGCCGTGAGGTCGAGGTCCACGCGGTGCAGCAGCAGGCCGCGGGCGGTTTCGCTCCAGGCCAGGGCCTGACCGTCGCCGAGCGTGATCGCCCCGAGTGCCAGCGCGCGCGGTTGCGCCTGGCTCAGTTCGACCAGGTCCGCCAGCCGTGCTCCGAGGCGCAGCCAGGCGCTGTCGTAACGCTGCGCGCCGGTATCGCCCGCGCGGCTCCAGGCGCCGGTTTCACGCGGCGCGCCGGTGAGTTCCGGTGTGCTGAGGAAATCCTCCCGCTCGGCCAGACTGGCACCGATGGCGAGCAGGCTGGCGCGGTCGTTCGGCAGCGCGTCGAGCGGCAGCAGCAGCGCCTCGGCGCGCTCACGACAGCCGTGCAGCAAGCGGGCCACGGCGTGCCGACCACGGGCGCTCCAGTCCAGCAGCGCCTGGCGCGGGTCGGCGTGCCAGTGCTGCAACCAATCAGCGGCCGAGCCTTCGAACCAGGCGTCGATCTGCATGTCCAGCCCGGGCGGTGACATCGACGTGTCCCGCGCGACATCAGCCAGCAGACGCGGCCAGTCGAGCAGGATGTGCCGCAGGTGTTCGCGGCGGTTTTCGCCCTGGAGGATCCGCCGCGCCTCGCCGCTGGGCTCGACATCGCCCTCGACGGCGGCGCGCAGCGCCAGTTCGGCGGTCAGCCGGTGGGCCTGGCCGCACAGGCTGTAGAGCAGCGGCAGACGCTGCACTGCCGCCTGTGCCGGTTGCCCGCGCAGCAGGCGCCCGGCCAGCGGCGGACGGCCGCCGATCAGCGCCGGGCGCTGCCCCGGGCGGACCCGCAACGAGCCGGCCAGACGCGCCAGCGGATCGTCGGCGGTCATGACCGCTCTCCCCGCAGGCGGCCGAACAGCAGGCCACGGCGGCTCGGGTTGGCTGGCGCCTCCACGGGCGGGCGGCGTAGCAAGGACAGCACGTGCACGGCAGTCTCGCGGGCGCCGTTGGCATCGGCGAAGTCGAACATCGGCGAGAACAGCGAACAGCTCTGGTACGCGCCGAACACCTCGTCGTGGACGCTGATGAAGTCCATCCGCTCGTCACCGATCAGGTACTCGCGCACCTCGCCCTCACCGGGCACCTCTGTGCCGTCCGGCAGCCAGATCAGGTTCATGCACCACGGCGTGATCAGGATGCCAAGCAGCCCGGGGCTGGCCTGCGGACCGATGTGTTGCCAGGCGAAACCGACGACTTCGACGCCCAGCGCCGGGTGCAGCAACGGCAGGCCGCGCATGCGGGTGTCGGCGATATCGCGAAAACGTCGGGCGAGCGCTTCGGGCCTCGGGTTCGGCTCAGTCATCGAGCACCATGAACTGTTCGGCATCGCCGTCGCAATTGGGGCAGCGCCAGTGGTCGGGCAGGCGCGAGAACGGCGTGCCCGCAGCAATCTGCCAGACCGGATCACCCTGCGCCGGATCATAGATCCACCAGCAGATCTTGCATTCCAGGCGGGTGGCGTCGGCCAGCCGGCTGCGGTCGCCGAGGTAGCTGCCTTCGAAACCGGAAAAGTCGCTCATGTCCCGACCTCGGCGCATTCGTCTTCGAACCACTGGATGATGTCGGCGAACCGCTCCAGCGAGTCGGTCAGGTCTTCGGGGGCGGCGAGCACCACTTCCGGCAGGTCGGTGACTTCGATGGTGTCGAGGATCAGCGCGTCCTGGGAGTTGAAGTAGCGTACCCGCCAGCAGTTCGGTACGCGGGTGTTGCTGATGCGGCAGTTGCCATAACCGCGGGCCAGCACCAGTACCGCGCCTTCGCCGAGGCAGGCATCGAGGAAGGGCATGTCCTGCTCGGACAGCGGCAGCAAGCTGAGGTTGATCACATGGGCGCTGCTGCCGGGCTGCCAGTTGCCGGTGCGATCCTGCAGTTCGGTGAGGATTGCCGGCGCGTTCATTACCCCGGCGGGCAACGGCAGGGTCGGGGTCAGGGCGTCGGCGGCGGCGTCGATGCGTGCCGCGTGGCTCAGCAGCGACGGGGCCGGCGCCACTTCGATATGGTCGCGGCCCACGCCGAATACCCGCCAGACCCCGGCGAAGATCGATTCCTGAATGCGCACGCCGGCGGCGCCGCCGATCCGTGCGCTGACTTCACCTTCGCCTAGCAACTGGTCGAGCAGGCGCCGGTCGTTTTCGCTGTAGGCGCGCAGGTCGAGCAGCGGCGGTGTGTCGCCGGTGCAGCGGGCGTGCAGCCGCGCGAGGATTTCGCCGAGGGCCTGGCGGGCGCCGGGCGCGGCGTCCAGCGCTTCGGGTTCGGGCAACTGCGGCAGGCTGTGGGTGTGCATGCCTTGCGGCATGCTGATGTATTCCAGGGTGGCGTCGTCCTCGGGCTGCGACCCGGGGCCGATGTCCAGCAGCGGAATGTAGTGCAGCGGGTCCATGATCTGGGCTCCGTTCACTGGCAACCTCCGGGGGCGGGGTGGATGTTTTCGCTGCGCACCGGGATCAGCGCGTTGCTCTGCTGCAGGGCGCTTTCGGCCATGCGCAGGTACACGTCCCAGTCGCGCATGCCGTCGATCTGGGTCACATAGCCGCCGTCGCGCAGCCAGATGATGCTGGGCCAGCGGCGCAGGGCGAAGCGTTCGGCCAGGGCCTCTTCATCGGCGCGGCGGCCGACGCCCAGGCGCAGGTGGCAGCCGTGGCGGTCGGTCAGGGTCTTGCACAGCTCCGGCAGGATCACCGCCACGTCCAGGCATTCCGGGTGACGCACCGGATCGCCGCAGAGCAGCAGCAAGGCGTCGCCGGGTTGCGCCAGCCAGGCGTCGACGCTGTCGAGGTCGATCCAGTCGGCGGCGAACTGCTCGACCAGGCGGTTGATCAGCGGCGGAATCTCAGGGGTAACGGGCAGGGGGGCCAGGAAGGCGGCAGATTCGCTCATAAGGGTTCCTTGGAAGTGGGCTGGCCGAGCAGGCGGGCCAGGTCTTCGGCGCTCATGGCCGAGGGCAGGGCGAACGCTGCGTCCGCGCCCACGGGTTCACCGAGCAGCGCGGCATCGAGCAGCGCCAGGGTGGCGTCGATCTCGGCGGCGCGCTCGGCGCTCAGGCGCTCGCGCGCGGCGTCGATGAACACCAGCAGCCACTCGCCGGGCACACACTCGCCGACCAGCGCGGTGTCGATCCAGCGCTGGCGGGCGTGGCGGTCGACGCACAGCGCCGCGCCGGGTCGCGTGCCGAGCACGTGCATGGGCAGGCCGATGCACATCTCAGCTACGCCGCGCGAGGATGCGTTCGTCGCCGACGCGGCAGGCGTCCTGCTCGGTGGGGCGCTCGTTTTCGTAACGTTGCAACTCCAGGTGCTGCAGGGTCACCGCCTCGTCGTCGGGCAGGGCGCTGGTGCGCGGGCGCGGTTCGCCGCCCCAGTCGGCCAGCACGTCCACGGCGGCGTCGATGACCTGTTCCAGCGCGGCCTTGACGCATGGCCGCAGGCTCCCGCCGTAGTCGTCCATGCGCTCCGGCTGGCAGCCCATCAGCAGTACCCGCTGTGGGTAATGGCCGGTGAGCTGGGCGAGGATCAGCACTTCCTGGAAACCGGTCTGGTGCAGGCTGAGCTTCTTCACGCCGAGAAAGCGCGGTACCTCGTCGTCGGCGACGAACTTGAGGGTGCCCGGCGCGAGGCTGTAGTCCACCGCGTCGAAGATCAGCAGGTAATCGGCCTGCTGCACGTGCTGGATCAGGTACAGGCCCAGGGTGCCGCCGTCGATCAGGGTGACGTTGTCGGCAAATTCGTAGCGTTGTTGCAGGGCTTCGACGCAGCGCACGCCGAAGCCTTCGTCGGCCCACAGCAGGTTGCCGATGCCGAGCACGGTGATGCGCGGAGCGGAGGTGGATGTGCTCATTTCTTGAAGCTCTTGTAGCCCGAGACGATGCCGCCGATCAGGTGCAGGCGGCCGCAGATTTCTTCACGCACGGCGGCATACACGTGCAGCAGGATGAACAGAATCATCAGCCACATGCCGAGTCGGTGGAGGACGTGGACATTGTTCGACTGGCCCAGCAGCGGCAGCGCCCAGCCGAACAGTTGCTCCTGCCACGAGCCCATCTGCGCTCCTTCGCCGTACAGGGCAAAGCCGGTCACCAGCATGAACAGCGAGGTCAGCAGGAAGACGAAGACCATGGCGAACCGCGACAGCGGGTTGTGACCGAAGATCGGCGCCGGCATCGGGCCGATGAACAGGTAATAGCGCAGCCAGCAGGCGAAATCGCGCCAGTAGGCTTTGCGTGTGAGCGGCACCCAGAACAGCTCGCGGGCATGGTGGTTGCCCACCAGCGCCCAGTAGGCGCGGCCGAGGATGCCGATGGCGAACAGGTAGGCTGCGGCGAAATGGGCGAAGCGGATGTAGCCCATCAGGAAACTGGCGCTGGCCTCACCCGGCTGGGTCGGCGGTGGCAGGCCGATGAAGTAACCGGTCACCGACAGCACGACGATGCAGGCGGCGTTGATCCAGTGCCACAGGCGCACGGGCGCTTCGTAGACGTATTCGCTGTGCCCGCTTTCGGGGGCGTGGGGTTCGGACATGTCGTCACCTCGAATTGCGCCGGGCGCGCGTTGGCGCCCGGCGACTGGCTGCGGGCGGGTTCAACGCACGGTGACCGTGCTCAACTCGACGCCATCCTCGCTCATCACGTGGGTGGCGCAGGCCATGCAGGGGTCGAAGGAGTGCAGCGTGCGGAGGATTTCCACCGGCTGGTCGGCGACCGCGACCGGCGTGTTCATCAGCGCCGCTTCGAAGGCGCCGATCTGGCCCTTGCTGTCACGCGGGCTGCCGTTCCAGGTGCTCGGCACCACGCACTGATAGTTCTCGATGCGACCGTCCTTGATGCGGATCCAGTGCCCCAGCGCACCACGCGGGGCGGCGACGCTGCCGACGCCCTTGGCTTCGGCGGGCCAGGTTTTCGGGTCCCATTTTTCGACGTTGGCGGTGGCGCGGTCGCCGTTGCGGATGTTGAGCATCAGCTCGTTCCAGTCATCGACCATCATCTCCGCGCAGTATTCGGCTTCGAGGGCGCGGGTCAGGGTGCGGCCGATGGTGCTCGGCAGCAGTTGCTTGGCGCTGTAGTCGGTGCTCGCAAGGCCCAGGGCCTTGGGCAGGTCGTGGTTGACCGCACGCAGTGAACTTTCCAGTTGCTCTTTGACCCGCTGGCAATGCGGGTTGCCTTGCTGCGCATGGGCGTAGCCGAGGATGTAGCGGGCCAGCGGCCCGACTTCCATGGCGTGACCACGCCAGCGCGGCGATTTGACCCACGAATATTTGGCACTTTCATCGACTTCCTCGATGGCGGTGCGGGTGCCCTTGGTTTTCGCGCCCAGCTCGTAGTGGGGATCGGTGATGCCGTCCCAGGGGTGCAGGCCCTTGTCGTTGTCCGGGTACTGGTACCAGGAGTGGGTGACGAATTCCTGCACCTGTTCCGGGTCGCGCACATCCACCGGCAGGATCTCGTCCCAGTTGCCATTGAGGATGGCGCCGCCGGGCAACTGGTTGGTGCTGTCGTCGTAATTGACCTTGGCGTAGGTGCCGTAGTCCATGACGTTGGTCGCCGCCAGGCCGCCACCGTGCAGCCAGCCTTTCTGCTTGTACAGGGTGCCGATGGCCAGCACGTCGGGCACGTAGACGTTGCGGCAGAACTCCAGCGCCTCGTCGATCCGCGCCCGCACGAAGTTCAGTCGCTCCATGTTCAGTGGTGCGCCGGCGGCGAGGTCGCCGTCGATGTTGATCGCGCAGGGCACGCCGCCGACCAGGTAGTTGGGGTGCGGGTTCTTGCCGCCGAAGATGGTGTGGATCTTCACCCACTCTTTTTGCAGGTCGAGGGCTTCAAGGTAATGGGTGACCGCCATCAGGTTGGCTTCAGGCGGCAACTGGTAGGCCGGGTTGCCCCAGTAGCCGTTCATGAACGGGCCGAGCTGACCGCTTTCGACAAACTTCTTCAGGCGGTTCTGCACATCGCGGAAGTAGCCCGGCGAGGATTTCGGGTGCGCTGGCGAGACCATCTGTTGCAGTGCCGAGGTGGCCTTGGGGTCGGCTTTCAGCGCCGAGATCACATCGACCCAGTCCAGCGCGTGCAGGTGGTAGAAGTGCACTGCGTGGTCGTGGACCTGCAGGGTCTTGGCCATCATTTCGCGGATCAGGTGGGCGTTGGGCGGGATGCGGATATCCAGCGCGTCTTCGACCGCGCGCACCGAGGCCAGGGCGTGACAGCCGGTGCAGACGCCGCAGATACGCTCGACAAAGGCCCACGCATCACGTGGGTCGCGGCCCTTGAGGATGACTTCCAGGCCGCGCCACATGGTGCCGGTGGACACGGCGTTGCGGATCACGTTGTTGGCGTCGAGGTTGACCTCGACGCGCATGTGGCCCTCGATGCGGGTCACCGGGTCGACAACGATGCGCCGGCCGGTGTTGTCCAGGTCGAAGCCCTGGGTGGAGTAATTGCTCATGGATCAGGTTTTCCCGTACGTCATTCAGGCTTCGTGGTTGGCGTGCGCCTTGCCATTGCTGGCGCGCTTGATGGCGGTGACCGCAGCGTGGGCGGTGATGGCCGCACCGACGGTGCCGGCGGCGGCCAGGCCGATCTGGTCGGCGTTGGCTTCGACGCCGAAGGCGTTGACGTCGCTCAGGTGCTGGTAGAACGAGCCCTTGTCCCAGAAGCCTTCCTCGGAACAGCCGATGCAGCCGTGGCCGGACTGGATCGGGAAACTCGTGCCGCCGTTCCAGCGCACGGTGGAACAGGCGTTGTAGGTGGTCGGGCCTTTGCAGCCGACCTTGTACAGGCAGTAACCCTTGCGCGCCGAGTCGTCGTCCCAGGCCTCGACAAACTGGCCGGCGTCGAAGTGCGGCCGGCGGTAGCACTTGTCGTGGATGCGCTGGCTGTAGAACATTTTCGGCCGGCCCTGGCGGTCCAGCTCGGGGATGCGGTCGAAGGTCAGCATGTAGGTGATGACCCCCGTCATTACCTCGGCGATCGGCGGGCAGCCGGGCACCTTGATGATCGGCTTGTCGGTGATCACCTTGTGGATCGGCACCGCCTGGGTCGGGTTCGGCTTGGCCGCCTGAACGCAACCCCAACTGGCGCAGGAGCCCCAGGAGATGATCGCCTTGGCATCGCGGGACACGCGCTTGAGCTGCTCGATGAACGGCTTGCCACCGATGATGCAGCTCATGCCGTCCTGGTTCAGCGGCGGGTTGCCTTCCACGGCGAGGATGTAGTTGCCCTTGTACTTGGCCATCACCTCTTCGAGGATCGCTTCGGCCTGGTGCCCGGCCGCGGCCATCAGGGTGTCGTCGTAGTCCAGCGAGATCATCGACAGCACCACATCCTTGGCCAGCGGGTGCGCGGAGCGGATGAAGGACTCGGAGCAACAGGTGCATTCCAGGCCATGCAGCCACAGCACCGGGGTGCGCGGCTTGTTTTCCATGGCCCAGGCGATCTGCGGCATGAAGGCCGGGCCCAGGCCCAGCGAGGTGGCGGTCAGCGAGCAGAACTTGACGAAGCTGCGCCGCGAGATGCCCTGCCGGCGCATCACTTCATAAAAGGTTTCGGTCAATTGGTTTTCCTCGGCCAGGCTGTCTTTTTCTTTCGAGTGGCCAAGGGCTTATTTCAAGAGCTGTGCCATTACGTCGCAGGCGGCTTTTCGACCTTGGTCTAGACTGGCTGACCCCTGAATTGCGGGGTTTCGCCCCGATCCGCTGCAAGGGCGGACGGTCGGGGCGCAGGCGAAGTGGAAAGGCAGTGATCAGTTTGTTGGCGACAGTGGAAGGTTCGTGATCAGGCCGGATTCAGGTCCAGGCGGTCATAACCCTTGTAGCGATAGAACGCCCAGGACAGCGCCCAGGTGGCGATGAACAGGCCGACGATCAGGTAGCCGAGCAGGCCGAAGTTTTCGTTCACCTGGGCGATGAAGTCCCATGCCGCGCCTTGCAGTTCGAATTGTTCGGCGATCAGGTGGAGGGCTTCCATGCTGCCGATCAGCAGCGCCACCAGCACCGATGCCGAGGTGATGGTCAGGTTGTAATAGAGCTTGCGCGCCGGGCGCACTTCGGCCCAGCGATAGGCGCCGGTCATCAGCACGCTGTCGGCGCTGTCGACCAGCGCCATGCCGGCGGTGAACAGTGCCGGGAACACCATGATCGACAGCACCGGCAGGTTCTGCACCGCCTGGCTGGCGGCGATGCCGAGCAGGCCGATTTCGGTGGCGGTGTCGAAGCCCAGGCCAAACAGGAAGCCCAGCGGGTAGAGGTGCCAACTGCGACGTACCAGGCGGAACAGTGGCCGTGCCAGCCGCGCGATCAGCCCACCGCCGGCCAGCATCCTGTGCAGTTCGGCCTCACCGATGCGTTCGCCCTGACGGACGCGGCGGAAGGCGCCGTATACCGAGCGCAGGATCACCAGGTTGATCAACGCCACCAGCAACAGGAACCCGGCCGAAACCGAGGTACCTATCACCGCGCCGACGCCGTGGAAGGCTTCCAGTTCGTCCTGCAGGCTGGCGGCGCTGAAGGCGATCAGTGCCGAGGCGATGATCACCACGCTGCTGTGGCCGAGGGAGAAAAACAGACCGACGCTGGCGGTGGGCTGGCCTTCCTGGATCAGCTTGCGGGTGGCGTTGTCGATGGCCGCGATATGGTCGGCGTCCACCGCGTGGCGCAGGCCGAAGCTGTAGGCCAGCACCGCAGTGCCGAGCAGCAGCGGGTAATCGTGGAAGGCAACCAGGGCCCAGAACCAGGCCAGCAGATTGACCGTGATCAGGCCGGCGAAGAGGGTGGTGACGGGGGACAGGAAGGCACGGTTGGGCATTTTAGGTCCGGTTGTATGAAGAATTTCAAAGTCTTCATACAAGGGGTGTGCCAATGTTGGGTCGGGCAGGGGATGCGGTCATGGCCACCGAGGGCATGGCGGGGGATTTTAAGTGTCCTTTAGATCGAGCGCCGCCCGCGCGGCGCATCGCGAGCAAGCTCGCTCATTGGTTGCAACGCGCCATGGCCTGTGAGAGTTGGGTTGCCAGCCCTCGGCGTTCGGCGATAAATCGCGGGGAGGCTATTGAGATCGACTCGATACCGCGTCGTGTAAACAAGGCGGTCAACCATGGCCTGACAGACTTAGGCACGTTGCAACCAAGGAGCGAGCTTGCTCGCGATGCGCCGCGCGGGCGGCGCTCGATCTTGAGAACGCTGGAAAAATCCCGACATGCGCCTGGTGGTAACCCCATTTGCACCCACCCCCTCAAACCGGAAACCCCGCAACCACCGCCGGCAACCGCAACCGGAACACCGCGCCCCCCTGCGGATGATTCCCCGCCTCCAGCGTCCCGCCCGCGCGCTCGATGATGCCGTAGCTGATCGACAACCCCAGCCCCGTGCCCTGGCCCACCGGTTTGGTGGTGAAGAAGGGCTCGAACACCTGGCTCAAATGCTCGGGCGCAATGCCGGCGCCGTTGTCGCGCAAGGTCAGGTTGGCCCAGCCGGGTTCGTGGCTGAGTTCGATCCACAGTTGCGGCGGTGCGCTGGCGGCGCTGCGGGCGGCGTCGTAGGCGTTTTGCATCAGGTTCATCAGCACTTGCAGTAGTTGTCCGCTGTTGCCATGAACCGTGATGTCGTCGCCCGGCTGCCAGTGCATGAGCAGGTCCGGCGCGGTGCCGCGGGTGATCCAGTGGATGGCTCGTTCGATAACGTCGTTCAGCGACATCTCGCCGGACTGTCCGCGATCCATCGCGGAAAACCGCTTCAGCGCGCTGACGATATCGGCGGTGCGCTGGGCACCCTCCAGGGTGCCGTCGATCAGCGAGGGCAGGTCGGCCAGCAGCGGGTCGATGCGCAGTTGCCGGCGCAGGGCCTCGCGTTCATCACCTATCACGCCGTCGTGCACGGCACCGAGGTAGTCCTGCAGGCGTTTGCCGTAACCACCGAGCACATGGGCGTTGGCCAGGACGAAGCTGATCGGGTTGTTCAGTTCGTGGGCGACCCCCGCCACCAGACGACCGAGGGCGGCCATTTTCTCGGCGTGCAGCAGTTGCTGTTGGGTGCGCTTGAGTGCTTCGTGGGCTTCGTGCAATTGCCGGTAGGCGTGCTTCAGTTCGCCCAGCGGCCGGCCCACCAACACATGCCCGAGGCAGCGCCCGTGAGGCCCGCTGCGCACGGTGCAACTGAGCTCCACTGGCAACAGCGCGCCTTGCGCGTCGCGAAAATTCACTTCGAGGTTGGCGCAGGCGTTGGCCTGGCGCAGGCCGCCGAGCACCTTGCGCAGGTGCTCGCTGCTGTCGTCGTCGCCGAGCAGCGCATAGACCGGGCTGCCCAGCAGTTGCTGTTCATCGCCGCCGACCAGTTCGCGCAGCGAGGTGTTGGACTGCTCGATCAGACCCTGGGTATCGCAGGCCAGGAGAATGTCGGACATGGCCCCGAGCAGGCCGGTAATGAACTGCTGCGACTGTTCCAGCTCGGCGTTTTTCTGCTCCAGGGCGATCTCGTCCTGGACCAGTTGCGAGTACACCTCGTCCATTTTGCCGATGACTTCGAGCCAGGCGTCTTCGTCGATGGGCGGCGGTGGTGGTTTGCGGGCCATGACCTTCAGCTCGTGGGGTGCAGGTGCGCGTGGGCGTGATCGCCAGCGCTCGCCGCCACGGGAATCAGGTTGAGCTGGCCATGGCGCACGCCGCGCTCGGCATTCAGCCGTTCGGCGAAGGCCCGCACCCGTTGCACCGGGCCGCGAAGCATCAGGCTTTCCAGGCAGTGGTCGTGGTCCAGGTGGACGTGCTGGCTGGCGATGGTCAGGTCATGGTGGTCGTGTTGCAGGGTCATCACCCGTTCGGCGAGGGTACGCGCGTGGTGGTCGTAGACGAAACTGAGGTTGGCCACGCACTGTAGCGACTCGGCTTCCTTGTGCAGGCGCTGTTCCTCGATATGCCGGCGCAGGATGTCGCGCAGGGCTTCGGAACGGTTGTCGTAGCCCTGGGCGCGGATCAGTTGGTCGAGCGCTTCGGCGAGGCCGTCGTCGAGGGAGATGGTCAGGCGTTGCATGGGGTTCTCCGGGTCAATGCACAGTACAGACCATGCAGGGGTCGAACGAGCGCACGATGTGTTGCACCGCGACCGGGGTCTTTTCGCCGGGCCGTACCGGGGCACCTTCCAGCGCGCGCTCCAGGGCGCCGGGGCGACCTTCGGCATCGCGCGGGGAAAAGTTCCAGGTGGTCGGCGCGATGATCTGGTAACTGGCGATGCGACCCTGTTCGACCCGCAGCCAGTGGCCCAACGCGCCGCGCGCGGCTTCGGTGAGGCCGACCGCGCTGCCGCTGTCGGGTAACTCGCAGGCCGTGTAATAGGGCTCGCCGGGGCGCAGCGCCAGCAACCAGCTTTCCATCATGGGCACGACCCGTGCCAGTTCCACCAGGCGCGCCAGCAGACGTGTGTAGACGCTGGCACCGCACCGCGAGGCGGCGTCGCGCAGCAAGGGCTGGCCGCTGATCAACTGGCGCGCCAGGGCACCGGTCTCCAGCACTTCGCCGGCCAGGCGCGGGGCCTTGTTCCAGGTGTAGGCGGCGGGCTTGTCCATGGTCGGTTCGGTCACGCCCTGGGCCGGGTGCAGCGGGCCACCGCGGTCGTCGAGCCAGGCGTGGCTGGCGTCCTCGCGGATGCCATCCAGGTGCAGCGGCCGCAATTGGCCGAGGCGGGCGTCCCACAGGCCGCGGTCGAAGGCGAACGAGCCGTTGGCCTGCGGATACGCGCCGTAAGACAGGTACAAGCCGGGGCCCTGGCCCAGGTGTTCCAGCCCGCTGTCGAGCACGATACGCAGGAAATGTCGCAGGTCGCCGCGCTCCGGCGCTTCGGCGTACCAAGCCCACAGTTGCGCTTCGCTGGTGAGTCCGGCGATGTGCTCCAGCGGTGCAGCAAACAGCTCGTTCTCGAGGAACTGACGAAACTCGCGGACCCGCGTCAGCAGGCGCAGGCGTTCGGCCGGGTCGATGGCGCGGGTCGAGCCGCCGGGGTGCACGGAGCCTGTGTGCGGCCACTTGCCGCCGAGGGTGCCGATCAGGTCCAGCCAGCGCTTGCGCGCCGCCAGTGCCAGGCGCTGCTGGCTACCGCTGTGCGGGGTGAAACGGGCGACGGCGTCGGTGTACCAGGGTCGCTCGGCGTACAGCGGGCGGACAAAGTCGGGCATGAAAAACAGGTAGAAGTGGCTGAGGTGGTCGGCGAGGTTTTCCGTTGCCGCCATCAGGTTGATCGCGATCAGGCCGTTGCCCGGCGGTTCGATCCCGGCCAGGCCGGCGAGGGCGCGGGCGGCGGCCACTGATTGCGACACCGAGCAGATGCCGCACACCCGGGGCGCGTAGACCAGCGCATCGAGGGGCGCGTGGTCGCGCAGGATCTGTTCGAAGCCACGGAACATGGTGGCGTTGACCTGCGCCGAGCGCACCTGGCCGTCCTCGATGTCCAACTGGACTTCGAGGTCGCCTTCGACACGGTTGAACGGGCCGACCAATAAGCGGGTCATTGTGCTAACTCCCTAGCGCCGGGTGGGGCGGATGGCCGGCGCGATCAGCGCATGGTCGGCGGTGGCGTTCTGCCGGACGCGGTCCGGGGTGGCCGACTTGGACAGTGCGGCGAGGGCGACGAACCAGGCCTTGGGCATGTCGGTGGGCAGGCCGATGGGAATACCGGCGCGCTTGGGCGTGAGGTGGAAGGCGTGGCCCGGCTCCTCGAAGCCTGGCGCCGTGCAGTTGATGCAGGCGTAGCCGCCGCGGGTGCACGAGCCTTCGCCGTTCCACAGGCGGTTGTTGCAGTCGCCGTGGGCCTGGGTGCCTTTGCAGCCGAGGTTTTCCATCATGCAGCCGAGGTCCGAGGGCTTCACCGCGCTGGCTTTGTATTCGTAGAACTCGTTGCGCGTGCAGCCGTGGTGGACCAGTTGGTCGGCGTAGAAGCGCGGGCGACCGAGGGCATCCAGGTCGCTGCCGGCGAACAATCCCGCGGCCAGCGCCATCAGTGTGTCGGTGACCCAGCCCGGGTGAGTCGGGCAGCCAGCGACGTTGATTACCGGCAGGCCTTTGCGTGAGCGGTAGTCGGCGCCCAGCAGGCCGCCGCAGCGTTCGCCGTCGTATTGCAGGCCGCAGGCGTCGGTGGGGTTGTGGCCGGCCGCGGTGATGCCGCCATAGGCGGCGCAGGTGCCGATGCCGAGGGTGTAGTCGGCGACTGCGGCGAGGCGGCTGACCCAGTCGATCATCGCCACCCCGGTGCCGGCCAGCAGGTGGAAACGCCCGGTACCGTTGGGGCCGCGCAGCAGCGAACCTTCGATGCACAGCGCGTCGAGGTGGGTGCGGCCGGCGAGGCAGTCATCAAGGATCGCCAGCACTTCGTCACCGCTTTCCAGCGACAGCGACGGGTGCCACAGCAGTTCGATCCCGGCGCTGCGCCAGAGGCCGGCGAAGTCCTGGGTGTCGGCGCACAGCAGCGACATGTTGCAGCCGCCGCAGCCGCCGGATTGCAGCCAGAGCACGCGGAACGGGGCACTCATGGCGTTTCCTCCAGGCCGAAGCGGCGCAGTTTCTGGCGCAGGCCGACCCGCGACAGGCCCAACTCGCGGGCGGCGTGGGTCTTGTTCCAGCGGTGGCGCAGCAGGGCTTCTTTCAGCAGCGTCGCCTCGATGGCGTCGAGCTGCTCCTGCAGGGTGCCAGCCGGGCGACCGTCGACGGCAAGGCCGGGCAGCGCGCCACCGGCTTGTCCTTGCAGCACTTTCCAGGAGAACGCCCGGGCGCTGACTTCGGTGCTGTCGGACAGCGCAGCAGCGCGGTAAACCTCGTTGCGCAGTTCGCGGATATTGCCCGGCCAGGGGTAGCCGAGCAGGCTGCCGAGGGCGTCGCCGGCAAATTGCAGGCCGGGCAGGTCGAGTTCCTTGCTGGCGTCGGCGAGCAGTTTGCTGGCGATCGGGATCAGGTCGCCGCTGCGCTCGCGCAACGGCGGCAAGGCCAGCGATACCCCGGCCAGGCGGTAATAAAGGTCGCTGCGAAAACGCCCGGCCTGCACGTCCGCTTCAAGGTCGCGGTGGGTGGCGGCGATGATTCGCACGTCCACGCGCACTGCCGTGGTGGCGCCGACCGGGCGCAGTTCGCCTTCTTGCAGCACCCGCAGCAGCTTGACCTGGAAGGCCGGCGAGGTGTCGCCGATCTCGTCGAGGAACAGCGTGCCGCCGTGGGCGCGCTGGATCAGGCCGATGTGGTCCTGATGGGCGCCGGTAAAAGCGCCGCGCTTGTGCCCGAACAACTCGGATTCCAGCAGCGAATCCGGCAGCGCCGCACAGTTTTCGATGATGAAGGCGTTGCTGGCCCGCGGGCTGGCGTAGTGGATGGCGCGGGCCAGCAACTCTTTGCCGGTGCCGGATTCGCCCAGCAGCAACACCGACAGGTCGAAGCGCGCCACCCGCGCCGCCAGCTCGCAGAGCGCGTCCAGCGGGCTGCCGGGGGCGCGCACGATACGGGCGAAGTCGAATGCGTCACGGACCTTGTCCAGCGCCTGCTGGTTGCGCCGGCGTAGCACCGGGGTCGCGGCGCGCAGCTCGACGTCGAGGCGCTGCATGTGGTTGTGCAGGGCGCGGCTCTCCACGGCGTTGCGCACCGTGTTGAGCAGGTGCTCGGGGAGCCAGGGCTTGAGCAGGTACTGGTAGATCCCGGCTTCGTTGACCCCGGCGATGATGTCTTCGGAGTCGGTGTAGCCGGACAGCACGATGCGCACGACCTCGGGCCAGCGCTCGCGGCTTTCCTTGAGAAACTCGATGCCCTGCATGCCCGGCATGCGCTGGTCGCAGAGGATCACCGCCACCGGGTGGCGTTCGAGCAGCTCGCGGGCCTGCTCGGCCGAATCGGCGAGCAGCACGTCGAACTCGTCGGCGAGCACCCGCGACAGGGATTCGCGGGAACGCAGTTCGTCGTCGATGACCAGGATGGTCCGGACGGTGGAATCAATGCTTTCGTGAGAGGACATGGAAGCCGTTTTCGAGAGTCACAAGGCCGGGGCGGGCTGAGGGCGAATGATGACATTCGCCGCGAGGTGTAGGAAGAGACCACTACTAACTGACGAATCTTGCAGTGCTTGAGGGGCGTCACGCTGCCGAGCTTTTTCATTGCGCCCGAGCATATTTTTACTATTTTTCCTCGCCCCGAGACTGGCGCACCATCCGCCGAAACCATAACAGCCGGCCGTTGCACGGTCGGCCAGGGAGTAGCGTGTGTTGGATCTCAACTACTGGCAGCAGCGGGCTGCCCGGCAAACATTCCTCGACACGGCGCTGATCGGCGGCCGGCAAGTCGCGAGCGCTTCGGGCGCGACCTTCCAGGCGATCAATCCGGCCACCAATCAGTTGCTGGCGCGGGTCGCGGCATGCGGCGAGGACGAGGTGAACCTGGCAGTGCGCTCGGCGCGTCGGGCGTTCGAAGAAGGGCCGTGGGCGCGCATGGCGCCGGTGGAGCGCAAGAAAATCCTGATCCGGCTCTCGGAACTGCTGCTGGCCAACCGTGAAGAACTGGCGCTGCTCGACTCGCTGAACATGGGCAAGCCGGTGATGGACGCCTACAACATCGATGTGCCCGGCGCGGCCCATGTGTTCGCCTGGTACGGCGAGGCGCTGGACAAGGTCTACGACCAGGTCGCACCCACCGCGCGCAACGCCCTTGCCACCATCACCCGCGAAGCGCTGGGCGTGGTGGCGGCGGTGGTGCCGTGGAACTTCCCGCTGGACATGGCCGCCTGGAAACTCGCCCCCGCGCTTGCCGCCGGCAATAGCGTGGTGCTCAAGCCCGCCGAGCAGTCGCCGTTTTCCGCCTTGCGTCTGGGGCAACTGGCGCTGGAAGCCGGGATTCCCGAAGGCGTGCTCAACGTGGTGCCGGGCCTCGGCGAAAGCGCCGGCAAGGCCCTGGGCCTGCACCCCGACGTGGATTGCCTGGTGTTCACCGGCTCGACCCAGGTCGGCAAATACTTCATGCAGTACTCGGCGCAGTCGAACCTCAAACAGGTGTGGCTGGAGTGCGGCGGCAAGAGCCCGAACCTGGTGTTCGAGGATTGCCAGGACCTTGACCTGGCGGCGGAGAAAGCGGCGTTCGGCATCTTCTTCAACCAGGGCGAGGTGTGTTCGGCCAACTCGCGGTTGTATGTGCAGCGGTCCATTCATGACGAGTTTGTCGAGCGCTTGATCGAAAAGGCCAAAGCCTGGCTGCCCGGTGATCCGCTGAATCCTGCGAGTGGTGCCGGTGCGATTGTCGACGGCGAGCAGACCGCGCGGATCATGCGCGCCATCGAGCAGGCACAAGGGCAGGGCGCCCGGTTGTTGGCGGGCGGTGAGCAGTTGCGTATCAACGGCTCGTCCAACTTTATCCAGCCGACGATTTTTACCGACGTTGACAGCGATTCGAGCCTGGCCCGGGATGAGATTTTCGGGCCGGTGCTGGCGATCAAGGCGTTCGAATGCGAGGAAGAGGCGGTGCGCCTGGCCAACGACAGCATTTACGGGTTGGCGGCGTCGGTGTGGAGCGACGACCTGAACCGCGCCCACCGCGTGTCGCGGGCGTTGAAGGCGGGGACGGTGTCGGTCAATACCCTGGATGCGCTGGATGTTTCCGTGCCGTTTGGTGGGGGCAAACAGTCCGGGTTCGGGCGCGATTTGTCGCTGCATTCGTTTGACAAGTACACGCAGTTGAAAACCACCTGGTTTCAGTTGCGCTGAGTTCTAGGCCCATCGCGAGCAAGCTCGCTCCTACCGGGATCGAGTCACCTGTAGGAGCGAGCTTGCTCGCGATGGCTTGCCCCCCCTAAAAACACAATACCTGCACCATCCATCAACTCACCCCAACGGGTGATTTCGGTCCCTCCCACCACGTGGGAACATCCTTTCAACCCCGGCGCCGCCGATCAGGCGGGTGCCGTCCCCCAGCGTTCTTTCGGCGAGTCTTTGAAGTGGAAAACGACCAGCTTGTTTCTGCGCAATGGTTCGAACAGATGGCCAAGGTGACCGAGAGCATCGGCCACCGGGGATTCGCCGCGACGCTGTTCGAAACCCTCGGCTGCATCCAGCCCATCCAGGCCACCACGCTCTATCTCTACCCCCACGGCGGCATGCCCAGCGCGTTGTTCGAGCTGGACGGTCCTTGGCTGCCACAAGGCAACGTGCGTCATTACCTGTCCGGTTTCTACCTGCTCGATCCGTTCTACGGCGCCTGCGTGGAGAACGCAGTGTCCGGTTGCTTCGAGCTGGCCGAGGTCGCTCCCGATCATTTCGAACTGAGCGAGTATTACCAGTCGTTCTACCGCCACTCGCACCTGCAGGACGAACTGAACTACATCCTGCAGCCGTCCCCCGGGCTGAGCCTGGCGGTGTCGCTGGCCTTCACCGAGAAACTCGACGCGGCCACCACCGCGCAGTTCAAACGCATCGCGCCCTGGGTCCTGGCCTTGCTCGGCAAGCACTTCATCGGCTTCGACCTGCGCGGCACGCGCTTCGAAAACCAGCTGGAGCAGCGCATCCATACGGCGCTGAACAATTTCGGCTCGTCGATCCTGACCGAGCGCGAATGCCGCATCGCCCAGTTGATCCTGCGCGGTCACTCGACGCGCTCGCTGGCCGAGCGCCTCGCGGTCTCGGAAGACACCATCAAATCGCACCGCAAGAACGTCTACAGCAAGCTCGATATCGGCACGCAATCGGAGCTGTTTTCCCTGTTCATCGATTCCCTGGCGGCCGCCCAGGGCGTACTCAGCAAGGACCCGCTGGAAAGCTACATGAGCAAGCGTCGCTGAACGCAACCGCTCGCCTACCTACAAGAGAGAAAAACGCCATGAATGCACCCTTCGCACCGCAACGCCAGACCCGCGACTACCAGAAGGCCGATGCCGCCCACCATATCCATGCGTTTCTGGATCAGAAGGCGCTCAATGCCGAAGGGCCTCGGGTGATCGTCCGCGGCGAGGGCCTGTATCTGTGGGACAACGACGGCAACCGTTACCTGGATGGCATGTCCGGCCTGTGGTGCACCCAGCTCGGTTACGGGCGCAAGGACCTGACCGCCGCCGCCGCTGCGCAGATGGACCAACTGCCGTATTACAACCTGTTTTTCCACACCACCCACCCGGCGGTGATCGAGCTGTCCGAACTGCTGTTCAGCCTGCTGCCGGGACATTACAGCCACGTCATCTACACCAACTCCGGCTCCGAAGCCAACGAGGTGCTGATCCGCACCGTGCGTCGTTACTGGCAGGTGGTCGGCAAGCCGCAGAAGAAGATCATGATCGGCCGCTGGAACGGCTACCACGGCTCGACCCTGGCGGCCACCGCGCTGGGCGGCATGAAGTTCATGCACGAAATGGGCGGCCTGATTCCCGACGTCGCGCACATCGACGAGCCGTACTGGTACGCCCAGGGCGGCGAGCTGACCCCGGCCGAGTTCGGTCGCCGCTGCGCGCTGCAACTGGAAGAGAAGATTCTCGAACTGGGTGCGGAAAATGTCGCCGGCTTTATCGCCGAACCCTTCCAGGGCGCGGGCGGGATGATCTTCCCGCCGGAAAGCTACTGGCCGGAAATCCAGCGCATCTGCCGTCAGTACGATGTGCTGCTGTGCGCCGATGAAGTGATCGGCGGTTTTGGCCGCACCGGCGAGTGGTTCGCCCATGAATACTTCGGCTTCGAGCCGGACACCCTGTCGATCGCCAAGGGCCTGACCTCTGGCTACGTGCCCATGGGCGGCCTGGTGCTGGGCAAGCGCATTGCCGATGCGCTGGTGGAGCAGGGCGGGGTGTTCGCCCACGGGCTGACCTATTCCGGCCACCCGGTCGCCGCCGCCGTGGCGCTGGCCAACCTCAAGGCGCTGCGCGATGAGGGCATCGTCCGCCAGGTCAAGGACGACACCGGCCCGTACCTGCAGAAGATCCTGCGTGAAGTGTTCGCCGACCATCCGCTGATCGGCGAGATCCAGGGCGCGGGCCTGGTGGCGGCTTTGCAGTTCGCCGAGGACAAGGCCACGCGCAAGCGCTTCGCCAACGAAAACGACCTGGCCTGGCAATGCCGCACCTTCGGTTTCGAGGAGGGCGTGATTATCCGCTCGACCCTGGGCCGGATGATCATGGCGCCCGCCCTGGTGGCGACCCGCGCCGAGCTGGACGAACTGGTCGAGAAGACCCGCATCGCCGTGGACCGCACCGCGCGGATCGCCGGCAAGTGCTGAGTTGAACGGCGCGCCACCCCGGCCGGGGTGGCCGTCTTGCGTGCCCTTCCATAACAAGAGTCACAACGGCAGCGAAGCCTTTCGCCTGCCGCGGCGTCCTGCATCCCGATTCCAGGAGTCTGCAATGAATACAACAACAAACGTGGCCGATACGCCGTCTCACCCTTCCTCGCACACCGGTCGTTTTCGCCAGTCCCTGGGCTTCACCGCGCTGGTGCTGTTCGGGCTCGCCTACATGGTTCCGCTGGCGGTGTTCACCACCTACGGGCTGGTCACCGAGATGACCAAGGGGCACTTGCCCACCGCCTACCTGCTGACCCTCGCCGCCATGCTGTTCACCGCTTACAGCTACGGTTGCATGGTTCAGGCCCATCCTTATTCGGGCTCGGTCTACACCTACACCCGCAAGGCGTTCGGGCCCTGTTTCGGCTTTATGGCCGGCTGGACCCTGCTGCTCGACTACATCTTCCTGCCGATGCTCAGCTATCTGCTGATCGGCATCTACATGTCCGAATACTTTCCGGCCGTTCATCCCTGGGTGTGGGTGCTCGGTTCCATTGCCCTGGTGACCTTCTTCAACCTGATCGGCATCGAGTCCATCACCCGGGTCAACTGCGTGCTGGTGGTCGCCCAACTGATCTTCATCGCCGTGTTCGTCGGCTTGTCGGTGCAAAGCCTGTCGGCGCAGGCCGAGCCGGTGTCGTTGCTGGCGCCGTTTCATCATGAGGGCTTCAGTTTCCCGCTGATCATGACCGGCGCGGCCGTGCTTTGTGTGTCGTTCGTCGGCTTCGACGCGGTCTCGACCATGGCCGAGGAAACCGCCAATCCGAAATTCCGCATCCCACTGGCGATCATGCTGGTCACGCTGCTCGGCGGCGTGTTGTTCGTCGTGGTGTCCTGGTGCGCGCAGATGGTCTACCCGGAGTGGAGCACCTTCAATGACCCCGACTCGGCGTCGGTGGAGGTCATGCGTCGGGTCGGTGGTGATCTGCTCGGTTCGGCTTTCACTGCCACCTATGTCGCGGGCTGCTTCGCCTCGGCGATGGTGTCCCAGGCCAGCGTGTCGAGGGTACTGTTCGCCATGGGCCGGGACGGTGCGCTGCCCCGCGTGTTCGGTCGCCTGGTGTCGAAGAAACGGGTGCCGGCCAGCGCGATCATGCTGGTCAGCGTGTTGTCGTTGGTGGCGCTGTTCATCACCCTCGACACCGTCGCCAACATGATCAGCTTCGGCGCGCTGTTCGCGTTCTCGGCGGTCAACCTGGCGGTGGTCAAGCATTACCTGATCGACCAGAAACGCCGTGGTGTGCGTAACGGCCTGCTGTACGGCGCGTTGCCGGTGTCGGGCTTCTTTATCACCTTGTGGTTGTGGAGCAGCCTGTCGAGCCTGTCGTTCACCATCGGCCTGATCTGGATGGGCCTGGGGTTGATCTGCCTGCTGGTGGCGACCCGCGCGTTCCGGGTCAAGCTGCCGGAATTGCAGATGGCCGAGTGAGCACGGTTTTCCCCGGCTGACCGGTGTCGCGGGTAGTGGCGTATTGACACGGGGCTGGCCATTTCGTATATGGCTCGCTACGACAAGCGTCCAGGGACGGAACATGCGGTTATGGGTGGCGGACGGCGCAGAGCAGATCGAGCTGTGCGAACAGGCTGAATTCAGCACCAGCCGCCCCGACAGCGGGGCGCTCGCCTGGCAGCGCCGCGTCGAGTTGCACGACGCGTGGCAGGCCGACGCCTTCGTGCAACGCCACTTGCGCGGCACCGGCCAACTGTTCGAACTGCGCCGGGTGCTGGCCCGGCAAACCCTGATGATCCACCAGCTCAGCGACGATCAGGTGCTGCAGCAGGTCGCCAATGAACTGCGCTTCGGCAGTTTGCGTGCCGATGTCTACGTCCACCGGCCGCGTGTGTGGCCACGGGTCGATACCTTCGCCAGCCCGGCGGTGGTCGCCCCCAGCGAGCGGCCTGCCGCTGTTGCCGCCGCCGCCCCCGCCAGCGCCCCCCCACCGGTTGAAGCCGCCGCACCCGCACCCGCACCGGCTCCTGCCGTGGCGGCGGCGCTGGTCGAGCAACCGACGGCTGAAGTGGCCGCCGCCCAGGAAACCCTCGCGGCCATACTGGAGCAGGGCGCGCAAGAGGCGACACCGTTCTGTGAGGTATGCGAGCAGGCCCGGCAAGCCCGGGCTGCTCCCGCCGCTGCCGACACGACGCCCTCGCCAGAGGTCGCGGCCGTGCAGGATGTACAAGCGGCGGTACTGGAACAGGCCGCCGAGGAGGGGACGCCCTTCTGCGAGGTGTGCGAGCAGGCGAAGCAATCCCGCGCCGCCGCAAGCCATACGGCATCAGCGCCAGTACCGCCGCAACCGGTCGAAGCCGTGCAGGGGGCGCAAGCGGCTGCGCTGGAACAGGCCGCTGTTACTGGTACCCCTTTCTGTGAAATTTGCGAGCGCAACGCATGAGCGAAGAGAACACCGAGACTGTCCCGCCACTGTCGGCGCTGGAGCGCTTGCCCGCGCTGCTCTGGCCCGAGGACAGCGAGTCGCCCGACGACCAGATCTACTGGCTGCTCGACGGCGCTCGCGACCCGGCCATCGTGGCCTTGCTCGAACGCAGCGGGCTTGAATCCAGTTGCCTGTACTCAGGCCCGTTGATCCCCCGGCTGAAAGCCGCCGCGCCGTGGTTGGTCAAGCTCACGCCCGGCGCGCCGGCCAGCCTGGATTTGCTGCGGCGAGGCTGGGGCAAGGCTTGGGGGATCTTCATCGAAGTGCCGGCGCAGGTGTCCATCGATCAGTTGCGCCGCCACTGCAAGAAGTTCCTGCGGGTACGCACCGAGGATCGTCGCGTGCTGATGTTCCGCTTCTACGACCCGCGGGTACTCGGGGTGTTTTTGCCTTCCTGCGACTCGGCGCAATACCAGGCGCTGCTCGGGCCCATGAAGCGGCTGGTGGTGGAGCAGGAAGAGGGCAACGGTTGGCAGGTGTTCAGCGCCGGGGGCTTTGATGCTGGTGATCAGTAGCGAGCAACTGCGTCAGTTGGGCCAGTCCGCTGACGAGCTGTTTCTCCGGCAGGCGGCCGTGCGCGTGGCCGAGCATTGGCCGCGACGCGTCGAACGCCTCGGTCCGCCGGCGCTAGAGGTGCGTCTGCGTGCCGTCTACGCGTTGGCGCAAGACTGCGGCGTGCGCGACAGGCCGGACATGCTGCGCCTGGCGAATGTGGCCATGGCGCTGGATGACAGCCTGGGCGCGGATTCACCGAATACCTGGGTTCATGCAACGCTCAACGACGCACGCCTGCGACCGTCGGACCGGCTCGATGTGCTTGATGCGCAGGTGCGCGACTGGCTGCTGGAAAAGAGGGCGCGGAGATGAAGTTCGAACCGCTGGTGTTCGCGGTGGTGCCGCCGGTGATCGTTCCGCCCGACGACGATGCGGTCGCCGCCTATGCCGCCATGGACAAGGAGGTGGTCGCGCTGGCGTCGTCCACCGAACTGGGCGACCCGATCCTGCCGTGCCAGCAGCCGTGCATCGAAGTGACGGTAATGGGCGAGGACAACGCGCCGCTGGCAGACACGCCGTATAAATTGCTGCTCGAAGGCAGCTTGCTGGCTGAGGGCACGCTGGACAGCACCGGTTTCGTCACCCTCGATAAGCAGGAGCTGCCGGCGGGGGACTGGAATATCGAGATCACCCTTCAGCGCAACGAATCGACCCAGGCGGTGGAGCGCGCCGACATCCTGCTGACCGCGACGCCGCCGGCCACGGAAGAGGCAGAGGAAGACGAAGGCGAGATCGAAGAGGAGCGCTGGCCGCCGTTTCTGGAACCTCCGTACGCCTGGCGGTAACTCAGAAGGTGAGTGTCACCTTGACCGGCAGGTGGTCGCTGATCCCGCCTTTCTTGATGATGCGGATCTTGTGGAAGACCGTGCTGCTACGGAACACGTTCGCCGCGATCGGCGTGGGTTTGGTGGCGACCAGAGGGGCGACCAGATCGATCACGCCGGCAGCGTTCGCTGCGGTGTGGCCTTTGGCAAGGATGTTGTCGTAGGCGTGTTCGCGGTAGTTGTCCCAGACTGCCGCGCCCGATTTGAGGCTGGAGCGCGTCCGATCGGACACCAGGGTTAACCCCAGGCCGGCCAGCGTGGTGCGGTCGTCATCGTGCCCCGCCTGATCACAGGTCGGCACGGGAGGTGAGGGCACGGCGCACAGGTTCAGATCGCCCAGGTACACCACTCTGGTCTTGCCGGTAACGGTGGCGTGCGTGCCCACCGCCGCCACACCCAGGTTGGCCTTGCGGTTATTGTCGGAGCCGTAGCTCGGGCTCGGGGCATGCTGCGCGATCAGCTCGAAATCGGTAGCGGTTGCTACATCGCGGAAGGTGACATTGAACGGGCAGCTTTCTCGCACGCCGAGAATCTCCCAGTTGGGGATGATGGTCTTGGTCGAGTTCGTCAGTACCGCCTCCGCCACGTGCGTGACGATCGAGGTGCGATAGAACACCAGCACGGTTTCGCCTTTGCCGGCGCCATTCGTCTTGCTATAGATGACGCGCGGCGGTACCAGCGCCCAGTCCGGGCCGCCATTGGCCCGAAGGTGGAGGTGCCCGAGAATCTGCGTGCCACCGCTGGGGCCGCCACCGGTGGCGACGGTGCCGACTTTACCTTTCTTGGTCGTCGGCTCGATGATCACGAAAATATCGCAAGCGGCGGCCCCGGCGCTCGGGTGAATCACATCCAGCATCCGGTTCCTGCTGTCGGTTCTGCTCATGACCCCGGACGTGCCGGCCGCGAAGTTGAAAATGTTCCAACTGATGATGCGGACCGCCATTAGCTTTCCTCCGTTGGAATCGGATTGATTGTCGGGTTCAGGACGATGAAGTCGAGGTTCTCGTCGTTGCTGGCCTGGATCGACCAGCGTCCTGTGGTCAGTTCCAGGCGCAGTGCGAACTGGGTAATCGGGGGCTGTGGGTCGCTTTGCAGGTTGATTTGCATGGCGTGGATCAGTGCGGGGATATTGGCGTCATTCAGGGGGCGCAGGTTGAGAATGGAGGTTTGCTCGCCGGCCTCCCGGTAGCCTTCGCAGACGATGCCGCAGACTGTCGCCTTCAGGTGCGACTCATGGACAATGTTGGCCGCGCCATCGCTGAATGGCTGTCCCAGGACGACCCGGAACAGTGATCGGCCATAGGAAAAGTGCTCATTCGGTGAGTCGAGTGTGGGTGTGCCGCGAAACATCAGTGCGACATCCGTCATGACGCCGGTGGTCAGGTCGATGCCGAACTGCAGATGCAGGAACTGGGCATCGGTAAGGGCGTTGTACAACTGCGACGACAGCGCACCACTGCGCCATGCCGCACCGCCCATCCAGGCATCAAGGCGTTCCAGCTCTCCCAGCGGTGGAAACTCGCTGTCGCAGT
The DNA here is from genome assembly GCF_003231275.1 of Pseudomonas huaxiensis. GTDB lineage: Bacteria > Pseudomonadota > Gammaproteobacteria > Pseudomonadales > Pseudomonadaceae > Aquipseudomonas > Aquipseudomonas huaxiensis. Next base: position 140,645 of record NZ_QKVL01000009.1, read on the forward strand.
CCAGGAAAAAGTCATCTTCCTCACCGGCCAGCGCCGCGTTGGCGTCCGAGTCGGCGTCCTCGACGTCTGAGGGCTCGAAGCCGAGTCCCTCTTCCGGGTAGAGGTTCCAGCACAGCACCCAGTCGTCACGGCCGAGGTCGGTGTAGTAGCGGCGGTCATCCAGGCCAAAGCCTACGAGATAGCAGGTGCTGTGTGTGGCGCCCTCCAGCGTTTGGGTGACCATATTGAGCACGCAGTGGGACAGGCGGACGTTGGCGAACTCGAGATCGAAGGGGGTGGAGCGCCATAGGCAACCATCGGACTGTTCGCACATCAGCACCAGCGGCATGCGGTTGCGGACCGCTCGCTGGAGATTGGGGCCGAACTGGAAGGCCTGGTAATAATGCGCGCCCTGCAGAATCGGCATCGTCGTCTCGGTGCCTTCAATGGCAATGGCCGACTCGGCGTACATCGGCGGCGAGTCGAAGCGCAGGCTTTCCAGGCCGCAGTCCACTGTTCGGGCCTTTTGTTCCGGGCACAATGGATAGAGCGCGGGGTGCCCGGTGATGTCCTCGATGGTGACGACACACACCGCCTGCGGCGTCCAGTCGTTCCCGCTGTGTTCGAACCAGGCTGCCGCCTGAAAGGATGATTGGTCGTCAAACTCGCCGTTGATGAACATCGTGTTGTCCGAGACCGACGCCAGCTCTTCGGTGTAGGTCGCCGACGCCTTCAAACCACAGGATTTCACCTTGGCCAGGAGTCGCTTGAGGACTTTGACGTTGCGCAGAATCAGTTTCTCTTCGCGGGCCTTGTCACCGTAGCGCCCGCTCATGCGTGCGCTGTCCCACTTGTGCCTGAGTTTTTTCTTGCGGACGGCGCGCAGGGTCGCGGTGTATTTGCTTTCCCCGCTGAGCACCCATCGAACGTCGCTGGACCTGACCGTCCATCCGCGGTTGTTTCGCCAGATCAAGGACGACCGTTCGAGGTCGCCCAGATGGTCTAGGTTGCCTGTTCCGTGGGCACCCCAGATACGCTGGTAGTGACTGCCGGCAATATCGATCAGCACCTTTCCCATCAGGGCCTCGGCTGCGGCTGGAGTTTGGCCGGGCTGGCGCGCCTTGCCTTATTCATGTTCGTTCAACCAATGGGGCTTGCGGGCAAAGCCGACGTGGTAGACCAGCGCTTGCAGCGCTTCCTGGCGGCCCGCTACCTCGACCGATGCCAGCGTCTTTTCGAGGCCGATGATCCTGCCCTTGGGCGTGTTGCTCAGGCAGCGGTTGAGCAGTTCTGTCTGGCTTTCGATCGCGGCTTGCGAGAGCGGATTGGCCGGGTCCGTATTGCCGACCACGATGCGTTTGACGTAGCTGACTTCACTCAGATCGAACATCGCGTTTCTCCTTGATGGGATGTTTGTGGCATCCCGCCATCATTCACGTTTCGGGGGATTGATGGAAGGGGGAGGGCGGTGGTGGTTGTCCAGGGTGGGAGTGAGCTTGCTCGCGAAGCCCAAGTGATGGGGACTGAGATAAACCCTAGGGGAGTGGCGAGATAAATCCGGGATAGTCCGGCAAGCGATGGGCCAAGGTGGGATGGCAACTGCAATTGTGTTGCGCATACTGCAATGATGTGAAGCCCGGTCAATCGTGACCGGGCGGGCTGAACATATCAGGTTGGCGGCTATTCAGATCAGCCTTGCGTAGCACTTTGATCACTCGGTAGATGAACTGCAGTGAGAAGCCATATTTGCGAGCCAGCTCACGGTGGTTGTTCCCCTTCCATTCTTCGTAAATCTGATGATGTATGCGCGACGCCTCGATACGAACCCCCTTGGGCATATACAACATTTGCCCACCCCACTGCTCAATCATGCGCATAGCTACGTCGGTTCCCAATGCGGTGCCGGCGTCCTTCGATACGCCGAAGGCATCGATGGCCGCAACTGCTACCTGCTCGGCCAGGTCATCCAGTAGATCCCCAGCCGGACCTCGACTTACGCCTTTCATGCCCCCACCTGCTCTTTGCGAGCAATCCATTGTTTCAGCGATTCGATGACCTGGTGTGCCTGCTTGGCGTCGAGCCATTGCAGAGCGTGCGCCCCCGTTTGGCCGTGGACGAACTTGACCAGGGCTTCCTCAGATGAATCTCGCAGTGCTCCCTGGTCACGTAAGGTCAGCCACAGCGACCGAATCTTCTTGGACCAAGGGTCAGCGGCCACTGGCCGCTTGCCCTTGTTGTTTGGACGAACCTTGAAGCCCTTTGCCTTGAGTTGCTCCAAAACCAGGTGAAGCTTTGGAACGTTCAACTTGGCTGTCGAAGTTGCCCCGTCAAGGCCAGGCATCGCTGCAAGCATCAGGCGATAGGTGTCCTCGTCCATCTGAAGTTCACGACGAGCAACATGGATCAGCTTGATCAGACGCAGCCGATCTGAATTGGACGGTGTAGTAGTCACAAGCTGTTCTCCCGTTCGTTCGAGGCAGGGGTTGTGAGCTTCTCCAACTGACGAATCCGGCTACGCAGCTTCTTTTCCACGGACTTCTGCAGGTGGGGCAAAGCGAGTGCAGCACGGCATTGGTCGACATTGAAATGCTCAAGGGCGCGGATGCGGCTTTCGGTATCCACCGATCCATACTCCTGGCCGGGCCGGTTGAATGGGTTCGCTTGCGACATATCACACCCCCTGGGTCAGTCGCGCGACTGGCTGATGGCCAACGGCGTGATGCAACTGGGCAGAGCGGCCTACCTCGTACCCGGCGTCGCTAGCAACCTCGTCGCGAGCCTTGAGCTTGCGGCGTTTCATCTTGGCTGTGCCGAGGTCCGGGTATTTCTTCTCCATGTAGGCCTGGATCGCCTCGGCAATGTTGTCCTCGACTCCTGAGAACTGCTCCACCTTGGCCAGCACCGCGTCGATCCATCCGTGTGCGAAAGCATCGCCGTGAGCGACCTTGGTAGAGCGTTTACAACGTTTCTGTGTGGCCAGGTAGTCGCGGCGTGCCTTCTGCAGTTGACGCTCCAGCACCTGATAGGCGTAGCCTGCCAGCTCTGGTGCTGCCCCGCAGCCGATGAAGATAAATGAGGCATGCTCGAACCAAGGAGCGCTAATGATGAGGTGCGCGCCGAAAGCCTCTGCGCAGACATGGGCCAGACGTACTCGCCAAGCAGGTGGATCGCTCTCTGATCCAGCAGCCACCTTGGTCTCACCAGCCATGCTGGCCAGCACATCACCCATTTCCAAGTTGTAGGCTTCCATCAGCTTGTGAGCCTGACGTAAGGCTATCTCTGCCTCGTTCGGGTTGGACCCCTTGCCCTTGGCCATCTCCAGGCATTTCTTGATTTTGTCGAGAATGCGGTCTTGATCCATATCAGTTCACAGCCTCCTGCATCTCGGAGAGCACCCGATGGGCTTCGTCTGCTCCGGCGCCGCAGATCACCGCGATGGTGAAGGTACGACCGTCATTCAGCTCCAGGCAAACGATGTCGAAGGTATTAGCCATGGTTTGTTCGGCATCTTCCAGAACCTGCAGCATGGTGCTTTCAGGCCAGGTCATGTGGGTTAGCAAGCCCATGTCATACCCCCGCCAACGTAAGGTTGATCGGTACGTACTGGTCAGTGTTGTCGTGCCGCTTGTACACGCGGATGTAGACGGCCGTGCCGTTCACCTGGATAGAGTCTTTCAAGGCCTGCATGGCGGTCCTCCAGACAGGGTCGTCGATATCGACGCGCAGCAAACTGAGCACGTCCTTCACCATCAGTTGACCTTGCTTGTTTGCTCTGAACGCCCGGTCAACCAGAACTCGAAGATGGTTGTTAGCACCTTCGGACCAGGTGCTGATGCAGTTGTTGATCAGCTCGCGCGCAGCGAGGATCTCTTCGGTGAACACGATGCGGTCAGCGTAGGCGCGCTCGATCTTGTACTCACCGTCATAAGTAGTGATCGAGACGTTGCCTTTCTGGCCCCCGAGTTTGACTCCATAGCGATCCGAGGAGACTGCGATCAGGTCCGCAATATCCGCGAGGGCCTGTTTCTTGAACTCGGCCAGCGAAGCGCTGATGCGCTCAGCGGCGTTACCCAGGTCACGGGCAACACCGTCGCGCAGCTTGTCGTGCTCGCGCACCTGGTGCTCCGGCACTAGGTGACCTGCTGCATTCATTACGAAGCCGGCAGGGATCTCGACGGACAGGGATTGTTGGGTGTCAGTCATGGACGGGCGCCTCGATTGGGGAGAAGGTTTTGCAGCCGCAGCGCGGACATACGTTGTCGCAGCGCCATGGCTCTTTAGGGTGGGGCTGCGAACGAAGGTCGTCGTGAATTCCGGTCCACCGGCAGCGACGGCATTTCAGGCGCTGAGAACTCATTGGTCCTGCTCCTTCACCGGGGTAAACCACACCACGCGCACGCCTTGGATTGTGACCATGTTCCTGGTGCGGCTACCGGAAGTCCGCCAGCAAGCGCCTTGCCACTGCTGGCGGAACACGACCGCGAGAAAATCAGCGGTCTCAGCCGCAATGAAAATCGTAACGTCCAGAACAACCGTCGCCTCGACCCGAACGCCAACCTTGCGCAGGCTCCGGGATACCGAGTTGATGGCCGCCAGCTTTTGAGCCAACTCAGGAGTCAAGGTGTTGCAGGCCGGCAAGGTCCGCTCGACCGGGGCGATAGCACCCGGCACCAGGTGCAGATGCCTGATAGGCGCGCTTGGATTTATGGTCGCCATCTCACACCCCCTTCACTACGTCAGCGGTGACCAGGGGCTCACCGATCTGCGCGGCCAGGTTCATGGCAGCCTTCGTCAGGTTGCTCAGAGCAAGCGGATAGAGCTGGCTGGTCTTGTCCCGGCCACTGGTGCTAAGGCGTTGAATGATTGCCTGGATGCCACACTGACTGATGATTTCCTGCAGGGGTTTTTGAAGTCGACCAAAGCGGAAAGCAAGGTGTTGCTCCACGGCAGTAACCGAGATGGGCAACAGTTCGACGATCTCGACGCGTTGCGCAACTTCCCGTACCTCGCCGTTTCGGGGGCTCAGCTTGTGCAGCAACTCCGGCTGACCGATCAGGATGATGGAGATCAGCTTTGTAAAACCACCAACCTCCAGCTCGCGCAGACGCTTCAGTTGCTTGAGCGTCGGGATGGGCAGCGAATGGGCTTCTTCGATGATCAGCAAGTGTCGATTGCCGGCTGCATGGCTGGTTTTCAATGCACGGTGCATTTGAGCGAAACGAGCCTCTGGCGAGGACTTGGTTTTTTCCAGCGGCGCGACCGCTGCCATGATCGCTTCCGCGATATGTGTACTCTTGAGAGTTTTGCCCTTGGTGTCGTTGTCTTCCATCGCGAGGATGTACGGCTCGATCACCATCACCGGAGCGTTCTCCGCCTCCAGACGGTTGTGCAAATCTCGGCGCAATGTGCTCTTGCCTGCGCCGGATTCACCGATCACGGCCAAGAACCCATCATGTCGTGCGACCTGGTGCATGGACTCCCGCACATAGCGAATATCCGGGCTTACATACATGTCGGCAGCGTCTTGCAGTTCATCGAGCGGATCACGGAACAGACCAAACTGTTTCCGTGCTGCTGGTGTAAGTACCTGTTTGGCCATTAGCATGGGCTCGCACTCCTGGTCGTTTACTTGGTTGTTTTCGGGTGGGGATGCAGGGGCCTCGGCGTTGGTGCGCCGGGGCTCCACTTCTTCGAAAGCTGCGCTGATGGCAGCCACGTTGGCGCTGTGCTTAGCGAGGAACGTTTCGATGCGTCCCTGCAAAGCCTTGCGGTTCAGCGACTTGGGCCACTGGTTGTGGTTGATCAGTTGAGCAATGGCGGCCTGACTCAGGTCTACCGAGCGGGCCAACTCGGCTTGCGGCACCTTCGCCTCGGCAAGCACGTCCTTGAGCTTCAGCATCAAGCGTTCCCTCCCACGACACGCAGACCAGGCCGGGCAGGCATGCGCAACTGCTGAGTAATGACGTCGAGTTGGTCTTCCGGCACGCCGTTGGGGTAGTTGGTTTTGAGCCAGGTCATGGAGTCAGCAGTCCAGGCAGTCCCTAGTTGGACGCGTAGCAGCTTCGCAGCCTCAACATGCGAAAGCGGCATGATCTCGACGGGCGCGGTAAGGGGCGACGCAACGCCGCGTCGTGGCATGTAGGACGGCAGCACCGTATCCGTAATGTGCTTGTGTGGATCGATCTCGCCGTTGAACGGCACTGCCCGCTTCTTGCGTGCAGCAGTAGCGTCTTCCTGGGAATCGGTCCCGGTGACCAGTTGTTCGATGGCTTTACGTGCCTTCTGCGCTGGGGTGTCGGCCTGGGACTTGAAGGATTCGCCGATCACTGCGGAGGTCGCCTTGAAGCCGTTGGCATCAATGGCGATTCGCTCCACCACATGGAAGGCTTCCCGACCGTCCTCGTTCGTTACCACTACCTGGGCGCTGTCTTCGTCACGCCAGGGGTTGCGGGTGATCAGCAAGGAATCACCCACCATGATCTCTGGAATGCCGGACACGTCGAACTGTCCGCCGCGATAGGAGACCTGGAGGAAATCGTTGACCTTCCGTGTCTCGGGGGCGGTCACTGCCAACTCTCGGCAAATCTCCACAGCGGGCGCCAGGCGCAGTTGGTCTGCTTGAATGGTGAGCCACTGCCCATACCGGGTACGACGGTGGCGCGTATGGATGGCTGTCGCATTGTGGTAGCGCATCCACTGGCCCGCCCAGCCGTTGATCTGTTCCAGCGTTTCGGCTTTCTGTAGCTTCAAGGCCGACTCGAATTCGCGTTCAACAATGTTGTGGGCCTGTTCAACCTGCCCTTTGGCGCGGGCGTTGCCCACCTTGTTGATGATCAGCTCCACACTCAATGCCTTGCACAGATTGCGGAAGATCGCCGAAGTCATGGCCGCGCCAGGGTCAGTCATGATGATGAACGGCACGCCATGGAAGGGATCGTTTTCGCCACGCTTCTGCATGCAACTGATCAACACGTTGCATAGGTTTTCCGAAGATTCGGCACCCAACACGTACTGCACATAGATGGTACCGCTGGTGTGATCGGTAATGACGTAACGCCACAGCCGCTTGCGTTCGATCTTTTTCAGGTTGCTGGGTTTGCCGTCATAGAACTCAGCCTGGTTCATGGTCTTGGCGCCATCATCGTCCAGATAGAACTGGGTGGAGATCGAAGCGTCGATTTGCCATACGTGGTTTGGGTGACGGCTGGCCAGCGAGACTGCCGGCTCCGGTTGCAACAGTTGATCCGGGTGCAGGCGGTAAGTCCGCAGAGCACGGCTGATGGAACTGATCGATAGCGGTACGAACTCCCCCGTCTTCTCTTCGATACGACCAGCCAGGATCTTGCCGTTGCTACGCAACCGCTCCACAGCACGCTCAACGGTGGAGAGTTGCTTGTTGTTGGCGCGGATCGACTCCAGGAGCAATGCCGAGATGAGGTAGGCTTCCTGCTCGCTCAAGGTGCTCTGGCCAGCGTCGGTGCGGCGCTTGCGAGGGGGATTCACAGTGACCTCCCGAAGTTTTCGATAGATGGTCGGCAGGGACATGCCCAGCTCAACGGCCGCTGTTCGGCAGAGCTCGGTACGCTGGCCATGCGGGGCGACTTCCACCGCACGGGCCAGATCAACGAGACGTTGGGTCACAACGGCGTTCATGGGTTACGCCCCTGCCAATGCATTGGCGACTTTCTGGTCTGCGTCTTCGCGCATCCAATCCGGGGTTGCATCCGAGTCGGGAGTAGCCGGGATGCTGTACTCCAGCCTGATTGAGGACACAGCCCGCTCCACTTGGGCGAGTAGGCCCGCGATCACTGCGCGGTGATCAGTGCCACTCTCATCGGTGTGCTGGACAAGAGAGTGAATAGCTGGGTGCAATTTGCAGGCGATGGCGGATTCCGCTTCTGTTGCCAGCTTGGTGGCCTCCTCGCGGATCGCACTGACCTTTTCGTCGGCAGTCCTAGCTGTCACCAAGCGACGGGTTTTCTCCAGCTCCAGCTTGGCATCCTGGAGCTTGCTCGATGTGTCAGCCAAGACCTGGCCCTGCGCCTCATAGTCGGCATTCACATTGTCGAGTCGCTGGGCCAGCTCCTGTTTATCCTTCGCGTTCTTCGCGATCAGATCTTCGGCCAGATCAACGAAAGCCTCCTTGTCGCCTGACTTCGCAGCTTCGAGCAGAGCCATTTTCTGGTCTTCGGGAAGCTTGCGGTACTGGCGTAGCTCGCGGTATCCGATGCCCATGCGGGACATAGACTCAAGGGCTTCTTCGCCGAGTGCACGCAGGTTACGAATGTCCTCGTCCACCTGCTCTACAGAACGACCAAGAATTCCGCAAAACTCCTGCCAGGTGCCGGATAGAAAGTCGTGACCGTCACGACTTTTCTGCCCTTTGAGAGCCTTGTAGAGCTTATTTTCCTTGACGAAGGCCAGTTTAGAAGTCGTGACCGTCACGGAAAATTTAGCGAATGCATCAGCCATTTGAGTCTGACCCAAGAGCTGGTTCACCAGGTCACGCTCCTCTTGCATACCTTGGGCGATACTGCCCAAAGCAGTCAGCGCAGTGGCATCGTCTTGGAACGCCTGAGCGTTGATCTCAGGCATCGGTTTAATCTCCGTGGTGCTCGCTTTACGGGCCATGTACAACTTCCTTAAGTCAGTTGGGGATGCGGGTGTAGCGCTGACGGCGCTCATGCAATTCGTGCTGGGCCTTGTTCAAGGCTTCATCGAATGCGAAGGACACCTGCACAAGACGAGAGCCCAGCAGCCAGCGGTGATGGTCATGAGGGCTGCGATCTGCCAGTCCGGCAGTGCGGAGGTTTTCAAGAGCGCGCAAGGCGTTGTCGTTCGTGCACTCGGCAGCTAGGGCTACCTCCTTCAGGAGCATGCCCCGGAACTCATTGCCAGCGAGAGCCAACATCACACGTAGTACACGTTGCACCTGCTCAGAGGTGTACTTGCCTTCCCTATTCATGGCTGCTCCCCAAGCTCAAGCTGTGGCTGGGCATGCTGCTGCACGTTTCCGCGATGCCATGCCAGCTCTTCCAGGCCTGCTTGAATGGCGGCAAGGGCGGCGGCAGCCTCAACGTTGTCTGCATAAAAGGCCATCAGTTGGCCCGTGGCATCGTGCAGGGTTGCCTGCAGGGTCTGAATGTCGTGCGCGCTGGCAGTACGACCAGCAGGCACATCGATCAGCAGCTTGCCCCCGCTGCTGGCCAGCCAGCGTGTAACCAAGCTAATGCCGCAGGCTTGTTCGTAGGCAGGGATCAAGACAGCGGGCATACGACCGTTGGCGATCCACTTATAGAGCGCCCAGTGATCCTCCAGCCCCATCAGCGCAGCGATACGCTCGATGCTGTGGTTGGAGCGTTCTTTGGCGTGCTGCTGGCACATCTTGAGTGCGTCACGAAGGCTGGTCGGCTGGACGCGTTTCCATTGACGAGGGCTCATTGGAAGCACTCCCCAGTCGGCGCAGCTTGGCCTTCCAAACAAAAAACGCGTTTGACCATTGGTAATGTCATTGAGCCATGCACAATGAGATCAGGTAAATTTACTGCCAGGGCGACAGCGATGGACAACGAGTTGCAACGTTTGCAAGCGCAAGTAGAAGCGCAGAGCTTCGTAATCGAAGAGTTGCTGCGGATCTGTGTACAATCCGGGCAGGTTGACCCAATGGCTATCGCTACAGGCTGGCGGTCAATACGGCAGAGCCCAACGTTCTTTGCTGCAGACGCTGCAGCGAAACGGAGGCTGGCCGATGAACTGGATGCTTGGGCTGATGTGATCATCATGCGACTTCCAAAGCCTTGGCCGGGTCGGTGCAGATCTCACCAGCTTTCAAGCCCAGTTTGATGGCAATTTCATGAGCCTGGCCGCGCATGCACTTTTTGCGGCCACCGAGCACTTCGAAAACAAGGTTCGGGGAGAATTTGTTGGCGACCGCCCATTGGGTGATCGAAACGCCCTTTGACTTGAGCTCCTCACGAGCCTGGTCGGGGGTACGTAGCTTCATGAAGGAAGCTCCTTTCGAGGGGTTATGGCGCCGCTTTTGGTGCCGACTAAGTGACCATTCGTGGTGGGATGGTGTGAACTAATTTTGGTGTAAGGGTTACACAGTGTCAATAGAGTCCGTGGAACATTTACACATACGCTTGCGGGATGAGCTGGAGCACCACGGCCTCTCGCTTGCCGATGCGTCGCGGGTCATTGGTGATTCTTCTAGTCAGGGGCTTCGTGATGTGTGTTCCGGGCGGAAGCGGGCTACCGCTGAGCTAATTGGGCGCCTAGCAGTCACGGGGATCGACATACTCTTTGTGCTAACAGGGCAGCGCACAGCCTCAAATGCCTTGGCGTCGGGACAGTTGCCTTCAGACGAACAGCTTCTGCTCGACAGTTATCGGGGGCTCAGTGCTACGAAGAAAAAGCAACTGCTCGTATCGCTGCTGAGCGGTGGCGTGGCGAAAAAATCAGCTAAGGGCGGCAGTGTTGTTGTCAGCGGCTCGGGTAACAGAGCTGCAGGTAGGGACTACAAGGAGTGAGGAGTAGTGATTCGTGGGTGATAAGGAAGTTAATGTCGGCGGCGAACAAAATAGGGCTGCTGGAGGCGATTACTACGAGTTCAATTTCACAGCCCATCATGAGGCCAGCACTCAGCGCGATTCGCGCGAGCTTGTACCTGCTCAAAAGAAAGAGTTATACGACCTAGGTACGAGGTGCTGCGAGCTGGGAGCAGACTCCAAGGACATTTGGCGAGCTGTCTTCGCCGAGCTCGGTGTTAAGCAGATCGGCGACATTACTGCTGAGCAGTTCCAGCAGGCTCGCATCGTGCTGCAGCGACGACTCGACAATCTTTTGGACGAAGAGGATAAGCGACGACTGGTCGGTAAGATTCTCCGTACGACCACCGAGAAGGATGCAAAGTCTGAACTGAATAACTTCTGCGACGTGACCTTCGGACGTACCCATCTCAACAAGCTAAAGCGAGCTGAGCTTCAGCGTGTGCTGGAGTTTGTCCAGGGCTTTCAGATTCAACCTCTGGCAGGCGGAGCCAAGCCGGCGTATCTACAGCGTATGCCTCTGCGAGAGTTCTTACTGACCTACAGAGCGCATGCTAGTGGGCTGTTTATATTCGGTGTGTTCGTAGGAAAGTTCTGGTTTTGATCCGATAAGCGCTGGACAGGGCTATCTAAAGGAGAGAGGAATGTCTGACGTTGTTTCTGTTATGGGTTTGATTTTCGTAGTGCTTGCCATCGCTGGTTTGTTTAAACCCGCACTATTCAAAGACAAAAAAACGGGGAAAGTGCCCAGTCGTTGGCCAATCTTCTTTGCTGGGATGGTGATTGCGGTTGTCGCGTTTTACATCGCTCACTACTCAGCTCCTCGACCAAAAGCAAAGCAGGTGCCAGGGGTTGCCGCCTCGGACGTGAAAGCGAATTCGACTGTTGCCCAGCCCCCTATCTACTCTAGTGGGAGCCCTAGTGCTTTGGTTGCGGCCACACGGCTAGTGGAGGCTTTGGACAAAACTATGCTCGCGAGTCCTAGTGTTATTCAGAGTAGCAACCTGCAGGCACTAGGTGCTCACAGTCGCCTGTTTGGGGATTTGGCTGAATCGGCCAAAGAGCAGTTTGGCGCCACAATTTATGACCCTCTTGGCCGCTGTGGCATTGCTAGCGTTAACGCTCGCAGTTGGTGGAATGCCCAGACCGACGCAGCTCGCAAGAATGGCGTAGAGTCGATTCCAGGGACAATCAAGGATTTCTTAGATCAGTATCAAGAGAACCGAACGGAATGCTTGGCAGTTGCTGGGAACGAAAAAGTCGATGATCTCAAAACACGTGAGTGCCTAACGTCATACGACTATGACACTGCGACGCAAAAGGTTGTCGAAGTACCAAAACCCAAGCACTGCAGTCAAAGTCGACCCGCGACAGATAGCTGATTCTCTTTAAACCCGATTAAAAGAACTCCTGCTGCACGCCGCCGATCATGGCGGCGTGTTCGTTTCGGCGCCGCCCTGGCGCCCAACCTGCAGGAGGCGTCATGCGACCCAACTCCCCCCGTGGTATCCGTAACTCCAACCCCGGCAACATTCGCCACGTCAAAGGCACACGCTGGCAGGGTATGTCGGCGAACCAGAGTGATGCCGACTTCGTCCAGTTCACCGACCCTCGCTGGGGTATCCGTGCCATCGCTCGCACGCTGATCACGTACCAGGACAAGCACGGCTTGCGGACCATCCGCAAGATCATCGGACGCTGGGCGCCGCCGAACGAGAACAACACCGAGAGCTACATTCGCCAGGTCGCCGCCCGTGTGGGCGTGAGCCCAGATGGTCGGATTGACGTGTATGACTTCCCAACCATGCGAGTGCTGACCGAGGCAATCATCCGTCACGAAAACGGTGCCGGCCCGCTCCCTGAGGGCAACTGGTACGGCGAAGCGTTGATCAACGAAGGCCTGCAACTGGCCGGCATCATCCCCGATGCCTACCACGGGGAGCCAGCATGAAACTGATCGCGAACTGGCGGCGTTGCTATCGCCTGTACAGCGTCCAGATCGGCTTGCTGATTGCGCTGTTCGGCTTCATTCAACTGAGCGTTTTGCCGATGTGGGAAGCCCAGCTTTCAGACCGCGCCTATGCGGTGCTGAACAGCGCCCTGGCACTTCTGCTCTTCATCGCTCGGCTGGTGAAGCAAGGCCCCGACCAGGACACGCCATTGTGAAGCTGCGGCTGGTGCCGCTTCCCATCACCTGGTTGTACATCCCACCGATTGCTGCTGGCACCTGGCTGACCTGCACCACAAGGCGCCCGCGCAGCAAGCACAGCCGCAGGAGGATCAAACATGGCCGTACTTGATGTCTTGTCTTTGCGCACCGGGTTTGCGTGGTCTGTCGCGGCTTGCGCCCTGGCTGCTGTGGCAAGTGGATCAGTTGGGTATGGCCTTGGCTCTCGTCAGGCCGCAGCGCTGGGAGCCGCCAACCTCGCCGCGCTGAAACAGCAATACGCCGAGCAAGCCCTGGCAAATGGGCAGAAGAGCCTGGACGACCTGCTGAGCGAGATACGCCGTGCCAACGATGCGGAAGCCCAACTCATCAACGCGAAGGCCCAACACCAAACCGAGCTGGATCATCTCCAGGAGCGAATCCCCAATGTCACCACCGTCTACCTGCCTGCGCCTGCGTCCAAGCCTGTTGCCATTCCTCGTTGCGTGTTCACTGCTGGCTGGCTGCGCGACTACAACGCCGCCCTCGGTGTGCCCGCCACCGTCCAAGGCACCACTACCGGCCACCCTCAAGCAGCGACCAGCACCGCCCCCGGCACTGGCGCCGAGCTACTGGAAAGCGGCGTTACGCCTGCCGACATCCTCGCCCATGCCCAGGACTATGGCATGTGGGCTCGCAACAACATGGCACAGCTCAACGCCGTGCTCGATCTTCAAGAAAAGGACTGACCGCGTATGGATGTAGCTGACCAGGCACAAGACAACGATTTCACCGAAGCGGCCTTGCTGGTTCACCGCAACGGCCTGCAAAAGCGGTCTGGCCCCTCGGCATATCGCTGCGAAGAGTGCGGCGATGCAATCCCGGAAGAACGCCGCCAGGCCGCGCCAGGTACTGAACATTGCGTGGACTGCCAATCGGCCCTGGAGCACCTGCAGAAGAGAGGGATTCGATGAACCTGAATGAACTGAACTTCGGCTTTCAGACCGTGCAGTGGCTGATCCTCACGGTCCTCGGCGTCTACACCTGGCTGACGAACCGCCAGGCTGCAAGTGCCCAAGAGTTGCTGGAGCTTCGTACCCGCATCGTTGCCCTTGAAGAGCGTGTGCGACACATGCCGGATCATGCGGCTATTGCCGAGCTGCTCGGCGACATGAAAGCCGTGCGTGCCGAACTGTCGGGCGTCCAGGCTATCGCCCGCTCGGTGGACCGAATCAATGACTACCTGCTGCGAGAAAAGAAATGACCCCATACGCAGAGTTCCTGCGCCAGGACATGCGCCTGGTGATCCTACGTTTGCTGGTTGAAATGCCGACCTACCGCGCCAACAGCTCGGTGCTGAATGCGGCCCTGGACAGCTATGGCCACTCAGTCAGCCGCGACCAGGTGAAGACCGAATTGCAGTGGCTGTCCGAGCAAGGCGCCGTCTCCCTGGACGACATCGGCCCAGTGCTGGTTGCCAGCCTCACCGAGCGCGGCCAGGACATCGCGGCTGGCCGCGCCCGTGTGCCCGGCATCAAGCGACCGGGGGCCTGAGATGGCGGGTAAATCGTCGGTCAGCCGCCTGCCCCCAGTGGTTAAGGCGTACCTGCAAAAACTGCTGCGTGAAGATCGGATGACTCTCGACGAGATGATTGAAGATCTGCGCAGCCGATTCCCAAACGAAAAAGTGCCCAGCCGCAGCGCGCTCGGGCGCTTCAAGGTGGGCTTTGAGCAGCTCACAGAGAAAGCCCGGCAGCACCGTGAGCAGGCCGAAGCTTTCGTGGGTGCACTGGGCGAAGACTCCAGCGACAAGACTGGCGCTCTGCTGGTAGAAGCCGTCTCGACCTTGACCTACCAGGCCGCAATGGGCGCCCACGAAAAAGATGAGGTGACTATCAAAGAAGTGGCAGCCCTGGCCCGTGCCGCCAAGGCGACCATGGAAGCCCGGACCCTGAGTGTAAAAGAGCGCCAGTTCATCGAGCGTGCTGCGCGCGAGCGCCTCTTGCAGGAACAAGCCGCCGAGCTGGACAAGGAAGTCCGCAGTGGCGGGATGGATGAAGAACAAGCCTTGTTCTGGCGTCAGAAGTTCCTCGGTGTAAAAGTATGAGCACCCCAGCAGTGAAGCCCAGCAGCAGCACCGTGCGCGTCGTTGAATGGGACGAACTGCCGGACTCCGTACGGTCGATTCCTCAAGGCTACAACCCGATCACCGAAGGCCTGCTGATGTCGCACCAGGCCGATTGGCTGGCCATCGACGCGCAGATCAAGCTGTGCGAGAAAGGTCGCCGCACCGGCATCACATTCGCCGAAGCCCTGGATTCGGTGATTACCGCTGCGTCCCGCAAGAGCGCGGGCGGCATGGACGTGTTCTACGTCGGCGACACCAAGGAAAAGGGCCTGGAGTTCATCGGCTACTGCGCCAAATTCTCCCGCGTCATCGCCGAGGCCCAGGCATCGGGTGTCAGCGAAATCGAAGAGTTCCTGTTCGAAGACCAGGACGAGTCGGGCAACACCCGCCAGATCAATGCGTACCGCATCCGCTACGCGTCTGGTTTCAAGATCGTTGCGCTGTCGAGCAACCCGGCGAACCTGCGCGGCCTGCAGGGCAAAGTGATCATCGACGAAGCGGCCTATCACCGGAACGTCTCTGCGGTGCTCGATGCCGCCACAGCACTGCTGATTTGGGGCGGTCGCATCGTGATCATCAGCACTCACAACGGCAAGGCCAATGCCTTCAACGGCATGATCAAGGACATCCAGGAAGGCCGCTACGGCGATGCCGCGGTGGTCTACAAAGCGACGTTCGATGATGCCGTTGCCAATGGCCTGTACGAGCGGCGCTGCATGATGCGTGGCGAAGAGCCCACCGCCGAGGGCAAGGAGGCCTGGTACAAAAGCATCCGCAACGCATACGGTCCGCGCAAGGCACAGATGCGCGAAGAGCTGGACGCGATCCCTCGGGACGGCAACGGTGTGTGCGTACCTGGTGTGTGGATCGAAGACGCTATGCGTTCGGATCGGCAAGTACTCCGACTCGCCCTGGACGAGAGTTTCACCCTGCAGGCGGTCTATCGACGCGAAGCGTTCATCGAGACCTGGATGGAGCCGCACCTGTTGCCCTTGCTACAGCAGCTCGACCCTGAGTTGCGCTGGTATCTCGGCATGGACTACGCGCGCCACCGCGACTTCTCGATCATCTGCCCAATGTCGGTTGACCAACAGCGTCACCGTGATGTGCCGTTCGTGGTCGAGATGCACAAGGTGCCGACCCGGCAACAGCAACAAGTGCTGTTCGCCATTCTGCGTGGTCTTCCCAACTTCATCAGCGCCGCCCTGGATGCCTCGGGCAACGGCGAGACGCTGGCCGAGGACACAGCCGATGAATTCGGCCATGAACGCATTCACCAGGTGAAACTGTCGCGGGCTTGGTATGGGGCCTGGATGCCGCGCTTCGTTGGTTTGTTCGAAGACGGCACCATCACACTGCCCAAGGACGACTCGCTGCAACAAGACATCCGCGCAATCGAAACCGTGGATGGCATCCCGATGATCGTCAAAGCCCGCCAGCAGGACCTCAAGGACCCGGAGCTGTACCGCCATGGCGACTTCGCTGGAGCTGGTGTGTTGGCCACTTTCGCCACCTTGGACAGCGCGTCTGCTCCGGTCAAAGTCAAATCCCGCCGCCGTCGTGCGGCATCACAGATCTTTCAGGGGTACGCATGAGCAGCAAGGGCGTGTGGGTCAGCCCCACAGAGTTCGTCACGTTCGCCGAGGCACGGCGCGACAAGAGTCTGACCGACCACATTGCCAGCCGTGGGCGCAGCTTCGATGCGCAGGCCCTGGGCATGTACCTGCCAAACCCAGACACGATCCTCAAAGCCCAGGGCAAGGACATCAAGGTCTACCGTGACCTGCGCAGTTCCGCCCTCGTCGGCGGCAACATCCGTCGCCGCAAGTCATCGGTGCTCGCCCTTGAACGCGACTTGAAGCGCGGCAAGGCACCTGTCCGGGTTGAGCGCTTTGTCCGGGACTGGCTGGCCGACCTCGATCTCGACCGCATCATTCGTGAGCTGCTCGATGCTGCGCTGTTTGGTTACCAGCCGGTGGAACTGATGTGGAAGTCTGTAGGCCTTCACCTGGTGCCCGAGGATTTGCTGGGTAAGCCCGCCGAGTGGTTTCTGTACGACCAAGATAACCAGCTTCGTTTCCGCGCTCGCGACGCTGGTATCCAGGGCGAACTGTGCGACCCGCAGCGCTTCATCGTGGCCCGGCAGGACGCGACCTACAACAACCCCTATGGGTTTGCCGACATGTCCATGTGCTTTTGGCCTGTAGTGTTCATGAAAGGCGGCATGAAGTTCTGGGTCCAGTTCACCGAGAAATACGGCAGCCCTTGGCTGATCGGCAAGCATCCACGTGGCGCCTCGACCAAGGAAACCAACGATCTGCTCGACAGTTTGGAGCAGATGGTGCAGGACGCCGTTGCGGTCATCCCCAATGATTCGAGTGTCGAAATAAAAGAAGCCGCAGGCAAGACCGGCAGTGCGGATGTGTATCGTGAACTGCTCATGTACTGCCGCAGCGAGATCAACGTCGCACTGCTGGGGCAGAACCAGACCACCGAGGCGAACTCGAATCGTGCCAGTGCGATGGCCGGACTTGATGTGACTGAGGACATCCGCGACGGTGATGCCAGCATTGTTGCGGCGACCCTCAACGCAGCCATACGCCTGGTCGTCGACCTCAACTTCGGTGAGAGCATTGCAGCACCGCTCTACGAGCTGTGGGAACAGGATCAGATCGACAAGACCTTGGCCGAGCGGGACAAGTCGCTCACCGATTCGGGCGTGAAGTTCACGCAGCAATACTGGATGCGCACCTACAACCTGCAGGAAGGTGACCTTGCTCCCCCAGTAGAGCCGACCGGGTCGCCTGAGTTTGCTGAGTCAACCTTGAAACCCATTCTTGACCAGGTGGCGCTTGATCAGGTGATCAACAGTCTTCCCGCCGAGTTACTCCAGGAGCACGGTGAGCAGGCTGTAGCCCCTGTGATTGACGCCCTGTTGCGCGCTCGCACAGACACTGAGGCGCTTGGCCTGCTGGCCGAGGCCAACCCAACAATGGACGACCAAGCACTGCAGGAGACTCTCACGCGCCTGATGTTTCAGGCCGGCATCTGGGGCCGGTTGAATGCCAATGCGGACCGTGAAGACTGATGGCGCGCCCTATGAAGACCCCGAGCCCGACCGACCTCAAGGCTATTTTTGGCCTTGAGCCGAAAAACGCAGTGGCCTACCTGAAGTCCAAGGGTTACGCCATCACCTGGAACTGGCAGGAAATGCTCGACCAGGCACATGACCAGGCATTTACGGTTGCCAAGGCCATGCGCCTTGACTTGCTGTCGGACATTCGCGGCGCCTTGGAAACTGCGTTGCAGGAAGGTCAGACCCTGAAGCAGTTCATCGCGGATCTGCAGCCGGTCCTGGAGGCGCAGGGCTGGTGGGGTAAGCAGGTTATCGTCGATAGCCAGGGCGTTGGCGAGATGGTCCAGTTGGGGAGCCCGCGCAGACTGAAGACGATCTATCAGACCAACTTGCAAAGCGCCTATATGGCCGGGCGCAAGGCCGAGATGGAGCAAACTACCGAAACGCACCCGTATTGGATGTACGTGGCCATCCTGGATGGCAAGACGCGACCGAGTCACCGCGCGCTGAATGGTCAAGTGTTCCGCCACGACGACCCGATCTGGGCTGCGATCTTCCCGCCGAATGGGTTCAACTGCAGATGCCGTGTCGTTGCGCTGAGCGAAGCCGCAGTGAAGCGCCGAGGGTTGAAAGTCGTGTCGAGCGAAGGACGCCTGTTCACCGAGACGGTGGAGACCGGCATCGACAAACGTACCGGTGAGATCCGCACCGCCCCCGTCACAGGCATCCGAACGACGGACGCCGCAGGCAAGGCGATCACCTTCCGCACGGATCCCGGATTCAACCATGCACCAGGTGCTGGCCTGGGCGACATGCTTAAACGCAAACAGGCAGCCGCCTAGGAGGTTTGAAGTGTTCACAGTCGAACTGGATCATCAGCGCCTGCAGGCTGCACTGAGTAAAGTTGAATGGGCGGTCGGTGACTTGGCACCGCTGATGCGGGGCATCGCTGCAGAGTTGCTGAGTCAGACAGAAGAAAACTTTGACGAGGAAGGGCGTCCCGAGTGGCAGAGCCTGTCCGATGTCACAACCGCGCGGCGCGAGAAGAACGGCAACTGGCCTGGTCAGATCCTGCAGGTCAGCGGTGCAGGCTTGGCCAGCTCGATCACTACGCAAGCAACGGACAGTTCGGCGCTGGTGGGCAGCAACAAGCCTTATGCCGCCATGATGCAGTTCGGTGGCACACAGTCGGACTTCCCGCACCTGTGGGGTGACATTCCAGGTCGTCCCTATCTGCCGATGAACACTGAGGGAGATCTGCAGCCTGAGGCCGAGGAAGCCATCCTTGATCTCGCCCTCGCGCACCTGGAAAAGGCCGCCCGCCAGTAGCGGCCACAGGAGCGACGAAACGGTTCGGGCGCTCCGGTTCATCCTGCAAAGGCCTGACAGCGCTGGCGAATGCTTTACAGCGCTTTATAAAGCCAAGTCTGAATGCTATCCCGCTCCGCGTTTCCCGCCTCTGACTATTCCAGTCGCATCCGCACTCTTTAAACCCGATTAAAAGTCAGTCCGCCAACGGCAGGTCAGGCTGTGCGCATCGTCATCAACGCAGCGCGCAGCTCATGAAACCACTGCACATCTTTAAACCTGGCAAGCACGTCGCTACGTCGGGTGACAGTTTCAGCTTCAGCGAGTCGGATCTTACGGCCACGGTCCTGGCATACGACCCTGCTCGACATGAGGCGCCCCTGGTCATCGGTCACCCCAAGCACGACGCACCGGCAGCGGGCTGGGTTCAATCGCTCAGCGCCAGTACCGAAGGGTTGGTCGCCACCCCTACTCAGGTTGATCCGGCATTCGCCGAACTGGTGAGCAAGGGCAGCTTCAAGAAAATCTCCGCCTCCTTCTATCACCCGGACTCACCGAACAACCCCGTGCCCGGCGTGTACTACCTGCGCCATGTCGGCTTCCTCGGGGCGCAACCGCCAGCGGTGAAGGGCCTGCGTCCCATCGAGCTGGCCGACAGTGAGGAAGGTGTCATCGAATTCGGCGACTTCGGTCACGAGACCAGTGCCTCGCTCTGGCGCCGCCTGCGCGACTTCCTGATCGGTGATCGCGGCCTGGAGGTCGCCGACCAGGTGATCCCGGACTGGCAGATCAACAGTCTCGCCGAGGCAGCACGTGAGCATGAGCCGCACCCCTCCTTTTCAGAACCACCACCACCCGAGGAATCCACTGTGACGCCAGAAGAGATCGCCGCTATGCAGGCGGAAAACGACCGGCTCAAAGGCCAGGTCAAGCAGCACCAGGAGCAGACCCGCAAAGCTCGCCTGGACGGTATCCATCAGAACCATGTCGCGTTCGCCGAAGGTCTGGTCAGTGAAGGTCGTCTGTTGCCCAAGCATGCTCCGGCGTTGATCGCAGCCCTCGACTTCGCCGAGTCGAGCGATAAGCCCCTGGAATTCGGCGAGGGTGCCGAGCGACAGCCGGTCACCACAGGTCTGAAGGCGATCTTCAGCGACCTGCCCAAGCAGATCGACTTTTCCGAACGTGCCAGCAAGGAGCGCCACGGCGGTGGCTCGGTCAAGGCCGACCTGGAGTTTTCCGAGAAGAACACCGACCCCGACCGCCTCGACCTGCACCAACGTGCAACCGCGCTGGCCGCTGAGAAAAACATCCCTTACGAGTCGGCTATCCGCCAACTCATCTGATCCCAGGAGCCACCATGGCAGACCGTTTGAAGCAACTTCGGATCGTCGATCCGGTACTGACGAACTTGGCGCGCGGCTACCGCAACGCGCAGTTCATCGGCGAGGCTTTGTTCCCTGTTGCATTCATGGACAGGGAAGCCGGGATCATCCCGCTATTCGGCAAGGAAGCGTTCGAGGTGTATGACACGGAGCGCGCGATTCGAGCACAGTCCAACATCATGAACCCAGACGATGTTGGCGAACTGGACGTTGTGCTGCGTGAGCATGACATCGCTTACCCCGTTGACTACCGCGAGCAGACCGAAGCCATGTTCGACGCCCAGGCACGCGCTTCGCGTCGCGTCGTCGATGTGATTGATCTCCGTCGCGAAGTCGCCTGCGCAAAACTCGCGCAGAACCCCGGCACCTATCTGCCTGGCGCGAAGGTGACACTGGCCGGAAACAGCCAGTGGAGCAACGGTGGTGGCGATCCGATCCAGGATGTCGAGCGCGGCAAGGAAGTGATCCGTAGCCGGATCGGTGTCCGCCCCAACACCATCACCATGGGCGCATCGGCCTATGCATCGCTCAAGTTCCACCCGAAGTTGCAGGAAGCGCTGGGCAGCAACGAGCGCAAGCTGATCACTGTCGAGCACCTCAAGGCGCTGTTCGGTATCAACGACATCCATATCGGTGAGGCGCTCGCCAACACCAACTCGGTGGGTGATATCTGGACCGACACCCTGCAACTGGCCTATGTCGCCAAACCACAGGGTGGCTCCCAGACCAACTACGAAGACCCGAGCTTCGGTTACACCCTGCGCCGCAAGGGCATGCCGGAGATCGACACCTTCGACGGGGCCGGCGGCAAGCTCCACTTCGTGCGTAACACCGACATCTACAAGGCCGTCGTCGTCGGCGCCGATGCCGGCTACCTGATCTCCGACATCAACGGCTGAGGTGAAACATGGCTGCGAAATCCACCCCCCAAGACCAGGAACAGAAACCCGAGGCTGGCCAAGGCCAGGTGCCGAAAACGGCCCAGGCCTCTGATACATCGGGAGCGGGCGCCACTGATCAGCAAGCCTCGGCCAACGGTGGTGCGACCAAAGGCCCCGAGCCCGAGCCGGAACCTGAGCCAGCAACGCGCGGCTACCAAGTCACTACCCAAAGTGATGTGCTGCTCGATGGCCAGTTGTACACCGAGGGCGCCGAGCTTCTGCTGCTCGATGCCGTGGCGTTGCCTCTGCTGAAAAACGGCTGCATCAAGCCGAAGGAAGGTATCCAGTGAAGACCAAACAGACTGTGCTCACTACCTCATTGCTGGCCCTGGTCGATCTGCCACGTCATCGCTTCGCCGGCATGGACGGCGGCCTGTGCGCTGCAGGCGCCAAGTCTCTGGGCTCGGTTGCGGCGGACACCGAAGCCGGTAACGTCGCTCCGGTCGATGTCCTGGGCATCTGCCTTGTCTCTGCAGGCGGGGCTATCGCGGCGGGCGCCGAAGTCGAGTCCGACGCCACTGGCCGTGCTGTCACGCTGACCACCGGCAAGAGCAACGGCATTGCCATGGACGCCGCCACGGCGTTGGGTGACATCATCCGCATCGTGCGCGGTATCTGACCATGCGCTACTGCACCCGCAATGACATTGGCCGGGCGATCCCGGAGCTGACGTTGATCCAGCTTTCGAATGATGACCCTGCAGCCCAGGAGCCTGATGAAGGCGTGATCGAGGACGGTATTCGCCAGGGCGAAGAAATGGTGGATGGTTACCTGCGTGGCCGCTACGACCTGCCGCTCGACCCGGTGCCAACCGTATTGCGGGATGCAGTGGTGCTGTTGGCCAGGCATTGGCTCTATCAGCGCAGGCCAGAGGGTTCGATGCCGGACGCGGTCAAGGACAGCCGCAAAGACACCATCAAGTTGCTGGAGAGCATTCGCGATGGCGTCGTCACCCTCGGTATGCCTGGAGGCCAGGCGGCTCCCGAGCCCGGTGAGATCCGCGTCCGCTCGCGCCGCCAGCAATTCGGTGACGACGTTTGGAGTGGCTACCGATGATCCCGAAAACCCAAACCGCTCTCCTGCAGGACGCCTTGCTCGCTCGCCTGCAAGAGCACTTCAAGGGGGAGTTGTCGGTTGAGCTGTTCCCTGAAGCGCCTGGGAACTACCGGCTGAACCACCCCCGAGGCGCGATCCTTGTCGCATACGGTCGCAGTAAGTTCGGCGACTCCGAAGCTACAGATGCGGTTTTCCAGGAGCGTCAGTTGGTCTTCCGTTTGACCTTGGTATTCAAGCAACTCAACGGCAAAGACGGGGTTACCAGTTACCTGGACCGCATCCGCGAGCATCTTGCCGGCTGGTATCCCCCGCACTGTGATCGACCATGCCAACCCGTCTCCGAACAGTTCCTCGGCCACGTCCAGGGCGTGTGGCAATACGCCCTGGACGTCAGCACGCGCGCTACTCAGGTGCAGGTCGTAGTGCCGAGCGCTGGTCCATTCCTCGCAAGCGCAGACTTCGAACATGAGGACTTTCAATGAAACTCACACGCTACAGCTACACCGGCCCGCAAAGCGCGGTTTGCCTGCGCGTCGACGGCAAACTGCTCGATGTGCAGTTGCAACCTGGCCAGCCGGTCGAACTTCCTGCCGACAATGACTACACCAAGGTACTCCTGGAGCTGCGCCACCTTGTGCCAGAACCCGTAAACACCAAACCCGGCAAGCCAGCTACTGGCGCGAAGGACGAAGGAGGTCAAACCAATGGCAGCTAACTACCTGCATGGCATCGAAACGACCGAAGTCGAACGCGGGCCGCGCGCGATCCGTGTCGTCAAATCGGCGGTCATCGCGTTGATCGGCACTGCGCCTACCGGTCCGGTGAAGAAGCTGACGCTGTCGCTCAACGACATTGACGGCGCCCAGTTTGGCGGTCACCTGCCAGGCTTCAGCATTCCAGAGGCGCTGGATGGCATCTACGACTTCGGCGCAGGCACTGTCCTGGTCTACAACGTGCTCGATCCGGCGGTACATCGCACCAGCGTTCCTGGTGTAGCTGGACAGTTCGCTGATAACGACCGCCTGCAGTTGGATCATGGGGCTCTGCAGATCCTGACGCTGAAGTCCGAAGATGGCAGTGCCTCTTACGCCCTGGGTACTGACTACACCGTCGATATGCTCAGCGGCCTGACCACGCGCATCAGTACCGGTGCAATCCCGGTCAGTGGGAAGGTCAAGGTCGACTACACCTATGCCGACCCTACCAAAGTCACTCCAGCAGACATCATCGGTGCAGTTTCGGTGGCGGGTCAGCGCAGCGGGTTGCTGGCTTTCCAGGACAGCTACAACGAGTTTGGCTTTTTCCCGAAGATCTTCATCGCACCGGGTTTCAGTACGCTCAACGCTGTCAGCGTCGAACTGATCGCCTCGGCGACCAAGGTCGGTGGTGTCACCTACATCGATGCGCCCATTGGCACCACGGTGCAGCAGGTCATCGCTGGGCGCGGCCCTGCCGGCGCTATCAACTTCAATACCAGCAGCGACCGAGTGCGCCTGTGCTATCCGCACGTCAAGGTCTATGACGCCGTAAGTGGTGAGCGCTTGCAGCCGCTGTCGATCCGCGCAGCAGGCCTGCGGGCGAAGGTTGATAACGACAACGGCTACTGGTGGAGCAGCTCCAATAAGGAGCTGCTAGGGGTGATCGGTCTGGAGCGCCCACTGACGGCGCGCATCGACGATGCCAGCAGCGAAGTTAACCTGCTCAACGAGAACGGCATCACCACCGTGTTCAACTCGTTCGGCACGGGCCTACGTCTGTGGGGCAACCGCACGGCGGCCTGGCCGACAGTGACCCACATGCGCAACTTCGAAAACGTGCGTCGGACCAAAGACATCATCGACGAGTCGATCCGCTTCAGCTCACTGCAGTTCGTGGATCAGCCGATCACTGACGCACTGATCGATAGCATCACCGAGAGCGTCAACCAGTTCATGCGCAAACTGGTCGGTGACCAGGCGTTGATCGGTGGCGAGTGCTGGTATGACCCGGCCCGCAACCCACAGACCGAGCTGGAGCTGGGGCACATGCTGTTCAACTACAAACTCACAGTGCCGCTGCCGTTCGAACGGGGCACCTTCGAAACCGAAATCACCGGGGAATACCTGGTCAACCTGGGGGCCTCCTAAATGGCAGGGTTCAGCGCACATCGCATCACCAATGCGTCGGTCTACCTGGACGGCAACAGCTTCTTCGGGCGTGTCGAAGAAATCGACCTCGGCACGGTCAAGTCCGTGATGAGCGACTTTCAGGGCTTGGGAATGGTCGGCCTGATCGAGCTGCCGGACGGGATCGACAAGCTCGAAGGAAAAATCGTCTGGAATAGCCTGTACTACGACGCTGCAAAGCGCTTCGCTACGCCGTTCAAGACGGTGCAGTTGCAGTGCCGGTCGAACGTCCAAGTGTTCAACAGTGCCGGCCTGGTTGACGAAATGCCGCTGGTCACCCTGATGACCGTGATGTTCAAAGAGTACCAACTGGGGAGCTACAAACCTCGCGACCCGACCAAGTTCGAATCGCCGTTCTCGGCGATCTACGTGCGCCAGGTGCTCAATGGCAGCGAGGTGGTGTTGCTGGACTACCTGTCCAACATCTTCAAAGTCGGCGGACAGGATCAACTGGCCAAGTACAGAAAAAATATTGGGCAAGCGTAGTCAGGAAACGCTTCATGGATGAAGCTGCCAGGATGGCAATGCAAGCCCCGCGAAAATGCGGGGCTTGCTCTTTAAACCCGATTAAAAGTCAGCACCGCGACCAGGTGTGATGCTCAGGGCTCTTTCAGAGCAACCGATCAGACCGATCAACCTGGAGCATCAAATGGCCGCCCCTCTCAGCATTACACTCAAATTCCCCTTCACTAATGCTGCTGGTGAATTGATCACCACGCTGCCTATCAAACGCCTCAAGCGTAAAGACTTGGCGGCTGCCCATTCCTTCGCCAAAGGCGAAGTGGCCCAGGAGGACTTCATTTTCGCCAGGATGACCGGCCTGACCATGGAGGACATTGGGGAACTCGACATCGCCGATGCCAAGGTAGTGACCGAGGTGTTTCGGGGAATCGCTGATGGCGGAGACATCGCTGAAATCCTGGGACGAAGCACTGCTGCTCGTGTTGAGGATGCAGCCATCGGAGATTCGCCGGCTGACAATGGCTGAGTACTGGCGCTGGTGTGACGTGTGCGAGCGGGAAATCAACCGCCGCATCGAAGCCGCCGAAAACATGCGCCATTGATCACCCGACCGGGAGCTGTATAGCTCCCGGTGCCTTTTCAAACTCCGGCAGCGTAGCGAATCATGGCAAACGAAATCCTTGTTGGATTGAAGATCGGGGCTGCTGTATCAGGCACGCTGAATGCCGCCTTTGGCTCAGCAAAGTCCGTGGTGCAGCAGCTTGGGCGGGCAACTGACGGGCTCACTGCAAAGCAGAAGCGAATCGGCTCAGAGCTTTCGGACTCGATTGCTCGCGGTGGATCGGGCATCGGACGCCTTCGCCGTGAGTATGATCAAGTCGGTCGAGCAATTGATCAGCTCAGATCCAAACAGGAGCGGCTCAACCTCAGCATCGCACGCTCTGAAACCCTGAAAAACGAACGTGCCGAGCTTCGCGGCGAGGCAATGGAAACGGCAGGGACAGCCGCCGTAGTCGCGGCGCCAGTTGCCAAGGCAGTCGATATCGCGGTTGATTTTCAAGATCTGGTGCGCGACATCGCGATCACCGGAGACTTTGACGAGAAAAAGGAAAAGGGCCTCAGCGATGTAATGCGCGGCGCTGCGCTGCAGTGGAACCAGACTCAAATGGAGGTTGGCAAGGGCGTTGGGGTGCTCATTGCGGGGAACATCTCTAACGTCAAAGAGCTGGAAGCCTATGCGCCAATCATGGCGAAGTCAGCCACCGCGACTCGGGCATCAATGGACGATCTCGGCGCAGTAGCAATCGCGCTGAACGACAACTTGGGCATCACGTCTACCGGCTTTGAACGGTCGATGAACATGCTGGCCTACGCAGGTAAAAGTGGTCAGTTTGAACTCGCGGACATGGCTAAGTGGTTGCCAAAACTGACACCACAATTTGCTGCCCTGGGGATTACCGGAGAGCGGGCGGTGGCCGAGATCGGAGCGTCCTTGCAGATTGCGCGCAAAGGCGCAGGTAGCAACGACGAAGCTGCGAACAACTTCATGAACTTTATGAACAAGTTGACCGCGCCTGCTACCACAAAAGCATTCAAGGACGCAGGCATAGATCTCGAAAGCGCAATGAAAAACCTGGTAAGTCGAGGGCTTTCGCCTGCTGAGGCGATGATTAAAATAATCACAAAGTATCTCGGCAGCGATGCACCAGCGGCGGCAGATAAATACAAAAAGGCGCTAGACATCAAAGACGACAAGGAGCGTCAAACTGCTCTGGCTCGGCTTGATGAAGCCTACAAGTTAAGTGCGCTATTTGGTGACCAAGAAGTGCTGGCATTTGTTCGTCCTGCACTTGCCAACCAGAATGAGACGGCAAGCATTCAGCGGGGCAGCAAGGATGCTGCTGATAAAGGTGTGCAGGATTCCGATTGGAAAAAGCGAATGGGCAGCGCAAAGGAGCAACTCAAAGCGCTGAACATCGGAATGACGGACCTCGGCATTACAGTCGGCACCATTGTTCTGCCAGCCATCGTCGACCTAACGCAACGGGTTGTGCCGATGGTTCAAACTTTCTCTGAGTGGTCCGAAGAGCATTCGGAACTTGTCGGTGGTGCGATCAAGTTTGTGGCCGGGCTTGTAGCGTTGAAGCTCGGTTTCATCGGCATCCGATACGGCGTAAACCTCGGTGCGACCGCACTTAATGGCATTGGTACGGCGCTATCGCTGGCTTCGGGCAGAATGGCATTGTTCAACAGGGCGTTAATCGCTGCGCGCCTGGCACCGTTCATCGCGGGTATCAGAAATCTTGCCGGAGTTATTCCAGGGCTGACCTATGTAACCGGGCTATTCGGCACTGTGCTGGCCGCCACGCCTATCGGTTGGATCATCGCCGCATTCGCTGCGTTGGCAGTTGCCTCATTCCTTGTTTACAAGCACTGGGATCAGATCAGCGCCTTTTCGTCTGGCTTCTTCACCGGGTTGGTGGAGGGTCTTAAACCGATTGGCGATGCTTTTTCTGCTGCGTTTTCATCCTTGGCACCCTTGTTCTCCGCTATCGGGCAGATGATCGAACCCATGATCGGTTGGTTCCGCGAGCTGTTCGCGCCGATCAAACTGACATCTGATGAACTTGGCCAGGCGACGACATCCGGCATGAATTTCGGTCTAGCCGTTGGAGGTGTGATCTCGGCATTGTTTACGCCGGCACGGTGGCTGCTTGAGTTCATTGGTGAGATTCCCAAAGCGTTTGAAGGTGGCATCGGCAGTATTGCTGCGCTGATCGCAAACTTCTCTCCCGTAGGCCTGTTCTACCGCGCGTTTGCCGGGGTGCTTGATTACTTCGGAGTCGAGTTGCCGGCGAAGTTCACCGACTTCGGCGGCATGATTATCTCCGGCCTGGTCAGCGGGATCGGCAATGCGCTCGATGCTGCCAAAGAGTCTGTTATCGCCGTCGGTACTTCTATCAAGACCTGGTTCACCGAGACACTGGGCATCCAGTCACCCAGCCGTGTTTTCATCGGTTACGGGGCGAACATCAGCGAAGGCGCGGCTATCGGGATCACCAGTCAGGAGGGGGTGGTTCGACAAGCAGCGCTCGGGCTGTCTGGAGCAACCGGTGTTGAACTGGCAGCGCCGAAATTGCTTTCGCCTGTAATGCCTTTGATGCCTGGCCCCGACGCCCCTGAACCGTTGCTGCGTTCACTACAGTTTGAGTTCGTCCGGCAACAGTCAACAGTGCTACCCGAATCTAACGCAGCCCAAGGGACGCCGCGCCCGCCACCCCGCCCTGAGGCGGTGTCTCTCGCAAGCCGAATGGCTCCTGGTGCAGCCGATGCCCAAGGCGAAAGCACCATGGTCGTTCACTACTCGCCGAAGATTGAGCTTCCTGCAGGTGCTCAACCACCGCAGATTGAGCAGGCCTTAAGAAGCGGCTATGACGAATTCCTTAGGTTCATGGAGCGCTTCCAGCACGACCAACGTCGCCGTAGCTATGGTCCTGCGGGAGGGTCTGCCTGATGTTTGCGATCTTGGGTGACATTGAATTCACCGTTTCCGGTGGCATTGTTGGGATGGAGTTGCGATCAGCAGCAGAATGGGCAGAGCACGCGCGTATAAAAGGAAAGCCTCTGCTGGAGTGGATTGGTGAAGGGCTCGATGAGATCACCTTGAGCATCGAGCTTCGTCCGCAGCTCGGAGATCCTGAGGCGCGCTGGAAGGCGCTACGGGAAGCCAAATCCAAGCATCTACCGCTGGCCCTGGTACTCGGCAATGGTGATTATCTCGGCCCGCAAGTTGTTACCGACTTGAGCCTGGTTCATCACCGAATGTCAGCAACCGGCCAGCTTGCCTCGGCTGCCGTGCAACTGAGCTTGCGTGAGTACACCGGAGCGTTCACACGCAAGATTGTCGCTCCGCCTGCTTTGATTGGCCCGGCCGTGAGCGGCACTCCCGCTGCGGCGGCGGGCTCGCCGGGCCTGCTGTCGAAGTTCATGCCTGCCCCGTCAACAACGCAGATGGTCATCGGTCACGCGAAAACGGCTGCCAACATTCTCCGGGCCGGCAAGAACTTGTATGACCAGGTGAAAGCTGGCAATGCCTTGATGATCCTCAACCAAGTGCCGCAAATGCTGGGTGTGACGGCTCAGGTTATTGGGCCGCTGGAAGGCCTGACCGAGGCAGCGGGCTTGCTCAAGGACGGCGCGGACCTAGCCAGGATGGGCGAAGACGTACTGGGCAGTGTCATGGGGGCACGCTCCAGCCTGAACCCGGTCGATCTGGGAAACATCGTCGAACGTTTCGAGGCATCGCGTGACTCCCTTGGCCAAGCTCTGACCACAATGGACAGCGCAGGCACGCGCCTGGCCGGACTGGCCGCGCAAGTCATCACCAGGAAAGCCTGATCATGTTCATTCTGCATGTGACAACCGAAGGAGAGCGCTGGGACTCGCTGGCCTGGAGGTACTACGGTGATGCCCACCGCTACCAGCCAATTGCCCAGGCGAACCCACATGTGCCGCTCACCGCTGCATTGCCTGCCGGGCTGACCCTTGCCATTCCAATGCTTGAGCAACAACCGACTACAGAGGATCTCCCGCCGTGGATGCGCTGACACCGAACCAGGTGCCTGAGGCTCGCTTCGTACTGAGCTATCAGCACCGCAACATCACGCACGATATCAGTCAGCACCTGTTGTCCCTGACGTACTCCGACTATCTGACTGGCCAGGCCGACAGCCTTGACGTCGAACTGGAAGACACCGAAGGCAAATGGTCCGATGCATGGTATCCAGGCCATGGCGACCTGCTTACTCTGTCGATGGGATGGCAGGGCAAGCCCTTGCGCACCCTGGGCAACTTCGAAATTGACGAGGTTGAGCTGAATGCACCGCCTTCAACCGTCAACATTCGCGCCCTCGGCGCTGGCATCCAGTCCGCACTGCGTACAACTGAGCACCGTGCATACGAGAACACCACGCTTGATGCCGTGGCAAAGCAGATCGCGGCGCGGCAGGGTATGGAATTGGTGGGGCGCATCGAGCCGATCAAGCTCGACCGCCTCACGCAGCAAGACTCCGATTTGACCTTCCTGCGCAACCTTGCAGGCGAGTACGACTACGCGTTCAAAGTCACCGGCAAGCGCATGGTGTTTCATTCAATCAGCGATCTGGCTAAGGGCAAGCCGGTAGCCACCCTGGCACTGACAGACCTCGCCAGTGTGCGCCTGCGCGACCAAATCACCGTCGTGCCGCAGAAGGTCGTGGTCAAGCACAAGGAGCCCGCTCAGAAAAAGCTGATTTCATATGACATCGTGAACGGCGAAACGGTGGCTGTGCCCAGCAGCTCCAGCAAAGCCACAACCAGCGCAGACACAAAGAAACAGCGCAAGCGTGCAGCGTCTGAAGAGATAGCAAAAGCCAAGGCCAAGGCCGACCTGGCGAAAGCAAACAGGGAGCGCACGACTGGCGGCTGGACAGCCATGGGCCGGCCTGAACTGGTCAGCGGCAACGTCGTGACACTGCGAGCTGCAGGAAAACTGGGTGGCGACTACTTGATCACCGCTGCCCATCACCGGATCACGCGCAGCGGTGGCTATACAGTCGACCAGGAAGCCTGCAGGGTCGCAGCGCCCTCGATCTCCATGACGCAACAAAACATACAGCCGGACCTTGCGCTCTCCACCTACGGGCCGCAGCCGGATGTTGTCGCATGAGTGTGGCGTTGGAGTACGGCGAGGTCAGTGCGGTGGACTATTTGACGTGCCGCATCCGGGTGCGCCTGGATGACCGCGATGGTGTCGAGAGCTATTGGCTCAACGTTCCGCAGCGCAACTCGCAAGGGACCAAGCGGCGTCCGTTGATGCCGGAGATCGGCGAGCAGGTGGCGGTGTTGCTGGATGATGACGGTGTTGGTGGGGTCTGCCTGGGCGGCGTTTACTCAACCGCTGAGCCGCCGCCAGTAGACGATGAAGACACTGACTACGTGCGCTATCGCGATGGCACTGTAGTGAGCTATAACCAGGCTGCTGGGGTGATGAGCGTGGAGAATGTGGGCGAACTAGTGGTGAGTTGCGCTCGCGGCGTAACGCTTCAGACTGGCGAACCTGTGATCGTGAAGGCTCCCGCTGTCAACCTAAAGGTATCCCAAGTCACGTTGGACGGTAACCTGCAGGTCAATGGCGATATCAGTGCAACAGGTACTGTCATGGATGCTGGTGGAAATTCGAACCATCACTCTCATTAGTCGAGCACTCTTTAAACCCGATTAAAAGCCGGGCTGGCCTGGCTTTCTCATCATTGGCGCATGACTACGCCAACTCCCTACACAAGCATCACCGCCGCCCACTGGCAACCCGCCCTCGGTACGTCCGGTGAGGTTGTTCAAGGCCTGCGCGACATCGATCAAGCCATCCGCATCATCCTTGTAACGCCGAAGGGCAGCGATTCGCACCGCCCAGAATTCGGTAGCGACCTGCACCTCTACCTCGACTGGCCAGCCCACCAGGTCACCCCGTACCTGGTGCGCGAAACCATAGAAGCGATCAGGCGCTGGGAAACCCGCGTGTCCGTTGTCCGTGTCGAAGTCCAGCTTGATGCCGAACGCATCATTCTCCGCACTGTTTGGCGGGTTGCTGACGGTATCGTCCAGATGACCGAGGTGCCCTATGCGCGATCTGCCTAAGCCCGAGTTCGTCAAGATCGATCCAGCGGGCGTGGAAGCCGACCTGATTGCACGCTATGAGGCGAAGTCTGGCAAGACCCTATATCCCGCCCAGATCGAGCGCCTGTTCATCGACCTGATCGCCTACACCCGCTCGCGCCTGGACATGTCGATCCAGAACGCAGGCGAGCAACTGCTGGTGCGCTTCTCCACCGGGCCGATTCTTGACTACCTGGGCGAACTGGTGGCAACGCCACGGCTGCTGGCACAGCCTGCCCGGTGCCAATTGCGCTTCACCATGTCTACGGTTCGCTCCGTTGCGTTGCTCATCAGTGCCGGCACCCGCGTCAACACCCAAGATGGGAAGCTGACCTTTACCACCGACCAAGATGTACTCATCGCGCCTGGCCAGCTATCGGTGGCCGTGAATGCCACCTGCCTTACGGCAGGCGTCCAAGGCAACGGTTGGGCGGCGGGTCAGATCAGCGTGATCAGCAACAGCCCCTTGGCGGGTCTGGTGGCCACGAACATCACCGAGACGGCTGACGGCATCGAGGACGAAGGTGATGATCGCTACCGCGAGCGCATCATTCTGGCCCCCGAGGCGTTCAGCAACGCAGGCAGCCGAGGTGCTTACCGCTACCACGCGCTTGCAGTGCATCAGTCGATCATTGACGTGGCCGTGCATGGCCCGGACGAGGGCCAGCTAGATGGCCATGTCGCGCTCTATCCGCTGACCCTCACCGGCTTGCCGTCCGAATCCATTCTTGACCAGGTGAAAGCGCGGCTGAGCGCGGAAAAGGTCCGCCCCCTGTGCGACACCGTGCATGTATTGGCACCCACCGAAGTTACTTACGCCATCAAGGCCCGGCTGACCTTCTACGCCAATGCTGAACAAGCCGATAGCCTTGCGGCTGCCAAGCAGGCCGCCGAGGGCTATGCCGCCGAGCGTCGGACAAAGCTTGGGCTTGACCTGGTGCGTGAACAGTTGACGGCAGCTTTGCAGGTCACGGGGATCTACAGGGCAGAACTAGAACTGCCCAGCGAGCTACGTGAGCTTCAGGGAAACGAATGGGCCAACTGCACGACCATCGAGCTGATCCCGAACGGTGTCGCTTATGGCTGAGCAACAGCTACCTCCTGCACTGGCCGGCGACGAGCGCTTCGCGCTGTTGGCTGAGCTGCTCGGCGAGAGCATGGCCGAACTCGATACCAACGCGATGCTCGTGTACCTGGTTGACCTGCTCAAACCGAGCCTTCTGCCGTTCTTGGCCGATCAGTTTTCCTTGCTCGATGAAGCGGCCTGGTTGCTTGCCGAGTCTGCTGATGCGCGCCGAAGCCTGATCAAGAGCGCCGCCGAGCTTCACCGTTACAAGGGCACGCCGTGGGCGATTCGAGAGGTTATCCGACTACTAGGATTCGGCGATGTCACTTTGCAGGAAGGGCTCAGTGGGCAGGTCCGGGATGGCACGATCCGCCGAGACGGCGATCACGTCCATGGAGATCCCAGCTCTTGGCCGTGCTATCGCGTGCTCCTGAAGCGCCCCATCACCGCTGACCAGGGCTCCTTGATTCGTCGGCTGCTGCTTTCTGTCGCACCTGCTCGATGCCGCCTGATTTCACTGGATTACAGCGCAGTGGCTATCCGTCACAACGGAGCTGCTCGGCGCAATGGTCAATACAACAGAGGGAGTAGCTGATGGCTGATTTGCCAGAGCAGGATGAGTGGGCACCAGGTGTTTACCAGTTGGAGACGTCTGACCCGGTGCTTGGAGGGCCTGATGGTATCGACAACTTGCAGGCGAAGCAGCTAGCGAGCCGCACGCGCTGGCTGCGTAACCTCATTCAACGTGTTGTGGACGGTGTGGCGAGCGTTGAGAAAGCCAAACGCTTGGAAACAGCAAGGACGTTGCGTTTCAAGGGCGCGGCAACCGGTAGTGGAGTTTACGATGGCAGTGCTGATACCGAGATTAACCTAACGCTGACAGACAGTGCAGCGGGGGCTGGGACATATACAAAAGTATCCATAAACGCCAAAGGTGTTGTTGTAGGTGGAAGCAACCCGACCACGCTGGGCGGTCATGGAATAACGGATGGTCTCATTGTCGGCTCGCCGAGCAAGCAGCGGCCCCAGCTCTACACGGACACCACAGGTGGTGAGTCAGGTTCCGGCACTGGCGGCTCGCTAATGATCCGCGAAGTGCAACTTGCCGGATCAGCAGTGACTGACTATTCGTATGCGCCCAGGATTCTCTTTCACTGGGGCGGTGTGGCCGAGGCATCACTTGGCATGAACTCGTCTGGAAAGCCATTCTGGAACGGGATCGCGATGTTGCTTGCTGGCGGAGCTGAGATCAACGCAAAGGCAGATAAGGCAACGACCTTGGCCGGCTACGGGATCGCGGACGCTTACACCAAGGCACAGGCCGACAACCTGGTGGCCAACAAAGCCGACAAGGCAACGACCCTGGCCGGCTACGGGATCGCGGACGCTTACACCAAGGCACAGGCCGACAATCTGGTGGCCAACAAGGCCGACAAGGCAACGACCCTGGCCGGCTACGGGATCGCGGACGCTTACACCAAGGCACAAGCCGACAACCTGGTGGTCAACAAGGCAGACAAGGCAACGACTCTGGCCGGTTATGGGATCACGGACGCTTACACCAAGGCACAGGCCGACAACCTGGTGGCCAACAAGGCCGACAAGGCAACGACTCTGACCGGTTATGGGATCACGGATGCGTTGAAAGTGGGGCCGCCGAGTAGCCAGAGGCCGACGCTGTACACCGACACCTTGGGTGGAGAAGCTGGGGCGGGCACTGGTGGCGCGCTGATGATTCGCGAAGTACAGCTCGTTGGCGGGACGAAGACCGATTATGCCTATGCGCCCAGAATTCTCTTTCACTGGGGCGGCGTGGCCGAGGCATCACTCGGCATGAACTCGTCTGGAAAGCCATTCTGGAACGGGATCGCGGTGCTGCTTGCCGGCGGACCAGAGATCAGCGCGAAAGCCGACAAGTTGGCCGCGACAACGAGTGTTGCCGGCCTCGCCCGGGTTGCTACCCAGGTCGCTGTCGACGCTGCTGTCGAGACTGATACATTCGTGACCCCAGTTACGCTGGGAACACGGCTACGCGCTGGGTTCATCTGGTCGAACAGCTACGTAGTTTTTCCGTCCTGGCTTGGCGGTTTGATTTTTCAGTGGGGCACCGTCGCGACCCCGGTCGCCGATATTGCACACGACGTCACGTTCCCGATCGCGTTTCCGAATGCTGTCAGAACACTGCAAGTCAGTTGGGGGTATGTCGGTACACGGACAGATAACAGCATCGTGCCGCAAATCGGAGACCAGACCTTGGTCGGGTTCAAAGCCAACCGACAAGACGCATACACCGCAATGAGCGTCCCGAACTCCTACATCAACTATTTCGCCATCGGATATTGATCATGCTCTATAGCCCAGGTACTGGCGGCTTCTATTTGCTCAAAGTTCACAAAGTAGTCCCTTCTGATGTAGTCGAAATCACTGCAGAGCGACACGCCGAGCTTATCGCACAGCATAAAGAAGGTAAGCGCATCGTCGCCGGCGACGGTGGTTTTCCTGTTGCGGCTGACCCGGTGGAGTTGACCGAGGATCAAATCGTCGCGCGCGAACGAAGCTGGCGAGACGGGGCGCTCAATGCAGTGGCATGGATGCGTGACCGGCACCGAGATCAGCTTGATATCGGAGGCGACACAAGCCTTACGCCTCAACAGTTTCAGGACTTGCTTGTTTACATGCATTCGCTGCGAGACTGGCCTCAGTCAAGCCTATTTCCTTCCGAGGAGCATCGGCCTTCGCAACTAGATTGGATGACAGAGCTGAGGTCCTAGCGATTCGGACGATGGAAATGCAATTTTATTGCATCACTCGCAACGGATCGCAATTCGATTTATCTCAATGCCAGTTCCAAAAATATCGCGCGCGGCATCACCCAAGCCCATAAAAAAGGTTTCTTTC
>NZ_QKVL01000090.1 GCF_003231275.1 Pseudomonas huaxiensis
AAACCGGCGGCATCAGATCGGCCAGGACGACGAACTGAGCATTGGCCGCCATCACACCATCACCACCGGCGAGGACCGTACCGAACAGGTCGGCAATAACCGCCTGGACAAGACCATTGCCAATCAGCGGGTTGAAATCGGCGGGCACCTGGACCAGCAGGTGCAAGGGGATGTCACGGTGAAGGCCGGCCAGAGCATTACGCAGCACACCAAGGTGCACGAAATCCATGCATCCGAGGCCGTGATCATCAAGGCCCCGGGCGGCACGCTGCGTATCGATGGCAGTGGCATCACCATCGATGGCATCTCGATTCGCGAGCTTGCCCCCATGACGATGAGTGCCGCAGGGAGCAGCAACAGTATCGCAATGACCGGTGTTCCAGTGACGGGCGAGCCTGTCTGCGTGGGATGCCTGCTCAAGGCCATGGCCGAGGGGCGCAACCTGATTCCCATGGAAGGAGAGACCGCCTGATGTCGCCTTTTGCAGAAGAATTGATGAACCAGCTCCGTAAAGCACCAAACCTCCGCTTGACGGCCATCGTTGAAATGGCTCGCGTGCCGCTCCCGGCACGTCAACGCTTGATCGAGCGATTCGCGCAAACGGCCTACCCGATCCTCTACCAGCAATGCTTTGCCAATCTTCGGGATATCGGCCCTTGGTTGTTCTCCTCCGGAGAACACCTGAGCCTCGATAGCCAGTACGACTTCCACTGCACCTTGGTCGAAATTGCAGGCGATGTGCCCTGCGCCTGGCTGATTAGCGCCCTGGAGCCGTCCAGGCTCGCCAATCATCTCGGCCAGGCCGCCACCGCCCGAGGACCAGATGGCGCTTCTTACCTGTTGCGCTTTTACAGCGAGCAAGCGTTTCCCGTGCTGCAAGCCCGACATGACCTGCCCGGTATCGCCGAATTGCTGGCGCCCATCCATTCATGGTGGGCATTGGAGCCTCACGATGAGCGCAATGCCTGGCGGCACTACGGGGGCCACAACCGACCGGATCATTACGGCATCCCACCGATCCGGCTGGACCAGGACTGTTGGGAGGCGCTGACGGGAAATCCGCTGCGCTTTCAGTTGTGCGATCTGCTTCAGCAAGAGTTGGTGCCCGGGAAGACTGAAAACGGCCACGCAATCCGGCTGGCACGAGTGCACCAGTTGCTGGTCGAGGCACGGGAGTGCGGCTTGCACCGACCGGCAGACCAGAAGGATTACGCCATCTTCCTGACCCGACACGGCCCAGACCTGCGCAAAAATGCTGCGTGGCAAGCCGCCCTGACAGACGCTCGGGACGATGCCAAGCCCCTCGCACAAGCGCTCAAACAACGCCTTTTCCAACATTCCTGAGTGGTTCCCATCATGTACAGCTGGAAGGAAACCTTCGAACTCTGCGACAAAAGCAACACGTTTTTGGCGAACCTGACCCCCGGCCCGGTCGTCTCCTGCACCCGAACCTTTTCCTTTTTGCCCCTGCGTTATGGCGCGGTCGGAGGTACTGCCAGCCAGAGAGGACAACTCCCATTCCTGTCGGCGTATTTCAGCCAGCCGTCAAAGGTCGGCCGGCTCAGCGAATCCGCCTATGCCCTGCGCCCCCTGCGCGAAGGCTTTCTGTACGTCCTCATCAGGCGCAAGGAGGCCAACTACGCCTGGCATAGCCAGTACCGCGTGTCCGACCTCGCCAGCCTCGAATTCATCGATGCCGACCAGCCCTGGGCACCGGCTAAACCGCCCTTTACCGGAGACGGTGGAGTAAAGGGGCTGAGCTGGATGCTGCGAATCCAGGACATGGACAGCATCGAGGACCTGCGCTTTCTGTACAGCCCTGTGCCGCTGACCAAAAACGTGCGCGACAAATACCGGCAACAGCAAAAGTACCGCAGCACCATGACCTCGGTGGACGTCGCCGGGCTGATATCGGCGGAGCCGCCGCGTATGGACAACGTGCTCACCCATGACGCGCTCGAACTCATCGCGGAATACGCCTCCTACAGCAAGCCGGCCCTCAAGGAGCATCTGAAGTCCCAAGCCTTCGCCCCTCTGTTTCCGCCGCCACGCCAGGCGTTGCTCGCTGAAATGCGGCCCGATGCCGATCGCAAGGCACAGCGCGGAGTGGCCGTCGTCTTGAACGACGCGCTCGGTGTCGTCCAGGAGCTCAATGCCTGGCGCAACGCGAGCAGCGATTCGCTCGAAGCCTTCATGGCGCAGGAGGACGAGGAAAAGGTCGACAACCACCGCAAATTCACCATCGCCTTCGCCATCGACAACATCAGGAAGCTGCTGGAAGACGAAGCCGAGGTCACTTACCACGAGAATCAGAAGCTCCAGAAGCACATCGGTGTGCGTTACACGGACCCTGAGTATCAGGCGGGCAATCGCCACGTAGTGGTGCAGTCATCGGGCAACTACCGGACCTTCCGTAATCCCGTGCACCAGCAAGAGGTCTACAAAACCGAACTCAAGAGCCAGCGCGCCGAGAGCTGGGACAAGTACGCCCCCTACATTGACGAGCACATGCGTCAGGATTTCCTGAAGCGCTACCGAGCCGAGGTCGACAAGGCCGATACAGCTCGCGATGCCCGTACCGAGGATCACCTGCTCTGGCTACAGAGCGAACAACTGCTTCAAGCCCTCGACCTGTTCGACCGCAACGACACGGAACAGGCTCTGTTGTTCGAAGACCAGATGGGCAAGGCCATGACCGGAATGAATGGCACCGAGGCCGGCCAGGCCCTGCTCGAACGCTGGCGCGAAGCGGGCGTTTCCCGGGAAAACCTGTACTGGCGGTCGCTGGCGCAGAACCAGCAGGCGGCCGAGGACGAAGTCGGCACCCTGTTCAACGAGCGCAGCCTCCTCGAAGACCTCGACTCGGCGGCGTTGCAGGACCGGATGAAAAAGCTCGCCGTGCTCTACGACAGGGGCCATGCGCTGATGGACGCACTGGCAGAGGGGACCGGCGGGCCGCCCTCCAGTTACCTGGCAGGCGGCGCCATGCTGATCAACACCCTGGGCAACTCGCTGTTCCAGAACAAACCCGCGACCGTGCTGGACAAAGCCGCCAACCGGGTCGCCATGACGCTCTTGCATGCCCAACTGGGGCGCTACGCAAAGACCATCCATTTCGAAACACGCGGTGGCAAGCCCCTGAGCCGAGGCGCGGCGGCGCGCATCGACCGCGCCGCGACCCGCAGCTTCGACGATGCCCTGCGCGGCGGAAGCCGGGGGCCGATGACCGAAATGCGCCTGGGCGGTGTCCTCGCGATGCTGGAGGTGTGGAATCTGTACAACCGGCTCTCTGTCGAGGACAAGAACAGCAGGCAGTACATCGAGGCGGTGTCTGCGGTGGTGGCTCTCACCGCTGCGGGGCTAGAGATAGCTGCTGCTGCGGTGGCGTTTGGTGCGCGTAGCGAGAATGCCGCGCTTCGGCAGGGGGCGAAGGTGTTTGGGGGGAAGTTGCGGTTGGGGGCTGGGATTCTGGCAGGGGCGGCTGGGTTGGTGGGGGCGTGGTATGACCTTCAGGATTCTTATGAGAACCGAGGCCTCAAGAGGTATTCGCTTGCTGGCATGTACTTCTTACGCGCAGTTACACAACTGGGGGCGGCGAGCCTGTCGATTACGGTCGGTCTGGCGTATGCAAAGCCCTATATCGAGTACTTGCTCAAGAAATACGGCACACGTCCAATTCTTGGTATAGCAGCCAGAGCAGGCCTGCAAGCATCTACTGCGCTGGCCTTGCGTATGGTTCCAATGCTTAGCCTATTTTTCGCTCTAAATATCGTACTTCTGACATTAGTTTTAGTTGAAATATTCCTACTCCCTGACCAACTGCAGCGCTACCTTGACAATTGCACATTCCGAAAGGAACGCACCAATAAAATTGCTGAAACCGAAGAAGAAGAAATCAAAACCATGCAGAACGCGGTAAAGGGAACGCTTTAATGTATTTTCTGGAGCGCGGTTTCCAATGGTCCAAGGCGCTGATCACTTACGAGGAGGCCATGAATGATTTCAATAACCAACAACGACAACCTGGACAGGCCGAACTGCATGCACCGGAAGGGATAAAAGAGTCGGTTTCGGACCGAGTTCACGAAAACTCATCCATCTATTCACATAAAGAAAACTACATTGATGTCCGCACGCCAAACGACGAAAAAAGAGGTGTGATCACATTTTTTGCAAGCTGGATCTACGGAATGATCATTTATTCCATTGCAATAAATACAACCATGTCTATCGACTATGCGATAGCTGGGCACAGTTATTATGATGAGATCCCACTAACCAACGTAGATCTTTTTTTTGCCGTGCTTTTTCCATTGCTCTGGATGGCGGTGCTGGCGATTTTTTTGAAATACACACTTCGCTTCACTCGCTTGGAGGCCTTCACAGCCCGCCGCATCATCGTCCGCTTCAACCGCATCACCCGCAAAGTCTATCTGCTGCGCCCCAAGCATCTCGGCGGCATCCGCATCATGGACTGGGACAAGACCGAGATACTGATCGACAAGAAGATGAGCGAGCTGGAAGGCACCGGCGGCTTTGTCATCCTGGTCTGGGACAAGGGTGATGGCGTGGATCTTGAGGGCACGCCCACCGAC
>NZ_QKVL01000091.1 GCF_003231275.1 Pseudomonas huaxiensis
AGTGATACCGGTCACCGCACTGATGCTGGCCTTGGCGATATCGGCGCTGGTGGTCGCGGTGTTATCGGCCAAGGTGTAGTTGCCGGCGTCGGCACCGCCGAGGACGATTTCGCTGATACCGACCGACTTGCCGTTGCCGGCGTTCTTGTCGGTGAAGGCGCCGCTGGCGGAGGTCACGCTCAACTCGTCATCGCCGAAACGCCCGGTGAAACCGCTTCCGTCGTAGTTCAAGCTGACATCGGTGGTGCCGTCGTAGGTGCGGTTTTGTGCGGTGATACCGGTTACGGCACTGATGCTGGCCTTGGCGATATCGGCGCTGGTGGTCGCGCTGTTGTCGGCCAGGGTGTAGTTGCCGGCGTCGGCGCCACCGAGGACGATTTCGCTGATCCCGACCGACTTGCCGTTGCCGGCGTTCTTATTGGTGAAGGCGCCAGTGGCAGACGCCACACTCAACTCGTCATCGCCGAAACGACCGGTGAAACCGCTGCCGTCGTAGTTCAGGCTGGCATCGGTGGTGCCGTCGTAGGTGCGGTTTTGCGCGGTGATACCGGTCACGGCACTGATGCTGGCCTTGGCGATATCGGCGCTGGTCGTCGCGTTGTTGTCGGCCAGGGTGTAGTTGCCGGCATCGGCGCCACCCAGGACGATATTGCTGATCCCGACCGACTTGCCGTTGCCGGCGTTCTTGTCGGTGAAGGCGCCATTGGCAGACGCCACACTCAACTCATCATCGCCGAAACGACCCGTGAAACCGCTGCCGTCGTAGTTCAGGCTGACATCCGTGGTGCCGTCGTAAGTACGGTTTTGCGCGGTGATACCGGTCACCGCACTGATGCTGGCCTTGGCGATATCGGCGCTGGTGGTCGCAGTATTGTCGGCCAGGGTGTAGTTGCCGGCATCGGCACCACCCAGGACGATATTGCTGATGCCCACGGTCTTGCCGCCGCCAGCGTTCTTGTCGATGAAGGCGCCGCTGGCAGAGGCCACACTCAGTTCGTCGCTGCCGAAGCGGCCGGTGAACGCGGCATTGCCGGTGTTCAGGCTGGCATCGGCAGTGCCGTCGTAGGTGCGGTCTTGCGCGGTAATGCCGGTGACGGCACTGATGCTGGCCTTGGCGATATCGGCGGTGGCGGTGGCGGTCGTGCTGTCCAGGGTGTAGTTATTGGCATGGCCTCCGCCGAGCACGATATTGCTGATGCTCACGGTCTTGCCGTCACCGGCGTCCTTGGTGTCGAAGGCGCCGCTGGCGGAGGTCACGGTCAGGATGTCGTTGCCGATGCGCCCGGTGAAGGTTGCACTGCCGGTGTCCAGGCCGGCATTGGTCGTGCCGTCGTAGGTGCGGTCCTGAGCGGTGATGCCCGTCACGGCACTGATGATGGCCTTGTTGATAGTGCCCGTGAAGATGGCGGTACTGCTGACGTCGTAGTTACCAACATCAGCGCCCGAGACGGTGATGCCCGTGACGATGACCGTCTTGTTTGTCCCGGCATTGCTGTTGGTGAAGGCGGTATTGGCCGAGCTGATGCTCAGACTGTCGCCTGCGACCATGCCGTCGAAGGCGGCATTGCTGGTGTCCAGCGTGGCAGTGGTGGTGCCGTCGTAGGTCTTGTCAGCGACGCTGAGCCCGGTTATCGAGCTGATCGTGGCCTTGGTGATATTGGCGTTGGTCGTGGCGTTAGTGCTGACCAGGGAGTAGTTGCCTGCATCGGCACCACCAAGGACGATGTTGCTGATATCGACGGTCTTGCCGTTGCCGACGTTCTTGTCGACGAAGGCGCCGCTGGCAGAGGCCACGCTCAACTCGTCAGTGCCGATCCGCCCGGTGAAGCCGGCGCTGCCTGTGTTCAGGGTGGCATCGGTAGTGCCATCGTAGGTGCGATTCTCGGCGGTGATCCCGGTGACGGCGCTGAGGCTGGCCTTGGCGATGACATAGCTGCCCTCGACAACCTTGATGTCATAGCCCTGTTGATCGGAATACAAGCCGGTCAGCCCGAGGCCATAGGTGCCTGCATTGCGAGTGGAAACACTGGTGTAACTG
Source organism: Pseudomonas huaxiensis (assembly GCF_003231275.1). Taxonomy (GTDB): domain Bacteria; phylum Pseudomonadota; class Gammaproteobacteria; order Pseudomonadales; family Pseudomonadaceae; genus Aquipseudomonas; species Aquipseudomonas huaxiensis. The sequence goes on from NZ_QKVL01000091.1 coordinate 2,039, forward strand.
GCGCTGCCCTGCAGGCTGGCACCGCTGTCGGAGAGGCTGTGGCTTACTCCTGCGACCGTGCCGCTCGTGCCGTCGTAAGTCTTGCCGGCAACATCGCCGACAGTGACGGTCAGGGACTTGAGAAGACCGCGCAGCAGCGGGCCTGAGTGGCCGTCATACAGGCGCCAGGCTGCGTTTGTCCCGCCTGTGCTGGCGAGACTCCAGCCGGCGAAGGTGGAGGCCTGGGTCAGTTCGCTCCAGGTCTTGCCAGTGCCGAGGTAGTTTCCACTGAACGCATGGCCCTCGTTGATGGCCTCGCCATTGGCGTCCGTGGTGGCATAGAAGCTGCGCGCGATGCTACCACCACCAGGCTGAATGCCAACCAGGCCACCTCGTTCGCCAGGGCCGTTCATGTTCACACCGCCAGTGGCATAGGAGTCATCGATTCTGGCGCCGTTGTAGCCAACCAGCCCGCCGACGAAAAAGTCGCCGGTTGCGCTGCCGGATGCATAAGTGTTGCTCACATTTTGTTCGCTGCGGCCAACGAGTCCGCCCACTTCAGTGCGGCCCGTCACGTCACCCGTCGCGTAGGCACTATCGATCCTGCCTGTATTGTTGCCAACCAGTCCGCCAACTCTGTCATTGCCGGTCACGCTGACCGTGGCATAGACATTACTGAGGCTACTGGAGTTGCTACCGACCAGTGCGCCGACATTGTTGTCGCTACTGACCACGCGCCCGCCCAGAAGGCCGAGGTTACGGATCGTACTGCCTTCGGCGGTAGTACCAAACAACCCGACGTTGTCACTGTAGCGAGCGATGGTCAGGCCACTGATGGTGTGGCCCTGGCCGTCCAGGCTGCCGCGGAAGGCGTTGCCGCTATCGCCGATCGGGGAGAAGCCTGCCGTGCTCCACATGCCGCTGGCATTGCTGCCTGCGGTGGCGCTGGCATCGATATTGCGCACCAGGGTGTAGCTGGTACCAAGGTTGTAGGCCATCAGTTGCAACTGGTGGGCGTTGCCGATGTTGGTGCTGTATTCGCTGGCGAGGAAGGGGCGAGTCTGGCCCTCGATCATGATCCACTGCACCACACCACTGGCGTCCCTGGCAACGGCGACGTTGCTGGTGCCAGAGACACGTGCCCAGGAACCAAAGCTGGTATAGCTGGTAGCGTTGTAGCGGTTATTGGCATCGATGGCAGCCGCCCCAAGGCTGGTGCCATAATTGGTGGCACTACCTTTTCCAGTGCTGCTGCTATCCCAGTAGGTGTTGCTGAGAGTGCCACTGTTAATAGCGATCAGTCCGCCGCCTGAGGCCCCATTGACAACACCAGTTGCATAGGCATTGCTGATAATGCCGCCAACTTCGTTCGACCCTACCAGCCCGCCGGCTAAAAACTGCGAACCGACAGTTCCGGTCGCATAGGCGTTGCTGATACTGCCGGTGTTCATCCCGACCAGTCCGCCGCTGGCGCCGTCAACAGCCACAGAGCTTACCTGGCCTGTGGCATAGGCGTTGCTGATGCTGCCGTCATTCTTTCCGACCAACCCGCCGCTGCTGTTATAGACGTTGCTTGAAATGTTAACGGTGGCATAGACGTTGCTGATGCTGCCAGCGTTCGCTCCGACCAACCCGCCGACATCCATGAAGTCGGCGTCGATGACCTCCACGCTACCTCCCACCAAACCCGTATCACGGATTTCGCTTGAGGCGGTGGTGCTGCCGAACAAACCGACACCGGCATACCCCAAAGAAGTATGAGCCAGGATGGTGAGATTGCTAAGGGTATGGCCCAACCCGCTCAGACGGCCACTGAAGCCGCTGCCGCTATTACCTACTGGCACCCAGTTGGCGATGCTGCTCAGGTCGATGTCACTGCCAACGGCGTAGTTGCCATCGAGGCGACCTCCCATATTTTGCAAATCAGTGGCGGTGTTGACCACGGTGTAAGTGGTCTTCGCGCCCGTGGTGCCTTTTTGCGTGCTGAAGTTATTGCCGCTTTGCAGGTTGATGGGCGCCTTGATGACGTAGTCCGCCGTACCACCATCCGCACTACCCTGGCCGTAGAGCAAGGCGACCTTGCCACTCGCGTGTTCGGCAGTGATGACGGCGTTGACGTTGATGTTGCGCTCGGCATTCAAGGTGAGCGTATTACCGGTGTTCCAGGTAATGGCATCGTTGACATGAATGTCGCCGTTCCGCCCCGCAGTGCCCATGGTCGCGGTCTGGATTTCGAAATTGTTGCTCTGCACCGCCGCCGACACCGACGCGCCAGTCATGTTGCCGCCGCTGGCGGCGATGGTGAAGTCGTTGGGGTCGATCAGCCAGGTGCCGGTCTTGCCGGACGCTGCCTGGGTGGTGACTTTCGCGCTGTCACTCACATTGACGTGAGCGCCCGAGGTTTCGATGAACCCGCCCTTGCCG
>NZ_QKVL01000092.1 GCF_003231275.1 Pseudomonas huaxiensis
TGGTTATTCGGGCCAGTTGGCCAGTGATAACCGGGATCATGCGGTGACTGTTAGCTTCAGCATGGGCTTCTAAAGGCCTCATCGCCGGCAAGCCGGCTCCCACAGTGTGGGAGCCGGCTTGCCGGCGATGCTCTCAACCGCGCTGCCGCGCCAGCGTCATCGCGGTATCTTCAATCATGTCCTCCTGCCCGCCGACCATCCCGCGTCGGCCCATCTCCACGAGAATTTCCCGCGCCGACACGCCGTATTTCTTCTCGGCGCGCTTGGCAAACAACAGGAACGACCCGTACACCCCGGCAAAGCCCATGGTCAGGGCGTCGCGGTCGCTGCGGATCGGGAAGTCCATGATCGGCACCACCAGGTCTTCAGCCACATCCTGAATCTGGAACAGGTTGACGCCGGTTTCGATCCCCATTCGTTCACACACCGCCACCAGCACTTCCATCGGCGTATTGCCGGCACCGGCGCCAAGCCCGGCGCAGGCGGCATCGATGCGGGTGGCGCCAGCGGCGATGGCGGCAATCGAGTTGGACACGCCCATCGACAGGTTGTGGTGGCCGTGGAAACCGATCTCGGTCTCCGGCTTCAACGCAGCACGCAGGGTGGCCACGCGGATGCCGACGTCTTCAGGCAACAGGTACCCCGCCGAGTCGGTGAGGTAGATGCAGTTGGCACCGTAGCTCTCCATCAACTTGCCCTGTTTCGCCAGGCCCTCGGGGCTGTTCATGTGGGCCATCATCAGGAAACCGACCGTGTCCAGGCCCAGCTTGCGGGCGTGGGCGATGTGCTGTTCGCTGACATCGGCCTCGGTGCAGTGAGTCGCCACCCGCAGGGTGGACACCCCCAGTTCATGGGCCATCTTCAGGTGATCGACGGTGCCGATGCCCGGCAGCAGCAGGGCGGAGACTTTCGCCTGCTTCATCAGCGGGATCACCGCCGACAGGTAGGCTTCGTCGCTGTGGGCCGGGAAACCGTAGTTCACCGAGCTGCCGCCGAGGCCGTCGCCGTGGGTGACTTCGATCAGCGGGATGCCTGCGGCATCGAGTCCGCAGGCGATGTCTTTCATCTGTTGCAGGCTGATCTGGTGACGCTTGGGGTGCATGCCGTCACGCAGGCACATGTCGTGGACGGTGATGCGTTTGCCGCGAAGGTCCATGGTGTTCTCCTTAAGCGTGGGCGGGCTGGACGGCGCGCAATTGCAGCTCGCCCGTGAGGATGGCTTCGGCGTACATCTCGGCGGTGCGGGCAGCGGCGGCGGTCATGATGTCGAGGTTGCCGGCGTACTTGGGCAGGTAGTCGCCCAGGCCCTCGACCTCCATGAACACCGAAACCCGGTTGCCGTCGAACACCGGCCCGTTGACCAGCTTGTAGCCCGGCACATAGCGCTGTACCTGGGCGATCATCGCGTCGATGGCCGCGCGAATGGCGTCCTGGTCAGGCTCGCCTTCGGTCAGGCAGTGCACGGTGTCGCGCATGATCAGCGGCGGCTCGGCGGGGTTGATGATGATGATCGCCTTGCCTTTTTTCGCGCCGCCGACTTTCTCGATGGCACTGGAGGTGGTGCGGGTGAACTCGTCGATGTTCTTGCGCGTGCCGGGACCCACTGATTTCGACGCCGCTGTGGCGATGATCTCGGCATACGCCACCGGCTGCACGCTGGACACCGCCGCCACCAGCGGGATGGTGGCCTGGCCGCCGCAGGTGACCATATTGACGTTCATCGCGCCCAGGCCGAGGTTGGTCTTGAGGTTGACCGGTGGCACGCAGTACGGACCGATCGCCGCGGGCGTCAGGTCGATCATCAGCACGCCCAGGGCATTCAGCTTGCGGCTGTTCTCGGGGTGGACGTAGGCCGAGGTGGCGTCGAAGGCGATCTGGATAGTGTCGTCGAGGATGTGGGGCAGAAGCCCGTCGACGCCGTCTGCGGTGGTTTTCAGGCCCAGTTCGCGAGCGCGTGCCAGGCCTTCGGAGGTGGCGTCGATGCCGACCATCCACACCGGCTCCAGCACCTCGCTGCGTTTGAGTTTGTACAGCAGGTCGGTGCCGATATTGCCTGGCCCGATCAGCGCGCATCTGATTTTCTTGCTCATCGTCTGTGGCTCCCCAGGGTGCTCAAGGTATGAAGCGCAGGCTGGACTGGCCCAGCCCGCTCATGGAAAGGCTGATGCGATCACCGGCAACGACCGGCACCAGCGGCGCCAGGGCGCCGGAAAGAATGATTTCTCCGCGGCGAAACGGAATGCCCAGTTCGCCCAGGGTGTTCGCCAGCCAGGCCACTGCCGCGCAGGGGTGCCCCTGGACTGCCGAACCGAAGCCGCTGCCGGCGGGCTCGCCGTTTTTCAGCAGGTGCATTTCCACCCGGGCCAGGTCCAGCTCGCGCGGGTCGATTCGCTCGCTGCCGAGGGCGAATACGCCGCAGGAAGCGTTGTCGGCCACGGTGTCCTGGATGCGGATCTTCCAGTTGTCGATGCGTGAATCGACGATCTCGAAGCAGGGCATCACCGCTTCGCTGGCGGCCAGCACATCTTCGGCACTGATGCCGGGGCCTTGCAGGTCTTCGCCGAGGACAAAGGCGATCTCACCCTCGGCCCGCGGCTGGATCAGGTTGTAGCGGCCCAGGCTGACATCGCTGCCATCGGCCACTTGCATGGCGTCGGTGAGGAAACCGAAATCGGGTTGGTGCACGTCGAGCATCTCTTGCACGGCGCGGCTGGTAACCCCGATTTTCTTGCCCACCACGCGCTCGCCGAGGGCTTCGCGGCGTTGCAGGAAACGCAGGGAAATGCGGTAGGCGTCATCCAGGCTGATTTCCGGAAAGCGCTCGCTGAGCGGCGCGAGGGTCTTGCGGCTGCGCAGGGCGTGGAACAGCTCGGCGCCGAGGGCATCGATCAAATGGGCGTCCATGACGGGGCTCTTTCTGAAGGAAAAAAAAAGGCCGGCCCCAACGGGTTCGGAGTGCCGGCCAAAAGGGGAAAGCGGGGTCAGCCGGCCCAGACGCTGGAATCGGCGCCGCCATCGACATCGATGATCTTGCCGGTGACCCAGGCCGAGGCCGGGCTGGCCAGGTACAGCGCGGCGGCGGCGATGTCCTCGGGGGTGCCCAGGCACTTGAGCGGGGTGTTGGCCTCCATGGTCTGGCGCATGGCGGCAGGCATCACCCCGGCGAGCGCGTCGGTCAGGGTCGGGCCCGGCGCCACGGCGTTGACCCGCACGTGCGGGGCGAAATCCTGGGCCAGCAGGCGGGTCAGGTGGCTGAGTGCGGCCTTGGCGCTACCGTAGGCGCTGAAGTGGCGCTGCGAATAGCGCGCGGCCACCGAACTGACGTTGATGATGTTGCCGCCACCGGCCTCGCGCATCAGTGGCACGCAGAGCTGGCAGAACGCGTAGGCGGTGGAAACGTTGAAGCGCAGGATCTCGTCGAACTGCTCCGGGCTCAATTGCAGCGGGTCGTTGGGCCCGCCGCCGCCGACGTTGTTCACCAGGTGTGTGATGCGGCCCAGTTGCTCGTGGCTCTGGCGGACCAGGGCCTGGCGTTGTTCGCTGTCGTTGACATCGCAGGCGATGGCCAGGGCGCGCCGACCGAGGGCGCGGACCTCGCTGGCGACCGCCTCCACATCGGCCAGCGAACGGGCCGAGCAGACCACATCGGCGCCGGCCTCGGCATAGGCCAGAGCAATCGCGCGGCCGATTCCACGGCCACTGCCGGTGACAATGGCGACGCTACCGTCCAGTTGGAATCGCTTGAGGATAGTCATGGGCTGTCCCTTCTCCTGGGGTTTGGATGATGGAAGGGACTATGGCCGGGGCGGGGATTTGGGGGCATCGTCTCAATGGACTAGCGGGATGGAGTGAAATATGTGGAACCACTGATGCTCGGCCGCTGATCCGTTGGTGCACTAGGTTGAGGTCTCTATTGCAGGAGGCTGATATGGATCGTCCACACAACAAGCGTTTGCGCCATGGCCGTTTTTCCGAGCAGGGGCGTTTGTATCTTCTGACCACTACGGTTGCGGACAGGGTTCCGATTTTTCGGGAGATGTGCCTGGCGAGACTGGTAATTGGACAATTCCGGCAAGTGCAGGACGAGGGGCTGGCGAATTCGTTGGCTTGGGTAGTGATGCCTGATCACGTTCACTGGTTGATGGAACTGCGGCAGGCGAGTCTTAACACGCTGATGCAGCGCTTCAAGTCTCGTAGTGCCCGCAGCGTCAATGCGGCATGCGGGCGGCAGGGCCGGCTGTGGCAGCCGGGCTTTCATGATCGGGCATTGCGCCGGGAGGACGATATTCTCGAGGTTGCGCGGTACATCGTGGCCAATCCTTTGAGGGCTGGGCTTGTACAGCGTTTGGGTGACTATCCGCATTGGGATGCAGTGTGGTTGTAGGGCCATCGCGAGCAAGATCGCCAGGTAGG
>NZ_QKVL01000093.1 GCF_003231275.1 Pseudomonas huaxiensis
ATGTTCTGATCCAGGGCTTCGGGCACGTGGCCCTGTTGCTTGGCCTCGGTCGAAACGGTCTGGCCGTTGGAAGTCATTGCGCCGAGATAGGGTTGGTCGCTGTGGACCAGCAAGGTGCCACGCTCGTAGTGAATGGCGTAATTGTCCAACGCCGAGCCGATGGCATCGCTGACAACGATTGCGTAAACCCCGGCCGCAGCACTTGAAAGTTCACCACTACTGCTGAGGCTGACCGATACAACGCTGTCGCCCCCCACCAGGCCGCGGGTTGTGTAGCCTTTCAACGCGATGCTTTGCCCGGCCACCTTGCTGACATTGTCGGCGGTGATGGTCAGTGCAGCCTTGGCGATATCGGCGGTGGTCGCCGAGGTATCGTTGACCAGGGTGTAGTTGGCAGCATCCGTACCGCCGAGGGTGATGCCAGTGATAGCGACGGCTTTGTTGTTCGCCGCGTTTTTGTTGGCGAAGGCGCCGGTGGCTGATACCACGTTCAATTCATCATTTGCGAGGCGGCCCGTGAAACCGGCTCCATCGTAGTTCAGGGTGGCCTCGATGCTGCCATCGTAGGTGCGGTTTACCGCAGTGATCCCGGTTATGGAATGGATGCTGGCCTTGCCGATATCAGCCGTCAGCCCGGTCGGCTGGACGAGGCTGTAGTTGTTCGCATCACTGCCGCTCAGGGCGAAGCCGGTAACGGTCACGGCCTTGTCGGCACCGGCGTTCTTGTCGGCAAAGCTGCCAACACCCGCGCCACTGAGAGAGACCCGATCCTGGCCGATGGCGCTGACCGCCGCGGTGCCAGTGAGGGTCGCCGCGTTGGTGGCGTCGTAGGTCTTGTTGCTGGCACCGATACCTGTCACCACCAGGTCTGCCTTGCTGATATCGGCCGTCAGCCCGATCGGCTGGACGAGGCTGTAGTTGCCCGCATCGCTGCCACTCAGGGTGTAGGTGACGGTCACTGCCTTGCCGGTGCCGGCATTTTTGTCGGCAAACGCCGCGCCGCCCGTATCGCTGATGATCACAGCATCCTGGCCAAAGACCGTGCCTGACAGCGCAGCCGTGCCCGTGAGGAGGGCGGAGTCGGTGCCGTCATAGGTCTTGTTGCTGGCGCTGATGCCGGTTATCGCCAGATCGGCTTTGTTGATGTTGGCCGTCAACCCGGTTGGCTGGTCGAGGGTGTAATTGTTCGCATCAGCGCCACTCAAGGTGTAGCCATTGACGGTAACAGCCTTGCCGGTGCCGGCGTTCTTGTCGGCAAAACTGGCAGCGCCAGTGCCACTGACGGAAACCTCGTCCTGGCCAATGGCATTGATCGTGGCGGTACCGCTCAAGGTGGCCGCACGGGTGCCGTCGTAAGTCTTGTTGGCAGCGCTGACACCGGACACCATCAGACCGGCTCGCGTGATCTCAGCCGTCAGCCCGGTTGGCTGGACGAGGTTGTAGTTGCCCGCATCACCGCCACTCAAGGTGTAGCCATTGACGATAACAGCCTTGCCGGTGCCGGCGTTCTTGTCGCCGAAGCTGGCAGAGCCGGTATCACTGACGAAAACCACATCCTGGCCAATGGCATTGATCGTGGCGGTACCACTCAGGGTCGCCGCCTGGGTGCCGTCGTAGATCTTGTTGTTGGCGCTGACACCCGCCACCGTCAGATCCGCCCGCGTGATCTCAGCCGTCAGACCGCTCGGCTGGATGAGGCTGTAGTTATCCGCATCGCTGCCACTCAGGGTGTAGGTGACGGTTACGGCTTTGCCGGTGCCGACGTTTTTGTCGGCAAAAGTAGCACTGCCGGTGTTGCTTATGGCCACCACATCCTGGCCAAAGACCGTGCCTGTCAGCGCAGCCGTGCCCGTGAGGATGGCGGAGTGGGTGCCGTCATAGGTCTTGTTGGTGGCACTGACGCCGCCCACTGCAAGACTGGCCTTGTCGATCCGGTAGCTGCCTTCGACAACACTGACGTCATACCCCTGCTGAGCGGAATACAAGCCGGTGACACCCAGGCCATAGGTGCCTGCGTTCCGGGTGGCGGCGCTCGTATAGCTTGCGCTGCCCAGCAGGCTGGCACGGTTGTCCGAAAGACTGTGGCGAACGCCCGCGACCTGGCCATTCGTGCCGTCGTAGGTCTTGCCCGTAACATCTGCGACCGTGACGGTCAGAGGCTTGAGGAGACTGCGCAGCAGCGGACCGGTATACCCTTCGTAGATGCGCCAGATAGCATCCGTCCCCCCCGTGCTGGCCATACTCCAGCCAGCAAAGGTGGATGCCTGAAGCAATTCGTCTGTGGTTTTGGCCGCGCCATTACTATTGCCGGTGAACGCTCCCGTGCTTCTCCCCCCGTTATTGATACTGTTGCCGCCGGCATCAGTGATGGCGTAGAAGCTGCTAGCGATGCTGCCGATGTTCCATCCGACCAGCCCGCCGACGGTGCCGCCGCCCATCACACTGCCTGTGGCATAGGCGTTACCGATGCTGCCCCCGTTTTTCCCGGCCAGCCCACCGACGTTGTCACTCCCCCTGACGCTGCCGGTGGCATAAGCGTTGCTGATGCTGCCATCGCTGCGTCCGACCAGCCCGCCGACGTAGAGGTCCCCCGAGACCCTGCCGGTGGCGAAGGCGTTGCTGATGCTGCCATCGCTGCGCCCAACCAGCATGCCGACGTCTGACCGGCCCGCCACGCTGCCTCCCACCAAACCTGTATTGCGGATCTCACTGCCACTGCCGGTGCGGCCAAAAAGGCCGATCCCGTCGGTGAAGGCACGGTCGATGGTCAGTTCGTCGATGGTATGGTTTTGCCCGTCAAAGGTACCGACGAAGTGGTTGCTTGCATCCCCCACCGACACGAACCCTGCCGTGCTCCACATGCCGCTGGCGTTGCGACCTGCCGTGGCGCTGGCGTCGATGTTCATCGCCAGCGTGTAGTGTGCGCCCAGGTTGTAGGCCATCAGTTGCAACTGGTGGGCGTTGCGAATGCTGATGCTGTATTCACTGGCGAGGAATGGGCGGGTCTGCCCTTCGATCATGATCCACTGCGTGACACCATTGGCATCGCTGGCCGCGTAGACGTCGCGGGTGCCATTGACGAGAGCCCAGTTGCCCAAGGCGGCATAGCTGCCAGGGGAGTAACGGTCGCTGTCAGTGATGGCAGTCGCGCCAGAGCTTGCGCCGTAGCTCTGTCCAGTGCTGCTGAGATCCCAGTAAGCGTTGCTGATGCTGCCACGGTTGAAACCAACCATCCCGCCGACATAAGTGCCCTGCCCCACGACGCTGCCGGTGGCATAGGCATTGCTGATGCTGCCCCCGTTTTGCCCGGCCAGCCCACCGACGTAGTCACTCCCCGAGACGCTGCCGGTGGCATAAGCGTTGCTGATGCTGCCAAAGTTAGCCCCGACCAGCCCGCCAGCACTGATGCCGCTACTCGTCACACTGCCGGTGGCATAGGCGTTGCTGATGCTGCCCGTGTTTTCCGAGACCAGCCCACCGACGCCCGTGCTACCCGAGACGCTGACGGTGGTGTAGACGTTACTGATGCGGCCAGCGTTCCTTCCGGCCAGCCCGCCGACGGCGACCGCCCCCACCACACTGCCCCCCACCAAACCAATATCGCGGATCTCGCTCTCACTGCCGGTGCGACCGAACAGCCCCACTAGCATGATGTCGGTGCGGTTGATGGTGAGATTGGCAAGGGCGTGACCCAGCCCTGCGAGACGGCCAGTGAATTCATTATTGGCAAAGATATCGCCCACCGGCAGCCAGTTGGCGATGCTGCTCAGGTCGATATCACTGCCCACGGCATAGTTACCGCTCAAGCGCTTGTTCATGTTCTGTAAATCAGCAGCATTGTTGACCACGGTGTAAGTGATCTTCGCGCCCGTGGTGCCTTTCTGCGTGCTGAAGTTATCACCGCTTTGCAGGTTGACAGGCGCCTTGATGACGTAGTCCGCGGTGCCACCGTCGGCACTGCCCTGGCCGTAGCGCAGCGCGACCTTGCCGCTGGCATGTTCGGCAGTGATGGCGGCGTTGACGTTGATGTTGCGCTCCGCGTTCAGGGTGAGCGTATTGCCGCTGTTCCAGGTGATCGCATCGTTGACGTGGATGTCGCCGTTGCCTGCCGCAGTGCCCATGGTCGCGGTCTGGATTTCGAAATTGTTGCTCTGCACCGCCGCCGATACCGACGCGCCAGTCATGTTGCCGCCGCTGGCAGCGATGGTGAAGTCGTTGGGGTCGATCAGCCAGGTGCCGGTCTTGCCGGACGCAGCCTTGGTGGTGACTTTCGCGCTGTCAGCGACGTTGACGTGAGCGCCCGAGGTTTCGATGAAACCGCCCTTGCCA
>NZ_QKVL01000094.1 GCF_003231275.1 Pseudomonas huaxiensis
TGCCAGCATCGGTATCGCCATGACCGAAGCCGACCTGCAGGTGCATCAGGTGCTCGAATACGCCCAGCCCATGGCGGGCGATTTCCAGAGCGTGCACGGCTTCTACCCGCGCAATCACCGGCTGCGCGCCCTGGCAGGCCATGTCCGCGCGATGACTGAAGAGTACAAGCTGGCCAACGGTGTGCTGGCCCTGGTGTTACCCGACCCGATTGGCATGGTCCAGGAGCTCAACGCCCAGCGCCTGTTGCGCTACCAGGCCATGCAGAAATGGCGTGCCGAGCCGACGCGGAGCTTCGAGTTTTTAACGTCCCAGGCGCTGCTTGGTATTCGTAAGGTGCAAGTCCAAAGGGCGGAAGAACGGGCGATCAAGGATGCCGAGGAGACCGTCGAGCAGCGCGGCAAGTGGAACGATAGCGTTCTCGGCGTTAGAAACACATTGCCGACCCTCGACCTTGAGACCGAGAAGACGCGCAGGATCGCCGCAGAACAGGCCGATGCCCTCGAACGGCTAGGGGACCGCTACGACGAAAAAGCTCGCGAGGACTTCGAGGACCGCTACAACAAGACACTGGCGGCCTGGCAAAGAATCATCGACGACGTCGCTGAGCCGTATGCCAGTCACTACCATGGCGCTGCGTTCCAACTGGCGGCCCTCAACGACTACAGCGTCACCTCCACTGAGTCGGTGAAGGCTTACATCCTCATGACGCGGACATGCCTGGCAGGCGGGCCGACCGATCTTCGCGCAGATGGCGAGCTTGGTCCCTCCGGACGTCTCTGGAAGAAAGAGCTGGAGAACCGCAACAGCCTGTTTTACCAAGCCTTGATGGCCAAGGACAAAAGCCTGCTCGAACAACTGACCGATGAGCTGCTCGCCGACGAGCGGACCCGCGTCTACCACAGTATCAAGACCTTAATCGCCACCGACCAGGGCCAACGGCTCATGGTCGAACCCGTACAGACCGCGATCGGCGAGTTGCTCGCGGCCGCCGCCACGGCCAGCTACGCCCTCGGTAACCAGCTATCGGAGCACGCCAAGGCGCTGGTGGGGCATCTGCACAGGGAAGCCATGCTGCGCTTTTCCGGTGTGCACATCACGCAGATCACCATTTCCCTCAAGGTGGGCGAGTACCTCACGCTGCTCAACGAGGTGCTGTACGAAGGAACCGAGCGCGTCATCGCGCAACTCGACCAGCAATTCCGCAAGCCAGCCGAGCGCAAGGTGCGGGCCATGCTGCTGGGCAACAGCTTTACCCCGGCCCTGGCCAGCAGTCATGCGGTGCTCATCGAGGTCAAGGTCTGGACGCTGGAGAGTGCCGAAGCCTTGCAGGCCCGCCTGGACAAACTGCGGGTTGGTCTTGGCGACGGCGTCGGCGATGCCCTGCGCAACGTCAGCATTGGCACGACCGCCCTCAAGGGCAGCATGGATGACCTTGCGCGGCACATGAGCCTCAATGCGGACGTCGCCCTTCTGCTGGCGCGGGACTCTATGCGCAGCATGCGCAACGCCGGAAAAGCTGCCGTGCCCGGGGGAATCGGTATGGGGCTGGCGTTGGGAAGCCTGTGGTTTCAACAGGATGCCCTGCGTAGAAGCTATGAAAACATGCTCAATACAGTGGGCGATGGCGATGCCGAGGCGGCGGCCGCCGTCATGTCGGCATCGGTCGGCGTGATGGGCGCGGGTGTGGAAGTTGTTGGGATGACTGTTCAGATCTTGCGGCCCGGTCTGACCACCGAGGTGGTTCGGGCGACGGGAGAGGTGCAGAAGATCGGGTTGGGAGTTCGGATCGTGCAGTTTGGCGGGGCGATTGTGGCGTTGGCGAGTGCTGTGGAGGGGGTGCAGTATGCGTTGGCGGCGACTAGGGCATACGAAGCTGGCGATAGAACGGCAAGAACTGCATATAGGGTAGCGTCCGCTATGGCAACAGGCTCAGCGATAGCCGGGGTTTTGGGCTCCTTGGCTCCGGCAGCAGTAGCACTCGCTCCACTCGGGATCGCCGTGCTGCTAGGCCTCGCCGCGTATGGGGTTGCGGCTTGGGCTAAAAGACTAGAGTCAGAACCCTTGGAAATGTGGGCTCGCCATTCTCTCTGGGGTATCCCGGAAAAACACCGTCGCTGGACGACCTCAAAGGACATGGACACGGCGATTGGTGCCTTGAATGCGGTATTGCTGGGTTTGACCGCAGACGCTGCGATGACCGTGAAGGTCGCGCGCAGTGGCGGACTTCCCATCGGTGATGCAGTTCCTGCTGAACTCTTTCTGGACTACAAAATCGCTCTGCCACGATACGGACTCGACGCATCGCGCTACGAGTGGGCGTTGCAGGTGTATCGGCCTGGCCAAAGCTCGGGGGAGACCATCGCGAGCGGCCGTACCGGTGGTACGAATGATCCGTTGCCGCCCCCGGCTTCATGGAAGCGACCGGGCTACCACCCTGAAACGACGGCTCCCGTCATTCGGCACGATCCCGCGTCAGGGACGCTCGTAATCAGGGGGTCCATCAGCTTTTTTGGGACTTTCGAAGTTCACGCCATTGAGCTAAAGGTGTCCTACTGGCCCGACAAGAATGCTGAAGCGGGTGTAGCCCTGCTGATTGTGAAGGAAGACAAGATTGGCGAATGGCAGGGGTGGGGCTCCGAATGAAAAGGCCTCAACTCGTTCCGCCTTGCCCCGGTTGGCGGGAGGATCTGCCCGCTCCCGAAGAGCCGCCGGTTTTAGTTCCGGCGCTTGGGTTCGATACGCCCAACCATCAGGATGAAGTCTTTCTGGAGCTACCGCGTGCGTCGGCCCTTATCAGGGGAGTGGTGATCTGGTTCGCGCCGTTCGTAAGTGTTCAGTTGATCGTTATGTGGTGGCTTTTGTTATCAGACTGGCGCGCGATGAGTGTTGAAGAGTGGATGATGTACGCTTTCTTTAGCCCCTTGACGATCTGGTCAATACTGTTTTTCTGGAAATTCGACGTCGCGCCACCCAGAGACTTACCCCTTCGCTTCAACCGCGCCCGCCAACGCCTCTACGCCTACAACTTCAAATACCGCTGGTGGAACCCATTCGAGCGCTGGCAAGTAGTACCCGTGGCCTACGACTGGTCCCAAGTCCGCGCCGAACGCTGGAGCAGACGTCACGCAACCGCACAAGGCGGAATCATCTTCCAATGCGGTGTCGAACTCGCCATCGTCAAGCCCGGCACCAACCAAGTCATCGACCGCTTCCCCCTGACCGCCATGGGCGCCGACGCGCACGCCTGGGCCTACGTTTGCACCTACATGCAGCAAGGCCCCGACGCACTGCCGCCGCCCGGCGCGCCCTGGGACCACAACGATGTGCTGTGGTGCAACGTCGCCATGCTTCTGGCGCCCAAGGTCGAATGGCCCGCTGATATGGACCTGGAATCTAGGACAGCACCATGAGCTCTGTTCTAAGCGATATATCGGTGGATTTAGGAGGGCTAGATATTCACGCCCTCGCGCTCGAAGTGTTTTATCGATCCGACAAGAGTGATGAAGCGGGTGTAGCCCGGCTGATCGTAAAGGAAGACAAGATTGGCGAATGGAAGGTGTGGGGCTCCGTATGAAAAGACCTAATCTCATACCCCCATGCCCCGGCTGGAAGGAGGACTTGCCCGGTCCCGACGAGCTGCCAGTACTAATTCCGGCGCTTGGGTTCGATACGCCCAACCATCAAGATGCTGTTTTTCTGGAGTTGCCGCGTGCGTCGGCACTTATCAGGGGAGTAGTGATTTGGTTTGCACCGGTTATGACCACCCACATACTGGCATTGTTGTGGATTTTCTTGTCAGATTGGAGTGTCTTGCAGCTTGAAGAGTGGATCATGTTGATCTTGGGCATGTCTGTATCGGTTTGGTCTCTCTGGCTCTGTGTGAAGTTCGATGTAACTCCCCCTCGAGACTTACCACTTCGCTTCAACCGCCCCCGCCAACGCCTCTACGCCTACAACTTCAAATACCGCTGGTGGAACCCATTCGAACGCTGGCAGGTAGTACCCGTAGCCTACGACTGGTCCCAAGTCCGCGCCGAACGCTGGAGCAGACGTCACGCCACTGCCCAAGGTGGAATCATCTTCCAGTGCGGTGTCGAACTCTCCATCGTCAAGCCAGGCACCAACCAAGTCATCGACCGCTTCCCC
>NZ_QKVL01000095.1 GCF_003231275.1 Pseudomonas huaxiensis
CTGGGTCGTGGGTGGCCAGGGCGATGAGCTGGTTGCCGAGCTCAAGACGCTGCTGGGCCAGGACCTGCCGGGCTTCATGGTGCCGACGCAGTGGCTGTTCCTCGAACAGTTGCCGCTGACGCCGAACGGCAAGCTGGACCGCAAGGCCCTGCCACAGCCGGACATCGGCCATGCGCACGCAGCGTATGTCGCACCGGTCACCGAGCTTGAGCGGCAACTGGCAGCCATCTGGGCCGACGTGCTGAAAGTCGAGAAGGTCGGCATGAGCGACGACTTCTTCGAACTGGGCGGGCACTCGTTGCTGGCGACGCAAATCGTCAGCCGGGTGCAGAAGGAACTGGGGCATCACGTGCCGCTGCGGGCGATGTTCGAACTCAACACCTTGCAGGCGTTGGCGCAGTACATCGACGGCCAGCAGGACACGCGCATCGACGAGGCCAAGGTCGACCGTCTGTCGGACCTGATGGCAGAACTGGAGGCGCTTTAAGCCGCGGGCGGGCGTTGTGGAAAAAAGCTCTCGCAAGCTGTAAATCCGCGACGCCCTGACGCGTATTTCAAGGAAGGAATGAATGCCTGTTTCACCCGCTTCAACACCGGGTGAAACAGGTGGCTAACGGTTCGCCTCATCCAATCTTTTTGAGGGTTGCACAGATGTCAGTCGCTATCAGGTTTACCGAAGGTCAGGACGCCGACGAAACGCTCTACGAGTTCGACGAGTCGCCGCTGCTGGCCCGGCAAAGCCGCCAGGAATCCAATGCGCGCAGCTACCCGCGGCGCATCCCGCTGGCGCTGAAGCGCGCCAAGGGCTTGCATGTCGAAGACGTCGAAGGTCGCCGTTTCATCGACTGCCTGGCCGGTGCCGGTACCCTGGCGCTGGGCCACAATCACCCGGTGGTGATCGAGGCCATTCAACAGGTGTTGGCGGATGAACTGCCGCTGCACACCCTGGACCTCACCACCCCGGTCAAGGACCAGTTTGTCCAGGACCTGTTCAGCATCCTCCCGCCTGCGCTGGCGGCAGAAGCGAAGATCCAGTTCTGCGGCCCGACCGGCACCGACGCGGTGGAAGCCGCGCTGAAACTGGTGCGCAGCGCCACCGGGCGCAGCACCGTGCTGTCGTTCCAGGGTGGCTATCACGGCATGAGCCAGGGCGCGCTGAGCCTGATGGGCAGCCTGGGGCCGAAGCGCCCGCTGGGTGCGCTGCTCAGCAGCGGCGTACAGTTCATGCCCTATCCCTACGATTACCGCTGCCCGTTCGGTCTGGGCGGCGCGGCCGGGGTCAAGGCCAACCTGAATTACCTGCAGAACCTGCTGAGCGATCCGGAATCCGGCGTGCAACTGCCTGCGGCAGTGATCGTCGAGGTGGTGCAGGGCGAGGGTGGGGTCATCCCGGCGGACCTCGACTGGCTGCGCGGAGTGCGCGCCATCACCGAGAAAGCCGGCGTGGCGCTGATCGTCGATGAAATCCAGAGCGGTTTTGCCCGTACCGGCAAGATGTTCGCCTTCGAGCACGCCGGCATCATCCCGGACGTGGTGGTCATGTCCAAGGCCATCGGCGGCAGCCTGCCGCTGGCGGTGATGGTCTACCGCGACTGGCTCGACACCTGGGCGCCGGGCGCCCATGCCGGCACCTTCCGTGGCAATCAGATGGCCATGGCCGCGGGCTCTGCGGTGATCCGCTACCTCAAGGAACACAACGTCTGCGAGCACGCCGCCGCCATGGGCGCGCGCCTGAGCGCACACCTGCACGACCTGCAACAGGATTACCCGCAACTGGGTGATATCCGCGGTCGCGGGCTGATGCTGGGCGTCGAACTGGTGGATCCGAGCGGCGAGCCGGATGCTCGCGGCCACGCACCGTACTTCCCGCGCCTGGCGCCGCTGGTGCAGCGCGAATGCCTCAAGCGCGGGCTGATTCTCGAACTGGGTGGCCGGCATGGCAGCGTGGTGCGCTTTCTGCCGCCGCTGGTGATCACCGCCGAACAGATCGATGAGGTCTCGGCCATTTTCGGCCGCGCCCTGGCTGCTGCGGTGGCCAGCCTGTAATTTTCTGGCGTAGCGATACGTTCATTCCACAAGAGGGCCGCGCGGGTGGCGCGGCCCGGCTTGATAACGACGGAGAGCAACAATGACTTCAGTATTTGACCGCGACGACATCGTGTTCCAGGTAGTGGTCAACCACGAGGAGCAATATTCCATCTGGCCGGAGTACAAGGAAGTACCGAGCGGCTGGCGCACCGTGGGCAAGAGCGGGCTGAAGAAAGACTGCCTGGCCTACATCGAAGAGGTCTGGACCGACATGCGTCCGCTGAGCTTGCGGCAGAAGATGGAGGCGCAGGCTGCGCAGTGAGTGATCACCGCATGTGAAAACGCCCCGGTTTTTGACCGGGGCGTTTTTGTTTCCGGCACCGCTCAAACCAGCGAGTCGGCCTTCACGCGCTTGCGCTCTTCCTTGGTGGTGCGTTTCAACGCCGCCGCCGTCGCCAGCGCTGTGCGCTTGCTCCAGATCAGCAATCCACTGAGCACCATCATCGACAACAGCAGGCCGAAGAACGCCCAGATCAGCTTGATCCAGATCCCGCCGAAATCGCCGGTGTGCAGCGGACGCATCGATTCGGTGACGAACTCCAGCGGTGTGCGGTCCGAGAGCAGGCGCGAGGAGGTGATCTCGCCGGTGTACGGGTGGATTTCCACCATCTGGTACATCAACGGATACCAACTGCGCCCGGCAGCCACCAGGGTGCCGTAGGTGTTGCTCGGCAACAGCAGGTTGCTGCCGTCCAGGCCCGGCACTTTCTCCTGGGCAATGCTCAGGGCCCGGTCGAGGCTGATCATCGGCGGTGGCGTGCCATCGGTGCTCAGTGGAACGCTGTCGTGGGCGATCACCGAGGACACCGGGGAGTAGCTGGAAATGCTGATCTGGTTGTCGCCCAGAATCGCCTGGATCAGGAACCAGGTGCCGGTGATGGAGATGACCGCGATGAACCAGATCGACCAGATCCCGCTTAGACGGTGGAAATCGCCCCAGAAGATCCGTGCCCCGTGGCTGAAACGCAGCACCGGTTTGAAAAAGCCCTTCCAGAACCGCTTGTAGACCACCAGCCCGGTGATCAGCGAAGCCAGCATCGGCAAGCCGAGGATCGAGACCAGATACCAGCCCCAGGAATAGCCGCTGGTTATCGGCACCAGCCACCAGCCATGCAGGGCGCGGGTGAAACGGCGGAAGTCGAAGCTGGGGACATAGCCCTGGATGTCGCCGGTGTAGGGATTGACGTAGGCGATGGTGGCGCGGCCGTCGGGGAAGGTCACGGAGACGTTCAGGGCGAAATAGTCACCGTCCGGCTGAAAGAAAGTGCCGACGATGGCTTCCGGGTGGGTTTTGCCGAGGTTGTTCCTGACCTGCTCGAAGCTCAGGCGCTCGGCGTCGTCCGAAGGCTGGTTGGCGCGCATCTCGGGGTTGGCCAGCCACATGATTTCCTTGCTGACCACCGCCAGGGTGCCGGTCACACAAACGATCAGCACGAAAAACCAGATCGGCAGCGCCAGCCAGCTGTGCACCAGGAACCAGATTTTCGAGCGGGACTTCTTCGACATGGGTAACGCTCTCGCTGCACGCCCCGGGGTCGTGGCCCGGGGGCTTTCGGTGTCGGTGAAAGCGGCCCCTGCGGCCGCTGCATCCTTACCTGAACGAGTAATGGCGGGTTGGCTTTAAGGAAAAGATGTAACAGAGATGCAAGTAGATGTTTCGTGGGTGTAAGGCCGGGAGTTTGGGGGCTGTGAGCTTATCCATTCGATGT
>NZ_QKVL01000096.1 GCF_003231275.1 Pseudomonas huaxiensis
ACCGCTGACACCCAACGGCAAGCTCGACCGCAAGGCCCTGCCACAACCGGACGTTGCCCAGGCCCAGGCGACCTACGTCGCGCCACGCAGCGAGCTGGAACAGCAACTGGCGGCGATCTGGTGCGATGTGCTCAAGCTGGAGCAGGTCGGGCTGACTGACAACTTCTTCGAACTGGGCGGCGACTCGATCATCTCCATTCAGGTGGTCAGCCGTGCGCGTCAGGCCGGGATTTTCTTCACGCCCAAGGACCTGTTCCAGCGCCAGACCGTGCAGAGCCTGGCTGCGGTCGCGCGCCTGGCTGAAGCCACCGTCATCGATCAGGCTGCGGTGGACGGTGCAGCACCGCTGACGCCGATTCAGCACGCCTTCTTCGAAAGCGACATCCCGCAGCGCCACCACTGGAACCAGGCAGTGATGCTCAAGCCGTCCCGTGTGCTGCAAGCGGCCCTGGTGGAAAAAACCTTGCGGGCGTTACTGGTGCAACACGATGCCTTGCGCCTTGGGTTCGCCCTGGAAAACGGTGCCTGGAACGCTGTCCACGGCCAGCGCAATGACAGCGGGTTGCTCTGGCAGCGCCAGTTGAAGCACGCCGATGAGCTGGAGCCGTTGGCGCAGGAAGCCCAGCGCAGCCTCGACCTGGAGCGCGGCCACCTGTTGCGTGGGGTGCTGGCGGAACTGCCCGATGGCTCGCAACGTCTGTTGCTGGTGATCCATCACCTGGTGGTGGACGGTGTGTCCTGGCGCATTCTGCTGGAAGACCTGCAGAACGCTTACGCCGCGCTTGCCGAGGGCAAGCCCCTCGCACTGCCGGCCAAGACCAGTTCGTTCAAGCGTTGGGCCGAGCACCTGAGTGACTATGCCCGCAGCGCCGAACTGGAGCAGGAACTGGGCTACTGGCAAGCGCAATTGTCCGATGTCAGTGATGAGCTGCCGGACCGCAAAGCGGGCGCCGAGGCGAGCAGCCGCACTGTCGCCAGCGTCACCACCCGCCTGGACCGCGACCTGACCCGACAACTGCTGCAGGACGCTCCAGCGGCCTATCGCACGCAGATCAACGACCTGCTGCTGACGGCACTGGCCCGGGTGATCTGTGCCTGGACCCGGCAGCCGTCGGTGCTGATCAAGCTGGAAGGGCACGGCCGCGAAGACCTGTTCGAAGCGCTGGACATCACCCGCACGGTCGGCTGGTTCACCACGGTCTACCCGGTCAGGCTCAGCCCGCGGCCGGCCCTGGCCGACTCGATCAAGACCATCAAGGAACAACTGCGCGCGATCCCCAACAAGGGCATAGGTTACGGCGTGCTGCGCCATCTGGGCAGCAGCGCCGCCCGCGAGGCCCTGGCCGGTTTGGCCCAGGGTGCGATCGTCTTCAACTACCTGGGGCAGTTCGACGGCAGCTTCGCCGAGGAGGACGGCTTGTTGCGGCCGTCCGGCGAGAGCAGCGGCGACATGCACAGCCTCGATGCTCCGCTGGACAGCCTGATCAGCGTCAGCGGCCAGGTCTATGGCGGTGAGCTCGAACTGAAATGGCGCTTCAGCACCGCGGTGTTCGAGCACGCACTGTTGCAGGGGCTGGCCGATCAGTACAGCGCCGCGTTGCGGCAGGTGATCGAACACTGCGCGCACGCCGAGAGCGCCGCGGCGACGCCTTCGGACTTCCCGCTGGCCAACCTCGACCAGCAGGACATCGACGGCCTGCGCATCGCCCCGGCGGAGATCGCCGATATCTACCCACTGTCGCCGATGCAGCAGGGCATGCTGTTCCACAGCCTGTACGAGAAAGAGGCGGCCAACTACATCAACCAGATGCGAGTGGATGTGCGGGGTCTGGATGTGGCGCGCTTCAAGGCGGCCTGGCAGGCGGTGATCGACCAGCACGATGTGCTGCGGGCCAGCTTCATCAGCGACCTGCGCAAACCGCTGCAAGTGATCCGCAAACAGGTGGCCGTGGCGCTGACCGAGCAGGACTGGCGCACCGTGGAGCAGGGCGCCGCAGCGCTCGAAGCCTGGGCTGACGCCGACCGTCAGCGCGGTTTCGATCTGGAGCAGGAAGCGTTGCTGCGCCTGACCTTGCTGCGCACCGGCGACGACAGCCATCACCTGATTTACACCAGCCATCACATCCTGATGGACGGCTGGAGCAGTTCGCGTCTGCTGGGCGAGGTGTTGCAGCGTTACCACGGTCAGGTGCCGACGCAGTCGGCGGCCCGCTACCGGGATTACATCGAATGGCTGCAACGCCAGGATGCCTCGGCCAGCGAAACCTTCTGGAGTGCACAGCTCTCTGCGCTGGAGGCGCCGACCCGGCTTGCCGAGGTGCTGAAACCGCAGGTCGCGGTGGCGGGCTACATCGACCAGCATTACACGCTCGACCGCGAGCAGACACTACGCCTCAATGCCTTCGCCCGTGAGCAGCGGGTAACCCTGAATACGCTGGTGCAGGCTGCCTGGCTGTTGCTGCTGCAACGCTATACCGGCCAGGCCAGCGTGACCTTCGGCGCCATTGTCGCCGGACGTCCGGCGGAGTTGCCGGGGATCGAGGAGCAGCTTGGCCTGTTCATCAACACCCTGCCGGTGGTGGGCAGCCCGCGCGCCGAGCAGTCGGTGGCGAACTGGGTGGGTGAACTGCAGGCCCTCAACCTGGCCCTGCGCGAGCATGAGCACACGCCGCTCTACGATATCCAGCGCTGGGCCGGTCACGGTGGCGAAGCGTTGTTCGATTCGATCCTGGTGTTCGAGAACTACCCGGTGTCCGAAGTGTTGCAACAGGCAGCGCCAGAAGGACTGGCGTTCGGCAGTGTGATCAACCAGGAGCAGACTCACTATCCGCTGACCCTGGTGGTCCAGGCCAACGAGACGTTGGCGGTACGCTTCAACTTCGATCGCCAGCGTTTCAGCGAGGACGGCATGGTGCGGCTGGTCGGGCATTTCGATCAGTTGCTGCGCGCCCTGGCCAGCGATGCCCGCGCGTTGCTGGGCGAGCTGCCGCTGCTGGACGCCGACGAGCGCCAGCACCTGCTGCACGACTGGAACGACACGGCCGTGGCCTTCGCCGACGCACCGATTCATGACCTGATCGAAGCTCAGGTGCACGCCACGCCAGAGGCTGTGGCGCTGATCCTGGGTGAGCGGCAACTGAGCTACGCCGAGCTGGACCGTCAGGCCAACCGCCTGGCGCACCACTTGCGGGAACTGGGCGTGGGCCCGGACGTGCTGGTGGGGATTTCGCTGGAGCGCAGCCTGGAAATGGTCGTCGGCCTGCTGGCGATCCTCAAGGCGGGCGGCGCCTATGTGCCGCTGGACCCGGCGTACCCGCGTGAGCGCCTCGATTACATGTTGCGTGACAGTGGCATTCGCCTGCTGCTGACCCAATCGTCGCTGCTGGCGCAACTGCCGGTGAGCGAGCAGGTTCGCAGCCTGGAACTGGACCTGCTGATCGACTGGCAGAACAGCACCGATATCGCGCCGCCGCAGGTTCATCTGCACGCGGACAACCTTGCCTATGTCATTTACACCTCAGGCTCCACTGGACGACCGAAGGGCGTCGAAATCCGCCACGGCGCGCTGACCAATCACATGCTGTGGATGCAGAACGAGCTGAAACTGGCGCCGCATGACCGCGTGCTACAGAAGACCGCC
>NZ_QKVL01000097.1 GCF_003231275.1 Pseudomonas huaxiensis
TCGGATGCTGATGCGGAAACGATCGCACTTTCCCGCCCACAAGAAAAAACCCCGCAGACGTTAATCTGCGGGGCTTTCGAATATGGAGGCCGAGATCGGAATCGAACCGGCGTAGACGGATTTGCAATCCGATAGCGAAAAGCCCGTATCGCGTGGCATTCCAGCGGGTTTCGGTTCCAAAACACTTTCGAATCTGCCGCGCTGTAACCCACACACCAGAGGGGGTCGCCACACTAGTTCTGGAACTGTTTTTCGCCCTACAATCACCAGCTAAAATCGCGAATTCCAGCGATTCGGAGAGCCACAGTGGACATCTACCTCTCGACTAATGACGCGGCCCGGATAATCGAAAAAGCCTTTGCTCCCTTCCGATGCGTCGCAAAGAGGCACGACTACGGAAACCGGATTTCTTTCCGGGTTTTCGATAAAGATGCCGTGGTCCTTCATGAAATGAAGGACTTGGTGAGTCGCCAGTTCTCTCGTCCTAGCCGGCTTCGCGCTGTACTTCTTGTCGCTCGAAACGCTCTCATCGACCGTGGTTGCAGCCTTGATGCTTGGGAGTTTCGTCTGCCGTCCATCCGCCCACTTCATCCACCAGCTAAACAACCTGACACTGGAACTCCAGCAGTTGGTAGCGAAGGGCTGCCTGGACTCGAGAAGACCCTATAATCTCCTCGCCCCGGATAAACGCAATTCAATTGCACCTCACCGTCCACAACTGATCGAGCCTTGTCGTATACGATTGGCTCATCATGTCCCGTCTCATTCCCCAGTCTGGTGCCAACGGCACACTAGCGGCGCGCATTGTTCCCCTTCCCCACCTTCCATTGATATCGTCCATCACTTGCATCAGCCGGTCGCTACCAACTGACTGCCTGGCGGCGAACAGATCCTCCGAGAACTCCCCCGGCTGCCGTAGATCCATCACAGCACCTCTGCCTTGCTGTACCTGTAGCCAGACCTGAAGATCTGCTCGAGTGCCAAGCCGGCAAACTTCGTCATGAGTAGTGTGTCGCAGGTCGGATATGGCAGCTCGACCAATGCACCCTGGGCGTGGTGCGATTCGTCCGGGTTGAACATCCTTTGAGGCAGTTATCGCTAGACCTGGTCGTGATCAATGGATACGACCATGAGCCTGTCAATCGTTACAACGTCGCGCCGTCCACCCAGGTAGAGGTGATCCGAGAGACAGGAGAGGGATTGGCGGTGCATCGCTTGAAATGGGGGTGGTCGCCTTTTGGGCAAAGGGAAAGCGTCCGAACCCAATTAATGCGCGAGCCGAAACGGTAGCGACAGGGAGGTTTTTTAAGGACTTGTGGCCGGCTGGCCGAGCGTTAGCGCCAGCCAATGGATGGTTCGAATGGATTGCTGATCCTGCGGACCCCAAACGTAAGCAGCTCTACTACATCACTTGTGCTGACAATGAGCCACTGTTCTTCGCTGCTCTTGCCGAAGCTCATACAGTCGTGGAGCCTCATGAGCAGGACGGCTTCGTCATCATTACAGCAGCAGCCGATCAGGGTCTGATGATATCCACGATCGAAAACCGCTTGTGCTGTCACCCGCCACGGCACGCGATTGGCTGGATCCGCAGACACCCGTTGAGCTAGCGGCGGAAATCCTCCTGCATGAGTGCCGGCCGGCGTCTGCTTTTAAGTGGCACCAAGTCAGCAAGCAGGTGGGCAATGTCCGCAACCAAGACGCAGAGCTGATAAGGCCTCTGTAGAGGTCCGTCATTGGCACGTGCTTTGCCGACCGGCACATCAGTCACAGCGCTTTTGCGAAAATCTCGGGCTTGCTTGGCAATAGCTATCTATTTTTTTGGCATGGCACCGACATATTTGCGCCGTTAAATTTTGTATTAGCACCTATGGCACGGAATGGAAGCTTACACGCCACATAGCGAGATACTTTATCCCCAGCACCACCGAGATTGCTGGCCCCAGGAGACAGCTCGAACGATCCAAAGGACCGCCTGGCACAGCCATCTTGGCCATTTTTATCAGTAACGCAGTACAAAACACTGACTGAAAATCCGCAGGTATTAAGATACTGGCTATAACCTTTCAAACTAGGATGAGCCGAATATTTTACACATTCGCTATAAGCCGTATCATACTCATATGGTGACGAGTTGGTAGACCCACTTGGGTCTTGATAACTTCCTGATGGAGCAGCATTTGCGTAAGCCTGTGTTCCATTACTATGCATCTGGCTTGCCGAAGGCCTTGCTTTCGTCTGGGTCTGCATATTTGGCGGCTGTTGTATTTCTTCCAAGCTATTAGTTTCACCGCTAATGATTGAGCCAACGCCTGCCGCTAGGTAACCAGCGCCCGCTTGGCCAGAGTTCCCGCTTGCCATTAACGCTTGACCTACACTCTTCAGAGCAATTCCAAGCCCTGACGATTCACTGGCATCACTGTCGTTCCTGTCTGGCTCGGAATAACCTTCTTCCTCGGAACGCTGCAATGATACTGCTGAGACCGGGTTTTCCCGGGTATCTACATACTCGTAGAGTAATGTGATCTTCTTGACGCCTGGAGCATCGCTCAGAGCAGCCACGTCGAAGTCTCGCTCAGCATAAGAAACAAGTCCCAAGAGGTAAACAGAGCCATCCATTACCACTGTACGAAGCCGGTTATTCTTCTCTTCTAGGTTATCCAGAATCTTTTCAATCGCAACATCAGATCTGACATCTCGACCAACAGCGGGATTACTCACGCTCAAGGAAGCCTCCAATTTCTTGACATGCGGTATTGACTTAACAAACCCCTCCAGCTTTTTCGCGTCCGAGGCATTCTTCATAAAACCCGCAAGAACAACTATTCCATTGGCCGAGCGAAATTTTATGCTTGACCCTATAGAGGAGTAGGGATATTTATTTTTGACATGGGCAGAAATGGCACCCTCTATATCAGCATCATGCAAATAATATGCAGATTGTGCAGGAGCAGAAAAAACAAGCACTAGAAGACACGCACTCCAAATTACACTTTTTATTCTTGACATGTGCCCCTCCCCCTGAAAACCATAAGTATCCCTGAATTTAAGCAGGTATTCCTATCCCTGTGGCTTCGCCAAAGCATCATAAGAGGCTTCGCACGCCAGTGCCGCTATTCAGGCTGAGTCATAAGCTTTCGCCAACTCTCCCGCTCTCGCGTCAGCCCTGCTGAGCAGGTCGGAGAGCACCATGGCGGTGCGGGTTGCTGCCGTGCCTCTGGCGACAACGGCGGGCTCCGTGCCGGAGCAACTGACGGTGGCGGCGAGCCTTTCTGGCTTCGTCGCGCAACATCTGGCCAGCAGCGTCAGCGCCAGCAGCATCGGCATTAGGCTCTGTATGAAAAGCCTTGATACTCGGTGATGCTGCGTTGAAAACAGCCTCGTGCGCGAGTCCGGTCGGAATGCTCAT
>NZ_QKVL01000098.1 GCF_003231275.1 Pseudomonas huaxiensis
TGGCGATGAATCGCGGGGAAACTGTGTAGGAGCGAGCTAGCTCGCGATGCGCCGCGCGGGCGGCGCTCGATCTTGGGAGCGCTGAAAAAACGCCGCCATAAGCATTCCTTACAGATCAATAATGACTTCGTCGTAAAGCTGGTCCGGCGCCAAACGCTCGGTGTCGTGCAGGTGCGAGTCCTTGGCCAGTGCTTCAAGCAGGGTGCGCCTTGGCACTTCGGTGTTGCCGGCCTCGTCCTTGCTGCCGTACTGCTCGGGCAGGGTGGACAGCACGCTGGTCAGGCGCCCGGGCTTGTCGGCGTTGCCTTTCTTGTGGAAGTCATCCCACAGGTTTTTCGGCGTCGCGTTGCGGCTGCCATGGTGGCCGACCTTGTACAGGTCCACCGAGCCCAGCCGTTCGGCGACGCCGGGCTGGCTGAGGGCATAGCGCCAATTCTCGATCTGCGCATCGCCGGGGAACAGCAGTTTCTTGTCGCCGACCTCGAACAGCAGGATCAGGCTGGTGTTGTTCATCGCCTTGTCCAGCGCGGTGACGATCGACATCCATTGCGTGCCGCGACTCTCGCGCACACGCTGGGCGATCCAGCGCGCCCGCCGTGGCAGCTTGCCGCCCGGGCTATAGGGCGCCTCTGGAAACGGCGAGGTGCTGGCGCCGCGGCTGACCCGCTGGCCGAACAGCAGCTCTGGCTGGCGCAGCCAGTATTGCGGATCGTCCTTGGCCTGGCGGCGGACTTCCGCGCTTTGTTCCACCGTTGGCGGGCCGAGGACCAGGGTGGTGACCCCCGGCAGCACGTCGGCCAGCGGATCGTCGGTGCCGTAGTGGGCGTAGGCGGCGCGGGCGCCAGGGCGGTTGCCCATGTCGATTAGGTTCTTCACTGCAGCCTTGTTCTTGATGTTGTTCTCGCCGAGGAAGCCCAGGCGCCGGGCCTGTTCCGGACTGAGGCCCTTGGGCTGGGTTTTCAGGCGTTCGGTGAGGTTTTCGGCGAGCTGGTTCATGCCATCCAGAGCCTGGGCATGGGCACTGGCCAGCGGCGCGGTGGCTTTTTCCGGGAGGTCCGGTTGCTCGGTCCAGGGTTGCAGGACCACGTCCGGCTCCAGGGCGCGAATGATATCGCCCGGTCCCTGGCCGTCCTTGCCGGGGGTAAAGCCGCTGATATGGTCGGCGTGGCGATGGGTGGCCACCAGCGCCTGCAGCTTGCCGCCGCAACGGTCCTTGATGTCGTTGGCGATCTTGAGTATCTGACCGGACTTGCTCACGCCCTTGGGCATGCTTACGGTGCCGAAGTCGATCAGTACATGGCGCTGGCTGTCGTCCGGGTAGACGAAGCGCAGCAGGAAGCAGTCGCCGAAACCCACCTGGTAGGCGAACAAATGCAGGCGGACCGGGCTCATGACTGCACCTCCCCGGCGGGCGGCTGCATGGCCCGGGCCCGGTGGATGCGCACCAGGTCGGCGGCGGAGCCAGGTGCCGCGCCGTTGCTCTCGGGACCGTACAGCCATTCCAGGCGCCGCACCTGCCAGCGGGCATCGGTCAGCGGGCGGTCGATGTGGTACTTGATGCGCCCGTACTGATCGAAAATCAGCGTTCCGGCGCCATACACGGTCATCGCGTCGGTGGTCGTCATCCACGCCGGGCGCGGTTCCTTGAACACCGCCTTGAACTCGGCGCCGAACAGATTGACCCGGCTGGTGTACTCGCAGACCGTCTCGCGCAGGATGAAGCCATCCGGGCCGAAGCGCAGGCTGGGGCGGACTGAGGTCACCTCGGTGTAAGCGTCGGTGTCGATGTGCAGCGTTTCGCGGTTTTCCCAGATGAAACGGAACACTTCTTCGGAGTCGCGCAGCATCGAGTCGAAGTGGCTGCTGCGGTACTGGATCTTCTCGTTGTCGGCGAAGGTCAGCCAGCAGCCATCGGCGTCGGTGCGCCCGGCGGGCACCTGGATGCCGTAGGCGGCGAAGGTGTCGCGGATGATCTGCCGGTAGCTGTAGCGCGAATCGTCCGGCGCCACTTCGGCGTCCACGGTGAGCAGCGCGGCCAGGTAGTGGCCGAATTCCAGGTCCAGCGGCGGCGCGTAATCGAGGGCGCGGATAGCGATGGTCAGCAACTGGTCGGCGGCCTTGGCGCCTTCGTCGATGACCGCGTCGAGGTTGTAGCGGTTGTTGCCGAAGGTGCCGAGGGATTTGCGTCGCGCCACCCACAGCTCCAGCATGCTGCGCAGCATGGCCGCGGCGAAGATCTCACCACGGCTGTGGGGCTCGGCGTAGTCGGGGCTGTCGAGGTAGTCGGTGGACGGGCGCAGTTGCACCGAACGGCGCAGCGGGTTGGCGCGCAGGCCGGTCATGGCCTGGCCGAACTGCTTGCCGAGGCCGAACAGCAGGGTGTCGGCCAGGGCGTCGATTTCCAGGGCGTCGCCGTCGATCAGGCGCACGCCGTCCTGTTGCTGGATATCCACGCCGCGATAGCGGGTCAGGGCGAACTCGATCACCTCGCGCAGGGAAAACACCGAGAGCAGCGCCACCACATCGGCGAAGCCTTCATGAAAAGCCGCCTGGTCCGGGCCCGAGGCGTTCATGAAGCCGGCGCGCAGGCCGTCGAGGATGGCGTGGGTTGCCTCGTGGGCAACGATGTCGTGGGAGAGGGCGGTGAACACCCAGTCGTCGCCGTCCTGGAAGTAACCGAACATCAGCGCGCGGTCGTCCCGCGAGTAAAAGGCATTCGCCTCGACGAAGGCGTGGGGGACGATGTGCAACTGGTGCCCGTCGAAGCCCCAGGCAATCCGTCGGCCCAGCGCCAGTTCGAAGCGCGACAGGGTACGCATGACCACCGCGTAGACCTGCTGGCAGTGAAAGCGCGGGTCTGCCAGCACGCCGGCCTGCGGCGGATCGAAGGGGTCGACGGCCTTATCGCCTGGCGCCTGCTGGTAGGTGTGCGGGATGTACAGGCGATTGGCCGAGGCGTCGAAGTCGATCACCTTGACCCGGTAGCCGGTGGGCCCGTCCGCCAGTGACTCCAGCGGCACGCTGACCTTGGCGAACAGCGGCGTGCCGTCCGGGCTGGCCACCGCCGGGTCCTGGGCGAGGATGGTGAAGAACTGGGTATTCGCTTTCGCCGCCATGGTTGCTGTCTCCCCTGTTCAATCCGTCGAAGTGGGTGTGTTGCGGGTA
>NZ_QKVL01000099.1 GCF_003231275.1 Pseudomonas huaxiensis
CGCCAGCGTCGGGATCGCCATGACCGAAGCCGACCTGCAGATGCATCAGGTGCTCGAATACGCCCAGCCCATGGCGGGCGATTTTCACAGCGTGCACGGCTTCTACCCGCGCAATAGCCGACTGCGAGCCCTGGCAGGCCATGTCCGCACGATGACTGAGGAGCACGAGCTGCCGAACGGTGTGCTGGCCCTGGTCCTGCCCGACCCTGTCGGCGTGGTGCAAGAGCTCAACGCCCAGCGCCTGATTCGCTACCAGCACATGCAGGAGTGGCGCGCCGAACCGCAGCGACGTTTCGAGCAACTCACTTCCCAGGCGTTGCTGGGTATTCGTAAGGTGTACCTCGACAGGGCGGAAAAACAGGCGATCAAGGATGCAGAGACGGCGGTTGAGACTCATCGTGATTACAACGCCAGGCCGATGTCCTACAGGGCGCCCCTGCCAAGCCTTGATCTGGAGAAGGAGACGAAACGCAGGATCGCCAAGGAACAGGCCAATGTCCGCGACCGGCTCGGCGACCGCTACGACGAAAAGGCCCGCGGGGACTTCCAGACCAAGGTCGAGAAAACGCTCGCGGGCTGGCAACAGATCATCGACGACGTCGGCGAACACTACGCGACTCACTTTCAGAGCCCGGCCTTTCAACTGGCCACCCGCTACGACTACAGCGTTCACCACGTCGAGTCTGTGGCGGCATTCATCTGCATGGTGGGGCAGTGCCTTGCCGGTGGGCCGACCGGACTCATCGACAACGACAAACTGGACGCTACCCAACGACTCTGGAAGCAACAACTGGACGACCGCAACAGCCTGCTCTACCAGGCGCTGGTGGCCAAGGACAAAGGGTGGCTCGAGCAACTGCGCCAAGACCTGAGTGACGCCGAGCGGACCCGGCTCTATCACGGCATCAAGACCCTCATCACAACCGATCAGGGCACGGCGCTCATGAGGTCGTCGGTGCAGGCGGCCGTCGGCCAGTTGCTCGGCGGTGCCGCCACGGCCAGCAACGCCCTCGGCAAGCATATTTCGGAGCACACCAACGCGCTGGTGGGGCATATGCACCGAGAGGCTTGGCTGCGGTTTTCCGGTGTGCGGGTCACGCAGGTCACGGTTGCGCTCAAGGCGGGCGAGTACCTCACGCTGCTCAATGAGGTGCTCTACGAAGGGACCGAGCGCTTCATCGCGCAACTGGACCAGCAATTTCGCAAACCGGCCGCGCGCAAGGTGCGGGCCATGCTGCTCAGTGGCCCCCCCATCCCCGCCTTGGCAAGCAGCTATGGAAAGCTGATCGACGTCACGCTCTGGACGATGGAGAGCGCCGAGGACCTGCGGGTGCGCCTGGAAAAACTGCGGGACGGCATCGGCGACGGCATCGGCGATGCCCTGCGTCCCGTCAGCATCGATGTGGGTGCCCTCAAGGGCGGCATGGACGACTTCGCCCGCCACCTGAGCCTCAATGGCGAAGTCGCCCGCCTGTTCGCCCAGGACACGATGCGCAGCATGCGCAACGCCGCAAGGATGGGTGGGACAGGAGTATTCAATCTGGGACTGGCTCTTGGCAGTCTTTGGTTCCAGCAGGATTCCCTGCGCAAAAGCTACGGAAGCCTGCTCAAAGCGTTTGGCGATGAGCGTCCCGAGGCTTTTGCCGCGTTCATGGCGGCTTCGGTAGGGAATATGGGGGCAGGTGTTGAGATCGTCGGCGCGGCGGTTTGGGCAGTTCGGCCTGACTGGACCCTCCCGGTTCACTCGGCTGGGACGGTGAGTACGGTGAAGGTGGGGGCGCGGATTCTTCAGTTCGGCAGTGCGATTGTGTCGATGGCGAGTGCGGTGGAGGGGATGCAGTATGCGTTGGCGGCGGGGCGTACGCACGGGGTTGGTGATAAAGCGGCGAGAAATTTTTACGCAATAGCATCTCTAATGGCAACAGGCTCAGCGTTAGCTGGGGTCTGGGGCTCCATTGGAGCGGCAAACGTACTGCTCGTCCCGCTCGCGATCGCCGTATTACTAGGTTTTGTTGCGTATGGATTTGCGGTCTGGGCGAAGGGTAAAGAGTCGCAACCATTGGAATTGTGGGCGCAGCACTCACTTTGGGGGCTGCCGAAAGAACACCGTCGCTGGAAAGACGCTCACGACATGGATACGGCGATAGGCGCTCTGAACGCCGCGCTGTTGGGCTTAACCGCTGACCTTGACGTGAAGGCGCGGATCCAGAGGCGGGGTGACGAGGTATCAGGCCGCGGTGGAACCATGGAGTACAACGTCGTCCTTCCAGGATATGACCCTGGCGCGTCGTCTTACGAGTGGACGCTGTGGGCATACCGGCCAGGTGAAACACCAGGAGGGATGATCGCTGGCGGGCGTACCGGAGGGACGAATGATCCTTTGCCGGCTCCCGCTTTCTGGAAGCAGCCGGGTTACGAGCCTGACACCACGGCTCCAGTCGTTACTTACGATGCAGAGTCAAAAACGCTCGAGATCATGGGCTCTATTGTCTTTTGGGGCGTTCTTGATTTTCACGCTTTGGAGCTTGAGGTGTCCTACTGGCCCGACAAGAGTGATGAATCGGGGATGGCCCGACTGATCGTGAGGGAAGACAAGATTGCTGGATGGCAGTGGGGCTTCATGTGAAAAGACCTAAGCTCGTTCCCTCTTGTTCTGGATGGCAGGAAGACCTACCTCACCCCGATGAAGTGCCGATCGTAATGCCGGCTCTGGGATTCGATACGCCCAACCATCAGGATGATGTTTTTCTGGAACTGCCACGGTCCTCAGCACTTTTCAGGGGTTTGGTGATCTGGTTTGCGCCAATTTTCAGTTTCCAACTGGCCATAGTGTTATGGCTTTTCTTGTCAGACTGGCGTGAACTCAGCGTCGAAGAATGGAGCATCTTTTTCCCCGGGGTCTTCGTTGCAGTCTGGTCACTACTGCTCTGTGTGAAAGTCGATGCAGCACCTCCCCGAGATCAACCGCTTCGCTTCAACCGCACCCGCCAACGCCTCTATGCCTACAACTTCAACTACCGCTGGTGGAACCCCTTCGAACGCTGGCGGGTCCAGCCGGTGGCGTACGACTGGTCACAGGTACGGGCCGAGCGCTGGCTAAAGCGCGGTGCGACTTCGCATGGGGTCGTCATCAAGGGCGGCGTGGTGCTTTCCATCGTCAAGCCG